>CAVTOU010000009.1:0-81072 GCA_963736345.1 uncultured Pseudomonadota bacterium | reverse complement strand
CCGGTCCGTCGATGCCGCGGGACCCCTGGCTGGCCGCCGCCCGGGAGAGGATCTCGAGGGCGCGCGAGATGGGCAGGTACGCTCCGCCCTCTTCGCCGGCGGCCCAGCTCGGCAGCTCGCCGGACGCGGAGAGGGCGAAGGCCTCGTGGAACAGCCGATCGCCCGAGGCCGGAGGACAGGCCTCGAGGAGCAGCTGGTGGGCGACCTCGTGGCGGAGGGACAGCGCACCCGCCCCCGGTCCGCCGCGCAGGCCCGGCAGGTCGAGGCGCAGGGCGATCACACCGAGGCGCGAGAGCCCGGACTCGCCGGGCGGAAGGGTGGTGGCGGCGACGATGCGGATGGGCCGGAGGGCGGAGGGGAGCGCCACGCCCTCGGCGGCGAGCAAGGCGGCCTCGTCGTCCCAGGCGGCGGAGGCGAGAAGCTCGGTCGCGGGGGGGACGGCGCCTTCCGCGTGGAAGGTGGGGGCGGCGCAGACGAGGAGCGCGGTCAATGGAGCGGTGATCACGGACCCGCACCCGCACCCGAACCCGAAACCCGTGAACCCTGACCCCAGTCCCGAGTCCCCAGGCCCCTGGCCCCTGGTCCGACGGAACCGGAGGACGAGCCTCGGGCCAGGGGACTCGGGACTCGGGCCTCGGGCAGGGAGCCCGGGTTCAGGCAGGGGTTCGGGTCCGGGGGAATCACTTCGACGCCCCCGAGGGAACGATCTCCACCACCGCTGCCCCGCTCCTCCCGTGCACCCTCGGCGCGTACATGTCCTCGATGGTCGCCGGCGGCGCCGAGAACTTCCCCGGGAAGGCGGCCCGCAGCACGTAGCCGAGCGTGTGCGGGGTCCGGCTCCACCAGGCCGGCTCCTCGAAGTAGAAGAGGGCGCGCTCAGGGGAGAGCGAGCGCCGCTTCAGCGCCTCGTGGGCCAGCGGCAGCTGGTACGGCGCCCCGCGGTAGGCCTTGTCCTCGCCCAGCGGCGTGAAGCCGGCCGGGATGGGATCCTCCACCACGTAGTAGGCGGAGCGGATCGAGTGCCAGGGCTCGCCCTCGTGGGCGTCGAGCACCAGCTCGACGAACACCTCCTCACCCTGGGTCACGGTGTCACCCGGACCGAGCGGCTTCCGGTCGCCGCCGGGGAGGAGCCGGTAGTAGCGGCGCTCGACCGACATGCCCTCGGCCACCGGCTTTACCGACGCGAGCGGCACCCGCACCCGGGCCCGCAGCTCGGCCTGTCCGTCGAAGTCGGCCACCTTCACCGCCTGGACGGTGGTGGGCAGGCGAGCCCAGCGGGCCGCGCCGCGAACCTCGAGCGGCGGCACCTCGCCGCCCTCTGCGGTCACCTTCGGGGCCGGGAGGGTCCTCATCGCCTTCGCGTCCCGCTCCACCAGCCACAGGCTGTGGAGGAGCGCGGTGGAGCGCTCGAAGGTGGAGAGCGAGGCCCGATCCCCGAGGGCCTCGAAGAGCCGGCGGCGGACCACGGCCACGTCCACCTCGCCCAGCGAGGCCGCGTGGCCGAGGATGGCGGTGAGGCCGGCGCGGCGCAGCGGATAGGAGTAGTAGCCGTCGCCGCACCACCCGCAGCTCGGCCGGCTGGGCCAGCGCATCGCGGGCGCGCGCGGTGAGCGTGGCCAGGGTGGCCTTCACCGCCGGCTCGTTCGCGACCCCGGCCCTGTCGGCGGCCAGCGCCGCCATGGCGATGCGGGTAGAGGTCGGGCGACCGACGGTCGCGACCCTCTCCAGCAGGGCCCGGACGCGTGCCGCCTGGCGCGGTCCGTCCAGCCGGGCCAGCACGTAGGCGCGGGTGGCGTCGCAGCGGCAGCGGGAGATCGTCCGGCTTCTCCAGCCAGCGCGCCGACTCGATCAGGCGCGGGTCGTCGCGGGCCAGGAGCCCGGCCTCGACCGCGTACGTCGAGCCCGTCGAGGGCGATGAGGGTGAGCGGGACGGAGGTCTCGTCGTACGCCGGAGAACCAGGTGAAGCCGCCGCCGGGCCGGGAGAGGGCCAGGATGCGATCGATCCCCTGCGACGGCGCGGGAGCGGGCCTCGGCCAGGAGCGCCCGCGCCGGCGGCGTCCAGCGACTGCGACGGCGCCGGTCTGTCTCCAGCACCCGGTAGAGCGCGACGTTGGGGACGGTGGTGGCCACGAGCTGCTCCAGGCAGCCGTGCGGGTAGGTGAGCAGCTCCTCCACCTGCGACAGCGCCAGGGCCACCGAGGACGGGCGCAGCGAGAGCTGCACCGACTCCACCACGGCGCCCGCGGCGGCAGCTCGAGCTGCAGCCGCCCGCCGCCGAACGCGCGCCACCGAGACGACCTCCTCCACCGCGGCCGGCCGGACCGGCAGGTCGCGCTGGTCCGAGAGCGGACGGTCGCCGCCCGCCAGGGCCAGCGACCAGCCGTCCGTCCGCCGCTCTGCTTCGCCGGTCGAGCTCGACCGGGACGATCTTCTCGGCGCCCGGCGCGAGCGAGACCGACTCCTTCACCGCCGCGCCGGCCAGGGCGCCCTCGGCAGTCACGGTCGAGCTCGAAGCTGCCGGCGCGCTCCCTTCTCGCCGCGCGCCAGCCGCACCGAGCCCACCGCCCGGTCGCCCTCGCGGAGGAACAGCGGGGCGGAGGCCACGAGCAGCGTGCCGCCGCGCGCGGCGAACTCGGAGGTGCCCTCGCCGAAGCGGCCCGAGGCGTCGGCCGCCACGGCCGTCACCGTCCAGAGGGTCTGGTTGGAGGGCAGCTTGAAGGTCACCGGGGCGCGCCCGTCCTCGTCGGTGATGACGGCCGGGTTCCAGTAGGCGGTGTCGACCTCGCGCGCCTTGGTGGGCGGCTTCACCGCCGCGAAGGCGTGGCCCGGCCGCCGGAAGGCGCGCGCCAGCAGCTCGCCGTAGCCGTAGCCCTGGAACTCGGCCGAGGTGAAGGTGGAGACGTTGTTGCGCACCAGCGGGTAGAAGAAGTCGAGCGCGCGCGGCCGGAGCTCGCCCTGCAGGGCGTAGATGGCCTTGTCGACCACGCCCACCGAGAGCTGGGCCCGGACGCCCGCGCCCGCGGTGGTCGACGACGCGCACCGCCAGGGTCTGCGGCCCGAGCGGCTCCGCCTCGGGGCGCTCCGGCGAGACCGTCACGCGCGAGCACGCGCTCGGGCGGGACGATCCGGAAGGGCACGGTCCGCTCCTCCCAGCGGCCGGCGCCGGTGGGGTAGGCCACCGAGGCGTAGACCGCGCTCCCGAAGCGCCGCTCCACCGGGAAGCGGTAGACGAGCGAGAGCCCGTCGACCGCGCACCAGCCGCGTGTCGAAGATGCCGGCGCCGGAGAGGGTGATCCAGACCTTGCCCCCGTCCTTTCGCCCCGGGCCCCCAGCCCGCCGGGAAGAGCGCCACCAGCTCGGCCTGGTCGCCGGGGGCGAGCGCGCCGCCGCGCGAGCGCGAGCTGCAGCGCCGGCACGCGGACCGACTCCTCGCCCTTCTTGCCCACGACGAGCATCGAGCCCTCGCCGGTCCAGGGCCGGCCCTGCTTGTCGGTGAGCGTCACCCGCGCCACCACGGTTCCGGCCTGCGGCGCCGGCATGGTCCCGCGCCAGACGCCGTCCGCACCGGTGGTGAACGAGCCTGCTCGGAGAGCTTGCTTCTCGGCGCCGTCGGCCTTGCGGAGCACGAAGGCGACCTTCCCCTTCGCGCCGCCGTAGGGCGCGCCGGAGAGGGTGGTGGCGCGGACGGCGAGCGGTGCCTCGCCGCCGGCCAGCGCCACCGGCGCCCGGCCGGATGCAGCCCCATCACCTCCGAGCGGCGCGAGGAAGAAGGGGCGCGCCGCCGTTGGCGAAGGTGCCCTGGTCGTCGCGGGCGCGGACCGAGAGGGTGTAGCGCCAGGGGAAGCGCTCGTCGCCGGCGGCCAGCGCCGGGACCGGGATCTCGACCCCGGCCTCGCCCTTCTCGTCGAAGGTCGGGGGCGGTGGCCCAGGGATCGTCGGCGTAGCCCTGCTGGCGCGCCTCGAGCGAGGAGTAGAGCCGCTCCGGCACGGAGAGCTTCCCCTCGGTGGTCGAGGCCGTGCCGTAGGTGACGGCGCTGCCCTGGGCGCCCAGGCCGGCGTCGTCCACCCAGGCCGGGCTGTCGAGCAGCGTGCGGTAGAGGAACACCTCGTAGCGCGCCCCGGGCGGCGGACGCCGCCGGCGTAGCGGCGGGCGCGGACCCTGGCCTTGACGGCCTCGCCCGGGCCGCACCGTCTCGGTCTCCCCGATCACCTCGACGTAGAAGGTGGGCTTCACGTACTCCTCGACGCGCGCCTCGGCGGCATGCGGGTTTCCGTCCAGCGTGGCGGTGAGCCGGACCACGCCGGTGGCCACGTCGTCCGGGCACCTCGAGCTCGCCCGCGAAGCTCCCGAACTCGTCCACCCGGCCCTTGGCCGTCACCTGGCGGTTCTCGGCCACGGCCAGCGAGACCGACACCTCGCGGGCGCGGGGCAGGAAGAGCCGCGCCAGGAAGGCGTCCGGCTGGCGCACGATGCCGCGGAACTTCACCGCGTCGCCGGGCCGGTAGATGGGCCGATCGGTGTAGACGAACACGTCGGGCGTGGCGGCCAGCGTCGAGTAGAAGTCCGTGTCCACCACCGCGCGGTCCGCGCCGGCCTGGACCAGCGCCAGCAGGCGCGGCTCGGTCGACGGCCAGGCGCACCTCGCCCTTGTCGTCCGTCGTGCCGCGACGGCCCGGCGCCGCGCGCCGGTCCTGAGCCGCACCTGGGCGCCCTTGACCGGGCGCCAGGTCCTTGCCGGCCACCCGGACCAGCACCTCGCCGTCGGTCTGCTTCACCTGGACCCGGAGGTCGGTGACGACCAGGACCACCTGGCCCTCCACCCGGCCCTGGACCAGCTGCACCAGGTAGATGCCGGCGGGCAGCGGGATCGAGCGTGACCTTCCGCTCCTCCCAGGCGGAGGCAGAAGCCGTACTCGTCGAAGCCCGGCACGCTGTAGTCGCGCCCGGCCCCGCCCAGATCCAGGTTGAGCCACTGCCTGGCGCACCAGGGTGGTGCCCGGCGGCAGGTCCACCAGCTTCTCCGGCCCCTCGGCCAGCTTCACGAGCGGTCGAGCGTCGCCCTCGTCCTCCTCGCGCTCCGGCAGGCTGGGCGCGAGGTCCTTGCGGAAGTCCTCGCCCAGCGCGCGGTACAGGAACGTCCCCGGCAGCCGGGCGTCGTTGACGCCGCGGCTGAGATAGCGGCCCGGGTTGTCCCGGGTCTGGGGCGAGACGTAGGCCCGGCGCAGGTTGGCCTGGCCGGCCAGGAACGGGTCCAGCGGCTCGGGCCGCACCACCCGGAGCTGCACCGGGCCGTGGCGCTGGAAGGCGAGGTCGATGACCGGGGCCTCTCCCGTGCCGAAGGCGCGGGGCACGGTCATGTAGACGGGCTTGGCGAATGCCGGGGCGGCGGAGACGGTCAGCAGCAAGAAGACGACGAGGCGAGGCAGACCCGAACCCGAACCCGAACCTGAACCCGGCTTTGCGTCACCCGTGATCCGAGTCCCGAGTCCCGTGGCCCGAGGCCCGTGCTCCGGGGAACGGGCCACGGGCGACGGGCCAGGGGAAGCGGGCCACGGGCACGCGAGACCGGGTTCAGGTTCGGGTGCGGGTTCGGGGCTGTGACGAGTGGAGCATGCTGTGGCGATCACGACCGGAACCCTCCCGGCTGGAGCGCGCCACCCCGGGCGACGCCGCGCAGGCCGAAGAACGGCAGCTCCTCCAGGAGCCGCCGGGCGGACTCGATCTCGGGCGAGGCCGGGCCCTTCTTGTGCTCGGCTGCGTAGGCGTCGCCGAGCAGCCGCGACAGCACCAGCCCCACGTTCATGTTCACCCCCAGCGAGACCGGTGCCTGCAGGCCGGCCACCACCGCCGGCGCGCCGTTCAGGAGCGAGGGCGATCTGCCGTTGCAGGAACGCTCCATGGCCGAGGCCAGGGTGCCGGTCGAGGCCAGCACCACGTGCCCGCAGGCGCGCTTCTCGACCAGCCGGTTGGGGCCGGTGAAGGACTCCTGGAGCGCGCGGGCGTCGCGCTCGGGCCAGGCCAGCGCCACCTGGGTCGCGCCCGGGCTCGGGTTCCAGACCACCGCCACCGTCCGCGGGGCGAGCTTTCCCCGGTACGTGCCGGCCAGGTGGTCCTTCAGCGACTGGCGATCGAGCGCGTCCGGCAGGTTCACGGTGGCGAGCAGCACCACGCCCGCGTCGGCGGGGAGGAGCCTGAGCAGGTCCTCCCGGGGCGCGGCCGCCTCGAGGCGCGCCGGCACCTCCAGCTTGCCGGAGATGCCCCGCGGCACCAGCCGCTGCCCGTCCACGCCGAAGAGGAAGCTCGAGGTCTCGGAGAGGCCGAGCAGCGTCGCCGCCGAGCAGCGCCTCGCGCCCCAGGCCGTCCCGGGCCACGGTGACGCTCACGTCGACGCCCCTGTCGGCCCTCATGGGCGGCAGCTCGGCGCAGAGCGCCTGCACCACCGCCACCGGGTTCTTGGACAGCGCCACCGCGCCGCCCCTGCGGCCCGCGAAGACGGCGTGGTCGGCGACCAGCCAGCGGGAGACGATCAGCTTCTCGGGGAGGTCCGCGTCCGCGCCCGGGCATCGCGCCGACTCGTAGCGCCCGTTCCGGGAGGCGCCGTCCAGGAGCTCGAAGGCGCCGCGCGCGGCGCCCGAGGGCCTGGGGATGAGCACCGCCGGCGTCCCGGTGGCCTCCGCCCCGGAGAGGAACACCACCCGGAACGGATCGGCGAGCAGCTTCTGCATGACCAGGTCGAGCACCGTGCCCTCGAAGGCGCCGGCCAGGTCGGTGCCGCGCGTTCCCAGGAAGGCGCTCCAGCTCGAGGAGAAGCCCTGGCCGAGGGGATCGGCCAGCGCCTTCTCGAGCCAGGCGCTGTCGCGGGTCGCCTTCCAGACGGCGGCGGGTGCGTGCACGTCGATCCAGACGGCCGGCGCGGGCGCCTCGTCGCCGGCCGCGAGCGACTGGGCCGAGGCCTCCGCGGCCGTGCGCGCGGTCCAGCCCCTCCGGGCGCGGAGCGCGAGCGCCGTGCCCACCGCCGCCGCGATCACCACCGCCGCGGCCCCCGCCGCGGCGAAGAGCCTGGTCGTTCGGGTCATCGGGTCCACTCCTTGAAGCGGTAGAAGCCGAGGAAGAGCGGGTTCTCGGGGACGGGCCGCCAGCCGGCGGGCGCGTCGCGCGCCAGGTCGTCGAGGCGGCCCAGGCGCACCTCCGCCCCTGGCTCGCCCGGGTGGTAGACCACCAGCGTCGGCGCGTGGGCGGGATCGTCGGGCACCACCAGCAGCATGAGGTGGAACACGGGCGCGCCGTCCTCCTCGCGGGCGAAGGCCGCCAGGTCGCCGGAGCGGAGCGTGCGGCGCGCTGCCTCGTCCCGACCGATGCGCACGAAGCTGCCCCGCAAAAGCGTGCCGGCGTCGGCGAACTGCAGGGGCCGGCCGGCCGCGTCGCGGAACAGCCCGGCCGCCACGTGGGCGGGATCGAGCTGCGCGTAGGCCCGCCGGTAGGCGAAGCGGACCAGGCCGGCGCAGTCGCGCTGCTTCTCCTCCCAGGCCGGGTCCATGCGCCGGGCCTGCTGCACCGCGGCCTCGGCCACGACGCGCCGGAGGAGCGCCTCGGAGGCGGTCGGCTCCGCGAAGAGCAGGGAGGCGAGGAGCGCCGTGACCACGCTACAGCCCCTCGCCCTCTTCGCCGCCCCCGCCCATGCCGTGCGAGAGCCGGGCCGCGACCGCGTCCAGGTTCCTGGGCCAGCCGGAGGCGGGGACCGGATCCTGTCCGGGGACGTAGACGTCGGCCTGCCCCGCCCCCAGCACGTTCACCCAGGCGAGCACGCGGGTGGTCCCCGGGGTGGCCAGCGGCACCCGGACCACGCGCTTGCGTCTCGGCGGGCGTGCCCTCGAAGAGCGTCAGGTTGAGGATTCCGACGGTGTGGGCCTTGTCGCCGGAGGGCCAGTAGTTGGTGGCGATGAGGAACACGCCGCGGGGCGGCGCGCGGTGGACGTACAGGTAGGGGCCGTAGCCGGGCTGGTCGAAGTCGCCGCCCTGCTCGTTCAGGAAGAAGGTGCCGCCGCTCGGGCTCTCGGTGTTGGCCCAGTAGACGTGGGCCATCTTCGCGAGATCGATCGAGCCGTCCGGGAGGGCCGAGCGCTCGGTGGGCTCGTAGATGTGGAGGTCGGTGTAGACGCCGTCGGTGTCGCTGGTGAGCACCGCGCGCAGCGGCACGGGCGGCACCTGGCCGTAGCAGGTCACCTGGGCGGTGCCGGTCCCGCCCTTGTTGGTGGCCATGGCCACCACGACGTTCTTGCCCGAGCCCGAGGGGAACTTGCGCGAGAAGTGGCCGTTCTGCGTGCGCAGGAGGTAGCGATCGCCGTTGATGGAGATGGTGATGGGGTCGACGGTGGCATCCGAGACCGTCCCCTCCACCGCGATCATTCGCCCCACCGTCCAGCCCCCCGCGGGCGAGGTGAGCCGGACCTCCGGTCGCTTCGCGCCCTGGCCCGTGGGCACGCCCGCGTCCCTGGCCGGGGCGGCGGGCTGCGCGGTCAGGACGAGCGCGGCGATGGCGGCGAGCATTTGGAACCCCTCCTCGCGGGCGCGGGCGCGCCGGATCCGGGGATCATACCCGAGCCGGGCGGTTCGCCTCCGAGGCAAGTCCCGGGCCAGCCACGGAACGCGCGCGCCGGCCGGAAAACCGAGGTCTTCCGGGCGGCGGCTCGAAGCGTGTGTGCGGAGGGACGCGGCGCAGAGCCGTGTCCGGCCGGCGACGGCGGGAGCACCCGGATGGCTGAACGGCCGGATGCTTCCAGCGGTCACTCACCCTGCCGGGATCCACGGAAGGTACACGGTCGGTTTCAGTGGCGCAGGCAGCCCGACCGCGAAACGTTTGCTACGTTCCCCCGCCCCAGGAGTGGCATCCTTCCAACGTGACGATTCCTCCTCCCTCGATCCTCTCCGTCGGTCGGGCGCTACCTCCCCATTTCGCCGACCAGGAGACCCTCATCGCCGCCTTCGCCGAGCACTGGCGGAAGCACCACTTCAACCTGGAGCGCCTGGCCGAGCTGCACCGGGCCACCCACGTCGGCGGGCGGCACCTGGCCCTGCCCATCCAGGAGTACGCCGCGCTCGACTCCTTCGCGAAGAGCAACGGCGCCTACCTGGCCGCCGGCGCGGAGGTGGGGGAGGCGGCCGTCCGCGACGGGCTCCGGCGCGCCGGGCTCGAGCCCGGCGACGTGGATCACCTCTTCTTCGTCACGGTCACGGGGGTATCGACGCCGTCGCTGGACGCGCGGCTCATGAACCGGCTGGGGCTGCCCGCGCGCGTCAAGCGCACGCCCATCTTCGGCCTGGGCTGCATGGCCGGCGCGGCCGGGGTGGCCCGGGCCTCCGACGCCCTGCGCGCCTTTCCGGGCCAGGTGGCGGTGATGCTCTCGGTCGAGCTGTGCTCGCTCACGCTCCAGCGCGAGGACGCCTCGGTGGCCAACATCATTGCCACCGGCCTGTTCGGCGACGGCGCCGCCGCGGCGGTGCTGGTCGGGGGCGAGCATCCCCGGCGGCGGGGGCCGCGCGTGCTGGCCACCCGCTCGGTCTTCTATCCGGAGACGGAGTGGGTGATGGGCTGGGACGTGGTCGACACCGGCTTCAAGGTGGTGCTCTCGGCCCAGGTGCCGCAGGTGGTCGAGCAGCACATCGGCGGGGACGTGGACGCCTTCCTGTCGGAGCACGGCCTGCGGCGCGACCGGATCCGCCACTGGATCGCCCACACCGGCGGGCCGAAGGTGCTGGAGGCGTTCCGGGCGGCGCTCGACCTGCCGCCCGAGGCCATCGCCCGGTCCTGGCGCTCCCTGCAGGAGGTGGGCAACCTCTCCTCGGCCTCGGTGCTCTTCGTCCTGGGCGACCTGCTCGATGCCGGCGAGGCGCGGGAGGGCGACCTGGGCATCCTGGCCGCCATGGGGCCGGGATTCTCCTCGGAGCTGGTGCTGCTGGCGTGGTGACGCCGATCGACATGGGCCGGGCCCTGGTGGCCGCGGTGGCGCTGGAGCGCCTGGCCGAGCTGGCCGTGTCGCGGCGCAACGCCCGGCGGCTCCTCCTGGCGGGCGGCGTCGAGGTCGGCCGGGGCCACTATCCGGCCATGGTCGCCTTCCACGCCGCGCTCCTGGCGGCCTGCTTCGCCGAGCCGGCGCTGTGGCCCGGGCCCTGGCCGGCGCAGGTGGCGGTCCCGGCCGCGGCGCTGCTGCTGCTCTCGCAGGCGCTGCGCTGGTGGGCGGTGGCGTCGCTGGGCGGGCGCTGGTCGACCCGGGTGATCGCGCTCCCGGGGGCGGCGCCGGTCCGGTCCGGGCCGTATCGCTGGCTCCGCCACCCGAACTACCTGGCGGTGGTGGTGGAGGTGTCGGCCCTGCCGCTGGCGGCCGGGGCGTGGAGGACCGCCATCGCCGCGACGGTGTTGAACGCGGCGCTGCTCGCCGTCCGGGTACGGGCGGAGGAGAGGGCGCTGGGGGAGGCGTGGAGTGAGGCGTTCGAGGGGGTGGGGAGGTTCGTCCCCAGCCCGCACCCGCACCCGAACCTGAACCCGGGGGCTCGTGCCCGCGCCCCGCTTCCCGTGGCCCGAACCCGTAATCCCGACGCCGGGCCCGGAGACGGATCGCGGCCGACGGGCCACGGGACCCGGATCACGGGTGACGCGAAGCCGGGTTCAGGTTCGGGTGCGGGTTCGGGGTGCGCACCGAGAGGTGGAGCGGCATGACCGACCGTGAACGCCGCATCGCCGACGAGATCCTGCGCCTGGCCCGCGAGGACCTGGGCTATCGCGGGCCGCTCGACGGCGCGGGGGCGCCGCTGGCGGGGCAGCTCGACTCGCTGGTGCTGCTCTCGCTGGTGGTGGCCGTCGAGGACCGCTTCCGGATCGCCCTGGCCGACGACGACGCCGCCTCCACCCGGACGCTCGAGGACCTGGCGCGCCTGGTGGCGGATTGGGCCGCGCCCGAGGTGCTCCCGTGACGCTGGTCGGCCCTCCCCTGCCGGCCCCGCGCTGGCCGACGCTGGTCCACGCCTTCGAGCGCGCGGCGCGCGACGAGAGCGGCGTCACCTTCGTGGGCCTGGACGAGCGCGAGACCTTCCTGGCCTGGGGCGAGGTCTTCGACCGGGCGGCGCGGACCGGCGCCGCGCTGGCGGCCCGTGGCGTGGCGCCGGGAGACCGGGTGGCCATCGTCCTCCGCACCGAGCCGGCCTTTCTGGACTCCTTCCTGGGCGCGTGGTGGTGCGGCGCCGTGCCGGTCCCGCTCTATCCGCCGGTCCGGCTGGGCCGGATGGAGGAGTACCTGGCCGCCACCGCGCGCATGATCTCCGTGTCCGGCGCCCGGATGGTGATCTCGTCGGGCGGGACGCGGCGGCTCCTGGGTGGCGCGGTGGAGCGGGCTCGCCCGCCGCTCGGGTGCGAGGACGCGACCCGGCTCGCCACCGGGCGGGAGCGGGCGGCGCCGCGCCTGCCCGCGCCCGAGGCGCTGGCCCTGGTCCAGTTCTCGTCCGGCTCCACGGTGGACCCGAAGCCCGTGGCGCTCACGCACGGCGCACTGCAGGCCATGGCCGACGCGCTGGTCCACGAGACGCACCCGGACCGGAGCCGCGACGCGCTGGTCTCGTGGCTGCCGCTGTACCACGACATGGGGCTGATCGGCTGCCTGCTGGGGGCGGCCACCTACCCCGGCCCGCTGGTGCTCATCGCCCCCGAGCACTTCCTGGCCCGGCCGGCGCTCTGGCCCAGGGCCATCGCCCGCCACCGCGGCAGCATCTCGGCCGCGCCCGCCTTCGCTTACGCCTACGTGGCCGAGCGCGTCCGGGCGGCGGACCTGCAGGGCCTGTCGCTCGGGTGCTGGCGGCTGGCGCTGAACGGCGCCGAGCCGATCTCGGGCGAGGCCATGCGGCGCTTCGCCTGGCGGCTGGAGCCGCACGGGTTCGACGCCGGGGCGCTGGTGCCCGTCTACGGCCTGTCCGAGGCCGCCCTGGCGGTCACGTTCTCGCGCCCCGGCCGGCCGCCCATGGGCCGCCATGTCGATCCGGTCCGCCTGGCGCGCGACGGGGAGGTGGCGCCCGGCGATCGCGAGGTGGTCTCGGTGGGGCGGCCCGTGGCCGGTGTCGAGCTGCAGCTCCGCGACCAGCGCGGCGTGGAGCTGGGCCCGGGGAGGCTGGGCCGGGTCTGGGTGCGGGGGCCGGCGCTCATGCGCGGGTACCTGGGCGACCCGGGCGCCACCGACCGCGCCCTGCGCGACGGCTGGCTCGACACCGGCGATCTCGGTTTCGTGCTGGACGGCGAGCTGTACGTGCACGGGCGCGCCAAGGACGTGGTCATCGTGCGCGGCGCCAATCACGCCCCGGAGGAGTTCGAGGCGGCGCTCACCGGCCTGGCCGGCCTCCGCCCCGGCTGCGCGGTCGCGGTCGGCTCGACCGGGCACGGAGGGGAGGAGGCGCTGGTGATCCTGGCCGAGCAGGCCCGGGGCCACGCCACCACGGACGACGAGGCCCTGGCGGCGGAGGTGCGCCGGGTGGTGCTCGAGGCCACCGGCATCGCTCCGCAGGCGGTCCACCTGCTCGCGCCCGGGACGCTCCCGCGCACCTCCTCCGGCAAGCTCCGCCGGGGCGAGGCCCTGCGCCGCCTGCAGGCCGGCGCGCTGGCGCCGCCGGAGAAGATCACCGCGCTCCGGCTGGCGGCCCTGGCCGCCCGCTCCCAGCTGGCCTACGCCCGGGCGCGCCGGGCGCGCCCGCCGCGGGAGCCGGAGCGATGAGCCGGCTGCGCGACGCGGTGGTGGTGGGCGGCGGTCCGGCCGGGCTCGCCCTCGCCGTGGCCGCCGCCGCCCGCGGGCTCGACGTGACCGTGCTGGAGCGGCGCCATGGCGCGCTCGACAAGGCCTGCGGCGAGGGATTGCTCCCGGCCGGGCGGCGGGCGCTGGCCGCGCTGGGCGCGCTGGCGCTGGTCGATCCCGCCGAGGCCGCCCCGCTGCGCGAGCTGCGCTGGTGCGACGCGGCCGGGCCGTCGGTGGCGCTGCGCCTGCCCGGCGAGGGCGGGATGGGCATCCGGCGCACCGCGCTCTCGGCGGCGCTGCGGGCTCGCGCCGCGCAGCTCGGCGTCGAGGTGCGGGACGGGGCCGAGGTCACGGGCCACGAGCGCGCCGGGGATCGGATCGGCGCCTGCGTCGCCGGCGGGGAGGCCGTGCCGGGGCGGGTGCTGGTGGCGGCCGACGGGCTCGGCTCGCCCATCCGCCGGCGCGAGGGCCTGGAGGTGCCGGTGGACGGGCCGCCCCGGTTCGGCCTCCGCCGCCACTTCGCCGTCGCGCCCTGGGCCGAGGCGGTGGAGGTGCACTTCGGCGAGGGCGCCGAGGCCTACCTGACGCCGGCGGGGCGCGGCCGGGTGGGGCTGGCCTTCCTCTTCGAGCGCGGCGGACCGGTCCGGTTCGAGGAGCTGCTGGCGCGCTTCCCGGCGCTGGGGCGGCGGCTGGCGGGCGCGCCCTTCGACTCGGAGGCCCGCGGGGCGGGGCCGCTGGAGCGCCGCTCACGCGCGCGGGTGGCGGACCGGCTGGTGCTCCTGGGCGACGCCGCCGGCTACCTGGACGCGGTCACGGGCGACGGCCTCTCGCTCGCCTTCGGTTGCGCCATGGATCTGGCCGGGCTGCTCCCGGCCGCGCTGGCGCGGGGCGCGGGCGCGGAGGCGCTGGCCGGATACGAGGCCGCCTGGCGGCGAAGGTACCGCGTCTACGCCGCCTGGACGCGGCTGGTGCTCTGGCTGACGCGCCACCCCGCGCTGCGGCGAGGCGTGCTCAGGCTCGCCGCCGCCCGGCCGCCCGCCTTCGAGCGCCTGGTCGCCGCCGCCGTCGGGTGAACGGCGCGTGAACGGGCCCGGGCCGGCGACCGTCCGCCGGCGTTGCTCGGGGACGGTGAAGGGGCCGGTGACGGTCGCCGTGGACGGCAGACGGCGAACGGGGACCGCCTCGACGGATGCCTCCCGATGTGCTTCATTCGCACAGGGAGGGAAGCCGTGTCCCAGTGGATGCTGTGGGGTCTTCTGTCGTGGATCACGGGCAGCCCGCTCACCGCCGGGGTGGCCGTGCTGCTCCTGTGGTGGCTGGGAGACCGCTTCACCTTCCGGCTCTTCCCCGATCCGCTCCGGCTCCTGGGACGCTGGCGGCGCATGGCCCAGCTGCGGGACACGCTGGGGATGAACCCGCACGATCGCCGGGCCCGCTTCGAGCTGGCCGAGCGCCTGCTGGAGGGTGGGCGGCCGCGCCGGGCGGCGGAGGTGCTCCGGCCCAACATCGAGGCCGGCGACGAGGATCCGCACACGGCCTTCGTCATGGGGGCGGCGCTGGGCAGAACCGGGGCGTACCAGCAGGCGGAGCGGGCGCTGGCGCTGGCGCGCCAGGAGGACCCGCGGTTCCGGGCGGGCGAGATCGACCTCGAGCTCGGGCGCCAGCGCGCGGCGCGAGGCGACTGGGCCGGCGCCCGGGAGGCGCTCGAGCGGCTGCTGGTGGAGCGGCCGGGCTCGGTGGAGGGGCGGTATCTCCTGGCCCGCGCGCTCTCGGGGCTGGGGGACGAGCCCGCCGCCCGGAAGGTGCGCGACGAGGCCTGGCGCGACTACGCCATGCTGCCTCGCTTCCACCGGCGCCACGAGCGCTGGTTCGCCTGGCGCATCAAGCCCTGGCGACCCGCGGCGGTGGTGCTGGTGGTCGCGGTGGTCGCCTTCGCCGTGGCGGCGGCCTGGCTGCCTTGACGCGGCGCGTCGCCGGCTCGACGCAGGCGAGCTCCGCTGCGCCCCGGAGGATTTCGCTCGGCGGCGGTGGGCGCGGATAACATCGGTCCTCTCGGAGGTCGCCCATCCATGCGCTGCAGCGTTCTCGGAGCCGGATCCTGGGGCACCGCCCTGGCCTCGCTGCTGGCGGGCAAGGGGTTCCCGGTCACCACCTGGGACAAGGACACCGCCGTCCTCGACGAGATCGCGCACGCGCACCACAACGAGAGGTACCTCCCGGGCGTGGCGCTCCCCGCCACGCTGCTCGCCACCCCGGACCTGTCGCGCGCGCTGGAGGGCGCGGAGCTGGTGGTGATGGCGGTCCCGTCGTTCGCGGTCCGGCAGGTGGCCATCGAGGCCAAGCGTCTTCTCCACGCCGGGACGCCGGTGGTGTGCGTGGCCAAGGGCATCGAGCCCGAGACGCTCATGACCATGACCGAGGTGATGGAGGACATCCTGCCGGTGCCGCTCCATCCGTACCTGGCGGTCATGTCAGGCCCCTCCTTCGCCCGCGAGGTGGCCAAGGGGCTCCCCACCGCGGTCACGGTGGCGGCGCGCTGGGAGCGGATCGCACGCCAGGTCCAGGATGCCTTTCACACCCGGACCTTCCGGCCCTACACGTCGGGTGACGTGGTCGGGTGCGAGATCGGCGGCTGCGTGAAGAACGTGGTGGCCATCGCGGCCGGCATCTCCGACGGGCTCGGGTTCGGCGTCAACGCGCTGGCGGCGCTCATCACCCGGGGGCTGGCCGAGATCACCCGCCTGGCGATGCGCAAGGGGGCGAACCCGCTCACCCTCTCCGGGCTGTCCGGCCTCGGCGATCTGGTCCTGACCTGCTCCTCCGATCTCTCCCGCAACCGGACGGTGGGGCGGAGGCTGGCCGAGGGGGGGAAGGTCGAGGACATCGAGCGCGAGATCGGGCAGGTGGCGGAGGGTGTGCGGAACGCACGGAGCGTGCACGACCTGGCCGGCCGCCTCGAGGTCGAGATGCCCATCAGCGAGACCGTGCACCGCCTCCTGTACGAGAACGTGCCACCGCGCGACGCGGTCACGGCGCTGATGATGCGGGAGACGAAGCCCGAGCGGTGAAGCGCTCGACGGCGCTGGGAAATCCCGCTTGCCCCGCCGTACCCGCGCCCGCGCCCGAACGGGCCTGAACCGGCGGCCTGGAGCAGCGAGTCGCGCGGCGGGAGTGCCACGAACGTAGTCCCCGGTCCCGAGCCGCTGGTCTCGGACAAACCAGGTGGTCGCGCTACACTGGTCGAATGGCCGACGTTGCCGCCCACCTGGTCCGGTCCGGAGTGCTCGCCCCCGACGCCGCGGCGCGCGCGCTGGCCGCCGCGCACGACGGCGACATCGCCTCCGCCGCGCTCCGGCTCGGCCTGGCCACCGAGGGCGATCTGGTGCGGGCGCTGGCCGATCTGCGCGGCTGCCCCGGCGTCGATTTCTCCAAGTCCGTCATCCCCACCGCCAACCTGGACGTGGTGGCGCCGGGCTTCTGCCGGCAGCGCCGGGTGCTGCCGCTCTCCCAGGGCAAGAGCGAGCTGGTCCTGGCCATGGCCGATCCGGACGACCACGCCCTGGCCGACGAGATCCGCTTCGTCACCGGGCGCAAGGTGCTCCGCTACGTGGCCGTCCCGGCCGCCGTGGAGCGCACCCTGGACGGCGTGGTCCGGGAGCGGAAGCGCGGGGCCCCCGCCTGGCGCGGCGCGCACGCGCCCGCCCTGCCCGATCCCTCCTCGCCGTGGGTGGGCGTGGTCCACGCCAGCGCCAAGAAGTCCGAGACGGGCAGCATCGAGCTCCCCGAGATCACCTCGACCATGGAGGTCGTGGGGGTGAGCGAGGCCCAGGAGACGCCGTTCTCCGCGCCCACCCCGGCCCGCCGCTCCCGCCCGCCCGAGATGGAGCCGCCGGCGCCCGCGGGGGCGCCGCTGCCCGAGGACGACGCCGGCAAGACCGTCCGCCTGGAGGGGCTGGGGAAGGGGACCCTGGTGCTGGTGGCCGACGCCAACCCGGAGGCGCGCGAGGAGGCGGCGGCGGCGGTGAAGAAGCAGGGCGCGACGGTGCTCCAGGCCGCCAACGGGCGGGCCGCGCTGGACCTCATCCGCGAGGCGCGCCCCGAGCTGGTGATCCTGGACGCCATGCTGCCCATGATGCCGGGCTTCGAGGTGTGCCGGGCGGTGAAGGGCGATCCGGTGCTCCGCCCGACGCGCGTGGTGCTCACCTCGGCCATCCACCGCGGCACCGTGGCGGCCGATGCCAAGATCGCCTTCGGCGCGGACGCCTTCCTGGAGAAGCCGTACCGGCCCGACGAGCTGAACCGCACCCTCAAGCTCCTGCTCCTGGGCCCGGCGGGTGATCCGGCCGAGCAGGCCGCCCGGGCGGTGGCCGCCACCGCCTGGCGGGAGGGAGCCAAGCTCCTGCAGGCGGGGCGCCCGGACGAGGCGGTCAAGCTCCTGCGCGAGGCGTCCGCCAAGGACGACCTCTCGGCGGAGGCCCACTACTTCCTGGGCCACGCGCTGGCCCGGCAGGGCCTGCTGTTCGAGGCCGCCGCCGCGTTCTCGCGCGCCACCGAGCTCCGCCCCGACGTGCCCGAGGCGCACGAGGTCCTGGCCCTCACCTACGAGCAGCTCGGGTTCCAGCAGTCGGCCCGCGAGGCCTGGGCCCGCGCGGTCGAGACCTGCAAGGACGAGAAGCGGAAGCGGGGGATGCAGGAGAGGTTGATGAGGTTGCTGGGGATCTAGCGTCCCCGAACCCGGACCCCTACCTGAACCCGTAGCCCCTGAACCCTGCCCCGAGTCCCCTCTCCCCAGTCCCCTGGCCCATGGTCCGACAGGATCGGAGGACGGGCCTCGGGCCTGGGGACGTGGGACTCGGGCCTCGGGCACGGAACTGCCGGGTTCAGGCACGGGTTCGGGTTCGGGGCTGCGCTGGCCGTCCTACCGCGGTAGAGAGTGTGTCCCATGTCCTCCCCCCTTCCCACCGCCATCCGCTCGCTCAGCTCCGATCCGGCCGAGTTCACGGCCGGTTGTCGCGAGGACATGGCCCGGGCGCGGACCGAGGCCGAGCGGGCCCGGAGCCTGGGGGCCGGCGGCGGCATCGCGACCCTGGAGGCCTTCGACGCGGCCTTCGCAAGCCTGGCCGGCGCGGCGGCCCGCTCCAGCCTGGCCCGCAACGTCCACCCTGGCGCCGCCCTGCGCGAGGCGGCGGAGCTCGCGGAGCAGGAGGTCGACGCGCTCTCGACGGAGCTCTCGCTCGATCGGGGGCTGTACGAGGCGCTGGCCGGGGTCGAGGTCTCGGGGGAGGACGCGGCCACCCGGTACTTCCTCGAGAAGAGCCTGCGCGATTTCCGGCGGGCCGGCGTGGACCGCGACGGCGAGACCCGCCGCCGCGTGAAGGAGCTCCGGGACGAGCTGGTCCGGATCGGGCAGGAGTTCGGGCGGAACATCAAGGACGACGTGCGCCGGCTGGCGGTCGGCCTGGCGGATCTGGAGGGCCTTCCCGAGGACTGGCGCCGCGCCCACCCGCCCGGACCGGACGGCAAGGTGGTCATCACCACCGACAACACCGACTACGTGCCGTTCATGACCTACGCCCGGAGCGAGCGCGCCCGCGAGGAGCTGTGGCGCCTATACCGGCTGCGCGGCCACCCCGCCAATCTGGAAGCGCTGGGGCGCCTGCTCTCGCGGCGGGCCGAGCTGGCGCGGCTGCTCGGTTACCGGAGCTGGGCCGCCTACGTCACCGAGGACAAGATGATCGGCAGCGAGACGGCCGCGGTCGAGTTCGTGGAGCGGATCGCCGCCGCCGCCGAGGCGCGCATGCGCCGCGATTTCGCCCAGCTGCTGGCGCGGAAGCGGGCCGACCTCCCCGGCGCGGAGCGGGTCGAGCCCTGGGACTCGGCCTATCTCCAGGAGCGGATCAAGGCCGAGCACTACGGGTTCGACTCTCAGTCGGTGCGCCCCTATCTCGAGTACGGCCGGGTCAAGCAGGGCGTGCTGGCCATCACCGGCCACCTCTTCGGGATCGAGTACCGGCGGGTCGAGGGCGTCCCGGTCTGGCACCCCGACGTCGAGGTCCACGACGTCTGCGAGCGGGGTCGGCTGCTGGGGCGCGTCTACCTCGACATGCACCCGCGCGAGGGCAAGTACAAGCACTACGCCCAGTTCACCCTGGCCGCCGGCCAGGGCGGGCGACGCCTCCCCGAGGGCGTGCTGGTGTGCAACTTCCCGCGCCCGTCGGCGAGCGCGCCGGCGCTGCTCGAGCACTCCGACGTCCGCACCTTCTTCCACGAGTTCGGGCATCTCCTCCATCACGTGCTGGGCGGGCACACGCGCTGGGCGGCGCAGTCGGGCGTGGCCACCGAGTGGGACTTCGTCGAGGCGCCCTCCCAGATGCTGGAGGAGTGGGTGTGGGATCCGGAGGTGCTGGCCCGCTTCGCCCGGCACGTCGAGAGCGGGCTGCCCATCCCGGCCGAGCTGGTCCGGCGCATGCGGGCCGCCGACGAGTACGGCAAGGGGCTGATGGTGCGGCAGCAGATGTTCTACGCCGCCACCAGCCTGGAGCTGCACCGGCGCGATCCGGCCGGCCTGGACAGCACCGCGGTGGTGGCCGAGCTGCAGGAGCGCTACACGCCCTTCCGCCACGTGCCCGGCACGTACTTCCAGGAGTCCTTCGGGCACCTGGACGGCTACTCTGCCATCTACTACACGTACATGTGGTCCCTGGTCATCGCCAAGGACCTGTTCGGCCCCTTCCGCGACGCCGGCCTGCTGGATCCGGCCCCGGCGCGCCGCTACCGCAGGGCCATCCTGGAGCCGGGCGGCTCCCGGCCCGCCGCCGAGCTGGTCCGCGACTTCCTGGGGCGGCCGCACGCCTTCGACGCCTTCGCCGCCTGGCTGGACGCGGAGGCGGCCGCGTGACCCGGACGCTGCGCGCGCTCCCCACGCTCCTGCGCATCGGGTTCGCCGATGCGGTGGCCTACCGCGCCGAGCTGGTGGTGTGGCTGCTCTCCACCAACATGGCGCTGGTGATGATGGCCCTGACCACCGCGGTGGCGCGCTCCATGCCGGGTGGCCGGATCGGCGGCCTCGGCCAGCGCGACTTCGTGGCCTACTACCTGGCCACGCTGGTGGTGCGGCTGGTCACCGGCGCCTGGGTGCTGTGGGAAGCCAACATGGAGATCCGGCAGGGCACGCTCGCCTTCCGGCTGCTCCGGCCCATCCACCCGCTCCTGCACTACGCGGCCGAGAACGTCGCCGCCGTCCCGCTCCGGGCCGCCATCTCGCTCCCCATCCTCGTGATCCTGCTGCTGACGCTGGGGGGCGACCGCGTCACCCACGATCCCGTGCTCTGGGCGATGTTCCTGGTGGCGGTGGTCGGGGCCTGGCTCATCACCTTCCTGGCCATGTCGGTGATCGCAGCGCTGGCGTTCTACATCGACTCGGTGGGATCGATCGGCCAGATCTGGTTCGGGCTCTTCACCATCCTCTCCGGCTACATCCTGCCGCTGCAGATGTTCCCGCCCTGGCTCGGCACGCTGACCCGCTACCTGCCCTTCCGCTACATGCTGGCCTTCCCGGTCGAGGTGCTGATCCGGATGACCCCGCGCCGGACCGCCCTCCTCGAGCTCGGCATCCAGTGGTCGTTCGTGGCCGCCCTGGCCCTGGCCGCGCGCGGTGCCTGGCGCGCCGGGATCCGGCGCTACTCGGCCTTCGGAGGATGAACGTGCTGCGCTACCTCCGCCTGCTCGGGATCCAGATCCGCGCCTCGCTGGCGCTGGGGGCGCAGTACCGGGTCGAGTTCCTGGTCTCGGGCGTGCTCTCGGTGTTCTGGACGCTGCTCGGGCTGGTCCCCCTGCTGGTGCTCTTCCGGGGCGGCGCCGAGGTGGCAGGGTGGACCTACCCGGAGACGCTGGTGGTGATGGGCTGGTTCGCGCTGGTCAAGGGCGTGCTGGAGGGCGCGGTCAACCCGTCGCTGGTCGCGGTGGTGGACCACATCCGCAAGGGAACCCTCGACTTCGTACTGCTCAAGCCGGCCGACGCGCAGTTCCTCGTCTCCACCACCCGCTTCGAGCCGTGGCGGGTCATCGATGTCCTGGCTGGCCTGGGCATCATGGGCTTCGCCTTCCACCTCATGGGCCGGGCCCCGGGCGCGCTGGCGGTGCTGCTGGCGGCGGCGGTGCTGGCCAGCGCCACGGTCATCCTGTACTCGCTCTGGATCCTGGTGGTCTCGGCCGCCTTCTTCGTGGTGAAGGTCGACAACCTGTCGTTCCTCTTCCTGTCCCTCTACGACGCCGCCCGCTGGCCGGCCGACGTCTTCCCCTGGCTGCTCCGGGCGGTGTTCACCTTCGTGATCCCGCTGGCGGTGCTCACCACCATCCCGGCCCAGGCGCTGCTGGGGCGGATCGGGCTGGTCGAGGTGGTGGCCACGGCCGGGGGGGCGGCCGTGTTCACGCTCCTGGCCAGGATGGTGTGGCTGCGGTCGATCGGAAGGTATACGTCGGCGTCGTCGTGAGGACGCGGTGGTCGCGAAAACCGAACCTGGGTCCACGTCGAGAGTCTTCCTGTAACTTCGAGTAACCCCGCATGCTCCGCCTCACCTTCCTCGGAACCGCCGCCGCCCAGCCGACCCTCCGGCGGAACCTGACCGGCCTCTCGGTCCGCCGCGAGGGCGAGATGAGCCTGGTGGACTGCGGGGAGGGCACCCAGCGGCAGCTGATCCAGACCGGGGCGGGCTTCGACGTCTCGGCCATCTACTTCACCCACTTCCACGCCGACCACTACCTGGGCGCCATCGGCTTCCTGCGCACGCTCTCCATGCAGGACCGGACCGAGCCGCTGGACGTGTACGGCCCCCGGCCGGCCCGGACGCTGCTCAAGACCATGCTCTTCACGGGCGCGGAGCGGTTCCACTTCGAGGTCCGGATCCACGAGGTGGTGCCCGGGGATCGGGTGCGGCGCCACGGCTGCGAGTGGGTGACCTTCGCCACCGATCACCGGACGCCGTCGGTGGGGTGGGCGCTCCGCGAGGACGCACGCCCGGGCCGCTTCCACCTGGAGCGGGCCGAGGCGCTGGGCGTGCCCAAGGGACCGCTGTACGGGGCCCTGCAGCGCGGCGAGGCGGTGACGCTCCCCGGCGGACGCGTCGTCCGCCCGGAGGAGGTGCTGGACGCGCCCCGGCGCGGCCGCACGGTGGTGGTGACCGGCGACACGCGCCCGTGCCAGGCCACGGTGGAGGCGGCGCGCGGCGCAGACCTCCTGGTCCACGACTGCACCTTCGGCGACGCCGAGTCCGAGCGGGCGCGCGAGACCATGCACTCCACCGCCCGCGAGGCCGGGGCGGTGGCGCGCGAGGCCGGGGTGGCGCACCTGGTGCTCACCCACCTCTCGTCCCGCTACGACCGCGAGTGGCAGCCGCTGGTCGAGCAGGCGCGCGAGGTGTTCCCCGGTACCGTCGACGTGGCCCAGGACGGCTGGGTGGTCGAGGTGCCGCTGTCCGAGTGACCGCCGACGCGTCGTGACGGGTCGAAGCAGGCCACATGGATGGCCTCGACGCGCGCGTCCGCGGTCTTACGTTCCTCCCCGAACGGAGGCCTCGATGATCACGGTTCGCAGGTCCGGGGAGCGCGGCCACTTCGACCACGGCTGGCTCGACACCCGCCACACCTTCTCCTTCGCGGCGTACCACGACCCCGCCCACATGGGGTTCCGGGCGCTGCGCGTCATCAACGAGGATCGCGTCCGGCCGGGCGAGGGCTTCGGCACCCACGGCCACCGCGACATGGAGATCCTCTCCTACGTGCTCTCGGGCGTGCTGGCCCACCGCGACTCGAGCGGCGGCGGCGGCCAGCTCGAGCCCGGCCAGGTCCAGCGGATGAGCGCCGGCACCGGCATCCAGCACTCCGAGTTCAACGGATCCGCCCAGGAGCCGGTCCACTTCCTCCAGATCTGGCTGCTGCCCGATCGGCCCGGCCACCGCTCCTCCTACGAGCAGCGGGCGTACCCGGCGACCGAGCGGCGGGATCGACTCCGACTCATCGCCTCGCCCGACGGGGCCGAGGGGTCCACCACCATCCACCAGGACGCCCGCGTGTACGCGAGCCTCCTCGGCCAGGGGCGGACGGTGGAGCTTCCCCTGGCCGCCGGACGGCACGGCTGGGTGCAGGTGGCGGGGGGCGAGGTGGAGGTGAACGGCGTTCGCCTGGCCGCCGGCGATGGTGCGGCGATCTCGGAGGAGGCGCTGGTCCGGATCGCCGGCGCCGGGCCGGGCGAGGCCGAGCTGCTGGTGTTCGATCTCACCTGACGGCGGGTCGCGGTCACGGGAGGGGACCGGCGTGTCGGCCGCCGCGCGCCCGCCACGCGCGAGGCCCGCACCGGGAGCGTGATGCGGCCCGTCGAGGGAGTCCGGTGGCGGCGGCGCGGCCCGGCGAGCCGCACTCGCTCGCTCCGTGCGCGGTCCGTACGGGACGTAAACCCCCAAGGGACTACGAAGCGGGCTGCGACCGATCGACATCCCTGGGATGAGCGACGACAACGGAACGAACGGGTCCCTGGACCGCCGCACGCTGCTCAAGATCGCAGCGGCGGCGGGGGCCTGGGGGATGGTGCCGAGGCTGGTCGAGCGCGTGTACGCGGCCGAGCCCGTCAAGATCGGCTGGAACGACACGCTCACCGGCACCTACGCCGAGACGGGCAAGAACACGCTCATCGGCTCGCAGCTGGCCGTCGAGCAGATCAACGCCAAGGGCGGCATCCTGGGACGGCCGGTGCAGCTGCTGGTCGAGGATTCGACCAGCGGTGATGCCGGGACCGCGGTGGAGAAGACGCGCAAGCTCATCGACCGCGACAAGGTGAGCTTCCTGCAGGGGAACGTGAACTCGGCCCTGTCGCTGGCCATGGGTCAGGTCACCGCCGAGAAGCGCATCCTGCACATCGTGCCGGGCGGACACACCGACGCCGTCACCGGCACGAGCTGCCACTGGAACGTCTTCCGCGTGTGCAACACCACGCAGATGGAGGCGAACGCGGTGGCGAGCCAGCTCATCAAGGCGGGCAAGAAGTGGTACTACATCACGCCCGACTACGCCTTCGGCCACACCCTGCAGGCGGGGATGGAGAAGGCGGCGGCCAAGCTGGGCGGCGTCAAGGCCGGCGCGGATCTCGCGCCGCTCGGCACCACCGACTACTCGTCCTACCTCATCAAGGCCCAGGCGGCCAACCCCGACGTCATCGTGTTCCTGCCGCAGGGCGCCGACATGATCAACGCCATGAAGCAGGCGGTGCAGTTCGGGCTGGAGAAGCGCTTCCACCTGGCCGGGGCGCAGCAGGAGCTGGAGGCGCTGGAGGGCCTCTCGCCCGAGGCACGCACCGGCACCTGGGTGTTCGAGTGGTACTGGAAGCAGCCGGGGGTCCCGCACGTCGACGAGTTCGTGGCCACCATCAAGAAGAAGACCGGCAAGGTCCCCACCGCCCGCACCTATCAGGGGTTCGTGGCCACCTGGAGCATGGCGCTGGCCGCCACCGAGGCCAAGTCGCTCGACGCCGTCAAGATGGCACGCGCCCTCCAGGGCATGAAGCTTCCGCCCGAGGTCGGGCTCATGCCCGACGCGCCCTTCTACCGGGAGGGCGACCACCAGCTCATGCCCACGCTCTACGTCGGCAACGCCCAGGCCCAGGGGAGCGATCCGGAGGACCTCTTCCACGTCACGAATCTGGTGAAGGGGCCGGACGCGGCCGGCCCGGTCCAGGAATCGGGCTGCAACCTGACCTGGCCCAGCTAGCAGGCTCGCGCTGCGCGAGCGCATGCGGTTCGGACGCGGTTGGGCGCTCCGGGACCGGGAGCGGGAGCGGGTCGTCGCACCGGGAACGGAGTCTCCATGACGCAGCTCCTCCTCTTCAACTTGACCAACGGCCTGGTGGTCGGGGCGTTCTACGCCCTGATGGCGCTCGGCCTGTCGCTTATCCTGAACCTGAGCGGCGTCATCAACTTCGCGCACGGCGGCTTCCTGGCCGTGGCCGCCTACCTGGCCTACACGCTCATCCCGCGCCTGGGCTTCTGGGGCGCGCTGGTGGTGGCGCCCGTCCTCACCGCCGGCATCGGGCTGCTGGTGGAGCGGTTCCTCGTCCGGCGGCTGTACGGACGCGACCCGCTCTACAGCCTGCTCCTCACCTTCGGGCTGGCTTACATCCTCGAGGACGTGACCCGGGCCATCTGGGGTCCGCAGACGCTGCCCTACCCCATCCCCGCCTCGCTGGCCTCGCCGCTCAGCTCCCGCTTCTTCTTCCTCACCGGCTTTCGCGTCTTCATGGTGGTGCTGGTGGCCGCGGCGGTGGCCGGGCTCTTCGTGCTGCTCAAGTTCACGCGCCTGGGCATGCGCATCCGCGCCGGGACCCTGGACCTCGAGACGGTCTCGGTGCTGGGCATCAACGTCCGCATCCTGCGCAACCTGAACTTCGGGCTGGGCATCTACCTGGCCGGGCTGGCCGGGGTGCTGGCCGCCGGGCTGCTCGGCCTGCAGCCGACCATCGGCAGCTCGCTCATCATGCCCAGCTTCGTGGCCATCATCGTGGGCGGTCTGGGCAGCCTGCCCGGCACGCTGCTGGGTGGGATCCTGATCGGCACCGCCTCCGGGCTGGCCACCGTGTTCGCGCCCTCCGCCACCGAGGCGGTCATGTACGTGATGATGGGGCTGGTCCTGCTGGTCCGTCCCCGCGGGCTGCTCGGGGAGGAGGGGCGGTTCCAGTGAGCGCGCTCCGGCAGCACGCGTCGACGGCGGTGGTCTGGATCCTCCTGCTCACCATGCCGTGGTGGATGACGGTGGTGGGCGGCTACACCGAGCTGGCCACCCGGGTGGTGGTGCTGGGGCTGGCGGCCATGGCCCTGAACCTGCTCCTCGGGTTCACCGGCGTCCTCTCCTTCGGACACGCCGCCTACTTCGGCCTGGGCGCCTACGGCGTGGCCATGACCATCAAGTACCTCTCGCCCAGCACCGGGCTCGGGATCCTGTTGGGGCTGGCGGTGGGGACGGTGGCCGCGGCCATCCTGGGGGCGCTCATCGTCCGCCTGCGCGGCGTCTACTTCGCCATGGTCACCATCGCCTTCGGCCAGGTCTTCTTCTACCTGACCTTCCGATGGAACAGCGTGACGGGCGGCGACGACGGCCTGACCGGCTGGTCCCGCCAGCCCATCTCGCTCCTCGGCCACAGCCTCTCGCTCGGCGACGACCGGGTCTTCTACTACTTCGTGCTGGCGGTGTTCGCGGTCGCCGTCGGGGCCATGGCCCTGGTGCTGCGCTCGCCCTTCGGCCGCACCCTGCTCGCCATCCGCGAGAACGAGCGGCGGGCGCGCTTCCTGGGGATCCCCGTCGAGAAGCACGTGTGGGGGGCCTGGGTGATCTCCTGCTTCTTCGCCGCCCTGGCCGGGGCGCTCTATGCGCTCCTCAACAACTTCACCGATCCGCGCGCCCTGCGCTGGGACCAGTCGGGCAACTTCGTCATCATGGCGGTGCTGGGCGGGATGCGCTCGTTCTGGGGCCCGCTGCTCGGGGCCGGGATCTTCGTGGTCCTGGAGGACTTCGTCTCCACCCGGACGCAGAACTGGATGTCGTTCGTGGGGCTGGCCTTCGTGCTGGTGGTGCTGTTCTTCCCCCGCGGCGTGCTGGGCATCTTCCGGAGGAGGCTGGCCACGTGAGCCTGCTCGAGGTGGAGAACCTGACCCGCCGCTTCGGGCGGCTGCAGGCAGTGCGGGACGTCTCGGTCTCGGTGGAGCGCGGTGAGCTGAGGGCCATCATCGGCCCGAACGGCGCCGGCAAGACCACCTTCTTCAACCTGGTGAGCGGGCTGCTTCCCCCCACCTCGGGACGCATCCTCCTCGACGGGCGCGACGTCACCGGGTTGCCGTCGCACCGGCGGGTGGCGCTGGGGGTGGGCCGCACCTTCCAGGTGACGGAGATCTTCCCGGAGCTGACCGTCCGCGAGAACCTGCGCATCGCCTCCGAGGTGACGGCCGGCTACGGCCGGCGGCTGTGGATGCGGCGCGACGACGAGGCCGACATCCGGGCCCGCGTCGCCGAGCTGATCGAGCTGGGCGGGCTGGACGACCGGGCCGACCGGCTGGTGGGCGAGCTGTCCCACGGCGATCAGCGCTCCACCGAGATCATGATGTCGATCGCGCTCTCGCCCCAGCTCCTCCTGCTGGACGAGCCCACCGCGGGCATGAGCGACCAGGAGACCTACGAGATCGCCTCGCTGGTGCGGCGCCTCCACCGCGAGCGCGACCTCACCGTCGTGCTCATCGAGCACGACATGCGCGTCATCTTCCACCTGGCCGACCGCATCACGGTCCTGGCGGAGGGCTGCTGCCTGGCCGAGGGCACCCCCGACGAGATCGCCGGCAACGAGCAGGTCCAGACCGCCTACCTGGGGAATGGGCAATGAACGCGCTCGAGGCCGAGGGCCTGCACACCTATTACGGCAAGAGCCACATCCTGCACGGGATCGATCTGTGCGTCGACGAGGGGCAGATCGTGGCGCTGCTGGGCCGCAACGGCGCCGGCAAGACCACCACCCTGCGCAGCCTGGTGGGCCTGACCGCGCCGCGGCAGGGCACGGTTCGCATCCTGGGCCAGACCACCACCCGCTGGCCGCCCTTCCGCGTGGCGGCCCTGGGCGTGGGCTACGTGCCCGAGGGGCGGCGCATCTTCGCCAACCTGACGGTGCACGAGAACCTCAAGGTGCCGCTGGAACGGCCCGGGCGCTGGGACCTGGACCGCGTCTACCAGCACTTCCCGAAGCTGGCGGAGCGGCGCACCAACCGCGGCAACCAGCTCTCCGGGGGCGAGCAGGAGATGCTGGCCATCGCCCGCGCCCTGCTCCTCAATCCCCGGCTGCTCCTGCTCGACGAGCCGTCGCAGGGCCTGGCCCCGACCATCGTCAAGGACGTGTTCCGCATCGTCCGCGAGATGCGCGACGAGGGCATGTCGGTGCTGCTGGTCGAGCAGAACGTGCGGGCGGCGGTGGCGGTGGCCGACGTGGCCTACGTCCTCGACGACGGCAAGGTGGTGCATGCCGGGCCGGCGCGCGATCTGGCCGAGGACAGCCGGCGCGTGCGGGAGCTGGCCGGGGCGGGCGCGGGGGTCTGGGAGGGGTGAGGCGCCGGCTCGGTCCCGCCGCCCTCACTCCGGCGTGGCCTCGGGCGCGCCGGCATCCGGCGCGCCGGAGGCGTCGGGCTCGGTCGCCCGGATGGCGGCCAGCTCGTCGAGCAGGGTCTCGATGCTCTCTCGCGCCGACCCCTCCTGCGCGAGCTGGTTGCGCTTCTCGGTGATCATGGAGGTGTGCCCGGGTGCCGTGTACGGAACCTCGATCCGGCGGTCGAGCAGCACCGCCCCGCTGCGCCTGTCGGTGAGCAGGTAGTGGATGGTGGAGTCGACGGTCTGGCTGGTGTCGGTCACCACCAGCAAGGGATTGTGGTCCACCGTCTCCGCCTCGACGATCTCCGCCTGGAGCGCGAAGCGCGCCTCCGCCTCGGAGGGCGCCAGGAAGGCAGCCAGGCGCAGCGATTCCACCAGCGCCTGCTCGAAGTCCGATCCGGCGATGCGCGAGCCCAGCAGCCGATGGGTGGCGCGGCCGCCGCGGACCGGCAGCACCGCCACGGCCCCGCGGAGCGGGCCCTCCGCCGGCGCGCGCGCGGCCGGCCCCGCGGTCATGCCCTGGGCGGTGGCGCCCGCGGCGCAGCCGGCGCCGAGCGCGAGGGCGGCGATGGAGAGGAGGAGGACGGTTCGGCGGCGGAGGTCGATCATGGGTTCCCCGGGAGCGGGCGGTCCGCGATGGCCCGCAGCATAGAAGAAAGGGGGGCGGGCCGCACCGGGCCGCCGCCCCCCACGCGCCTTCGCCCGTTTCCGTTCGGCGGCGAGCTCCAGGCTACGGCGCTGCGCTCGCTCGTGGAGGCGCTGCCGAGGAGGGTGTCGCGGTGGTCGTACCGGCGGCTAGCCGAACCGCTTCAAGATCGACTGGATGATCTTCTCCTGCTTCTGCAGCTCCGCCTTGTAGTCGAGATTCATGGCGTGGTGGATCTCGACGCGCTTCCCCTCCGATTCGGCGAGGAGAAGCCTCCGGAGCAGATTGGCCTCTTCGGGGTTCAGGTCGACGGTCATGATTCCCTCCTCGTGCGGCGAGGGGCCCGGAGGGGAAGCGTCGCACGCGCGGACGCGGGCGCGCAACGGGGCCATGGGGTGAGCCCGACGACCGCTCCATCCGGGTCCGGCAGGGCGGTGCGCTACGAGGGGGTGGCGCCGGCCCGGAGCAGCTCCCCGGTTCGCTCGTCCCACTCCCCGGCCCCGCCGGTGACCGCGCCGAACCGGACGCAGTTGCGCCCGGCCTGCTTCGCCCGGTAGAGCGCCCGATCGGCGCGGGCGATGATCTGCTCCGGCGTCAGGATCGCGGTTCCCTGGTACTGGGCCGCCCCCACCGTCACCGTGACGGGGTCGGTCGCGCCGTCCAGCGAGAGCTCGGCCTTCTCGACGTTCCGCCGGCACCGCTCCGCCACCCGTTCGGCGTCGCGGAAGTCGGCCCCGGGCAGGACGGCGACGAACTCGTCGCCCCCGAAGCGCGCGATGGTGTCCTCCTCGCGGATGGTGTCGCGAAGCGTGCAGGCCAGCGTGGTGAGCACCCGGTCGCCGGCATCGTGGCCGAACCGATCGTTGATCTCCTTGAAGCGGTCCACGTCGATGACCAGCACCGAGATGGGCAGGTGATGCCGGGCGGCGTGCGCCAGCTGGTGTCGAGCCGTCTCCAGCAGGTAGCGGCGGTTGGGCAGCCCGGTGAGCGGGTCGGTGCGCGACTCCTCCCGGAGCATCGCCTCGCTGGCGCGCAGCCTGCGCACGTTGAAGACCACCGCCCCGCCGATCAGGAACAGGGCCATCGAGATCATCCACAGGCCCAGGAAGGCGACGGTCCGGTCAGGGTGAGAGCCCTGGCCTCCGGGGGCGGTCACGAACAGCGGTCCGTAGGGGATCCACTCCAGCCGCTCGGCGACGCTGGCCGCGACGAAGAGGAGACCGGCCACGGCCGTGGCGGGCCGGTAGAGGCGGCGCGGGAAGGCGACGTAGCAGAGGACCAGGAACCCGACCAGGATGAGCACTGCCTGCGAGGCGTAGTGGCCGCTCAGGTAGGCCACCCACACCCCGGTGACGACCACGCCCTGGACGGTCAATGTGACGTACAGGAGGGCCTCCCCGGCCCTGCGGCGGACGAGGAGCCCCCACGCCACCATGGCCGCCCAGAAGCCGACCATCATCCACAGTGATCGCTCGAGGATCACCAGGCCCTCGAGATGCACCACCGCCCGGAAGGAGGGCCGCGCCGCGGAGAGCTGGATGGCCACCGCGTTCACCAGCCGGGCGGCCAGGCTGATGGCGGCGACGAGCAGCGCCTTCTCGACGTCGCTCTGCTCCAGGAACCGGACGAACCACCGCGCCAGCGCCGATTCGGCCGGCGCGAGCGGCAGGGCGGACGACGGTGGTTTGCGCGAGCTCCCCCGATGCATGACGCAGCTCCCCCCGACGACAGACGGGCCATCGCCTGATACCGGATCGTTCACAGTGTACCGATCCGCGCGCCGGAAGCGGAGTGGGATCCCACGCGCGCGGGACGGGCATCCTGCCCCGTCCCACGATCCCCCCTGGACGAACCCCTCGCGTAGCCTGGTGTGCGACCGCGACGCCCCGGCGCGCCCGCCGCCGCGCCGGAGCGCCCCGCAATGCGGGCCAGGGGAGCAGGCGCCGGCCGGCCCAGGGCCGCGCTGCTGACGCGGCGGCGGGTTTTCGCTACAACCGCTGCGTGCCGCCCGACGTCTCCCAGCAGCTGGCCGCGTGGATCCCGCGGCTCCTGGCCGTGCACCGGCGCGCGGCGCCGCGGCCGGAGCGGGCACGGCCGCGCGGGCGATGGGGCGGGCGCACTCCGGGGAAGCTCCGCTCCGGCGCACCGGGTGGCGGCGGGCCCCCGGATCTGCTCCGCCCGGACGAGCTGCGCAGCGTGGCCGCCGCGGTGGAGCGGCTCTCGCACGGCCTCACCCGCCAGCGCGAGATGGCCGGCGCCCGCTACCTGGACGAGGAGCGGCTGCTCTCCGCCTACCTCCTCTACTACTGGCCCATCTCCTACCTGCAGGCGCGCGGGGCGCTCTCCGAGCTGCCGCGGCGGCCGGGCCGCGTCCTGGACCTGGGGAGCGGGCCCGGGCCGGTGGCCTTCGCCGCGCTCGATGCCGGGGCCGCCGAGGTGACCGCGGCCGACCGCTCCGTGCGGGCGCTGGCGGCGGCGACCGCGCTGGCCCGCGAGGCCGGCGAGCCGCTGTCGGTGCGCGAGTGGAACCCCACCCGCCACGACTCCCTGTCCCGGCTGGCCGGGGGGCGGACCTTCGACCTGGTGTCCATGGGCCACGTGCTCAACGAGCTGTGGAGCGGGCAGGAGGAGGATGCGCGGCGGGCGGCGCTCGTCGAGGAGGCGCTGGGCCTGGTCGCCCCGGGCGGCTCGCTGCTGGTGATCGAGCCAGCGCTGCGCGACACCTCGCGGGCGCTGCTCCGGGTCCGCGACCGGCTGGTGGAGCGCGGGATGGCGGTGCGGGCGCCGTGCCTGTTCCGCGGCCCGTGTCCGGCGCTGGTCCGCGAGAGCGACTGGTGCCACGCCGAGCGGCCGGTCCAGGCGCCGCCGCTGGTGGCGCAGATCGCCCGCGCCGCGGGCCTGCGCCGCGAGGCGGTGAAGATGAGCTACCTGGTGCTGGCGCCGCGCGGGGAGGGCTGGCCGGAGCCGCCCCCGGGCCGCACCTTCCGCATCGTCTCCGAGCCACTGGCCGGCAAGGGCCGGCTCCGCTACATGGGCTGCGGCCCCGAGGGGCGGATGGGCCTCTCCCTCCAGGAGAAGCACGTCACCGACGCCAACCGCCGCTTCGCCGGGCTGCTGCGGGGCGACGTGGTCGAGGTCACCGGCGGCGAGCCGCGCGGCGACGGGCTGGCGCTGGACGCGACCTCGGAGGTGAGGGTCGTGGCCCCGGCGGGACAGCCGGTCCCTTGGCCGCGGCGGTAGCCCTCCGGCGAGCCCGGCTCGCTTGTTCCCATGTTCCCGCCGTGATAATCGAGATCGCTCCGGAGGGGAACGTGAGCCGTCTTTTCCGGTGGTTGGCGGTCCTGCCCGCCCTGGCGGTCGCCGGCGCCTGCCGGCCTTCCGGCGGCGGCCAGGCCGAGCCCGTCACGCCCTACGTCTCGGAGGTTCCCGAGGCGCCGGGCGCCGCCGTGGAGATCCTGGTGGGCTGCTCCGGATCGATGGGGACCGACTGGCACGGCCAGCCCAAGGACCGGGCGGCGCGGCAGGCGTTGCAGAAGGCGCTCGACGCGACCGGGGAGTTCCGGCGGCCTCATCCCGACCACCCGATCAAGGCGGGGGTGCTGGCCTTCTCCTCCCAGGTCCGCGAGATCGTGGCGGTGGACATGGACGCGGGCAAGTACCCGTTCATCGGCGAGCTGGGCGGGCAGGTGCTCCAGGCCGACGATCCGGCCTGGCTGCGCGCCGCCGTGCAACAGATCTACGCGGGCAAGATCCTGGCCGAGGCGGTGGACGCCGAGGCCGGTCGGCCCGCTCCCGAGCAGCAAGCACCGACCCCATCCTCCGGGAGTGCACAATGATCCTCGGCAAGTTCTGGTCCGCGTTCCGCGCGCAGATGAACAAGGTGGCCAACTTCTTCTGGGAGGCGGACCCCATCGCCCAGATGCGCTACGAGTACGACCAGGCGGTCGAGCAGCTCAAGGAGGGGCGCAAGGGCCTGGAGATGTACCGCGGCCTGGTGGAGCGCGTGAACCGGCAGGTGGCCGAGAACCAGGCCCAGTGCCAGCGGCTGGAGGCCCAGGCCAAGGCCTACCTCAAGGCCGGCGAGCGCGAGACGGCGGCCAAGTTCGCTCTCGAGCTGCAGAAGGCGCGCAGGCAGCTGGAGGAGAACAAGGCCCAGCTGGCCATGCACGATACCGCCTACGGGAACAGCCTCAAGAAGATCCAGCACGCCAACGAGCAGCTCATCGGCGTGCGCGAGAAGATCCAGAAGTACGACGCCGAGCTGCGCATGAGCGAGGCCGAGGCCGAGATCGCCAAGCTCTCCGAGACCTTCGACGTCAGCGTGACCACCGACTTCGGCCAGATCGAGCAGGTCATCCAGCAGCGCATCGACACCAACCGCGGCAAGGTGCGGGTGGCCGCCGATCTCTCCGCCCGCGGCATCGCCGACATCGAGGCGGAGGAGCGGGTCCAGAAGTCCATGGCCGAGGACGCGCTGCAGTCGCTCGAGGTCGAGCTGGGCATGCGCTCGCCCGAGACCACCAAGGCCGGCGAGGCGGCCAAGGACCTCGGCCCCGCGACCGAGAAGCCGGTCAGCGAGAAGCAGACCAGCTAGCCCGCCACAGGAAGGAACGCCACCATGGGGAATCCCAAGCCAGGCTTCTACGTCGTTCTCTTGCTGGTCGTGGCCGGCCTGGTCGGCCTGGCATTCTACCGGTTCGGCAAGCCCTCCCGGACCCAGGTTGCCTCGCAGCAGGCGCAGCCGCAGGGCGGCGGCGAGATGCCCAGCGACAAGAAGACCGAGGACGCCGACAGCGCCGGCATCACCACCAAGAAGGAATACGACTTCGTCCCCTCGCAGCGGCTCCCGGAGGTGAAGGGCGTCTCCAACTACGCCCCCATGAAGGACCGCACCGTGCGGATGGCGATCAACGTGTGGGCCGGCTGGGCCCCCATCATCTTCGCCAACGAGGGCTTCCAGGCGGGCCACCTCTGGAAGGACGCCAGCGGCAAGCCCTTCAAGCTGGAGCTGGTGCTGATCGACGACCCGGTGGCCATGCGCGACGCCTTCGCCGCCGGCAACGTGCACCTCGGCTGGGCCACCGTCGACATGCTGCCGCTGCTGGTGGAGGGGCTGCAGAAGGACTCGCGGGTCATGCCCCGCGTCTTCCAGCAGATCGACTGGTCCAACGGCGGCGACGGCATCGTGGTGCGCGACACCATCAAGACCATCGCCGACCTGCGCGGCAAGACGGTGGTGCTGGCCCAGAACTCGCCCTCGCACTTCTTCGTCCTGAATGCGCTGGTCAACGCCGGGGTGCAGCCCTCCGAGGTGCAGTTCAAGTTCGTGGGCGACGCCTTCCAGGCCGCCGCCGCCTTCAACGCCGACAAGTCCATCGCCGGGTGCGTGAGCTGGTCGCCCGACATCTACAACCTGGAGAAGGTGAAGGGGAACAAGCTCATCATCTCCACCCAGACCGCCAACAAGCTCATCGCCGACGTCTGGTTCGCGCGGGCCGACTTCGCCAAGGATCAGCCCGACATCGTCGAGGGCCTGGTGCGCGGCATCCTCGACGCCATGGTCGACTTGAAGGAGCAAGCAGCCAAGACCAAGGGGGCGGCCTGGATGGCCAAGGGCTACGGCATCCCGGAGACCGACGCCCTCTCCATGCTGGGCGACGCCCACTCCACCAACTACGCCGAGAACGCCGACTTCTTCCTCAACCGCAACAACCCCACCAACTTCGAGCGCACCTACGACACCGCCTACTTCCTCTACAAGCGGATCGGGGCGGTGAGCCTCAAGGTGTCCTTCGACCAGATCGCCGACTTCTCGGTCGTGAAGAAGCTGGCCGCCGTCCCCAAGTACGCGTCGCAGGTGAACGAGTACGAGGTCCGCTTCGCGCCGGCGGCGGCCGGGGCCATCGAGGCCGAGTCGAGCGAGATCCTCACCAAGACGGTGGTGATCCACTTCTTCCCCAACTCCTGGGACCTCAAGAAGAAGGTGATCAACAGCGTCAACGGCAAGGACAAGGAGGAGCTGTACGATCCCAACGTGGACTTCGTGCTCGAGGAGATCGGCAAGCTGGCCGGGCAGTTCGGTGCGGCGCGCATCGTCATCGAGGGGCACACCGACGCCTCCATGAAGGGGCGCATCCCGGCCTCGCTGGTGCAGGAGCTCTCGCTCAACCGCGCCAGCGCCGTGAAGGAGGGGCTGCTCAAGATGTTCCCCAAGCTCGACCCCAACCAGTTCTCGACCGCGGGCATGGGCTGGGATCGGCCGGCCGATCTCAACGATCCCCAGAACCACGCCAAGAACCGGCGCGTGGAGGTGAAGGTCTACCCGGCCGAGGCGCCCGCGGCGGCGAAGTGATGGAATGCGCCTCTCCCTGAAGGAGCTCCTGCCGCTGCGGCGGCCGCCCTCGGCCCTCGGCTCGAAGGCGCTGGGGGCGGCGTGCCTGGCCCTGGTGCTGGGCGCCTGGTTCCTGGCCACGCTCGGCCCCGCCGAGGAGCGGCTGGTCTCGCCGGCGCTCCTGCCCTCGCCGGTCGAGGTGCTGGCCTCCTTCCCCAGCCTGCTCGCCAACGGCGAGCTGCTCCAGGCGGTGCTGGCCACCCTGCGCCGGGTGCTGGCCGGGTTCCTCCTGGCGGTGGCGGTGGGCGTGCCCGCCGGGATGGCGGCCGGCGCCTGGCGCCCGCTGGGCTCGTTCCTGTCGCCGGTGGTGCTGGTGGCCCGCAACATCCCCATCGCGGCGCTCATCCCGCTCACCATCCTCTGGTTCGGGATCGACGAGACGCAGAAGGTGATGTTCATCTTCATCGCCACCGTGCCTTTCGTCTTCGCCGACGCCATGGCGGCGGTGATCGACATCGCCGACCGCTACGTCGAGACGGCCCAGACGCTGGGCGCCACGGACGCCCAGGTGGTCAAGAAGGTGCTGGTACCGCTGGCGCTGCCGGGCGTGTTCACCAGCCTGCGCAGCCTGTTCGGGATCGCCTTCGGCTACATCATGCTGGCCGAGCTCATCAACGCCGGCCACGGCCTGGGCTACCTGCTCTCGGTGAGCCAGCGGCGCGGCCACACCGAGCACATCTTCCTGGTGCTGGCCATCATCGGCCTCCTGGCCTACGCCATCGACCGGCTGCTGGCCTTCTTCCAGCGCGGGCTGTTCCCGTACCGGAGGGAGGGATGAGCGAGCCCGTGCCCGCGCCGCAGGGTCCAGCGCCGGCTGCGCCGGGCGCGCAGCCTCCCGGGCCTGCCGCGGCGTCGGAGGCGGCGCCGTCCGGGGCGGCGCTGCCGGTGGTGGAGTTCCGCTCGGTGACGAAGACGTACGGCGCCGGCTCGCGCGCGCTGACGGCGGTCCGGGACATCACCTTCACCGTCGAGGACAGGCCCGGCCACGGCGAGTTCGTGGCCATCCTCGGCCCGTCCGGCTGCGGCAAGTCCACCCTCCTCCGGCTCATCGCCGGCCTGGGGCCGCAGCACCCGCCCACCGCCGGCGAGGTCCTGGTGAAGCGACAGGCCGGTGCTGGGCCCGGGGGCCGACCGCGGCATGGTCTTCCAGGACTACACCTCGTTCGACAACCGCAGCGTCGAGGACAACATCGCCTTCGGCCTGGAGTGCCAGGGAGTGCCGACCCGGGAGCGCCGCGAGCGGGCCCGGGAGTGGATCGCCAAGGTCGGGCTCTCGGTGGACCGGGACGCCCACAAGTACCCGCACGAGCTCTCCGGCGGCATGCGGCAGCGGGTGGCCATCGCCCGGACGCTGATCCTCCACCCCCGCATCATCCTCATGGACGAGCCCTTCGGCGCGCTCGATCCCAGCACCCGGCTCTCGATGCAGGACCTGCTGGTGGAGCTGTGGCGCGAGCAGGAGGCGACGGTCTTCTTCGTCACCCACTCCATCGAGGAGGCCGTGTACCTTGGCGATCGCGTGTACGTGATGTCGACCGGCCCGGGCCGGCTGGCCAAGGAGGTCTCGGTGCCCCCGCCCGATCGCCCGGCGCGGGTGATGCAGCGCGAGAAGGAGTTCCTGGAGGTGGTCTTCGAGCTTCGCGACCTGGTCGAGCGGCTCGGGAAGCGGGGGCCGGAGGGGCCATGACGCCGGAGGCGCGCCACCCCGCCGGTTCCAGCCTGGGGCGCTACGTGCGCGAGGCGTTCCTGTTCCGCTGGAACCTGCTGGGCTTCCTGGGCGGCGCCGCGGCGGCGGCGCTCTCCCCGTTCCCGGACGTGCTGCTGCCGCTGCTCGGCGCGGCCGAGCTCCTCTACCTGGGCGGGCTGGTCTCGGTGCCGCGCTTCCGCAGCGCCATCGACGCCAAGGTCCACGCCGCCCAGCGCGGCGCGGCCGAGGTCGAGCCCGGCGCGGCCCCCTCCCTGCAGCAGATCCTGGCCGGGCTCGAGCCCGTCGCCCGCCGGCGCTTCGATGCGCTGCGCGCCCGCTGCGTGGAGATGCAGCGGCTGGCCGAGGGCGTTCGCGGGCACGGGTCCGCCGGCGCGGACGACATCCGCACGCCCGCCCTCGATCGCCTGCTGTGGGCCTTCCTGCGGCTCCTCTCCTCGCAGCAGGCGCTGCAGCGCTTCCTGGCCGCCTCGGATCCGGCCACGCTTCGGAAGGACCTGGACGCGCTCAAGGGCCGCCAGGAGCAGGCCAAGCAGCGCGGCGACGAGCGCATCGTCCGCGCCCTGACCGACGCCATCGCCACCGCGGAGCTGCGGCTCGAGAACCACGCCAAGGCCGCCTCCAACTCCGAGTTCCTGGGGGTGGAGCTGGACCGCATCGAGGGGAAGATCCAGGCGGTGGTGGAGATGGCGGTCAGCCACCAGGACGCCGATCTCATCTCCAGCCAGGTGGACTCGGTGGCGGCCAGCATGGCCCAGACCGAGCAGGCGGTGCGCGAGATCAACCAGATCACCGGGCTGGGCGAGCAGCTGGCCGAGCCGCCTCCCATCCTGGCCGCCACCGAGGCGGAGCGATGAGCGAGGCCGGCCCGACGGTGGCGCAGGTGCCGCGACCCGCTCCCGATCCCGGGGTCGATCCCGCCGGCCGGATGGCGTCGCTCCCGGCCTGGTTTCCGCCCTGGGCGGTGCAGCTGGCCGAGCTGTACTTCTCGCGCACCACCTCCATGTTCGTGGTGGGCGGGAACACCTGGGATTACGTCCGGGTTGGCGAGAAAGCTTACGGTACGCTGGCCGAGTTCCTGGCCGAGCAGCTCTTCGGCCGCTGGGACCTGGTGCTGCACTACGATCTGGCGCGCGGCCTGCGCTGCCTGGCCGGGCGGGACGAGGCGCGGCTCCGCGACATGGCGGCGCTGGCCAACCGTCGGGTGGGGGACCTCTCGGCGCTGCCGCGGGATGCGGCCGCGGCGCTGGTGGCGCTGGACCGGCTGGTGACCCGCAACGCCACCGCGCGCGACGAGGACCGGATCTCGTATGCCGTCATCGTCGACCACGTCGGGCAGCTCGTGCCGCGCGAGGAGCGCGGGGCCTCGGCGACCAACCTGGTGACGTTCCTCGACTGGGCGGCCAGCCCTTACGTGAAGCGCCAGAACGCCGCCTTCGTGCTGGTGGACGCGCGCCCCTCCGACGTCTCCGAGCGGCTCCGCGACAACCCGCACGTGGCCACCCTCGACGTCCCGCTCCCCAACGAGCCGGAGCGGCGCGCGTTCCTGGAGGTGGCGGTGGGGGATCGGCCGGCCGAGAGCTTCTCGACGTTCCAGCTCCCGGAGATCGCCGGCCTGACCGGCGGCATCGCGCTCACCGATCTCGACACCCTGGTGAAGAGCAGCATCGAGACGGGGAGGCCCCTGGACGCGGCCCGCTTCCGGGAGCTCAAGAAGCGGCTCATCGAGCGCCAGGCGCAGGACCTGCTCGAGTTCGTCGAGCCGCGCTGGACGCTGGATCGCGTCATCGGCCACGAGGCCGCCAAGCGCCGGCTCCTGGACGACGCCGCGCTGATCCGCAAGGGACGGCTCGACTGCGCGCCCATGGGCTACCTGATCTGCGGCCCGGTCGGCACGGGCAAGACCTTCCTGGCCACCTGCGCCGCCGGATCGATCGGGATGCCGTGCGTGGTGCTGCGCAACTTCCGCTCCAAGTACGTGGGCGAGACCGAGGGCAATCTGGAGAAGGTGCTGCGCCTGCTCCGCTCCATGGGGCCGGTGATGGTGCTGGTCGACGAGGCCGACGCGGTGCTGGGCGACCGGCAGGTGAGCGGCGACTCCGGCGTGGGTTCCCGGGTCTTCGGGATGATCGCCGCGCAGATGGGCGATACCCGCTGGCGTGGGCAGATCGTGTGGGTGCTGATGACGGCGCGCCCCGACCTCCTCCCCATCGACCTGAAGCGGCAGGGGCGGGCCGAGGTGCACATCCCGCTCTTCTACCCCGAGGACGAGAACGAGCTGCGGCAGGTGCTGCTGGGCATGGCTGCCAAGCTGGGCGCGCAGCTGGTGCCGGAGGACGTGCCGCCCATCCCGCACCGCGGGAACCTCTCCGGCGCGGACGTGGAGGGCGTGGTGGGCCGCGCCTGGCGCGCGGCCCTGCTGGCCGGCCGGGACCGGATCGCGCGGGCCGACCTGGAGAAGGTGCTGGCCGACTTCATGCCCTCCACGCAGACGCTGGAGCGCGAGCTGCAGGAGGCGGCCGCCATCCTGGAGTGCACCGACCGGGAGTTCCTCTCGGCCGGGGCCCGGGCCAGGCTGGAGAAGGCCGGCGGGCGCGAGGCGCTGCAGCAGGCGTTCCAGGCCGCGCGGCGGGCGCTGGAGCGGAGCTGACCGGCAGATCGCTCGTGGTTCGACAGGCTCACCGGGGGCGGTCTGGAGATCCGCTCGCCCCCAGCCTGTCGAAGGGCGAGCTCGCTACGCCCTCACCAGCTCGGCCTCGATGGTCACCTCGACGGTGTCGCCCACCACGATCCCGCCGCTCTCCATGACCGCGTTCCAGGTGAGCCCCCAGGCCTTGCGGTCGAGCCGGGCGGTGGCGAAGACGCCCCGCTTCACGTTGCCCCAGGGATCCTTGATCTCGTCCGAGACCTCGGCCGCCAGCGTCACCGGGCGGGTGGTCCCCCGGATCGTCAGCTCGCCGGCCACCTGGTACTCCCCGGCCCCGCTGGGATGCACGGCGGTGGAGCGGAAGGTGATGGCCGGGTGATTGGCCACGTCGAGGAAGTCGGCGCTGCGCAGGTGCGTGTCGCGGTCGGGGTTCCGGGTGTCGATGCCGGTGGCGTCGATGCGCGCGCTGAGGGTGGAGCGGGACGGATCCTCGGGGTCGAAGACCAGCTCGCCGGTCACCTCGCCCAGCTCGCCGCGGACGTTGGCCACCATCAGGTGGCGGACCCTGAACTGCGCGGTCGCGTGGACCGGGTCGATCGTGTAGCGCACGGGCTCCGCGGCGGACGCGGCGGGGCGGGCGGCGGTGGTGGTGGAGGAAGCGGCGGTCTCCATGGGATCTCTCCTTGCGCCGCGTGCGGGGCGGGGGATCCGCTCCGGGGCGTCGCTGGCCACATGGATAGTGCCCGGGCGGCGGTCCGTCAGCCGCGATGTGGGAACAACATCGTTTCCGTCAAGAGACAATGGGCGGCTTCGCGGCTCCCCGAGCTCCTAGCTCCTGCGCTTCAGGCGAGTGACCGAGTACCTCTCGAACTCCTTGCCCGGCTCGGCCAGCGAGAACAGGAAGAAAGGAAGGAAGAAGGGGTCAGGCCCTTCCACTTTACCCATTCCCGGCCGATGCCGGCGAAGTGGAAAGTGGAAGGGCCTGACCCCAGGGCGCCCCAGGGCGCCGACCCCTGGGCGCCACACTGACGTTCGTGACCCGGCGCGGCGCCGTGCACAAGGGCATTGTCACCGCGGGTCGCTTGGGGGACGCGGGCGAGGGTACGCAAGAGGAGCGTACAACGACTGCGCCGATGGGCACGCATTTCGAGAGGCGCTGCGGCCAGGCTGGCCTGGCGGCCAGAATTCCGACAGCATGTACCCATGCGCCTTTCCACCGCCGACCTGGCCGACATGGCCGTCTTCGCGGCCGTGGCGCGCGCCGGGAGCTACACCGGGGCGGCCGCGGCGCTGGGCAGCTCAAAGTCCGCCGCCAGCAAGGCGGTGGCCAGGCTGGAGCGGCGGCTGGGGACGCGCCTCCTCCACCGGACCACGCGCTCCGTGTCGCTCACCGAGGCCGGCGCGGCGCTGGAGGCGCGGGCGGCGCGCATGGTCGAGGAGGCCGGGGCGGGCGCGCAGGCGGTGGCAACGCTGGCCAGCGCCCCCCTGGGCACGCTCCGCGTCAACGGGCCGGTCACCTTCGGCGAGATGTACCTGGCGCCGGCGCTCCCGGCGCTGCTGCAGCGTCACCCGGGGCTGCACGTCGAGCTGGTCCTCGACGATCGGCTGGTCGACGCTGCCGCCGGGGGCTGGGACGTGGTGGTGCGGATCGCTCCGCTGGCGGACTCGACGCTGGCGGTGCGAAAGCTGGCCGCGGATCGCAGGGTGGTGGCGGCCTCGCCCGCCTATCTCGCCCGGCGCGGGACGCCGCGGACGCCGGAGGCGCTCCGGACCCACGACTGCCTCCACTACGCCAACGTGAGCCGGGCGGCGGAGTGGCGCTTCCGCGGCCCGCGCGGCCCGATCTCGGTCTCGACCGCCGGATCCCTGGAGGCCAACCACGGCCTGGTGCTGCGCGACGCGGCCGTGGCCGGCGTGGGGGTGGGGATCTTCCCGGAGTTCATGGTGGCGGCCGATCTGCGCGAGGGCCGGCTGGTCGAGCTGCTGGCGGCGCACGCCCTGCCGCGCCGCACCGCCATCCACGCGCTCTTCGCCCGGGCTCGCCCCACCCCGCCCAAGGTCCGCGTGTTCGTCGATCACCTGGCCGCGCGCCTGCGCCAGGCGGGGCTCACCGGCGCGTGACGGACCCCTTCCGGGCCCCGCCGGCGGCGCGTGCGCGTGGCAGGCTCAACCCATGCTCCATCAGACGTCTCCCCCCGATCCGCCTCGCGTGCTTGGGTCGCGGCGCTGCTGGCGGTGGCGTTCACCGACGAGCTCGCCTCGGGTGTGGTTCCGGCCGGCTCGCCCGAGCTGGCCGCGTCGTTCGGCCTGACCGCGTCGCAGGCCGCCGGCTGGACCCTGGTCGCACTCCAGATCCTGGGCGTGATCCTCGAGCCGCCACTGCTCGCGCTCGCGCGCGGGCGGCGCGCGCGCTCCCTCAGGACCCTCGGCCTGTGGCTCATGGCGGCCGCGGCCGTGGGCGCGGCCGTGGCGCCCTCCTACGCCCTGCTGCTCGCGGCACTGATGCTGTACGGGCCAGCCAGCGGGCTCGGCACCAACCTGGCGCAGTCGGCGCTGGTGGTCGCGCACCCGGACCGGGTCGAGTCGGTGCTGGCGCGCTGGGGACTGTTCGGCTCGATGGGCGACCTCGTCGCCCCGGGCGTCCTGGCTGCGTCGGTGGCGCTCGGGCTCGGGTGGCGAGGGGCGCTCCTGGGCGTGGGCGCCCTCACCGCGCTCCAGGCGGTGGCGGCCATGCGCGGCCCGGCCACGGTCGCCGAGTCCGGAGGGGAAGGGGAGGAGCCGGCCTCGCTCCGCGCCGCCCTGCGCGCGGCGATGGCCTGTCCGGCGCTGCTGGGCTGGTCCATCGGGGCCGTCCTGTGCGGTGCGTTCATGGACGAGATCGTCGTCTCGTTCGGCGCGCTCTGGCTGGCGGGGCGACTCCACGCCGACGCGGGCCACCGCGCGGTGATCCTCTCGGCGTGGGTGGTGGGCGGTATCGTCGGCTCGGCGCTGCTGGAGCGGTCGGCGCGCCGCCTGCGGCCGTCCACGCTGCTGCTGGTCAGCGGTCTGGGCTGCACCGTCGCCTACCTGGCCTGGCTCGCCTGCAGCAACTGGATGGCGAGCGCCGTCGCCTTCGGAACGGCCGGAGTGTTCGCCGCCTGCCACTACCCGCTCCTGCGGGCGCGCGCGTTCGCGGCCATGCCCGACCGGCCCAACGTGGTGCTGGCGGTGGGGTCTGCGTGCTCGGCGCTCGATCTGGTCCTGCCGGTGGCCGTGGGCCTGGTCGCCGACCGGGCCGGCCTCCTGGTGGCGATGGTCCTCCTGCTGGCCCAGCCGGTGGGCGCGCTGGTCGCGGCAGCCGCGGCGCGGAGGCGCGGGAGCTAGTCGGGATGCGCCCCCGCCCGGCGCACCGCTGGCTCCCCCGCCCACCCCTGGAGGAGCGCAGGGGCGAGCAGGGGGCGCCGGGCGAGGGCACGGGCCGGCTACCGCGTGACCGTGACGGCCGCGTCGTCGACGATGAAGCTCGTCGCCAGGCTGCCGTTCTCGACGCCGTGGAGCTGGAGCCGCACCGCCTGGCCCTCGTACGCGGAGAGGTCGAACGTTCGCTGCAGGTAGCCGCTCGACCGGTTCAGGTTCGAGTAGGTGGCCAGCGTCCCCAGGACCGTGCCCGAGGTGTTCCGCACCGTCACCGTCAGCGTGTCGAAGACGGACGAGGTCGAGGTCTCGGAGGTGGCGATCCGCAGCCAGAAGCTGAAGCTGGCGCTGCAGGCGTCGGCCGGGATGGTCACCTGCTGGTACAGGTCGTCGGTGTGCGAGGTGCCGTACCCGTCGAGCCAGGCCTTCCAGCTCCCGGAGTGCGGCGCGGGCGAGGCGCTCCCGTCGATGACGCCGGCGGTGGCGGTCCAGGGCGCGGCCGAGCCGGTCTCGAACCCGGGGTTCGCGAGCAGCTGCGAGGTGGTGCTGCAACTCCCCGGGGGCGGGGGAGGCGGCGTGCTGCCGCCGATGAAGGCCTCGTAGAGGAGCCGGTTGGGCGAGCCGCTGCCCGGGCCGGTCAGGACGCCGGTGTCGGCGTTGGAGACCAGGGCGCCGGCCACCTGGGCCGGGGTGGCGGACGGGTTCACCGACAGGTAGAGGGCCGCCGCGCCGGCGACGTGCGGGGTGGCCATCGAGGTGCCGCTGATGGTGTTGGTGGCGGTGTCGCTGGTCGACCAGGCCGAGGTGATGCTCTGGCCGGGCGCGAAGAGATCCACGCAGCTGCCGAAGTTGGAGAAGGAGGCCCGCGCGTCGCTGGTGGTGGTGGCGCCGACCGTGATGGCGGCCGCCACCCGCGCCGGGCGAGTCGTTGCAGGCGTTGGCGTTCGAGTTGCCGGCGGCGATGGCGTAGGTGACGCCCGAGCTGATCGAGTTCTGCACCGCCTGTGTCGAGGGTGCTGGAGGCGCCGCCGCCCAGGCTCATGTTGGCGACGGCCGGCGACTGGTGGTTGCCGGTGACCCAGTCGACGCCGGAGATCACGCCCGAGGTGCTGCCCGAGCCGTTGCAGTCGAGGACGCGGACGGCGTGGCAGCGCCGACCGCCTTGGCCACGCCGTAGGTGGACCCGCCCACCGTGCCGGCCACGTGGGTGCCGTGGCCGTTGCAGTCGCTGGTGCCGTTGCCGTCGTTCACCGCGCTGAAGGCGCCGGCGGCGCGCCCGCCGAACTGCGTGTGGGTGGTGCGGATGCCGGTGTCGATGATGTACGCGTGCACGCCGGCGCCGGTGGCGTCGTAGGTGTAGCTGCCGTCGAGCGGGCGCGTTGCGCTGGTCGATCCGGTCCAGGCCCCAGGTGGCGCCGGTCTGGGTGGTGGCGGCGTGGACCTCGCCGTCCTCCTCGATCCAGGCCACGCGCGGGTCGCGGAGCATGGCCAGCGCCTGGCCCTCGTCCATCCGGGCGGCGAAGCCGTGGAGTGCGTGGTGCCAGGTGCCGGCCACGGCGGCGCCGTGGCGGCGCGCCAGCCCGTCCGCCACCGCGTCGACGTCGTCCTGCACCTCGTTCCGGAACACGACCAGGTAGCGGCCGGGGATGGGCCGGGCGGCGCGCAGCAGGGCGCCGGTCGGGACCGCGGAGTCCGGGGTGGAGGGACCGGTCTCGTCGCCGCCGCCGCAGGCGGCGAGGGCGAGCAGGGAAGCCGAGACGACGATGAGGCCGCTACGCATCGGCGTGCCTTTCTCCCGCCCGCTGGAGAGGCGGGCGGGCGTACGGTGAGTGAGGGCGCCACTTTGCACGCCGCGTGTACCTCGATCAATGGAGGGCCGATCATGCAAGCGCTCGGCCGGGTGGGCGATGGGCCGCATCCCTGCCACCCGCACCTTCAGTGGAGATACGGCAAGCGGTCCAAATCACTCCGGGTCCATGTACGCACGGTGAGAGGGACCGAGGGTCCAGTGCGCCCGCGGCGCCCGGGCACCATCCCGGGGCGTCGGCGAGCAGCGCCGGCTTCTCACTCCGGCGCCCGGGCCGCCCGCCCCAAGGGCTTGGCCGCGGTGCCGGCCGGCCGCGCCTGGCCGGGGCGACCGGACCCGCGGCCGCGCAGCGCCCGGAGCGCGCGCCCCGGCGAGGCCCGGCGGCGCAGGAACTCCATCAGCGCCTCCTCCACGCGGTGCATCCCGCGCGTCACCGCGGCGCCGATCTCGTGCGGCTGGTAGGAGCAGCTCAGCACGTCGCCCTTCTGGAAGGCCGCCAGCACCACCGGGCTCACGTACGAGGCGCGCGCCACCGAGGGCGTGTTGCCCAGGCGCACCGCCACCGCCTTGACGGCGGCCACGGCGACCTTCCTTCGACCCGCCCCCCCGGGATGGGCCGCGGCGGCGCGGGCCAGCTCGCTGGCGCAGAGGAGCGTCCCGGCCCAGGTCCGGAAGTCCTTGGCGGTGAACGGTCCGCCGGTGGCCTCGCGCAGGTACTCGTTGAGGTGCCGCAGGCGGACGTCCATGATCGCGCCGTCCTCGCCGACGAACTTGAACACGTCGCGGCCCGGCACCTCGAGCAGCCCGCGCACGACCCGGGCCACCGCGGCGTCCTCCAGCTCCCGCACCTGCTTCTGGCCGGCCTTGCCGCGGTACTCGAAGACGATCCGGTCGCCCTCCAGCCGCACGTGGCGGGGGCGGATGGTGGTGAGCCCGTAGCTGCGGTGCTTGCGCGCGTAGCGCTCGCTGCCCGGACGCATGAAGCAGGTCTCCAGGATCCGGACCATGGCGGCCAGGACCCGCTCGCGCGGGAAGCCCCGCCGCCGCAGATCCCGCCAGACGCGCTCGCGCAGGCGCGGCAGCATCTCCGCGAAGCGGAGCAGGCGCCGGTACTTGGCGCCGGCGCGCCGCCGCACGAACTCGGGGTGGTACCGGTACTGCCAGCGGCCGGCCCGATCCTTGCCGATGGCCTGGAGCTTGGCCTGCGGCTCCGGCGAGACGTGCACCCCGGTCCAGGCCGGCGGCAGCCGGAGCGAGCGGATGCGCCAGAGCTGGCGGGCGGGCAGGGGCCGGCCGTCCGGGCGGAGGTAGCGGAATCCGCCCCTGGGCGTCCCCGCCCGCCGGATCCCCTCGCGCTGGAGCCTCTCGATGGCCCGCATCCCATGAGATGCATAGGCATGCTGGAGCGGGGAGGCGGGCTACCCGTACGACTCGCGCCGGATCCGGTCGCGAGGCACTCCCAGGTCGGCCAGCGCCGTCACCACCGTCTCCAGGAAGCGCGGCCGCGGGGCCTCGCCCCGCTCCCGCGCCGCCTTTCGCTCCCAGGGACCGATCCCCGGGCCACAGGCGAACACCAGGCAGGCGCGGGGATCGGGGATGAGCTCGGCCAGCAGGGGCAGCGTGATCCGTCCCCGGCGCACCCCCGGCCCGTGCACCTCGGGATCCTCCTCCCGCGTCAGCGTGTGCACCACCCGCAGCCGGCCCGGATGAGCCGCCGCCAGCTCCTCCAGCGCGGGCCGGAAGATGACGTCCTCCCAGGTCTTGTTGGAGTACACGAACGTCTGCCGCACCGACGGGTGGCGGCGCAGGGCGTGCTTGAGGATGGAGAAGTTCGGCACCGAGCCGGATCCGGCCACCACGTGGACCAGGTGATCGGTCACCTCTTCGAGCCGGGGAGGCAGCACGTACGGACCGGTGAAGCCGGTGACGGTGAAGCGCGTGCCGACCGGGATCTGCCTCACCAGCACGGGCGAAAGCAGCGGCGGGTAACGGGTCGTGCCGCGCACGTACCGCTCCTCCTTGATGGTGATGGCCAGGGCCGGCTCGTCCGGCGCCGAGGCGAGGGAATACGCGCGGGGGGCTTCGCGCCGGCCTTTCGCGTCCTCCAGGTAGTCGACCCAGCCCCCGAGCGCCGGGAGCTGGCGCGGATCGATGGTCAGGAACTGGCCGGCGCGGTACTCGGGCGCCTGGCCGTCCGGCTCCAGGAAGAGCGTGGCGGTATCGTGCGTCTCGGCGACGACGTCGGTGACGGTGACCTCGAAATCCCGGACCCGCCGCCGCGGCACCCGGGCGCGCACCGCCTCGCCTTGCGGCGGAACCGCGGTGGTGACGGTGCGCGTGGTCTCGAGGCCCGGCTGCTCCATGCCGGGAAGCTAACGGCGGGCGCGGGCCTCGGCCCACCATGGCGGCGGGCGATGGGACGGGCGGCACGCCCGAGCGCGGCGCGAGCAGCGGGCCGGGCGGGAGACCGGCCGGCCCGCGCCGGATGAGCTACTCCTCGCGGTACCCCTCGTCGAGCACGTCGGCGAGCCGGGCGGCGGCCTGGGGAAGGATCTCGTTCACCAGCCGCTCCTTCTCGGCGTGCCAGCTCTCGAAGTCCACGTAGGGATCTTCGCGCAGGATGGGCTCGATGAGGGTGGTCCAGGTCTTGGCCTTCCGGACCAGGACGTCGGCGCGGAGCGGTCCGGCGATGAGCTCGCGGCCGATGGCGTCGTAGCGGGCCCACTGCGTGGAGGCGATCAGGTTCAGGAACCGGTCGCAGCCGGGCGGCGCCACGTGGGAGGCCTCCCAGACGCGGATGGGCGCGCAGCTGGCCGGCTTCACGTTCCAGTCCGGCACCGGCTTTTCCGCCATCCAGTCGTAGAGCGGGTGCAGGTAGGGCTCGAAGTCCTGGAAGGTGTTGTCCATGTCCCAGGGAACGAGGTGGAACCGGCCCTCGGCTCCCGTGTCGTGGTACCAGTACATGTTGTGCGGTCCGAAGAGGCTGCAGTCCTCGTTCCAGCAGTACATCGCCGTGATCCCGTCCCAGTTCCCGATGGCGCGGTCGACCGCCATGTAGCGGAGGATCGTCTCCATGTCGAACCACGGGTCCATGGCCTCCGCGAAGCCGTCCGGGGTGGCCCCGGCGACCGCGGCCGTGAAGCCGAGGAAGTCGGAGACGTCGGGCGCGTCGGTGTTGGTCTCGAGCTGCGCGGTGAGCCCATCGACGAAGGCCTGCTCACCCCAGGTGGCGGCGATGGCCGGGTTGGGCCAGGTCTCCTTGAACAGGTTGCCCTGGTCCGCATCGACGTAGTGGTACTTCGCGTACCGATCGTCCACGTCCTCGACCGCGATGAACAGGCCCATGAACTTCGACGACAGCACCTGGCCCGCGTCGTCGACGACGTCGATGGTCAGGCGGGCGGGCGCGGTCCGCGACGCGTCCACGCCGAAGTCGTAGAACCAGGCCGTACGCGAGCATGTCGTGCAGCTTGGTCGGAATCCCGCATGGTCGCGTGCATGTTGAGCTTCTTGAGCCCGTGGAGCTTGTTTCCCTTGACGTACTTGTCGAACTTGAACTTGTACGAGATGCGGGCGCAGTAGTCCGCGTAGGTCCCGCACGCGCGAGAGCAGCGCCTCGTCCACGTCGGGCGTCGAGGGATCGTCGGGGACGGTGAGTCCAGACCAGCAGCCGGTGAGCATCCCCACCCCACCCTTGTGGCGGAAGCCGACCTGGCCGAGGTCGAGCGGGCCGCCCTCCAGGCCGGTGACCACCAGGCTGGCGGGCTTCCATTCCTCGTCGATGCCGTGCTCCTCGATCCAGTCGAGGTTCTCCTGGGTGATGCGGACGCGGTAGGAGAGCACCTGCCCAGGCTGGAAGACGACCTCGTCCTCGGAGCCGTCGATGGCCCCCACCGCCGGGTAGGTCGTCTTCTCGGAAGTGCATCCGCCGGCGGCCAGCAGGACGGCCAGGGCCGGGAAGAGGCGGGCGCGGTGCGTGTCGATGAGGGACATGGCTGCCTCCGGGCGGGCAACACTCCGGTGAGAGGATCGGCGCTCCCCACCTTTCGTGACCGGGGGCGGCCCGGCCCAAGGCAACCGCGGCCGGCTAGGGGGCAAGCGCCTCGGCCCACTCGCGGATCGCGTGGCGAACGACGATCCCGTGCTTCACGAACGGATCCTGGGCCACGAAGGACTCGGCCGCCTCGCGGGTGCGGAACACGCCCAGCGCGTCCCGCTGGCGCGTCGGTGAACGGCCCGATCAGCAACAGGCTCCATCCTGGGCGAAGCGCTTCCACAGCGCCCGGTGGGCTTCCATGTGGGCCGGGACCCTGGCCATGAAGTCCGGGGCGGGGTGGTAAAGAGGACGTACTTCATGGCGACCTGGATAGCTCGCGCCGCGCCTGATGGCCAGCGCAATCCGTCCCCGCGCTGCGCCCGGTCGCTCACTGCGCCGTGTAGCCCCCGTCGATCACCACCGGCTGCCCGGTGATCCCGCCCGCCCCCTCGCCCACCAGGAAGAGCGCGTAGGCGGCCACCTCGTCCACCCGGAGGAGCCGGCGCATGGGCACGAGCGGGTAGATGACGTCCTCGATCACCCGCTGCAGCGGCACGCCGCGCGTCCGGGCCAGGTCGCCGAGCTGGTTGCGAACCAGCGGCGTGTCCACGTAGCCGGGGCAGAGCGCGTTGACGGTGATGCCGTGCGGGGCACCCTCCAGCGCCGCCACCTTGGTGAGCCCGATCAGCCCGTGCTTGGCGCTGTTGTAGGCGGCCTTGCCGGCGAAGCCCACCAGGCCGTTGATCGAGGCCATGTTGAGGATCCGCCCGTAGCGGCGGCGCTTCATGGCCGGGAACACGTGCTTGGTGGCGATGAAGGGCGCGATCAGCATCACCCGCACCAGGAGCTCGAAGCGCGCGGTGGGGAACTCCTCCAGCAGGGCCACGTGCTGGAGGCCGGCGTTGTTGACGAGGATGTCGATTCCCCCGAACGCGCCGGCGGCCTGGTTCAGCGCGTCCACCAGCTCGTCCTCGCGCGCGACGTCGCAGCGCAGGCCCAGCGCCCCCGCTCCCAGGGCCGCCGCGGCCCGCTCCGCCCCGGCGCCGTCGAGGTCCGAGAGCGCCACCCGCGCCCCCTCGCCCGCCAGCACCTCGGCGATGCCGCAGCCCCAGTCCGCTCGCCGCCCCGGTCACGAAGGCCGTCCGCCCACTCCAGCCGCGCCATGTCATCCTCCGTAGAAGGACCGCCTCGCGGCCGCCCGCAACTCGCCCACCATCCCGCGCCGGAAGGCCATCACGCACACCACGAACACCGCCCCGGTGATCACCGTCACCCAGGAGCCGAAGCCCGCCAGCCCGTTCTCCAGGCTGGCCACCAGCAGGGCCCCGACCGACGGGCCCATGACCGTTCCCAGCCCGCCCAGCAGCGTCATCAGCACCACCGCCCCGGAGGTGTGCCAGTCGAGGTCGGGCAGGGCGGCGAACTGGTTCACCAGCGCCCGCAGCGCGCCGGCCAGGCCGGTTAGGCCCGCCGAGATGACGAAGGCCAGCAGCTTGTGCCGGGCCACGTCGTACCCCAGCGACAGCGCCCGGGGCTCGTTCTCGCGGATGGCCCGCAGCACCCGGCCGAAGGGCGACTCGATGGTCCGGTGCAGGAGCCAGAAGCCCAGCAGGAAGACGCCGTAGGTGAAGTAGTACATGGCGTGCGGCTCTTCCAGGCTGAGCAGGCCCAGCAGCCGGCCGCGCGGGATGCCCTGGAAGCCGTCCTCGCCGCCGGTCCAGCCCATCTGCAGCGCCAGGAAGTAGACCAGCTGCGCGAAGCCCAGGGTGATCATGGCGAAGTAGATGCCGGAGCGGCGGATGGCGAGCGCGCCGAAGACCGCGCCGAGCAGGGTGGCCACGGCGGTGCCGACCAGGAGCCCGGCCAGCGGCGGGAGCCCGAGATCGCGCGTGGCCAGCCCGGCCGCGTAGGCGGCGGCGCCGAAGAAGGCGGCGTGGCCGAATGAGAGCAGGCCGGCGTGGCCCAGCAGGAGGTTGAACGCGCTCGCGAACAGCGCCAGGCAGAGCACGTTCATGGCGAAGACCGGGTAGACCAGCCAGGGCGCGGCCAGGCCCACGGCCACCAGCAGCGCGTACCCCCAGAAGATCCGGCGACGCCACGGCGGCGACGCGACCGGCGGGGCCCCGGGCGAGGGCGAGGCGGTCGCGCTCCGGGTCACGCCGTCCTCCCGAAGAGCCCGGCCGGCCGGACCAGGAGGACCACCGCCATCACCAGGAAGACCACGGCCGAGGCCGCCTGCGGGTAGAGGAACTTGGTCAAGCCCTCCACCAGCCCCAGCCCGAGCCCGGTCACGATGGAGCCGAGGATCGAGCCCATGCCCCCGATCACCACCACCGCGAAGACCACGATGATCACCGCCGAGCCCATGGCCGGGGTGACCTGGTAGATGGGCGCCGCCATCACGCCCGCGAAGGCGGCCAGCGCCGCGCCGAAGCCGTAGGTGACGGTGAACATGAGCGGCACGTTCACCCCGAAGGCCTGCAGCAGGCGCGGGTTCTCGGTCCCGGCGCGCAGGTACGAGCCGAGCCGGGTCCGCTCGATGACCAGCCAGCTCCCCAGGCACACCGCCAGCGAGATGCCCACCACCCAGGCCCGGTAGACCGGGAGGAACATGAACCCGAGGTGGACGCCACCCCGCAGCGCCGCCGGGACGGGGTACGAGTTCCCGGAGATCCCGTAGGCGATCTGGAACCCGCCCTCCACCACCAGCGCCAGGCCGAAGGTGAGGAGCAGGCCGTAGAGGTTGTCGAGGCCCTGCAGCCGCCGCAGCAGGAGCCGCTCGACCCCCACGCCGAGCAACCCCACCGCCGCCGGCACCGCCACCAGCGAGACCCAGTAGCTGACCCCGAACCGCGTCAGCAGGATCCAGGCCAGGAAGGCGCCCAGCATGTACTGCGCCCCGTGGGCGAAGTTGACCACGTCCAGCAGGCCGAAGATCACCGCCAGGCCCAGCGAGAGCAGGGCGTAGAAGGACCCGTTGATGAGCCCGAGCAGGAGCTGTCCGAAGAGCGCCTGGGTCATGGGGGCCGAGCTGCGCGCCGGCGGCTACTTCTTCACCAGCGGGCAGGTCGAGCTGGAGAGCGGCTGGAAGGCCTGATCGGCGGGGATGGTCTTGACGATCTTGTAGTAGTCCCAGGCGCCCTTCGACTCGGCCGGCGTCTTCACCCGGGCCAGGTACATGTCGTGGCGCATGAGTCCGTCGGGGCCTATGCGGCCGCCGTGGGCGAAGAAGTCGTTCACCGGCGCCTCGCGCATGGCCGCCATGACCGCGTCGGCGTCGTCGCTCCCGGCCTTCTTCACCGCCTGCAGGTAGTGCATCACCTCGGAGTAGACGCCGGCCTGGACCATGGTCGGCATCTTCTTGGTGCGGGCGAAGAAGCGCTTCGACCAGGCCCGGCTGGCGTCGTCGCGGTCCCAGTAGAAGGCGGTGGTCAGGTACAGCCCCTGGGCGGTCTCCAGCCCCAGGCTGTGGACGTCGGAGAGGAAGACCAGCAGGCCGGCCAGGGTCTGCTTGGGGGTGATGCCGAACTCGTGCGCCTGCTTGATGGCGTTGACGGTGTCGGCCCCGGCGTTGGCCAGGCCGATGATCTGCGCGCCCGAGGCCTGGGCCTGCAAGAGGTAGGAGGAGAAGTCGGTGGTGGGAAAGGGAGCCCGCACGCTGCCCTTCACCTCGCCGCCGGCCGCCTTCACCACCTTGGCGGTGTCCTCCTCGAGGGTGTGGCCGAAGACGTAATCGGCGGTGATGAAGAACCAGGTCTTGCCGCCGTTCTCGACCACCGCCTTCCCGGTGCCCTGGGCCATCGAGTAGGTGTTGTACGAGTAGTGAACGTTGTAGGGGGTGCACTTGTCCCCGGTGATGGGGTCCGATCCCGGCCCGGAGAGCAGGGTGATCCGCTTCTTGGCGGCGGCGATGGGCATGACCGCCAGGGCGGTGGAGGAGCTGACCAGGTCCACGATCGCGTCCACCTGCTGCTCGTCGTACCAGCGCCGGGCGGTGGTGGAGGCCACCTCGGCCTTGTTCTGGTGGTCGGCGGAGACGACGGCGATCTTGGCGCCGGGGAGCTTGCCGAAGTCCTCCACGGCCATCTGGGCGGCGGCCACGGACCCCGGGCCGGCCAGATCGGAGTAGGCGCCGGTCATGTCGGTGAGCACCCCGATCTTCACCACGCCATCGGAGATCGTCGGGCCGGCGGCGGAGGCGGGGAGGGAGGCGGTGAGGGCGAGGGCGGGGAGCCAGCGGGCAAGGCGGATCATGTTGGAGATTCCTCCTGGGGAACGTCAGAGGCCGAGGAAGCGGTGCAGCGACTCCATGCGGGAAGGGAGCGAGGCGGCGGGGATCATGTCGACCACGGTGCCGTGCTCGAGCAGGTAGTGACGGTCGGCCAGCGGGGCGGCGAACCGGAAGTTCTGCTCGGCCAGGACCACGGTGAAGCCACGTTCCTTGAGCGTCCGGACCGCGCCGCCCAGGACCGCCACGATCGAGGGCGCCAGCCCCTCGGTGATCTCGTCCAGGAGCAGGAGCCGGGCCCCGGTGCGCAGGATGCGGCCCAGCGCCAGCATCTGCTGCTCGCCCCCGGAGAGCCGTCCCCCGGGGCTGCTGCGGTGCTCGGCCAGGTTGGGAAAGAGGCGATAGATGGCCTCGACCGACATGCCGGCGCTGGAGACCGGCGGAGGGAGGAGCAGGTTCTCCTCGGCGGTCAGGCTGGCGAAGATGCCGCGCTCCTCCGGGCAGTACCCGAGCCCGAGGTGCACGATCCGGTGCGGCGGCATGCGGATGGTCTCGCGCCCGTTGACCATCACCGAGCCTGACCGAGCGTCCACCAGGCCCAGGATGGCCTTGAAGGTGGTGGTCCGCCCCGAGCCGTTCCGCCCCAGCAGCGTGACCAGCTCGCCGTTCCCCACCGAAAGGTCGACGCCGTGCAGCACGTGGGCCGGCCCGTAGAAGGCGTGCAGGTCGGTCACGCGCAGGAGCTCGTGCCGGGGCGTGAAGGCGCTGGTCACACGGGCGCCCCGATGTAGGCCTCGAGCACGGCCGGATCGCGCGAGACCTCCTGGTAGCTCCCCTCGGCCAGGATGCTCCCGCGCTGCAGGACCGTGATGGTGTCGCACAGGTCCGCCACCACCGAGAGGTTGTGCTCGACCAGCAGCACGGTCCGCTGGCGGGCCACGCGCCGGACCAGGGCCACCACCCGGGACACGTCCTCCTGGCCGATGCCCTGGGTGGGCTCGTCGAGCAGGAGCAGCACCGGGTCCAGGGCCAGGGTGGTGGCGATCTCCAGCGCCCGCTTGCGCCCGTAGGGAAGCTCGACCGCCGCCCGGTCCGCGAGCGTCTCCAGGCCCACGCCGGCCAGGAGCTCGCGCACCCGCCCGTCCAGCGCCGCCAGCCTGCGCGGCGACCTCCAGAACTGGAAGGAGACCCCCAGCGGGCGCTGCAGCGCCAGGCGCACGTTCTCGGCCACCGTCAGCCCGGGGAAGACCGCGGACATCTGGAAGGAGCGACCCATGCCCAGCCGCGCCACCTCGGCCGGCGAGCGGCGGGTGATGTCCTCCCCGGCGAAGGTGATGCTCCCGGCGCTGGCGGGGAGGAAGCGGGTCAGCAGGTTGAAGAGGGTGGTCTTGCCGGCGCCGTTCGGGCCGATGAGCGCGTGGATCGAGCCGCGGCGGACGCGCAGGTCCACCCCGTTCACGGCAAGGAAACCCGAGAAGTCCCTGGTGAGCCCGCGTGTCTCGAGCAGGATGTCCATCCGCGCGCCATCCGGGCGGTGGCCAGGACTGCGCGGGACGCGTTCTTGCGGCGGGCGAGCGGTTTCTCAAGCACCTCTCCGGGAGGCATGGCCATCCCGGGCGTGGCGCATCGAGCCGGCCGGGCCGGCCCGCTGCCCGGGCGGGGAGCGGCCCCGGGACGCCGGCGCCGACCGGGTCGGGCGCGCCGCCCGCCGGGCCGGCTACATCCCCCGGCCGCCGGTGCGGCAGGCGCAGCCCCGACCCGGCGTCAAGGAGCTCGCCCCGGCGCCTCGGTGCGGCGATCGAGCCTGGCTCGACCCCCGGCGCGAAACTCACTAGGCTGCGCCTGGCCCGCGCCCGCCATGACCACCTCCGTCCCCGCACCCTCCGGCTCCTCCCCCGCCGAGCCGGCGCACGGCCCGGGGAGCGGCCGGCATGCCGTGCTGGTCGCGAGCGGTATCTTCCTCTCGCGCATCAGCGGTCTCGTCCGGCAGCGCGTCTTCGCCTACTACCTGGGCAGCGGGGCCGTGGCCGGGATCTTCAACGCGGCGCTGCGCATCCCCAACCTGCTCCAGAACCTTCTCGGCGAGGGCGTTCTCTCGAGCTCGTTCATCCCCGTCTACGCCAACCTGCTGGCCCGGGGCGAGAAGCAGGAGGCCGACCGCGTCGCCGGCGCGGTGGGCGGGCTTCTGGCCGCGGTCACGGCCTGCCTGGTGGCGGTCGGCATGCTGGCCACGCCCTTCATCGTGGTGGTGATCACCCCTGGGCTGTCCGGGGCCGATCACGTGCTCGCCATCCGGCTGGTGCGGATCCTGTTTCCCGCCACCGGCACCCTGGTCCTCTCCGCCTGGTGCCTGGGTGTGCTGAACAGCCACCGGCGCTTCTTCCTCTCCTATGCCGCCCCGGTGGTGATGAACGGGGCCGTGATCGTGGCGCTCATCCTGGCGGGCTGGGCCGTGCGCGGCGATCCGGCCGGGCGCCTGGCCCAGGAGACGCGCATCGCCGGCTGGGTGGCCTGGGGGTACGTGGCCGGCGCCATCGCCCAGGTTGCGGTGCAGCTCCCGACCGCGCTGGCGCTGCTCGGCCCCGCCTTCCGCCCCTCGCTCGACGCGGCCCGCGTCTCGGTCCGGACCGTGCTCCACAACTTCGTCCCGGCGCTGGTGGGCCGCGGGGTGGTCCAGCTCTCGGCCTTCCTCGACACGGTCTACGCCTCGTACGTGGGCACGCGCGGGCTGGCCGCGCTCGGCTACCAGCAGATCCTGTACCTGCTCCCCATCAGCCTGTTCGGGATGGCCATCTCGGCGAGCGAGCTGCCGGCCATGAGCTCCGCGGTGGGCAGCGCCGAGGCGGTGGCGGCGCAGCTGCGCGCCCGGCTCGACGCCGGCCTCTCCCGGCTGGCCTTCTTCGTCATCCCGTCCGCGGCCGGCTTCCTCCTGCTGGGCGACGTGGTGGCCGGCGCCTTCTTCCAGACCGGGCGGCAGAGCCCGGCCGACACCCGCTACCTGTGGCTGGTGCTGATGGGTTCCACCGTGGGCATGCTGGCCGCCACCATGGGCCGCCTCTACGCCTCCGCCTTCTACGCCCTCAAGGACACGCGCACCCCGCTCTGGTTCGCGCTCGCGCGCCTCGCGCTCACCGCCGGGCTGGCCTGGTGGTCGGCGGTGCGGATGCCGGGCGAGCTGGGGGTGCCGCGCGAGGTCGGGCTGGTGGGCATCACCGCCACCACGGGGCTGGCCGCCTGGGTGGAGTACGCGCTGCTGCGGCGCGCGCTGGGCCGGCGCATCGGGGCCACCGGCCTGCCGGGCCGGACGGCGCTGCGGCTGTGGGCGTCGGCGGCCCTGGCCGGCGTGGCAGCACTTTTGGTGAAGGCGCTCCTCACCGCCTGGCGCGGTCCCATGCCCGGCCTGGCCGAGCAATGGGGCGGCGGCTTCCTCCCGCCGCCGCGGCTCCACCCGGCGCTGGCCGCCGTCCCCATCCTGGCGGTGTACGGCGCCATCTACCTGGGCCTGGCCCTGGGCACCGCCCCGGGTGGCCCGCGCGCCGCGCTGGCGCGGGTGCGGCGGCGGATGGGGTGAGCGCCCGGCGGCGCCCACCCATCGGGGATTCTCGGCGGCTGGCCGCCGCCATCCCTCCTTCCGCGCGCGGAGGGGTCACCTCGAGGCAGCAGGGTCTCCTGCGGGTCGGCCGGCGACCACCTCCGGCGGCAACGCCACGGCGGCCGCCAGCAGCTCGGCGCGCAGCGCATCCCGCTCGACCTGCAGGCGCTCCAGCGCGCCGCGCCGGCCCAGCCGGAGGCGGAGGGCGCGCAGCAGCGCGCGGATGGGCTCGCTCCCCTCGTCGAAGGCCAGCGCGGCCCCGGCGGCCAGCACGGCCGCGCCGGCGGCGGCGACGCCGGCCGGCGCCCCCCGCCACAGCCCGGCGCCGGCGCCCACCAGCGCCCAGGTGACCGGGTAGGCCACCAGCCCGAACCCGAGCTTGAGCGTGGCCGCCATCGACCGATCGCCGCGCGCCAAGCGCCGCGCCAGCGCGTCGACGGCGCACCAGGGGAGGAGGTGGAGGAGGAAGCCGGCCAGCGCCAGCGGCGCGAGGAGCAGGTGCAGCCCGGCGCGGCCCAGCGCCGCCGCCCGGATCCGCGCCAGCGGCTCGGGGCCGGAGAGGCCGACCGCATCCAGCAGGTCCAGGTGCCGGCGGACGCGCTGTTCCAGCGAGGCCAGCAGCGACGGATCCCGGGCCTCGAGCCAGGCTCGGCCGCCCAGGAGGCGCTGGCGCAGCGCCACGCGCTCCGCCAGCGGCGCCTCGTCGCCGGCGGTGAGCAGGCGCTCCGCCGCGGCGGCCAGCGCCAGCGCGCCCTCGCTCTCCGCCTGGAGCACCAGCGCCGCCAGGCCGGCCTCGATCCGGCCGGTGAGGAGCCGCACCTCGGGGCCGGCGGGCTCGCCCTCGGGGGAGAGCGGCGCCGGCTCGACCTCGATGGGCGCGCCGAAGGAGACGAGCACGTCGCTGCGGAACGTCCCCTTGTCGGTGAACACCAGGCCGACCGGCACGATGCGCAGCGGGAGGGCGTCCCCCGCCGAGGCGGCGCCCAGCGCGATCCGGGCCGCGCCGGTCTTGAGCGGCTTCATGTGCGGATTGTCGTGCGAGGTCCCCTCCGGGAAAAGGGCCAGGACGCCGTCCCGCCGCAGGAGCGCGCGCGCCGCCGCGAAGGTGGCCAGGTTGCGGCGCGGGTCGGCGCCGTCCATGGCGCGGTGGACGGGGATGGACCCGAGGGCGCGGGCGGCGCGGCCCACCAGCGGCATGCGGAAGATGGGCTCCTTGGCCAGGAAGGACACGGGCCGCGGCGCGAAGGCCAGGAGCAGCACCGGATCGACCAGGGAGCTGGGGTGGTTGGCCACCAGCATCACCGGGCCGTGCGCGGGAAGGTTGGCCGTGCCGGCCAGCTCGATGTGCCGGAAGAAGACGCGGAGCAGGGCGCGCAGGAAGGCCCGCAGCAGGGAACGGATCATGGCGGCGAGGGCTCGGGACGCTCGCCCGTCCAGGCGCCCAGCGTCCAGATGGCGCCCGAGACCAGGACCGCCACCGGCACGATCAGCACGGCCCGATCGAGCGAGCTGGCGTCGGAGATCCACCCGATGAGATAGGGCGAGGGAACGTCGCCCAGGAGGTGGATCGAGAGGATGCTCAGCGCCACCGCCGTGGCGCGCTCGGCGGGACGCACCACGTTCACGATGACCGAGTTGATGGGGCCGGTCGACGCGAAGAGGAGCAGCTCGGCGGCGATGATGGCCGGCAGGTACACCTTCGGGCGCGGATCGACGAACACCAGCCAGGCCAGCGGGGCGGCCGCCAGCGTGGCCAGGCCCGAGAGCCACAGGTAGGCGTCGCGGGTGCGCTTGAGCAGCGCGTCGCCCAGCCACCCGCCGGCGAAGGTGCCCACGAACCCGGTCGCGACCACGATGGCGCCGAACTGCACCGTGGCCTGCTCCTTGGGCACGCCTCGGATCCGCTCCAGGAAGGACGGCATCCACGACGCCATCCCGCCCACCGCGAAGGTGTAGGCGGCGTATCCCAGCACCGTCAGGACGTAGCTGCGATTGCGCAGGACGTGGCCATAGGCGGCCAGCGGCGGCCCCGGAGGCTCGCCGGCGGCCGGCCCCTCGTCCTGCGCGCCGCGGGGCGGGTCGGGGATGCGCAGGCACAGCAGGGCCAGCAGGAGCCCGGGAACGCCTGCCACGAAGAAGGCGGCGCGCCAGCCCCAGGCGTGATCGACCAGGCCGCCGATCACGAACCCGAGAGCCGATCCCACCGGGATGGCGGCGAAGAAGATGGCCATCACCCGGCCGCGGGTCGAGCGCGGGAAGTAGTCGGCCAGAAGGCCGGGCGAGATGGTGCCGTAGGCGGCCTCGCCCACCCCCACCGCCGCCCGCGCCAGAAACAGCGCCAGGAAGCTCTGCGCGAAGCCGGCCAGGGTGGTGGCCAGGCTCCAGATGAAGACGCCGGCCGCCACCAGCCGCGGGCGCGCGCTGCGATCGCCCAGGACGCCGAAGGCCGGCGAGGTCAGCATGTAGACCAGGACGAACCCGGTCATGAGCAGGCCCAGCTGCTTGTCGGAGAGGGCGAACTCCGAGGTCCGGAGCGTCTCGAACAGCGCCGGGACCAGGTAGCGATCGATGTAGTTGAAGAGGTTGATGAGGGTGAGGACGGCCAGCGCCGCGCCCGAGGTCCCGGCGAAGAGCGATCGCCGCGAGGAGGGTTGCGCCGGGGCGGGGGCGTGCATCGGGCCGAAGACTACACGACACCCGCCGATTCTCGATCGGCCAACCTGGTCATGGACGATGGACGCCTCGATCCCCGGGCGGACTGCGCCCACGTTCCCGTCCTGCCGGGGGTCCCTGGGTGGAGGCTACTTGCTGCTGGCCGCCCGCCCCGCGAGTGCGTCGGCGCCGGCCTTGGCGCACACGCCGTCCTGCTGCGAGGTGCCGCCGCTCACGCCGACCGCGCCCACGATCTTGCCTCCCTCGATGAGCGGGACGCCGCCCTCCAGCGGGATGGCACCCGGGAGCCCGAGGGTGTTGGGCTTGCCGGAGTTGACCGCGTCCTCGAACGCCTTGGTGGGGCGCTTGAACAGCGCGGCGCTGCGGGCCTTGTCGATCGAGACCTGGGCGCTGCCGAGCTGCGTGTTGTCCATCTTCTCGTAGTAGACGAGGCTCCCGGCCGGGTCGACCACCGCCACCGCCACGGTCCAGCCGTTCTTGTGGGCCTCGCCCATGGCGGCCTGCGCCACGCGGCGCGCCGCCTCGACGGCGACCGGGGCGCCGTACGGATTGGGGAGCTGCTGGGCGCTGGCCACCAGGGGCCAGGCGGACAGCAGGGCCAGCAACGTCATCGCCAGGGTGTGCCCTTCGACTCGCATCGCCGCATCCTCCGCGCCAGGTGGGGAGCGGTGCGATCGCCTCCGCGCCGCTCCCCTTCTTGGATGCGCGATGGGACGCTGCGTCGCGGCGCCGAAGGGTCGGGCTCCGTGCGGGACGGGGCGGCGCTGGACGGGCTCACCCGCCGCCGCCGCCGTGATCGCCGTCCTCCTGGCCGTCCCGGTCGTCGTCCTCGAAGGAACGGATCGAGGCGCGGATGTTTCCCTCGATGGCCGACCGGTTGGCGGCCATGGTCGGGTCGAGGACGCCGCCGCCCGGGGCGGCGAACCAGCCGGTCGGGTCGAGCGAGATGGTCACGTTGTTCGAGCCGCCCACGGTGATGACGGCCTCGGTCTTCTGCCGCACGTCGAGCGTGGACTGGAAGGAGAAGGCTGCTCCGTCGAAGGTGCCGTCCACGATCACCGACCGACCGTTCATGGCGGGGAGGCCGACCACTCCCGCCGCGGCGCCGGCCGCGACCGGGCCGACGTCCACCTCCAGCTCCTGGAAGGTGCCGGCCGGAACGTCCGCGGCGCACACGGGCGAGACCGCGTCGTTCCCGGCGGTGAGCTGGCTGCCGGTGAGATCGATGAGGCACGGTCCGACCCTCACCTCGTCCGACTCCCCCTCTCCGCCGCCGTCTCCGCCCCCACCGCCATCCCCGCCGCCCCCGCCCTCGTCGAGGGCCCGGACCCCGGCGGATGCGTTGCTGTCCGAGGCGTCGCCGGCGTCCTGTCCCGACTCGAGCGCCACCTTGACCACCGCCAGGCGGATCTCGTTCACCAGGATCCCGCCCCCCAGGTCCAGCGAGCCGCCCATGGTGGGAGCGGTGGCGCCGGACCTGACGCTGACGCTCAGGTTGCCCCTGGAGCGGCTGCCCTTGCCGCAAGCGGCGCCCAGGAGCGCCAGCGCGGCGGCGGCCATGAGGACGATCGGCCAGCGATTCCGTTTCATGCGTTCTCCTCCCGTGCGGTGTCTACCGGCCGGCGCGGCGTGGTGAGCGAGCGGCGAGGTCCCGGTCGGTGGCGCCTGCGCCGGCGCCGCCCGGCGGAACCCCACCGCCTGCCCACCTGTCCGATGCGCGACGGGGCGTGAGGGCGCGGCGCCGGAGGGGTCGGGCCTCGCGCGGGGCCGCACCATGAGTGAGAGATCGGAGCCGTTACTGTCCGGCGCGGGAGCGGTCCCGCCGCCCTTCCGCCCGCCCGCGCGCCTGGCCGCGGACCGGGACGGGATCGCCGCCGGCGCCGGGAAGCGAGAGGGCCTTCCCGAGCGCATCCAGGGTTCCGCCCGCGCGGAGGCGCACCGTTCCGGAGAGCGCGAAGGCGAGCTCGAGCTCCAGCACCTCGTCGTGGAGCCGGCCCATGCCCGAGACCAGGCGCGCCTCGACCCGTCCCTCGGTCTCCTCGGTGGCGAGATCCGCGGCACAGCGCTGGCCCTGCGCCAGCGCCAGGCCGCCGGCCGCATCCAGCGAGGCGTCGAGCTCGCACACCACCCCCTGCCCCACCAGATGGATGCGCACCTGGCCGGCCCGCGACCCGGGGGAGAGGACCGCGTCGGCGCGGACCTCGTCCTGGCGGGCGGGGAACGGCCGGGCGTCGACCGTGGCCAGGCCCACCAGGCGATACGTTCCGTGAACGTCGGCGGGCGGCGCGGCCGCGGGGGTCGCGGCGACCAGCACCACCCCCAGCACGGCCGCCAGGGCTTCCCGCGGGCCGGTGAGCAAGGCGCGCATGCGTCGAAGCTACAGCAGGTCCCGCCCGCGGGCCTGGGTTGCGGCTCATCGAGGGGGCCCGACGCCCGCCGGGGTGACAGCGGCGGGCCCACGCCCCGGCCGGGCTCCGGCCGGGCACCCTGTTTGTCACGGGCGCGATGCCGCCCGCGGGGTGAAGACCCCGCCGGAGGGCGTGAGGGATGGCCGTACGGCGCCCGGCCGCGGACCCGGTCGCGGGTTGCCCGGGTCGCGCCGGTGAGACGGCACCCGAACCACGCCAGGAGGAACCATGGAGACGAGCGCTATCGAGTCCGGGGCGGGAGCGCAGGACCATCCGGTGGTCTCGCACGAGGAGTGGCTGGCGGCGCGGACGGCCTTCCTCGCGAAGGAGAAGGCCTTCACCCGGGTGCGCGACGAGCTGAGCCGGGAACGCCGCGAGCTGCCCTGGGAACGGGTCGAGAAGAGCTACCTCTTCGACGGCCCGCGGGGCGAGGAGACGCTGGCCAATCTCTTCGCCGGCAAGGGCCAGCTCCTCGTCTACCACTTCATGTTCCCCCCCGAGGCAGACGAGGGATGCCCGCACTGCTCGTTCTGGGCCGACAACTTCGACGGCATCGACGCTCACCTCGCGCACCGCGACACGTCGCTGGTGGCCATCTCGCGGGCGCCCATCGACAAGATCGAGAGGTTCCGCGAGCGCATGGGGTGGAGCTTCCGGTGGCTCTCCTCGGGCCGCAACGACTTCAACTTCGACTTCCAGGCGTCCTTCCGCCCGGAGGAGCTGCGCAGCGGAACCGCGCTCTTCAACTACCGCCGCGAGGATCCCGGCCGCGAGGACCGCGAGGGCATCAGCGCCTTCACCCGCGACGGGCGCGGCCAGGTGTTCCACACCTACTCCACCTACGCGCGCGGCATCGACATCGTGAACGGCGCCTACAACCTGCTCGACATGACCGCCAAGGGCAGGGACGAGGGGGGTCTGGAGTTCACGCAGGCCTGGGTCCGGCACCACGACCGGTACGACCGATGACAGCGGCGCCGGGAGAGAGCGGCCGCGCCTGGGCATCCGGCCGGGAGGTCTCCGCGGCGCGGCCCATCCTCCTGCGCCCGTGGAGGTTCGGCGCGGCCGTGGTCCTGGCGGGCGCGACCGCGGCGGTGGGCACGGTCGCGTGGCAAGGGTCGATGGCGGGCGGCATGCCCATGCCGGGCGGCTGGTCCATGTCCATGGCCTGGATGAGGATGCCCGGGCAGAGCTGGCCCGCGGCGGCGCTCGCCTTCGCCGCCATGTGGACCCTCATGATGGTCGCGATGATGCTCCCGTCGGTGGCGCCGGTGCTGTGGAGCGCCTCCGTCCGGGCACGCCGGTCGGGCGGCCCCGGTGGGCGATCGCCGGCGGCGAAGGTGGCGGCGGGCTACTTCCTGGTGTGGGCGCTGGCCGGCCTGGCCATCTACCCGCTGGGCGTGGCGGTGGCCGTCGCGGAGATGCGCTGGGAGCCGGTCGCCCGGGCCGCGCCCGCCGCCACCGGGCTGGTCCTGCTCCTGGCCGGCCTGCTCCAGCTCACGCGCTGGAAGACCCGGGAGCTGGTGCGCTGCCGCCCCGGCAGCGCCTGCGCGCTCGGCGCCGGGCAGGGCGGAGGCCTCCGCGCCGGCGCCCGCGTCGGCCTGCACTGCTGCCTGTGCTGCAGCAGCCTCCTGGCCGTGCAGCTGGCGCTGGGGGTGATGGACCTGGGCGCCATGGCGGCCGTGGCGCTGGCCATCACCGCCGAGCGGCTGGCGCCGCGCCCGGCACGGGTGGCGCGCGCCACCGGGGTGGCGCTCATCGGCGTGGGCGCGCTGCTGGTGGCGCGGGCGGGCGCCTGAGGCGAACCCGCGGCCATCATGGCGCTGCTCGAATGCGTCGATCCCGTCCGTTCGTGGTTCGTCCTTCGACAGGCTCGGGAGGCTCACCACGAACGGACTCTCACTCCCCCCTCGCCCTGAGCCTGTCGAAGGGCGAGCACCGGAGGCTCAGCTCGACGGTCGGCGCCATCAGCGGATCTCGGCCTCGGCCTCGGCCGACTCCCGGCTGGCCTTGACCAGCGGGTTCACCGCCCAGGCCTCCTCCAGGCTCTTGCGCGCGGAGGCGCCGTCGCCGGCCAGCGCCTCGAGGCGGGCTCGCAACAGGGCGAGCCGCGGGTCGCGCGGATCGCGCTCCAGCGCCCGGGCGACGCTGGCGAGCCCGCGCTGCGCGGCCTCGGCCGGCGAGCCGCCCCTCCCGGCGATCCAGCTGGCCCGCTGCAGGGCGCACCGGGCCAGGCCGTCGTGCCCGGCCACCGCCTCCGGGTGCGCCCGGGCCAGCTCCTGATACACGTGCTCGGCGCGCGCCAGCGGCGCGGCCGGATCCTTGCCCTGCCGCGCCGACCAGCCGGCCTCGACGAGCGCCAGCCGCCCGCGTGCGTCCTGGCTGGCGAGGTCGCCCTCCATGCCGGCCGCGCTCCGGTCGAGCAGCTCGCCCGCCTCGCCCACCGAGGCCGTCGGGTCCTGGCCGGCGTGGACGCGCCGCTCGGCCTCCAGCGCCAGCACCTCGGCCTTGATGGCTTGCACGGCCGCCAGCCCGGGCTGGCGGCCCAGCGCATCGTCGAGCGCGGCCAGGGCTCGCTGGATGTGCGGGCGCGGGTCCTGCCCCGCGGCCGCGGCCAGGTCGGCGGCGTCGTACCGGGCCGAGGCCAGCTGGCTGGCGATGGCCACCTGTCCGGGCAGCGCCTGGTAAGCGGCGTCGAGCAGGCCCAGGCCGCGCAGCAGGTCCGGCCCGGGGTCGGCGCCCGACCGCAGCGCTTCCCATGCCAGCCCCACCAGCGCCTGGCCCATGACGGGCTGCAGGAGGATCCCGCGCGCCGCGTGCAGGCGAAGGGCCTCCTGGCCCGACTCGACGGTCTGGCGCAGGGCCGCCGCCCGCGGCTGCCCGGCGCGCAACAGGGCCGTCGCCTCGGCCTGGTGGAGGAGGCAGCGGACGAAGGGCACCTCGGGATCCAGCGGCGCGCGGGCGGCGGCGCGGTCGGCCGCCGCCAGCCCTTCCCGGACGGCCTCCAGCGCGCCCTGGCCGCCGCTCTCGTTGAGCTGGTAGGCGCGGTAGTACAGCACGCGCCCGAAGGTGGTGAGCATGCGGGGGCGGGCCCCGTCCATCTCGATGGCGCGCCGGTACTGCGCCGCGGCCCGATCCAGGAGGGGGAGCACGTCGTGCGGCCGGGCCATGAACGCGTACTGGACCTGCTGCAGGATGGCAGCGCCGCGCAGCGCCGGCAGCTCCGGAGATCCGGGCTCGAGGACGGCGTCGTCGTCGAGCGCGGAGAGGACACTGGCCACCTCGCCGTCCGGCGACTGCCCGCGCTGGATCTGCATCGTGGCCCGGAGCAGGTGCAGCTCGGCCCGGGTGCGCGCGATCCGGGGATCGCTCCGCCCGAAGCGGCCGGCCTGGTCGAGCGCCTCGGCGGCCCGCGCCAGCTCGGGGGTGGCCTGCTCGAGCTTCTGCTCGTTGGCGAGCTGCCGGCCCTCCTCGACCCAGGCCTCGGACTGGAGGACCCGGGCCTCGTAGCGTCCCGGGTCCGCCGCCAGCGCCTCGGCGGCGCGGTCGCGGGCGGCGCCGAAGTCGCCCTCGAGCATGGCGATGCTGGCCCGGAGGTAGGCCAGCCGCCATCCCCCGGTGTCGCCCATCCCCAGCAGCCGCACCGCGGGCTGGCGGAGCTCCGCCTGCAGTGCGCTCACCCGGGCGGCGCGCGCCTGCGGCTCGAGGGTGTCGCGCGCCTGCTGGAACTCCCGGCGGTAGACCAGCCCGAGCGCGTTCCCCAGCCCTTCGGCCACCCGCGCACTGCGGAACCCGGCGTCCCAGGCGCGCTGGTAGGCGGCGCGCGCGCCGTCGACGTCGCCCAGGAGCTCGAGCCCCTTGCCCAGGGCGAAGCTGGCCGGGCCCTCGCCCCGTGCCGCGGCGGGGCGCAGCCCGTCGACCTGGGCGCCGATCCGCGAGAGCGCCGGGCCGAGGTCGTGCGGCGGCGCGAGGTGCTCCTGGCGCAGGTCCGCGTCCATGGCCTCGGCCACCGCGCCCAGCCGGGCCGCCTCCAGCGCGGCCAGGCCGGCGCGGCGCGCGCTCCAGAGCGTCCAGGCGCCGGCCAGCAGGATGGTCGCCGCCGCCACGGTCAGCGCCCTCGACAGGGCCTGGTTGCGGCGGGTCCACTTCACGGTGCGTTCCATCCACCCGACGCGGACGGCGCGGATGGGCTCGCCCCGCAGGAAGCGGCCCAGCTCCTCCCCGAGCGCCTCGGCGGTCGGGTAGCGCGCGGCCGGCTCCTTCTCCATGGCCCGCGCCACCACCCGGGCCAGATCGCGGGGCAGGCCCGGGACGGCCCGCGCCAGGGACGGCGGATCCTCTTCCAGGATCCGGCGCACCACCCGCAGCTCGTCCTCGGGCTCCGGCCGCCGGCCGGCGGCGCGGAACGGTGGGTGGCCCGCCAGAACCGCGTACAGCGTCGCCCCCAGCGCGTACACGTCCGAGCGGAGATCGGCCGGCCCCGGCCCGGCGATCTGCTCCGGGCTCATGTAGTCGAGCGTCCCCGGGGCCAGCCCGCTGCGGGAGAGGCCGGCCTCCTCGGCGCGGGCCAGGCCGAAGTCGCTCATCAGCGCCGAACGGGTCCCGCCGCCGCCCTCGTCCACCAGCACGTTGTCCGGCTTCACGTCACGGTGCACCAGCCCCTGCTGATGGGCGGCGTGGAGGCCGGCCGCGGCCTGGCGGACCAGCTCGACGCGCTCCTTCACCGGCAGGAGCGGCGCCAGCCCCGCCAGCGTCTTGCCCTCCACCAGCTGGAGCACGATGCAGGGCCGGCCACCCAGGATCCCGACCTCGTGCACCTTCACCACGTTCGGGTGCTCGACGCGTGCCTGCAGGCGGGCCTCGAGGAGGATCCGCTCCCCCTCGCCCTCGCCGCCGCTCCGCAGCAGCTTCACCGCCACGGCCCGTTCCAGGCGGAGATCCCAGGCGCGGTGCACCTCGCCCATCCCTCCCGCGCCGAGCTTGCCGCGGAGCTCCACCCGGCCGTCGAGCGGCTGCAGCTCCGGGCTCAAGGCGCCTCCTCCAGGGCCGCGCGCAGCCGGGACGCGACGTCCTCGAGCTGGGGCTCCGGGTATCCCGAGAACCCGAGCCGCATCCCCGCCACCGGCCCGCCGTCGAAGGCGAAGCGTCGGCCCGGCTGAAAGGCCACCCCACGCTCCAGGGCCCGCGCCGCCCAGCGATCCACGTCGATCCCCTGCTGCACACCCACCCACAGGGCCAGGCCGCCGGCGGGGGGCTGGACCGAGACGGCGGCGGGAAGCTCGCGGGCCAGCGCAGCGCAGAGCGCATCGCGCCGGCGCCGGTAGACCTGGACCATGCGGTTGAGGTGGCGCTGGATCTCGCCGTCCTCCATGAGCTCGGCCATGGCGCGCTCCAGCACCGGGTCGCCGTGGCGATCGAAGGTGGCGCGCAGCTCCCGCATGCGCGCGATGAGCGGCGCCGGGGCGTGCACGAACCCGAGCCGGAGGTCGGGGCTGAAGATCTTGGAGAGCGTGCCGAGGTGGACCACCAGCCCAGGTGCCTCGCCGGCCGCCAGCGGCGCCAGGGCGCGCCCGTCGAACTGGAACTCGGAGTCCTGATCGATCTCGATCACGGCGAAGCGGTGGCGCCGGGCCAGCGCCAGCAGGCGGGCGCGGCGCTCGGGGGAGAGGATGGCCAGGGTAGGGTACTGGCGCTGCGGAGTCACCAGGACTGCCCGCAGCCCGCCGGCGCGGAGCACGGGCTCGAGCTCCTCCACCCGCAGGCCCGCCTCGTCGACCGGCACGGGCAGGCAGCGCGCGCCGGCCCGGGCGAAGGCCTCCCAGGCTCCGCGGCCGCCCATGGCCTCGACGGCGACCGCATCCCCCGGCGTGAAGAGCGCCTGCGCCACCAGGAACAGGGCCATCTGCGTCCCGCGCGTCACCAGCACGTCCTCGGCCGAGCCGGGGATGCCGCGCCCGCGGGCCAGCAGGTGCGCCAGCGCCTCGCGCAGCCGGGGGTGTCCCTGGGGATCCGCCGCCCGGGCGCTGGCCCGGGCCGGCGTGAGCGCCCGCCGGTAGGCGCGGGCCAGGGCCGCGCCGGGGAGGAGCCGCGGGTCGGGCAGGCCGCTGGCGACCTCCAGCAGCCGGCCGGCCGGGTGCGGAGGCGTCGAGGGCGCAGCGCCGGCCAGGTCGAAGCCGATGGCGGGCCCGGGCGCGATCGAGGCCGCGCCCTGCGGTGGGCCGCGGCCGGGCAGGTGGGCCGGGAGGCGGGCGGAGACCGCGCTCCCTTCACCAGGCGTCGAGACCACCCACCCCTCGGCGCGGAGCTCGGCGTAGGCGGCCATGACCGTGTTGCGGCTCACCCCGAGCTGCTCGGCCAGCCTCCGGTAGCCGGGCAGCGATTCCCCCGGCCCGAAGCGGCCGCCGTGGATCTCGCGCATGAGCGCCTGCGCGATCTGCAGGTAGACGGGGTCGTCGCTGCGCGGGTCGAGGAACGGCGTGGCGCGCCACTCGCTCACCTGGGTCTGCATAAGCCGGCGGGTGGCCCAGCCGCTTTCGGAAAAGCGCACCTGTCGGCGGGCGGCGCGAGTCGGCAGAACGGGAAGTGAACGATGCGTGCTGCGCTGCGGCGCTCTGCCGGGACGGGCAGGGCGCCCGTCCCCCGGCGGGTGCCGGGGCGGCGCGGCCGCGCTTCCGGAATGGGGGTCGCCATGAAGAGGGAGGACGGGTCAGGCACTGGGCTTCGCACCGGCCGCGCCGGCGCCGGGGCTCGGATTCACGATCAGTGCAGCCATGCCACCGGAAGGGTGCAGGCGGGGCTGGCCCGCCGCGCCTGGCGGGCGCTGCCGGTGCTCGTCGCCCTGGGCCTGCCGGCGGTCTCGCTGGCGGTGGTGCCTCTCCTGGTCGTCCTCGGGCACCGGGTGATCAAGGACATGGTGCTGAACCAGGTGAAGGGGCAGCTGATCGGGTCGCTGGCGGGAATGGGCTGCAAGGGGGCCCACCTGGCCGGCCTGATCGCGCAGGCCTCGGCGGCGCACGGCGGCCTGGGAGGGCCGAGGCTCCCGGGCGGCCTCCCGGGCGGGCTCGGCGGTGCGATGAAGCACGGGCCGGCCGGCGCTGCGGGCGGGCTGGCCGGCACCATGGGCGGCGGTGCGCCGGGCGGCGCGGCGGGCGCGCTGGGCAGCGGGGCGGGCGCGCTGGGCAGCGGGGCGGGTGGCACGGCGGGGACCGTGGCCGGCGCGGTCGGCGAGGTGGCGGAGGGCGCGGCGCAGGCGGGGAGGCTGGGCGTGGGCGGGAAGCTCGGCCGCAGCGCCGGGCTCCTGGGCGGGCTCCTGGGCAAGGTGGCCGGCAAGGCGAGGCCCTCGGCCCCCGGCTCGACGGGGCGCCCCATCGGCGTTCCGGCGGACGCGTCCGGGAGCGCCCAGCTGCCCGACCTGGCCAAGGGCATGGAGGTCATGCGCCAGCAGCACCCGGGCATGGCCGGATCCCTCACGCCCGAGCAGTCGGCCAGGGCGGACGAGGTCATGGGGCAGATGAACGAGGCCATGTCGCACCCGCTCTCGCGCGCCGAGACGCTGGAGGTCTTCGACGAGCTGGCCAGCCTCGGCGTCCTCACCGACTCGATGCGCAGCGAGGCCCGCGAGTGCATCCTCCTCGCCGGCCCGGGCGCGGAGCAGGCGGTGGGCACGAGCGGCGCCATGCTCAAGGCGGTGGTGCTGCCCAACCTGCGCACCGTGAAGGCGCGGCTCGCCAACCTCGCGCCCGGGGAGGAGGACCAGCTCGCCGACGGCGTGGTGGAGGGGCTGCACGAGGCCAGCGCCGACGATCGCAAGCATTTCCAGGAAGGCCTGGGGGCCGGCTTCTTCCCGCCGTCGGTGGTGGAGAAGGTGCGCGCCAGGCTGAAGCAATGACGAAGGCGCGCCCGGCGCGCCCGAGGAGGACACCATGAACCGGCTCACCCTCATCCTGCTGGCGCTGGCCTTCGCGGCGGCGCTGGCGTCCTGCGGCGGCTCCGGCGGCGGGTCGAAGTCGACGTCGCCTCCCCCGCCGCCGACCGAGGTCCCGGTGGTGACCGCCGCCGGGACGTCCAGCGGGGCGGCGGTCACCCAGAGCATCGACGGCTCCGGCGGCACCGTGACCGAGCCCCAGACCGGCGCGGCGGTGAAGGCCGCGGCCGGCGCGTTCGGCGCGGCCACCGACGTGACCGTGCAGCCGGTCAGCGACACGCTGCCCTTCGGGATCGGCGACGGCGTCACCGTCACCACCTCGCAGCCGCCGGCCACGCCGCTCATCGTGACCATGCCCTACGAATCCAGCCACGCCCGGGCCGTCCGGGCTCGGCCTGGCCGTGCAGCAGGCCGACGGGTCGTGGCAATCGCTGGAGCCCGTCCGGGTCGACACGGCCGCGCACACCATCGCCGCGGCGCTGCAGGATCCGCCGGCCGCGGCGCTGCGCGCCGCCGGGGCCAGGGCGCGGGCCGCCGCGCCCGGCGGAAGGACCGTCGTGAGGTACCTCAAGTTCTACATCAAGCCGGATCCGGCCAAGGTCCGCGTGAGGAAGACCGTGGACCTGACGCCCTATGTCCGGCAGTCGACCCAGTACTGCCCGCCCGACCCGCCCTGCGACCCCAGCGCAGGTGACGACTGCCTGCTGGCCCCGATCTGCAAGAAGCCGGTCATCCAGGATCTGGTCCTCACCAACGACAAGCCCGGCTACACCAGGACCTGGTACGTGAACGGCGAGGTCGGCGGCAACTCGACGGTCGGGACGGTGTCGCAGAACAGCCCGGCTGGCGCCACCTACACCGCCCCGGCCACCAAGCCCAGCCCGGCCACCGTCGAGGTGATGTTCGGAAGCAGCAGCGACGCCCAGGGTGGCGGCATGGTCTTCATCACGAGCGACGTGACCATCACCGACGGCTACAGCATCTCGGTGACGTTCACCGGGACGGCCTTCCCCGTCTGCGACTGGATGGTCGCCGACGTGGACGACTTCTTCAGCGTGGATGTGTTACCCGATGCGAACGGCGACGGCGGTTACACCGTGGACAAGTTCATCAACACCAAGGCCACCGTCCAGAACGAGAAGCAGGCGCCCACCGTGGCCCCCGCCAGCGCCACCGGCGACACCAGCTTCGACATGTTCGACGCCGACGGAGGGCAGGTGACGGTGATCTCGGGCCCGGGCGGGGACGAGTTCCTGGTGGACGTCACCGGGACGAGCACCGACTCGACCTGCACCCTCACTCCGCAGTACGGGCCACCCACCACCGTCCCGAGCAAGACCGTCCCCGGCGCCGTGGTGCCGGTCGACTTCTTCGCCGACGCATTCGTGAACGGCAAGCAGACCCTGCCGCCCCTTCCCATCCCCAACTCGAGCGGCGTGTTCACCTTCGAGGTCGACGAGCAATGAGCCGCGGGCCACTCAGCCCTTCACCGCCCCGAGCGTCAGCCCCTGGACCACGTAGCGCTGGACGGCCAGGGCCACCACCGCCGGCGGGACGATGGCCAGGAGCAGGCGGGTGGACACGTACCAGAACTGGACCCCCATCACGTCCTGGGTCCCGGCGATGAGCACGCTCATGGGCACGGCGCGCGAGTAGCTGAGCACGAAGGCGAAGAGGAACTCGTTCCAGGTGAAGGCGAAGGAGATGATCCCGGCCGCTACCAGCGTGGGGGCGACCAGCGGGAGCGAGATGCGCCAGAGCACCTGGAACGTCCCGGCGCCGTCCATCCGGGCGGCCTCCTCCAACTCGATGGGGAGCGCCTGGAACGCATCGCGCATGAGCAGCACCGAGAAGGGCATGGTGAAGGTGGCGTTGGCGATGATGAGGATCAGGCGCGTGTCGAGGAGCTGGAGCTTGTGCGCCATCAGGAAGAAGGGAAGGATGGTGGCGGCGGGGGGCAGGAAGCGCTGGGAGAGGAAGTAGAAGGCGATGTCGCGGTTCTTCCAGCCGCGGTAGCGGTGCCGGGCCAGGCCGTAGCCGGCCAGCGTGCCCAGCCCCATGGCCACCAGGCTGGCCCCGATCCCGATGGCGAAGCTGTTGCCCATACCGCCGAAGATGGCCGAGCCGCGCCCCTCCAGCTCGGTCTGCCAGTTGGAGAGGGTGGGCGTGAACTGGACCCAGGGGATGAAGGAGAGCCGGAAGACGTCGACCGGGTGCTTGAGCGAGGTGATGGCCGCCCAGTAGAAGGGGAAGAGCACCCAGATGGCGGCCAGGATCACCACCACCAGGGCGATCCGGTCCCGCAGCCGGGTCCGCCGGGGCCTCCGCCTGGCCGGCTCGCGCTGATCCGGGTTCACTCGTAGGCTCCTCTCTGCAGGCGGTAGAAGATCACCGCCGCGATCGACACCAGCGCCAGCATCACCACCGCCATGGAGGCGGCGTACCCGAAGTCCTGGTTGCGGAGCGCGGAGGTGTACACGTTGTAGGTCAGCGTCCGGGTGGCGATCCCCGGGCCGCCGTTGGTGAGCGTGAACGGGATGTCGAACACCTTGAAGGCCTCGACGATGCGAAGGATGATCACCGTTCCCAGCGGCGCCCGGATGAGCGGCAGGGTGACCCGGGTGAAGAGCACCCAGCTCGAGTCGGTCTCCAACCGCCCGGCGTCGAGCAGCTCCGGCGGGACCGACTGCAGCGCCGCCAGCACCACCAGGAACACGAAGGGCGTCCACTGCCAGACGTCCACCGACAGGATCGAGACCACGCCCCAGCGCCCGTCCGAGAGCCAGCGGACCGCGGGCAGGCCCAGCCGGACCAGGACGTTGTTCACCGGGCCGCCCTGCTCGTAGAAGATGGTCAGGCCCAGGTAGCCGAGCGCGATGGGGGCCGCGAACATGGGCAGGATGGAGAGCGCCCGGAAATAGCGGGTGCCGCGAATCCCGCGGTTGAGCGCCAGCGCCAGGATGGTCCCCAGCAGCAGCGTCGCCGCGACGCTGCAGACCACGAAGACCAGGGTGACGCGGAGCCCCGTCCAGAACCGGTAGTCCTTCCAGAGGCGGACGAAGTTGCCGAACCCGGCGAACTTGTTCCCGTAGAGGGTGGTCCGCTGGAAGGCGAGCACCACCGTGCGGACCAGCGGGAAGACGGTGAAGGCGAAGACCCACAGGACGCCCGGGCCGGTGAAGCCCCAGGCGCGCAGCTCGTCCCGTCGGCGCCGGACGCGGGCGGCCGCGGCCGAGGCGGGACGGCTCCGCTCCTCGGCCACGGCTTCTCCCATGCGCTCCTCCGGGCTCGGACCCGTGAACGAGCCCGAGCCCGAGCCCGAGCGATCTTCACCGGGCGGCCGTCACCGCCTCGCTAATGCCCCTTGAACCCGATCGCCTCCTGGTACGACTTGACCTGGCCGTCGCGCCCCAGCCGCTCGGTGATCTGGTCCCAGTCGGAGGCCACCCGGTCGAGCGCCTCCTGCGGGCTCACCTGGCCCGAGAGCGCCTCGGAGAGATGGATGTCCAGGGCCTCCAGGTACGACGGCGTCCCCGGGATGCGCAGGTAGGGGAGCTGCAGCGGGTACTTGAAGTCCTGCTCCTCCCAGGCGTTCACGTAGTCGAGCGCGTCCTGCTTGTCGTAGCCGGCCGAGGTGTAGTCCTCGATCTTGGCCGTGCCCACCGGCGGGAAGAAGTCGTACTTGGTGCCCGGGTTGATCCCGGTGAATCCCCACTCGGTGTTCCAGTGGTTGATGACGGCGGTGCCCTGCCAGGCCAGGAAGTACGCCACCAGGTCCGGGTTCTTGGCCTTCTTGGAGATGACGCCGCTCCAGGACGCGCCGTCCTGGTTGCCCACCAGGTTGGGCCTCGGCAGCGTCTCCCACTTCTGCGTCTCCAGGTTGTAGACCTCGGTCGAGCCGGGCGTGGGCGCGGCGCCCACCTTCCCCTTGATGCTCGAGTTGGCGGCCGACTCGGCCAGCGGCGTGACGTCGCCGAACGAGTAGGTCATGGCCGCCTGGCCGCTCAGGAAGGCGTTCCAGGCCTCGCCCAGCGCCCAGGACAGCTGTGCGGTGGACCCGGCCTTGAAGAGCGCGATCTCTGTCTCCAGGGCGCGGACGAAGGGCGGGGTGTTGACGAGCGGCTTCATGTCGGTCGGGTCGAACCAGAACACGTTGGTGTAGCGGGTGACCTGGCCGGGCGACATGGTGCCCGGCGTGGCGCGGACCACGTACGGTGCGGCGATGGAGAGGAAGTCGAAGAAGCCCTGCTCGCCGACCTTGAGGTGGAGCGCGATGCCCTGGTGCGGCTTGCCGGGCCCGTTCCACTCCACCGTGTTGAAGAAGTTGGCCACGTCCACCAGCTGCTTCCAGGTCTTGGGTGGATCGGGGAGCGGGTACTTGTACTTGGCCTGGAACTCCTGCTTCCACTTCGCGTTCGCGAGCACGTCGCGGCGGTAGTAGAGGATCATGCCGTCGTGGTCGTTGTTGAACGCGTACCAGCTGTTCCCGTAGCGCATCAGGTCGCGGTAGGCGGGCGCGATGGAGTCGAGGTCGTTCTTGGGGAAGGTGCCGCCGGCCAGGTACTTGTCGATGGGCAGGATCCAGTCGTGGATGACGTAGTCGCCCATCATGAACTGCGGCCCCACCACCGAGTCGTACTGGCCCGCCCCGGTGCCGAAGTCGGTCTCGATCTTGGCCTGCATGTCGCCGAACGGGATCTCGACGATCTTGTAGGTCGCGCCGGTGAGCTTCTCGAAGTACGGCCGCCAGAAGTAGAGCGGCCCGGAGATGGCCCCGTTCGGTCCCGCCGCCAGGGTGGCGATCGTGAACGACTTGCCCTTCCAGGACGGGTCGGGCTTGCCCTTGGGCGAGGCGGCGAACGCCCGCTCCGCCGTCTGCTTCTGCAGCTCCTGCATCTTTCCCGCCGCCGGGGTGGACTGCGCCGAGGCCGCCCCACCCAGCGCCCAGAGCAGCAGCCCCGCACCGGCGCCCGTCATCCGGATCCGCATGGTCATCGCTCTCTCCTTGCGGCGCCGCTGCGGGCGGCCGCGCCCCAGCGCCTCCACTGGCCGCTCGGGCCCGGCCGCGCCCCGCTTCGAGGGAATCGATTCCAAAGGCGCGCCGCGATGCCATAAGGCTGTGCACGCCTGCCCGGTCGCGACAGGAGGCCGCGGCGTCCCCGGCGGAGAGCGCCCCGGTCGAGAAGGGGGTCACTCCTTCACGATCGAGATCGACACACCGTCGAGGTGCTCGCGCATGATGGGAAGGATGATCGAGTCGAGCCGCGGGTGCGAGGCGAGCTTGGCGTTGAACGCTCGCACACCCTCCACCCGAGGATCCCGGGAGGTCCGCTCCAGCACGCGGCCACCCCGGATCAGGTTGTCGGCCATGATCACCGTGCCGGCGCGCGAGAGCCGGAGCGAGAGGTCCAGGTACTCGGGGTATCCCTCCTTGTCGGCGTCGATGAAGACCACGTCGAAGGGGGGCTCCCGCGCCGCGATCAGGGCCCGCAGGGAGTCGGCGGCCGGTCCGACGCGCACCTCGACCCGTTCGCCCACCCCGGCACGGGCCACGTTGCGGCGGGCCACCTCGGCGTGGTGGGGATCGATCTCCAGCGTCACGAGCTGCCCGCCCGGCTCCAGCGCCCGCGCCAGCCAGGTGGTGCTGTAGCCGCCCAGGGTTCCGATCTCGAGGATCCGGCGTGGGCGGACCAGCCGGGCCACCAGGTGGAGCAGCTTGCCTTCGTTGGGCGAGACCGCGATGTCCGGCAGCCCGGCCGCGGCCGCGTCGGCCAGCCCCTGGTCGAGCGCGGCATCCGGCGGCACCAGCAGCTCCTCCACGTACCGGTCCACCCTGGCGAGCAGCCCGGCGTCGATCTCGTCGGCCATTCCATCCTCCCCGCGATCGCCGCTGCGGGCGGCGTCGGTCGCGGCCCGCGGTTTCGCGCCACGGCGTAGATTCCACCCCTGGAATGACGCGGGAGCGGCGCCGAAGCCAGACCCAATTCGGGACTGCACGCCGGAGCGGATGGCGCCCGGCGCGGCGCGTGCCCCGGCCGCAGCGCCGCAGCCCGCGCGCTACAGGGCCAGCACCGCCCGCGCCACCACCACGAAGTGCAGCACGGCGGCCACCACCACCAGCGCGTGGAAGACCTCGTGGTAGCCGAACACGCGGGGGAAGGGATCGGGCCGGCGCAGCGCGTACACCGCCGCGCCCAGGCTGTAGGCGATCCCGCCGGCGGCCAGCAGGGCGATGAAGGCGGGGCCGAGGTCGAGGCGCAGGGCGGGCAGCACCGGGATGACGATCCAGCCCAGCATGACGTACACGACCGCCACCAGCGGCCTGGGCGCGCCGGGCCAGACCACCGCCTGCACCACCCCGGCCGCCGCGCCCACCCACACCACCGCCAGCAGGGCATGCCCGGCGCTCCCGCCCACCAGGAGGCAGAAGGGCGTGTAGGTGCCGGCGATCAGCAGGAAGATGGCGGAGTGGTCCAGCCGCCTCCAGAGGAGGCGCGCCCGGGGCGCCCAGGTGGGACGGTGGTACAGCGCACTGATCGTGAACAGAGCCAGGAGGGTTGCGCCGTACACGCCGGCCGCCGCGCGGGCGCGCGGCGACGGCGCCGCCAGCATCAGCCCGATCCAGGCGACCAGGGCGGCCACGGCGGCGATCTCGTGGGACACGCCGCGCAGGAGCGGCTTCCCCGGCGCGCGGTCGAGGGCGGGGCTGGCGGGTGCGCTCTTCATCGGGAGCAGCATGGACGCCGCGCGTCACGCGCGCGTCACGGGGTGCGTCCGGGTGCGAGGGCGCCGCCCGGGCCGGTTCCGCTGGCGAGCCGGCACCGCGCCGTGACAGGCTGGAGCGAGCCCCGACGGGTGGACGGGAGGCGGAATGCAGATGGATTGGGCGTGGAGCCCGCTGGGCATCTCCATCCTGTGGGTCGTCCTGCACTCGGCCGACTACCTGCTCACCGTCGCCACCGCCCGCACCTACGCCCGCGGCGACCTGCGATCCCGGATCGACCTGGGGGGCAAGAGCCTGGAGCTGAACCCCGTCTTCCAGCGGGCGGTGGATCGGGGCGCCTGGGCCTCGCGGCGCTTCCTGGTGTCGCTGGTGGTGGTCGCGGGCGCCCTCCTGGCGGTGTTCTCGATCCTCGATGCCGCCCCCGCGGACGTGAGCGCGCCGCTCCGGTTCGCGCCGGAGCTGGTGGCGGGCGTGCTGGTGGTGACGCGGCTGGTGGTGATCACCGGGCACGCGCAGAACCTGGCCCTCTTCCGCCGGATGCTCCGCGATCCGGCCGCGGCCGGCGTGCTGGTCCGTTACGACCGGGGCACGATCTTCATGGCCAGGCGCTGGAGCTACGCGCAACCGGTGGCGCTGTGCGCGCTGGGGCTCTTGCTCAGCGGGAGGCCGTTCTTCGGCGGCGGTGCGGTGGGCATGCTGGGCCTGGCCCTGGCGACGTCGATCTGGCAACGGGTCGAGGCGCGCCGCGGCGGGGCCGAGCAGGCGGCGGCGGCGCGGCCGGCCCCCGAGGACGCGACGGGCTCCGGCGCCCCCCGGCAGTCGTGATACTTTTCCGGCCACAGCGCGAGCCGGCATCCCCCGCCGTCATCCCGAGGAGAGCGGAATGGCACGGAATCCCCTGATCACCCACCTCTATACGGCCGACCCGTCGGCTCATGTCTTCGAGGGGAGGATCTTCCTCTACCCGTCGCACGATCTCGAGCTGGAGGTGGCGGACAACGACAACGGCGACCAGTACCGGATGACCGACTACCACGTCTTCTCGCAGCCCCATCCCGAGGGGCCGGTCACGGATCACGGGGAGGCGCTGCACCTGCGCCAGGTGCCCTGGGCGTCGGGGCAGATGTGGGCGCCGGACGCGGCCTTTCGCGACGGCACCTACTACCTCTACTTCCCGGCCCGCGACCGGGAGGGCGTGTTCCGCATCGGCGTGGCCAGCGCCCGGAGCCCGGCCGGCCCCTTCTCGCCCGACCCGGAGCCCATTCGCGGGAGCTTCAGCATCGATCCCTGCGTGCTGGCCGACGACGACGGCGAGTTCCTGATGGTCTTCGGCGGCCTGTGGGGCGGCCAGCTCCAGTGCTGGACCAGCGGCCGCTTCGTGGCCGGCGCCGGCGCGCCGCAGGACGACGCGCCCGCCCTCTGCCCCAGGGTGGCGCGGCTGAACCGGGACATGCGCTCGTTCGCGGGGGCACCCCGCGACCTGCTCATCCTCGACCCGAAGGGAAAGCCGCTCACCGCGGGAGACACCTCGCGCCGCTACTTCGAGGGCCCGTGGCTGCACAAGCATGGCGGCAGGTATTTCCTGTCCTACTCGACCGGCGACACGCACCTGCTGGTCTACGCGGTCGGCGAAAGCCCGTACGGCCCGTTCACCTACCGGGGCCGGCTGCTCAGCCCGGTCGTCGGGTGGACCACCCACCACTCCATCGTCGAGTTCCAGGGGCGCTGGTTCCTCTACTACCACGACGCGTCGCTCTCCGGCGGCATCAGCCACCGGCGCTGCATCAAGGTGCAGGAGCTGTTCTACGACGCGGCGGGGGACATCCGGCCCATGGAGCCGTGAGCGTGGCGGGCACGCTCGACTACCACGGCTACCGGGACTGCCCGCGGCTCGAGAACGGGCGCGCCCAGGTGATCCTGGGCCCGGCCTGCGGCGGCCGGGTGCTCCGGTACGCGTGGGACGGCGAGGACGCCATCGCGCTCGACCCGGCGCAGGCGGGCTGGACGTGGCGGCCCGGGGCGGCGGAGATCGACCCCTGGGGCGGGCGGTTCGACGTCGGCCCGGAGAGGACCATCGCCCCGCACCCCACCCTGTGGCTGGGGCCGTGGTCGCCCCGGCCCGCCGCCGGCGGGGCCGTCGGGCTGCAGAGCACGCCCGATCCTGCCACCGGGCTCCAGGTGCTGCGCGAGTTCCGCCTCGATCCTGGTTCGTCTCACCTGCGTTGCCTGCAGACGGTGACCAACGTCTCGGACGAGGCGCGCTCCTGCTGCCACTGGGGGCGGACCATGGCGCCCGGCGGCGGGATCGTCGTCATCCCGACCACCCCGGGGAGCCGCCTGCCGCACGGATACGTCCAGTATGACTCGGCGCGGCCGGGGCTCCTCGATTTCGGGCCTCGCGATCCGAGCGTGCGCGCGCGCGACGGGTTCCTGGAGATCGTGGGCCCGCTCCAGCACCCCAAGCTCTCTTTCGACACCGCCGCCGGCTGGATGGCCTACCTCGAGCCCTCCGGGCTCCTGTTCGTGAAGCGCCATCCCGTGTTCCCCGAGCGCGCCTACGCCGAGCTGGGGTCGTTCACGCTCTCCATCTGGCTCTACCAGGACCGGTTCTGCGAGCTCGAGCCCATCGGCCCCGCCGAGCGGCTCGCGCCTGGCGCGTCCGCGTCCTTCGCCGAGGACTGGTGGCTCCTCCGCCACCCGTTCCCGGCCCGCCGCGACGCGCTCGACCTGCGCGCGGTGGCGGAGCGGGTGGAGCGCGAGGCGCGCTAGAAGACGGACCGCGTCCGGGGGAATCCGCGGTGCGTGACACCTCGCTCGCTTGCTCAACGCCCACGCCTCGAGCCGGGTCCTGGTCAGGGTGGCGGCCGCTCCGGGGCGCTCTGGGTAGGTGCGGCTCGAGGCTGTGCCGTCTCGCGCTCGCTCCGCTCGCTTCCGGGTCTCAGCGCCGGAGGCGCGTAGGGGAGCAAGGGGTCAGTAGTCGTACCCCCGCTCCTCGTGCGCCGTCACGTCCAGCCCCAGCACCTCCTGCTCGTCGTCGACGCGCACCCCCAGCGCCAGGTCGGCGACCTTGAGGCACACCCAGGTCAGCGCCACCGACCAGCCGGCGGTGGCGGCGCAGGCCAGCATCTGCAGGCCCAGCTGGTGCGAGACCGCCACCGGCTCGCTGCCGCCCAGGCTCTGGGCGGCAAAGGCGCCGGTCAGGATCGATCCCACCATCCCGCCCACGCCGTGGACCCCGAAGGCGTCGAGCGAGTCGTCGTAGCCCAGCCGGCGCTTGAGCGAGGTGGCGCCCAGGAAGCAGAGCAGGCCGGCCGCCAGCCCGATACCAGCGCGCCTCCGGCGCCGACATAGCCCGAGCCGGTCGTGATGGTGGCCAGCCCGGCCACCGCGCCGGTGACGATCCCCAGCACGCTGGGGCGGCCACGCCGCTTCCACTCCACGAACAGCCACACCATGGCCGCGGTTCCGGCCGAGATTGGGTGGCCGCCACCGCCATTCCCGCCTGCCCGTCGGCGGCCATGGCGCTGCCGGCGTTGAAGCCGAACCACCCCATCCACAGCATGCCCGCGCCCACCACCGACAGCGTCAGGCTGTGCGGGAGCATGGGCGTCTCCGGGTACCCCTTGCGCCGTCCCACGTAGAGCGCCGTCACCAGGCCGGCGACGCCCGCCCGAAGACGCCAGGACCACGATACCGCCCGCGAAGTCGAGCGCCCCCAGCTTCTCCTGCAGCCAGCCCCCGCCCCACATCCAGTGGGCAACCGGGACGTAAGACATACAACGACCACAGCGCCATGAACAGCAGCATGGCGCTGAACCGCACCCGCTCGGCGAAGGAGCCGATGATGAGCGCCGGGGTGATGACCGCGAAGGTGAGCTGGAACATGGAGAAGACCGTCTCCGGGACCGACCCGTGGCAGCGAGTCGCGGCCGACGCCGGCGAAGAAGGCCTTCCCCAGCCCGCCGATGAACGGGTCCAGCGCCGGCGAGGGGTTCGGGGTGAAGACCAGCGAGTAGCCGAAGGCCACCCACAGGACGGTCACCAGCGCGGTGATGGAGAAGCACTGCATCAGGACGGAGAGGACGTTCTTGGTCCGGACCAGCCCGCCGTAGAAGAGGGCCAGCCCGGGCAGGGTCATGAACAGCACCAGGGCGGTGGCGGTGAGCATCCAGGCGGTGTTGCCGGTGTCGAGCGCGTGCATTGGAAGGCTCCTGGCGTGAAGATCCGAGCGCGGAGGGGCCGGTCTCGCCGGTGCGCACCCGCATGGCCTCGGACAGCTCCAGGACGAAGAATCTTCCCGTCGCCGATCTTCCCGGTGTGGCGGTGCGGGCGATGGTCTCCACCACCCGCTGCACGTCGCCGTCCTCGACCGCGATCTCGATCCCGGGTCTGGGGGACGAAGTCGATCTGGTACTCGGCCCCGCGGTAGATCTCGGCGTGCCCGTTTGCCGGCTGTACCCGCGGACCTCCGAGACGGTCATCCCCTCGAGCCCCACCGCCGAGAGGGCGAGGTGGACCTCCTGCAGCTTGCTGGGCTTGATGACGGCGATGATGAACTTCATGAGGGCGCTCCTCCGCGGGCCGGGAGAGGGGCGCAACATAGCAGTCCGCTGCGCGGGCAGTTGCTGCGTTCTTTGCGCGCAGATTGATTGCCCGGATTGCGTGAGTATTGAACGCTCGCAATGCGGGGGCGCGCTGCTCGCCGAGCGCGCAGGGCGTGCTCGTTTTCCGTGCCGCTGCTCGGGTGTCGGGCCGGGCCCGGGCTCAGGAGCACGACGGCGCGCCGCCGCTGCACCAGCCCGGCTGGAAGGCCGGCCCGGGCGGCCCGCCCCCCAGATTGTCGATCCCGCCGTCGGCGCCCCAGCGCCCCGGCCAGAGCAGGAAGCGCGCGCCGGGCACGTCGCGCGAGCCGAGATCGGCGACGCCGCCGGTCGACCCCGCCGAGGTGCGCCATACCCGGCAGC
>CAVTOU010000008.1:0-9143 GCA_963736345.1 uncultured Pseudomonadota bacterium | reverse complement strand
CGGACCGCGGCCTGTACGGCGTCTTCCTGGTGGGGGCACCGCCCGGCCAGGCGCGGGTGGGCGAGCTGGACGAGGAGATGGTGTTCGAGTCGAAGGTGGGCGACACCTTCTTCCTCGGCGCCTCCACCTGGCGCATCGAGGAGATCACCCACGACCGGGTGCTGGTCTCGCCCGCGCCGGGCGAGCCGGGCAGGATGCCGTTCTGGAAGGGCGACGCCCCGGGCCGGCCGCTCGAGCTGGGCCGGCGCATCGGCCGGCTGGCGCGCGAGCTCTCCGAGATCCCCGCCGAGGAGGCCCGCTCGCGCCTGGTCGAGCGCCACGGCCTGGACCACCAGGCCGCCCGCAACCTGCTCCAGTTCCTCGCCGACCAGCGCGCCGCCACCGGGGCGGTCCCGGACGATCGGACGGTGGTGGTGGAGCGCTGCCGGGACGAGCTGGGCGACTGGCGCGTCTGCGTCCTCTCGCCCTTCGGGGCGCCGGTGCTGGTCCCCTGGTGCCTGGCGGCGGTGGCGCGGGCCCGCCAGGAGCGCGGGATCGAGGCCGAGTCCATCTGGACCAACGACGGGTTCGCCATCCGCGTCCCCGACGCGGGCGGGCCTCCCGACGTCTCCTTCCTGTTCCCGGATCCCGAGGAGGTGGAGGCGGTGGTCACCGGCCAGCTCGCCGCCACCCCGCTCTTCGCCGGCAAGTTCCGCGAGGCGGCCGGGCGCGCGCTGCTCCTGCCCCGGCGCAGGCCCGGGGGCCGGACCCCGCTCTGGCAGCGGCGCAAGCGCGCCCACGACCTGCTGTCGGTGGCCTCGCGGTTCCCCGAGTTTCCCATCGTCCTCGAGACGTACCGCGAGTGCCTGCGGGACGTGTTCGACCTGCCGGCGCTGGTGGACCTCCTGGCCGAGCTGCGCCGGCAGGAGCTGCGGGTGGTCACCGTCGAGACGCGGGTCCCGTCGCCGTTCGCCTCCTCGCTCCTGTTCGGGTTCGTGGCCAGCTTCCTCTACGACGGCGACGCCCCGCTGGCGGAGCGGCGGGCCCAGGCGCTGGCCATCGACCAGGTGCAGCTGCGCGAGCTGCTGGGGGAGGCGGAGCTGCGCGAGCTGCTCGACGCCGACGGGATGCAGGAGCTGGAGCGGCGGCTGCAGCACCTCGCCCCCGAGCTCAGGGCCCGAAGCCCCGACGCGCTGGCCGACCTCCTGCTTCGCCTGGGCGACCTCTCGCGCGACGAGGTCCGCGCCCGCTCGGCCACGCCGGAGGTCGCGTCCGCGCTGGCCGCGCTGGTGGCCGAGGGCAGGGCCGTGCCGGTGGAGCTGGCCGGCGAGCAGCGCTTCGTGGCCGTCGAGGACGCCGCCCGCTACCGGGACGGGGTGGGGGCGAACCTTCCGCCGGGCCTGCCGGAGGTGCTGCTGGGCGCGGTGGAGGACGCGTTTCCCGGGCTCTTGGCCCGGTACGCGCGGCGCCACGGCCCGTTCACGACCGGGCAGGTGGCGGAGCGCTTCGGGCTCTCCCTCCCGGCTGCCGAGGCCGGGCTGGAATGGCTGCTGCGCCGCGGCCGGCTCCTGGAGGGCGCCTTCCTTCCGGGTGGGCGCGAGCGCGAGTGGTGCGATCCGGAGGTGCTCCGCACGCTGCGCCGGCGCTCGCTGGCGCGGCTGCGCGAGGAGGTGGAGCCGGTGGAGCCGGCGGCGCTGGGACGGGCGCTGCTGGCGTGGCACGGCATCCCGCGCCGCCGCAGCGGCCTGGACGCCGTGCTCGACGCGGTCGAGAGGCTGCAGGGCGCGCCGCTGGCGGCGTCGGAGCTCGAGTCCGAGATCCTGCCGGCCCGGGTGGAGGGCTACCTCCCCGGCGATCTGGACGCGCTGGCCGCGGGGGGCGAGGTGCTGTGGGTCGGGGTCGAGCCGGTCGGCGCGCGGGACGGGCGGGTGGCGCTGTTCCTGGCCGACGCGCTTCCGCGGCTCCTCCCCGCGCCCGGGGGACCGCCGCCCGAGGGCGAGCGCGAGCGCCGCATCCTGGAGCACCTGTCGGTGCGGGGCGCCTCGTTCTTCCCGGAGATCCACGCCGCCGCCGGCGGAGGGTTCCCGCCCGAGACGGTGGAGGCGCTCTGGGCGCTGGCCTGGCGCGGCCTCGTCACCAACGACACGTTCCAGGTGCTGCGGGCGTTCACCGAGGCGCCGGCCCGGCGCGAGCGCACCCGGCACGCGATCCGCCCGCCCGGGCCGGGCGGGTATCGTTCGCGGCTGGCGGCCCCGCCGTCGGCCGGCGGTCGCTGGACGCTGGTCGAGGCCCGGCGGGCGCAGGGCGGGCCGGTCACCCCCACCGCCTGGAGCGCCGCCACCGCCCATCAGCTGCTGGCCCGGTACGGCATCCTGACGCGCGGCGCGGTGCAAGCCGAGGGGGTCCCGGGGGGCTTCGGCGCGGTCTACGAGGTGCTTCGCCACCTCGAGGAGGCCGGTCGGATCCGGCGCGGCTACTTCGTGGGCGGGGTGGGCGCGATGCAGTTCGCGCTGCCGGCGGCGCTCGACGCGGTTCGCGCCGCGCGGGAGCCCCCCGACCGGCCGGTCGCGGCCGTGCTGGCGGCGGACGATCCTGCCAACCCATACGGCGCCGCCCTGGACTGGCCGCCCTTGCCGGAGGAGGCCGGCGCGCGGCGGCCCACGCGAGCGGTGGGGGGGCGCTTGATCCTGGTCGACGGCGCGCCCGCGCTGTACCTGCCGCCGGCGCATGGCCTGCAGCAGCTCCTGGCCTGGCTCCCCGAGCCGGAGCCGGAGCGCTCCCGGGTCGGCCTGGCCGTGGCCCACGCCGTGCTCGACCTGGCGCGCGAGGCGAAGGAGCGCTTCGAGGGCGTGCGCATCGACGAGATCGACGGCGCCCCGGCGGCGGGCCACCCGCTGGCCGCGTTCCTGGCCAGGGCCGGGTTCGTCCCGTCCGGCCCGGGGCTGCTCCTGCCGCGCCGGGCGGCGGCCGCGGCCCCGCTGTCCGATGCCGAGGCGTGAGGGCTCCGGGGCATCCTCGGCCCCGGAGCCCTGCCTGCCTCAGGGAACGACCTGGGTCACGTCGTCGAGGTCACAGGTCACCGCGTCGGTGCTCCCGAACCCGGGGAACAGGTCCAGGCGCAGGTAGTCGATGCCCGGATCGGGGTTCTTGCTGGTGAAGTCGTAGCTCAGCGTCTGCCAGGTGCCGGCGGTGCCGACCCCGGTGGTGGCGGGCACCTCGACGGAGGCAGTGTTCCCCCAGTGCTCGATCTTGAGGAGAACGGTGACGCTGTCCTTGTCGCATCGCACCCGCACCGTGAACGTCTTCGAGACCAGGAACGGGTCGCCGTCCAGGCCGGTCGAGGTGGCGGTGTCCCGATCGACGTTGAAGCCGCCCCAGGTCTCGGAACCGGCCGGCTTGACCCAGTGCGCCACGTGGTTGGTGTCGTCCTGCGGGTCGACGATCACCGAGCTCGAGACCCCGCTTCCCCAGTTGGGCAGCTGGTAGGCCACGTTGGGGGCCGACTCGAAGTTGAGCGGGAACACGAGCCCCGGGGGCGCCGGGGGAGGCGGGGGGACCGGGTACTCGGCCACCACGCCCTGTTGCCACCCGCCCAGCGCCGGCGTGGCCCCGGAGGTGGCCGGCCCGCCCACGCCGTTGATGACGTTGTGGATGATGCCCTTCGACAGGCCGAAGGTGATCATCCCGTGCAGCTTCACGTCGATGGCGTCACCGGTCGGGACCTCGATGGCGTTGTCCAGCTCACCGTCGAAGACGTTGAACACGCTGTAGACGCCCAGGCCCCAGGCCTCGTGTTGCGTGACCGTGTCCGCCACCTTGTAGGAGGCGTACCCCTTCACCGTTCCGTTCATCCAGGACGCCTGGTCGGGCACGTCGTACGGGATCTCGGACTGGTAGAAGTACACGCGGCCCCCGTCGGCGTTCCACAGGGTCTGGTGCTTCTGGAAGTGCTCGCAGAACAGGCCGTAGATGGTGACGTCGGCGCCGTTCACCACCAGGCCGTGATCGGAGGTGTTGACGTCCCATCCCGTCGGCGCCTCGGCCGTGCCGTGGTCGGCGCGCCAGATCCAGAAGTGGTCGCCGATGACGTTCCTGCTGTTGATCTCGAGGGCCACCGTCGCCTTGCCGTCCTCGGCCCCGCCGATGCGGAAGAACAGGTCCTGGAGGATGGTCGGGCTGGCGGAGTGATCCGCGGCCGCGCCGGCGGCCCCGGCCTGGAGCAGGACCGGCGAGTTGATGCTGCCCGCGTCGAAGAGCACCCCGGCCACGACCACGCCGCCCACGTCGGCGACGGTCATGGCCGGGAGGCCGGTGTCGGGGTGCAGCGTCGCGAGCCCCATGCCGAGCACGACGGTGCCGGCCCGGGTCACCTCGATGGTGCCGTCCAGGTGGTAGATGCCGGGGGTGAAGAGCAGGCTCTTGCCGGCGGCCAGGGCGGCGTTGATGTCGGTGGCGCTGTCGCTCGGCCGGGCCACGAAGAAGTCGAGGATGCTCTGGTCGGTGCCGGGGGTCTGCGTGCCGCCGCTCCAGGTCGCGCCGGAGGTGTCGGTGGTGAGGCTCGGGACGAACACGAAGTAGTCGCCCGCCTCGTCGACGTGCAGGAACGGCTTCTCGCGGACCATGGGCGTGGCGGCGATACGGGTGACGTGCTGGCCCGGCCAGGCGCCGGCCGGCATGTTCGTGTCGCCCATGAAGACGTGGTTCCAGTTGATGCCGTTCCAGGTGGTCCACTCGCTGTTCCGCGCGAACCACTGCTGCTGCGACCCGGAGTTGACGACCCCGTCGACCTTCGAGTCCGACATCCAGCCGCCGCTCGACCACCCGTCCTTCGGCCCCTGCCACAGGTCGATGTCGCCCTTCACGTGCATGCGCCGGAAGGGGCAGGCCTGGGAGACGGCCCAGCGCATGTAGACGCCGCCGTCGTCGGCCTCGCCGCTGACGGGAAGGGTGCCGACGTTGGCGGTGGGGACCACCGCGAAGTTCTCGAGGCCTCTCCAGAAGTTCTGGGTGGCGTTGTATTTCGAGGCCCCCCCGGACCAGTGACCCTCGGAGTGCACGCGCCCGGTGATGGTCACGTCGTCGGGGAACGCGCCCAGCCCCAGCACCTGCATGTAGTAGCCCACGGGCACGTCGACGGTGTACGCGCCCGGCTTGAAGAGCAGGGCGTACCGGTTGCCGTTGAACTGCCCGGTGGCGTCGCTGAACTGCGGCGCGTAGACCGCGTCGATGTCGGCCTGGATGTCGGCCATGGCCATGCTCGGGTCGTAGATGTGCGTGCTGGGCCCGAGGTCGGGGAGGGTGGTGACCTGGACGGCCTCGCTCGGCTCCGACTGGCCGGCCCCGTCCCGGGCGGCCACGGTGAAGCTGTGGACCTGGTTCGAGGCCAGGTTCACCACCTCGACGGCGTTCGACGTCGCCAGGGCGACCTGGACGCCGCCGTCGAAGATCGTGTAGCCGGTGATGCTGCAGTGCGCGGGCGCGGCGGGGGCCGTCCAGGAGAGGGCCACCGTCGTGGCCGTCCTGCCGGTCGAGGCGAGATCGGTCGGACTGCCGGCGGTCACCTTGCACTCGTTCTTGGAGCTGCTTCCTCCGCAAGCCACCGCGCCCGCCATGGCGGCGAGCGCCAGGAGCACGGATACGCGTTTCCTCGACATGCTGTCCCTCGCTGCGATCGGGTTCGTGGCGCACCGCCGCCTGCGCCCGGGTGCAGGCGGCGGGACCTGCCGTGATCGGTGGCGCCTCGCCTGCGGCCCGGGTGCCGGCGTCGCGGACGTGCATCAGGGATCGATCGCGGTGGGGGCACAGTGCCGGAGCGGATCGCCGGCCCGCAAGAGTGCAATTCGAGAAAGAACGGCCATCCCCCCGAACAATGTCCCCGGGACGGAAGCTCGCGAAACGCGCACGGGCCAGCGCCCGCGGCCCCCGCCGCGCCGCGGCACGCGCCCGCTCGGCCGAAGTGAACCCCCTCGAAACGAAGCGGGACGAATGCTCCGGCGCGATCCCGCCGTCGCGGTTCGTGGTACCGATCCGGCATGGCGTCCGCGTGGACCACCGCGCATGCCCCCACCTGGCCGGATTACGTCCTGGCGCTCGGGACGGCGTCGGCGGACCGCTTCGACCCCCGCGACGCCCTGGGCGAGCGGCTCCGGCTGGTGCTGGTCGAGGGGGGAGGGGGGCTGCTGGTGCGGGCCGAGGCGGCGCTCCCCTTTCACGGCCCGGCGGCGTTCTGCCTGGACGAGCGCGAGCAAGCCTCGTTCCAGGGCGCGGACCTCCGCTACCGGCTGCTCTACTTCCATCCGTCGGTGCTGCACCCCGAGCTCACCTTCGAGACCATCCGCGGCGAGCCGCGCGGCGCGCTGCCGACGGCCGTGTTCCAGGACGCGTACTGGCTCGATCCCTTCGTGGTGCGCCGCCCCGCGCCAGGCGGGGTCTTCCAGCCCCGGCCGCTGGCCTGGGACAGGATCCTGAGGCTCTACGCGCAGGTCCACGACGAGCGGACGCTGTTCCGCGACGACGGCTGGCCCTGCCGCACCCGCTCGTACCTCATCACCCTGCTCATCTTCCTGCGGGGGCTGGACCAGGCCGGCATCGATCCGCTGACGGTGCCGCCCGCGGACGAGCGCATGCGCGAGCTGCTCTCCTACCTGCAAGCGAGCTTCGATCGACGGCTCACGGTGGAGAGCCTGGCGCGCAGGTTCGCCACCAACCGGACCACGCTGCAGGAGCGGTTCGTGGCGATCACCGGGCGCACCATCATGGACTACGTCACGGCGCTGCGGATCGAGGTGGCGCAGGGGCTGCTCCGCGACACGCTCGTCCCGGTCACCGAGGTCGGCGAGCGGATCGGGTACGCCGACGCGGCCAGCTTCAGCCGCGCCTTCCGCAAGCAGGTCGGGGCCGCTCCCTCGGAGTACCGGGAGCGGACCAACTGGATGCTGCGGGCGGCGGGCTGACCCCTGTCGATCTGCATAGAGACGCTGTCTCCCGGCCATTCTGGGCGCGGCGGGGTGGTGGTACCTCTCGGTCCACACGCCGGAGGAACCGCCATGACTGCCGCGATCGCTCGTCTCGTAGCCCTGTCCCTCAGCCTCGCCGCGCCGCTCGCCGCTGCCGCCGCGCCCGCGCAGTGGCGCCTCGCGGGCGAGGCGCAGATCACCCACAAGGCCACCCTGGCCGCCTTCGTCGACGAGAAGAACGGGATCACGGCCGGCTACGCCGGCGCCATGTACGTGACGCACGACGGTGGCAAGACCTGGACGCCGGGCGTGAACTCGTCGGCCTGCCGCTTCGGGCTGGAGGCGCTGCCGGACGGGGCCGCCTGGACCGCCGGCAACCTGGGCAACGTGCGCGCCTCGACCGACGGCGGCGCGCACTGGAAGGTGGCCGCTTCCTTCGGCCGGAGCGAGCCCCGGCACGCGCGCCACCTGTCGTTCCTGGACGCCAAGCGCGGCCTGATCGCCTCGCAGGAGGAGCTGGGCCTCACCGCCGACGGCGGCGAGAGCTGGACCAAGCTCGCGGTTCCGGCCAAGGCGGGAATGATCGCAGCGGTCTCGCTCTCGGAGGAGGGCGGGGGGCTCCGCATCCGCTTGCTGGACGAGAATGGCGACCTGTGGGTCAGCGCCGACCGCGGGGCCAGCTGGGCGCAGGCGCCGAGCCCGCTCGGGAGCCCCGTGTTCGAGTCGCTCACCGCCCCGCGCGCCGCGATGCGGTTCACGGCGGCGGGCGAGGGCGTGCTGGCGGCCATCCTCGACGAAGGCGGACTGAAGGGGCACGTCTACCGCACCCGCGACGGCGGGAAGACCTGGCAGGAGGAGGCCACGCCCGGGCTCCAGCCCTCGGTCCTGACGCTCTCCAGCGACGCCAGGCTCCTCACCAGCTTCGACCAGTACACCGTCCGGCTGTACCGGGCGAACTGATCGCCGGCGGCGCTGCAGGCCCGGGCCCGCGGATGAGCTCCTTCCCTCCCCCCGGGCTCGCCGCGGGTCCGGGGGTCGCTTCACGCCGATTCCTGGAGCGACGCCTGCGCCACCTCGCTCCGGGTGAGCAGCATGTTCTTGCCCGGCCAGCGGCTCCCGGCCCCGACCTCGGCGAATCCGAACCGCTCGTAGAAGGCGGCCGCGTCCCTGGTGCGAAGCCGCACGAAGGGAGCTCCGCGCACCGCCGGGTGGTCGAGCAGCAGCACCAGCATCCGCCGGCCCAGCCCCAGCCGCCGCAGCCCGCGCTCCACCACCACGTCGTAGATCCAGGCCTCTGCGGCCGTCGGACACCGCCCGGGCCATGGCCAGCGAGCCGGCCCCGGCGGTCGTGCGCTCCGACCCACGCGTGGGCGGCGCGCTGCGCCGGCCGGATCCAGCCCGCGCGGCCGCCCCTTCCTCCCACCAGTACTCGCCGGCCAGGAGGCGCCTCGGCCTGCTCGGCGTCGCCCTCGCCGAGCGCCACCGGAGCCGGAACGCCTGCGGCGCCGCCAGGAAGGCCGGGGTGAGCGGCGCCCGGGGTTGGCCGCGCGGATGGCCTCGATGGCCCGGAATCGCCGGGGTGGCCGCGCTCCCAGAGCCCCTCCAGGATGGCCCGCGCCACCTCCTCGGGCTTCCGGTTCTGGAGGAGCTTCTCCTTTCCGTCGACCCGGTCGAACGGCCCACGAAGACCAGCGTCCCGCAGCTCGCCGGCGTCGTGGGGGTTCGACGGTCGATGGGCTCGTAGCGCCCCTCCGGCTGCCAGCGCTCGCATCAGCGCCGAGAGAGCGCGCGCCTTGCGGTCGGGCTCAACCACCTCGTCGCAGCGCGCCGTGCACCTGCACGCTCCGGTAGAGCGTCGAGGCCGGGCAGGCCCAGCGCGGGTCGACCATCCAGCTCGGGACGTGCGCCACCAGCTCCTCGGTCGAGACGACCGCCGGGCGCCCCAGGCAGCGGGCCTTCTCGCCGGCGCGGGCGCCGTGGAAGTAGACGCCGTCGTCGAGGACGCGGCGTCGAGCGCGCGCAGCACCGGGGCGCCCTCGGGCGTGGTGGTGGCGAGGTGGACGACCTCGGCGCGCCGCAGCAGGTCAGGGCGCCGGTCGACGTCGCTGCGGAAGATCTCCCGTCGCATGGCCGGCAGCCTGCCTCGGGACATGGTCCATGTGGAAGGTCCAGTTCGTGTATTATCCATGGACCAGTGCGTGCCTGGCC
>CAVTOU010000007.1:0-383567 GCA_963736345.1 uncultured Pseudomonadota bacterium | reverse complement strand
AGCGCACGGCCGCCATGCTGTTCCTGGGGCTGGTCGTGGTCCTGGTGGTGGCCACGCTCGCGGCCCTTCGCACGCGCTGGGCCGGCGAGAAGGTGTGCCGGGCGGCAGCGGCGCGGGTCGAGGCGGCCACCGGCCTCGGGCTCTCGTTCGACGCCTGCCGGCTGGACATCTTCGGCCTCGCGGTCGAGGTCGAGGGGGTGAAGCTGTCCGCCGCTCCGGGCCCGCCGGTCTTCGCCGCCGACGCGGTCACCGCCCGCCTCGCCGCCGTCCAGGCGCTGGGGAGGCAGATCCACCTCGAGCGGCTCACCCTGGTGCGGCCCCGCGTCAAGCTGGCGCGGCCGGACGCTCCCGGCAGGCGCCGGGAACGGCCTGCCCGCCGGCCTTCCTCTCCCGCTTCGACATCCGGCACCTCGAGGTGGAGGACGGCGCGCTCGACGTCGCGCGTCGGGGCCGGCGGCTCACGGCTCGAGGGGATCGACGTCCGCTCCGATCCCGGGCGCCGCTCGCTGCGGGTGCTGGCCCGCCCCGGGCCGCGCGACCCGCGTCGAGGTGACCACCGGGCCGGTCCACCTCGAGCTGCCCGGGCCGCACCTTCGACGCCGCGCGGCTCCACCTCGCCGGCCGAGATCGCGCGCCGACCTCTCGGCCGCCGAGATCTCCCGCGCCGAGGTGGAGCTGGGCGGCGCCCGGGTCGGCCTGAGCGGCCGGGTCGAGGACCTGTGCGCGCCGCGGCTCGACGTGGAGGCCACCGCCGACGGGCCGGTGGTGGCGCTGGCGGCGCTGGCCGGGCGGCGCCTGGACGCCGAGGGGACGGTCACCGTCGCCGCCCACCTCAAGGGGAAGCTGGCGGCGCCGGAGGTGTCCGGCCGCATCGCGTCGCGGGGCGTGCGCGTGGAGCCGGTTCACGGCGGGCGACCTGACGGCGGAGCTCCACCTGGAGGGCGGCAACCGGGTGGTGGTGGATCGGCTGGTGGCGGTGGCCCAGGGGGGCCAGGTGGTGGCCCGCGGGTCGGTGAAGCTGGCGCCGCGGCCTGCCCATGACCGCCGAGGCGGACGTCGTCGGCGTCGACCTGGGCGAGATCCTCGATCGACTGGGGGTGCGGAACCCCTGGATCACCATGCGCCTCGAGGGGAAGGGGCGCCTCTCGGGCAACCTCTGGCCCCTGCAGCTCTCGGGCGAGGCCGACGTCGGGGTCCGCGACTTCAAGGTGCTGACGCGATCCGTACAAGGAGGGCGCCGGCGATCCCGGGATCCTGGCCTTCGACCGCGGGCGGGTCGACTCCAGGCTCCGCATCGATCGCCAGGGCCTGTACTTCGACGGCGCGCGCGCCCGCATCGGCCGCGGGCAGCTCCACGCCGACGCCGCCGTGCACTTCACCTCCGCGGCCGGATTCTGGGTGAGGACCAGCGGCGAGGCCGACCTCGACGCCGCCGGCCGCATCGGCCCGGTGCCGTGGGGCGGGCTGGCCACGGTCGAGGCCAGCCTGGGCGCCGCGCCCTACGGGTGGCCGCACCTGGAGGGGCGCGCCCGCGTGACCGAGTTCCGCTTCCTGGACGTGGACCTCGGAACGGCCGCCGCCGACGTCCGGTTCCAGAAGCCCACCCTGTTCCTCTCCGCCGTGGAAGGCGCGCAGGCCAGCGCCCGCTACCGGGGGGAGCTGGCGCTGGACATGGTGGCCAAGCCCATGCGCCTCAGCTCGGCCAGCTTCCACGCTCGCGGCCGGGTGCGCGACCTGTGCGAGGCGTTCATGGGCCGCCTCCCCCGCGCCCGGGTGCTGCGCGACGCCCTGGATGCCGACGCGGAGCTGAGCGGGACCGCCCAGGGCCCGGCCAAGGCGCCCGACGTCGACTTCGACGCGCAGCTCGGGCCGGGCACGCTGCTCGACCGGCGCTTCGACTCGGGCAAGGTGGCGGGGCGGATCCACGCGCTGGCCGAGGCGCACTTCACCCAGGGCGAGCTTCACCGCGGCGCGGGGGTGGTGCGCGGCAGCGGCACCTGGGGCCTCGAGCCGCCCTTCCCCATGGCCCTGGAGCTGGCGTTCTCGGGGTTGCCGGTGGCCGATCTCGAGCTGGCGCCGGGCCTCTCCGGGACGGCCGGTGGGACGGTGGCCCTGGCCGGCCCGCTGGCCCGGCCCCGCGTCCAGCTGGAGGCGAGCGGAGCGGGCATCGCCTTCCGCGACCTGCGCCTGGGCGCCACCCGGCTCGACCTGCTCATCGACGGCGAGCAGGCCCGGCTCACCGCGGGCGCCGCCGGGTTCGAGGTGTCGGGCGAGGCAGCGCTGACCGGGCGCTGGCCGTTCCGCGCGCACGCCGCGGTGGTCCTCGACGACGCCACGCGCCTGGCCGAGGGCCTCGCGCCGGCCGGGCTCCACGTGGGCGCCGACGGGCACCTGGACGCGGACGGCGAGCTCCTGGACTGGCGCAACGCCCACGTCGAGGCTCGCCTCACCCAGCTCCACGCCGCCTACGCCGACCTGCGCCTCGAGTCCACCGCGCCGGCGCACCTGTCCGCTTCGCGCGGTCGCTGGGAGCTGGCCCCGCTCACGCTCCGGGGCCCCAACACCGCGCTCACCCTGAGCGGCGCCTGGCTCCCGGGCGGCGAGCTGGACGGCGCCGCCTCGGGCGCCTTCGACCTGCGGCTCCTCTCCGGGCTGGTGCCCACCCTGCGGCGGGCGGGCGGTCAGCTGGCGGTCGAGGCGCGGTTCTCGGGGACGCCGGCCGAGCCGCTGGTGGTCGGCTCCGGCAAGCTCATCGACGGGAGCTTCCAGCTCAAGGGCGCCACCGCCTCCTTCACCGGCGTGAGCGGCGGGATGGCCTTCTCGCAGAACAAGGTCATCTTCGACCAGCTCGACGCCACCGTGAACGGCGGCAAGGCCCGCTTCAAGGGCGAGATCGAGCTGGCCCGGCTGGTGCCGGTGCGGATGCGGGCCGAAGGGGTGCTGGACGAGGTTCCGGTGGTGGTCCCCGGCGTGCTCCCCGCCACGCTCTCCGGGCACCTGGAGGCGGACGGGACACCGGAGAGCACCACCGTCACCGGCCGCCTGCACGTGGTCCGCGCCCGCTACACCTCCGAGGTCGATCTGCAGGGCAGCCTGCTCAAGCGCAAGCCGCCGCCCCCACCCCGCGCCTACGACCGCGCCGGCGAGTGGCTGCGCCTCGAGGTGCAGCTGGCGGTCGACGGCGACGTGCGCGTCGACAACGACCTGGTGCGGGGGCCGGTCTCGGGCGAGCTGACCCTGACCGGCACCCTGGCCGCGCCGGGGCTGGTGGGCAGCCTGGCCATGGGGCGCGGCAGCAAGGTGATCTTCCGCGGCAACGAGTTCGATCTCACCCACGCGGTGCTCGACTTCACCGACCGCAACCGGATCGAGATCGGCCTGGACGTGAACGGCGAGTCGCGGGTCAACGACTACCAGGTCTTCCTGCACGTCTACGGCACGCTGGCCGAGCCGCACCTCAAGCTGACCAGCCTGCCCGACCTGCCCGAGCAGGACATCGTCACGCTGCTCGTGCTCGGCACCACCCGGCGCGACGCGGGCGCCCAGGCCGGCGTGAGCGGGGTGGCCACCGCCACCGCCGCCCAGGCGCTGCTCTCCGCCTCGGGCCTGGACGAGCAGGTGAAGCGGTTCCTGCCGCGCGGCGGGCCGGTCCGCGATCTCTCCATGCGCATCGTGACCGGCTACTCCGAGGAGACCGGCCAGGTGGAGCCGCGGGCCGAGTTCGAGTCCTGGCTCATGCGCGACAAGCTCCGGCTGCGCTTCCAGACGCCGCTGGGGACCGGCCGCGGGCGCAAGGCGCAGGCGGAGGTCCGGCTGGGCGAGCACACGGCCGTGCAGTACCAGTGGGACAACGAGAGCCTGGACGTCCCCACCGGGGACCACGGCGTGGACCTGAAGCTCCGCTGGGAATGGACGGACGAGCGGTGAGCCGGGTCGATGGCCGCGGGCGCCGGCGGGATCGCGCCGGCCGGGCGCGCGCCGGCCGGGCGGCGCTGCTCCGCGCGCTGGTGATGGCGGCGCTCTCGACCGGCGCCGCGACCGCCGCGGCCCAAGAGGCCGCCGGGGCCCCGGCCCGGCCGCGGGTGAGCGCGGTGGAGTGGGTGCTCCCGGCCGGCGACGATCGCGACGCGGCCGCGGCGCTCCTGACGCTCGGGCCGGGGGATGCGGTCTCGGCGCTGGCGCTCCGCACCTCGGTCCAGCGCCTCTACCGCACCGGGCGCTACCGCAACGTGATCCTCCGCACCCGGCCCGCCCCGCCTCCGGCCGGCGAGCGGGGCGCCTGGGTCGAGCTCACGGTCGAGGCGCAGCCGCAGCGGCGCATCGCGCGGGTGTCGGTGCGGAGCGTCGGACCGTCCGCCTTGCCGGACGACGCGCTGCGCGCGGCGGCGCGGCTGGTCCCGGGCGACCCCTTCGACGACGCCGACCTGGACGCGGCCGCGGCCCGGGTGCGGGTGGCGCTGGGGCGCAAGGGGTACCCCGGGCCGCACATCGAGGCCCGGGCGCGGGGGGAGACCAGCGTCACGGTGGATCTGGCCATCTCCCGCGGGGAGCCGCTCCGGATCCGCTCGGTCCGCGCCGAGGGCGATGCGGGCCCGGCCACCTCGGCGCTGGCGGGGCTCGAGACCCGGCCCGGCGCCGTCCTGGATCGCGATCAGCTCACGGACGACGTCCGGGAGCTGCGCACGGCGCTGCACCGGGCGGGGTACCGCCGCGCGCGGGTGGGCGCGCCGACGGTGGAGGAGGAGGGCGGCGAGGCGACGGTGATCTTCCCGGTGGCGGTGGGGCAGCGCATGCCCCTGGTGTTCCGGGGCAACGCCGCCCTGCGCTCCGACGTCCTGGAGCGGCAGATGGGGCTCGAGCCGGACCAGCCGCTCGACGTCAACGCCCTGGACGCCGCGGTGGACCGGCTGCGCGCCTTCTATCGCGGGCACGGCTACGCGGCCGCCCGGATCGACGTCGAGGAGGTGCCGCGGGGGCGCGACCTGGCCGTGGTCTTCCGCATCGTGGAAGGCCCGCGCCACCGCCTGGCCGCCATCCGCTTCGAGGGAGCCACCGCCCACTCCGAGGCCTGGCTGCGGGCCCGGCTGGTGGCGCACCTGGCCGAGGACCAGCCCAGGATCGAGACGCCCGAGGCGGACGCGGCCCGGCTCCTGGCCGCCTCGCTCGCGATCCACGCCCGACCGCTGGGCCCGCCGCCGCTTCCGGCGGGGCAGTACTACGACGAATCGAGCTGGGACCGGGCCGCGGATCGCATCGCCGACGAGCTCCGGGGGGAGGGGTACCTCAAGGCCATCTCCCTGGGCACCTCGGTGGTGCTCGACGGTGCGCACCGGACCGTGGAGGTCACGGTCCGCTTCCTGGAGGGGCCGCGCACGACCGTCCGGTCGGTCGAGCTCGAGGGCAACCAGGCGCTGTCGCTCTCCCAGCTGCAGCCCCTGCCGCGCCTGGCGCCCGGCGACCCCCTCCGATGGGCCCGCGTGGAGGAGATCCGCTCGGCCATCCTCCGCCGCTACGCCGCCCGGGGGCGGGTCTTCGCCCGCGTGAACGCGCGGGTCGAGCCCGAGGCCGACGACCACACGGCCTCGGTCCGGTACCGGATCGAGGAGGGGCCGGAGGTGCACGTGGCCCGCATCCTCGTGACCGGCAACCGCCGCACGCGCGAGGACCTGGTCCGCGGCAACCTCGAGCTTCGCGAGGGCGCCGTCTACGATCCCGAGGCGGCGGCGCGGAGCCAGACGGCCCTGCTCGACACCGGCGTGTTCCGCTCGGTGAGCCTGCGGCTGCAGGACCCGGACGTGCCGCAGCCGTCCAAGGACGTGGTGGTCGATCTGGTGGAGCGGCCGTACGCCACCCTCACCCAGGCCCTGGGCTACTCCATCGCCAACGGACCTCGAGCCATGCTCGAGTACATCCGCCCCAACCTCTTCGGCCGCGCCCTCGAGCTGTCGCTGCGCGGAAAGGTGAACTACCCCACCAACACCTTCGGCCTGCGGCCCGACCTGGAAGGGCGCAAGCCCGGCGATCGGGTGGAGGGACAGGGCGACGTGGGCATCCGCACCTCGCGGCTGCCCTTCCTTCCCTTCCGGGCGGGCGGCCGCGTCGATCTCATCGGCGAGGTGGTCCACCGGCCCGCCTACAACCTGCGGCGGGTCTCGTGGGTCAGCGGCATCGACGTGGGCGTCACCTCGCGCGCCACCTTCTCCCTCCAGTACGAGGTGGAGGTCGACACCATCGACCGCACCGGCGCGGTGGGCCCGCTCACCCAGGTCGACCTGGAGCGGCTCCGCTTCGACGAGGGGACCACCACCCTGAACGCCCTCCGCCCCTCGTTCTCGCTGGACTACCGGGACAACTCCACCCATCCGCACGGCGGGTGGTTCCTGTCCGGATGGATGGAGTACGAGGGCTCGCTGGAGGCGCCCGGGCGGAGCAAGGTGCTGTGGGTCCTGCCCAACTCCGACATCCACACCAACCTGCTCAAGGTCTCGGGGTTGCTCTCCGGCTACGTCCCGCTGGGCGGGCACGTGGTGCTGGCGCTCTCGGCGCGGGCCGGCCAGGTCTTCCCGCTCGACTCGCGCTCCCGGACCATCATCCCGCGCCGCTTCTTCCTGGGCGGGGCCTCCTCCCTGCGCGGCTTCGGGGAGGAGCAGCTGGTGCAGGCGGACGTGCGCCCGCAGCTGGCCGCCGAGGGCCGCCAGTGCGCCACCTCGCCCACCGGCGAGGGCTGCACCGAGCGCGGCCGCCGCATCGCCGACGGGGACACCCCGGTGTCCGAGGGAGGCGAGGCGTTTCTCCTGGGAAAGGCCGAGCTGCGCTTGCCGGTGACGGGCCGGTTCGAGCTGGGGCTCTTCTTCGACGCCGGGAACCTCTGGCTCGATCCCAAGCGCGTCAACGCGCGCGCGCTGCGGCCGTGCGCCGGGGTGGGGGCACGCTTCGTCACCCCCATCGGTCCGGCGGCGCTCGATCTCGGCTTCAACCTCGCCCCCGACCAGCAGATCAACGAGGCCGTGTTCGCGCCGCACTTCACCATCGGTCTATTCTGACGGGGCCACCGCCGTCGCCATCACCCCGTACCCGAACAGCACCGGCCAGGCGCGCGCCTGGGCCAGTCCGGCGCTGCCGAGGAGCTCGGGCAGCGTGCGCTCGTCGAAGCGCCGGTGCAGCCGGGCCATGGCCCTCCACAGGACCATCGAGGCGGCGCAGCGCGGGCCGGCGACCAGCGCCCCGGTCCACGAGGCCCGGCCGGCGCGAGGCTCGAGGAAGGCGACCGCGCCGCCCGGTCGCAGCACCCGGCGCACCTCCCGGAGCGCGCCCAGCGCGTCGGGCAGGAGGTACAGCAGGCTGTGGCCGGTCACGCCGTCCAGGCTGCCGGCGCGGAACGGGAGCGCCAGCGCGTCCCCCTGCACGAGCGGCAGCGCCAGGCGGATTCGCTGCGAGCGGAGCGCGGCCAGCCGCAGCATCCTGCGCGAGCGGTCCAGGCCGAGGTGGTGGTGGGTGGGGGCGGCGCGCGCCATCTCCAGCGCGCTGGTCCCGGGGCCGACGCCGAGGTCGAGCACCCGCGGGCCCTGGACCAGCTCGGCCATGGCCCGGCAGTCGTCGCGCCAGGCGCGGTGCCCGGTCAGCGCCGCGTAGGCGAGCGCGCCGGGCCCGAAGGCGGCGCGGGCGGCGGTACGGGCCAGGGCGTGCACCACCACCCCATAACGGCGCGGCGCGGCTACGGCCCGAACCGATCGTACAGCAAGCCCCAGCGCACCCCGCGATCGGAGACGATCAGCGGATCGATGCCGGCGCCCCGCATGGCCTCGGCCACCACCACCGCCCCGGCGACGATGACGTCCGCCCGCTTGGGCTCCATCCCGGGCAGCGCGGCGCGCTCGGGGATGGTCAGGCCGGCCATCCTGTCGATCAGCGCCTCGACGTCCGCCAGCCTGAGCATGGAGCCGTGGACCCGCTGCGCGTCGTGGCGCGGCAGCTTCTGGACCACCGCCGAGAGCGTGGTGGCGGTCCCGGCCACCCCCACCAGGCGCGCCCCGGCGGCCGGCGCGAGCGTGGCGAGGGGCTCGAGCGCCCGGCGGGTGGCCTCCCGGAGCTCCCGCAGCTCCTGCGGCGGGATGGGCTGGTGGCGGACGTGGCGCTCGGTGAGCCGGACGGCGCCGATCTGCAGGCTCGTCCAGCCGCGCAGCGCCGGCCCCTCGCCCACGATGAACTCGGTCGACCCGCCGCCCACGTCCAGGACCGCGAGCCCGTGGCCGCCGCCGAAGTCCCGCCAGGCGGTGAGGTACACCAGCCGGGCCTCCTCGTCGCCCGAGATCACCTCCGGGGTCAGCCCCGACGCGGCGCGCGCAGCGGCGAAGAACTCGGCGCCGTTGCGGGCATCGCGGGCGGCGCTGGTGGCCACGCAGGCGATGTCGCGCGCGCCCAGCCCGCGCGCCTCCCCGGCGTAGTCGGCCAGCAGCGCCACCGTGTCCCGGATGGCGGCGGGCTCCAGCACCCCGGTGCGGTCGACCCCGCGGCCCAGCCGCGTGATCTCCGCCCGCTCCCGGACCGGCCAGAGCTCGCGGCCCCTCCGCTCGGCCACCAGCAGGAGCACGGTGTTGGTGCCGACGTCGATGCTGGCGAATCGCTCGGGCATCGCTACCGGAGCGGACCCCAGGCCGGCGACAACAGATCGGAGCCGTTGCCGCCCAGGATCACCGACTGCCGGTTCCCCTTGGCGTCCGACACGACCAGCTGCCCGTAGCCGTTGCGGTCGGTGCGGAACACCATCAGCCGGCCGTTGGGCGCGTAGACGGGCTCCTCGTTGGTGCGCCCCTGGTCCTGGGTGATGCGGGTGATGACGCCCTTGTCGGGCGTGACCCAGAACACGTCGAACACCTTGCGCTCGTCGCGGGCGGTGAAGGCGATGGCGTCGCCGCGCGGGCTCCAGCTCGGCTCCTGGTTGTAGTTGCCCTGGAAGGTGAGCCGCCGCACGCCGCTCCCGTCCGCGCTCATGACGTAGAGCTGGGGGGTGCCGGCCCGGTCCGAGGTGAAGGCGATCTTGCTCCCGTCCGGCGACCAGGCGGGCGAGACGTCGATGGAGGGATCCTTGGTGAGCCGCCGGGCGTTGCTGCCGTCCGCGTTCATGATCCAGATGTCGGTGTTGGGCCCCTCGCTCTGGCAGTAAGCGATGCGCTTCCCGTCGGGCGAGTAGGCGCCGCCCATGGTGTTCCCCTTGTGGCCCAGGGAGCGGAAGGAGTGGTCCGCCAGCCGGTAGACCCACAGCTCCGGCCGCCCGGTGCGGTAGCTGGTGAGGAGGATCTCGCTGCCGTCGGGCCGCCAGGCGGGGAGCATGAGGATGTTCTGCTCGCTGAGAAGCACCTGCGGATTCTGCCCGTCCACGTCGACGACGATCAGCTGGTACTGATCGTTGACCTTGCGGATGGCGGCGATGTGGGTGGAGAACACGCCCGGCTCGTGGGTGTAGTAGCGGACGATCTCGTCGCTCATGGCGTGGCCCAGCGCGCGGGACGCGCCGGCGGCGACCTGGAGGGTCTTGACCAGCACCTCGCGGCCGGCGCGCACCTCGTACAGGTGGAGCTCGCCCACCAGCCCGTTGGCGTCGGCGCGGACCGCGGCCTTGACCAGGCCGTCGGCGCCCACGTCGGCCCAGCGCCGGAAGGCGACCGTGGCCACCGCCAGGCCCTCGTTGGGATCGGCCAGGAAGCCCTTGGGGTCGAGCACGTCGAAGAGCCCGGAGAGGGCCAGGTCGGAGCGGACCACCGAGGTGGCGTCCCCGGCCGCGGTCCTGGCGTCGCCCTCGCCGGCGAAGGCGGCCACGGCGATGGGGAGCGGGCGGAAGTCCGGAGAGCCCACCACGATGGCCGGCCGGTCCGTCGCGGCGGCTGCGAGGGCGGAGAGCGGCAGGGCGGTGGCGAGTGCGAGGATGGGCGAGCGGAGGTTCATGTCGGTCTCGGTCAGGCGGAGTCGTCTGCGGTGAAGGTCACCTGGATCCCGCGGGTGCGGTACGCGTCCCGCTGCGAGTCCGGGGGCGGCGGCGGGCTGGTCTTCTGGATGGCACGTTGCAGGGCATCGTCGAAGGCCGCGTTGCCGGAGGGCTTCTCGACCTTCCAGCGGCTGATGCGGCCGTCGGCCTCGATCCACAGGATGACCACGCTCTTGAGGTAGAGCCGCTCCTTGTCCGGGATGGTGGTGGGGATGCTGTAATTGGCGTGGAGGGACTTCTGGACCAGGGCCATGTACCGGTCGCCCTCGGTGCCCTCCTCGGAGTCGCCCTCGGGATCACCGTTCGGGTCGCCCCACCGGTCGCGCTGGACCTGCTTCTCCATGCGGGCCAGCGCCGCCGCCACGCCGCCGCCGTTGGCGGGGCTCTTGGTGGGCGAGGGGCGACCCGCGGTCTTGGGGGCGGGGACCGGCGCGGGGGTGGGCATCGCCGATGGCGCCGGAGGGGTGGTCGGCGGCGGCGCCGCGGTGGGCGGAACCGGCATGGCCGGGGCCGGCTCGGGCGTGGGCGGGATCACCTTCTGCGGCAGCAGCTGCTCGGGCTTCTTCTCGCCCAGGCGTACCAGGCGGGCCTTGATGGGCGTCTGGTCCAGCTCGATGGTGGGCAGGCTGCTCGCCTTGACGGCGACGGCGATGGCGGCCGCGTGCAGCGCGATCGAGGCCATCACCGCCGGCCAGAAGCGGTCGTGTCGACCGAGCTCGGTGGCGACCGGGATCCGGCTCACTTCTTGGCGTCCTCCGACGTCTTCCTGGTGGCCGAGGGATTGGTGATCATCCCCACGTTGACCACCCCCGCCCGCTGCAGCGTGGCCATGACGTCGACCACGTAGCCGTAGGGCAGGTTCTTGTCGGCCATGAGGTAGACCTCGTGGTCCTTCTGCAGCCTGGCGTTGGCCTTGAGCTTGTCCTCCAGCCCGTCGTAGGGGACGCGGGCCGCGTCCTCGGTGGTGCCGAGCCACAGGCTCTTGTCGCCCTTGATGGAGAGCACCAGCTTCTGCTCCTCGGCCTTGACCGGCTTGGCGCGCGCGTCGGGCAGGTTCATCTCCACGCCCTGCTGGATGAGGGGCGCGGTCACCATGAAGATGATGAGCAGCACGAGCATCACGTCGACCAGCGGCGTGACGTTGATCTCGGTGAGCGTCTGGCGGCCCATGCCGCCGGAGGAGAAGGCCATGGCGGCTCTCCTAGCTGAAGAAGTGGCGCTTCACGATGTTGAGGAAGTCGTTCGAGAAGTTGGTCATCTCGCTGTCGAGCACCCGGATCTTGGAGACGAAGAAGTTGTAGGCCACCACCGCCGGGATGGCGGCGAAGAGGCCGACCGCGGTGGCGATGAGCGCCTCGCTGATGGGCCGGGCCACCGTGGCCAGGTTGGCGTTGCCCATGCGGTAGATGTCGTGGAAGGCGTTCATGATGCCCCAGACCGTCCCGAACAGTCCGACGAACGGCGCGGCGCTGGCGGTCGTGCCCAGGAAGGGCACCTGCCGCTCCAGGGCGGTGACCTCGGAGGCGGCCGCGCGCTTGAGGGCGCGCTCCACGTTCTCGATCCCGCCCAGCTCCTCGGACATGCCCCGCGGCTCCCCGGTCCCGGTCTCCTTCTTCTGGGCGGTGACCTTGGAGAGCTCGACGTAGCCGGCCCGGAAGACGTGGCGAGATCGGCGAGCCGGCCAGGGACTCGGCCGCCTGGTAGATGGCGTCGAGCCGCTTCGACTGCCAGAAGGTCTCCAGGAACTTGACCGACTGGTCCTGGGCGCGCCGGATCTGCGAGCCACTTGCGGACGATGATGGCCCAGCAGACCGCGGACGCTGCCAGCAGGAGGAACAGGACGGCGATGCCCGACGGGGCCCGAGTTCCTGGCGATCTCGAGGTAGTTGAGGCCGTCGGCGGCCAGCGGAAGGGCCTGCGGGACGATGAGGGTCATGGGCTTTGTGAGGGGCTCCTCTGGCATCCTCGCCCACGGGGGCGGCACCGGGAAGAAACGCGCGGAAAGCAGGATTTTCTCCCGATTTCCGGGCTCACGCGGCGGCATCCGCCGCACCGTACGGGTGTGAACGCCGGGCGACGACCGTGCGCGAAAGGCGCACCTGCGCCCCGCCGTTTCGAACCATAATCCTCCGGCGAATCCTGTCCAGGTCCCGGTGGCACGGCCGTTGCTCATCCCCCAGGTTGCCCGGCCCCGAAGGGCCGAGACTACCGACTGAAACAGAGAGGGACCCACCATGAACCGCCTCCTCGTCGCGCTGGTCGCCGTCTCGTTGCTGGGAACCGGTTGCGTCGTCGTCCGACACCTGCGACTGCGCGGACGGTCTCGATCGGCTGGCCGTCGTTCCTGCTCGCCAACGGCAGCGTGGTGACGAGCTGCGCGCACGGCGGGGATCAGCACCATCGACGTGTTCATGGACAACGAGGGGTGGGCACCTTCAACTGCACCGACGGCGGCGTGAACGTGACCGACGTCCTCAACGACGGCGCATCACATCTTCACGTCGAAGGGTTCGACTCCGTGTCGGGCAGCCTCGCGCTGCGCGATTCGTTCACCGTCGGGAACGGCAACGGCGCGGCTCCGGTGGTGAACGCGCAGCCTTGCCGAGGGCACCTTCGAGCTGAGCTACTCCTTCAGCCCGAACGTCTGCACCACCGCGCCAACTCCTTCATCTGGTTCGCCGTCCACGACGACATGCTGGGACCATCGCCTTCACGGGAGCCACGCCCCGCAGACGACACCTGCGGCGACCGCAGCACCACCACCCCCGTGCCCATCTCGTTCGCCCTGGCCTCCGGCCCCTACACCCTGCAGCGCACCGAGGAGGTCCTCTACACCGGCGCCTACCACGAGGCCGGGAACTGCAACGCCACCGCCTTCGACATGGTGGGCGGACAGCAGACCCAGCTCAACGTTGCCGCTGGCCGACGGGGTCGTCTGCTTCTGAGCCCGTCGCCCGTTCCTTCGCCGCCGGGACGCCGCGCCGCGGTGCCCCGGCGGTCGCTTTGCGTGTAGAGTCCGCGCGTGCCTCGCATCGGCGTCTTCGATTCCGGCTTCGGCGGCCTGACCGTGCAGCGGGCCATCCTCACGGCGCTCCCCTCGGTCGACACCGTCTACCTGGGCGACACCGCCCGGCTCCCCTACGGCACCAAGTCGCCCGCCACGGTCGACCCAGTACTCGCTCGCGCAACGCCGCGCCTGCTCGCCCGCCACGACATCGACCTCCTGGTGGTGGCCTGCAACACCGCCTCGGCGGTGGCGCTCCCGGCGCTGCGCGCCGAGCTGCAGCATGCCGGTGCTGGGCGTGGTCGAGCCGGGCGCGGCGGTGGCGGTCCGGCACCACGCGCAGCGGCCGCATCGGCGTCATCGGCACCAGGGCACGGTGGCGAGCGGCGCCTACCAGGAGGCGATCCGGCGCGGCGCGGCCCGGACGCCACGGTGATCGCCCGCGCCTGCCCGCTCTTCGTCCCGCTGGTCGAGGAGGGCTGGACCGATCCCGGCCGACGAGGTGGTGCGCGGGGTGGTGCGCCGCTACCTCGCGCCCTTCCGGGCCGAGGGGGTCGACACGCTGGTGCTGGGCTGCACCCACTACCCGCTTGCTCAAGGCGGCCATCGCCGCCGAGCTGGCCGGGCGTGCTGCTGGTGGACAGCGCCGAGGCCATCGCCGACGAGGTGGGCCGGTTCCCCCCCGGCTCTTCGCCGCGAGCGCGAGCCGGGGGGCCGCTTCATCGCCCCCCCGCATAGAGAGGCGCACATCGGTTCCTGGTCACCGACTCGCCGGAGAAGTTCCTGGCCGTGGCCGGCGTGTTCCTGGGCCGCGCGGTGGAGGCGGCCGAGCACGTCGACGTGTAGGTCGCCCTGCTCCGCACGGCGGGGCGGCGGCCCGCAGGAACGCCTAGCCCACCGGAGAGAGAGGATTTTGCCTGGGCTCGCGCTTGATGGCGCGTCGGCCGGGCGGTACAGTCGCGGCCGGATGCGCCGAAGCGAAGAAGATGGTTGTGGGGTTCAACCACAACATCAAGCACCGCGGGAAGATGTATCACATCCAGACCGAGGACTCCGGGCTGGAGAACCCGCACATCATCACGCACCTCTTCGTGGGCGGGAACATCCTCGCCTCCAAGAAGACCTCCTACGCCGACATCGTCGGGGCCGAGAACCTGGCCCAGGTCGTGCGCGAGCTGATGGAGGAGCAGCACAAGGAGATGCTGCGCAACCTCATCAACGGCGTGTACGACGACATCGACGCCGCCTTCGCCGCCCAGGCCCAGTCCTTCCAGCCGGGCCAGCTCGCCGACGGTCGCGGCGGTGCAGCTCAAGCCGGGCCAGGCGCCATGTCCGCCGCCGAGCAGGCCCGGCAGCTGCCCCCGGAGGTGCTGGCCGCCCGCCAGCAGCCCGCACCGGTGCTGCGCAACGACGGCGCCGAGACGCTCTTCGGCGAGGACCTCATCAGCGAGAAGAGCCTGGACGAGGTCATCCTCTCGTATCTGGCCGAGGACCTCGGCGAGCGGAAGTGAGCGCGAACCCACGAACCTGGGGTCCAGGTCTGGTGCGAGCGTGATCCAGCTCTTCCACGTCACCAAGGAGTACCCCGGCGAAGCGCCGGCGCTCCAGGACATCACCCTGCTCCGTCGAGAAGGGCGAGTTCGTCTTCCTCACCGGCGCCTCCGGCGCCGGCAAGTCGACCCTGCTCAAGCTCATCTTCTGCGACGAGCCGGCCACCAGCGGCCAGCTCCTCCTCTTCGGGCGCAACGTGGCCAAGATCTCGCCGCGCGCCAGTCCCCTACCTGCGCCGCAACATCGGCGTGGTCTTCCAGGACTTCAAGCTCCTGCCGCGCCGCACCGTGGCCGAGAACGTGGCGCTGCCGCTGGAGGTGCAGTCGCTGGTGCCCAGGGACATCCGCCGCAAGGTGAAGCTGCTGCTCCGCTCGGTCGGGCTGGAGCACCGGGCCGGAGAAGTTCCCGCCCTCGCTCTCCGGCGGCGAGCAGCAGCGGGTGGCGGTGGCGCGGGCGCTGGCGGCCGACCCGGCCCTGCTCCTGGCGGACGAGCCCACCGGCAACCTCGACCCCGAGCGCACCCTGGAGGTGATCGAGCTGCTCACCGCCGCCAACGCGCGCGGCACCACCGTGGTGGTCGCCACCCACGACCGCACCCTGCTGGAGCGCTACAAGCGGCGGGTGGTGACGCTGGAGCGCGGCCGGCTGGTCTCGGACGGCGACCGGTCCGGCGCGCCGGCGGCGGAGGGGCGGTGACCTTCCGGCCCGTCTACTTCACCCGCCGTGCGCTGGAGGGCATGGCCCGCGGCCCCTACGTGGCCCTGGTCGGCATCGCCACCATCTTCGTGGCCCTCTTCGCCACCGGGCTCCTGGCCGGGGTGCTGGGCGGGCGCGGAGCGGCTCCTGGCCGCCTGGGCCGGCGAGGTGCAGCATCTCGGTCTACCTGGCGCCGGGGACGGATCTGGCCGCGGCCCGCGCGGCGGTGGCCGCGGCCGCGCCCGGGCGCGAGGTGCGGGCGGTGCCGGCCGCGGCCGCCCTGCGCCAGCTCTCGGAGGAGCTGGGGGACCAGGCCCACGTCCTGGACGGCGTCGGCCCCGGGGTGCTGCCGGACTCCGTCGACGTGATGGCGCCCGGGCATCACGCCTGGAGCAGGCGCGGGCGCTGGCCGGCGCGGGTGCGCGCCCTGCCGGGCGTGGCCGACGTGGACTACGGCAACGCCTGGCTGGAGAAGCTGGAGCTGCTCGTCTCGCGCGCCCGCATCGCGTCGGTGGTGCTGTTCGCGGTGCTGGCGCTGGCCACCGCGGTGCTGGTCGGGAACACGCTGCGCCTGGCGGTCTTCGCCCGGCGCGAGGAGATCGAGATCATGAAGCTGGTGGGCGCCACCGACTCGCTTCGTGAGCACCCCCTTCCTGATCGAGGGGCTGCTGCAGGGGCTCGCCGGGGCGGGGCTGGCGGTGCTGGCCCTGCTGGCCGTGTACGCCGGGGCTGGTGCCGCGGCTGCAGGCGGCCGTGCCGCTCGCCACGGCGCTCCGGCTCGGGGACACGCTCCCCTCCGCGCTGCTGCTCGGGCTCCTGGCCGGGGGCGCCACGGTGGGCCTCCTGGGCAGCGCCATGGCGGTGGTGCGGACGCTGAGAAGGAGCTGATGCGGTGCTGGCCCAGGCCGTCGCCCCGCTCCTCGCGCTGGCGCTGGTCGCGCCCAACGCCCGCGCGCGGCTCGACGCGCTCGAGGCAACGCCGCCGGGCCGAGGAGCGTGCGGCGCGGCTCCTGGCCGACCAGGAGAGCTCGGTCCTGGACGCGCTGGCCGAGTCCGAGCGCGCGGTGGCCGACGCCGTGGCCGAGGCGCGGCGGGCCGAGGCGGCCCGGCTCGCCTCGGAGGCCACGCTGGCCCGCGCCCGCGAGGAGGAGGCCGCGGCCATCCGGACCGAGAAGAGCCGGCTCTCGGCGCTGCGGCCGCGGCTGCTGGCCCGCGCCCGCCTGGGGCGCACCGGCGAGCTGCAGATCCTCCTGGCCAGCGGCTCGCTCTCGGACCTGGTGAAGCGGCGGTACCTGCTCGACCTCATCCTGAGGAGCGACGTGCGCCTCCTGGGCGAGGCGCAGGCGGCGCGCGCCGCCCGGGAGTCGGCCCGCGCCGCGCGCGCAGGAGGAGACGGTGACGCTGGCCGCGCTGGCGGCGGAGGCCGCGGAGCGGCGCGAGGACGCACAGGCGCGGCGCGAGGAGCGGGAGGCGCTCCTGGTCGCGCTGCGCAGCGCGCGGGGCCTCCACGAGCGCGCCGCGGCCGAGGCCGGCGAGCAGGCCCACAAGCTGGCCGACTTCGTGGCCACGCTCCCTCCCCCGCGCATGCCCCTGGCCGGCCCGACCGGGTTCGCCGCGCTCAAGGGGAGGCTGCCGCGCCCGGCGCCCGGACCCGTCACCGTGGGCTTCGGCCGGGTGCTGAACCCCCGCTTCAACACCGTCACCGTCCAGAACGGCCTCGACATCTCCGCCCCGGCCGGCGCCCCCGTGCGGGCCATCGCGGCGGGCCGGGTGGTGCACGCCGGCTGGTTCAAGGGGTACGGGAACCTGATCATCGTGGACCACGGCGAGGGCTACCACAGCCTGGTGGCCCATCTCGGCTCCATGCACACCGCCATGGGGGAGGAGGTCGCAGCCGGGACCGTCCTGGGGACGGTGGGCGATTCCGGGTCGCTCAAGGGGCCCTACCTGTACTTCGAGATCCGGGAGCACGGCCGCCCCGTCGATCCCCGGCCGTGGCTGAAGGAGTAGCGGGACGCACCTCTCCCGCACCCGAACCCGAACCTGAACCCGGGTGGGCGTGCCCGTGGCCCGCCTCCCGAGTCCCCTGGCCCGTGGCCCGTTCCCGGAGGTCGGAGCACGGCGCACGGGTCTGAGGACTCGGGACTCGGATCACGGGTGACGCGAAGCCGGGTTCGGGTTCGGGTTCGGGTCACGGGTGGAGCGAATCGCCCGTGCGTCCTGCTCCCACCCCGGAACCCCGATTCGCCCTCCAGGAGCCCAGCGGTACAATGCCTCGATGAAGCGCATCGCACTGGCCCTGGCGCTGGCGTTCGCGTTCTTCGCCGGGCTCTCGCTCGACCACGTCGCCTCGGCGGCGGCCCGCCGCGCGCCCCAGCCCTACCGCGCGCTCGACATCTTCTCGCACGTGCTCTCGGACATCGAGAACAACTACGTCGAGGAGGTCACCGAGCAGGACCTGGTGTACGGTGCCATCGACGGCATGGTGGCGCGGCTCGACCCGCACTCGGCGTTCTACCGGCCCGACGCCTACCGGCAGGTGCGCGAGGAGACGGCCGGGGTCTTCGACGGGGTGGGGCTGGAGGTCACCATCGAGGGCGGCGCACTGACGGTGGTCTCGCCCATGGCCGAGTCGCCCGCCGAGCACGCCGGCGTCCGCCCCGGGGACCGCATCGTCTCCATCGACGGCACCTCCACCCGCGACATGCCGCTCCCGGACGCCACCCGCCGGCTGCGCGGCCCGGCCGGCACCACGGTGGCGCTGGAGATCCTGCGCGAGGGGTTCGAGGCGCCGCAGAAGATCACGCTGGTCCGGGACCGGGTGCGGGCCCAGAGCGTCGAGTGGCGCCCGCTCGACACCGAGCGTCACTACCTGTACGTGCGGGTGAAGTCCTTCCAGGAGCGGACCGACCAGGCCCTGGCGCGAGCGCTGGAGGACGGGCGCGCCGCGGTGCGGGGGCAGATCCGCGGGCTGGTGCTCGATCTCCGCAACAACCCTGGCGGCCTGGTCGATCCGGCGGTGCGGTGCGCCGACCTGTTCCTCGCCGGCGGCAGCATCGTCGTCACCGAGGGCCGGAGCCGGCGCAACGTCGAGGTCCAGCGCGCCCACGAGAAGGGCACCGAGCCGGGCTACCCGCTCATCGTGCTGGTGAACCGCGGCAGCGCCAGCGCCAGCGAGATCGTGGCCGGCGCGCTGCAGGACAACGGGCGGGCCGTGATCATGGGCACCCAGACCTTCGGCAAGGGCTCGGTGCAGACCATCATCGAGCTGGAGGACGGGTCGGGGCTGAAGCTGACCACCGCCCGGTACTACACGCCCCGCCACCGGTCCATCCAGGAGCTGGGCATCACGCCCGACGTGACCGTGGCCGAGGTGGCCCCGCCGGCGCGTCCCGAGAACCAGCCCACCGAGAAGGACCTCAAGAACCACCTCCGCAACGACACCCCGGTTGCGGCTGCCGGCACGGCAGGGGCGGGCGTGGAGTCGGACTACCCGCTGCGCACCGCGCTCGACTACCTGAAGGCGGTCGACATCTTCAAGGCGTCGATCGAGTCCGGGAAGGGCAAGGGGACCACCTCGCGCAGGGACTGAAGCGAGCCGCCCACCGCGGCAGCTCGCCGCGCTCGGAAAGCGCGCTGGCCCCTGGCAGGAGGATCGCGATCGGCAAGAACGAGGCGGGGCACGCACGAGCCGTGCCGGGACGGCCCTCTCCGCGGGTCGGGAAACTTGCCGCGACGCGGCGGTTTTTTCGAGGAAGCGCGCACCCTTTCGCCGATTGACAAGGCGTGTTGGGCAGCTATAGTCCGCGCCACGCCAAGGGCCTCCAACGGGTGAGCCGTGGCCTGAGATTTGCCTTCAGGCAAGCACCCGGTGAATCTCGGTCGGCGCCCACATCCCCAATGACCCCTCTCGAGCTCTCGGTCGTCATCGGCTACACCGTCCTGCTGGTCGTGCTGGCGGTGTTCGGCGTCCACCGCTACGCGATGACGTACCTGTTCCAGCGGCACCGCTACAAGCTGGCGGCGCCGCGGGGCCGCTTCCAGGAGCTGCCGCGGGTCACGGTCCAGCTGCCCATCTTCAACGAGATGTACGTGACCGACCGCCTGCTGGAGGCGGTGGCCCGGCTCGACTACCCGCGCGAGCGGCTGCAGGTCCAGGTCCTCGACGACTCGACCGACGAGACCCGCACCATCGCCCGGGGGCGCGTCGAGGCGCTGCGCACGCAGGGCCTGGACATCGTCTACATCCACCGCATCGACCGGACCGGCTTCAAGGCGGGGGCGCTCGACAACGGGCTCCGCACCGCCACCGGCGAGCTCATCGCCATCTTCGACGCCGACTTCGTGCCGGACCCCGGGTTCCTGCGCCACACCATCCAGCACTTCACCGATCCCGGCGTCGGCCTGGTGCAGACGCGCTGGGGGCACCTGAACCGGTCCTACTCCGCGCTCACCCAGGCGCAGGCCGTGTTCCTGGACGGGCACTTCCTGGTCGAGCACGTGGCCCGCAACCGCTCCGGCCGCTTCTTCAACTTCAACGGCACGGCCGGGATCTGGCGCCGCAAGGCCATCGAGGACGGCGGGGGCTGGCAGCACGACACCATCACCGAGGACCTGGACCTCTCCTTCCGCTCCCAGCTGAGCGGCTGGAGGTTCGTCTACCTGCCCGAGATCGTCACGCCCGCCGAGCTGCCGGTGGACATGAACGCCTTCAAGAGCCAGCAGCACCGCTGGGCCAAGGGCGCGGTGCAGTGCGCCCTGAAGCTGCTCGGCCGCGTCCTCCGGTCGGACCTGCCCGTGGCGGTGAAGGCCGAGGCCGTCATGCACCTCACCGCCAACCTGGCCTACCTGATCGTCATCCCGCTGGCCATCCTGCTGCCGGTCACCGTGGCCATCCGCTCGTCGCACGGGCCGCTGGAGCTGGTGCTGGTCGACCTGCCGCTCTTCACCGCCGCCACGGTGAGCGTGCTCAGCTTCTACATCACCAGCCAGCGCGCCCAGGGGCTCTCCTGGTGGCAGTCGATCAAGCCGCTGCCGCTGGTGATGGCGCTGGGCATCGGCCTGGCCGTGAACAACGCCCGCGCGGTGGTCGAGGCGTTGATGGGCTACCAGACCGGCTTCATCCGCACCCCCAAGCACGGCGTGAAGGTGAAGGGCGAGTCGGTGGCGCGGAAGAAGTACCGGGCCGCCGCCACGCTCCAGCCCCTCGTCGAGCTGGCCCTGGCCGGCTACATGACCTACGGCATCGTCTACCTGTGGCAGAAGGGCGTCTACTCGTCGATCCCGTTTCTGGTGCTGTTCCAGGTCGGCTTCGGCTACGTGGCGCTGGTGAGCATCTACGAGGGGCTCCGCGGCCGGCTCCTGCGCTGGGCCAAGCTGCTGTCGCCCGCCGCCGCGACGACCACGCCCGAGTGACCCCGGCTACCCCGCCCGCGCCCGCCGACCGGGTCGCCGCGGGTCGAGCGGTCACCCGAGCCGCAGCTCGTACACGGTGACACCCCGCTCCAGCCGCCCCGCCGGCGCGAACCCGAGCCGCTCCCAGAACTCGCGCGCGCCGAGGGTCTCGTCGGTCACCGAGGCGCGCAGCTCGGTGAACCCCGCCGCCGCCAGCGCGCGCGAGAGCCCCTCCACCACCTCGCGCCCCAGCCCTCGCCCCTGCACCGCCTCGCGCAGCAGCAGGAGCCCCACGTGCGCCACGAGCGGCTCGGGCTGGTGCAGGTACAGGTCGAGGAGGCCCAGCGGCGGCCCGCCCTGGCGCGGCTCCAGCAGGAACACCCGCCGGTCCGGGTCGGCCTCGGCGTCGGCCAGGAGCCGTGCGGCCGCCTGGGGCGCGGCCGGAGCACCCTCGAGCTGCTCGAAGTACCCGGGGGCGCCGTCCAGGCAGGCCTGCAGCTCGGGCGCGCGCTGGCGCATCGCCGGGACGGCGCGGAACCGCGGACCGTGAATCTGGAGCTCCTCCAAGGTGCGTCCTACCCGGCCAGCAACTCGAGCGCCAGCGGGGCCTCCAGGCTCTCGACCACGTGATCGGCGCCCGAGGCGGCCAGCTCCTCGAGGGCGTACTGCCCGGTGGCCACCCCCAGGGAGGCGCAGCCGGCGGTGCGCGCGGCCGCGATGTCGAGCGGCGTGTCCCCGACCACCAGCGCCTCCGGCGGCTGGAGGGGCCCGTGCCGGATGGCGGCGCGGCGCAGGGCGGCCTCCACCAGCCGGGCGCGCACCTCCCCGTCGTGGGCGAACCCTCCCACCGCGTCCGGCCCCCACTCGAAGTAGCCGTCCAGGGCGCCGCGCCGGAGCTTGAGGCGCGCTCCTTCCATCACGTTCCCGGTGCACAGGCCGTACGGGATCGAACCCCGCCGGAGCCTCTCCAGCGCCCCCACCACGCCCGGCAGGACGCGGCACGTCCCGGCTCCCAGCTCCTGGGGGAGGATGCCCACGTAGCGGGCCAGGGCCCGATCGCAACCGTCGTCCGTGAAGGGGTGGCCCAGGATCTCCATCGCGTGCCGCACGATGAGCCGGTCGGTGGAGCCGTCCAGGCGCAGCGCGGAGAGGTCGCCCTCCGGGCAGCCGCAGGCGTCGCGCAGCGCGCGCTCCAGGGACCGGCGGCCGGCGCCGCCGCAGTGGATCAGCGTTCCATCCACGTCCAGCAGGATCAGGCGATAGCGCTTCACTGGAACAGCGCCTCGACGAACTCTCCGGGGGAGAAGGGCTTGAGGTCGGCCACCGTCTCGCCCACCCCCACGTAGCGCACCGGGATCTTGAGCTCGTCGCAGATCCCGATGATGACGCCGCCCTTGGCGGTGCCGTCCAGCTTGGTGAGCGCGATCCCGGTCACGCCCAGCGCCTCGTGGAATTGCCGGGCCTGGGCGATGGCGTTCTGGCCGTTGGTGGCGTCGAGCACCAGCAGCACCTCGTGCGGCGCCCCCTGGGCGGCCTTGCCGATGACCCGCTTCACCTTCTTGAGCTCCTCCATGAGCGGCGTCTTGGTGTGCAGGCGGCCGGCGGTGTCGCACAGCACCACCTCGACGCCGGTCCGGGCCGCCTGCTCGACCGCCTCGAAGCAGACCGCGGCCGGGTCGGCGCCGTCCTTGCCGCGCACCACCGGCACGCCCGCGCGCTCCGCCCAGATCTCGAGCTGCTCGCCGGCGGCGGCGCGGAAGGTGTCGCCTGCACCCAGCATCACCGTGTGACCCGCCCGCTTGAGCTGCGCCGCCAGCTTGCCCACCGTGGTGGTCTTCCCGGAGCCGTTCACGCCCACCACCATCACCACCCAGGGCCGCGCGTCGCCGATGGCGATGGCGGCACCGTCGGCGGTTCCGTCCAGGGCCAGGATGCGCGCGATCTCCTCGCGCAGCGCCCCCTTGAGGCGCTCGGGATCGGAGAGCTCCCGGCGGCGCACGCGCTCGCGGGCCGACTCCAGCAGCCGGGTGGCGGTGCGCACGCCGATGTCGGCGGTGAAGAGCACCTCCTCCAGGTCGGCCAGCACCACGTCGTCCACCAGCTTGCCGCCGGTGAAGAGCGCGTTGAGCCGGGCCATGAAGCCGGTGCGGGTCTTCTCCAGCCCCGCCGCCAGCGTCCGCCCTCCCTCGGCCTGCGCCTTGCGCCGCTGCTCCTCCTCGGCGGCCCGGCGCGCCTCCTCCTCGGCGCGGGCGCGGGCCTCGGCCTCGGCGCGGGCCCGGGCCTCCTCCTCCTCTCGCTCCCGGGCCCTCCGCTCGCGCTCGATCCGCTCGGACTCCTTCTTGGTCCGGTAGGCCTCGCGCTTGCGGGCCTCCTCGGCCTCCCGCTCCTCCGCGGTGAGGGGAGGGGGAGCCGGGGGTGGCTTCTCGCGGCGCGGCGCCGGCGCGGCCTCGACCGGCGCGCCCGGGCGCCCCGGCTCCTCGGCCGCAGGAGGTCGCGGCGCGGGCGGGGCCAGCCCCGGGGGCGGGCGGCGCCCGCGCCGGAGCGCGATCAGGGTGCCGATCACAAGCAGGAGCAGCACCGCCGCCGAGACGGCGATGGTGAGGGTCTCGCCCTGCGTCAGGGCCAGCGGGAGGACGGTGGGTTGCAGGTGCACGGAGCTCCTCTGCAGAGCGCCACGGTATAGGGGCGGCCACGGCAGGGTGTCAATGCGAGAGGGGCCCGGAGGGTCCCCTGCCGGGAAGCCGGGCCGGGCGGCATCCTGGAGCCGCTCGGGCCCGCCCGGCCGCCTGCGGGCGTGGCCAATCCGCAAGCGAGTGGAGCGAGCTGCGAGACGGCGCAGCCTCGAGCCGCATCGACGAAGACCGCCCCGAAGCGGCCGGCCGGTGTTGCCGCGGCGCCGACCGTAGGCGCAGGCGCACGAACGCGGCTCGTGAACACCGCGCGCGACCCTGGAAGCGAGCGCGCGGACGCCCATGTCCGAAGACGGCCACCGCGCGAAGCGCGAAGTGGCCGGCAAGACAGAATGGCTGGACCACAGTCACGCGAACGTGGGTTGCTCCGAGGGTCGCGAAACCACCGGCGTAGAGCCACAGCGGGAAGGGTCCAGCCATGGAGAACGTACGATTGGTCGGTCTCGATGTCCACGTCGACAGCATCGCCATTGCCGTTGCGGAGCCCGGGCGGGGAGAGCCCCAGGTGCTCGCGACGATCCCCAACGACACGCAAAAGCTCCTGAAACGGCTCCGCGCACTCGGGAGCGTGAAGTGCTGCTACGAGGCAGGACCGACCGGCTACGGCCTGCACCGCGATCTCACCGCGGCCGGCATCGACTGCATCGTCGTCGCCCCCTCCCTCGTTCCCAGGAGGGGCGGGGAGCGTGTGAAGACCGACCGGCGAGATGCGGCACGGCTCGCGCGATTCCTTCGCTCGGGCGACCTCACCGAGGTCAGCGTTCCCGATGTGGACACCGAGGCGATGCGCGATCTGGAGCGTGCCCGCGACGCAGCAAAGCGCGCCGAGCGCGTTGCTCGCCAGCAGCTCACCAAGTTTCTCCTCCGCCACGGCAAGCGGTACGCGAGTGAGAGCAAGTGGAAGAGACCGCACATGCGCTGGCTCCATCAGCAAGCCTTCGACCATCCGGCCCAGCAAGCCGTCCTCGAGGACTACTTGAAGACGGCCGAGGACCTCACCGCGCGGGTCGCCGCCCTGACGAAGAGGATCGAGGAACTCGTAGAGAGCTGGCACCTGGCACCGCTCGTGAAGGCCTTTCAGGCGATGCGCGGGATCAACCTCGTCTCAGCGGTCACGTTGGCCGCTGAGGTCTGCGACTTCTCCAGGTTCGAGTCGGCCCCGAGGTTCATGAGCTACGTGGGCCTGGTGCCATCCGAGCACTCGAGCGGTGAAGGACGCCGCCAAGGGCGAGTCACGCGCGCAGGAAACGGGTTCGTTCGGCGCATCCTGGTCGAGGCAGGATGGGCCTACCGGCACAAGCCTCGCATGAGCGCTGCGATACGCGCCCGCAACGAGGGGCTCCCCGCGGAGGTCCAGCAGATCGCCTGGCGCGCGCAGGAACGGCTCTGCGCCAGGTACCGCAAGCTCACGGGCCGAGGCAAGAACAGGAACCAGACAGTCGTGGCGATCGCGCGCGAGCTCGCTGCTTACGCGTGGTCCATAGCACGCCACCCGTCGCTCGCGGCGGCGTGAGCCACACCGTGCTCGGGCGGTGAGGGCGACGGGTGACTGAGGCACGGCCTAAAGGGGAATCCTCGTCCCAAACTTGGGCAGGCTCGACGAGCCCACGCCCGTGCCAAGAGCGAAGGCAGCCCCCGACGGACCAGGTCATGCGGTATCCAACCCGCGAATAGCAGTCTGATCCGCCGTCGCCACCTCGCCTCAGCGCACCCGCCGCCTTGACCGTCCGAGCACAGAAGCAATTCCGTAGTTGACCGGTCCAGCCATAGCAGGTCGGGCGCCCGCGCCGCGGGGGCCTCTCTGCGACGCGCGCGCCCTACGATCCTCCTGGCGGCGCCGAGCATTCCTTCGCCGGTCGGCGCCGCGGCATCACCGGACGGCCACACGCAGAACCGCTACCCCGACGGAGGACTCGGCTCGAGGCGTGGTCGGAGAGCAGCGGAGCGAAGTGAACACCTACGCCGCCGCCGACTCCCGCGTCCGGTCGGAGAGCCGCACGGAGATCAGCTTGGAGACGCCCGGCTCCTCCATGGTCACCCCGTAGAGCGTGTCCACCATCTCCATGGTCCGCTTGTTGTGGGTGATGAGGATGAACTGGGAGCCGCGGGACATCTCCTTCACCATGTCGTTGTAGCGGCCCACGTTGGCGTCGTCGAGCGGGGCGTCGACCTCGTCCAGCAGGCAGAACGGCGTGGGCTTGATGAGGAAGATGGCGAAGATGAGCGCCACGGCGGTGAGCGCCTTCTCGCCGCCGGAGAGCAGGTTGACGCTCTGCAGCTTCTTGCCCGGGGGCTGGGCGAAGATCTCCACCCCGGCCTCGGCGTCGCCCTCGGGGCTGGTGAGCACCAGCCCGGCGCGGCCCCCGCTGAAGAGTCGGGGGAAGACCGCCTGGAACTTCTCGTTGACGTGGTCGAACGTCTCCTGGAAGCGCTCCCGCGAGGCGCGGTTGATCTTGACGATGGCCGTCTTGAGATCGGCCAGCGAGGACTCCAGGTCGGCCTTCTGCTCGCTCAGGAACTGGTGGCGGCGGGCCAGCTCGTCGTACTCCTCGATGGCCGTCAGGTTGATGGCCCCCATCCGCTCGGCCTGGGCCTTGAGCTCCTCCAGCCGGATCCGTTCCGCCTCGCCCGGCGGCCTCTCCAGATGGAAGCGGGCCACCTCCCAGCGCAGCTCCACCTGGCAGCGCTCGCGGGTCTGCTCGTCCAGGTGGGAGAGCTCGAGCGCCTGCTCGCGGGTGGTGAGCGCGGTCTCGGCGATGGCGTCCCGCAGCCCCTCGGCCCTGGTGCGCAGCGCGCGCGCCTCGGCGTCGCTTGCGCGCGCGGCCACCGCCAGCGCCTCGTGCGCGCCGCGGGCCTCGGCCAGCTCGACCCGCACCCTGGTCAGCTCCTCGGTGACGCGGGTCACGTCCACCCGGGTGCCGTCCAGCCGCCCGCGCAGCTCGGCGGCCCGGGCGTTGGCCTCGGAGAGTGCCGCGAACAGGCGGGCCCGGCGCTCCTCCACCTCGCGGCGCGCCTCCTCCGCCCGCCGGATGGCGGCCCCGATGCTCTCGCGCCGCTCGGCGTCGGCCGCCACCTTGACCTTGATGTTCATGAGCTCGGCGGTGAGCACGTCGCCGCGCGCCTTCCAGGCCTCCAGCCACTCCAGCGACTCGCGCGCCCGCTCCTCGGCCCGCGACTGCTCCGCCTCGGCGGCGGCGGCGGCCAGCCGGTGCTCCTCCTCCTCCCGCACCAGCGCCGCCAGCGCCTCCTCCAGCTGCCGCTGGTCCGCCTGCAGCTCGCCGATGCGCGCCCCGACCCGCTCCAGCTCCTCGCCCACCCGGGCCAGGTCCTTCTCCTGGTCGAGCAGGGCCAGCTCCTTCTCGCGGCCGTCCCTGTCCAGGGTCTTGAGCGCCGTCTCCAGCTGGAGCAGGCGCGCCTGCAGCGTGCGGTGCCGCTCGTTGGCGAGCTGGAACTCGGCCTCGAACACCCGGACCGTCTCCTCCAGCTCCTGCACCTCGCGGCGGCGCTGCAGGGCGCCGTGGCCCTCGCCCTCCAGCGGGCCACCCGTCACCACCCCGTGCCGGTCCAGCACCTCGCCGTCGAGCGTGACCAGGGTCCGGGCCGCGCCGGAGGCGGCGGCACCGTCGGGGCCGGCGGTGCCCGCCGCCTGCTGCCAGATCTCGAGCGCCGAGGGCAGGTCGCGCACGATGAGCGCGTCGGCCAGCAGGAACTTGACCACCTTCTCGTAGGCGGCGTCGTAGCGGATCACCTCCAGGCACGGCCGGATCACGCCCGGGTGATCGGGCAGGGCCGGCCCGGCCTCGGCGGCCTGGGCGCCCAGGTCGCGGAGGCGCGACATGGGGATGAGCGAGGCGCGCCCCTCGGCCGCCGACTTGAGGTAGTCGATGGCCTCCACCCCCTGCGAGTGGCTCTCCACGATGACGTACTGGAGCCGCTCCCCCAGGAGCGCCTCGACCGCGTTCTCGTACTCGGCCGGGGCCGAGACCACGTCCGCCACCAGGCCGAAGATGCCGCGGTCCCGCGCCTCGCCCAGGCCCTGGTCGTTGGCGCGGGTCATCAAGCTGCGCACGCCGCGCCCGTAGCCCTCGTAGTTGCGGACGATCTCGAGCAGGCTGTGCAGGCGGGAGCGCTTCTCGGCCAGCTCCTCGCGCAGGGTGATGAGCTTGGCCTCGTTCTGGATGAACTCGGCCCGGGTCCGCTCCAGCAGCTCCTCCTGGGCGCCGCGCTGCTCGTCCAGGCGGAGCATGAGCTGGCGGGTGTGTCCCAGCTTCTCGACGTAGCTGGAGCGGGCCGCGTCCAGCCCGGCCGACTTCTTGCGAAGGTCCTCGGTCTCGCCGCGGCTCCGGTCCATGCGGGCGCGCAGGTCGGCCCGCTGCCGCTCGATCTGCCCGAGCTGCGTCCGGTGGGAGGCGGCCTCGGCGCGGGCCGCGGCCGCGGACGCGCGGGAGCGGTCGGCCTCGCCGGAGAGCGCGCCCTGCTCGCGGGCCGCCTCCTTGAGCGAGGACTCGGCCTCGCCCAGCCGGCCCTCGTCGGTGACCACCAGCGAGGACAGCTCCTCGCGCTGGCGGAGCAGCGCCTCGCGCTCGGCGGCCAGCGACTCGGCCTGGTCCTTGAGCGCCTCCACCTCGGCAGCCTGGCCCTGGGTGCGCTCCGCGATCTGCGACAGCTCCCGGCCGGCCGCCTCCAGCGAGACCTCGGAGACGCGCACGCTCGAGGCCAGCTCGTGCTCGCGGGCGGAGAGCTCCTCCAGCCGCACCTCGCTGGCGGAGGTGGCGGCGCGGTCGGTCTCCAGCGCCGCGTCGAGCTCGACCAGGCGTGCGGCCAGCTCGGCCTCCTCGGCCTTGAGGAGCGCGTGCCGCTCCTCGGCGGCGCGCCGGGTGGCGGTCAGCTCGAGGTAGCGGGCCGCGGCGGTGCGCAGCTCGAGCTCGCGGATCTGGGCCCGCACCGCCTTGTACTTCTCCGCCTTGCGCGCCTGCCGGTTGAGCGACTCGAGCTGCTTGCCCAGCTCCTGGACGATGTCGGCCACGCGCAGCAGGTTCTGGTGGGTGGCCTCCATCTTCCGCTCGGCCGCCTCGCGGCGCCGCTTGTACTTGGAGACGCCGGCCGCCTCCTCGATGACGGCGCGGCGGTCCTCGGGCCGGGCGGAGACGATCTGGCCGATGCGGCCCTGCTCGATGATGGAGTAGGCGGTGCGGCCCACCCCCGAGCCGAAGAAGATGTCGTTCACGTCGAGCAGGCGCGCCTGCACGCCGTTCACCAGGTACTCGGACTCGCCGCTGCGGAACAGGCGGCGGCCGACGGTGATCTCGCCGAACCCCTGGTAGGCGGCGGGGAGCTCGCCGGTGCGGTCGTTCTCGAAGGTCAGCATCACCTCCGCCATCGAGAGCGGCGCCTTCGACTCCGAGCCGTTGAAGATCACGTCCTCCATCGAGCGGCCGCGCAGCTGCCGCGCCGACTGCTCGCCCAGCACCCAGCGGATCGCGTCCGCCACGTTCGACTTCCCGCAGCCGTTCGGCCCCACCACGCCCGTCACGCCCCCGTCGAAGGCGATGACGGTCCGGTCCATGAAGGACTTGAAGCCGGTGATGTCGACCCGCCGGATGCGCATGGGGAGGCGATATCACGACCGGGATCCCACAGCAAGCCGAAGCCCTTGATCAATGGGGGGATTTCAGGACGCAGGGCGCTGGCGGTGCACCCGGCCCCCCCGATGGTAGGCCGGGATTCGCCCATGACTTCGCGGCGTTGCGCGACGCTACATGTATGGTCTTGAGCGAGACCCGCCCGGAGCGCGTCTCGGGATAGACTCCCGGCGATGCGCTCTCTCGCCGCCCTGGCCTGGAAGGTCGCGCTCGCGCAGGGGTTGGCGCTCGCGCTCGGATACCTGGCGGCCACGCAGGCCGGCACGCTGCAGCCGTATCAGCTGCACGCCATCGTGACCGGGCTGGCGAGCATCTGGGCCGCGGACTGCATCCTGGTGGTCGCGGCGGCGCCGCTGGCGCTGCGGCCGCTGCTCCAGGCCCTCCGGGCGCCCGCGCCGGTGCCGCCGGCGCTGGCCGCGCGCGCCGCGCTGGCGGCCACGCGGCTGCCCACGCTGGCCGCGCGGGCCCTCTTCGGCGTGGGCGTCGCCGGCTGCCTGGCGGCGGAGGCGGTCACCTTCCTCCGGCACGGGCTGCACTACGACCTGGCGCTGGCCGCCCTGGGGATCATCGTCGCCATCTCGCTGCTGGGCGCCATGATCGCCTTCGCGCTCTGCGCCCGCACCGCGGCGGAGCTGGTCGAGCAGCTCGACGTTCCGGCCGAGCCGCGCGCGCGCGGGACGCTGCGCGGGAAGATCCTGCAGCTGGGCCTGGGCCTCAGCGTCATCGGCGTGCTGCTGGTCGCCTCGCTCGGATACCTGCGCCATCGCGAGTCGGTGATCGCGGACCTGCTGTCCTCGACGGCGCGCGTCGCCGACTGGACCGTGGCCCGGGCCGCGGGCCAGTCGCCGGCGGATCTCGCCGCCGCCGTCGAGCGCGAGGCGCGGCTGCCGGCGGCGGTGCTCTCCCCCGGGGGCGAGCTCCTGGCGCTGGCCGGCGCGGTGCCCCGCGACTGGGAACGGGTCCCTCCTGCCGTGGGGAGCACCCGGACGCACCGCGGATGGATGGTGACGCGGGAGGCGGGCGGGGGCCGGTTCGTCCGCGTCTACCTGGCCGAGGACGGGGTCACGCCGCGCATGGCCGCGTTCGCGTGGTCGCTGCTCATCGCGGCGCTGATCACCTTCGCGGCCTCGGCCCTGCTGGCCTGGCTCGCTGCCACGGCCATCACCCTGCCCTTCCGCACGCTGGGCAGCGCCGCCGACCGCATCGCCTCCGGCGACCTCACCGCCACCCCGCCCTTCGTCACCACCGACGAGATGGGCCGGCTGGCGACCCAGTTCCGGCGCATGGCCCAGGGGCTGACCGGCCTGGTCCGCGAGGTCCAGGCCGCCACCGAGCACGTCTCCACCGGCGCGATCGCGGCCGGCTCCATCGGCGAGCAGGTGCGCCGGGGCGCGCTGGAGCAGCACGAGGGCGTGCGCGCCGTCCAGGGCGCGGTGGACGCCATGGAGAGCTCGATGGCCAAGGTCTCGCACGGCCTGGTCGGGCTCTCGGACTACGTGTCCGCCACCAGCCGGACGGTGGGCGAGATGGCCGAGGCCTTCGAGGAGGTCCACAAGAAGGCGGTGGAGCTGGAGCGGGCCATGGCGGCCTCGGTCGGCGACGTGCAGGGGCTGGGCGCGGCCGGGCGCGACGCGGAGGGCCGGCTGGGCGCGCTGGAGACGCTGGCCGCGCGCTCGGGCGGGACCCTGGCCGAGATCAAGACCTCGGTGGCGGGCCTGGAGCGGGCCGCCACCGAGAGCGAGGGCACCGCCTCGGCGGTGGCGGAGATGGCCGACCGGGCCGGGCTGGTGGTGGAGGGGACGGTCCACGGCATCGAGACCCTGCGCGGCGCGGTGGCCGACGCCCACCAGCGCATCGCGGTGCTGGGCCACCGCTCCGACGACATCGACCAGGTGGTGGACTTCATCTCCGAGGTGGCCGGCCGGACCAACCTGCTCTCCCTCAACGCCTCCATCATCGCCGCCCAGGCCGGCGAGCACGGCAAGGCGTTCGCGGTGGTGGCCGACCAGATCCGCGACCTGGCCTCGCAGATCGCGCGCTCGACCAAGTCCATCGGCGACATCATCCGCGCCGTGCGCGAGGACGTGGAGGGCACCGCCGCCCTCATCGACCGCGGCGACGCCCTGGCGTCGGAGGGCGTGCAGCTGGCGCGCAACTCGCTCGGGGCGCTGGCGGAGATCCGGCGCTCCACCGCCCGCGGCCGGGAGACCGCCGCCGCCATCCGCACCGCGGTGCAGGCGCACGCGCAGTCCTCGCGCGAGGTGGCCAGCCTGGTGGAGCTGGTGGCGGAGGGGTCCCGGGCGGTGGCCGACGCGGTGCAGCTGGTGGGGCGCAGCGTGGGCGGGGTGCACTCCATCTCGCGCGGCGTGAGCGCCATGGCCGACCGGGTGGCCCGGGCCCTGGAGGAGCAGTCCGGGATCGGCAAGCGGCAGCTCGAAAGCCTCTCCCGTCTGGAGAACATGATCCAGGAGATCACCAGCGCCGTGGAGAACCACGCCGCCGCCACCGAGCACGTCAAGAAGGCGCTGCAGGCCCTCTCGCACGCGGCCGGCCAGCACGAGTCCGCCGTGCACGGGCTCTCGGGGATCTCGGATCAGATCGGCTCGAGCGCCCGGGCGCTCTCGGAGCGGGTCAACCGGTTCAAGGTGTAGCCACCGCGCTCAGTCCGCCCCTCCCCCCGCCGGCGGCGGTGGCGGCGGTGGCGGGGCGCCGCCGGCTGCGCCGGGCCGGAGCTGCGGGTGGCCGAGGCTGCCGGACACCTGGAACCGGTAGCTGCCGTCGGGGCCGCGCGAGGAGCTGAGCGCGCCCTCCATGACCGGCCGCAGGCTGGCGGCGTTGGGCTTCTGCCAGAGGGTCGACTGGAAGAGCACCCGCGCCTGTCCGGTCAGCGGGGCGTACTCCATGCGCGGCTGCAGCACCACCGCGATGGCCTCGCCGGTCAGCTCGGCGTCGCCGCCCTTGGCCTCGAGCTTGTCGACGGTCACCCGACCCTGCTCGACCTTGGCGGCGGCGCTCACGGTGCCGAGCGACACGGGCGGGAGGGTCAGGTTCAGGAGCGCGGGCACCTGCCCGCCGCCCAGGCCCGCCCCCGCGACGGACAGCTCCAGGCTGCCGCTGGCCCGCTCCAGCGCGCCGCCGGGCAGGGTGAGGTCGGCCCGGCCCGACACCTTGCCGGCCAGGTCCATGCCGGCCGCCTTGCGCAGCGGCATGGCGCGGGCCAGCTCCACCCCGTCGATCGACACCTTCATCCGGCGCTGCTGGCCGGAGAGGCCGGCGCTTCCCTCGATGGTACCGTCGTACAGCGAGGCCCGGTACTCGAGCACGCGGCGGCCGACGAGCAGCGGCAGGACCTCCAGCGAAGCGTCCAGCCGGTCCACCGGGATCTTGAGGCCGTAGGCGTCGGTCAGCGCCACCCCGTCCATGCGCACGCCGAGCAGGGCAGAGGGGCGGACCTGCTGGACGTCGATCTGCCAGCCCAGGGCCCCGGCCTCGTAGATGAGCCGTTCCCGGACCGCCTCGGAGGGGAAGGTCCAGCGCAGCGAGAGCGCGAAGGCCGCCACGGCGAAGGCGGCGTACAGGACCCGGGGGTGGTCGGTGAACCAGGGGGGCATCTTCATGGCGCGTTCGCGGACCTCATCCCTTCAGCTGGTAGGCCGATACGGTGAAGGTGGCGTCCACCTGCCGCTGGTCGTCGTTGCGGGTGTTGAGCCGCAGCCGCCGGACCTGCACCACCCCCTGACCGCGCTCCAGGGCCTGGAGGAAGCGGGCCAGCTTGGCCAGCTCCACCCGGGCCAGGTTCACCTCCACCATCTCTTCCTTGAGCCCCTCCAGGTCGCCCGGGGCGTTGGCGGGGCGCAGGTCGCCGACCTCGATCTGGAGGGCCGCGCCCTGCTGCGAGATGTAGCTGAGGAGCTGGACCGGCGGACCGCGGAGCCGCGCCTCCAGCGACTGCCGCTCGGCCTGGCGGGCCCGGTACCCCTCGGCCAGCTTCGAGACCTGCGACAGGAGTCGCGTCTTCTCCTCGATGCGTCGCTCGCGCATCGAGATCCCGTTCGAGATGGAGACCGAGACCAGGGAGGCGATGAAGACGAACACCGCCGCGGCCGCGGCCGAGACCATCACCCGCTCCCGCGGGGAGAGCTTGGCCAGCCAGGCCAGCACGTCGGCCTTGAGGCGCAGGAGGCGTTCCATGTCATCCCCTCCCGCCCGCGGCCTCGCGGGCGCCGTTCTCGAGGCAGGTCAGCCCCGAGTCGATGGAGAACTCGAACTTGCCGTCGGGGCGCCGCCGGGCGCTCCCCGAGCGCGCGTCGGCGAAGCAGCGCGATCCCTTGAGCCCGCTCACCAGCTTGTCCACGCTCTCGGCGCTCTCGGTGGACCCCTCCAGGTGGAGCTTGTCCCGGGTCACGTCCATCTTGTCGAACCGCACCTTCACGTCCTGCGGCACCCGGTCCGAGAGCTCGTTCAGCAGGTCGACCGCGGTGGCCTTGGGCAGGGCGCCGCCGCCCCCGCCGTGGCCGCGCAGCACCGCCTGCGCCTCCTCGAAGTTGGGGTAGCACTTGCCGATGAGCTTCTGCTCCGCGTCGCACAGGGCGCGATCGAGGAGTCGCTCCTGCCGCGAGAGGGCGAACACCTTCACGCCGGCCGAGGCGATGGCCAGGACCACCAGCAGCGCCGCCGCCATCGCCAGCCGCGCCACCCGGCCCTTCACGTGCTCGAAGTCGCGGGTGTAGGCCAGGTCGCCGCGGCGCAGGTTGAGGCGGCCGGCGCGGCCGCCCTGGTGCCCGCGCAGCGCCAGGGCCAGCGCCAGGGCGTAGCCGGGCGCGTCCTCGGCCGGGATCTCCTGGGCGGCCGGACCCTCGAGCGCCAGCGGCTGGACCGCCCCCTCCACCTCGGGGGCCAGGATCTCGGGCAGGCCGGGCAGGCGGCCCAGCTCGCCGGCCAGCAGGAGCCGCACCACGCGGCGCGCGCCGACCCGGGCGCGCCAGGCCCGCAGGGTGGAGCGCAGCTCCCGCGCCAGCCCGGCCAGCGCCCGCCGCAGCGCCTCGGGGGCGCGCGGATCGGATGCCAGCTGCTGGAGCGCGGGATCGAGGGGCTGGTGGCGGGCCTCGGCGGAGAGCATGGCGTGCGCCTGCGCCTCGCTGCAGCCCAGGTCGCGCGACAGGGCCCGGGCCAGCTGCGCCGCCCCGAAGGCGAAGGTGCGGGCCTGCTCGCAGGATCCCTGCACCGCCACGCACACGTTGGTTCGCTCCTGCCCGATGTCGACCACGACCGTGGCGGCCAGGCTCTCGCCGGGCTCGGGTGGGAGCTCGGATCCGGCCGCGCCCGCGGTCAGGAGCGCCGCGTAGGCCGGACCGGGCGTCACCACCGCGCGCGGATCGATGCCCAGCGGGGCCAGGGCCGCCAGCAGCGCGGCCAGCTCCTCCCGGCGGACCAGGCCCACGTACAGGTCGGAGCGCCCCTCGCGCACGCCCAGCAGCTGCCAGTCCCAGGCCACCCCGGAGAGCTCGAAGGGGATCTGCTCCTCCACCTCGAAGCCGATGGTCTGCTCGATGCGCCGCAGGTCGGTGAAGGGGAGGGTGACGATGGAGGACGACAGCCCGGCGCCCGGCAGCGCCGCCACCGCGTCCCCGACCTTCCAGCCGCGGTCGGCGATGAGCGCCTCGAGCGCGGCCACCTGGCGCGCCAGCAGGGTCGTGCCCTCCGCCGGAGGCTCCACCAGGGCCGAGCCGTGCCCGAGCACGGCGTAGCCGCGGTAGGTGGACTCGAGCAGCACGGCCTTCACCAGGTGCGCGCCCAGATCGATGCCGAGGATTCGCTGCGCCATGTTCCCTAGTCCTCGTGCCAGTGGATGAGCTGGCCCATGTTGAGCTGGCCGGCGGCCGCGCCGAGCTGCTGCCGTGGCTGCGTCTGGTTCTGCGTGGTCTGTGTCATCTGTCTGATCTGGCCCGGGTCGAAGGTCACCACCGCCTCGGTGTCGTGCGTCACGTCGCCCGCCACCCCCAGGGCGCGGATGCGGAACACCAGGGAGCGGTCGGTGAACGGGCTCCTGTCGCCGGTGAGGGCAACGTCGGTCCGGGTGGCCACGCCCAGCGACTGGAGGATGTCCCGCACCTGCGTGGCGGTGATGGTGACGAACCCACCCATCCGGGCGGCGGTGAGCGCCTTGTGGTAGTTCTCGAGGAACTTCGGGTCGCTCAGCTTGATCTGCAGCGAGGTGGGATCGCTGAGGAGCCACGCCACCACCAGCTGCTGGCGGGGATCGTCCGAGTTCACGTTGATGCCGCCCCCGTTCTTGTTGAGGTACACGGTGAGCTGATCGCCGAAGGCGGCCATGAAGGCGTCGGTCACGCCCGCCACCAGGTGCAGCTCCTCGACCGAGTCCATGGGGGCGTTCTTGGTCCGGTAGCGATCGGTGCCGCGGTCGTAGGGGAAGTTCTTGTCCGCGAACCCGTGCTCGAACGGGCTGGGCGGGACGATGAACGAGCAGTTCCCGCCCGGGAAGCTGGCCTTGAGCGCCGCCCCGGTGTTGTCGTCGCTGACCCAGTTCCGCAGGTTGACGATGAGATCGGCGCGCGAGTAGCGCTGGCCGTCGGCGTCGGTCCGGTCGAAGAGCGGGTCCCACCTGGTCTCGCAGACCATGCGCAGCAGGGCCTCGACCTGGCTGCCCAGGAACCCGCTCAGCTCGAGCCCGGTGAGCTGCGCGTTGATCTTCTGCCCCTCGTCCTCGATGCGGGCCTGGAACCCGCCGTCGAAGTCGCCCAGCGAGGTGGTGGCGAGCGCCGGGGCGCCGCCCTCGGGCTTCTCGGCCGACGACGCCTTGGCGGGCAGCGCCCCCCTGGCGCTCGCCCCCGCGCCCGCGTCGCCGAAGAGCGACTGGGTGAGCGCCGAGCTGACCGGGACGATGTTCCAGAGCTGCGGGCGCGGGCAGGCCGCGGTGGTGGCGGTCCCCCCGGACGTGCCCGAGGTGGCCTGGGGCGGGCAGGCGGCGGCCATGGCCTGATCGATCTGATTCTGGAAGCCCAGCACCAGGCGGGAGACGTTCACGGCGCTCTGCGCCAGCATCTCCGCCCGCAGCTCGTCGCGGGCGTTGGCGGCGATGCGCAGCCGGACCTGCGTCTCGTAGGAGAGGTCGACGGCCAGCGCGGTGAGCACCGCGATGGCCACGATGGCCACCAGCAGGGCGGCGCCGCGCTCTGTCGCACGGGGCGTGCCGCCCCGCCCCGCCGGCAGAGCCGGCGGGGCCCCACCCCTGCTACGCTGGGTCCCGCCGCGCTGCGCCCCCGTCTTCTTCCGGATCTCGGAAGGGGGGCTTGCGCGGCACCCAGCGCGGAGGGGCTGCGCCCCTCCCCCGCGCGTTTGCGCGGGGCCCCCACCCTGCATCCAGGCGCTCCGGAGCCCCTTCATGTCAGAAGTTCAGCGATCGCGTGAGCGCGATCCGCGCCTCCGTGGAGAGCTTCTCGATCCGGCCGTCGGCGAGCTTCAGCTCCAGCTCGAACTTGACCCGGGTGGGCAGATCCCCCGGGTGGTCGACCGACCTGGTGGACCACTCGCGCACCCAGTCGTTCTTCCTCGGGTCCCAGTACTGGAAGCGGAGCGAGGTGAGGTGGTCGGCCACCAGGTCCTTGCGGCCGCCCCGATCGATCTCCTCGTCGATGTGCACCTTCTCGCGCCGGAACAGGGCCCGCTCGCCCGAGTGCTCCGGATCGGGCTCGAGCGTGTACTCCACCGCCGACTGGTCCGACTCGCGCGCGTCCCGCGCCAGGCGCTCGTGCGCGAAGGTGCAGAAGAGCAGGTCGTCCTCCTTCCCCACGAAGACGGTGGGCCGCTCGCGGAGACGGTTCGAGTCGAAGTGCTGCGAGATGAAGGCCATCGAGACCTCGCGCGACATGCGCGAGAGCGCGAGGCGGGCCCCGGCGAAGCGGTCCCCCTGGTCGCGGGTGATCTCGTGGGCCCGATCGACCTGGCGGAAGGCGCCGATGGTCATGAGCCCCATGCCGGCGGTGATCGCCAGCGCGATCATGACCTCCATGAGCGTGAAGCCGCGGGCGCTTCGGCGCATGGCGGGCGTCCCGGTCACGGCGCCATCCCCGTCCCGCTTCCGAAGGACACCAGGTGCGTCACCACCGTGAAGGACTCGGTCCGCTTGCCGTCCTTCCAGGAGACGGTGAGCCGGACCTCGCGCAGCCCCTTCTTGATCTGCTCGCCGATCTGGGTGAGCTGCGCCTGGAGCATGGGCCCCAGGGCCGCCGCGCCCGGGAATAGGGTCTCGATCCCGGACTCCTTGTCGCCCGCCTCCTTGGCCTTCGTCCCGAGCAGGCTGGCCAGGTCGACCTTGTCCTCCCCCTCCCCGGCGGCGCCGGTGAGCACGGCCAGGATCTGGTCGGGCCCGAGCTCCATCTGCGGCTTCACCACCTCCAGCTTCCAGTGCACCTCGGGGTGGCCCTCGGCATCGAAGGAGCCCTCGTCGGTCTGGTCGAAGTCGCGGAAGCCGTCCTTGTCGAACCCGTCCTGTAGCGAGGCCAGCTTGCCGCGCGCCAGGAGCGTCGCCACCTCCAGCCGCACGGCGCGGGCGTGGTTGGCGAGCGAGGCGCTGGTCATCTGCGAGATGGCCACCATGGCCCCGGCCAGGATCCCCAGCGCGACCATGACCTCGAGGAGCGTGAACCCCCGGCGGGCCTTGGCGGGAAGAGCTTCGCCTGAAGCCTGAAGCCTGAGGCCTGATGCCTGGCTCGGCGAGAGCGGCGTCACTCCTTCACCTCCACCTTGCCCGCCACCACCCGGCTGCGCCCGGTGAACGGCTCGGTCACCACCGTGAAGACGTTGTTCCCGTCCACCACCGGCACCCAGGCCTTCTGCGCCTGGCCGCCTGGGAAGAAGTAGACGTAGGCGGTGCCGGACTCCTGCGCGTCGCGCCGGCCCTCCAGGTGCACCGGGCCGAAGCCGGTCTTTCCGGGCAGCTCGCGCTTCTCGACCAGCCGGTCCTTGAACTCGCCGAACGTCGACCGGGCCAGGATCCGGCGGATCTCCGGGTCGGACTCGTCCGGGAACCGGATCGCCAGCGCGTCGTCGTCGTCGGCGCCGGGCGCGACGCCGGCCGGGCCCGGGGCGCACTCGGCCCAGAAGGCGCGCTTGTCGAGATCGATGCCCAGCCGGCAGGTGGCGTGGCGCAACGCGGCCGCGTCGAAGAGCACGCGCATCGTGCCGGCCAGCTGGCCGGCCGACTTCCGGGCGTCGGCGCCGGTGATGGAGTTCATTGCCGGGACCACCATGGCGGCCGCGCCGGCGATGACTGCGAGCACCACCAGGAGCTCGATGAGCGTGAAGCCGCCGGATCGACTGGCAGGGCGCAGGTGCACTCGGCTCCTAGAAGCTGACGATGTCGTCGGGCGTGCCCGGCTGGCCGTCCGGGCCGTTGCTCTTCACGTCGTAGCCGTCGGGGTGGGCCTGCCCCGGGTACAGGTAGACGTACTCGTGGCCCCACGGGTCCTTGAGCGATCCGTCGGCGTTGTTGGCCTTGAGGAAGCCCTCCTGGATGAGGATGCGGAGGCCCTCCTCGGTGGTGGGGTAGCGCCCCTTCATCACCCGGAAGGCGTCCACGCCCTGGCTGGCGATGTGCTGGACGTCGGTCTTGGCCGTCCTGACCTCGGCCTTCTGCTGCTGGTTGACGACGTTCACGGCCACGGCCGCGGCGATCATCCCCAGGATGACCAGCACCACCATGATCTCGATGAGCGTCATGCCGCGTGCTGCGGCCCCTTCGACGAGCTCAGGGTGACCCGTCGACAGGCTCAGGGTGCTCTGTTCTGGCTCCGGGTGAGCAGACCCATGGGCAGTTTTCACGGCTATCCTCCCGCCAGGTTGTTGATCTGAAGGATGGGCATCAGGACCGAGAAGACGATGAACGCCACCACCACGCCCATGGTGACGATCATGAGCGGCTCGAGCAGCGAGGTGAGGGCGTTGATGGTGGCCTCGACCTGGCTCTCGTAGGTGTCGGCCACGGTCGCGAGCATCTCCTCGAGCGCGCCCGAGCGCTCCCCCACCGCCACCATGTGGTGGACCAGCGGCGGGAACTCGCCGGAGCGCTTGAGCGGCGCGGCGATGGACTCGCCCTCGCGGATGGCGTCGCGCGCCTCGTCGATCACCTGGGCCAGGCGGGTGTTGCCCATCACGTTCTTGACGATGTCGAGGGAGGTGAGGAGCGGGACGCCGCTCCGGAGCAGGGTCGAGAGGGTCCGGGCGAAGCGGCCCACCGCGATCTGCCGGCTCACCGAGCCGAAGACCGGGGCCCGCAGCCGGAACCGGTCCCACTTCTCGCGGCCGGCCGGCGTCTTCTTCCAGCGGCCGAAGCTCCAGATGCCGAGCCCCACCGCCACCAGGATGGCCCACCAGTAGCCGGCGATGAAGGAGGAGACGCCGATGGTGACCTGCGTGTACCAGGGCAGGACCGCGTTGGTGTCCGCCAGGATGCGGGTGATCTTGGGGATCACCACCGTGAAGAGGATGCCCATCACCACCGAGCCGATGCACACCATGGCGATGGGGTAGACCATGGTGGCCAGGATCTTGGAGCGGAGCCGCGCCTGGCTCTCGGTGAACTCGGCCAGGCGCTTGAGCACGGCCTCGAGCGCGCCCGAGTGCTCGCCGGCGCGGATCATGTTCACGTACAGGGTGGTGAAGACGCGCGGGTGCGCCTCCATGGCGTCGGCCAGCGCGGCGCCCTCGTTGACCCGCTGCTTCACGTCGCCCAGCACGCGCTTGAGCCGCTCGTGGTCCACCTGGTCGACCAGCGCGGTCATGGCCTCGACCAGCGGGATGCCGGCGTGGACCAGCACCGCCAGCTGCCGGGTGGCGATGGCCAGGTCCTGGGCGCTGATGCGGCCCAGGACCCAGCGCCTGACGTTCACCTCGCGCGAGGCGGCCGCCTTCTGGGCCTTCTCGCCCAGCACCTCGGTCAGGTAGACGCCCTCGCGGCGCAGCACGCTGCGCAGCGTGCGGGGCGAATCGGCCTCGCGGAGGCCGGTCATCGACTTGCCGGCGGCGCTCAGCGCCCTGTACTGGAAGACGGGCATGACCTAGCGGATGTCCTCTGCCGTGACCGACAGCACCTCGGCCGCGGTGGTGACGCCGCGCGCCACCTTGTAGGCGCCGTGCTCGAGCAGGGTGATCATCCCGCGCTCGACCGCGGCCCGCTTGATGGTGGTCGCGTCGACCGATTTCAGGATCAGCGGCCGCACGTCGTCGTCCACCAGCATGAGCTCGTAGATGCCGGTGCGGCCCTGGTAGCCGGTGCCCTGGCAGGCCGGGCACCCCACCGCCCGGTACAGGTGCTTCGGGCTGCCGGCCTTCTTCAGGATGGCCTCGGTGAGGCCGGCCTGCTGCCGCTCCTCGGCGGTGGGCACGTAGGCCTCCTTGCAGGCGGTGCAGAGCACGCGCACCAGCCGCTGGGCCAGCACGCCCACCAGCGAGGAGGCCACCAGGAAGGGCTGCACCCCCATGTCCACCAGGCGGGTGATGGCGCCGGCCGCGTCGTTGGTGTGGACGGTGGAGAGCACCAGGTGGCCGGTGAGCGAGGCCTGGATGGCGATCTCGGCCGTCTCCAGGTCGCGGATCTCGCCCACCATGATGATGTCCGGGTCCTGGCGCAGGAAGGAGCGCAGCCCGTTGGCGAAGGTGAGGTCGATCTTGGGGTTCACCTGCACCTGGCCGATCCCCTTGAGCGGGATCTCGACCGGGTCCTCGATGGTGAGGATGTTCAGGTCGGAGGAGTTGATCTTGGCCAGGCCGGCGTAGAGCGTGGTGGTCTTGCCCGAGCCGGTCGGTCCGGTGACCAGCACGATGCCGTGGGAGCGGGTGATGAGCCCGTCCATGATCTTGAGCTGCCAGTCCTCGAACCCGAGCGATTCCAGGTCCAGCACCACGCTCGACTTGTCGAGGAGGCGCATCACGATCCGCTCCCCGTGCGCGGTGGGCACGGTGGAGAGGCGGATGTCGACGTCCTTGCCGGCGATCTTGATGCGGATGCGCCCGTCCTGCGGCAGCCGCTTCTCGGCGATGTTGAGCCCACCCATGATCTTGATGCGGCTGGCGATGGAGGCCTGGAAGCGCTTGGGAGGGCGGATCACCTCGCGCAGCACGCCGTCGATGCGGTAACGGACCGAGATGTCCTTCTCCTCCGGGTTGATGTGGATGTCGCTGGCCCGCTCCTTGACGGCCCGGAACATGAGCGAGTTGACGAGGCGGATGATGGGGGCCTCGTCGTCCGCGTCGAGGAGGTCGGTCGGCTCCTCCAGCTCGTGGGCCACGCTCTCGAGGTCCTCGGTCTCGAGGTCCTCCATGAGCTTGTCGTGCTCGTCGGCGGCGCGGTCGTAGACGGCGTTGATGGCGTCGAGCACCGTCTGCGGCGCGGCCACCTCCGGGCTCACCGGCGCGGAGAGCAGCATCGAGATCGAGTCCTGGGCCGAGGTGTCGAGTGGATCGGCCACCGCCACCCGGACCGCCTCGCCCTCCTGCGCCAGCGGCAGCACCCGCGCCGTCTTGGCGAAGTGGATGGGGACCTTGGCCGCCAGCTCGTCGGAGATGCTGGTCGGGTCGATGTGGGTCAGGAAGGGCAGGTCGAGCTGCAGGGCCAGCGCGCGCAGCACGTCCTCCTCGGTCACGGCCTTGATCCGGACCAGGATCTCGCCCAGCCGCGTACCGGCCTGCTCGCCGCGCTGCAGCGCCAGCGCCTCCTCCAGCTTCTCGGGGGAGAGCTTGACCGTCTCGGCCAGGATCTCCCCCAGCGGGCGTCCGCACGGCCAGGCAGGCGCGCGGGTCACCGGGGCGGCGGCCTCGCGCACGGGCGCGCCGGCCAGCGGGGCCATCTCGGTCTGGATCTCGGCGGGGTTGGGCATCGGGGATCCTGAGATCGATCAGGGAGGCGAGGTCATTCCTGGGGCTGCTCGGTTCCGTCGGGCGGCTGCGGCTGCGGCGCCTGGTCGGGCGGCTGGGCCTCCGGCTGCCCCTCGGGCTGCAGCGGCGGGGGGGAGGGTGCGGCCGGGGTCCGGGTGCCGCGCTCCGGCTGCGGCGCGGGGGGCACCGCCTGGCCCGGCCCGGCCGGCGGCGTGCTCATGCCCTCGCCGGGCAGCCCGGGGCCGCCGTTCTCGATCCGGGAGGTCTCCTCCTGCACGCCCTGGTGGATCCGGGCCAGCGGTCCGGGCTTGCGCGAGAAGTCGACGTCGACGTTGTACTCGCGCTTCTTCCCGTAGAACTGCACCATGAAGTCTTCCTGCTCCTTGCGCTTCTTCTCGTAGATGCGCCGGTAGTCGGCCTCGTCGCGGATGATGTAGGGGGTCAGGAAGACGAGCAGGTTGGTCTTCTGCTTGATGCTCTGCGTCTCGCGGAAGAGCGCGCCCAGCACCGGCAGGCTGCCCAGCACCGGCACCTTCTTCACCGAGCGGGTGGCACGCTCCTGGATCAGGCCGCCGATGACGATGGTGCTCTGGTCCTTGGCGACGATCTGCGTCTTGACGCTGCGCTTGGCGGTGGTCGGTCCCAGCACGGGATCGGTGCTGGCGATCTCCTCGTTCTGCACCTCGATGCTGAGGCGTACGTTCCCCCCCTCGTTGATCTGCGGCTTCATCTTGAGCCGCAGCTCCACGTTCTGGCGCTGGATGCCGGCGGCCAGGTTGGAGAGACCGCCGCTCGTTCCCAGCAGGCCGGCCAGGTTGTTGGCGTTGGTGTTGCTCCCGGAGGCGCCGCCCAGCAGGTTGGAGATGCCGGAGGGGAAGAAGCCCGACTGGAAGGGGACGTTGTTCCCGACCGTGATCTCCGAGTCCTCGTTGTCGGTGGCCAGCACGTGCGGGGTGGAGATGACGTTCACGTCCGAGCTGGTCTGCAGGGCGCGGATGAGCACGCCGATGGAGGGCAGCGACAGCACCCCGCCGGTCAGGTCCTTGAGCGTGCCCGAGGTCGGCCCCGTGAACCCGGTCAGGAACCCGCCCAGCGAGACGATGCCGGCGGGGCTGAGCGAGGAGACCTGACCCGGCTGGGAGACCAGCGGCAGCACGCCCTTCCGGCCGTTGACGGTCACGTCCACGAAGCCGTGGGCGCCCACGCCCAGGTCGGTCTGGTTGTTGAGGTTCACCTCCATGATCACCGCCTCGACGAAGACCTGCCGGCGGGCGCGATCCAGCTTCTCGATGAGGCGCGAGATGGCGATGAAATCGGCGCCGCTGGCCTGGACCAGGAGCGCGTTCTGGGCCTTGTCGGCGGTGATCTTCACTTCGCCGCTGAACAGCTCGGCGGTGGCGGAGCCCTCGGGCGAGCTGGGCGCGGGGGTGGGGGTGGGGCGGTTGAAGGTCATCCCGCCCCCCAGCGGCTGCGCGGGGGCCGCGGCGGGAGGCCCGCCCCCGCTCCGCTTGGCCTGGCCCTGCGCCAGGCTGGAGAGGGTGGTGGCCAGCTCCTCGGCGCTGGCGTTCTTGAGGAACACGACGTGGATGCCGCCGTCGGCCCCGGTGGGCACGTCGAGCTGCTCGAGCAGCTCCTGGACGCGCTGGAAGCTCTTTTCGTCGGCGATGATGATGAGCTTGTTGGTGCGCTCGTCGGGCAGGACCTTGCTCACCGAGACGTCCACCGGGCCGCCGGGGGCGGCCCCGGGGGCGGCCTGGACCACGCCGCCCGGCGGCACCGGCCGGGCGATGGGCCCGGTGGAGATGCCGCGCCGGGCGCGACTGCCCCCCTGCTGCGCCTGGAAGATCTGGTTCAGCTTGTCGGCCACGTCCTTGGCGGCGGCGTAGCGGAGCTGGACGATGTGGATCAGGTCTCCGCCGCCGGGCCGGTCGATGGTCTCGAGCATCCTCTCGATGCGGCGGATGTTGAGGCCGGTGTCGGTGATGATCAGGGTGTCGGGCGGGATGGACTGGATGTCGGCGCCCTGCGGGGAGATGAAGTTGCCCAGCACCCCGCGCAGCATGTCGGCGTCGGTCGACTGCAGCCGGATCACCTTGGTCACGATCTGCTCGGTGGCCGGCACCCCCGACTCGGGATCGGTGTAGGTGGGGATGGGAAGCTTCTTCGAGTCCGGCGCCCGGCCCAGCTTGTAGTACTTGCCGGTCGAGTAGATGGTGATGTTGTTGGCGGAGAGGGCCGCCAGGAAGGCCGCGTACGCTTCCTCGGAGGTGACCGGCGTCTTGGAGAGCAGGGTGATCTTCCCGCGCGCCACGTCGTCCGTGTAGATGAAGTTCCGGCACGTCCAGCGGCTGGCCTGCTCCAGCACGTCGATGATGTCGGCCTTGTTGAAGCTCAGCATGAAGCGGCCCTGGAGCGGCACGCAGCGCCCGTCCGCGGCCCGGATGGTGGCCTCGCCCGCCGGGGCGGGCGCGCCGGGAGCCGGCTGCGGCGCGGCGGTGGTCGGGGGGCGGGCGCCCGGCGCGGGAACCGCGGGGCGGACGGGGCCGGACGGCCCGCCGGCCGCGTTCTGCGGCGCCGTGCCCGGGCGTGGCACCGCGGATCGCTGGCGGAGCAGCCGCTCCTGCCGCTCGCGGGGACGCGAGAAGGGTGTGCCGGTGGGCCGCGCCGGCGGCTGCGAACCGTCGGCCGGCGGCTGCGGACCGTCGGTGGGCGGCTCCAGCTGCGCGAGCGCGAGGGCGGGGACGAGGAGGATCGTGGCGAGGAGCATTCGCATGAGGTGCCTTGGCGCCCGGTCAGGGACCGGCGATGTTGTATTCCTTCCGGACCGGCTGTCCGTTTCGCTCCAGCTCGATCGTCACGTGGCTCGACTCGCGGAGCTTCTGGTACAGCTCGAGGGCCTTCTCCGGAGAGTTGATCTCGTAGCCGTTGACGCGCTGGATGACGTCGCCGTTCTCCACCCCGATGGCGGAGTAGAGCGACCCGGGCTGGATGGAGAAGAGCTTGAACCCGTTGGCCACGCCGTTCTTGAACGACGGGACGATGCGGGCCTGGGTGGCGATCTGGTTGAGGTCGCCCAGCGTGCTGTCGATGACCTTGCGGTCGATCTGGTACTGGTTCGGCCCCACCGGGCGGACGCCCTCCATCGGGCTCGCCACCGGCGTGCCGGGGCGCGGCACCGGGGCGACGCCGAGGTTGGGAACGGCCGAGGCGACGGTGGTGCCGACGGACACGCTCGAGTCGGACTCGACGTACTCCTTGGTCCCCTCGTTGCAGATGATGGCCACCAGCTTGAAGCCGTTGCCGGTGATGTCGCCGTCTGTCCGGATCCGCTCCAGCCCCAGGATCTCGGCGCTGGCGATCCGGTCCCCGACGCCCAGGACGTGCGTCTCGTTGCCGGTTGCGTCGGCGATGGTGGCGAGCGAGTAGCGCGGGATGGTGTTCAGCACGCCGCCCACCAGCGAGAGGCGCAGGTCCGACTTCACTGGCTGTGCATCGGGATCGGCGCAGTTCTGCGGACGCCGGGAAACCACGGCCACCGACGTGTCGGGCTCGGCCGGCGGCTCGACCCCGATGAGGTGGTAGAGCTTGGTGTCGTCCAGCACCAGCGGCGGCGCCTGGCGCGGCGCGGGAGCCGGCGACGAGAGGTCGGCCTGCGGGCGCGGCCGGATCACGGCACCGACCAGCGTGTTCACCATCCTGGCCGTGAACCAGGCCGCCACGAACAGGAGCAGCAGGTTCGCCGTCCAGGCGTACTTTCGGAAGAAGAGGTCGAGCATGCCTGGCCTGAGCCTGTCGAAGGTGGACCGCCCGGGGCGAGTGGTGAGCAACCGACGTGCCACCGCCGGACCCGATCCACATCGTTCAACTCCCCGTGGCCACGCAGAAATCCCGGAGCTTCCGACCGCGAGGACGGCCGGCGGCCGGCGCGGCTGCCAATCTGGCAATCCGCACGGCCGGGGCCCGGAGCGGGCGCCAAATTGGCACGGGCGGGGCCGCTCCGCAGCAGGCCGCAGGGGGCGCTCCCTCGGCGCCTGGCGGGGGCCGCGGGCGAGCTTCCGTCCGGGCGCGCCGCATCCGGATCGGAGGGCGAGCGGCGCTGCACCGGCTTGCCGGCCGCGCGGATCACTCGCCCTCGCCGTCGCCCGATCCGCCCGGCTCCACCAGCCGCCCCTCGTCGTCACGATCCAGCTTCCGGTAGATGGTCCGGGCGGCGATGCCCAGGATCTGCGCCGCCAGGTTCTTGTCGCCCTTGGTCTGGCGCAGCGTCTCGCGGATCACCAGCCGCTCGATGTCGTCCATGGTGGTGCCGAGCGGCACCAGCAGCGCCGGCGCACCCGGCGCGGCGCCGCCCTGCGTCCCGGCGCCCTGCGGCGGCCCACCTCCGCTGGCCTGCGATCGGATCGACTCCGGCAGGTCGCCCACGTCCACGGAGTCCCCCCGGCACAGGATCACCGCGCGCTCGACGGCGTGGAGCAGCTCGCGGACGTTGCCGGGCCAGGGGTAGGCCTCGAGGGCGCCCAGGGCGGCCGGCGTGAAGGCAGTGACGTGCTTCCCGTTCTTCTCCGCCAGCCTCCGCAGGAAGGTCATGGCCAGCAGCGGCACGTCCTCGCGCCGCTCCCGCAGCGGCGGCAGCCGCACCGAGACCACGTCCAGCCGGTAGAACAGGTCCTCGCGGAAGCGGCCGGCGCGGACGGCCGCGCCCAGGTCGCTGTTGGTGGCGGCCACCACCCGCACCTCCACCCGCAGGCTCTCGGTGCCGCCCACGCGCTCGAGCACGCCGTCCTGCAGGAAGCGGAGCAGCTTCACCTGCAGGGAGAGCGGGATCTCGCCGACCTCGTCGAGGAAGAGGGTGCCGCCCCGGGCGCGCTCGAAGCGCCCCTCCTTGCGGGCCACCGCGCCGGTGAAGGCGCCGCGCTCGTGGCCGAAGAGCTCGGACTCGAGCAGCCCCTCGGGGATGGCGGCGCAGTTGATGGGCACGAACGGGCCCTGGGCGCGCGGCGAGAGATCGTGGATGAGCCGCGCCGCCAGCTCCTTGCCGGTGCCGCTCTCGCCGATGAGGAGCACCGTGGCCGAGGTGGGCGCGGCCAGGCGCAGGGTCTCGACCACCTCGCGGAAGGCGGGCGCGTCGCCGAGCAGCCCGCCGCTGTCCCCCCGCGACAGCTCGGTGAGGCGGGCTCGCAGGGCCCGGTTCTCCGCCACCAGCGAGACCTTCTCCAGCGCCCGGCGCACGGTCTTGACGATGGCGTGGCGCTTCACCGGCTTGGTGATGAAGTCGTAGGCCCCCTCCTTCATGGCGGCCACGGCGGACTCGACCGTGCCGTAGGCGGTCATGAGCACCACCTCGGTGCCGGGCGCCACGGTCCGCACCGCCCGGAGCAGCTCCTCGCCGGTCATCCCCGGCATCATGAGGTCGGTCACGACCACCGAGACCGGCTCGCGGCGCAGCACCTCCAGCGCGGCCTGGCCCGAGGCCGCCAGGGCCACACGCCACCCCTCCCGCTCGAAGATCTTGCCGAGCGACTCGAGGTTGGATTGCTCGTCGTCCACGATCAGGACGAGCGGTTCGGTCGGGGCCACCAGGGAAGGATACGCCAACGAGGGGCGGCGCGCCGGGGAGCTTCAGCGCTGCTCCGACGGGGGTGGCTCGGGCGGCACCGCGGTCCGCAGCCCGAGCGCCCCCCGGATGTCGTCGCCGAACAGGATCAGCGCTCCCGCCACCGCCAGCGCCAGGAACAGCGTCACCAGCACGTACTCGCGCAGCCCTTCGCCGGATGGACCGCGCCGCCGCTTCCGGATCATGCCGGGATTGAACCAGCCCGGGGCGGATGGGCGCAACAGCGAGGTTCCCGGCTCCGCGGCAGGCGTCCACCCCCGGGAGGCGCGGACCGGAAACGAGAAGGGCGCCTCGCGGGAGGCGCCCTGGGCAGCTCGGCGGTGTGCGCGGGCCAGCTACTCGGCCTTGACCTCGCCGGCCGGCTCGGCGGCGGGGGCGGCCTCGGGCTTGGCGGGCTTGGTCTTGCCCGCCTTGGCCCGCTTGGCGGCGCGGTTCTCCTTGGGCGCCTCGGCCTTGGCGGCGGCCGGCTTGGCGACCGGCTGCACCTTCTTCGGCGCAGGCGCGTTGGGCTGGGCGGCGTAGCGGGTCCTGAACCGCTCGATGCGGCCGGCGGTGTCGAGGATCTTCTGCTTGCCGGTGAAGAACGGGTGGCACTGCGAGCAGATCTCGATGTGGAAGTCGCCGCGGGTGGACCGGGTCTCGATCACGTTCCCGCAGGCGCAGATGACCTTGGCCGGCTTGTAGTCGGGGTGGATACCGGGCTTCATGATTCGGATCGCCTTTCGAGCCGCTTGCATCGCGTCGCGATGGTCCGGGCTCCTGTGGAACCGGGGGATCTAGTCGGATCGGAGGCTTACGTCAAGCGGGGAGTACGGGCCGGTGCGGCGCCTGCGCGCGGCGAGGCCCACGCGGAGGCGCGTGGGGAGCCTCGCCTACTTCCCCCCGCCGACCATCATCTTGAAGAACTCGTCGTGGTTCTTCACCTGGCGGAACTTGTCCAGGATGAACTTCATCGCCTCCACGTTGTCGAGGCCGTTCAGGATGGTCTGCCGCAGGATGTAGATCTTGGAGAGCCAGTCGGTGGGGAGGAGCAGCTCCTCCTTGCGCGTGCCGCTCTTCCCGATGTCCATGCAGGGAAAGATGCGCTTCTCCATCAGCTTGCGGTCCAGGACGATCTCGGAGTTCCCGGTCCCCTTGAACTCCTCGAAGATGACCTCGTCCATGCGGCTGCCGGTGTCGACCAGGGCGGTGCCGATGATGGTCAGCGAGCCGCCCTCCTCGATGTTGCGGGCCGCGCCGAAGAAGCGCTTGGGCTTGTGGAGCGCGTTGGAGTCGACGCCGCCGGAGAGGATCTTGCCCGAGGGGGGGACCACCGAGTTGTAGGCGCGCGCCAGGCGGGTGATGGAGTCGAGCAGGATGACCACGTCGCGCTTGTGCTCGACCAGGCGCCGGGCCTTCTCGATCACCATCTCCGCCACCTGCACGTGGCGGGTGGCCGGCTCGTCGAAGGTGGAGGCCACCACCTCGCCCTTCACCGTCCGCTCCATGTCGGTCACCTCCTCGGGCCGCTCGTCGATGAGCAGCACGATGAGGGTGCAGTCCGGGTGGTTGGCGGTGACGGCGTGGGCCATGTTCTGCAGGAGCACGGTCTTGCCGGCGCGCGGCGGCGAGACGATCAGGCAGCGCTGCCCCTTGCCGATGGGCGAGAAGAGATCGACCACGCGCGTGGTCATCTCGCTGGGGTCGTGCTCGAGCTGGAGCCGCTCGGTCGGGTAGAGCGGCGTCAGGTTGTCGAAGAGGACCTTGGACTGGTTCTCCTCGGGCGCCTCGCCGTTGATGGAGTCGACCTTGAGGAGGGCGAAGTACCGCTCGCCGTCCTTGGGTTGACGCACCGTGCCACGGACGGTGTCGCCGGTGCGGAGGTTGAAGCGCCGGATCTGCGAGGGCGAGACGTAGATGTCGTCCGGGCCGGGCAGGTACGAGAAGTCCGGGCTGCGCAGGAAGCCGAAGCCGTCGGGCAGCACCTCCAGCGTGCCCTCGCCCCCGACCTCCATCTCCTCCTTGGCCTCCTCGGCGGCCTTGGACTGCGCCTGGAGGATCGCGAAGATGAGATCCTGCTTCTTCATCGCGCCGGCGGCCTCGATGCTGAGGTCGCGCGCCAGCTTGGCGAGCTCGGCCACCTTCTTGTGCTTGAGCTCGGCGATGTCGTGGGGGGCGTGCGCGATTGTCGGTGCGGCGGCGGGCATGTCGGATCTCGGAGGAGCTGACTGTGCGTGTCGAGGAGAGAACGGGTCGCCCGATGGGGCGGGGTACTGCGGGGGTCTCTGGGAGAGGCCGGCGGGGGAGAGGGAGAACGTATGCAACCCGGCGTGCGCTGTCAACGTCGGCGAGCGGGTGGGCCGGTGTCGGCGCGTCCCCAGGCCCCTGTCGCATGAATGAGGGTGCGGGGTGCACCTGCCGTCGCGCAGCCCAGCGGGGTAACATGACCGGAAGGGAGGTGGGCTCCGCACATGGGCCAGGCGCCGATCGATGCTGTGCTGGCGGGCACCAAGGGGTTCGCGGTCGCGCTCCTCGCGCCCCTGACGGCGAAGGTCGGGACCCGGCCCCGGGTGGCCGGCGATCCAGGGCAGGTGCTGGCCCTGTGCAGCGGCCCGTCGGCGCTGGCCGTCATCGAGTTCACAGGGGAGGGATCGCTGAACGCCGTCCAGGCGCTGGTGCGCGACGGGCGCGGGGTCCGGGTCGTGGCCGGACTGCCGCCGGCGCATGCCGGCGCGGAGGGGACGCTCCGGGCGCTCGGCGTCGAGGTCGGGCAGTGGGACGGGAAGGTCGACGGGGTCATCGCGGCGGTCCAGCGAGCCGTGACCGCGATGAGCGGGTCCGTTGCGCCGACGGGGGCGCGGCCCGCTCCGCGCCCGCCGCCGGCGGTCGCGCCCGCGCCGGCCGGCCCCGGAGCGGTCACGCCGGTGCCGGTCGCAACCGCGGTCCGCCCCGCCGCGGCGCCGGCTGCGCCCGTCGCGGCGCGCGCGGCCGCGCCGGCGCGGCCCCATCCGCCGGGCCCACCCGTCGCGCCCCGCCCAGCCGCTGCTCCACCTGTGGCGCGGCCCCCGCCCACGCAGCCGCGCGCGGTGGCGGCCGCCCCGGCCGCGGCCAAGCCCGCCCTGCGCCCCGCTTCCCCGCCGCGCGTGGCGCCCGCCGCCGCGCACGCCGCCTCGCCGGGGACGTTCGCTCCGCCTCCAGCCCCGGCCGCTGCTCCCGCCGCTCCGCGCAGGCCCGCGACCGCCGAGGTGGTCGCCAGGCCGCCGCCGGCGCTGGCCCCCGCCGCGCCCGCGCCCAGACCCGCTCCCGCCTCCCAGTTCTTCGACGATCTGGACACCGTCACCATCGACGACGACACCCCCGCGACCCACCCCGGCGCGGCGGCGGCGTCGGCGGCCGAGCTCCGCGTGCCGGGCATGTACGCGCCGCCGCCCGCGGAGCCCAGGGCGGACTGGCCCGCCGGGATCTGCAGCGCCGCCGAGGCGGAGGACGCGCTGCAGCGGGCGCTGGGCGGCGCGGTGGGTGGCTCCCGGCCGCTACAGGATCTCGCCCTGCGCACGCTGGATGCGCTCTCGGACCTCGAGCGCGGCGTCCTCTCGGGAGAGCCGCAGCCCATCGACGCGGCGCCCATCCGCAGGGCCGCGGTGATGCGGCTGCGCGTGGCGGACGGGCTCGCCAGCGTCCCGCCCGCGGGGTCCCCGGTCGACTCCGCCGCCCTGAGCGCCATCCTGGGGGAGATCGACGCGCTGCTGGCGGAGGTCGCGCCCCTCATGGCGGCCGCCCCCGAGGAGCTCGCGCCGGCCCTCGAGGCCATCCGGAACTCGCTCGTCAGCGAGGCCATCGACTTCTCCGAGGCGGCCCAGCGGGTCGCTCCGGCGGGAGCCCCACCACCGCAGGCGGCCGTCCCGCTGGTGCGACGGAAGAACGAGCCGAGGGTCCTCTCGATCCAGTCCGCGCAGGAGGCGGAGCTGGAAGCCGCCGAGGGACACCGGCGCCAGGTCGCCTGGATCGTGATGGCGATCGCGCTGGCGCTGGCGCTGCTGTACCACGGGTGGGGCTACCTCTCGCGCCCGAAGTTCGTGCCACCGCCCACCGTGGCGGGCGCGCCGACCGGGAGCATGGCCGGCGACGCGCTCCGCTCCGGGCGCCAGCTCGTCTACTCGCCCACCGGGAAGTTCGATCCCGCCGAGGTCGAGAAGTTCCGGACCGATCAGGAGCTGAAGGGGAACAAGGTCGAGGAGATCGCACCTGGAGTGCTGCGGATCACGCCCGCCGGTGCCGGCGGGAAGTGAGGGCCATCATGACGACCACCAAGCTCGCCGTTCACCGTGGGTTCACGCTGATCGAGCTGATGGTCACCGTGGGGATCATCGCCATCCTGTCGTCCATCGCCATCCCCAACTTCCAGCGGATGAACATGCGGGCCAAGTCCGCGGAGCGCCGCATCGTCCTGCGGGCCATCCAGGACTCGGTCGAGGCGCTGCGGGTCAAGGAGGGGAGCTGGATGCCTTCCGGGGTGGCGCCGGCCCCGGTGGTCGGAAGCTGGAATCCACCCCTGCCCACCAGCACCTCGGCCCAGATCTTCAACCTGGCGGCGGCCAACTGGGTCCGGCTCGATCTCGCCATCGAGGGGCGCTGCTACTACAGCTACCAGTTCGTCGCGGACGAGAGCGCCAACCCTCCGTACTACCTCCTCCAGATCCAGGGGGACGCGGACGGCAACGGACAGGTCTACGCCAAGGCGTACACGTACGAGATCGACGCGGGGGCCTTCCGCAAGACCGCCGAGGTCCCGCCCGCGGATCCGGTCTTCGACAGCCAGGTCTTCTAGCGGGGCGCGTCCGTCGCGGCGCTTGCGGCCGGGGGTGCGCTGGTCTAAGCCTCGGGCATGCAGGATTCCGGTCCCGGGGCGGAGGCGCGGATGCGGGATCTCCGCGCCCGGATCCGCGCTGCCGACCACGCCTACTACGTCCTGGATCAGACCGATCCTGTCGGACGCGGAGTACGACCGGCTCATGCGGGAGCTTCAGGCGCTCGAGGCGGAGCACCCGGAGCTGCGTCACCCCCGACTCGCCCACCCAGCGCGTCTCCGGGCGCGCCCTCCGAGGTCTTTGCCCGGGCGGTGCACCGCCAGCCGATGCTCTCGCTCGGGAACGTCACCACCGACGAGGAGCTGCACGAGCTGGACGCCCGCGTCCACCGGCTGCTCGGCCTGCCGGCCGAGGCCGTGATCGAGTACGTGGCCGAGCCGAAGCTCGACGGGCTGGCGGTGGAGCTGGTCTACGAGAAGGGCGAGCTCGTCGCCGGGTCGACGCGCGGCGACGGCGTCAACGGCGAGGACGTGAGCGCCAACCTGCGGGTCATCGGGGCCGCCGGCGCGGGGGCCAACCGGGGCGTGCCCCACCGCCTCTCGGGCCGGACCCCGACGCGGGTGGAGGTGCGGGGCGAGGTGCTCCTCTTCAAGGAGCACTTCGAGACCATGAACCGGCAGCTCCTGCGGGCGGGATCGGAGCCGTTCGCCAACCCGCGCAACGCGGCGGCGGGCTCGCTGCGGCAGCTCGACTGGCGCATCACCTCGCGGCGGCCGCTCTCCTTCATCGCCTACGAGGCGCTGGTGCCCCCCGCCCCGGGGTCCGCCCCGGCCTGGAAGACGCACTGGCAAAAGCTCCAGGACCTGGGCGGCTGGGGCTTCGAGGTGAACCCGGAGAACGCCCTCTGCCGCGGCATCGGCGAGGTGCTGGCCTACCGCGACCGGATGGCGGAGCGGCGCTTCGCGCTTCCCTACGACACCGACGGCGTCGTGGTGAAGGTGGACGATCTCGACTGGCAGCGCCGGCTGGGAGCGGCCTCCAAGTTCCCGCGCTGGGCGGTGGCCTTCAAGTATCCGCCGCAGGAGGAGGCGACCCACATCCGCCGCATCTGGGCCTCGGTGGGCCGCACCGGCATCCTCACCCCGGTGGTGGAGTTCGACCCGGTGCGCCTCTCCGGCGCGATCGTCTCGAACGCCACGCTGCACAACGAGGACGAGATGCGCCGGAAGGACATCCGCCAGGGCGACTGGGTCCTGGTGCGCCGCGCCGGCGAGGTCATCCCCGAGGTGGTGAAGTCGCTCCCGGAGCGGCGCACCGGCGAGGAGACGTTCTTCGCCTTCCCGGACACCTGCCCGGTGTGCGGGGCGCAGGTGGTCCGCGAGGAGGGCGAGAAGGTCTACCGCTGCACCGGCGCGGCCTGCCCGGCGCAGCTCGTGGGCCGCCTCCGGCAGTTCGCCTCGCGGCGCGCGCTGGACATCGAGGGGCTGGGCGAGAAGCTGGCGGCGGGGCTGGTCGAGCGCGGGGTGAAGGACTTCGCCGACCTCTACGGGTGCCGTTCGAGACCTGGCAGCAGCTCTTCAGCCGGCCGCGCAAGGAGCAGGACGAGGATGCTCCCCGCGAGCTGCCGGAGAAGAGCGCCCACAACATGGTGGCCGCCCTCGAGCGCTCGAAGGCGACCACGCTGCGCCGCCTCCTGTACGGCCTCGGCATCCCGCAGGTGGGCGAGGCCACCGCCGCCACGCTGGCCCGCGCACTTCGGCGACCGTCGAGAGGCTTCCTCGACGCGACCGAGGACGAGCTGCTCGGGGTGCGCGACGTCGGCCCGGAGACCGCCCGCGAGATCCGCGCCTGGACCGCCGAGCCGCAGAACCGGCGCGGTGGTCGAGCGGCTGCTGGCCGCCGGCGTTCGCCCCGCGCCGGAGCAGATCGAGGCCCGCGGCCCGTTCGCGGGCAAGACGGTGGTGCTCACCGGCGGGCTCGCGAAGCTCTCGCGCGACGACGCCAAGGCGGAGATCGAGCGCCGCGGCGGGCAAGGTCTCGGGCTCGGTGTCGCGCAAGACCGATCTGGTGGTGGCGGGCGAGGAGGCCGGCTCGAAGCTCAAGAAGGCGCAGGAGCTGGGCGTGAAGGTGGTCGGGGAGGAGGAGTTCCTCAGGCTGCTGGAGGGGTGAGGCGATGGCGGGCGACCTGGTCCGCGCCCACGTCGTCGTCACCGGCCGCGTCCAGGGCGTCGGCTTCCGCTACACGACCGTCGACGCGGCGCGACGCCTGGGCGTCCACGGCTGGGTGCGCAACCTGGCCGACGGCGCGGTCGAGGCGGAGGCGGAGGGCGAGCGCGCCGCGGTCGAGTCGCTCGTCCGGTTCCTGCACCGGGGGCCGCCCGGCGCCTGGGTGCAGGACGTGGCGACTCGTGGGAGGAGCACCGGGGCGACTCGGGCCGTTCCACGCGAGGCATTAGCAGGCGAGCGGGCGGCGCCTGGACCTGGACCCGGGCCCGGACCTGGACTGACTGCGTCACGGACAGGATGGCCGGGGTCCAGGACCAAGCCCAGCTCCAGTCCAGGTTCGGTGGTTGGCCCTCGCGGGCCTCGTTGTGCCCGCCCGGCGCCCGTGCTATTCACCCCGTCCCCCCGGGTTCCCGCTGATGGGATCCGGTCACCCTCACGGCGGGCGAAACGCGGTTCCAACCCGCGGCCCGGCGATCGATGCGCACCTTCCCCGCGCTCCCGTCCTCCGCGCTCGACGAGCTCGTGCTCGCCGCCGCAGAAGCCCTCCCGCTACGTCGGCGCCGAGTTCGGCGCGGTGGTGAAGGACCTCGACCAGGTCCGGGTCCGCTTCGCCCTGGCGTTCCCCGACACGTACGAGGTCGGGATGTCCAACCTGGGCTTCCGCCTCCTCTACCACCTCCTCAACGATCGGGCCGACGTCGCCTGCGAGCGGGTCTTCCTGCCCTGGCCGGACATGGAGGGGATGCTCAGGCAGCGCGGGCTCCCGCTCTTCACGCTCGAGTCGCGCGCGCCGGTCCGCGCCTTCGACGTGCTCGGGGTGACGCTCCAGTTCGAGCTGGCCTACACCAGCGTGCTGGCCATGCTGGACCTGGCCGGCATCCCGCTGCTGGCGGCCGAGCGCGGCGAGGACGATCCGCTGGTGGTGGGCGGCGGACCGTGCGCCTTCAACCCCGAGCCGGTGGCCGACTTCTTCGACTGCTTCGCGGTGGGCGACGGCGAGGAGGTGGCCATCGAGATCGCAGAGGCGGTGGCCGCCAGCGGGTTCCGGCGCGGCGGCGCGGGCCGGCGCGAGCTGCTGGCCCGGCTGGCCGGGATCCCCGGCGTCTACGTGCCGGCCTTCTTCGCGCCGCGCTACGACCCGATCTCCGAAGGTGCTCACCGCCATCGAGCCGCTCCGGCCCGGCTACGAGCGGATCGAGCGCCGGGTGATGCCGGACCTGAACGCGCTTCCGACCACCGCCTACACCCGCCCGATGGTTCCCTTCATGCAGACGATCCACGATCGCCTGCCCATCGAGCTGCAGCGCGGCTGCACCCGCGGCTGCCGCTTCTGCCAGGTGGGGATGATCACCCGGCCCACCCGCCAGCGCGATCCCAAGCAGGTGCTGGAGCTGGCCGAGCTGGGCCTCAAGGCCTCCGGCTACGAGGAGGTGGGGCTGCTCTCGCTCTCCTCCGGCGACTACGCGCCGCTCAACGGGCTGCTCGACGACTTCCTGGCGCGCTGGGAGGGCGAGAAGATCGCCATGAGCCTGCCCTCGCTCCGCACCGAGACCATGAGCGACGAGCTGGCCAAGAAGATCGGCCGCATCCGCAAGACCGGGTTCACGCTCGCGCCCGAGGCGGCCACCGAGCGGATGCGCGCCGTCATCAACAAGGGGAACCGCGAGGAGGACCTGCTCCGGGCGGTCGAGTCGATCTTCCAGAACGGCTGGTCGCTCCTCAAGCTCTACTTCATGATCGGCCTGCCCGAGGAGCGAGACGAGGACGTGGTGGCCATCGCCGAGCTGGCCCGGCGCTGCCTCTCCACCGCCCGCCGGACGCTGCCCAAGGGGCAAGGCTCGGCCGCCATCAACCTGGGCGCGTCCACCTTCGTGCCCAAGCCGTTCACGCCCTTCCAGTGGGAGCCGATGATCACGCCGGACGAGACCCGGCGCCGGCAGCGGCTCATCACCGACGCGCTGGGCGGCCGCAACGGCGCCATCCAGTTCAAGCCGCACGACTCGCGGCAGTCGTCCATCGAGGGGGCGCTGGCCCTGGGCGATCGCCGGGTGGGCACGGCCGTGCTGGCGGCCTACCGCAGCGGCCAGCGGCTCGACGGCTGGACCGAGTGGTTCGACGAGGGGCGCTGGCTGGCTGCCTTCGAGGAGTGCGAGCGCGTCCACGGCGTGGGGCTCGACTGGTACGCCCACCGGCGGCGCCGGCTCGACGAGGTCCTCCCCTGGGACCGGATCGACTGCGGCGTGACCAAGCGCTACCTCCAGAAGCAGCTCGCCGCCGCCCGGAACCTGGCCGAGGTGCCCGACTGCGTCCTCGAGCCCTGCACCGTCTGCGGCGCCTGCGACTACGACGTGGTGAAGAACCGCACGTACCAGGCGGAGGACTACCGGCCGGAGCCACCCCCGCCGCCGCGGCCCGCCGGAGCCGGGCTTCCGCACCCACGTCCGCGTCCGCTACGCCAAGCGGGGGCGGCTCGTCGCGCTGTCGCACCTCGAGCTCATGCACACCCTGCTGCGCGCGATCCGGCGGGCCGGGCTGCCGGTCGCCTTCTCGCAGGGCTATCACCCGAAGCCGCGGGTCTCGTTCGGGCCGGCGCTGCCGGTCGGGGTCGAGAGCCTGTGCGAGTACCTGGACCTGGAGCTGGTGGGCCCGTCGGATGCCGGCGGATGTGGGAGAGCGGCTGGCCCGCGAGCTGCCGGAGGGCCTGACCGTCCTGGCCGCGGAGCCCATCGACGCGCGCGCCCTCTCCATCTCCGAGGCGCAGCGCGCCGTGCACTACCGTGCGGAATTTCCGGAGGATACCTGGGACGAGGAGGAGCTCCGGGACCGGGTGGACGCCTTTCTGGGGGCCGAGCAGGCGGTCGTCACCCGGGCCGCGCCCCAGAAGAACCGCTCCAGGGGACGTCATCAGAAGGTCGCGGCCCGGAAGCAAAGGGAGATAGACTTGAAACATCTCGTGACTCACCTCGCGGTCGAAGGTCCCGGGGTGGTCGCGTTCAGCCTGCGGGCGGATCCGTCGGGAAGCGCCAAGCCAGCCGAGGTGCTGGCGACCATCTTCGGTGACGGCGCCGCGCCGGTGGGGGTGAAGGTTTTGAAGGAGGGCGTCAGCTTCGAGAAGACCGGGGAGGGCCGGACCAGCGATGGCCAGCCCCGCGCACCTCGATACCTGGACGCCTGAACGTACGACGCGCCCCGCTCGTGCCGCGCCACGACGCGGCCGCCGGGCGCGAGGAGAGTGAGAGCTTTGAGCGCAAGCTCGACAGCCGATATCGGCCGCCCGGCACCGCCGGGCCGACCGCGATCGAGGCCCGCATGCTGGGCCCTCGCTCTCCCCGTGCCTGGCCGGGGTGAGAGAGGGCCGACATGGCGGGCAACAGCATCCTGGTGATCAACGCGGCCGGCGCGGAAACGCGCGTGGCCCTGGTCGAGAGCGGCAACATCCACGAGTACTACCTCGAGCGGAAGCGCGAGAAGGGGATCGTCGGCAACATCTACAAGGGGCGCGTGGTCCGGGTCCTGCCGGGCATGCAGGCCGCCTTCGTGGACATCGGCCTGGAGAAGGCCGCCTTCCTGTACGTGGGCGACGTCTACGGCGACCCGGACTTCTCCGAGGAGTTCGAGCTCACCGAGGGCGAGCACCGCGCCGAGGTCGAGGCGGCCGAGGTTCCGAGCGAGCAGGAGGCCGAGGAGGCGGAGGCGCGGGCAGCGCAGCTCGCGGCCGAGCCGCCCCCCACCACTCCGGCCGAGCCGGGCGTGGAGGTCGCGCCGGGCGAGGCCGCGGTGGAAAGCGCGAGCCAGGAAGGGGCCCCGCCACCGCTGCCTACGGGCGAGCCCGGCGCCGGTGCGCCCACCTTGGTGGCCGCGGCCGAGGCGCCGATTCCCGAGGCGCCTGCCGACGTCGCCGGGCTCAGGCCCGAGCCGCTGGTGTCCATGCCCATCGCCCAAGAGGTCGGGATGGCGCCTGTCCCGGCCATTCCTGGGCTGCCGGTTCCGGCGGAGCCGACCCAGGCCGCCGAAGCCGCGCCGCAGGCCGAGCCCGCCGAGCCCGAGGCCGAGGCCGCCGCCGCGTCGGAGGGCCCCGAGGGCGAGGCCGCCGGCGGCGAGGAGGCGGCCGCTCCCGACCAGGGCAGCCGCGAGGTCCGCGCCACCGAGGCCGCGCGCGAGGCCCGGGGCGATCAGACCCCGGCGCAGGGGCGGGAGCGGGACCGCGGCCGCCGCGACGAGCGCGGCCGGCGGGAGGGGCGGGAGGGGCGCGACCGGGACGGCCGCGACCGCAACGGCGGCCGCAACGGCCACCGCGAGGAGAAGCGCAAGGACTCGAAGACCATCCAGGACCTCCTCAAGGAAGGGCAGGAGGTCATCGTCCAGGTGGCCAAGGATCCCATCGGGACCAAGGGCGCCCGCATCACCAGCCACATCTCGCTCCCGGGCCGGCACCTGGTGTTCATGCCGACGGTCGATCACATCGGCATCTCGCGCCGGATCGAGAAGGACGCCGAGCGCCGCCGGTTGCGCGACTTCGTGGACCGCATGCGCCCGGAGGGAACCGGCTTCATCGTCCGGACCGTGGCCGAGAATGTCGAGCAGTCCAAGCTGGAGGCGGACATCCGCTTCCTCATCCAGGTCTGGAACGAGATCATCCGCACCAAGGACAAGGTCTCGGCCCCGGCGCTCCTGCACGGCGACCTGGACCTGATCCTGCGCGCCACGCGCGACCTCTTCACCGCCGACGTGAACAAGCTGGTCATCGACGAGCGCGACGAGTACGAGCGCATCCTGCGCTTCGTGCGCGAGCAGGCGCCGCACCTCGAGACGCAGATCGAGTACTACTCGGGCCAGGAGCCCATCTTCGACGCCTACGGGATCGAGCAGGAGCTGAAGCGGGCCGCCCAGCGCAAGGTCTGGCTCAAGTCGGGCGGCTACATCATCATCGATCAGGCCGAGGCGCTCACCGCCATCGACGTCAACTCGGGCCGCTACGTCGGCAAGAAGAACCTCGAGGAGACCATCACCAAGATCAACGTCGAGGCGGCCAAGGAGATCGTCTACCAGCTCCGGCTGCGCAACATCGGCGGCATCATCATCATCGACTTCATCGACATGGACAAACCCCAGAACCGCGACAAGGTCTTCAAGGCCTTGCAGGACGCGCTGGGGCGGGACAAGGCCAAGACCAACGTCCTCAAGATCTCCGAGCTGGGGCTGGTGGAGATGACGCGCAAGCGGGTGCGCGAGTCGGTCACCCGCGTCATGAACGAGCCCTGCAACTACTGCGACGGCCGCGGGCACATCCGCTCCCGCATCACCATCGCCTACGAGATCCTGCGCGAGATCCGGCGCGACGCCGTCCACCACCACGAGCCGATGCTGGTGGTGAACTGCCACCCCGAGGTGGCGCGGATCCTCCAGGGCACCGAGCGCGACGAGCTGCGCTACCTGATGGACCGCTTCAACAAGACCATCCAGGTGAAGCCGCAGACCGGCTACCACCAGGAGCAGTTCGACATCTACGGCCGCCAGGACCGGCCCGAGCAAGGCCGGGACCGCGACCGCGACCGCGATCGGGATCGCGGCCGGGGTCGCGGCGACCGCGGCGGCGGGCGCGAGCGACGGGGCGAGGACGCCCCCGCGCCCGAGCCGGGCGGCGAGGTGGCGGCCGGCGCCTCCCCGGTCGAGGAGAAGGGTTGACCGATGGTTCCGTCGGCGCGGGGCCCGCGGAGCACGAGCCCGGGGGCGAGGAGGCGCGGCGCGCCGCCCCGGCCGCCCCCTCCGGCGCGCTCGACCGGGCCGGGCCGGCGGCGCGCCTGAGGCGCGCGCTCGATGTGCTGGGCCGGGCGGTGCGCAGCATCCGGGCCGACCGGGTCCAGCTGCGGGCCATGGCCCTCACCTACATCTCGCTCTTCGCGCTGGTGCCCGCCCTGGTGGTGGCCTTCTCGGTGGTGCAGGCCTTCACCGGGATGGACCGGATCTCGACCGAGGTGCACGAGTTCCTGCTCCAGAACCTGGCGGTGGGGGCGCGCGCCTCCATCGAGCCCTACCTCGATCGCTTCGTGCGCAACACGCACGCCGCCCGGGCCGGGCTGGTGGGCGCGGCCTTCCTGCTCTGGTCGGCGTACTCGCTCTTCTCGAACGTGGAGCGGGCCATCAACGAGCTGTGGGAGGTCCAGCGGCGGCGCTCGGTCCGGATGCTGGCGCTCATCTACTGGATGGGCGTGACCCTGGGCCCGCTGGTGCTGGCCGCCTCGGCCGCGCTCAGCCAGGTGGCGCAGGCCTTTCTCGCCTCGCTGGGCGCGAAGGCGCTGGCCCTCACCACCGGCACGGTGCTCTCCTCGTTCTTCCTCACCGTCCTGTACCTGGTCGTTCCCACCGTGCGCGTCCGGCTCCGCTGTGCGCTGGCCGGCGGCGTGGCGGCGGGCATCGCCTGGGAGCTGGCCAAGTGGCTCTTCGCCCTGTTCGTGGCGAAGTTCGTCCGCTACTCGGCCATCTACGGGTCGGTGGCGGCCATCCCCATCTTCCTCACCTGGCTCTATCTCTCCTGGCTCATCGTCCTGTTCGGGGCCCGCCTGGCCTTCGTCATCCAGAACGCCTCGAGCGTGATGGCCGGCCACGCCGGCTCGCCGACCGGTGCGGGGCGCGAGCTCCTGGCCGGCCGCGCCATGGTGCTGGTGGTGCGCGCCTTCCAGGCCGGTGCCGCCGCACCCGGACCTGAGCAGGTGGCGCGATCCCTCCGCGCGGGAACGAGCGCCCTGGAGGTGATCGAGGCGCTGAGGAAGGCTGGGCTGGTGAAGACCCTGGCCGGGGGCGGGCTGGTTCCCTCCCGCGCGCCCGAAACCATCACGCTGTTCGAGGTGCGGCGGGCGCTCGCCGGGTCGGATCCTCCTCGCGACCGGGGCGGGGACCCGATCGGCTCCATCCTTCAGCAAGCGGATGAGCGAGCGCACGAGCACCTGCGCCTCACGACCATCCGGGATCTCGTCGAGCAGGAGGGCGCGGTGGTGGCATCCACACCCCCGGTTTCTCCCCCATCTGGGTCAAAAAGCGGCCTGCCCAGGGCTTCTGGATCCTGATCGCGATCAGCTAGACGGGTGCGGTCGGGTGGTCCGGCGACGCATGCCCGTGGAACCCTTGCTGATTTCGGCGGGTTCGGCTAGGCTCCGCGTTGAACCCGAAGCGGTCTTCCGAGGGTAGCTGGCCCTTTGAATTCCGGAGCGCCGATGCTGAAGTCGGATCTCATCAACATCCTCGTCGTGAAGCGCGGGGTCACGCAGAAGCAGGCGGAGGCCACCATCGAGACGATCTTCGACTCGATGAAGAACGCGCTGTGCAAGGGAGAGAACATCGAGATCCGCGGGCTTGGCGCGTTCCACGTCAAGCACTACGAGGGCTACCAGGGGCGAAACCCCAAGACCGGGGAAGTCATCCCGGTGAAGCCCAAGCGCGGGATCCTCTTCCGGACGGGCAAGGAGCTGCGCGATCGCGTGAACCGCCCGGAACTCCTCGACAAGCCAAGCCAGGAGCCAGGGTCCGCGAGCGGCGAGGGGACGGGGACGCCGCCCGTCGCCGCCGGCGCGTAGCGACCGCTCTTCCAGGCACCGCAGCCGTCCGTCCGGCGTGCGCCTCGGCTCCGCCCTCGGCGTGCCGCTCCAGCGGCACATCCTGAACGTTTCCCGGCAGTTCACCAGGTTGCACCGATGCGACCCACGGGCCGCACCGGCAGCTCGGGGGGAAGCTCCTCGAAGGCGAGCACGGGGAGCCGCGGGAACCGCGGAGCGAACAGCGACCGCACGGCCCGGCGCACGTCGGGGCTCACCAGCACCACCGGGGGCGAGGGGTGGCCACACAGCTCGGCGGCGAGCGCATCGAGGAGCGCCACCGCGCGCCGCGGCTCGAGGGCCAGCATCTCGCCCGCGAGCGCCTCCCGGATCGCCTGCTCGGCGGTGGGATCGAGCAGCAAGACGGAGAGCGGACCGCCCGCCGCGTGTGCGTGGCCGAGCTGTCCGCGGAGGGCCCTGCGGCACGCCTCGGTGAGCGGCGCTGCGCCCCCCGCCGCTCCCGCCTGGAGGATCGATTCCAGGATCACGCGGAGCGGCCGGATCGAGACGCCCTCCTCGACCAGCCGGCGGAGCACCTCCGCCAGCGTCGATGACGAGAGCTGCCGGGTCACCTCGCGCACCAGCGCGGGTGCGGTGGGCTCGAGGTCGTCGAGCAGGCACTGGACGTCCTGGACCCCGATGAGGTGGTGGGCGTGGCGGCGGAGCGCGCCGGCCACCTCGGCCAGGAGGCGATCCGGTGGCTCGCGGACCCGCCCCAGCGCGGCCGCCCTCTTCGCGTCGCCGCGGCCGACCACCGCCGAAGGTCTGCCCGAGATGGGATCGGGGGCCGGTCGCGAGGGAATGCCCACCAGGACGAGATCGTCGGGGGGCGCGAGCACCAGGACCTCGTCGAGCGGGACCCGTCCCCGGTGGACCGGGATCTCGTCGATGAGGACGCGATAGCTCGATCCCTCCGCCTCGGCCGCGGGCCGGACCGCCACCGCCGGCAGTCGAACCCCGAGTGAATGCCACAGATCGGCGCGCAGCGAGGCGATGCCGGACGGCGCCAGCCCGGCCTGCCCCGCCAGCCGCAGGAGGTCGGGGCCGAGCTCGATCGACACCGGCGAGGGCGGCGCGAACGGCGCCTCGGGCCCCGGCACCAGGTCCGCGGCGGCCGAGGCGGCGGGCCCCGCGCGGCGGCGCCAGGCGGACGCGACCGCCGCGGCGGCGACCAGCATGGCCACCACCAGGAACGGGAGCGCCGGCAGGCCGGGGGCCAGCGCCAGCGCCAGGAGCAGCGCCGCCACCGCGGCCAGCGCGCCCGGCTCCGCCAGGAGCTGGCGGCGGAATCTCCCCCGAGAGGCCGCCGGCGCCGTCCTCGGCGGAGACGCGCGTGACGGCCACCCCGGCCGCCACCGCCACCAGCAGCGAGGCGATCTGCGACGAGACCCCGTCGCCGATGGCCAGCATCGAGTACCGCCGCCCCGCCTCGGCCGCGGACATGCCCCGCACCAGCCCCGCCACCAGCCCGCCCACCACGTTGACCAGGACGATGGCGACGCCGGCGATGGCGTCCCCTTTCACGAACTTGAGCGCTCCGTCCATGGCGCCATACAGCTGGCTCTCGCGCTCGAGGGTGCGCCGCCGCCGGCGGGCCTCTGGCGCGTCGAGCAGGCCGGCCCGCAGGTCGGCGTCGATCGACATCTGCTTTCCGGGGAGGGCATCCAGCGTGAACCGGGCGGCCACCTCGGCCACGCGCTCCGCGCCCTTGGCGACCACCAGCAGCTGGACCAGGGTCAGGATGGCGAACACCACCGCCCCCACCACCGCATTGCCCTGGACCACCACGCGGCCGAAGGCCTCGATGACGTGGCCGGCCTGACCGCGCGACAGGATCAGCCGGGTCGAGCCGACGTTCAGGGCCACGCGGAAGAGCGTGGTGAGGAGGATCAGGGTCGGGAAGCTGGCCAGGCGGATGGGCTCGCGGGCGAACAGGGACGCGGCGAGGAGCAGGGCGGAGGCGGCCAGGTCCGCGGTCACCAGGGCGTCGAGCGCCGCCGGGGAGAGCGGCGTCACGAGCAGGATCACCAGGCCCAGCACCCCCAGCGCGAAGAGCGCCTCGCCGGCGCCGCGCCGCGGCAGCCCCCGGATCGCGCCCAGCAGCGCGCGCGGGTCGAGCCGGGCCCGGGAGGCTGGCGCGGTCACGCCCGTCCCCCCATCCCGTACAGGTGGGCCAGCACCACGGCCGCCGCCTGGTACAGGTCTTCGGGGATCTCCTCCCCCACCTCGACCAGCCGGTGGAGAGCCCGCGCCAGCGGGACGTCGCGCACCACCGGAACCCCGGCCCGGCGCGCCGCCGAGCGGATGCGGGCGGCGGCCCGGCCGGCGCCCTTGGCCACGACCCGCGGTGCGTCGGGGCCGTCGCGGTCGTGGCGCAGCGCCACCGCCAGGTGCGTCGGGTTCATCACCACGACGGTGGCACGCGAGATTGGTCCGGCCTCCAGGAGTCCGCGATGGAGCCGGCGGCGCTCGCCGCGAAGCGCCGGATCGCCCTCGTCTTCCCGCAGCTCGCGCCGGGCCTCGTCGCGCGTGAGCCGCAGCGATCGGAGGTGCCTCCGCCGCACGCGCAGGAGGTCGACCGCGCCGAGCGCCACCAGCGCCAGCGCGAGGCGGGCGGCCAGGTCGCCCAGCATCGGCAGGGCGCGCCAGAGCCCGGCGGCCTCGAGCCGGGCCAGCGCCGAAAGGCTCGGTGACGCTCCGCGCAACCACAGGGTGCCGACCGCGAGCAACACCGCCGCCTTGACGAGGCCCAGGGCAACCGCCCCGAGCTGGGCCGCGGAGAGCAGCCGCCGCAGCCCGCGGAAGGGATCGAGCCGGTCCCACCGCGGCGACAGCGCGGCCGGGGCGAAGAGGAACCCGGTCTGCAGGAGGCCGGACACGACCGCTCCGGCCAGCGCTCCGCCGGCGGGAACCAGCACCGCCTGGAGCAGCGCTGCGCCGGATTGGGCCAGCGCGGCCCCGGGCTCGGGCGCGGCCAGGGGCGCGCTGGAGAGCGCGGCGCGCATCCCCTGGGCCAGCGACCGGGCGCATCCCGCGCCCCCGAGAGCGAGCGCGACGAGGCCGCCCGCCAGGGCCGCCGCCCCGATGAGCTCGGCGCTGACCGCCGCCTGGCCGCGCCGCCTCGCCCCGCGGAGCCGCCGCGCCGAGGGGGCCTCGCTCCGTTCCTGGCTCACGGTCCCGGTCCCCCGGAGGCCATCGCGTCCACCGCCCAGCCCGGCAGCGCCAGCAGCGCCACCAGCCTGCCCGCCGCGCCGCCGGCTGCCAGCGCCAGCAGCGCCAGCCCCACCGCGGCGCGCGCCTGCGGCGCCGCCCCGGCGGTGGCGAGCGAGGGCGAGGCCCGCGCCGCCAGGCCCAGCACCAGATCGGCGGCGAGCACCCCGGCCGCCGCCGGAGCGGCCAGGGCCACCGCGCAGGCGACGAGCTCGGAGACGCCGTGAACCGCGACCTCGACCGCCGCTCCGGGCGGGAAGGGCATGCCCGGCGGCAACGCGGCATAGCTCCCCAGGAGACCTCGGATGAGGAGGCGGTCCGCGCCGGCCCAGGCAGCGAGCACGACCACCCACTGCGCCAGGAGGTCGCCCGCGGCGCTCTCGCGCTGCCGGATGGGAGCGACGTGCAGCTCGGCCAGCGTCGCGCCGCGCAGCGTGTCCGCGAGCCGGCCCCCGGCCCGGGCCGCCTCGACCGGGACCGCGGCCAGGAGGGCGAGGACCAGCCCTGCCGCGAGCTCCACCCCCGCCGCCGCCGCACCGGCGACGAGGCCGTCCGGCGCGGCCACCGCGCGCAGCCGGGCCACGCAGGCGCCGAGCCCGAGCGCCAGGGCCATCCGCACCGGCGCCGGCGCGAGCGGCCCGCCCAGGAAGGGCGATACCATGGCCACCGGCAGCAGGCGGAGGGAGCACAGGAGCGCCGGCGCGAGCTGGGCCAGGAGCGGTTGCAGGGTCACGGCGAGATCCCCGACAGGTGGACCATGCACTCGACGGCGAACCGGACCACCCGCGCCCCGATCCAGGGGCCGGCGATGGCCAGCGCCCCCAGCACGGCGCATAGCCGCGGCACCACCGCCACGCCGGGGTCCTGGATCTGCGTGGCCGCCTGGAGCGTCCCCACCACCAGGCCGATCAGGAGCGCTGCGCCGAGCGGCGGGGCCGAGACCAGGAGGGCCAGCAGGAGCGCCTCGCGTCCCAGGCCGAGCAGGACCGGATCCATGTTCACCCTCCGTAGGACAGGGCCAGCGCCCGGGCGAGCAATCGCCACCCGTCCACGGCCACGAAGAGGAGAAGCTTGAGCGGGAGCGACACCGAGGTGGGCGAGAGCTGGGTCAGGCCCAGCGCCAGGAGGACGTTGGCCACGACCAGGTCCACCACCAGGAAGGGCAGGAACACCAGGAACCCGACGGTGAAGGCGCGGCGCAGCTCGGAGACGGCGAACGCGGGCGCCAGCACCGCCAGGTCGTCCTCGGCGGGCGCGGCGGCCCCCGGGGAAGAGAGCCTCCGGGCCACGTCGAGAAAGGCGGCGCGGTCGTCCGGCCGGGCGAAGCGCGCCAGGAACTCGCGCAGCGGGCCGGAGGCGCGCTCCATGGCCGCCAGGCTCGACTCGATCCCGCGCTCCGCCGGCGCGGATCGGAGCAGGTCGGCGGTCTGGCGGGCCACCGGCGCCATCACCAGGACCGTCAGCACCAGCGCCAGGCCGGTGACCGCGCTGCTGGGCGGGACCTGCGGCGCGCCCAGCGCAGAGCGCGCGATGGAGAGGACCACCGCCATCTTCAGGAAGGAGGTGAGCATCACCAGCCCGGCGGGGAGCAGCGCCAGGAGCCCGATCAGGATCAGCAGATCCACGGGGCGGTCGGCGATGGCGGCGCCGGGGGTGAGCGGGTTCACGTCTGGGCCTCCGATCTACATGGGAGAGCGCTCGGCTCCCCACCGCTGCGCGTGGGAAGCCTCCGCTCCCCCATGCCCCTGCTCGCCCCGGCCCAGCCTCATCCGGCTGGGCCTTCGCTCGCTGCTGATCCCGCTTCAGCCTCTGCGCCTCCCCGGCTCGGGCAGGCGGCGCGACGTCGAGGAGCTGGACCGACCCGCCGCCGTAGCCGACCAGCATCGGGCGGCCGTCCACCTCGAGCAGCGCGATGCCCGCGTCGCGGGAGAGCGCCTGGCGCGAGACCACCGTCAGCCGGCGCGCGGCGGCCGGCTGCGCCATCCCGGCCCGGGCCAGCAGGGCCACGGCGCCGATGGCCGACGCCGCCGCGGCCGCGCGGAGCGAGGCGGGCGCGAGCTCCCCGGGCGCGAGCGCCAGGCCCAGCGCCATGGCCGCGGTGGCGCCGAGCGCCAGCCGCGAGCGCGTCCACCCGCGCGGCAGCGCCAGCCGGCGGATCACGGATCCACCTCCAGGGAGGCGATCCGCACGCCGACCGCGCCGTCGACCTCGACCAGCTCACCGCGGGCCATGGCCCGATCGCCCGCCCGGAGCGTCACCTGCCCGCTGCGATCGACGGCCAGCGGCAGGATCGACCCGGGGGCGAGCCGGGCCAGCTCGGCGAGCGGGACCTCGATCCGGCACAGCTCCACCTCCAGGGTCACGGGGATCTGCGGCGTGCGTGTCGACATGCTCGTCTCCTCGACGTGGAAGCCGTCCGGCTCGAGGCGGCCCGCCGCCCGGTACCCCCCGGGCAGCACCAGCGCCGCGCCCCCGTCGGCGGGGTCCTGGACCAGGAGCACGTCGCCGGGCTCCAGCGCTTCCAGCTCGGCCGGGAGCAGCGAGGCGGCCCCGCGGCGGATGGAGACGGGCAGCCGGAGCGGGCTCTCGGGCCAGCCTCCCTCGGCCCCGAGCGCCCGGAGGGCGGCGGCGGGGAAGAGGAGCCGCCCCCGGCCGCGCACGGTGTCGGTGACGAGCTCGAGCTCGATCCCCAGCGCGCCCTCGGCTGGATCGGGTGCGGCCCGCGCCAGGCGCGGCGCGAGCACCGCCTCGACGCCTTCCACGGAGCAGGCGGCGTCGAGCGCGAGGAGGGTCAGCAGCTCGAACGTCGCCTGCTCCAGGGGAGTGAGCGCCGCCGCCCCGGTCCCGGTCCCGTCGCCCCCGGCGAGCCGATCCACCAGCTTCACCACCAGCGCCGGCTCGATCTCGAGCGTGGCGAGCGCGGGCACGCCGGCGAGATCGATCGCCAGCCGCACCGCGGGCGTGCGCACCCAGGCGGACCCCGGTGTGGCCCGCCCCGTCAGCGCCACCGGCGTGTCGAGCACCTGCCGGAGCGCCTTCGCGGCCGCGGCGGCCACTTCCACCCCCAGCCGCCGCGCCGCGGGCGTGAGGGCGGCGAAGCCGCGGGAGAGCGCGGGCAGTTCGAACAGGAGAGGCACGCCGGCCTGCGATCCACGCGGCGTGCCAGCGCGGCGGCGCCGTTCCGGCCGGGTTTCTTGCGCACCGGCCGTTCGAACCGCGGACGGAGGTCCGGGGCGCGGGCGTTCTTGCGCCAGGCGAAAGCGGCGTACGAGGAAGGGGCACGGCCCAGACCCGGGCGCGCGGTGCGCCGCCGGGCCGGGCCGTCGCTGGCGATCTCCTCGTCGAGCCGCTCCGCCGGCCGAGCTACCAGCTGTACAGGCTGGCCCAGGAATACGTGCCGGCGCCGATCGAGAAGTAGGTGTAGCCGTCCGAGTACTTCGGGAGTGGGAACGGCCCCGCGCCGCAGCTGCTGCTGGCGGCCCCGCCGTTCACGCTCACGGTCCGCCCGGCGAAGTTGGAGCAGCCCCAGCCGTTGACGGTCGCGCTGGTGCGGAGGCACACCGCCCCGGTGGTGTTGAAGTTGCCGGACTGGTTGGTGAACGTGATCGGGTTCGAGCACGGCGTCCCGCCGCCCCCGCCCCCGCCGCCGTTGAAGGTGGCGGTCACGGACCGGCCGGCGGTCATGGTGGTGTTGCAGGTCCCGGTGCCGGTGCAGGCGCCGGTCCAGCCGCCGAACGTCGAGCCGCTGGCCGGCGCCGCATTCAGGGTCACGCTGGTGCCGCTGGCGAAGGCGGCGTTGCAGGTGCTCCCGCAGCTGATGCCCGATGGGCTGGAGGTGACCGTGCCGCTGCCGGCGCCGGCCTTCGAGACCGTGAGCGTGTAGGTGGTCCCCCCGCCGCCGGCGTTGAAGGTGGCGGTCACCGACCGGGTGGCGGTCATGGTGGTGGTGCAGGTCCCGGTGCCGGTGCAGGCCCCGCCCCAGCCGCCGAACGTCGAGCCGCTGGCCGGCGTCGCGGTCAGGGTCACGCTGGTGCCGCTCGAGTAGGTGGCGCTGCAGGCGGAGCCGCAGTCGATGCCCGAGGGGCTGGAGGTCACGGTGCCGCTGCCGCTGCCGGCCTTCGAGACGCCCAGCGTGTAGCTGGTCCCGCCGCCGCCGCCGCCGTTGACCGCGAACGAGAAGGAGTTGGTCCGGAATCCGGCCCCGCCGGACATGAGCTCGGTGCCCGCCTCCAGGTCGTGCAGGTACCAGGAGGACTGGATGTAGCCGCGGCTCATGGCGTCGTTGATGAAGTCGCGCAGGTTGGCGCTGATGGAGGTGGCCGCGGAGGTGCGGCGGTAGGCGATGTAGTTCCAGCCGATGTTGGAGTACCAGACCTGCCAGGTGGCGCCGGCGATGGTGGCGGTGCCGACCTGCGACCCGGAGGGCTGCATGCCGGTGTAGTCGAGCCAGATCATGAGCTCGGCCCCGCCGCCGTAGCCGTTGGTCGAGCTGGTGGACGGGCTGAACCACGCCTCGGCGGCGATGTTCCAGGTGCCCGAGGACGCCCGGGTGACGCTCCAGGAGAACGGAGCGCTGCTGAGCTGGCTGACCTGGATGGGCATGCCGCTGCCGCTGGTGCACGCGCCCCAGTGGCACCCCTTGTAGATGGACGGGTAGGCGGCCACGGACCCCTGGTTGTGGCTGGAGCTCGTCACCGTGAAGGCCGCCTGGTTGGTGTCGGGCACGCTGATGCACTGCGCGGTGGTGGCGCCCCAGACGTTGTTCTGGACGACGTACTGGCCGCCCATGACCGAGACCGTGCCGTAGCGCGTGCAGACGTCGACGGCGAAGGCGGAGGGGGCTGCAACGAGCAACGCTGCGGTCGCGAACAGCAAGCGTGTGTTCATCGTGTCCCTCGTGGCTGGTGGTGAATGGCGTCGCCGTCCGCCGCCGATCGCAGGCGACCTCCTCCATCGACGGGAGGTTGGCTTCGCCCCGGGTACCCCAACTCATAGCGGAAAGCGCTCATTCCGTCGATTGGCCAGGGGCGGGGCCGGGCATTGCACGGTGCCCGCAAACGTTTGCGCGAAAGGCCCTCCTGCAGCGGCCCGGCTCGAGCAGCCGGCGCAGGAGAGCGGGCCCCGCCGGCCCGCTCACGGCCCGGCCTGGAGCCGCTCGGCGATCAGTCTCGCGAGGAGGCCGGCCGGGGGAGCGCCCTGGTCCGCGCGCCGGAGCATCTCCGCCAGGCGAGGCCGCTCGGCGGCGGCGGCGAGCGCTCGCGCGCGCGGCGAGGGCGGGGGGCCGGCGGCCAGCGCGCGCGCCAGCGCGTCCAGCCGGTCCGGGCGCGGGAGCCCGGCGAGGCGGGCGGCGTCGGCGGCGGTGGCCGGGTCGGGCGCGCGCGCCAGGCTCGAGGCCGCGCGCGCCGGCGCGAACGCCGCGGCCAGGGCCGCCAGCAGGGCCGGAGGGCTCACGCGGCCCCCTCCGCCCCGGGCCCGGTCCGGGTGTCGATCGCTCGGGCTTCGCCCTCTCCCAGTCGACGGGCGGAGCCCGCCTCCTCCATCGCGGCGGCGGGCGGGCGGACCAGGCGCACCCGGAGCCACATGGCCAGCGCCGCCAGCGCGCCCAGCGCCGCGGCGGCCGATAGCGCCGCCACGGCCGTCGGCCAGAAGCTCCGCGGCGGCCGCACCGGGGCCGGGGCCTCCCGCGCCTCGGCCACGACCACCGCCACCGCCTCGGGCTCGAGGCGGTCCGCAGCGCCCGCCACCAGGGCCCGGATCCCGGGCTCGAGCGCCAGCACCGCGCCGCAGGCGGCGGGCCGGCAGCGCACCAGTACCGCCGCCCTGGGCGCGGGCCGCTCGCCCGGGCGGAGCGGGTCCGGTTCCGCCAGCGCCAGGTGCACGCGCGCCCCGACCACCCCGTCGATCCCCTCCACGCTCCGCGCCAGCTCGCCGGCCAGCGCGTGCTGGTAGAGCGCCCGCTCCTCGGTGGCGGTGGGGACGAGGCCGCCCTTGGAGAAGACCTCGCCGAATCCGGGCGGGCGGGGGCGCGGCAGGTCGCGCTCCGCCAGGATGCGCAGCGCCCGGGCGGCGTCGGCCGGCGACACCTCCACGGTGAACCCACCGTCCTCGCCCCCCGCCCGCGACTTGCCGGCGGCGATCCCGCCGTCGTCGAGGGCGACCACCACCTCCGCGGCCTGGTGCTCGTCCAGGTCGTGCAGGATCTCCTCCCGCGAGCAGCCGGTCACGGCGAGCAGTGCCAGCGCCCAGAGGGCGGCCCGGCTCCGGACAGGGCGGCGGGACCTCGGAGCGGAGCTCATGGCACGACCTCACACCTGAGTGGCCAGCGTCTGCCGGACGGCCTGCGCGCCCTGCTCGACCAGCTTCACCCCGAGATCGACCGTCTGCACCGTCCGGTACGCCTCGGCCTGAAGGCCCAGCAGCTCCTGGGCGGTGAACGTGCGGCCGGAGCGCGCCGCCGCGAGCACCCCGTCCAGCCGCGCCCTGGCGAGGTCCACCACCTGGAGGAGCCGGACGGCGGGGCCGGGCGGACCGCCTCCCGCGGGAGGGCGCACCGCCGGCCCGGACCGCCCGTCGGCGCGCGGGGCGCCGGGCGCGGAGACCCTGGCCAGCAAGGTCCCGAAGGACGTCCCGGCGGGTCGCGCGACCGGGCCGGGCGCGGCCGCAGGGCCGGCGGCCGCCGGAAGGGTGGGGATCATGGCGGCTCCCTAGTGGATGTTCTGGATGGCCGACTTGGCGCTGTCGTGCTTCACCTTCATGACGTTCGAGAGCGTGGTGAACTCCCGGTTCTCGCGCTGCATGTTCTCCTGCAGCTGCAGGTACTCGAGGTTGGCCGACTGCGATTGCTGCTGCAGGGCCCGGGTGGCGGCCAGGAGGTCGGTCTCGCCGCCCGCGCCCCCGCCGGCCGCGCCCGCGGCGGCGCCGGACACCGCGGAGCGGACGGCGGCCGACACCACCGTCCCGGCGGGCACGAAGGGGGCCGCCAGCTCGATCCCGGCGGCGACGCCGCTGGCCAGGCCGGTGACGGCCCCGCGCAGGGCCTGCTCGAACCGGCCGGGGACCGAGCGGCTCTGGCTGGTGGGCGCGACGTGGATGGACACGATCTTGTTCATGGTGGTCTCCTCGGGCGGCCTAGGGAGCAACCGGCGTGCCGCGCCGAAGCACCGCCCCAGCGCCGCGGACGGGCCCGAAGGCGTCCGCGGGTCGTCCCCCCGGTCCGCGCGGCGGACCGTGATACCTTCCGGCCGTGCCGCGCGAGTACCTTCGCCGCATCTCCGACGCCATCCTGCATGCCCAGCGGCCCATCGGCGTGTTCCGGGCCATCAACTGGGGCCCGCAGGTGCACGCGCACTTCTTCCGGCGGGGCGCGCGCGAGCTGCCGCGGCCCAGCTATCCGGCGCTGGGCTTCGAACCGGCCGACAAGCTGAAGGAGCTGCGCGCCATCCGGCGGCAGATCCGCGGCAAGAACCCGGTCGAGGTCCTGCTGCGGAGGAAGTGCGACGAGTTCGGCCTGCTGGTCGAGATGCTGGCCGCCCGCGGCACCCGGCGCTTCTACGAGCTGTCGCGCCGGATCTACGGCGACCCGCGGGATCGCTTCCCCGATCACAACGTCGACAACCTGGCCATCGCGCGGCTGTGGGCCTCGCGCCCGCGGGCCCGCGACGAGGAGCTGGTCTACTCCGCCGAGGAGGCGGCCGTGAAGGTCGCGGAGATCTGCAATCCGCTCCTGGGCGGTCGGGTCCGGGTGCTGGTCCGGAAGAGGCTCACCGCCAACGCCGCGGCCGGCGCCACCCACGTCACCCTGCGCAAGGGGGCGCGCTTCTCGGAGCGGCGGGTGCGGACGCTGGCCCATCACGAGGGGCTGTGGCACGTGCTCACCAGCCTGAACGGCTATCGCCAGCCGGTCTTGCCGGTGCTGGGGGTGGGCCTGCCGCGACACACCGAGTCGCAGGAGGGGACCGGGATCGTCTCCGAGTTCCTGTGCGGCGACATCACCGACGAGCGCTACATCGAGCTGGGCGAGCGGACCATCGCCGTGGACATGGCCGCTCGCGGGGCCGACTTCCTCGAGGTCTACCGCTACCTGCTGGCCCGCTTCCCGCCCGAGAAGGCGGCGCTCATGAGCGAGCGGGTCTTCCGGGGCGGGATCCTGGAGGGCGGGGCGCCCTTCACCAAGGACGCCGCCTACCAGCGCGGCTACTGCCGGGCCTTCAACTTCATCCGGGCGGCGCTGGAGCAGCGGGACGTCGAGCTGGTGCGGGCCTACCTGGCCGGCAAGATGAGCGTCGACGACGCCGAGCTGGTGCGCGACCTCATCGAGGAGGGGCTGTGCGTCGGGCCGGTCTACCTGCCGGAGTGGTTCATCGACATCGATTGGCTGAACGCCATGTCGACCCACAGCGTGACCATGAACCGCTTCAGCCTGCCCTCGGTCACCCGCTACTACGCCCGCCGCCGGGCGGGGCGGAGCGGGGGGGAGGCGGTGGCCCCGCCGCGCGAGCCCTCCGACGTCGAGGAGGAGGGCCACGCGGTGCCCGGCGCGGACGAGGACGTGGGCGAGTGAGATACCGTCACGGACGCTGGGCGGCGCGCTCGAACAGGCTTCGTCCCCCGGTGGCGATGACGTCGCGGTAGAACAGCGCCGAGTCCTTGGCGATCCGCTCCTGGGTCGAGTAGTCGACGTGGAACAGCCCGAACCGGTGCTTGTACCCGTGCGCCCACTCGAAGTTGTCGAGCAGGGACCAGTGGAAGTAGCCGGCCACCGGGATGCCGTCGGAGAGGGCGCGGTGCACCTCGAGGAGGTGCCGGGCGAGGTAGTCGATCCGCGAGGGATCGTGCACGCGCCCGTCGAGGGATGGCCAGTCCCGGACCGAGATGCCGTTCTCGGTGATGACGATGGGGAGGCCGTATCGCTCGTGGACGAAGCGCGGCGTCCAGTACGCGATGGAGGGCACCACGTCCCAGTCGCAGGAGGTGATGGGATCGCCGACCGCCGGCGGCACGACCTGCGGCGCGCCGTCCGGGCCGGCCCGCACCACCGTGCCGTAGTACATGTTGATGCCGAGGAAGTCGCTGGGCTGGGCGATGGTGGGGAGGTCGGCCTCGAACCCGGCCGGGAGCTGCCCGTGCCAGTCGCGCAGCATGTCCTCCGGGTAGCGCCCGAGGACCATCGGGTCGAGCCAGGAGGTGAGGGCCCAGGGGTCCTGGCCCGAGGCCCGCAGCGCCAGGCCGCGGGCGGCCTGGAGGTCCGCCGGGGACGCGGTCGCCGGGACGTGGTGGTTCACCACCAGCGCACTGCCCACCCGCGCGCCGCCCCGTGCAGCCCGGAGGGCGCGCACCGCCAGCCCGTGCGCGCGCAGCACGTTGTGCATGCCGAGCAGGTAGTCGGCGTACCCGAGCCGCAGGCCGGGCGCGTGCCGGCCCTCGAGCAGGCCCACGCCCAGGAACACCTGCGGCTCGTTGAGCGTCATGAAGGCGGCCACGCGGTCGCCGAGCCGGCCGGCCACGATCGCCGCGTAGTCGGCGAACCAGCCGGCGCTGTCCCGGTTCAGCCAGCCTCCGCGGTGCTGGAGCGCGAGCGGCAGGTCCCAGTGAAAGAGGGTCGCCCAGGGGGCGACGCCGGCCCGCAAGAGCTCGTCGACCAGGCGATCGTAGAAGTCGAGCCCCTTCCCGTTCACGGCCCCCGTGCCCGCGGGCAGGACGCGCGGCCACGAGATGCTGAAGCGGTAGGCGCCCAGCCCGATGCTCTTCATGAGCGCGACGTCGGAGGCGAGGCGATGGTAGTGGTCGCAGGCCACCGCCCCGGACTGACCCCGCCAGACCGCGCCCGGGCGCTCGCAGAACGCGTCCCAGATTGACGGCCCCTTGCCGTCCTCGAAGGCCGCGCCCTCGACCTGATACGCGGCGGTGGCCGCGCCCCACACGAAGTCGTCCGGGAATGCGCGCTCGGTCACGCCGGCAGCCTACGCGAGATTCCGCGCCCACGGAGAAGCACCGCATCCGGGGCCCGCTCCGCCGACGAGAGCTGCGCTGGCCGAGGACGCAGGGCGGGGGCCGCTCAGCCCTCCTCGGGCGGCGGCGGCGGGGCGAAGTAGCAGCGCACCTCCTGCCCCACGCAGTTGGCGTTGAGCCAGAGCGTGCGCGTGTCCCAGGCCCCGGGGCTGCCCACGTCCACCACCCGCACCACCCCCGCCATGCCGGCGTCGGCCGGGCACAGGTCGGCCAGGAGGTTGGGGGCGGCGCGCAGCCGGGGCTCGTCGAGCAAGTAGCCGCTGCTGCCCGGGAAGATGGCCACGTAGAGCATGTTCTCCTCCACGAGGTCGTTGAAGAAGTGCGAGCCCAGCGAGACGTCGGGGATGACGTTGCCGAGCCGCATGATCTCGCACAGGGCCGAGACCCGCTGGATCTCGGGGAACGAGACCGGCACGCCCAGCGTCGGCGTGGTGGTGCCCCAGCGCCCCGGCCCGAGCAAGAGGATGCGCCGCTCGCCGGGCAGGCGATTCACCCGCCCCACCACCCGCGCCACCTCGTACCGGTCCTGGGTGCCCAGGGTGGAGTAGGCGTCGGGGTCGACGTAGACGATCCGGTCGATGGGGGTGTGCGTGCTCTGGCCGACCAGCGGCCCGCGGCTCTCCATCAGCACGGCATCCGGGGCCAGCTCCTTGGGCACCGGCACCACCGTTCCGCCCTCGCGGATCTGCAGCGGCCGGCACTGCACCACGTTGAGCCGCAGCTCGCCGTCGCGCCCGACGTTCCCGGTGAACTCGACGTCGACCTGGTGCTTGTACCCGGCCCGGAGCTCGGTGAGGATGGCGCGCATCTGCTCGACGAAGGGCGTCCCCCAGAGCAGCTCCTCGAAGGTGAGGACCTGGCCGCCCCCTTGCCGCTCGGTGGCGAAGAGCTTCACCGGGAGATCGGGGCTCAGCCGGATCACCTCGTTGACCGGCAGCGAGCGGAGCTCGCGGCGCTCCAGGTCGATGACGTCGACGCGCTGCTGGGCATACTCGGTCACCTCGTCCAGGTTGGACTCGGGCCGGAGCGAGGGCGCGTTGAGCGCCACCACGCGGGTGTAGTCGTCGTCGGAGCGCTCCACCGCCCGCGTCCCCAGCCCGAAGACCAGGCGCACCACCCCGGCCTGGGGATCGATGTTGTGGTTCCAGACGTACGGGTTGTAGGAGAGCGCCACCCCCGCCACCTGCGGGTAGAAGAGCGAACCCCGCACCGCGCCCGACACCCGCTGCACCAGCACCGCCATCTGCTCGTCGCGGCCCAGCAGGCCGCGCCGCTCGCGGTAGCGCAGGGCCTCCTCGCTCATGGTGCTGGCGTAGACGGTGCGGATGGCCGCGAGCAGCGCCTCCAGCCGCTCCGCCGGCGACCCGTGGTTGGGCAGGAAGACGCTCTCGTACTTTCCGGTGAAGGCGTTGCCGAACCCGTCCTCCAGCAGGCTGGAGGAGCGCACGATGATGGGAGACTGGCCATAGTGCTCGAGCATCTGCACCAGCTGCTGGACGATGAAGTCCGGGAAGGTGCCGGCCAGCACCCGGGCGCGGGCCTCGGCGGCCGCCTCGGGCAGCGAGGGGCCGCGGTGCAGCTCGCGCCGCACCTGCCAGCAGCCGTTCCGGACCAGGTACGTATAGAAGACGTCCGAGCCGATGAACCAGGAGTCGTGCGGCTCGAGCAGCCGCGTCCAGCGCGGATGGGCGCGGGCCAGGATGGCGCGCGAGACCAGCATGCCGGCGGCCTTGCCGCCCACCAGCCCGGTGCCGATCATCCGGCGGCGGATGGCGAACAGGTCGTCCAGCTCCAGGAAGCGCTCGGCCAGCTCGGCGAAGCGCTCGTCGCGGGTGAGCAGCGTGCGGAGCAGGTCCTGGAAGGCGTCGTGCTCGTCGCGCCAGGGGCGCGAGCCGTTGCGGCAGGCCTCCAGCGTCTCGCGCGCCTCCTGGAAGCGCCGCTCCCAGGCGTCCACCTGCCCCAGCCCGGCCGGCGGCCGGTCGGCCACGTCCGCCAGCTCGGCGCTCTCGGTCAGCGCCCGGAACGAAGCGCCCTCCCAGGCGTGCGGGAGGTACATGGTGTTGGAGTTTCGCCCCTCCACCTTGAGGGGCTGGACGTAGACGGCGCGCTGCCGCCGGAACACGTCGATGAGGAGCTGGGTGGTGTTGCGCACGGCCGCGATGGCCTGGGCGGAGTGCGGCGCCCGCAGCACCGCGAAGTAGGTGACGGTCGAGAGCTGGTACAGGTGCGGGCATGTGAGCATGAAGAAATTGCCCAGCATCAAGTCGCTGTACCAGTCGGCCACCAGGTCCGAGAGGCAGTCGAAGATGTGGCAGGCGCCCGGCCCGGCCGCGTCGATGGAGCGCTGGATGGCGGCGGTGAAGCTCTCGAACCCGACCGCCGGCGAGAGCTTCACGACCTGCGCCCCTGCGCCATCCGGCACCAGCGGCGGGTGTCGCGCGAAGCGGTAATAGACCAGCGGCCATCCTTGCTTCACGGCCTCCGCGGCGAACGGGCGCACCAGGGGCGCGTAGTCGTCGACCGACTCCATCTGCCAGACCACGTTGTCCCCGGAGCGCAGGCCGCCCAGGACCGCGTCCAGCGCCGGGAACCCGGTTCCGAGCGCGATCGGTTGTCCGGGGGCGGGCACCGCCGCCATTCCGTTCTCCCGATCCTGCCCGCGTTCAGTCATACTGCGTTCCTCCCGACGGCCGGACCGCGCCGGACAACCGAAAGGAAGCATACCCATGTCTGCAGCGAAGATGGACGACAGGTTGGAGCAGATCTACCAGGACGTGCTGAAGCGCAATCCCGGAGAGGCGGAGTTCCACCAGGCGGTGCGCGAGGTGCTGGAGTCGATCGGCCCCGTGCTCCAGAAGTATCCCAACTTCCGCGAGCGCAAGATCATCGAGCGGATCTGCGAGCCGGAACGCCAGATCATCTTCCGCGTCCCCTGGCAGGACGACCGCGGCGAGTTCCACGTCAACCGCGGCTTCCGGGTCCAGTACAACAGCGCGCTCGGCCCGTACAAGGGCGGCCTGCGCTTCCACCCGTCGGTGTACCTGGGCATCATCAAGTTCCTCGGGTTCGAGCAGATCTTCAAGAACGCCCTGACCGGCCTGCCCATCGGCGGCGCCAAGGGCGGCTCGGACTTCGATCCCAAGGGCAAGTCCGACAACGAGGTGATGCGGTTCTGCCAGAGCTTCGTGACCGAGCTGTGGCGCTACATCGGCGACTCGACCGACGTGCCCGCCGGCGACATCGGCGTGGGCGGCCGCGAGATCGGCTACATGTTCGGGCAGTTCAAGCGCCTCACCTCGCGCTACGAGGCGGGCGTGCTCACCGGCAAGGGGCTCGACTACGGCGGCTCGCTGGTGCGCACCGAGGCCACCGGGTACGGCAACACCTTCTTCGTCCAGGAGATGCTGCGGGCCCGCGGCGACGCCGGCTTCGAGGGCAAGACCTGCGTCGTGTCCGGCTCCGGCAACGTGGCCATCTACACCATCGAGAAGATCCACCAGTTCGGCGGCCGGGTGGTGGCCTGCTCCGACTCGAACGGCTACGTGCTGGACGAGAAGGGCATCGACCTGGCGCTGGTGAAGCAGCTCAAGGAGGTCGAGCGGCGCCGCATCCGCGACTACGTCGAGTACCGGAAGCACGCCAAGTACAAGGAGGGCGGGAACATCTGGGAGATCCCCTGCCAGGTGGCCATGCCCTCGGCGACCCAGAACGAGATCAACGGCCAGGACGCGCTCCAGCTCATCAAGAACGGCTGCATCGCGGTGGGTGAAGGCGCCAACATGCCCACCCGGCCCGAGGGCATCCGCGTCTTCCTGGAGGCCAAGATCGCCTACGGCCCGGGCAAGGCCGCCAACGCCGGCGGCGTGGCCACCAGCGCCCTGGAGATGCAGCAGAACGCCTGCCGCGACAGCTGGACCTTCGAGTACACCGAGAAGCGGCTGGCCAACATCATGAAGAACATCCACCAGATGTGCTGGGAGACGGCCGAGGAGTTCGGCGCCAAGGGCAACTACGTGGTGGGCGCGAACATCGCCGGCTTCATCAAGGTGGCCAAGGCCATGGTGGCGCACGGGCTCATCTAGTACCTCGTCGCCGCGCTTCTGACAGGGCTCGGGCGCTCGCCCGGGCCCTGTTCGTTTCGGTGCTCTCGCACCCAGGTCGGCGCGGCTCGGGCTCCGGCGCTGAGCCGGCGCGCTGTTTCGAGCGCGCGATCGCCAGGCAGCTCGGGCGCGTCGATGCGCAAGCCTCACCATCCGTCCCCAAGGTTCCGCCCCGAGGGCCGGACCCGTCCCACGCGGAACCGTTCCATCCACTCCCATTGCGACCGGCCCGCGATACAAAGGAGCAGGGCGATGGTCACCCCACAGTCGCCCCGAACAGCCGCCCGACGAGATAGGTGACGCCGGCGGCCAGCGCCGCCAGCCCCAGCATCCGCGCGCCCGAGCGGATCACGCTCGTGCCGGAGAGGAAGCCGACCAGGCCTCCCACCGAGGCCAGGACCACGCCGGCGAGGGCGGCGGCTGCGGCTGCGGCCACCTGGCCGCGCAGGAGGAGGAACGGCACCACCGGCACGATGGCGCCCACCGCGAACATCACGAAGGACGACCAGGCCGCCCCCCAGGGCGAGCCCAGGTCCTCGGGGTCGAGCCCCAGCTCCTCGCGCACCAGCGTGTCGAGCGCGCTGTCCGGGTGCTTCAGGATCTCCGCCGCGGTCCGGCTGGCCTGCTCGGTGCTGAGCCCCTTCTGCTTGAAGATCAGGGCCAGCTCGGCGGCCTCCTCCTCCGGCGCCTCCTCGATCTCGCGCTTCTCCAGGGCCACCTGGCGGGCCAGCAGGTCGCGCTGGCTCGCCACCGACGAGTACTCGCCCACCGCCATGGAGAAAGCCCCGGCGAGGAGGCCCGCGAATCCGGTGACGACCACCGCGCGCGGCTCGACGCCCGCGCCCGCCACCCCCAGCATGAGCGAGAGGTTCGAGACCAGGCCGTCATTCATGCCGAAGATGGCCGCCCGGACCGACCCGGCGCGCCCGCCGCCCCGGTGCCAGCGCTCCCGCGAGGCGATGAGCCCGCGCGCCGAGTCCGAGCCGGTCGGCCCCATGCCCGAGAGCACCTGCCGGTGGGCGCGCTCCTCGGCGGCGATGGCGGTGGCCTCGCCGCCCTGCTGGTCGTACTTCTCCGCGTCGCCGGCCTCGGCCTCCACCACCATGGGGACGACCGCGGTCGAGCCCAGGCGGCGCGCCAGCCACACCAGCGCGCGGACCCTCGAGCTGGGCCGGTCGGGCGGGACCGCCACGCCCTCCTTCTCCAGCTTCCGCTGCCAGATGTCGGCGTGGCGGCGCTCGGCCTCGCCCAGCTCGCGGAAGCTCCGGGCCCGCTCCGCATCCTTCTCGTACCTGGCCAGCCCCTCGTACAGGGCGGCGCCGTCGCGCTCGTCGAGCAGGTTCTGGAGCCAGAGGTCGGTGCGCGGGTTCATGCCGACGAGTGTAGCGGGATCGCGTGCGGGCGCGCTCTTCCGCCCGCGCCCGCGCGGGGCGTCAGCCGACGTCGGTCCAGAAGCTGGCCACCAGCTGGGAGCGGCTGGCGCAGCGGGTCTTGGCGAGCAGCGCCGAGACGTGGAGCTCCACCGTCTTCTCGGAGCACCCGAGCCGCCCCGCCACGGTGCGGTTGGACTCGCCCTGCGCCACCAGCGCCAGCACCGCCGACTGGCGCGGGGTGAGCCCCCAGCGCCGCGTCACGGCCGCCAGGCGCGAGCGGGCGTCGCCCTCCAGATCGTGCACGATCACCACCAGGTGATCCGGCGCCGACTCGATGGGGAAGCGGACCGGCCCGCGCGGCGCCGGGGTGCTGCTCCGCAGCACGCCGAGGACGCGATCGCGCTCGGTGGAGAGCAGCGCGCGCCCGCGGGTGTTGGCCTGGAGGATGGTGGAGGGAACGCGGATCACGAAGGCGGGCGACGGGATCGCCTCCAGCGCGGCGCCCAGCGCCGCCGCCGCGACGCTTGCGAGGTCCGCCGCGGCGTCGTCGGCGAGGTGCGGCAGCTCGGGGAGCGTCTCGACCTCCGGAGACGGCTCGGACAGCTCGGCGCCACGGATCACGAACTCCGCCTCCCCACCCGCGAAGGTGCCACTCCGTCTTGTGGTGCGTCGCGCCATACCGTCCGTATTCCCCCCAGGGAGTGTGTGGTCTGAAGCCTACTCGTTCGGTCGTCGGTGGGTATCGGGGGAAACCCTGTCACTTGCCGAGTCGACGGGGCGATTGTGCGTCGCGGCCAATCAGGCAGGGTGGCCATCACGGGGTGGGATCGATGGGGCGCCGGCGACCGTGCAAGCGGATCCCGCTGGGAATCGGCCCCGCAACGCCATCCACTGAGCGTGCATCATCGGACCCATCCCGACCAAGGGCGTGCCGCCGGTCATTCCTCGATTGCGATCGCTCGCGAATCCGCCGGCTGCGCGGGCCGGGAACGACTGCGCCCGCCCGCGCGGGTGGCACATGGGGGTGCGGCTCGCGGGTGCCCTGTGACCCTCGCCATGGAGGGGTATTTCGCCTATAAGAACCGTTTTCCAGGGTCGGACGTGAGACGCCTCCTCAGCGGCAACCCCGAGTTCCCTCTCCTCTGGCGCGAGCTGTGCGCGCGCGGTTCCGAGGAGGACGAGGCCGGGGTCCGCGAGGTCGCCGCCGGGATCGTCTCCGACGTCCGCGCCCGGGGCGATACGGCGCTGCTCGAGCACACCCGGCGCCTCGATCGCTGGAACCCCGCGACCGCGGCCGACCTGGTCCTGGGCCCGGACGAGTTCGCGCGGGCCTTTCGCTCGCTCCCGCCCCAGGGGCGGCGCGCGCTGTCGCTGGCCGCCGGGCGCATCCGGGCGTTCCACCAGCGGGAGAGCGACGCCGAGGTGCGCGCCTTCCGGGATCGGTCGGGCGCGACGCTGGCCCAGGTGGTCCGGCCGCTGGAGCGCGTCGGGCTGTACGTGCCCGGCGGAACCGCCCGATACCCGTCCTCGCTGCTCATGACCGCGGTCCCGGCGCGCGTGGCCGGGGTTCGCGAGGTGGTGGTCACCTCTCCCGGGGTGAACGGGACGGGCGAGATGGACCCCTGGACGCTGGCCGCCTGCCACGTCTCGGGCGCGGCCCGCCTCTACCGGATCGGCGGCGCCCAGGCGGTGGCGGCGCTGGCCTACGGGACGGAGTCGATCGCCGCCGTCGACAAGATCTGCGGGCCGGGCAACGCGTTCGTGACCGCGGCCAAGCGGCTGGTCTTCGGCAAGGTCGACATCGACATGATCGCCGGCCCCAGCGAGATCCTGGTCCTGGCCGACGCCACCGCCGACGCCGCCGAGGTGGCGAGCGATCTCATCGCCCAGGCCGAGCACGACGTGCGCGCGGTGGCGGTGCTGATCACCACCTCGGCGCCGCTGGCCGACGCGGTCGAGGCCGAGGTGGGGCGCCAGCTCGAGGACCTGCCGCGGCGCGACATCGCCCGCCGCTCGCTGCAGGAGCGCGGGGCGGTGGTGGTGGCGCAGGGCATGCCCGAGGCGCTGCGGCTGGCCGACCAGTTCGCGCCCGAACACCTGGCGCTGCACGCCGCCCGCGCCGAGCGGCTGGTGCCGCGGATCGCCCGCGCCGGGGCCGTGTTCGTGGGCCGGTCGACCCCGGAGGCGGTGGGCGACTACGTGGCCGGGCCGAGCCACGTGCTGCCCACGGCCGGGGCGGCCCGCTTCGCCTCGCCGCTCTCGGTGGCCACCTTCCGCAAGCGCATGAGCGTGCTCGACCTGGCCCCGCGGGCGCTGGCCGAGCTCGCGCCGGCGGTCGAGGCGCTGGCCCGGGCGGAGGGGCTGATCGGCCACTGGCGCGCGGTGGAGGTCCGGGTGGCGAAGGCGATGCGGGCGCGACCCGCCGGCGCGTCCGGCCGGCGGGGCGGCCCGCGCGACGGAGGAGGACATGAAGCGAACGGCGACGAGGCGCCTCGCGGCCGGCGCGGCCCCCCGGGGCCGGGCCCAGCGCACCACCCGCGAGACGGACGTGGACATCGACCTGGCGCTGGCGCCCGGCGAGGCGGCCATCGCCACCGGCGTGCCCTTCTTCGACCACATGCTCGAGCAGCTCGCCCGCCACGGCGGGCTCACCCTGACGGCCAGGGCGCGGGGCGACCTGCAGGTCGACGCGCACCACACGGTCGAGGACGTGGGCATCGGGCTGGGCGAGGCGCTGCGCCAGGCCATGGGCGACAAGGCCGGGCTGGCCCGCTACGGGCTGGCCGTCGTGCCCCTGGACGAGGCGCTGGTCGAGGTGGTGGTGGATCTCTCCGGCCGGCCGCACCTCACGTTCCACGCGGGGCTCCCCTCCGGCAAGAAGTTCATCGGGAACTTCGACGTGGATCTGACGCAGGACTTCCTGCAGGCCTTCGTCAACCACGCCCGCATCTGCGTGCACGTCAACGTGCGCTACGGCCGCAACCTGCATCACGTGGTCGAGGCCATCTTCAAGGCCACCGCCCGGGCCCTGCGCGCGGCCCTGGCGCGGGAGGGGACGGCGCTGCCCTCGACCAAGGGGATGCTGTAGGTGCGCGGGGAGCGGATTTCGGATACTCAAGCGGCATGAGCACGCCCGGCACCGTCGCCCTGGTCGACTACGGCGCGGGAAACCTGCGCTCGGTGGAGAACGCGCTGCGGCAGGTGGGCGCGGACGTGGTGGTGACCCGCGACCCCCAGGTCGTGGCCCGGGCCGATCGCGTGGTGGTGCCGGGGCAGGGCTCGATGCCGGAGTGCGCCGAGGCCATGCAGCGGAGCGGCGTGGCCGACTCACTGCGGCAGGCCATCGACCACGGGCGTCCGGTGCTCGGCATCTGCGTGGGCCTGCAGCTCCTCTTCGAGGACGGGGAGGAGGCCGGCGGCGCCAGGGGCCTGGGGATCCTGCGCGGCCGGATCGCCAAGCTTCCGCCCCAGGTGAAGCTGCCGCACATCGGGTGGTCGCCGGTCCGCCTGGTGGGCGAGCGGGCGGCCCTCTTCGCCCCGCTCGACGGACAGTACGTGTACTTCGCGCACTCCTACGCCGCCCCGGCCGATGCCCCGGGGGTGGCGCTGCTGGCCACGCACGGACGGCCCTATTGCGCGGCCCTGGCCCGAGGTAACCTGTACGCGACCCAGTTCCACCCCGAGAAGAGCCAGCGGGTGGGGCTGGCGCTGCTGGAGCGCTTCGTCCACCTCTAGGAGATCGCGAGTGCTCGTCATTCCCGCCGTCGATCTCATGGGCGGAGAGGTGGTCCGTCTGGAGAAGGGCGACTTCGCCTCCCGCAAGGTCTACGCCGGCCGCCCCGCCGACAAGGCCGCCGAGTTCGCCGCCGCCGGGGCCAGCCTGGTCCACGTGGTCGACCTGGACGGCGCCAAGGCCGGCTGGCCGGTGAACCTGGACGCGGTGCGGTCGATCTGCCAGGTGCCGGGGATCGAGGTGGAGCTGGGCGGCGGCCTGCGCACGCTCCCCGACATCGAGCGGGTGCTCGGGCTCGGGGTGAAGTACGTGGTCCTGGGCACCGCGGCGGTGGAGCGGCTCGGCCTGGTGGAGCAGGCGTGCCGCGCCTTCCCCGGGCGCGTGCGGGCCGGCATCGACGCCCGCAACGGCGAGGTCAAGGTGGCGGGCTGGCTATCCGGGACCGGGCTCACCCTGGCCGAGGTGGCGCGGCGCGTGAGGGAGGCGGGAGTGGAGCTGGTGGAGTACACCGACGTGGGGCGCGACGGCATGTTCGCCGGGGTGGACGCGGCCGGCGCGGCCAAGCTGGCGGCCGACGCCGGCGTCCAGGTCGTCGCCTCCGGGGGCGCCGCCAGCCTGGCCGACGTGACCACCTGCCGCGACGTGGGGCTCTTCGGGGTGATCGTGGGGAAGGCGATCTACGAGGGGAAGGTCTCGCTACGGGAGGCGGTGAGGGTGGCGGGGGAGGCACGAAAGTGATCGACCCGAACCCGCACCCGGACCTGAACCCGTCATCCGTGAACCCTGGCCCGATTCCCGAGTCCCGAGGCCCCTGGCCCGTTCTCCGCCGGATGCCGGGACAGGGGCCTCGGGACAGGGGACTCGGAGCTCGGGTCACGGAGCGCCGGGTTCAGGTTGGGGTTCGGGTCCGGGCTCGTTGAGAGGTGCCATGCCTGCCAAGCGCATCATCCCCTGCCTCGACGTGAAGGGCGGCCGCGTCGTCAAGGGCGTCCACTTCGAGAACCTCCGCGACGCCGGCGATCCGGTCGAGGCGGCGGCCCGCTACGACGCCCAGGGCGCGGACGAGGTCACCTACCTCGACATCTCCGCCACCCAGGAGAACCGCGGCACGCTGCTCGACCTGGTCACGCGCACGGCGGCCCGCGTCTTCGCGCCGCTCACGGTGGGCGGCGGGGTGCGGAACGAGGGGGACTTCGTGGCGCTCCTGCACGCCGGGGCCGACAAGGTCTCGGTCAACTCGGCGGCGGTGGCCGCGCCCGACCTGGTGAATCGCCTCTCGAAGCTGGCCGGCGCCCAGGCCCTGGTGCTGGCCATCGACGTGAAGCGCCGGCCGCGGCAGCCGGGCCGCCCGCAGGAGTGGGAGGTCCACGTGGCCGGCGGCACCCGCCCCACCGGCGTGGAGGGGATCGCCTGGGCCCGCGAGGTGGCCGACCGGGGGGCCGGGGAGATCCTGGTCACGTCCATGGATCGGGACGGAACGCTGGCCGGCTACGACCTGGATCTCCTGGAGCGGGTCTGCGAGGCGGTGCGCATCCCGGTGATCGCCTCCGGCGGGGTGGGGACGCTGGAGCACCTGGCGGAGGGGCTGCGCATCGCCGACGCCGCGCTGGCCGCGTCGATCTTCCACGACGGCACGCACACGGTGGACGAGGCCAAGCGGTACCTGACGACCCGCGGGATCGAGGTGAGGCCATGAAGAACGCGCGCGATCTCACGCGGCCGGGCCCCGGCACCCCCTCGCCCCGCGGGCGCAGGCGCGCCCGCCAGGCCGGCAGCCTCTCGCCCGGGCTGATCGCCCTCATGGCCCGGGTCCGCTTCGACGAGCGCGGCCTGGTGCCGGTGGTCACGCAGGAGGAGGACGGGACCGTCCTGATGCTGGCCTGGGCCAACCGCGAGGCGCTCCTGGCCACGGCGCAGGGCGGGCGCGCGACGTACTGGTCGCGCAGCCGCCGCGAGCTCTGGCGGAAGGGAGACACGAGCGGGCATGTTCAGCACATGCGGGCCATGGCGCTGGACTGCGACGGCGACACCGTGCTCTACGTCGTGCGGCAGATCGGCGCAGCCTGCCACACCGGCACCTGGAGCTGCTTCTCGGAGAGACAGGAGATCCCATGGCAGACGAGCGCTTCCTCGCCCAGCTCTGGGCCACCATCGAGTCGCGCAAGGCGGACGATTCCGCCACCAAGAGCTACACGCGCCAGCTCCTCGCCGCGCCGCCGAAGATCCGCCGCAAGATCATCGAGGAAGCGTACGAGGTGAACGAGGCGCACCAGGCGCTGACCGAGGGCCAGGACACGAAGGACCACCTGGCCCACGAGGCGGCCGACCTCATGTACCACCTGTTCGTGCTGCTCTCCTCCGCCGACGTGACGCCGGCCGAGGTGTACGCCGTCCTGGAGCGTCGCCACGCCCTGCCGTCCGGCGTGAGGTCCGGAAATCCTTGACACATTACGGGAATTCCTCTAATAGCGGCCGACCAGGACCGTGGCGGGCCGGGCGCCCTGGGCGTCCGGCTCGATCCATTTTTGGAGACCTTCCGGCGGAAACCCCTAGGGTGAGAGGAACCGAATGACCGGTGTGCGTGTCAAGGATGGCGAGTCCTTCGAGAACGCCATGAAGCGCTTCAAGAAGCAGTGCGAGAAGGCTGGGATCCTGTCCGAGATCCGCAAGCGCGAGCACTACGAGAAGCCCAGCGTGAAGCGCAAGAAGAAGGCCCTCGCCGCCAAGAAGCGCGCGCTGAAGAAGATGCGGAAGGGGTTCTAGGCTGCCTGTCGACCCTGCCGCCGTGGAGAGGGGCCGTTCATCCCGAGCGTAGCGCCGGACAGCACCGTTGCCACGCTCGAGGGCACGGACCCCATCGCAAGGCGCGGAGTCGAGGGACGGAGCTCGCGCATGCCGCTCAAGGAACGGCTCGACGCCGACCTGAAGACCGCGATGAAGGAGAAGGACGCGGTGAAGCTGTCGGTCGTCCGGCTCCTCAAGAGCGCCATCAAGTACCGCGAGATCGAGCTGGCCAAGACGCTCGACGACGTCGAGATCCACGGCGTCATCGCCTCGGAGATCAAGCGGCGGCGCGACTCGGTCGAGCAGTACCGGGCGGGCAATCGCCCGGACCTGGCCGACAGGGAGGAGGCGGAGATCCGCTTCCTGCAGGGCTGGCTGCCGGCCCAGCTCACCCTGGACGAGCTCCGGGCCAAGGTGGACGAGGTGGTGCGCCGGGTGGGCGCGTCCGGGCCGAAGGACATGGGCGCGGTGATGAAGGCGCTCCTGCCGGAGGTGCAGGGCAAGGCGGAGGGGAAGACGGTGTCGGAGCTGGTGAAGGCGCGCCTCTCCGGCAAGTGAGCTCCGCCGGCGCGCGCGAGGCGGGAGGTTTTTCCTGATCCCCGACGCGATCATCCAGGAGGTCCGGGAGCGGGTGGACATCGTGGCGGTCATCGGCCGCCACATGGAGCTGAAGCGATCGGGGCGAACCTGGAAGGGCAACTGCGTCTTTCACGGTGAGAAGACACCGAGCTTCCATGTCTACCCGGAGGACAAGCACTTCAAGTGCTACGGCTGCGGTGCGTACGGCGACGTGTTCGCGTTCCTGCAGAAGCTCGAGGGCAAGGAGTTTCCCGAGGTGGTGAAGGCGCTGGCGCAGGAGGTCGGAATCGAGATCCCGGAGTCCTCGGAGGAGGACTCGGCCGAGGCCCGCGCCCGCCGCAAGGAGCGCAACGAGATCCTGGCCGCCAGCGACGCGGCCGCGCGGTACTGGGCGGCGCGCCTGGCCAGCAAGTACGGCGCGCCGGCGCGCGGCTACCTCGACGGGCGCGGCGTGACCGAGGAGTCGCGCGCCCACTTCCGGCTGGGCGTCTCGGCGACGGCCTGGAACGACCTGCCGGCGCGCCTCGAGGACAAGGGCATCGGGGTCGACGCGCTGCGCCGCGCCGGGCTGGTCATCGATCGCGAGAAGGGCCAGGGGACCTACGACCGGTTCCGCGGCCGGCTCATGTTCCCCATCGCCGCCATCGACGGGCAGGTGATCGGCTTCGGCGGCAGGGTCCTGCCGGGCGAGGGCGCCGAGGCCAAGGGCGCCAAGTACATCAACACCCCCGAGACCCCGCTCTACAAGAAGTCGCGCGTCCTCTACGGGCTCGACCTGGCGCGCGAGACCATCCGCAAGACGCGGACCGCCGTGCTGGTCGAGGGCTATCTCGACGTCATCGGGCTGCACCAGGTGGGCGTGACCGGCGCGGTGGCGGTGTGCGGCACCGCGCTCACCCCCGAGCACGTGGAGCTCCTGGGCCGCTGCGACTGCCGCGAGGTCGTCATCCTGTTCGACGGCGACCCGGCCGGCCTGGCCGCTCCCGCCAAGGCCGCCGCAGCGCTCTTCCCCGCCGGCCTGTCGGGCAAGGTGGCGGTTCTCCCTTCCGAGGGGGGCAAGACTGACCCCGACGACTATGCCCGCGCGAACGGGCGCACCGGGGTCGAGGCGCTCCTGGCCGCGGCGGTCCCGCTCTCGGAGTTCCTGATCGACCGCGCCGCGGCTCGCTCCTGTGGCAAGAACCCCCGCGAGGCACCCCTCGAGGGCAAGCTGGCCGCGGTCCGAGAGCTGGAGCCGTTTCTGCGGATGATGCCCGAGGGTCTCGCGCGTTCAGTCTTCGAGGACGCGGTGGCGCGCCGGCTCGATCTCGACCCGGGGGCGCTCAAGGCAGAGCTGGCCGTCGATCGCCGGACGACCCGGATGGCACCAACACGGGAACCGGGGCACACCGCCCCCGCGCGCGCTCCAGCCTTGCGCGGTGCGTCGGGGAGGGTGCGCCTGGTCCTCCCCGGCCCGGCCGCCGATGCCCTGGGCATCCTGGTGGCCTTTCCGGACCTCGGTCCGGTGGCGGAGGAGGAAGGGCTGGCGCAGCTCCTGCCGCCGGGGCCGCTGGCGGACCTGGCGCGGGACCTGTGCCGGGGGCCGGTGGTCGTTGACGACGCGCTGGCGCGCGTGGCGGCGGGCGCCGACGCGGTCACGGCGCGGCGGGTGCGCGACTGGGCCGGTCCCGGGCGGCCGCCCGCCGAGGCCGCGGAGCGGGAACTGCGGCGGGCGGTGGTGAAGGCGAGCATCGAGCGGGTCCGGTTCGAGCACGAGGAGCTGCTGAAGCAGGTCACCCGGGCCGGCACGCCGGCCCCCGCGGACCTGAGCACCGCCGCGCAGGCCGCCATGCGGCGCAGGGCCGACCTCGAGAAGCGGCTGCGATCCCTCGAGCGTTCCGCATGAACGCGACGCGGGAACGGTTTCGATGAGAGGAACAGTTGTCCGGGCCCATCCGCCCGGGGGCAGTTAGGAAAAGGGGCACGCCGAGCGGCTGCGCCGTCAAGGAGCAGAGCCAGATGACCACGAAGGGCCACAGCGCCAAGAAGACGACCCGGAAGCCGGCCGCGAAGGCGAAGGCCAGGGCCAGCCGCAAGGAAGAGCGCGCCCGCAAGGGTGCCCGGTCCGGCGCGTCCGGCAGGGCCGCCCGGGCCACCAAGGCGTCGAAGCCGTCCCGGGCCACCTCGGCCGCGCGGGCCCACCGGCCCGAGGCCCACAAGCCCGACAAGCACCACGGGCACAGGGGCGACAAGCACGAGAAGCTGAAGAAGGGCGTGGCCGCGGCCGCCGCCCCGGCGCTCAAGAAGGGCAGGGAGAAGTCCGCCAAGCACCGCCGCGGCGAGGGCGAGGAGGGCGAGGAGGCCGAGGAGGGCGAGGAGACCACCGCCGCCGCCGCGGAGGGCGAGGAAGGGGAAGAGCTGGAGGACGAGCTCCCCCAGGACGACATGAGCGACATCACCGAGCGGTCCGAGGTGAAGGAGCTCATGGCGCGGGGCCGGGAGAAGGGCTTCCTCACCTACGACGAGGTCAACGACGCCCTCCCCTCCGACATCGGCTCCGACCAGATCGACGACGTGATGTCGATGTTCGGCGAGCACGACATCGAGGTGGTGGACGGCGCCGAGAAGAAGATGAAGCTCCCCGACAAGCCGCCGGAGCCGGAGGCCAAGGCGGAGGCCGAGGAGGAGAAGGACGAGGACGACGACGCCGGGTACGGCAAGTCCAACGACCCGGTGCGCATGTACCTCCGCAAGATGGGCTCGGTCTCGCTGCTCACCCGCGAGGGCGAGGTCGAGATCGCCAAGCGCATCGAGGAGGGCGAGAAGGAGGTCCTGGCGGCGGTCCTGTCCTCGTCCATCGCCATCCGCGAGATCGCCGAGCTGGGCGAGCGGCTGCGCAAGGGCAAGATCCGCGTCCGCGAGATCATCAAGGACGCCGGGGACGAGCAGAACGGCGACGCCGAGGAGCAGGAGGAGGACGATCTCGAGGAGGTGGCCGAGGCGGTCGAGGCGGCCGAGCCCGCCGAGGAGGCCGAGGGTGCCGAGCCGGCCGTCACCCCGCCGCCGGGCGAGGTGGCGGCGGTGGCCGAGGGCGCCGAGGCCGCTCCCCCCGCATCCCCAAGGAGGAGGAGCGGAAGGTCGAGAAGGTGCTGGAGCACATCGACCGGATCAAGAAGCTGGAGCGCGACGCCGAGAAGGTGCGGGAGACCCTGGGCGGCAAGAAGCTCTCCGAGGTGAAGCGCAAGGAGCTGCGCAACGAGATCAAGGCCATCGAGGCCGAGATGATGGAGAACCTCGAGGCCATCCAGCTCAACAAGAAGCAGATCGACCGCATCGTCCTGAAGCTCAAGGGCTTCATCAAGCGGGTGGAGGAGGCGGAGCGGGAGCTGCTCGATTGCGAGCGGCGCACCGGCGTGCCGGTCAAGGACCTGCGCCGGCTCCTGCGCGAGGCGCGCGAGGACGAGGGCGAGCGCAAGAAGCTGGCCAAGCGGCTGCACGTCTCGGTGGAGGAGGTGGAGGAGCTCGACCGCACCGTCCGCACCGCCGCCCGCAAGATCCTGCGGGTCCAGGAGGAGGCGGGGGTGCCGGTGGACGAGCTGCGGCGGACCTACCGCCAGATCAGCGACGGCGAGCGCAACGCCGAGCGGGCCAAGACCGAGCTGGTGGAGGCCAACCTGAGGCTGGTGGTCTCCATCGCCAAGAAGTACACCAACCGCGGCCTGCAGTTCCTCGACCTCATCCAGGAGGGGAACATCGGGCTCATGAAGGCGGTGGACAAGTTCGAGTACAAGCGCGGCTACAAGTTCTCGACCTACGCCACCTGGTGGATCCGGCAGGCCATCACCCGGGCCATCGCCGACCAGGCCCGGACCATCCGCATCCCGGTCCACATGATCGAGACCATCAACAAGCTCATCCGGACCAGCCGCTACCTGGTCCAGGAGCTGGGCCGCGAGCCGACCCCGGAGGAGATCGCCGAGAAGATGGAGCTGCCGCTCGACAAGGTCCGCAAGGTCCTGAAGATCGCCAAGGAGCCCATCTCCCTCGAGACCCCCATCGGCGAGGAGGAGGACAGCCACCTGGGCGACTTCATCGAGGACAAGTCGCTGGTCTCGCCCTCGGACGCGGTCATCAACATGAACCTGGCCGAGCAGACGCGGAAGGTGCTGGCCACGCTCACCCCGCGCGAGGAGAAGGTGCTCCGGATGCGCTTCGGCATCGGGGAGAAGAGCGACCACACGCTGGAGGAGGTGGGGCAGGATTTCGAGGTGACCCGCGAGCGCATCCGGCAGATCGAGGCCAAGGCCTTGCGCAAGCTGAGGCACCCGTCGCGGTCGAAGCGGCTGAAGAGCTTCGTGGAGAACTGAACAAGGGACGAAAGGTCGCGCCGGGCGGCGGGGGACCTGGGATACTCTCCCCCCACGAACGGCGCCCCCGATCGCTAGAATGTGATAGAGCCAAGCCTGCCAGGGTCCATCGGGGCCCATAGCTCAACGGTCAGAGCGCTCGGCTCATAACCGATGTGATCCAGGTTCGAATCCTGGTGGGCCCAAGCCGTTCCGAGGGAGAGACGCACTTGCCGTCGTTGCGAGAGAAGCTGAAGGCGCTCGAGGAGCTGCAGCAGATCGACCTCGAGACGAACGATGTCCGCGCCGAGCTGGAGAGCATCGGCCCCAAACGCGCCGAGGTCGAGGAGAAGGTGCGCGAGGCCCGCCGCTCGTACGACGAGGAGAAGGGACGCCTGGAGGCCAATGAGCGGGAACGGCGAGGGCTCGAGACCCTGCTCGGGATGGAGCGGGACAAGGTGAAGAAGTGGGAGGGGCGGCTGGGGGAGATCCGCACCCCCCGCGAGTACGCGGCGCTTTCCCGAGAGATCGACATCGCCAAGAAGTCCAACGACACCCAGTCCGAACAGCTCAAGGCCCTGACCGGGCAGGCGGTCGAGATCCAGAAGGCCTTGGAGGAGCGCGCCGAATGGCTCGCCGAGCAGGAGGAGGCCACGCAGGGCGGGCTCGCGCAGCTGGACGCAAGACGAGCCGAGGTGGCGGAAAGGTTGCGCCAGCTCGAGGCACGGCGCGGCGAGGCGGCGCGGGCGGTCGAGCCGGCGCTGCTGTCGAAGTACGAGAACATCCGGAGGCGCCGGGCCGGGGTGGCGCTGGCCCCCGTGGTGGGAATGACCTGCCGCGGGTGCAATCGCAACGTCCCGCCCCAGCTGGCCATCACCCTGCAGCGGGCCGACTCGATCGAGACGTGTCCCAACTGCCACCGGATCATCTACGCGGCGGAGGCCCTCAACCCGCCCGCCCCGTCACCCGCGTAGTCGTGAAGTCGGCGCTCTCAGAGCTCCTTCGCTTCATCGCCGCCAACGAGGAACTTCCCCGGACCCGGGTGCGCTATCCGGGGTACGACCGGGACACGCTCGGCAAGCTCATCAACGCCGCCGCCGATCGCATCGAGGATCTGGAGAAGTCGCGCGAGCCGGCGACCGCCGGGAGCAAGGGGATCACCGTCCGCAAGCAGACCGACGTGGCCAAGGCCGCGGCCCGCGCCGCGGTGGAGATCGACGAGGCCATGGACCTGTCGCGCCTGGAGCGCGAGCAGCGTCGCCGCGAGCGGGCCGAGGCCGAGTCCGCCGAGCGCGCCGCCACGGAGGCTGCCGCCAGGGTCGTGGCCGCCAAGCGGACGCGCCTGTTCACCGACGGCGCAGCGCGCGGCAATCCCGGCCCGGCCGGCGCCGGGGCGGTGATCGTGAGCGCCGACGGCCACATCGTCGCCAAGATCGGCAAGTTCCTGGGCGACTCGACCAACAACGTCGCCGAGTACATGGGGCTGATCCTGGGGCTCAAGCGGGCCAAGGCCATGGGCATCAAGGAGCTGGAGGTCCTGTCCGACTCGGAGCTGCTGGTGAAGCAGCTCAACGGTGAGTACACGGTCAAGGCCGAGCACCTCCTGCCGCTGCACCAGGAGGCGCAGGCCTTGCTCAAGGCATTCCCGGAGATCGCGCTGCGCCACATCCCGCGCGAGGAGAACGCCCAGGCCGACGCCATGTCGAACCGGGCGATCGACGAGCGGTTGTAGTCTTCCCTGGCAGCCATCCGTCTCAGTCTCCGCTGAGTCGCACGCGCAATCACGATCGCGATCGCGATCGGGATGGCGATCGCGATCGCGCCCGGCGGGGTGCTCCCGCCCCCGCCCCCCTCAGGCTGCAAGCCACTTTTCGCATTGACACTCTGCCGCAGGGACGGGTAGCTTCCGTTTCATATTATCAAAGCCTTCCTCCGGGGAATTGCATGGCAGGCATCCAGCTGGACGGGGTCAGCAAGCGCTACGGCAGCGTGGAGGTGATCACCAACCTCCACCTCGAGGTCGCGCCCGGCGAGTTCCTGGTCTTCCTGGGGCCGTCCGGCTGCGGCAAGACCACCCTGCTGCGCATGATCGCCGGCCTGGAGCAGGTCACGGGCGGATCGATCCGCATCGGCGGCCGGGACGTCACCCACCTCGCGCCCGCCGCCCGCAACGTGGCCATGGTGTTCCAGCACTACGCGCTCTACCCCCACATGTCGGTCTACGACAACCTGGCCTTCGGCCTGCGCAACGTCGGGCTGGACCGGGCGGACATCGATCACCGTATCCAGGAGGCGGCCCGGATCCTGGAGATCGAGGTCTACCTCCAGCGCAAGCCGGGCCAGCTCTCCGGCGGGCAGCGGCAGCGGGTGGCCATCGGGCGCGCGCTGGTGAAGGAGCCGGGGGCGTTCCTGCTCGACGAGCCGCTCTCCAACCTGGATGCGGCGCTGCGGGCCCGCACTCGCGTCGAGCTGGCCCGCCTGCACCAGCGGCTCCGCTCCACCATGGTGTTCGTCACCCATGACCAGGTGGAGGCCATGACGCTGGCCACCCGGATCGCGGTCATGAACGCGGGCAAGATCGAGCAGATGGGCACGCCCATCGAGGTGTACCGGCGCCCCGCCACCCGCTTCGTGGCCGGGTTCATCGGCACGCCGGCCATGAACTTCCTGCCGGTGCAGCGGGCCGCGCCCGTGAACGGCGCCGTGGCGGTGCGGCTGGCCGAGGGGACGGTGGTCGAGACGCGCGTCCTGGAGGCGGCGCTGCCGGCAGGCATTCCCCTCACCCTGGGCGCGCGCGCCGAGTCCGTCCTGGTCGACGGCGCCGGCCAGGTGCACGGCCGCGCCGAGGTGGTGGAGCGGCTCGGCGAGCGGACCCTGGCCCACGTCTCGCTCCCTGACGGCGCGCTGGTGGTGGCCGAGGCGCCGCGCGAGAGCGAGCTGCAGGTGGGCGAGACGGTCGGCCTGCGCTTCGATCCCGCGGCGCTGCACCTGTTCGACGAGGACGGGAAGGCGTACCACGCGCGCGACGGGGCCCGGACGCCATGAGCGAGGCGGCCGTCACGCTCCCCGGCGCCGCGTCGGCGCGCGCCGCTCCGCCCGCCAGCAGCGCCATCGGCGCCTCGCACTGGGCGCACGCGCTCTTCGTGGCCCCCTACCTGGTGGTGTACGTGGGGCTGCTGGTGGTGCCGCTCTTCTTCGGGTGGTGGCTGTCCGCCCGCGAGATCGACATGCTGGGCGGCAGCAGCGACTTCGTGGGCCTGCGCAACTACACCGACCTCCTCCAGGACCGGATCTTCCGCGGCGCGGTCTGGAACACCTTCCGGTTCGTGCTCATGACCACCCCGGCCTTCGTGATCCTGGGGCTCGGGCTGGCGCTGGCGCTCAACCGGCCCGGCAAGGTGGGCGCGGGGCTGCGCGCCATCTTCTTCGGGTCCTCGGTCCTCTCGGTCACCATCGTCACGCTGGTGTGGCGGCTGGTGCTCCTGCCCGAGCGCGGGCTGCTGGCGGACGTGGTGCGCTCGCTCGGGTTCATCCCCGGTGCGCCGCTGGCCACCGTGCGATGGGCCCTGCCCTCCATCGCCGTTGTCACGGTGTGGTGGGGCGTCGGATTCCCCATGATGCTCTTCCTGGCGGCGCTCCAGCAGATCCCACAGGAGATCTACGAGGCGGCCGCGCTCGACAACGCCGGCCGCTGGCGCACGCTGTGGTCCATCACGCTGCCGTCGATCCGGCGAGCCGTGGCGCTGGTGTCCATCATCGAGGTGGTCCTGCAGTTCCAGCTCTTCGGCCAGGCCACCCTGATGACGCAGGGTGGCCCCAACAACTCCTCCCGGCCCATCGTCCAGTTCATCTACGACGCCGGCTTTCGCCAGTGGGCGCTGGGGTACGCGGCCGCCGCCGCCCAGGTGCTGTTCCTGCTCATGCTGGTCGGCGTCGGGATCCAGACCTGGATCGCGCGGAAGGGCGAGGCCCGACCATGAGCGCCTCGATCCAGGGCCGCACCGGCGATCGCCTCATCCTGGTGGCGGTGATCCTGCTCGCCTTCGTGTGGCTGGCGCCGCTGTTCTGGGTATTCGGGCTCTCCTTCAAGCCCAACCTTGCGCTCCAGGAGCGCACCGACGTCGCCTTCATGTTCCAGGCGCCGTTCACGGTGAAGAACTACCTGGACATCCTGGGCACCTCGTCGGTGTTCCGCTGGATCTGGAACAGCGCCGTGGTCTCGGTGGGCCAGACGCTGCTGGTGCTGCTCCTGGCCTCGCTGGCCGGGTATGGCTTCGCGCGGACGGAGTTCCCGGGCAAGAAGTGGGTGTTCGCCTTCGTGCTGGCCGGGCTGGCCGTCCCCGAGCAGGCCATCGTGGTTCCGCTCCACCGGATGTTCGCGAGCGTGCAGCTCCACAACACGTACACCGCGCTCATCCTGCCACGGCTGGCCGGGCCCTTCGGGATCTTCCTCATGACGCAGTACTTCAAGGCCATCCCCAAGGAGCTGGAGGAGGCGGCCATGCTGGACAACGCCTCGCGGGTGAAGATCTTCCTGCGCATCATCCTGCCGCTCTCGCTGCCGGCCCAGGCCACCCTGGCCATCTTCACCTTCCTCACCGCCTGGAACGACTACCTGTGGCCGCTCATCTCGGCCTCGCGCCCGGACATGTACACGCTCACCCTGGGGCTGGCCGCGACCCAGACCAACTTCGCGCAGTCGGAGGGGCTCGGGTACCTCATGTCCCAGGCGGTCTTCGCCGGCCTGCCCATCTTCGTCATCTACCTGTTCTTCCAGAAGTACATCGTCGCCGCCGTCGCAGGTACCACCGTCAGATGAGAAGCAGCCCTCCTCCGAGGGCATGCCGCTCGAACGCTTCACCCAGCACCCGAGGAGCACGATATGCAGATGAGGACGTTCGCGCGCGCGCTGGTCGCGCTCGCTCTCGGCGCCGGGCTCGGCTCGGCCCAGGCCCAGCAGAAGACCACCATCACCTTCGCCCGCTTCTTCGGCGCGTGCGAGGCGGACTACGGCAAGGTCAACGATGCCACCAAGGGACACGGTGAGTGCGGGATCATCACTGCCCTGGTGAACGAGTTCAATGCCACCAACAAGGACGGGATCACCGTCCAGCCGCAGATCATCGAGTGGGGCCCTTACTACGACCAGATCTCGGCCCGCATGGTGTCCGGCGACGTGCCCGACGTCTCGGTCATGCACGAGTCGGTGCTGGGCGACTTCGTGGCCCGCAAGCTGGTCGAGCCGCTCGACGACGCCTTCAAGCAGGCGGGCATCGACGCGGCCCAGTTCACCGATCACGGGCGCAACGGCGTGACGGTGGGCGGCAAGATCTACGCGCTGCCCTACGACACCCACGCCTGGCTGTGGCACATGAACGCCAACCTCTTCAAGAAGGCCGGCCTCACCAACGCGGACGGCTCCATCCAGCTGCCCAAGAGCGCCGACGACCTGCTGGCCCAGGCGCGCAAGTTCAAGGAGGCGACCGGGAAGCCGTACTTCGCCTGGCCCACCGTCAACGAGACCGCGTCGCCCCTGCGGACCCTCATCACCCTGGTGGCGCAGCAGAACGGGAAGCTCTTCCCCGAGAATCGGAAGATCGACCTCCACTCCAAGGAGGCCATGGCCGCCCTGAAGCTCATGGACACGCTCTACAAGGAAGGGCACATCAAGCCCAACCTCGACTATGGCCTGGCCAACCAGGCGTTCCTGGGCGGCGAAGTGGGGTGCGTGGTGGTCGGCACCTGGACCATCGACGACTTCATCGCCTCCTCCGAGAAGGCCGACTCGCCGCTCCACGGCGGATACCAGGTGTATCCGTTCGCCAAGCTGTACGCGAAGAAGGCGGCGTGGGCCGACGGCCACAGCTGGGTGATCTTCAAGGGCGGCGCCAAGGATCCCGCCAAGCGCAAGGCGGCGCTCACGTTCATGAAGTTCCTCTTCGACCGGAACTTCGAGTGGTCGCGCACCGGCCACCTCCCCACCAACAAGAAGGTGATCGAGAGCGCCGAGTTCCAGGGCCTGCCCTTCCGCAAGAGCATCATGGAGATCACCTCCACCGGCGCCGCCATCCCGCTCACCGTCCCGCGCCAGCGTGCGCTGCAGGACATCGTGGGCGAGGAGATCGAGAACATGTGGCTGACCAACAAGCCGCTGGAGACGGCCGCCAAGGACGGAGAGGCCCGCACCAACAAGCTGCTGGCGGGCGTGAAGTAGCGGAGCCGATCGAAGGGGTGGCGGCCCGGGCGCGGCACGGGCGCCGGGACCGCCGCCCCACTCCTCTCGCGATCGTTCCCACCCGTGGGCGCCCGGCGCGCCGGTCAGCCGAGCAGGAAAGACCACACATGATCTCGACCCACCTCATCGTCGACCGCGACTTCGTGATCTCGGACCTCGACCGTCGCATCTTCGGGACCTTCGTCGAGCACATGGGGCGCTGCGTCTACACCGGCATCTTCGAGCCGGGCCACAAGGCCGCCGACGCGCGCGGCTTCCGGCAGGACGTGCTCGAGCTGGTGCGCGAGCTCGGACCCACGCTGGTGCGCTACCCGGGCGGCAACTTCCTCTCCGGATACCACTGGGAGGACGGGGTGGGCCCGGTGGCCGAGCGTCCCACCCGGCTGCGACCTGGCCTGGTTCTCCACCGAGACCAATCGCTTCGGCACCAACGAGTTCATCGAGTGGTGCCGGGCCGCCGGCGTCGAGCCCATGCTGGGCGTGAACCTGGGCACCCGCGGGCCGGACGCGGCGCGCCGCTTCGTCGAGTACTGCAACCACCCCGGCGGGAGCACGCTCTCCGAGCTGCGCCGCGCGCACGGCCATCCCCAGCCGCACGGCGTGAAGCTGTGGTGCCTGGGCAACGAGATGGACGGCCCGTGGCAGATCTGCCGCAAGACGGCCGAGGAGTACGGCCGGGCCGCGCTGGAAACCGCCAAGGTGATGCGGATGGTGGATCCGACCATCCAGCTCGCGGCCTGCGGATCCTCCAACCACGACATGGCCAGCTACGGGGCCTGGGAGGACCACGTCCTGGACCACTGCTACGACGAGGTCGACTTCCTCTCCCTGCACACCTACTTCGAGAACAAGCGCGACTCGACGGCCGAGTTCCTGGGCAACGTCGAGGTGATGGACCTGTTCATCAAGGAGATCGCGGCGGTGGCCGACGCGGTGGCGGCCCGCAAGCACGCGCGCAAGCGGATCATGCTCTCCTTCGACGAGTGGAACGTCTGGTACAAGGCCCGCAGCGTCGACGACCTGCGCAAGCCCGGCTGGCCCGAGCACCCGCGCCTGATCGAGGAGGTCTACAACTGCGAGGACGCGCTGCTGGTGGGGGGCGCGCTGATCGTCCTCATGAACAACGCCGATCGCGTCAAGGCGGCCTGCCTGGCGCAGCTGGTCAACGTCATCGGACCCATCATGACCGAGCCGGGCGGGCCGGCCTGGCGCCAGACCATCTTCCACCCGTTCTCGCAAGCGTCGCACTACGGGCACGGCCGCGTGCTGCGCCCCATCATCCGCTCCCCGACCTACGAGGCCGAGACCTTCCCCGAGATCCCCTACCTGTGCGCCGCGGTGGTGGACGACGAGGAGACCGGGACCACGGCCGTGTTCGCCCTCAACCGGCACCTCACCGAGGAGATGGAGCTCCGGGTGGACCTGCGCGGGCTGGGCAAGGAGCGGCGCCTGGAGGCGGCCACCTCGCTGCACCACCTCAACGTGAAGGCGGTGAACAGCCGCGAGGCGCCGCACACGGTCGTCCCGGTCGTGAACAAGGAGGTGCGCATCGAGGACGGCGGGCTGCTGGCGCGGCTCAAGCCCGGATCCTGGAACGTGCTGGTGACCAAGAGTGAGAAGCGGGGGTAGCGTCCGCCGCGCAGCCATGCGGCTGGGGGGCGGATCGAGCCCTCCTCGGAACGGAGAGACGGAGCGTGTTCGAGCGGGAGCCGGTGGTCGGCACCATGAGCGCCCAGGTGGCCAAGCTCCTGGGGATGCGGATCGTCTCGGGCGAGTTTCGCCCGGCCGACGCGCTCCCCATCGAGGAGGAGCTGTGCGCCACCTACGGCGTGAGCCGCACCACCATCCGCGAGGCCGTCAAGCAGCTGTCCGGGAAGCGGCTGGTCGAGGTCTCTCCCAAGATCGGGACCCGGGTGCTGCCCTTCGCCGACTGGAACCTGCTCGACCGCGACGTGCTGGCCTGGCGGCTGCACGCGCAGTTCGACTCGAAGATCGTCCAGGACATCTACGAGATGCGCCTGTGCTTCGAGCCGCGTGCCACCGCGCTGGCCGCGCAGGACGGCACCCGCGAGGACCACCAGCTGCTGGAGCGCCGCTACCGCGAGCTGACCAGCGCCTACGAGATCCCGGGCGAGATCCGCCTGGCCGCCGAGGCGGATCTCGAGTTCCACCTCACCATCATCAACATGTCGCGCAACGGCATGTTCATCACCATCGGCAACAGCATCAAGGCGGCCCTGCGCGTCTCGGCGGAGATGCTGCAGCGCCAGCTCGGAGCGGCTCTCCCGGGACCTGGACCTGCACGAGGCGGTGCTGAAGTCGGTGATGGCGCGGAAGCCCGAGGCGGCCGCGCGCGCCATGGCCCGCCTGCTGACCGCGTCGCGCGACCGGGTCCTGGCCTACACCGTCAAGGCGGCGGGGCCGGGGTCGAGCTGATGCAGCCCGGGGCGCGGCCGCCGCGCCTCTCTACAGCGCCTTCTCGTGGCGCGCGGCGGTCTTGATCTCGGTCGCCTTCTCGGCGGCGCGCTCGGCCTTGAGCTTCTTCATCCGCTTCTTGATGAGCTCGCGCTTGAGGCTCGACAGGTAGTCTACGAAGAGGGTGCCGTTGAGATGGTCGGTCTCGTGCTGGACGGCGATGGCCAGCAGCCCCTCGGCCTCGAGCACGAAGGGCTTGCCGTCGTATCCGAGGGCGCGCACCCAGACCTTGGCGGCCCGCTCCACCTCCTCGGCCTCGCCCGGGATGGAGAGGCAACCCTCGGTGTAGGTGGTCTTGCCCTGGTACTTCACGATCTCCGGGTTGACGAGGTAAACGAGCTTCTGCCCCTCCTGGCGGGGCGAGGTGTCGATGGTGATGCACCGCTTCAGGACGGCGATCTGGGGCGCGGCCAGGCCGACCCCGTCGGCCGCGTACATGGTCTCGGCCAGGTCGTCCAGCAGCCTGCGGATGGAGTCGTCCACCCGCTCCACCGGGGCGGCCACCTCCTTGAGGATGGGGTCGGGCCAGATGACGATCTCGCGAACCATGTGCCGTGATTCCCCTCGGCCGGGCTCACCGGGCCCAGCCCCTTGGTCAATCCTACAGTGTAACCGCCGGCGCCGGGACGCGCACAGCGGAGCGCTCATCCGGCGTCGCCCAGGCCCCGCAGGTACTCGTCGCGCAGCCGCTCGTCGGCCAGCACCTCCCGGGCGTCGTGCACGACCTCGAGGATCTCCGCCAGGCGGGCGGGGAGGCCCTCGTCGCCCTGCGACGCGAAGCGGCGGGGGTCGAACTCCGCCTGGAGCCGCTCCGCCGCCTCCCGCACCTCGTGCGGCGTGCATAGCCGGCCCACGCCCAGCACCGTGAAGTAGTCGGCCCTACGCACCTGCTCCAGCTTCTCCTTGACCCGCGCCAGATCGATGGCGGCGACCGCGTGCCCGGTCGGGCGGCCCGCCTGCAGCGCCCGGATGCCGAGCGCCCCGGTGAGCACCAGCGCCGCCAGCACCTGGCGCGTGCTGAGCGCGTCGAGCGGGCTGGCCTGGAGGATCTCCTCCAGCGCCCGCAGGCCGTCGGCCAGCGCCACCACCCGGCGCTCGTCGGTGGACAGTCCCAGCTCGGCCGGGGCGGGCGCGCCCTGGACCGGGGCCAGCAGCGTGGCCGGGCCGCCCAGCAGGGCATCCACGCGCGGGGCCAGCCACCTGCGCCGGACGCCCTCGACCGCCAGCGCCAGCGTGCCGCGCTCCAGCGCGGTGCGCTCCTCGGGCGGCACCTCGACGCCCATCCACCGGAAGCGGGCCTCGGCGTCGGCGAACACCCCGAACACGACCTCCTCGGTGCGCCGGCGCACCAGGCCGGTGAGCTCGGTGGCCTTGAGGAAGCCGCGCTCCAGCAGGAGCAGGGCGGCGCGCCGGGAGGGGAGGGTGGCGGCCGCCTGGGCGATCTGCCGGTGCTGGTCGCGGGTGATGAGGCCCAGCCGGAGCGCCACCTCCTCCACCCGCTCCGAGGGGTCGGCGCTCGATGCTCCTACCACCCGCCCGTCCTCGAACCACAGCGATCGCGCCGTGTCGCCCCGGAAATCGAGCCGGCCCTCCAGTCGGGCCCGCCAGGCCATGGCCAGCAGGCGCGGCGCCGGCACCTCCACCAGGTCGCCGGCCCGGAGCTGCGGGGAGGGCTGCGGGATGGAGCGCGCCGGCTCCTCGTCGGCCGGGGGCCCGTCGGCGTCGCCGCCGCGGTCCGCCTCGGCCGGCGCCAGGGCGTCCGTCTCGGCGGGCCGCCCCGAGCGCAGCGCGGCGACGCGGCGCCGCGCGGCCTCCTCGGCGGGATCGGGGGCGGCGGCCTCGGCGCCCTCGGCGCCCTCGGCGCCGTCGAAGGGGGCGAAGAAGGGAGGGGGGGTGAAGTCGGGAGGGGGTTCCGGGGCCTCCTGGGGCGGGCGGGCGCGGTCGCCGCGGCCACCCTGCATCCGGCGCAGCGCGTACTCGACCTCCTCGCGCCGCCGTGCCTCCTCCTCGTGCCTCCGGCGCAGCGTGTCCATCTCCGACCGCGCGCTGGCGATGGCCCCGCGCAGCTTCTCCTCCTCGGCGGCGTGGCCGCGGGTGGTCTCCTCCAGCGCCTCCTCCTCCTCGGCGGCCCGCTGCATGACGGTGGCCACCCGCTCCTCGGCCTTGCGGCGCTCCTCGTCGAGCTGCGAGCGGAGCGACTGCAGCTCGCGCTCCGCGGCCTGGGCGCGGTCGTTGGCCTCGGCCTCGCGGCGGGCCAGCTCCCGGGACTCCTTCTGCGCGGCCGCCACCGCCTCCTGCCGCCCGCGCGCCTCGGCCTGGATGAGCCGGGCGGCCTCGGCCGCCTCCTGCCGGGCCTGCTCATGCAGCTCGCGCTTGGCGGTCTCGAACGCGTCGCGCCGCGCGGTCTCGAACGCCTCGCGCCGGGCCGTCTCGATGGCCTCCTGCAGCGCGCGCTCCTCGGCGGCGCTGGCGGCCTCGCGGCCGGGCAGCTCGTGGCTGCCGGTGGTCTCCTCGGTCGCGACGCGCCGGCTGCGCGCCACCTCGGCGGCATGCGTGCTGGCCTCCTCCTCCAGCGCCCGCAGCGCGTCCTCGGCCGCCTGGCGGCGGGCGGCATCCGCGGACGCGCGCGCGCCGTCCCGGCCATCGGCGCCCACCGAGCTGGCCTCGGCGGCCTCGGCCCTCCGCAGCGTGGCCTCGAGCTCACCCTCCTCCAGGTCGAGCGACTCGGCCAGCGAGTGGCGCGCGGTGCCCGCGGGGAGCGGCTCGATCAGCAAGGGGGAGGGCCTCGGGACGCCGCTCGGGGCGCCATCGCCCGGCGCCCCCTCGCCGGGAGCAGCCGGGGCCCTGGAGGCGGTCGATGCGGCCGGCGCAGCACGCTGGCTCGAGCGGCGCAGCTCCTCCGCGCGCGCCCGCAGCGCGTCGGCCGCAGCGCGCCGCGAGGCCGCGGCGTCGGAGAGGCCCATCCCCGTGGGGAGCGTCGTGCGCGAACCCGGGGCGGGAAGGTCCCGGCGCGGCGAGGATGGCCCCCCCGCCTTGGCCGCGGCAGCGGCGGGAGCCGCCCCCGCCGCCGGCCCATCGTCGTCGGCCTCGTCGGCAGCGGGGGTGGGCAGCAGCCGGCCGATGGCGACGGCACCGGGGCGGGCGCCGGTGGGCTTGGCGAGGCCGGGCCTGGCGGGCGCGGGCTTCTCCGGGGCGGCTGGGCCGGCCGCGGGCTTCGCGGGAGCCGGCTTGGCGGCCGCCGGCCCGGGGGGCGCCGGCTTCGTTGCGGCCTTCGCGGGGGCGGGCTTCTCCGCGGCCGGCTTGCCCGGTGCGGAGCCGGGGGGTGCCACCCTGGTGGCGGTGGGCTTGGCGGCCCCGGGCCTGGGGATCCCGGGGCGGAGCGCGGCGGGTCGGGGCGCCGGCTGCGCCGGGGGCGGGTCCACGGTGATCGAGATCCCGTCGGCGGGCGCCAGCGCGGCCTTGAGCTCGGAGTCGAGCAGCTCGGGATCGAGCGGTCGCGGCAGCCGCCGCGCCCCGCCGGGCAGGGGATCGACGTCGCCCAGGAGGAGGAGCGGGATGTCGTCGGTGGCGGCGTTCTCCCGCAGGGCGCGCGCCAGCGTCAGCGCCTCACCGTTCTCGCAGGTGGCAGAGACCACCAGCAGCTCGGGCCGCTGCTGGTCGATGGCGATCATGGCGTCCGCGGAGTTGGTGGCGAGGACGGGCTGGTGCCCGGCGCGGATCAGCACGCGCTTCACCGCCGAGATCTCGGCGATATCGTCGTCGACGAGGAGGATCCGGGACACGCCGGCCGATTATGGATCGGGGCCGGGGGGGGCACCAAGCAAGCGCGCGTCGGGAGACTACATTTCCACCCTCGACGACTCGTTCCTACAGCATGGAGTACGGGTCCATGTCGAACCGCACGCTCGCCCCGCCGGGCGGCCGGACCGCGGCAGGCGCGAGCGCGGCGTGGACCCGGAACAGCGAGCGCGGGCCGTCGGCGCGGAAGAGGATGTGCCAGCGGTGCAGCCCCCGCAGCCGTTCCAGCGCGGCCGGGGCCGGGCCGAGCATGGCCACCTCGCGCCCCAGCGCCGGCCGGGCGGCCCGGGCCAGGGCCTCGGCGCAGCGGCGCGAACCGGCCTCGGAGCCCTCGATCCGGACCGCCATCATCCGGCTGAAGGGCGGGTACGAGAGCACCCGACGCCGCTCCAGCTCTCCCTCGGCGAAGCCCTGGTAATCGTGGGTGGCGGCGCAGGCCACGGCCGGCGTGCCAGGGTTGAAGGTCTGGACCAGCACGCGCCCGGCGTCGGCGCCGCGGCCGGCGCGCCCGGCCACCTGCGCCAGGAGCTGAAAGGTCCGCTCGGCGGCGCGGAAGTCGGGCAGGGCCAGGGCGGTGTCGGCCAGGATGACGCCCACCAGCGTCACCCCCGGGAAGTCGTGCCCCTTGGTCACCATCTGCGTGCCGACCAGCACGTCCAGCTCGCGATTGGCGAAGCGGGCCAGCACGGCGGCGGTGTCGTCGGCCGACGAGACCACGTCGCGGTCGAGCCTTCCGACGCGCGCCCTTGGGAAGAGGGCGCGCACGGCCTCCTCCACCTGCTCCGTGCCCACCCCCACGCCGAAGCGGACCCCGCCGCAGCTCGGGCAGCGTGAGGCGGCCGGCTCGGACCTGCCGCAGTAGTGGCACAGGAGCACGCCGCGCCGGGCGTGGAGGGTGAGCGAGACGGCGCAGTCGGTGCACCGCGCCTCCTGTCCGCAGGCCTCGCACACCACCAGCGTCTGGTATCCGCGCCGGTTGAGGAAGAGGATGGCCTGCTGCCCCGCCGCCAGGGTCTCCTCGAGCGCGGCCGAGAGCCGGGGCGAGATCAGGCCGGAGAGCTCCCCCACCCCGCGGCGCTTCAGGCGCGAGAGGTCCACCAGCTCCACCGCGGGCATGGGGCGGTCGTCGATGCGCGCCGGAAGCGAGAGCAGCCGGTAGCGGCCCTGGCGGGCGTGATCGAGGGTCTCGAGCGAGGGGGTGGCCGAGCCCAGCACCAGCACCGCGTCCTCGAGCTTGGCGCGGACCACGGCCAGGTCGCGGGCGTGGTAGGGCGGTCCATCCTCCTGCTTGAAGCTCCCGTCGTGCTCCTCGTCGACCACCACCACCGCCAGATCCTGGACCGGGGCGAAGATGGCGCTGCGCACGCCCACGCAGATGCGCGCCTGGCCGCGGCGCAGGCGCAGCCACTCGGCGTGGCGCTCGGCGTCGGAGAGGCCCGAGTGCATGAGGGCGACGTCGTCGCCGAAGCGCGCCCTGAACCGCCCCGAGAGCTGCGGGGTGAGCGCGATCTCCGGGACCAGCACCAGCGCCCCGCGCCCCCGCTCGCGGGCCCGCGCGATGACCTTGAGATACACCTCGGTCTTCCCCGACCCGGTCACGCCGTGCAGGAGGAAGGGCTGGAAGGCTCCCAGCGCGGCCGTGAGCGCCTCCACCGCCTCGGCCTGCGCCGGGGTGAGCGCCGGGGGCGCGGCGCCGGCCGGGAGCATCCCGCCGCGGGCCACCGGGGTCTCGCTGTCGAGGCGCACCAGGCCGCGCCGCTCCAGGGCCTTGAGCGCGGCCCGCCCGTGTGGGAAGGCCGCCTTGAGCTCGTCCACCGGGATCCGGCCGCGGGCCAGCAGGTAGTCGAGGACGGCCCGCTGGGCGCGGGCCCGCGCCAGCGAGGGCAGCGCCGCGGTCGCATCCGCGGCCGGCGCCGCGAACTCCACGCCCCGGCGCGCCGGACCGGCATCGCCCCTGCGGGTGTTGAGGCCCGGCGGCAGCGCCGCCCGCAAGAGCTCGCCGGGCGGCACGAGGTAGTAGTCCTCCGCCCAGCGGATCAGCTCGACGAGACGGGGGGTGAAGGGCGGGAACGGATCCAGCACCTCGAGGACGTCGCGGAGCTCGAAGCCCGGCGGCGGCGTGGCGGGGAAGCCCACCACGTACCCGGTGGCCCGCCGGCTCTTCCCGAACGGGACGGCCACCCGCTGCCCGAGCGACACCTCCTGCGCCAGGGCGGACGGGACGCGGTAGGTGAAGGTGCCGCGGACGGCGGCGGCGACGGCGACGTCGACGAGCACGGGGTCGGTACTGTAGCAGGAGGGGGTGATCCAGTTCGGGTGCGGGTGCGGGAATGTATTCCGCGATCCTGGTGTACCCTTACGGACTGCTGACGGTGCGGCACCGAGGGGGGCGAGAGAACCCATGAATCGTCGAGTGCTGGCGGCCGCCCTGGCCGCCTGGGCGGGCGCCGCGGTGGCCGCCGAACCGGTGCGAGCCGATCCCTCCGCGGTGGACGCCGCCATCCGCCGCGTGTTCCCGGCGCTGGTGCGCATCCACGTGGTGGTGGCCGACTTCCAGGACGGGCGCGAGGTGAAGGAGGAGGCGAGCGGGAGCGGCGTGATCGTCTCCCCGGACGGCGAGGTGGTCACCAACCACCACGTGGCCGGGCGCGCGCGCCGCGTCACCTGCACGCTCTCGGACCGGCGCGAGGTCGACGCGGTGCTGGTGGGGAGCGATCCCCTGGCCGACATCGCGGTGCTGCGGCTCGACCCGTCGGGCCGGCCCTACCCCTCCGCGGCCTGGGGCGACTCCAGCCGGTTGCGGGTGGGCGATCCGGTGCTGGCCATGGGCAGCCCGCTGGCGCTCTCGCAGTCGGTCACCCAGGGCATCGTCAGCAACGTCGCCATGATCATGCCCCAGCTCTTCGGCCCGGGCGCGTTCAAGCTCGACGGCGAGGAGGTCGGCTCGCTGGTGCGCTGGATCGGGCACGACGCGCAGATCTTCCCCGGCAACTCGGGCGGGCCGCTCGTCAACGTGGCCGGCGAGGTGGTGGGCATCAACGAGATCTCGGTGGGCCTGGCCGGCGCCATCCCCGCCGACCTGGCCCGGACGGTGGCGGGGGAGCTCACGCGCCGCGGCGAGGTCCGGCGCGGCTGGCTGGGCCTCGAGGTCCAGCCGCTGCTCAAGGGCGGCGGCGACCGGGGGGCGCTGGTCTCGGGCGTGGTGCCGGGCTCGCCGGCGGAGCGGGCCGGGATGAGGCCCGGCGACGTGCTGGTCGCCTTCCAGGGCGCCCCGGTCACGGTCCGGACCGCCGAGGAGCTGCCCGGCTTCAACCGCCGGGTGCTCGAGACGCCGGTCGGTGCGCGCGTCGAGCTGGCCTTCCTGCGCGACGGGCGCGAGCAGCGCGCCACCGCCGCCACCGTCGAGCGCGGCGCGGCCCAGGGACAGGAGGTCGAGCTGCGCAGCTTCGGGATGACGGTGCGCGATCTGTCGCTGCTGGCGGCGCGCGAGCGCCGGCGCGAGCCGGGCTCGGGCGTGCTCGTCACCGGGGTGCGATCGGGCTCCCCGGCGGCCGACGGCAAGCCGGCGCTCCGCGCCGAGGACGTGGTGGTGTCCCTGGCCGGGAGGCCGGTGCGCACGCTCAAGGACCTGGTCGAGGCGGCGGCGCGCCTGCCGGGCGGGCCGGTGCGCACCCCGGTGCTGGTCGGCTTCGAGCGGCAGGGCCAGGCGCTCCTGTCGGTGGTCCGGCCCGGGCAGCGAGAGGATCCGGATCGCTCCATGGAGGCGCGCAGGGCCTGGCTGCCGGTCGCGACGCAGGTGCTCACCCCCGATCTGGCCCAGGCGCTGGGCCTGAAGGGCCGCATCGGCGTGCGCGTCACCCAGGTGCACCCGGGGAGCACCGCCGAGGCGGCCGGGCTCAAGCCCGGGGACGTGCTCCTCAAGCTCGACGGCCAGGAGATCTCCGCCTCGCGCCCCGAGGACGCCGAGGTGTTCCCGGCCCTGCTCCGCGTCTATCCGGTCGGCAGCAAGGTACACCTCGAGGGCGTGCGCGACGGAGCGCCGCTGGCCATCGACGCCCAGCTGGTCACCTCGCCGGCCTCGCCGCGCGAGCTGATCGAGTACCGCGATGCGCAGTTCGAGTTCGCGGCCCGCGATCTCACCGTGCAGGACCGGCTGCAGGGCCAGATGGACCGGCAGCAGTCGGGCGCGCTGGTGACGCGTGTCGAGGGCGGAGGGTGGGCCGCGCTGGCCCACCTCTCGGTGGGGGACGTGGTGCTGGGCGTGGATGGCGAGCGGGTGGACGGCGCGCCCGCGCTCCGGGCGCGGATGGAGAAGATCGCCACCGGCCGCCCGTCCCGGGTGGTGTTCTTCGTGCTGCGCGGAGTGCAGACCCGGTTCCTGGAGCTGACGCCGGCCTGGCCCACCGTGGATGGCAAGCCGGTCCGCAACGCGGGAGGAGAGCCCCGATGAGATCGCTCGCTGCCCTGGCCGCCGCCGCCTCGCTTCTGATCGGGCCGCCGCCGGCCCGCGCCGACGACGCGCAGCTCAAGGACGCCGCCCGCAAGGTGCTGAGCCGGTACGGGCCGGCCCTGGTCATGGTGCGGCTCACGCTCAAGCCGCGGATGGTCTACGAGGGGCGAGAGGAGTCCGGGCCGGAGTCGACCATCGAGACCGCCGGGACGCTGGTGGCCGCGGACGGGCTCACCGCGCTCTCCGACTTCACCACCAACCCGACCGCCATGTTCCAGCGCGACGAGGGCCCGCGCTTCGAGACCGAGGTGAGCGACGTCCGGCTCCTGCTGCAGGACGGCCGGGAGCTGCCGGCGCGCTTCGTGCTGCGCGACAGCGACCTGGACGTGGCCTTCGTGGCGCCGACCGAGCCCGTCGCCAAGCTCGCCAGCGTGCCCTTCGACAAGGGCGCGCTCCCCGGGCCCATGGACGACCTGGTCTTCCTGGCCCAGCTGGGGAAGTCGCTCAACCGGGCGGTGGCGGTCTCGGCCGGGCAGGTCCGCGCGGTGGTGAAGCGGCCCCGGACCTTCCTCGTCCCCGCCGCGGCCGACGGCATGTCCAGCCTGGGCACGCCCGCCTTCGACGGCCGGGGACGGCCGGTGGGCCTGGTGGTGATGCGGCGCGCGCCGGGAGGGCAGGATGGCTCGCTCTCCATCCGCGCCTGGTCGGACCGGATGACGGCCGTGGTCCTGACCGCGGCCGACCTCCAGGACCTGATGGAGCAGGCCCAGGCTGCGCGGACCAAGGTCACGGCGGAGGGTGGGGCGGCGCCCTGAGGCCCGGCGTTCACTTCGCTCGCTGCTCGCCGCCCAACGCCTCGAGCCGGGTCCCGGTCAGGGTGGCGGATCTGCGTGCGGCCGTCCGGTGTTGCCGCGGCGCCGACCGGCGAAGGAATGCTCGGCGCCCGCCAGGAGGATCGTAGGCCGCGCGCGTCGTAGAGCCGATCCCTGGGGCGCGGAAGCCGAACTCGCCCGGCCACTGGCGCTTCGCGCCGTGCCCGGGCTCAGACAACGGCTTCCGCGCGCACTCGGCCGAGGGTCGCGCGCGGTGTTCACGAGCCTCACTCGTGCGCCTGCGCCTACGGTCGTCGCCGCGGCAACACCGGCCGGCCGCTTTCGGGCGCTCTTCGTCGATGCGGCTCGAGGCTGTGCCGTCTCTCGCTCGCTCCCCCCATCCACCGCGTCCGCAGGCGGCCGGGCGGGCCCGCCGGCTGAACCGACCGTGGGCGCAGGCGCCGCTCGGGTCCCGTGTCGTCCGCGCGCGCGATGGGGGCCGCGTGCGCGCGAACGGCGGTGTCTGAGCCCGGCCATCGCGCGCCGCGCGGAATGGCCGGGCGAGTTCGCCGTTCGCGCCCCTCGATCCGCCCTACGACGCGCGCGGCCTACGAATGTACCCGTGCGCCGAGCATTCCTTCGCCGGTCGGCGAGCCGGCGGGCCCACCCGGCCGCCCAAGGAAAGCGCCACCCCTCAGCGGCCCCCGGCTCGAGGCGTGGGCATTGAGCAAGGCGAGCGGAGCAGGCCCTCACAACCCCGCTTTCTCGCGGATGTAGCGCCGGGCCTTCTGCGCGTACTCGAGGGGGTTGGCCCTGGCGGGATCCTGCTCGGCCTCCACCACCATCCAGCCGGCGTAACCGGCGTCGCCCAGGATCCGGAAGAGCGGCTCGAACTCGATGGCGCCGTCGCCCGGGACCGTGAACACGCCCTCGCGCACCGCGCGCAGGAAGCTCCAGCCCTCGGGGCGCACCCGCCTCAGGACCTCGGGGCGGACGTCCTTCAGGTGGACGTGGCGGATCCTCTTCACGTGCTTGCGCAGCACCGCCTCCGGGTCGACGCCGGCGAAGGTGAGGTGGCCGGTGTCGAAGAGCAGCGAGACCAGCCCGGGCTCGGTGAGCGAGAGCAGGCGATCGATCTCCTCCGCCGTCTGGACGCCCGTGCCCATGTGGTGGTGGTAGGTGAGCGCCATCCCCTTCTTCACCGCCAGCCGGCCCATCTCGTTCAGCCCGTCGGCGAGGCGCTTCCACTCCTCGTCCGTGAAGACCGGCTTCCGGGCGAAGACCGGCTGGTCCTGCCCCTGGATGCTGTGGCCCTGCTCGGCGGCGCCGATGACGCGGGCACCCACCGCGTACAGGAACTCCATCTGCTTCCCGAAGGCGCCCAGCGTCTCCTGCAGCGGCCCGGTGGTGAGGAACGAGCTGAACCAGGCGTTGCAGATGGTCAGGCCGCGCAGCGCCAGGGCGCGGTTCAGCACGGCCGGGTCCCTGGGGTACTTGTTCCCGACCTCGCTGCCGGTGTAGCCGGCCAGCGCCATCTCGCTGACGCACTGCTGGAAGGTGTTCTCCCCGCCCAGCTCGGGCATGTCGTCGTTGGTCCAGGCGATGGGGGCGATGGCGAGCTTCACCTTCTGCTTGTCGAGCATGATCGTCCTCCCGGTGTCGGATCAGTCGGGGTTGGGGATCATCTGGTCGCGGACCAGGGCGGCCAGGTCCGCGGTGGCGGCCAGGAACTGCCGCAGGGTCCGGCGGGTGGGGCCGAAGCCGTCGAAGTCGGCCGGGGAGAGGCCGCCCTCCTCGGAGGCGCGCCGGAAGTCCGTGAACTTCTGCAGCCCCTGGAGGATGCGCGGCTCCACCGGCACGTCCATGCGAGGAAGCGGGGCGATCCCGCTCTTGTTGAGCCGGGTCTGCCACTCGAAGGGCGGCGAGATGACCACGTCGCCGCCGACCAGCTCGCTCCAGTGCATGTGGTTCCGGAAGGCGGCCGAGAGCAGGCGCAGCCGGTAGCCGCGCTTGCGATAGAGCTGGTAGGTCTTCTTGAAGATGGCCACGCCGGCCCACTCCAGGCAGCCCGGATCGACGGTGATGTCCTCCTTGGCGGCCACCACCTTGAGCCAGTCGTCGATGCGGCCCACCATGATGGTGCAGACCGGGCCCATGTCGTCGACGTGCTTGCCCTCCTTCACCCGGCGCTCGAGCCCGCGCTCCACCGCCTCGGCCACCGCGATGCACTGCGGCAGGGTGAACGAGACGGTGGCGTTGATGGAGACGCCCCGGTAGGTGGCCTCCTCGATGGCGGGCAGCCCTTCCGAGGTGACCGGGATCTTCACGATCATGTTGGGGGCGAGCTGGCTGAAGTGGACCGCCTGCGCTGCCAGCCGCTCCGGGTCGCGGAAGTTCCGCGGGTCGGTCTGGATGGAGAGCCGGCCGTTGCGGCCGCGGTCGCGCTCGAAGACGTGGCGCAGGAGGCCCGCGCCCCGGATCGACATCTCCTCCACCAGCCGCCACCCGATCTCGTCCTCGGTGGCCTTGGCCATCTCCTGGAGGAGCTCCTGGGTGCGCGGCTTCCAGAGCGCCGCCTCCTTCTTGAGCACCGAGAGGGCGATGACCGGGTTGCAGGTCGCCCCCACCGCGCCGTAGGCGATCGACGTCTTGAGCTCCTCCAGCCCGGCCGTGTCGGTCCACAGGCAGGACGGGGTGGTTTCGCTCATCTGGTGCAGCGGGTTCTGGTACGTGCCGGTCATCGCGCTCTCCGCTCCGGGATCAGCCGCGCGTCAGGGTCCCGTCCCAGGTGCTGACCTTCTTCTTCGCGTCCTCCTCGGTGAACCACACCGAGGTGACCGACTTGGTCTCGGTGAAGAAGGCCACCCCGTCCTTGCCCATGGTGTGCAGGTCGCCGAAGAACGACTGCTTGTGGCCGCTGAAGGGGAAGATCGAGAACGGCACCGGGATGCCGACGTTGACGCCCACCATGCCGGCGTGGCTCCGCCGGGCGAACTCGCGCGCCCAGCGGCCCGAGCCGGTGTAGATGGAGGAGCCGTTGGCGAAGCGGTTCGCGTTCATGACGGCGAGCCCCTCCTCGAAGTCCTTGACCCGCTTGACGCTGGTGACCGGGCCGAAGATCTCCTCGTCCCCCACGAAGTGGCCGGCCCGGACCCGGTCGAAGATGGTCGGGCCCACGTAGTAGCCGCCCTCGAAGCCGGGCACGCGCACGCCGCGGCCGTCCAGCACCAGCTCGGCCCCTTCGCCCACGCCCCGCGCGATGCACTTCTCCACCCACTCCTTCTGCGAGGTGGAGACCACCGGGCCGAGCTGCGAGTCGGGCTGGTAGGCCGGACCGACCTTGAGCTCCTGGGCGTACTTCCGGAGCGCCGCCACCAGCTCGTCGGCGATCGACTCCTGGGCGCAGACCACCGGGAGCGCCATGCAGCGCTGTCCGGCGCAGCCGTAGGTGGAGTTGATGATCCCCTTGACCGAGCGCTCCAGGACGCAGTCGTCCAGGACCAGGGCGTGGTTCTTGGCCTCGGTGAGCGCCTGCACGCGCTTTCCGGCGCCGGCGGCGGTCTGGTAGATGTGCTGCCCGACCGAGGTGGAGCCGACGAAGGTGATGCCGCGGACGTCGGGGTGGACCAGCAGGCTGTCCGCCTCGACCCGGCTGCAGGTGACCAGGTTGGCGACGCCCCTGGGCAGGCCGGCCTGGATGAGCAGCTCCATCATGCGGATGGCCGTCTGCGGCACCATCGACGCGGCCTTGAGCACGAAGGTGTTGCCGGTGGTGATGCAGAAGGGCAGCATCCAGCCCATGGGGATCATGGCCGGGAAGTTGTAGGGGGCGATCCCCACGAACACGCCCAGCGGCTCGCGGTAGGAGACGGTGTCGTAGCCCTGCGACACGTTCATGCAGGTGTCGCCCTGCATCAGGTAGTGGGTCGAGCAGGCGCACTCGACCACCTCGATGGCCTTGAGCACGTCGCCGCGCGCCTCGGACAGGACCTTCCCCATCTCGGTGGCGAGCAGCACCGTCAGCTCGTCCAGGTGCGCGTCGAGCAGCTGCTTGAACCGGAACATGAGCTGGATGCGCTCGGGGATGGGGGTGCTCGACCACCCCGGGAAGGCGCGCGCGGCCGCCGCCACGGCGGCATTCACCTCGTCCTGCGTGCAGCAGGGCGCCTCGGCGAACTGCTCGCCGGTGCTGGGGTTCATGACCGGCATGTACTTGCCGGTCCTGGACTCGCGCCACTCGTTGTCCACGCAGTACCGGAGCCGCCGGTTTCCGATCGCAGCCTGGGGAGCTCGCTTCGCCACCGCCTCTTGCGTCGCAGCCATCGCCTCGTCCTCTGTCGGTGAATGGAGCGGAGCGCCCGCAGCGGGCTCCCCGATCCCGGCGCCACCCTAGCGGATCGCCGGCCCGGACGCAAGCCGGTTTCCATTCGTGGCGTAGAAATAGAAATGCATTTCCGGACCCGGAGTGGGTGGTCCGTTGCGGGGCGGCCCGGCGGGGTGCCGTGAGGGGTCCGGGCTCGGGCGGAGCGCGCCTGCCCGCCTAGGAGGTGGTGGCCCCGGGGTCGAGCGCCTCGTCGAGGGCGGCCTGGCGGTGGGCGGACTCGAGATCGAGCTCCAGGCGAGTGGCCAGGGCGATGAAGAGCCCCTGGCACAGGCACAGCGTGTTGGTCAGCGAGCGGAAGGAGAAGGCGCTCGCCTCCTTGACCAGGAGCTGCACGGCGGCGGCGCGCGCCACCGGGCTCATGCCGCTGTCGGTGACGGCCAGGATCTTGGCCCCCCGGCTGGTGGCGATGCGCACGCAGCTGCGGGTCTCGCGCGCATAGGGGGTGAAGCTGATGGCCACCAGCAGGTCTCCCTTGGTGATGGAGCGCATCTGCCCGGCGAAGGTCCCGCCCAGCCCCGAGACCAGGTGGACGCGCTTGGAGGTGTGCTGGAGCAGGTAGGTGAAGTAGGTGGCGGCGGCCAGCGAGCGGCGCACCCCGGCGATGTAGATCGAGTCGGCGTCGTGCAGCAGCGCCACGGCCATCTTGAGCGACCGGTCGTCGAGGTGGAGCGCGAACTCCTCGATGGCGCCCTGGTTGGCGAGCAGCAGCTGCCGCAGGATCCCCCCGCGTCCATCTTGAGCCGCCGCGACTCGAGCAGCCCGCGGATCCGCTTGGCATAGCTGGTGGAGGGCGTGGTGCTCTCGCTGAAGGCGTCCCGGAACAGCGTCTGCAGCTCGCTGTAGCCGGAGAAGCCGAACCGCTGCGAGAACCGCGTCACCGCCGAGGGCTGCACCCCGCAGGCCCGGGCGATGTCGGTGATGCGCGTGACCACCATGCGGGCGCGGTTGGTCTCGATGTGGTGGGCGATGGCCTTGAGCTGCTTGGGCAGCCCCTCGTACTGCGAGGCGACCGCGCCCAGGAAGTCGTCCACGGTCTCGAAGGGGGTGGCCATGTCGGGGATCGCCGGCTCAGCCCAGGAGGTAGCTCACGCTGCGCTGGAGGGCGGCCCTGAGCTCCGGCACCGACATCCCGCGCACCACGGGCGAGAAGGGCTCGAAGGAGATGGGCGCGGTGCAGCCCCCCTCCAGCAGGGCCTTCACCTGCCCGCGGTTGTCCATGGCGTCCGTGGCGTCCACCAGGATGCGGTCGTCGTCGTCGACGATGGCCGAGGGAGGCTTGCCGGCCGGTACGCCCGAGACGTGGATCCACCCGGTCTCCCGCGGGAAGAGCTCCTTCTCGCCGCTCAGGTAGTGGTGGAAGGTGTCGTGGAGCAGCGCGAACGAGCCGGGGTGCTTGCAGGCGGCGATGCCGTCCAGGGCGGCGCGCTTGGTGCGCAGCGCGCTGCGCTCGAATCCGAGCGCCTCGACCAGGCCCGTCATCCCGGCCTCGGCGTAGAGCGGGCCGTAGGCGTCGAGGGCCGCCACCAGCTCGTCGGCGCGCCGCCGGGGCGTGCGCGGGTCCCCCTTCTCGTTGAAGGGGCACATGACGATGGCCTGGCACCCCACCTTGCGGGCCAGGGCGATGAGGCCGCGCAGCTTCTCGACGTTGGCCTCGAGGTCCCGGGCGCTCTCGAAAGGGTAGAGGGCGTTGATGGTCGCGATCTGCACGCCGGTGCGGGCCAGGACGGCCTTCAGCTCCGCCTCGGGCAGGCCGTCGAGCACTTCCACGCCGGGGAGATCGTTGCGGACCTCGGCCAGCTTCATGCCCAGCGAGGCGGTCAGCTCCAGGAACTGCGCCAGGGGGAGCCGGGGCGCGGCGATGCGGTTCAGGGCCAGGGCGACGTTGCGGGCCATGCGAGACCTCCCTTTCGAGCTAGTCGCGGCGCACGTTCTTGCGGACGTCGATGGTCACCGCCACGACGAGGATGATGGCACGCGCCACCAGCTGCCAGTCGGCCGACACGTTGAGGATGTCGAGCCCGTTCTTCATGACGCCGAAGATGGCGGCGCCGATGAGCGTGCCCCCGGCGCTTCCCAGCCCACCCGCCAGGCTGGTGCCGCCGAGCACCGAGGCGGCGATGGCGTCCAGCTCGTAGCCGTTCCCGAGCCCGGGCTGGCCGGCGCCGATGCGCGCGGTGAGGACGATGGCGGCCACCGCCGACAGGAACCCGGCATAGGTGTAGACCAGCAGCAGGTAGCGATCGGTCTTGATCCCCGATACCACCGCCGCCTGCATGTTGCTGCCCAGGGCATAGGTGTACCGGCCCCACAGCGTGTGGTGGAGGATGACGTAGGTGATCGCCACGCACACCAGCAGGACCAGCGCCGGGTTGGGGATGCCGAGGATGTCGCCCTGCCCGATCACCTGGAACGAGTCCACCAGGCTGCCGCGTGGGCGCCCGTTCGAGTAGATGAAGGCGACGCCACGGGCGAAGGTCATCATTCCCAGGGTGGCGATGAAGGGCGGGATGCGGAGCCCGGTGATCATCGCGCCGTTGAGAAAGCCGAGCAGGGTGCCGATGACGAGCCCGACCAGCACCACCAGCGCCACCGGCCAGGGGTGCCCGCCGGCGAAGAGCCGGTCGGCCGCGTCGGCGGCCTGGAGCAGGCTGGCCACCACCACCGAGACCACGGCCACCACGCTGCCCGAGGACAGGTCGATGCCGGAGGTGATGATGCACATGGTGACGCCCAGCGCGATGATCCCGACGAAGCTGATCTGCCGAAGAACGTTGAGCAGGTTGACGATCTTCAGCGAGATCCCGCCCGAGAGGACGGCCTCCAGGACGATCAGGCTCACCAGGATGAGCAGGATGCTGTAGGTGCTCATGAACCGGAGCACGGGCGATTCTCGCCTGACCGCTTCCTTCTCGGTGTCGAGAGTTGCGGGCCCCTGGGCGGTCTCGGCCATGTCTGCTCCCCGTTCCGTGCCTTCGGTTCAGTTCGGGTGAACGGTATCGAACGTTTCCAGCGGCTCGCCGGTGGCCATGTGGAGGATGCGCTCCTGCGTGGCGTCGGCCCGGGCGAGCTCGCCGACCTTGCGCCCCTCGTGCATGACCATGATCCGGTCGGACATGGCCAGGATCTCGGGCATCTCGGAGGAGATGAGGATGATGGCCTTCCCCGCCTTGGCCAGGCCGCTCATGAGCTTGTAGATCTCGGTCTTGGCACCCACGTCGATGCCGCGGGTGGGCTCGTCCAGGATGAGCAGGAAGGGGGCGGTGGCCAGCCAGCGCGAGACCAGCACCTTCTGCTGGTTGCCGCCGGAGAGAAACATGACCAGCTGCTCGAGGCTGGGCGTCTTGATGCGCAGGGCGCCCACCGCGTCGTCGCACAGCTTGCGGAGCGCGCGGTGCTTCAGGAACAGCCCCTGGAGGTTGTTCCGGAGGCTGGGCATGGTGATGTTGTCCCGCACCGAGAGGTTCAGGTACAGGCCGGAGCGCTTGCGGTCCTCGGTCAGGAAGGCCATGCCCTGGCGGATGGCATCGGAGGGGGTCCGGATCTGGACCGGCCGCCCGCGGATCTTCACCACGCCGGCGTGCTTCTTCGCCACGCCGAAGAGCGCCTCCATCACCTCGGTCCGGCCGGCGCCGACCAGCCCGGCCACGCCCAGGATCTCCCCCTCGCGCACCGAGAAGCTGATGTCGCGGAACTTGCCGCGCCGGGAAAGCCCCTCCACCTCCAGCACCGGCTTGCCGACCTGAGCCCGCTCCTTCACGAAGAACTGGTCGATGGTCCGCCCCACCATCATCCGGATGAGCTTGTCGCGGTTGAGGTCCTTGCTGTCCTGGCGGCCCACGAACTCGCCGTCGCGGTAGACGCTCACCTCGTCGGTGATGGCGAACACCTCGTCCATCTTGTGGGTGATGTAGATGATGGCCACCCCGCGCTGCTTCAGCCCCTGGATGATGGTGAAGAGGTGCGCGACCTCCTTCTCGGTCAACGCCGAGGTCGGCTCGTCCATGATGATGAGGTCGGCCTTGCGCGAGACCGCCTCGGCGATCTCGACCAGCTGCATCTGCGCCACGCTGAGCTGACCCATGATCTGCCGGGGGGCCAGGGGGATGCGGAGCTCCTCGAGGATCCTGGCCGACTCCCGGTCGATGGCCTTGTGGTCGATGAGCCCGAGCCGGTTCCGGATCTCGCGGCCCAGGAAGATGTTCTGGGCCACGGTCATGTACGGGAGCGGGCTCATCTCCTGGTGGATCATGGAGATGCCCCGCTGCAGGGCATCGTGGACGCTCTCGAAGGCCACCTCCTGGCCGCGCAGCCGGATGGTGCCGGCGTCCTGGCGGTACAGGCCGATGGCGATCTTCATGAGGGTGGACTTGCCGGCCCCGTTCTCCCCCATGACGCCGTGGACGGTCCCGGGCCTCACCTCCAGCCGCACGCCCTTGAGCGCGTGCACGCCGGGGAAGCTCTTGTGGATCCCCTCCATCTGCAGGATGTACTCGCTCACGGCGCGCTGGCTCCCCTGGCATGAACCGCGGAGACCCGGCGGCGGGCGGGAAGCCCCGCCGCCGGGACCGGCACCGCTCACTTCATGTACTTCTTGTAGTTCTCGAAGGTCACCGGCTCGAACGGGATGGCGGTGAACGTCGGGACGTTCTGCTTGTTGACCAGCTTCAAGGCGGCCTGCACCGCTCCGCGCCCCTGCGCCCCGCCGTTCTGGAACACGGTCATGTCCATCCGCTTGTCGGCGATGAACTTGAGCGCGTCCGAGGTGGCGTCGACGCCGGTGACCACCACCTTGTCCTTCATCTTCTTCTCCTCCAGCACCAGCACGGCGCCGATGGCCATCTCGTCGTTGTTGGCGATGATGGCGTCGATCTGGATCCCGCTGGCCAGCCAGTTCTCCACCACCGTCACCGCGTCGGGGCGCGCGAAGTTGGCGGTCTGCTCGCGGATCACCTTCATGCCGGGGTTCTTGGCGATGACGTCCTTGGTCCCCTGGGTCCGCCCGATCTGCGGCGCCGTCCCCATCGAGCCCATCAGGATGGCCACGTTGCCCTTGCCGCCCAGCTTCTTGGCGACGAACTCGGCCTCCAGGTTGCCGGCCACCACCTCGGGGGAAGCGACCGCCACCACCTTGCCCGGGGACAGCGCCGAGTCCTCCGGCTTGCGGTTGAAGTAGACCAGCGGGATCTTCGCGTCCAGGCACAGCTTGGTGATGCGCGGCGCGATGGTCTGGTCGATGACGTGGATCATGATCGCGTCCACGCCCTGGGTGATGAAGTTCTCGATCTGCTTGATCTGCTCGTTCGGGTCGCGCTTCCCGTCGGCCGCCACCACCTCGATGCCGTTCTTCTTGGCCTCGTCGGTGAGCTGATCGAGCGCATACCGCATGAACACGTCGTTGAAGTCCTCGATGGTGACGCCCATCTTCAGCTTCTTGCCTGCGGCCGACGCCGTGAGCGGCGCCGCCATCGCTGCGATCAACCCCAACAGAAGAAGCTTCCGCATCGCTGCCTCCTTGATGAGACCTGGCGCCTGCTCGGCAGGCGCCGGGGTACTGCCCCGGAACCGACACATCCTCTCGTCACGACACAGCTGCGTCACGCAACACGGTGAGTCAAACGACGATTCAGCCCTCGATCTCCGACACCAGCACGGGGCGGTGCTCGGCCAGCGACCGCTTCGCGGCCAGCCCGATGAGGATGGGCTTCAGCCCGTCCACCCCGGTCACGGGCGTGGGCCGGTCCTGGACCAGCGCCCCGAAGAACTCCTTCATCTCGTCGATGAACGCCTGCTTGTACCGCTCCAGGAAGAAGTAGAGCGGCTTGTCGCCCTGGACGCCCTGCTCGCCCGAGACCACCACCGTCGAGGGCGTGTCGTTGGCGGCGGTGGCGCAGCCCTTCGACCCGAACACCTCGACGCGCTGGTCGTAGCCGTACACGGCGCGGCGCGAGTTGTCGATCACCCCGATGGCGCCGCTGGCGAAGGTGAGCATGACGGCGGCGGTGTCCACGTCGCCGGCCCTGCCGATGGCGGGATCGACCAGCACCGCCCCCTTGGCGTAGACCTCGACCACCTCGCTGCCGGCCAGGTAGCGGGCCATGTCGAAGTCGTGGATGGTCATGTCCAGGAACATGCCTCCCGAGACCTTGACGTACTCGGCCGGCGGCGGGGCCGGATCGCGCGAGGTGATGCGGATGAGGTGCGGATCCCCCAGCGCCCCGGACTGGACCAGCTCGCGGACGCGGCGGAAGTTGTGATCGAACCGGCGGTTGAAGCCCACCTGGAGCTTCACCCCCGCCTTCTCCACCGCGGCCAGGGCGCGCTTGACCTTCTCGACCGTGAGATCGACCGGCTTCTCGCAGAAGACGTGCTTCCCGGCCTGGGCCGCGGCGATCACCATGTCCGCGTGCGTGTCGGTCGAGCTGCAGATCACCACCGCGTCGACCTCGCCATCGGACATGATCTCGCGGGGATCCCTGGTCACCTTCTCGATCCCCAGGGCGCGGGCCCAGTCGCCCAGCTTGTCCGAGACCACCACGTCGGCCACGGCCTTGATGCGCGCCTCGGGGATGAAGTAGCGGATGTTCTCGGCGTGGATCTTCCCGATCCGTCCCGCGCCGACGATGCCGACGGTGATCTTGGCCATGGTGTGCTCCTCGCTGCCCGGCCCGGTCCGGGATCAGCTCTCGCGGATGATCCACTCGTGCGCGGGATCGTTGTGGAAGCGCCAGGCCCGCTCCGGGCCGGCCATCACGTTGAGGTAGTAGCTCTCGTATCCCCAGGGGACGACCACCGGGTGGTAGCCCCGCGGCACCAGCACCAGGTCCTGGTCCTCGACCGCGTGCGACTCGTCGATGTCGCGCTCGTCGGTGTAGACGCGCTGGAAGACGAAGCCCTGGGGCGGGTCGATGCGGTGATAGTAGATCTCCTCCAGCGCGGTCTCGTCCGGCGCGGCGCGGTCGTGCTTGTGCGGCGGATAGCTGGAGGAGTGGCCGGTAGGCGTCCGCACCTCGACCACCAGCAGGTTCTCGGCCGGCGCGTCCTGGGGGAGGATGTCGGTCACGTACCGGGTGTTGAGCTCCTTGCCGCGCACCGAGCGCTTCATCTCCTCGGGCGCGATCAGGCGCGGCGGGAGCCGTCCCGTCCCCGGCGCGGTGCACAGCGCCACCTCGGCCGGGGCCTGGGCCGCGATCTCCAGCGGCGCGGTGCCGGGCGTGTAGACGGCGAAGGGCGGAAGGTCGTCGAACGGGCCGGTGCGCCGGCCGACGCGGTCGAAGGCGGCGCCGCCGGTGCGGGCGCTCACCACCCCCGACAGCACCACCGCGCACAGCTCGCGCGGGCCGGCCGGGACGGTGAGCCGCTCGCCGGCGGCCAGCCGGTACGCGCTGAAGCCGACGTGGCGGAGCCCGGCCGAGCCCGGCGGGGCGGCCACGATGTCGCGCCCCTGACGTGCACTCTTCACCAGCAGGCTCATGCATGCTCCCGTGAATGCAGCTCGGCCAGCAGGCCGACCAGGTGCCGGTAGCCCCGCTCCGCGCAGGCGGCGGGGGGCGCCACGGCCGGGTCCTGCTCGGCCTCGACCACCAGCCAGCCGCGGTAGCCGTGCCGGTCCAGGGCGGCCAGCACCTTGCGGAAGTCGACCGCCCCGTCGCCCGGGACGGTGAAGGCGCCGGCCAGGACCGAGTGCAGCAAGCTCCAGGCCCGGTTGCGCGCGATGCGGAGCACGGCCGGGCGGACGTCCTTGCAGTGCACGTGGCAGACGCGGTCGGCGTGGCGCTCGAGCAGCTCCGGCGGCTCCGCGCCGGCGAAGGCGGCGTGGCCCGTGTCGAGGACCAGGCCCACCTCCGGCCCGGTCACCGCCATGAGCCGGTCGACGTCCTCGGAGGTCTCGACGTAGGCGCCCATGTGGTGGTGGTAGGCCAGGCGCAGCCCGCGCGAGCGCAGGTGGCGCCCGAAGGCGGTGAGCCGCTCGCCGTAGGTGCGCCAGGCCGCCTCGTCGCGAAACCGCGGGCGCTTGAAGAGCGGGACGTCCATGCTCCGCTGGATCGAGTCGTGCAGCTCGCCGTACACCATCACCTCGGCGCCGTTCTCGACCAGCAGGTGGAGGTGCCCCTCGACCTCGCGCACCTCCTCCTCCACCGGGCGTCCCGCCAGCCGTCCCGACCACCACCCCGAGGCGCAGGCCAGCTGGTGTGCCCCGAGCACGGCCCGGAGCGCCTCCGGCTCGCGCGGGAAGCGGTTCCCCAGCTCGACCCCCTGGTAGCCGATGCGCCGGCCCTCGGAGAGCACCGCCTCCGGCGGCGTCTCGGCCTCGAGCCACGGGAGGTCGTCGTTGGTCCAGGAGACCGGGTTCACCCCGATGCGGACGGCCAGGGCCATGCTCACGCCTTCTGCTTGCGCTTGCCCTGTTCCCAGGCCTGGCGCGCGCGCCGCACCTTCTCGCTGGGGGAGACCTCCGGGACCCCGACCTCCCACCAGGCGCCGCCGCCGTCGGTGGTGGTGCGAGCAGGGTCGGTCTCGATGCAGATCACGGTGGTGCGATCCGCCTTGCGGGCGCGGGCCAGCGCCGCCTCCAGCTCGGGGATGGTCTTGACGTTCTCTCCCAGCGCACCCAGCGATCGCGCGTGCATGGCGAAGTCGATGACCGGCGGCCCGCCCGGGCCCTGGACGCAATCCTCGAACAGGTTGTTGAAGGGCTCGCCGCCGCAGTGCTGCTGCAGCCGGTTGATGCAGCCGAACCCGTGGTTGTCCTCCACCACCACGATGATCTTGTGGCCCAGGAGGACCGAGGTGGCGATCTCCGAGTTGAGCATGAGGTAGCTGCCGTCGCCGAGGATGACGATCACCTCGCGCTCGGGGTGGGCCATCTTCACGCCCATCCCGCCGGCGATCTCGTAGCCCATGCAGGAGTAGCCGTACTCGATGTGGCAGCCCCCCGGCACCGAGGTGCGCCACAGCTTCTGCAGCTCGTTGGGGATGGTGCCGCCGGCGGTGACCACGATGTCGTCGCTGGTCGATCGCTCCCAGCGCTGCACCGCGCCGATCACCTCGCCGTCGTAGGGCAGGGGCGCGTCGCGCCGGGAGGTGATCTGCAGCAGCCGCTCCTTCCAGGCCGCGCACAGACGGCGGGCCTGCTCGGTCCAGGCCGGGTCGGCCTTCCAGCCCGCCAGCCTCATGCGCAGGGCCTCCAGCCCCAGCCGCGCGTCGGCCTGCAGCGGGGTGGACCACCACTTGGCGGCGTCGAACCCGGCCACGTTGAGCCCGACCACCCGGGCCTGGGGGAAGAGCGTGTGCGAGGCGGTGGTGAAGTCGCCGAGCCGGGTGCCGACGCCCAGCACCACGTCGGCCTGCGGGGCCAGCTCGTTGGCCGCCGGCACGCCGGTGTGGCCGATCCCGCCGGCCTGCAGCGGGTGGTCCCAGGCCAGCGCGCCCTTGCCGGCCAGGGTCTCCGCCACCGGCACGCCGAAGGCGTCGGCGAAGGCGCGGAGCGCCTCGCCGGCCTCCCCGTAGATGACGCCGCCGCCGGCGATGATCAGCGGATGGCGGGCGCCCCGCAGGACCTCCACGGCCCGGGCCAGCTCCCCCTCGTCGGGCGGCGGGGCCCTGAAGTGGACGGTCCGCTCCTCGAAGAGCTCGGCCGGATACTCGCAGGCCATGGCCTCCACGTCCTGGCACAGCGCCAGCGTCGCCGGCCCGCACTCCGCCGGATCGGTGAGGACCCGCAGCGCCCGCGGCAGGGCGGTGATGAGCTGCTCCGGGCGCGTGATCCGGTCGAAGTAGCGAGAGACGGGGCGGAAGCAGTCGTTGGCGCTGGCCGTCCCGTCGGCGAAGCTCTCCACCTGCTGGAGCACCGGGTCCGGCGCCCGCGAGGCGAAGACGTCGGCCGGCAGGAGCAGCACCGGCAGCCGGTTGACGTAGGCGGTGGCGGCCGCGGTGACCAGGTTGGTCGCGCCCGGGCCCACCGAGGTCGTGGCGGCCATCATCCGGCGGCGGAAGTGAGCCTTGGCGTAGGCGATGGCGGTGTGGGCCATCGCCTGCTCGTTGTGCGCCCGGAAGGTGGGCAGCTGCTCGCGGTACCGGTACAGCGCCTCGCCCAGGCCGGCCACGATCCCATGGCCGAAGATGGCGAACACGCCGCCGAAGAGCGGCACCTTGCCGGCCGGGGAGGCCACCCGCTGCGCGGCCAGGAACCTCACCACCGCCTCGCCGGCCGTCACCCGCACCGTGCTCATGCTGCCTCCCGCGAAGCCGCCGGCGCGCCGACCCGGGGGCGTCCGTGGTGGTCGGGCTCGGTCCGCTCCATCCGGCTGCGGCGCCCGGAGCGGAGGGCCCGGAATCCGCGACACAGTAAGCCAGCTCGGCGTCTCGCTGCAACTGGATTTCCATGTGACAGCCACATGGAAAGGGGTTTCTAAGGAGCGGCTCCCATCCGGGGGCCGTCGCCCGTCGGCGGTGCCCCGTCCGGAGCGGCTCGCCCGCCACCCTCACCGCATGGTGGGCATGACGAAGTCGGCCCCGCCGCGGATGCCGGTCGGCCACCGGGTGGTGATGGTCTTGAGCCGCGTGTAGAAGCGGACGCCCTCCGGACCGTGGACGTGGTGATCGCCGAAGAGCGACGACTTCCACCCCCCGAAGCTGTGGAAGGCCATGGGGACGGGGATGGGCACGTTCACGCCCACCATCCCGACCTGCACCTCGTGGGCGAAGGCCCGGGCCGCGTCGCCGTCACGGGTGAAGATGGCCGCCCCGTTGCCGTACTCGTGCGCGTTGACCAGGTCGACGGCGGTCCGGTAGTCGGGTACGCGCACGATCACCAGCACCGGTCCGAAGATCTCCTCGCGGTAGATGGTCATGGAGGAGGTGACCCGGTCGAAGAGGGTCCCGCCCAGCCAGAATCCGGCCGGGCTGCCGGGCACGCGCAGCCCCCTCCCGTCCACCAGCAGCTTGGCTCCCTCGGCCACGCCCTTGTCGATGTAGCCGACGACCCGGTCGCGGTGCTGCGCGGTCACCAGCGGTCCCATCTCCATCCCGGGCTCGACTCCGGGTCCGATCTTGAGCGCCCGGATGCGGGGCACGAGCCGCTCCACCAGCGCGTCGGCCACCGCGTCGCCCACCGCCACCGCCACCGAGATGGCCATGCAGCGCTCGCCGGCCGAGCCGTAGGCGGCGCCCATGAGCGCGTCGGTGGTGAGCCCCAGGTCCGCGTCCGGCAGCACCAGCATGTGGTTCTTGGCGCCGCCCAGCGCCTGGCAGCGCTTCCCGGCGGCGCTGGCCCGCTGGTACACGTACCGTGCGATGGGCGTCGAGCCCACGAAGCTCACCGCCCGGACCTGCGGATCGTCGAGCAGTGCGTCGACCGCCTCGCGGTCGCCATGCACGACGTTGAAGGCCCCGGCGGGAAGGCCGGCCCGGCCCAGCAGGTCGGCCAGGAACAGCGCGGCCGACGGGTCCCGCTCCGAGGGCTTGAGCACGAAGGTGTTCCCGCAGGCGAGCGCCACCGGGAACATCCACATGGGCACCATGGCCGGGAAGTTGAACGGCGTGATCCCCGCCACGACGCCCAGCGGCTGGCGCAGCGAGTGCGAGTCGACCTGGGTCCCGACGTTCTCGGTCACCTCGCCCTTGAGGAGGTGGGGGATGCCGGTCGCGAACTCGACCACCTCCAGCCCGCGGGCGATCTCGCCCAGGGCGTCGTCGTGCACCTTGCCGTGCTCGGCGGTGATGATCTCCGCCAGCTTCCCGGCGTTCTCTTCCAGCAGGATCCCGAACCGGTTGAGCACCCGGGCGCGCCGCAGCGGCGTGGTCCCCGCCCAGCGCGGGAAGGCGGCCTGGGCGGCGGCCACCGCCGCCCCCACCTCGGCGGCCGAGGCCAGGGGGACGCGGGCCTGGACCTCGCCCAGCGCCGGATTCCAGACCTCGCCGAAGCGGCCGCTCCTTCCGTCGACCCGATGGGCATTCACGAAGTGCTGCAGATCGCCTGTCATGTGAGCTCCCTCGCCCCGCGCGCGTCGCGCCAGGCGCGCACCAGCGCCGCAAAGTTGGCCACCACCTGCGTGACCAGGCCGCCGTCGTCGGTCCGGCCCGCCAGCCAGGCGCGCGCCGGCTCGTCGGAGATGGTCCGGCCCACCACGAAGCCGCGGCAGCTCCGGGATCCGGCGGCGTCCCGGAAGGCGGCCGCCAGCTGCTCCAGCGAGGCCTTGAGCCCGAGGATGACCACGCCGCGGCAGTAGGGATCGCGCTCGGCCAGCAGGGCGTCGACGCGCCGCCAGCTCTCCCGCGACATGGGAGCGAGCTTCCACCACTCCGGGTGAATGCCGAGGTTGTAGATCCGCTTCAGGGCGCGCAGCACCGTCTCGGAGTCCACCGGGTGGCGCCGCGAGGGCAGCACCTCCAGCAGGAGCTCGTGGCCGCTGGCCTGGACCGCGTCGTGGAGGGCCAGGAGCTGGGTCTCGTCCTCGAGCCGCTCCTCGACCGGCGCGTCCGGATGGAGGCGGACCAGGCACTTCACCACCTGCTCGCGGGGCCAGGTCACCAGCCGCGTCCCGATGGACCCGCCCCCCTCGAAGACCAGTGGGGAGGAGCCGGGCAGCTCCACCGGCCTGCCCAGCCACCACCCGCGGCCGCTGGCGGCCAGGAGCGCGTCCTCGCCGTAGGTGTCGTCGATGAGCGCGCCGATGCGCCCGGACAGTCCCAGGGAGCGCTCCGCCTCCACCACCGCGCCCACCAGCAGCAGCTTCAGGTCGCGCAGCCGGGACTCGGGCGCGCCCGCCTCCCGCGCCAGCTCGTAGAACTGGGTGCGGTGATCGAAGGCGAACACGTGCAGGTCGTCCCACCTTCGGCGCCGGATGGTGACGCGGTGCAGGCGTCCCAGCTGCGGGTCGAGATCGGGCCGGGCCAGGCCGGGCCGGGCCATGAAGTACTCCAGCTCGGCCGGGGAGGGCATCGAGGCGGAGCAGGCGTGGCGCGAGACCACCAGCGCGCCGCAGGCGTTGGCCACGCGCCCGGCCTCGGTCCACCCGACGCCCCCCAGCCAGGCCTTGAGCAGACCGGCCAGGAACGCGTCACCGGCCCCGAGCACGTTCATCACCTTGACCGGGAACCCGGGGATGACGGGCGCGTCCTCGAGGCGGGGCGGCACCGGGCCGGGGAGGATGGCACAGCCGTCCGGCCCGAGCTTCACCACCAGCACCGCCGGCGTGAGCGCGCGCACCGTGCGCAGCGAGGTGATGGGATCCGCGTCGCCGCCGGCGATGTGGAACTCGTCGACCGTGCCCACCACCAGGTCGAAGCGGGGCAGGATCTCCTGCAGGTGCGCGGTGACGCGATCGCTGGCCACGAAGCGCTGCGCGCCGGCGCCCGGGCCGGTCAGGCCCCACAGCACCGGCCGGTAGTCGATGTCCAGGACCGTCCGCACGCCGTGGCGGCGGGCGCGGTCCAGGGCCAGGGTGCTGATGCGGTGGGTGTGCTCGGTGGAGAAGTGCGTGCCGGTGATGACCAGGGCGCGGGACGAGGCCACGAAGTCCTCGGCCACGTCGCGCTCCTCGATGGCCATGTCGGCGCAGTGCTCCCGGTAGAAGATGTGGGGGAAGGTGTCGCGATCCTGGATGCCCAGGACCACCAGGGCGGTGAGCCGCTCGGGGTCGACGGAGACGTGGCTGATGTCGCAGCCCTCGGCCGCCAGGGTGGCGCTCAGGAACCGCCCCATGGCGTCGTCGCCCACCCGCGAAGCCAGCGCTGCGCGCAGCCCCAGCCGCGCGCAGCCGAAGGCGATGTTGGCGGAGGAGCCGCCCAGGTACTTGGCGAAGGTGGTGGCGTCCTCGAGCCGCGCCCCGACCTGCTGCGCGTACAGGTCGACGCCCAGGCGGCCCAGGCAGATCACGTCCAGCCGCCGACCGCTCGAACCACCAGGGAGCTCGGCTGCAGCGTTCACGGTCCCACCCGGGATGGCGCGGCCCGCGGGCGCGGTGCGCGACCCGGGCACGCATAGCAGAGCGGCGGGGCCGCATGCAAGTTGATTTCCGAGTGCGTCCCGCAACGCAATCGCATTTCCAAATGGCGGGGCCGGGCTCGCGCCGGGCGGCGCGGCCGGCTCCGGGCGGGGTTCAGGGCACCGATCCGCAGCACGCTCCCGCCCCGGAGGTCGCCACCCGCCCGGGGCTCTCCCCGGGCCCCACGCAGCGTCGAGCCGGGGCGGAATGATGCCACCCCCATCGGGCGCGCGGAACAGAAATCAATTTCCGGACCGCAGAATAATAGAAACGGGAGTGCAGGACCGAGGGGGTTGTGGTAAGCAGCTTGCGAATTCACCGGTGGCGCTCGCCGGGGGCGATGGCGAGCAAGCGGAGCGCGGCGATGTCCAACCAGAGCCAGGGGCCGGCCGATCCCTCCGCCCAGCGGCTGGCGTCGCTGTTCAAGGCCGCCGACCAGGCCGCCCCCAAGCACGTGGACAGGCCGCGCGGCTCCGTCATCCTCCAGATCCGCGGGCTCACCAAGCGGTTCCCGGGCGTGCTGGCCCTCGACCGCGTCGACCTGGACGTCCGCCGGGCCGAGGTCCACGGGCTGCTGGGGGAGAACGGCGCGGGCAAGTCCACCCTCATCAAGATCCTCACCGGCGCCATCCAGCCCGACGCGGGCGAGATCGTCTTCGACGGCAAGCGGCTCGAGGACCTCCCCCGCGCCGCGCCATGGATGCGGGCATCGCCTGCATCTACCAGGAGCTGAACCTCATCCCCCACCTGACGGTGGCCGAGAACATCTTCCTGGGCCGCGAGCTCCGGCTGGTGAACGGCACCTTCGTCAAGGACAACGCGGGAATGGTCGAGGCGGCGGCCCGGCTGCTGGAGGACCTGGGCCTGCACTTCGATCCGCGCATGAAGGTGGGCAAGCTCGGCATCGGCCACCAGCAGATGGTGGAGATCTGCAAGGCGGTCTCGACCAACGCCAGGCTGCTCATCATGGACGAGCCCACCTCCAGCCTCTCGGCCAAGGAGACGGAGGACCTGTTCCGGATCATCGGCCAGCTCCGGGCCGAGGACGTGACCATGCTCTTACATCTCGCACCAGCCTGGAGGAGGCCAAGCTGCTGTGCGGCACCTCCACGGTGCTGCGAGACGGGCGCAAGGTCTCCGACCTGCGACATGGCCGAGGTGACCGTCGACCAGATCATCCGCCTGATGGTGGGCCGGGAGATCACCGACAAGTTCCCCAAGGTGCCCGCCCCGCGGCGCGAGGAGGCGCTCTCGGTCGAGCACCTGGCCGGCGCGGACGTGCTGCACGACATCTCGCTCAAGGTGTACGCCGGCGAGGTGCTGGGCCTGGCCGGGCTGGTGGGCTCGGGCCGCACCGAGCTGGCCCGCGCCATCGTCGGCGCCGATCCCATCGACGGCGGAACCATCCGGGTCTTCGGCAAGGAGGTCCGGCATCGGCTCGCCCGCGACGCCATCCACAGCGGGCATCGCGCTCCTCACCGAGGATCGCAAGGACCAGGGCCTGATCCTCGATCCAGGACGTGTCCTTCAACATCACCCTGGTGCGCCTGGAGCAGTCACGCGCGCTTCGGGCTCTCAACCGCCGCAAGATGCGGGAGCTGTCGGCGGGCCTGTCAAGGACCTCTGGATCAGCCCGCCCGACATCCGGCGGATGGTGCGTCACCTCTCGCGGCGGCAACCAGCAGAAGGTGGTCATCGCCAAGTGGCTGTGCTGCCAAGGCGCGCATCCTCATCTTCGACGAGCCCACCCGCGGCATCGACGTCGGCGCCAAGGTCGAGGTGTACCAGCTCATGAACCAGCTGGTGAAGGAAGGGCGCGGCGGTGGTGATCATCTGCTCGGAGATGCCCGAGGTGCTGGGAATGGCCGACCGGATCCTGGTCATGCACGAGGGCCGGATCGCGGGTGAGCTGAGCCGCGAGGAGGCCACCCAGGAGAAGATCATGTACGCGTCGGTCGGGGTGAAGGTCGAGACGCCCGCGCGCCCGGTCCGGGCGTGAGCCGGCTGCACCGGAGAGACTGCCATGGCCACCGTCACCGCAACCCTGGAACCGACCCGCCGCAAGTCCTCGCTGGGCCTGCGCCTCTACGATCTGGGCGCGGTGCTCGGGCTGGTGGTGCTGTGCGTGGCGCTCTCCATCCTCTCGCCACGCTTCCTGACCGTCGACAACCTCATGAACGTGGCCGGCCAGGCCGCCATCAACTCCATCATCTCCATCGGGATGCTGATGGCGATCCTCACCGCCGGGATCGATCTGTCGGTGGGCTCGATCCTGGCCCTCTCGGTCATGCTCATGGCCGTGCTCAACAAGCACGCCGGCCTGAACCCCTACCTCTCCATCCTGGCCTGCCTGGCCATCGGCTCGCTGCTGGGCCTCGTCAACGGGCTCCTGCTCACCCGGCTCAACCTCCCGCACCCGTTCATCTCCACCCTGGGGATGATGAACATGGCGCGCGGCATCGCCCTGGTGGTCACGGGGGCCGCCCCGGTCAGCCTCTTCCCCGAGCCCATCCAGTTCCTGGGGAGCCAGTTCGTCGGCCCCATCCCCATCAGCATCATCCTGGTGCTGGTGCTCTACCTGGTCGTGCACCTGTTCCTGACGCGCACCACCATCGGCACGTACATCTACGCGGTGGGCGGCAACCGGGAGGCGAGCCGCCTCTCCGGCGTCAACGTCAAGAACATCCTGACGCTGGTGTACACCATCAGCGGCTTCACCGCGGCGCTGGGCGGGCTGGTGCTGGTGGGACGCGTGAACAGCGCCTACCCGCTGGCCGGCACCGGATACGAGCTCGACGCCATCGCGGCGGTGATCATCGGCGGGGCCAGCTTCTTCGGCGGGGTGGGCTCGATCGGCAAGACGTTCATCGGCGTGCTGCTCATCGCGGTGCTCCGCAACGGGCTCAACCTGCTGAGCGTCTCCTCGTCGATCCAGGTGTTCGCCATCGGCGCGGTCATCGTGGTGGCGGTCTACATCGACGTCCTGCGGCAGCGGGTGCTGCGGGCCGCCTGATGGGCCGGACGCTCCCGGGTGGAGGTCCTCACCCGGGTCGCCCGGGCGGGTCCGGTTGAATCGGAAGTGTCGTCTCACCGTCGCAGCAGGGGCAGCAGGCAGTCTCCCGAGGAGGAACCGCACATGAAGCGTCTGGGAATCGTCTTCTCCGCCGCATTCCTCTGGGCCGTCCTGGCCCAGAACGCGCAGGCCGCCGAGAAGCTCAAGGTGGCCTGCGTGCTCAAGACCCTGAGCAGCCAGTACTGGAAGATCGTCGCCGCCGGCGCCAAGGAGGCGGCCGAGAAGAACAACGTCGAGCTGACCCTGGCCGGGCCGCCGTCGGAAGACGACGTCGAGCAGCAGATCAACATGATCGAGGACGCCCTCACCCACAAGCCGGCCGTCCTGCTCCTCGCCCCCTCGCAGCCGCCCACCGCCATCCCGGTGATGGAGAAGGCCAAGAAGATGGGGATCCCGGTGGTGCTCCTCGACACCGACGTCGACTGGGCCAGCAAGGCCAGCTTCATCGGCACCACCAACGTCAACGCCGGCAAGCAGGGAGGCCAGGCGCTGGCCAAGGCGCTGCAGAAGGGCGACAAGGTCGTCCTCATCGACGGCGCGCCGGGGAACCCGGCCTGCACCGATTGCGTCAAGGGCGCCGAGGAGGTCCTCAAGGCGGCCGGGATGAAAATCGCCGCCGTCCAGCCGGGCTACAGCGACCGCGACAAGGCGCTCAACGTGATGCAGAACATCCTGCAGGCGCAGCCCGACATCAAGGGCGTCTTCGCCGCCAACGACGAGATGGCGCTGGGCGCGCTGCGCGCGCTCACGCAGGCCGGCAAGAAGATCCCGGTCATCGGCACCGACGGCATCGCCGACGCCGCCAACTCCATCAAGGCCGGCGAGCTCTACGCCACCGTGGCCCAGCAGCCCTTCGAGATGGGCCGCCTGGGCGTGGAGATGGCCATCAAGCTCGCCAAGAAGCAGGCCATCCAGAAGCGGATCGACTCGGGCACCAAGCTCATCACCAAGGACAACGCCCAGCAGCAGCTCGACTTCCTCGCGAAGATCGAGTGACGCGTCCCGCCGCGCGCCCGGCGTCAGGAGCCGGGCGCCGCGGGCGTTGCAGGCGGCCCGGCACGGCGGGCCGCCTGCAACGTTTGTTCGGCGGAGCCACGGGGCGCAGCCCCGTGAACGGGAGGATCCATGTCCGAGATCGGCGTCGGGCTCATCGGGACCGGCTTCATGGGGGATTGCCACGCCCAGGCGTTGGCGGCGGTGGGGGGCCTGTTCGAGCCCGCGCTCCGCCCGCGGCTGGAGCTGGTGGCGGACGTGACGCCGGCGCTGGCCGAGCGCTGCGCGCACAAGTACGGCTTCCGGCGCGCCAGCGCCGACTGGAAGGCGCTGGTGGCCGATCCCGCGGTGGGGGTGGTCTCCATCACCTCGCCCAACGCGCTGCACAAGGAGATGGCGCTGGCCGCCATCGCCGCCGGGAAGCACGTCTGGTGCGAGAAGCCGCTGGCGCTGGGCGCGGCCGACGCCGTCGAGCTGGCCGCGGCCGCCGAGAAGAAGGGCGTGGCGACGCTGGTCGGCTACAACTACCTGCGATCGCCGGCCGTCCAGTACGCGCGCCGGCTCGTGCAGCAGGGCGAGATTGGAACCCCCACCTACTTCCGCGCCTGCTTCGACGAGGACTACCTGGCCAGCCCCGAGGCGCCGTTCTCCTGGCGGTGCCAGCGCGCCGCCGCCGGGACCGGCACGCTCGGTGACATGGGCAGCCACGCCATCAGCCTGGCGCGGTTCCTCCTCGGCGACGTCGCCGAGGTGTGCGCGGACATGGCGACCATCATCCCGCGCCGCACCGAGCGGGCCGGGCCGGGGATGCGCCCCCGGCCTCGCGCGAGGTCGAGAACGAGGACATCGCCCACGCCCTGCTCCGCTTCTCGAGCGGCGTGCGGGGCACCCTCGCCACCAGCCGTGTCGCCTGGGGGCGGAAGAACGGGTTCGACTTCGAGGTGTTCGGGACCAAGGGCGCTATCCGCTTCACCGAGGAGCGGTTCAGCGAGATCCAGCTCTACCTGGCCGGCGACCGCGACGACCGGAACGGCTTCCGGACCATCCTCACCGGTCCCGCCCATCCGCCCTACGGCAAGTTCAACCCCGCCGCCGGGCACTGCCTGGGCTTCAACGAGCTGAAGGTTGCCGAGGCCGCCCTGCTCCTCGACGCCATCGCCGGCAAGGGGAAGGCCTATCCCGACTTCCGCGAGGGGGCGGCCATCGAGGCCATCGTGGATGCCATCGCGGAGTCGGCGGCGCGGAGGGAATGGGTGAGCGTGCGGCGGGTATGACCTGCGCTCGCCGAGCGCCTCGACCCCGCTCGCGCACTCTGCAGCGTGCTCCTACCAGGCGCAGTACCCGCCGTCGATGACGATGTCGGCGCCGGTCATGTAGTCCGACAGCTCGCCGGCGAGGTAGACGACCGCGCCCTGCAGGTCCGTGACCTCCGCCATGCTGGCCCCCGGTTCAGGAGCCCTGCCGCGCGCGATCGTACGCACGGGTTGGGTTCTGCACCTTGAGCATGCCGCCGTCGACCCCGATCACCTCGCCCGTGACGTAGTCGGCTGCGGGCGAGCACAGGTACCGGACCAGGCCCGCGGCGTCCTCGGGGGAACCGAACCTCCCCGCCGGGATCTGCTTCACCTGGTCCTTGCCGCGTTGCTCGATCATCTCGCGCGTCATCTCGGTGAAGAGGATCCCGGGCGCGTACGCGTTCACGGTGATCCCGTAGGGCGCCAACTCGGCCGACGCGATCCGGGTGAGCATGTCGATGCTGGCCTTGGAACTGCCGTACGCGATCAGACCCACGTCCGCCAGCCGGCCCGAGATCGAGCTGGCGTTCAGGATGCGGGCGTGCTCGCCCTTCTTCAGCCAGGGGAGCGCCGCCTTCATCATGAACACCGCGCTCTTGAAGTTGGACCGGAAGATGGAGTCGAGGAACGCCTCGTCCATCTCTTCCAGGAACGCGAACTGGAACACGCCCGCGTTGTTGACCAGGATGTCGATCCGACCCCAGGCCTCGACGACGCGGTCGACGACCCGCCCGGCGTCGGCCATCCCGCCCACGTCCGCTCTCAGCAGCAGCGTCCGGCCTCCCAGGCGCTCGAGCTCCGCCCGGGCGCTCGTCGCCGCCTCCTCCTTCCGGTGGTAGACCATCGCCACCGCCACGCCGTCCGCCACCAGGGCGCGGCTGATGCCGAGGCCGATTCCTCTCGTCCCTCCAGTCACGATCGCGACCCGCTGCGCCAACCGTTGGGCACTGCCGCTCGCTGCGCTCATGTCACCTCCCGATCCGCTCGCCTCGCGTTCCCGCCGCGAGGACCGTGTGGACGGCCCCGCTGCCCGGGCCCGGCGCGAGGTCGGGGCCCGGGCAGGCGTGAGCCGGACACTCTCACTTCGGGATCTTCTGGCTCACGTTCTGCGGGGTTGCCACGTCGCCCTCGAACCAGTTCACTTCCTTGGGAGTGACTCCCGCGGCCAGCTTGTTGAATGCCGACACGACCGGCGCGTACCCCTGGTTGAACGGATCCTGGTCCAGGACCGCGGTGACCTCGCCGGAGCGCACGTACCCCACCGTCTCCGCCATCCAGTCGTGGCACACCAGCTTCACCTTCCCGGTCAGGCCGGCGTCCTTGATGGCCTTGGCGGCGCCGAACGGGCCGCCGGCGGTCACGTAGATCCCCTTGATGTCCGGGTTCGACGTGAGGAGGTTCTGCGTGATGTTGTAAGCCTCCTCGGCCTTGTCCTGGTTCTCGAACTCACCGATCAGCTTCATGCCCGGCATTGCTGTCGGTGACCGAGCGCGCGCCCTTGCGGCGCAGCTCGTGGCCCAGCACGTTGAAGGAGCCGGTGATGATCGCGTACTTGCCCTCGCCGCCCAAGGCGTCGGCGAGGAGCTTGCCGCACTTGGCACCGCCCGCGAACCCGTCCTGGCCCCAGTACGCCTGCCGCTTGGACTTCATGCCCGGCTCGGTGTTGAACGAGTACACCAGGATCCCGGCATCGACCGCCTTGTCCACGACCGGCTGCAGGGCCTCGGATAGCCCGAACAGCGCGACCGCGTCGTACTGGGCGGTGATGACGTTCTGCATGGCCGCCTCGAACTTCTGCGGGTCGAAGTCGGGCACCGAGATCCAGTCGACGGTCGCGTTCCGGTCCTTGAGGACCTGCTTGGCGAAGTCGGCCCCCTCCTTGACCGCCCGGCCGAACGGGTTGTTCTGCACCATGATCGTCCGCGATGCGGATCTTCTTCTTCGCCTTCACGTCGGCGGGCAGGACCATCAAGGTCTTGCCCTTGGGCGGCTTGATGCTGGCCGCCGGGGTGAAGTCCGCGCTGCGGGGAGCGGACGGGATGGCGAACAGGACGGCGACTGCGATGGCGAGCATTCTGCGCATGATGAGTCTCCTCTGCGGTTCGCGGCACTACGGACGGCTCGACAGCTCCCTCCCGTGCTTCTCCAGTGTGAGGCTCATGATCGAGACCTGGTCGGCCTCGTGGTGGGCGAGCACGCCCCGGATCTGGCCGCCGTGCATGACCATGATCCGGTCGCACAGGTTCAGCACCTCCGGCAGCTCGGACGAGAGGAGGATGATCGAGACGCCCTGCCTCGAGATGGCATCGATGATCCGGTAGATCTCGGCCTTGGCGCCCACGTCGATGCCGTGGGTCGGCTCGTCGAGGAACAGGATGCGAGGGCCGTGCATGAGCCAGCGGCCGATGATGGTCTTCTGCTGGTTGCCGCCGGAAAGGTTCTGCGCCAGCTGGCCGAGGCTGGGGGTCTTGATGGAGAGGTCGGAGACGGAGCGCCCGGCCGCCTCGGTGGCGCGCCGGCGGTCCACGAACCGCAGCGGGTTCGCGAGATCGCGCAGGTGGGCCATGGTGAGGTTGTCGAGCACGCTGAGCCGCAGGAAGACCCCTTCCTCCTTGCGGTTCTCGGGGACCATCCCCAGCCCCAGCCGCAGGGCGTCGGAGGGGTGGCGGATGTGGACCACCTTGCCGTCGACCTTGATGGTGCCCGACGTGGCCGGCGTGTAGCCGAGGATGCCCTGCAGGAGCTCGGTGCGCCCCGCGCCCACCAGGCCGGTCAGGCCCAGCACCTCGCCCCGGTGCAGCACGAAGCTGGCCTTCCGGACCCGGTCTCCCACGCAGAGGTCCTGGACCTCCAGCACCACCTCGCGGCCGGAGAAGTCGGTGATGAACTGTCGATGCGGCCTGCGCTCGAACTCGCGCCCGACCATCAGCGACACCAGCCGGTCGGTGGAGACCTCGGCGGCGGCCAGCGTGTCCACGTACCTGCCGTCGCGGAGGACCGTGATCCGGTCGGCGACCCCGAGCACCTCCTCGAGCTTGTGCGTGATGAAGAGGATGGAGACGCCCTTGGCCCGCAGCCCCCGCATGATCTCCAGGAGCTTGGCGATCTCCCCCGTGGTCAGGGACGAGGTCGGCTCGTCCATGATGAGCAGCTTCGCGTTGAGCGACACCGCCTTGGCGATCTCCACCAGCTGCATCTGCGAGACGCTCAGAGGTGCTTCACGAGCGCGCGCGGATCGATGTCCACCACGCCCAGGGCGGCCAGGTGCTTCCGGCTCTCCTCCACCATCCGGCGGGCCTGTCGATGAACCCCAGCCGGTTGGTCAGCATCCGGCCCTGGAAGATGTTGTCGGCCACGGTCATGGAGCGGGACAGCGACAGCTCCTGGTGGATCATCGCCACGCCCCGCTGCTGCGCCTCGCGCGGGTCGCGGAACCGGACCGGGCTCCCCGTCGAACTCGACCGTCCCCCGGTCGGGGTGGAAGACGCCGCTGAGGATGTTCATGAGCGTGGACTTGCCCGCGCCGTTCTCGCCCACGACACCGTGGATCTCGCCGCGGCTGCACCGTGAAGCTCACGTCCTTCAGGGCCGTCACGCCCGAGAACGTCTTGGTGATGCCCTCGACCCTGCAGATGAAGCCGTCGTCGCTCATGTGCGCACCGCGATGCGGGACCGCCGCTCCGCCGGGCTCACCTCCGCTTTCTCAGGCTGTCGATGGAGACGGCGCCGATGATGACCAGCGCCCACCGCCACCGTCTGCCAGTAGCCGGGGACGGCCAGCAGCACGAAGGCGTTCTTCGAGCACGCCCATCAGCGCGGCGCCGACCATGATCCCGAGCAGGTTTCCCTCGCCGCCCGGCCAGGCTGATCCCGCCGATGACCGCCGCGGCGATGACGTCCAGCTCGTACCCGTTGCCGTAGAACGCGTCGGCCCCCTCCAGCTGGCCCATCAGGATCAGGCCGCAGACTCCCGTCAGGAGCCCGGTGATGGTGAACACCACGGTCTTGGTGGTCTCCACGCGAATGCCGGAGAGCTTGGCCGCCTTCTCGCTGTTCCCGACCGCGTAGACGTTCTTTCCCAGCACCGTTCGCGTGGCGAAGACCCAGCCGGCGGCCACGATCACCAGCATCACGATGACCGACACCGGCACCACCCCGATGTGCCCGCCGCCGAGCACCGAGATCCAGGTCGTGCTCGTAGTGAATGGGGGAGCCGAGGGTGATGAGCAGCGACACGCCCCGGGCCACGCTCATCATCCCCAGCGTGGCAATGAAGGGCGCGATGCCCACCCGCGTCACGAGCAGCCCGTTGGCGAAGCCCGCCAGCGTCCCGGAGCCGAGGATGACCAGCAGGGTCAGGCTGGGCGGCGCCCCGGCCGCGCCACCGCAGGCGCCGACGCACGCGGTCATGCCCACCAGCGCGCCGACCGAGAGGTCGATCCCGGCGGTGATGATGATCAGCCCCTCGCCGACCGCCAGGATGGCGATCAGCGAGAACTGCCGCAGGATGTTGAGGATGTTCCGGACGGTCAGGAAGTACGGGCTGGCGAAGGACATCGCCACGCACAGCGCGGTCAGCGCCACCCCCACGCTGACCTCCGGCTTGGAGAAGAGCGCCGACCACCTCCGGCCGCCCGGGAGGGCCGGGGCCACGGGGCCGGACCCACTCGCGTCCACCACCTCCTGCTTCTTCTCTTGCGGTTGCGCCATTTCGGCTCGTCTCCCGGTGAGAGTGCTGGCGCTAAGGGACCTGAGCCCGACGAACCCCCGCCGGACGGCCCTTCTCCATCCCGGTCACCGAGGCCCCCCTCGGTCGCCGGAACGTGTGGACGCTGTACTCGTATCGCCTCGCCACGATGAGCAGGTCGGCACGCTCGATGGGGCGGTCGTCGGCGTAGGTGATGCGGCGGACGAGGAGGAGCGGGGAGCCCGCGGGGATCCGCAGCCGCGCCGCCTCCCCCGGTGCAGCCGCGCGGGCGGTGATGAAGTCGGTCGCCGCGTCGAGGCTCAGGCCGTACTCCGCCTCGAGGAAGGCGTAGAGCGACTGGGCCTGGATCCGCCGCACCTTCGCCTCGAGGCCCGGCACCAAGTCGGGGACGAGGTGGTTGTCCACCAGCGCGATGGGCTTTCCGTCCGCCAGCACCAGCCGGTGGACGAGCGCCAGCGGGCTGCCCGTCGCCACCCGGAGATCCTCCGCGACGGACGGGGAGGCGTTCACGCGCCGCAGCTTCAGCTCGCGGTAGGCGACCGCATGGCCGCGCTCGCGCAACGTCTCGGAGAACGAGGTGATCCACTGCAGCTTCTGGACGGCGCGAGAATCGAGGATCTCCGTCCCTCGCCCTCGACGGACGACCAGGAACCCGTCGTCCACGAGCAGTGCCACGGCCTTGCGGATCGTCGTGCGGCTCACCGAGAGCAGCGCGCACAGCTCCGCCTCGGGCGGCAGGAACGATCCCACCGCGTACTCGCGATCCTCGATGCGACGGCGGATGATCTCGTAGACGCGCCAGTAGTGCGGGACGCGCTTCAGGCTCGCACCAGGAGCGACGGGGGCAGCCACGGCATGAGGGGACGATGTCATGACATCGTGATTTGCGAGACGCTACCAATCCGTGGGACGGGCCATCAAGGCACCCTCCCACGCCACTTGGGGCGTGTGTCGCTGATGCCAATCGAGGTGGGTCAACCGAGCGCCACGCGTGGCATCGATGGGCGGGACGCGAAGGGCACGAACGCGTCGCCGGGTTCCCGGCACACCACCACGCCCTGGCCCGACGGACCGCGATCCATCCTCGATCTTCCTGCGGTCCGGGCGCCTGGCCCCGGGCCGCAGCGCGTCACGGCTTGCCGCGGAGCAGGTCCTGCAGGTCCGCCTGATCGTTGGCGGCCTTGCGGAACATGGGGATCAACCGGTCGTAGAAGTCGGCGCTGGCCGGATCGGGGTCGACGATCTCGTCGACCTGGTGCAACGCGTCGATGCGGTCGAAGCCGTTCCAGAGGGCGGTTCCCACCGCCGCCAGCGCGGCGGCGCCCAGGGCGGCCGCCTGCTGGTCGACGTTCGACTTGATCACGCGCACCCGGTACGCGTCGGCGTAGATTCGACGCCACAGGGCGCTCCGGCTCCCGCCCCCCACGATCAGCATCTCGTCGGTCACGTGGCACAGGCGCCGCAGCTCGTCCAGGCACAGCCGCAACCCCAGCGCGATGCCCTCGAGCGCGGCCCGGAAGAGGTCGGCGCGCGTGTGGCCGAGATCGAGGCCCAGGAACGCCGCCGCGGATGTCGGCGGACCTGTCCATGGGCATCCCGCCGCCCAGGCTCGGGTTGAAGAGGAGCCCGTTCGCCCCCCGCGGGGATCGAGCCGCCTCCTCCAGCCATCAGGTCGTAGAGATCCAGCCGCTCGCTTCGGGCGCGGGCGACGAGGTCCGGCGCCAGGTGGTCGCGGATCCACCGGAAGCTCGAGCCGGCCGCGGTGATGGCCAGCGCCGAGGCGAACATCCCGGGGACGACGTGGGCGAAGACGTACGGCCGGCTCCTGTCGTCGATCAGGGGACGCCCGGAGGAGACGGCGATCCACGACGAGGAGCCCACGTTGTTGTAGACCCGCCCGTCCCGGAACGCCCGCGCCCCCAGCGCCATGCAGGAGTTGTCCACGCCGCCGGCCACCACGCGCACCCCGGGGTGGAGCCCCAGCGCCTGGGCGGCCTCCGGCGTCAGGGTCCCGATCACCTGGGTCGAGGGGACGATCTCCGGGAACAGGCGGGCGGGCAGGCCCGAGGCCTCGATCAGCGCTTCCGAGTACCGCCACCTCTCGAGATCGTAGACGCCGGAGCCCGACGCATAGGACGGGTCCGTGCAGCGCCGGCCGGTGAGCCGGAAGTTGACGTAGTCCTTGGTGCCGAGGACCTTGTCGATCCGCTCGAACATGTCGGGCTCGTGGTCCCGGTACCACATCATCTTGAACACGCTGTACAGGTGCGGGGAGAAGCCATTCCCGGTCCGGCGATACCACTCCAGCTCGTCGCAGCGCTGGAACATCTCGCGCGCCTGGTCCACGGCGCGCCCGTCGGACCAGATGGGCGTGACGGCGCGCAGCAGGCGCCCCTCGCGATCGAGCGGCACGACGCCCAGGCTGTGCCCCGACATCCCGCAGCAGGTGATCTCGCGCGGATCGGCCCCGCTGCTCGCGAGCAGCCTGCGCGTGCTCTCGACGACGGCGCTCCACCAGTCGTCGGGGCGTTGCTCGTGCCACCCGCTGCGCGGGTACGCCGTCTCGTACGGAACGAACGTCGACGCGACGCAACGACCGTCGCGGTCGTACAGCGAGGCCTTGTTCCCGCCGGTGCCGAGGTCCCACGCGATGATCCGTTCCATGGTTCCCTCCGCACTTCGTCCGTCGGGTCGGCTCCGCTCAGGCCGCCGGAGGCCATGGGGCGGCCCGGAGGGTCAGCCTCCCGGTGGCGTCGGCGCGGCGTCGAGCCTCGTCGAGGATGGCACGCGTCGAGCTGGTCCCCACCCGGTCGGCGCCCGCCGCCACCACCGCCAGGGTCGCGTCCAGCGAGGAGACGCCGCCCGCCGCCTTGACCCTCACCTTCGGTGAGCAGGTGCGCCGCATGAGCTGGAGATCCTCGACGGTGGCGCCGGCCCGGGCGAACCCCGTCGACGTCTTCACGAAATCGGCTCCGGCAGCCTCGGAGAGGCGGCAGGCCACGACCTTCTCCTCGTCCGTGAGGTAGCAGTTCTCGAAGATCACCTTCACCAGGGCGCCGCCGGAGTGGGCCGCCTCCGCGACCCCCCGGATGTCGTCCTCGACGAACCGGTGGTCGCCCGAGCGCAGCTTGCCCACGTTGAGGATCATGTCGACCTCGACGGCACCGCCCGCGACCACGTCGCGGGTCTCGGCCACCTTGGCGGCGGTGGTGGTCACGCCGTGCGGAAAGCCGATGGTGGTCGCGATCACGATGCCCGTCCCGGCCAGCTCCTCGACGAGGATGCGGAGGTCGGTGGGCCGGGCGCAGACGCCCACCACGCCGCACTCGCGGGCGATGGCACACCCCTCGCGCACCGCGCTCACGGTCATGTCGGGCCGGAGCAGCGAGTGCTCGATCACGTTGGCGAGGTCTTCCAGCGAGATGAACCTGGTCTCCATGCACCCTCCCTCGTCCGCCTACCGAGATGGGCGAGGCTCCGGACCGCGGATGCGGTCAGGACGACCGCCGGAGCGCCGGAGCTTGCTCCGATGCGGCACGGATGCTCTCAGCCCCGCCGAGGCAAGTCAACCACCCCTGGCGCGGGCTCGCGGTTCGCGGTAACGGGTTCCCCATGGAACATCGCCAGCTGGGAAGGTCGGGATTGATGGTCCCTGCGCTGACGCTCGGGACCGGCACGTTCGGAGGTGGGAACGATTTCTTCCGCGGGTTCGGGGCGACGGACGTGGCCGGGGCCAGGCGCCTGGTGGGCATCTGCCTCGAGGCGGGCGTCTTCATGTTCGACTCGGCCGACAACTACTCGGACGGGCTCGCCGAGGAGATCCTGGGGAGGGCCGTCGAGGGCCACCGTGACGAGGTGCTCCTCTCGACCAAGGCGACCTTCCGCGTGGGCGCGGGCCCGAACGACGTGGGATCCTCGCGCCAGCACATCCTCCGGTCCTGCGAGAGCGCGCTGAAGCGGCTCCGGACCGACCACATCGACCTGTACCAGATGCACGCCTTCGACGCGCTCACGCCGGTCGAGGAGGTCCTGCGCACGCTCGATGACCTGGTGCGCAGCGGCAAGGTCCGGTACATCGGCTGCTCCAACTTCTCCGGCTGGCACATCATGAAGTCGCTGGCCGCCTCCGACCGCCTCGGCCTGGAGCGCTACGTGGCGCACCAGGCGTACTACTCGCTGGTCGGTCGCGAGTACGAATGGGAGCTCATGCCGCTCGGGGTGGACCAGGGCGTGGGGACGGTGGTGTGGAGCCCGCTCGGCTGGGGTCGCCTCACCGGGAAGGTCCGGCGGGGCCAGCCGCCCCCCCCGACACCCGGCTGCGCAACGAGCGCACCGCTGCCGGTGGCCCGCAGGTCGACGAGGAGCACCTGTACCGGGTGGTGGACGCGCTGGACGCGGTCGCGCGCGAGACCGGCAAGACGGTCCCGCAGATCGCGATCAACTGGCTCCTCTCCCGGCCGACCGTCTCGACGGTCATCATCGGCGCCCGCGACGAGAAGCAGCTGCGCGACAACCTCGGGGCGACCGGCTGGAACCTGACGCCAGCCCAGACGACGGCCCTCGACGCGGCCAGCGCCCGACCGCTCATCTACCCGTACTGGCATCAGCGGCCGTTCAGCGAGCGCAATCGACCGCCGGTGGAGTGATCGTGAGGCAGCGCATGCGGCCTTGAAGCGACGTGCCCGCGCGGGAGGCGTGCGCGTGGCGCAGGGCCGGGTTTGATTCCACGCGATCGTCTTCCACCGCGTGGGGAGGGTTCGAGTGGCAGTGGGGGGGGGGAAGACGGCCGGTGCGCGGGCCCGCCGACGGGTCCGGGGCGGAGGGGCCGCGGTCACCCCGACCCGTACATCCCCGGCCGCTCCGCCAGCGCCACGTCCACCGGGCCCCTGGTCTCCAGCGACCGCACCCCGGCGAGCGCCGCGGCCGTGGCCGCGTACCCGTCCCATGCGCTGGCCCCGACCGGCGGGCCGCCGCGCAGCGAGTCGATCCAGGCCTGCAGCTCGAGCCGGTACGCCTGCGCGAAGCGGGGGCGGAAGTCGGCGGCGAAGGCGTGGCCGCCGACGCCGTCGTGAAGAACGGTCACGTCGTGCGGCGCCACCAGCGAGACGGTGCCGCGCTCGCAGACGGCCTCGACGCGGACGTCGTAGCCGTAGCGCGCGTTCATGTAGACCTCGGCCTCGAGCAGGGTGCCGTCGTCCATCTCCAGCAGCAGGAGCTGGGGGGCGGCGGTGCTGGGGAGGTCGGCGGCCCGGCGGGTGATGGCGTGGATCCAGCGGATCTCGCGCCCGGTGAGGTAGCGCGCGGCGTCGAGCTCGTGAACGGCGGCGTTGGTGATGAGGGTGGCGGCGGTCACGTAGGGCGGCGCCACCGCGTTGCGATGCAGGCAGTGGAGCAGGTAGGGCCGGCCCAGCTCGCCGGCCGCCAGCGTCCGGCGCATCTCGACGTAGCCGGGATCGAAGCGCCGCATGAACCCCACCGTCACCAGGCGCCGGCCCACCGCCGCCTCCTGGCGGACGATCTGCAGGCACTCGTCGGCGGTCGGCGCCAGCGGCTTCTCGCACAGCACCGGCTTGCCCGCCGCCAGGCAGGCGAGAACCAGCTCGCCGTGGGTGGCATCCGGCGAGGCGACCAGCACCGCGTCGACCCGCTCGTCCTGGATCAGCTCCGCCGCGCCGATGCAGGCGCGCGCCGACGGGATCCGGTCGAGCAGCGCCCTGGCCCGCGCCGCATCGGCGTCCGCCACCGCGCTCAGCTCCGCGCCCGAGATGGCGCTCGCCAGCGCCCGCGCGTGATCCGCGCCCATGACGCCTGCCCCGATGACTCCCACGCGAATGGTCATGTTGCCGTTCCCTCCGGATCAGCGCCGCCGCATCGACAGCCGCACGTTGACGATCACCGCCAGCGCGATCACCAGCCCCACGAAGGCGTCCTGGACGTAGGCGTCGGTCCCCAGCAGCACCAGGCCGGTGCGGACCTCGGCGATGATGAAGGTCCCCAGGAACGTCCCCACGATGCTGCCTACCCCTCCGGACATGGCCGTGCCGCCGATGACGGCGGCCGCGATGGCCTCCAGCTCGAGGCCGGTGCCCTGGGTCGGGGTCACGGTCCGCAGGAAGGAGAGCGAGATGAGGGCCGCCAGGCCCGAGGCCAGCGCGGTCACCAGGAAGGCGATCCCCTTCACCTGCGTGGTCCGGATGCCGGCCAGCTCGGCGGCCTCGCGGTTTCCGCCGGTGGCGAACATCTTCACGCCCAGCGTGGTCCGGTGCAGCACCACGTAGGAGAGGAGGCCCCAGCCCGCGAACCAGAGCACCGGCACCGGCAAGAGCCCGCCGATCTCGGCCCGCCCGAACAGGTCCATGAAGAACGAGAGCGGGAAGGAGATGGGCTGCCCCTCCGAGAGCACCATGGCCACGCCGCGGAACACCATCATGGTGGAGAGGGTGGCGATGAAGGAGTTGATGCGGGTGGTGGCGATCAGGACCGCGTTGAGGAGCCCCAGCAGCAGGCCCGCCGCCATGCCCACCCCGGCCGCGATCCAGATGTTCACGTCGTGGCGGCCGGCCAGCACGCCCGCCACCACCCCGGTGACGGCGTAGATGGCGCCCACCGAGAGGTCGAACTCGCCCGCCACGATCAGCATGGTCATGGCCATGGCGATGATGCCCAGCTCGGCGGTCTGGCGCAGGATGTTGAACAGGTTGTAGGCGGTCAGGAAGGTGGGGGTGATGGCCGCGAAGAAGGCGGCGATGAGCACCGCCGCCACCAGCACGCCCACGTCGCGCAGCCCGAAGATGCGCTGCACCGCCGCCCATCGCTTGCGCCCGGGAATGGCCAGGTCCATGGGTTTCTCGCTCAGCTGGTCGCTTCCAGGATGATCCGGTCCTTGGTGGCGGCGTCCGCCGTGAGCTCCGCCACCACCCGCCCGCGGTTCATGACCAGGATCCGGTTGGCGAGCTGGAGCAGCTCCTCCAGCTCCGAGGACGACACCACCACGCTGCACCCCTCGGCGGCCAGCGCCACCACCAGGTCCACGATCTCGCGCTTGGCGCCCACGTCGACGCCGCGGGTCGGCTCGTTCAGGACCAGGATGCGCGGGTGCAGCGCCAGCCAGCGCGAGATCAGCACCTTCTGCTGGTTGCCGCCCGAGAGCGCCCGCACCGGCGCGTCGACGCTGGACGCCTTGATGCGGAGGCTGTCGCGCATCCGCCCGGCCACCCGGCGCAGCCGGCCGCGGTCGATCCAGCCGCGCCGCGAGAACTTGTCGAGGCCGGCCATGCACACGTTGAGCTTCACGTCCAGCTCGTCGAACAGCCCCAGCGTCTTGCGGTCCTCGGGGACGAAGCCGATCCCGGCTGCGATGGCGTGGGCGGGGCGGCGGATGGCGACCGGCCGGCCGTCGACCCGGATGGCCCCACCGGCCGCGGGCGGCGCGCCGAAGAGGCTGCGGACCAGCGCCGCACGCCCCGAGCCCTGGAGCCCGGCCACCCCCAGGATCTCGCCGCGGCGCAGCCGGAAGGAGACGTCCTGGAACGCCCCCGGGAGCGTCAGCCCCTCGACCTCGAGGCGCAGCTCCGCCTCGGCGGCCGCGCCCCGCCGCGGCGCCTCGGCCAGCGATCGGCCGGCGATGAGCGACGAGAGCCTGCGCGCGTCGAACTCGGGGTGCTCCAGGTCCCCCACCTTGCGGCCGTCGCGCAGCACCGAGATGCGATCGGAAAGCTGCATCAGCTCTTCCAGCATGTGGCTGATGAAGAGGAAGGTGATCCCCCGCTCCCGCAGGCGCCGGATGATGGCGAAGAGGCGCTCCACCTCGGGCGGGGTGAGCGCGGTGGTGGGCTCGTCCAGGATCACCAGGCGCGCGTCCCGCGAGAGCACCCGGACCAGCAGCGCCAGCTGCTTCTCGGCGGCGGTGCAGGTGCGGATGAGCCGGTGCGGGTCGATCTCCTCGCCCAGCAGCGTGGCGTAGAGCTCGACGCAGCGCGCGTCCATGGCCTTCCAGTCGGGGAAGGGACCATGCCGCGGCATGCGCGGGCCCAGGAACACGTTGGCGGCGATGGAGAGATCCGGGCAGATGGGGATCTCCTGGTGGAAGACGCTGATGCCGGCCCGCTCGCCCTCGGCCGGATCGCGCGGCTGGTGCGGCCGCCCCTCGAGCAGGATCCACCCCGCGTCGGGACGGTGCACGCCGCAAAGGATCTTGATGAGGGTGGACTTGCCGGCGCCGTTCTCGCCGGCCAGCCCCAGGATCTCGCCGCGGTCCAGCGACAGCGACACGTCCCGCAGGGCCTGGGTCGGCCCGAAGCTCTTGGACAGGCCCTCGACGGCGAGGAAGGGCGATGCGGAGGCCATGCGTGCGCGTTGCCCGCCACCGCCGCCCCCGGGCAAGGGAGCGGCGGCGCGGGCGCCGGGATCAGCGGTACCCCTTGGCGGCCAGCGCCTTGACCGTCTTGACGGTCTCGGCGGTGACCGGGGCGATGCCGGTGTTGATGTCCGCCGGGGAGATGGCGAAGGCGCGGTTCAGGTACAGCTCCATCACGCCCTGGAAGCCCTGCAGGTAGGGCTGCTGGTCGATGGTGAACTGCATGTACCCCTTCTCGATCGCGTCCAGCACCTCGCTCACCAGGTCGAACCCGCCGCCGAACACCTTCCCCTTCAGCTTCTGGCGCTCGATGATGTGGCCGATGGCGATCCCGGTCACGTCCTCGACGCCGAACATGCCCTTCACGCCGGGGTTGGCCTGCAGGGCCGCGCCCAGCAGCGCCTCGGCCTTGACCAGGTCGGTGCCGGTGGCCACCACGCGGTACTTGAACCCGCCCTTGGAGTCGAGGACCTCCTTCGCGCCGCGGATGCGCGCTTCCAGATTCTCGGCGCCGGCGGTGTGGATGGCCAGGATCACGTCGCCGCCCTGCGGGAGCAGCTTCACGATCTGCTCGCCCATGGAGCGCCCGGCCTCGTAGTTGCCCTGGCCGATGTAGGCCATGCGCTCCGACTTGGGCGCGTCGGCGTTGATGGCGATGACCGGGATCCCCTTGGCGCGGGCCTCCGCCACCACGTCGTTGAAGGCGGCCGGGTCGGGCAGGGTGCAGGCGATGCCGTCCACCTTCTGCGCGATGGCCGACTTCATGAACTCGACCTGGCGCTGGATGTCGAATCCGGCCGGGCCGGTGTAGGTGACGTCCGCGCCCACGAGCTTGCCCGCGTCCTCCGCGCCCTTGCGCACCGGCACGAAGAACGGGACGGCGGTGGCGTGGGTGATGACCACGAACTTGTAGCGCTTGCCCTCGGCGGCGCGTGCGCCGCCCGGGATGACGCTCAGGATCGAGGCGAGAAGAAGCAGTACCGCCTGGAACGTTCCACGTCTCATGATGCCTCCCGCTGGTGTGCTCGAAGCGGCCGGGCCGGCGCAGCGCCACGGGTGCGAGAGCACCCGGCCCGGCCTGCCGGCTCGCTACGCTAGCACAATGGGGTTTTCAGAAGCAGCATGAAACAGAAATGCATTTCCACCCTCGGGGAAGCCCGGTCGCCCCTTCCGGGCCGGCCGGCAAGGGCCGCCCGGGTGCGGGCCCCGCCGGGCGCCCCCCCGGCGGGCGGGCGGCGATCGTGCCGCGGGGGCGCGCGGCGGCGCGCAGATCCCTCCTCTCGGTTGCGAGGCGAGCACGCCCCGGGTAGTAGTTAGACGTCAAATCATTCGGGGAGCGGCCAGTGCGCGCAGAGGCGGAAGAAGAGGAAGTGGAAGTGGTCCGGCACCCCGACGGCCTGTGGGCACGCACCGCCAACCTGCTGCTGAGCGGGTGGCTGGTGGTCTCGGCATTCGCCTGGGACGGCGGCGCGTCGCGCGTCAATGCCGCCGTGGTCGGGTACCTGGTGTTCGTGTTCACCCTGCTGGCCACGGCCTTCGACGGCGTGCGCGCCCTGAACACGGTGCTGGGGCTGTGGCTCCTCGTCTCGGTGTGGCTCGTGCCGCCCGCCGGCGCCCTGATGCGCTTCCACACCGGGGGCGTGGCGGTGCTGGTGCTGCTGCTGTCGCTGGTCTCGAGCCGCGACGGCGTCCGGAGGCCGCCGCTGCGGACGTTCCTGGAGCGGCTCGAGGGAACCGCCCCGCGCGTCCACTGAGCGGTCTCCGCCCGCCGCGGCTTCACCACACGAACGGGATGAGCCGCCACCGCACCCGGCCCCGGTAGTCGGCATAGCCGGGGTGGTGCTGCACGAGCCACGCCTCCTCCATCCGCCGCTTCGCCTCCAGGAAGGGACAGGCCAGCGCCACCGGCGCGAGCGCCAGCGGCGAGGTGGTGAGGGCCCAGCTGAGCAGGAGCAGGAGGACGCCCCCGTACATGGGGTGGCGCGCCAGCGCATAGGCGCCCCGGTCGCGCAGCCCGCCGCCCTCCACCGGGCGCGGCAGGGGCGTGAGCTGCCGTCCGAGGTTGAGCGCCCCGCCCACGGCCAGGGCGAGGCCCGGGACGCCGACCACCGCCGCGCCGAGCTGCCGCCAGGGCGTGGCCGCTGGAGGCCAGGGCGACCCCCAGATGCCCGCAGCCGCGGTGGCGACGATGAGGACCACCTGCAGGATCACCCAGCCCTCGCCGCGGGGGCCGAGCGAGGGGAGGGGGAGGCGACCGCGAACGTCGGGCGAGGGCTCGGGCATGTGGCGCTCCCGATTCGGTGCCGTCCGCGCCGGGGTGGACGGCGCGGCGGCGTGCACTCAGGGCAGCTTCCGGACGGGGACGGGCTGGCCGGCGGCCAGCATCTCCCCCGCCCACGCGTCGAGGGAGCCGAGAATGGGGAGCCGGCCCATGTCGGTGAGCGCGTACTCCACGCGGGGCGGCACCTGGGCATGCACGGTGCGGTGCACGATCCCGTCCGCCTCCAGCTGCCGGAGCTGCTGCACCAGCACATTGCGTGAAGTGTCGGCGAGCTGCCGCTCCAGCTCGCGGAAGCGGAACGTACGCTGGCCCAGCCACCAGACGATGCGCGGCTTCCACTTGCCGCCGATCAGATCGAACGCCATCTGGATGGTGCAGGCGCAGTCCTTGCAGCCGTAGCGCACCATGCGCGCTCCCATCGCAGGCGCCTGCGGGTGACCAGGTGTGGCCGCGGTGCTCCTTCTTGGCCGCCAGTGTCGCGCTCCGTAGCATCCCGGGCAAACGAAACCTGCCGCGACCGCCGGCGGAGTGCCCGCCGCCGGACCGTAGGCCCAGGGAGATGCCCCTGCGCTCGCCGCACGCCCCGCTCGCCCTCGCCGTCTGATCGCCGGCTCGTCGACGACGATCCGTCCGCCGCTTTGGGCCACGTTCACGGCGAAGGACTGCGTCCTGGACACTGACCTACAACCACTGGAGAAGGAGGTGCGCCGTCCACTCCTCGATCCTCGAATGCAGGGGTCTCCTCTTCCACCTGTCCCGTTGAATCTCGTCGGACGCCGCGAGGTCCCTGGCAAACAGCGTCTCCATCTCAGCGGCGAAATCGCGGTCCACGATGACCACGTTCACCTCGTCGTTGCTCAAGAAGCTCCAGTAGTCCATGTTGGTCGAGCCGACCGTCGACCAGACGTCGTCGATGACCGCGGTCTTTGCATGCAGCAGCACGGTGCGGCGCTCGTAGACCTTCACTCCCGCCTTCAGGAGCTCGGAATAGGTGTACCGCTGCGCGCTCAAGGCCAGCCGCGAATCGGTGGTCGCGGGAAGAATGAGCTTCACGTCGACACCGCGTCGAGCAGCATCGGTGAAGGCGGCGAGTATCTGGTCGTCCGGGATGAAATAGGCATTGGTCAGATGGACCGAATGCTGCGCAAAGGTGATCGCCGCCACATACATGACAAAGGTGATCCTGTTGGTCCGTCCCGGGGAGCTGCCGAGGACCTGCACCAGATGCTTTCCCTCCTCCTTCAGGTCCGGGAAATAGGCCCTCGGCGAGAGCGCCGGGCCCCTCTGCTTCTGCCACGTGTCGAGGAACAGCTTCTGAAGCTCTGCGACGGCGGGACCTTCGATCTGAACGTCCGTATCACGCCAGGTGATGGGCGCCTTTCGGTCCTTCCTGTTCCCGGAAGGGCCGCCCGAATAGGCCTGACTGATGTTGACGCCGCCCGCAAAGGCGACCTTGCCGTCGATGATCAGGATCTTCCGGTGGTCCCGCTGAAGCAGGCCCCACTTCCCGTGCGCCTTCAGTGGATCCGTCTGGTTGAACGCCACGACCGGGATCCCGGCGGATCTCAGCCGCTCGAAGAATGGGGCATCCGTGCTGGAGCTGCCCACGCTGTCGTAAATGAGATTGACCTGAACGCCCTCTGCCTGCTTGTGCAGCAGCAAATCCGAGAATCTGCGCCCCGTTTCATCATCCTCGATGATGAAGGTTTCCAGGTTGATGTGGTCCCTGGCTCGACCCATCGCCTCGAACATCGCGGCGTAAGTGGCCTGGCCATCGACGAGGAGAGTGACCTTGTTGCCCCTCGTCAACGGGCTCTCGCTCACGGATTCCGTCACGGCGGCCAGGCGTTCCAGGAGGTCCGTGGGCTCGACCGACCGCTCGAGCCGATCCATGATCGCCTTGCTTCCTTCGGGAGACAGCAGGCCCTTGGCAGATACGATTTGCGGGTGCTTCTCGACCGCGGGCGCCTCGTCCATCGTTTCCGAGACGTTCGGCAAGGTCGCGCAGCCCCCGACGAGGCCGAGGAGGGAGACCGCCAGGAGGGGCCAGGGGAAGTGCCTGACGGGCACACCGGGGGGCGAGCAGCGAACGAGACTCATACCCCGCGGCAGCCAGAGACCCCGGGGGGTCTCGCCACGGTCAACCAACAGACTCTCAGCCTCGGACGAGCATTCGAGCGGTCGCGTCCGCGTGCTCATGACCTCCCCTCGAATCTGGGACGGTTGCCGGCTTTGAGGGCCTGGCCTGGAGGCGGGCAGGATTCTTCACGCCCAGTCTACGCGGGCAAGGGGCTGGCGGGGCGGGTCACCCGGCGCATGAAGTCGTCAGAGCGAGATGCCGAGGCGAAGCGCCGCGCCGAACTGCGAGCCGCCCAGCCTGTACGAGCCCTTCCCGCCCCCGTCTCTCAGCGTCACCTGGATGTTCTTGCGGGTGACGTCCCAGCGCGCGAACCCCCACACGCCGAGGATCCATCTGCCGCCCTCGCCGAAGCGGAGGGAGACGCCCGGGCGCAGCCCGACGTAGGCCAGCCAGTCCGAGCGCTTGCTGTCCTCGATGACGGCCGAGTTCCTGAGGGCGTTGCCGTAGCGATGACCGCCCAGCTCGCCGAGGGCCTCGATCCGGATCAGACGGAGGTCGAGATTCAAGCCGCCCAGGGCGCCGAGCACCGTGGTGGTGTTGCTCTTGCCAGGACGGCCCAGCTCACCGATGGCGCCCAGCTCGACCATGCCCAGCCGCAGGATGGCGGTGGCGCCCACCGACCTCGAGGTGTCCTTGAGCTGCTGCGAGTCGGAGAAGTCGGTGTGGGAGAGGCCGCTCCTCAGGCCGAGGGCGCTGTACTTGTCGAGGCCGCCGTGAACCGTGAGGTCGAGCCCCCAGCCGGGCTCCTGGCCCTGCGCAGGACCGGCGACGACCCCAAGGGCGAGCACGAGGGCGATGCGGATGAGCTTCGTCATCTGGGTTCCTTCCTCTCGGGACATCGCTGCTCTCGTCTCGGTTGCCATCCCGCCGCTACTTCACGATCAGGTCGTTCTTCACGCTGGAGACTCCCTTGACGCCGGCGGCCAGCTCTCCAGCTCGCCGCACGTTGCGCGCCGAGTCGACGAAGCCGCTCAGCTGGACGGTATCCTTGTAGGTCGTCACGCCGATCTGGGCCGTCCTCAAGGACCGATCCTCGAGGATGGCGGTCTTCACCTTGGCCGTGATGACCGAGTTGTCGATGAACTCGCCGGGGCTCTCGTGCTTCTTGGCGGAGTCGCAGCTCAGGAGGGCGGTCGCCGGCAGCGCCAGTGCCGCGGCGGCAAGCAAGGTCAGGGTGAACTTCGCCATGGTCGGGTCCTTTCCTCAGTGCTCCAAACCCTCTTCGTCGAACGAGCTTACGGACCGGTCCACCTGCATCCGTTTGCCCCACTGGTGGGCCGAGTACGACTGACAGGGGGACCCGGCGTCCTGATCTGCCGGTGGAGCGTGAGGCCCCCGGCCACCACCCGGTTCCACCCGCGCCTTGCCCCTCAGCTGGTTCCAGGTGCCTTCGATACGGTCCCAGTACATGTGTCACTCTCCGTGTATCGGCCGGAGACGTTCACTCACGTGCCAGCCGGCGGCGATGGCCGAAGAGCGCCCGACCGGGCCGGGACTCCGCGCTCGATCACGAGCGTCGCGACCACCAGAACCCTCCTCCACCGAGCAGGATGACGACGAGGGCGATGATCAGGATGGTTTCGATCGACATGTGACCTCCACGACGGCGCGAACGGCCCGCCTCGAAGGGCGCGGGCGTCTCGCCTGCCAGCCGGAATGTGCACGTGTCGTGCCCGTCCATCGCCGGCGCCATGTGATGGTGTTCCAGCGGGGCTCACGGGCCGGGCGGACAGACGTGGGCTGTTCGCGAACGTTCTCGATTGTTCGACGGAGAGACGACGAGCTGCTCGGCGGCATCCTCCATCCGTCCCGCCGCCCTGGGTGGCCCGATCCATTGTCGCAGCGTGACCCGACCCTCCGGCTGGCAGGGGGCCGATGCCAGCCCCCTCCGGGCGTGCGCGTGCCAAAGACCGGGGCCGCAGCTACCCTTACGCAGTGCGCATCGCGATGGTCTCCACACCATTCGTCGCAGTGCCACCGCCCGCCTACGGCGGCACGGAGTTCGTGGTCCACGCGCTGACCCGGGCGCTCATGCGCGCCGGCCACGAGGTCGCACTCTTCGCCACCGGCGACTCGCGCGGCGCATGGGCCGGCGCGCCCTTCCGGACTGCGGTGTGGCCGCCCGACTTCTACGCGGAGCTGGTCCACAGCCGCTTCGCGGCCCGGGCCATCGCCCGCGGCCGATTCGACGTGGTGCACGCGCACGTGCCGGCGTTCCTGGCGTTCGCGGCCGAGCTGCCCGCACCATTGGTCTACACGCTGCACCACGCAGTCGACCTCCACCTCTCGCGCTTCTACCAGCACACTCCGGGCGTGTGGCAGGTGGCCATCTCGCGGCGCCAGGCGGCGCTGGCCGATCCCCCGGTGCAGGCGGTGGTGCACCACGGGCTGGATCCGGACCTGTACCCGTTGGTCGGTCCGGGCGGCGACCAGGCGTTCTTCCTTGGGCGCCTCACCCACGTCAAGGCGCCAGACCTGGCCATCGAGGCGGCCCGGCGGGCCGGGCTCCCCATCGTGGTGGCGGGCAAGGTCCACGCAGAGGACAACCCGCGCGGCTGGGACGACGTCCTGGAGCGGGCACTGGCGGAGCCGCACGTACGCTGGATCGGAGAGGCGGACCTGGGTGCCAAGCGGCGGACCTTCGCCCGCAGCCGGGCCCTCCTGGTGCCGCTCCGCTGGGAGGAGCCCTTCGGGCTGGTGATGATCGAGGCGATGCTGGCCGGCTGTCCGGTGATCGCCTCCCCGCGCGGCGCGGCCCCGGAGATCGTGCAGGACGGGGAGACGGGCTTCCTGGTGGATGACGTGCGCGACATGGCGGCCGCGCTGCGGCGCGCCGCGGCGCTGGACCGGCGGGCCATCCAGGCCCATGCCCGCCAGCGATTCTCGGCCGACCGGATGGCGAGGGGCTACCTGGCCGTCTACCGCGCTGCACTGTCGGCGGACCGGCCCGGCACGGCCCTCCCGGCGGCCCGCGCCGAGGAGGGGGGATGGACGACCCTCGCGCAGTGAGCGCCGTCGCCACGCCCGAGGCGCTCCTCGGCTACGCCGACCCCTCCGCCCAGCCGGAGGCGACCGGGGTCGACAAGCTGGTCCTGAAGCGCGGCAACCTCTTCATGGTGGCCAATCGCCTGGGCGACATCGCGCCCGCCGGCGCCCGCGACCTGGGACTCTTCCTGACCGACACCCGCCATCTCTCCGCCTGGAAGCTGGCGGTGAAGGGTGGTCCCCCGCTCTGCCTCTCCTCGCAGATCTCCCCCGACTACGTCGCACAGATCGACTTCACCGTCACCAGCCTCCACGAGGGCGGCCTGCTGGGGCGGGAACCGCTCAACTTCGTCCACCTGCGCCGGGACATGCTCATCGACGACGTCCTGGTGGACCGGCTCACGCTCTCCAACTTCCAGGGCAAGCCGGTGGACGGCTGGATCGAGCTGTCCTGGGCGGTAGACTTCGCCGACGTCTTCGAGGTGCGCGGCGCCCGGCGGGCGGAGCGCGGCACCTATCACCTCCCGCGGGTGGAGAGGGACCGCGTCATCCTGCGCTACGATGGGCGGGACGGTCGCCGCTACGTCACCGAGATCCGGACGGAGGGGGTGGGCCGGGGCGGCCGGCTCGGCGAGCTGCTCGGGGCTCGTGCCCGCGTGGACGTGCACCTCGAGCCGGCGGAGCGGGCGCAGGTCACCTTCGTGGTGGCTGCCGGGATCGAGCGGGGGACGCCAGGCAAGGTCAGGGGGCTGGACGAGGAGCGACCGGTCCCGGACGGCGCGCCGCGGGCATTCGAGCTGCACGCTACCGCCACCCACCAGGCCTACCGGAGCTACGCGCAGGAGGCCACCCGCTTCGGCTCCTCCAACGCCCTCTTCACCAGCGCGCTCCAGCAGGCGGTCGCCGACCTGAAGGCGCTCACGGTCTACCACTTCGGCCTCCCCGTCATCTCCGCCGGGATCCCCTGGTACACCTGTCCCTTCGGCCGCGACGCGCTCATCGCCGGCTTCGAGGCGCTCCCGGCCGATCCCAACGTGGCGCGCGACGCCCTGCGCTTCCTGGCCCACCTCCAGGGCGACCGCGACGATCCCTCCCGCGACGAGGAGCCGGGGAAGATCCCGCACGAGATCCGCTTCGGCGAGATGGCGGCGGCCGGCGAGGTGCCCCACACGCCCTACTACGGGTCGGTGGACGCGACGCCGCTCTTCCTGGTGCTCCTCTCCGAGTATGACCTGTGGACCGACGACCGTGAGACGGTGGAGCAGCTCCTCCCCAGCGCCGCGCGGGCGCTGGAGTGGCTGGACCGCCGGGCGGATCCCGACGGCGACGGGCTGGTCGAGTACCAGCGCCGCACGGCGAAGGGGCTGCGCAACCAGGGGTGGAAGGACAGCCACGACGGGGTGATCTTCGCGGGCGGAGAGCCAGCCGAGCCGCCCATCGCGCTGGTCGAGGTGCAGGGCTACGCCGTGGACGCGCGCCGCCGGATGGCGGCGCTCTACCGGCGACTGGGGCGCGGCCCGGAGGCCGAGGCGCTCCTGGCCGCGGCGCGGGCGCAGGCGGCGGCCCTGGAGGACCGGATGTGGATGGAGGGCAAGGGGACCTACGCCCTGGCGCTCGACCGCGACAAGCGCCAGGTGGACGCGGTGACCTCGAACCCGGGCCACCTGCTCTTCTCCCGCACCATCCCCGACGACCGGGCCGCCCGCGTCGTCGCATCCCTCCTCTCGCCGGAGATGTGGAGCGGGTGGGGCATCCGCACGCTGGCGGCGGGGCAGCCCGCCTACAACCCGCTCAGCTATCACGGCGGGACCATCTGGCCCCACGACAACGCGCTGTGCGCCATGGGCATGGCCAGCTACGGCAGGACGCGCGACGCGGCCCAGGTGCTCACCGGCCTGTGGGACGCAGCCCAGCACTTCGGGCGGATTCGCCTGCCCGAGCTGTTCTGCGGCCTTCCCCGCGACCAGGGCCAGTTCCCCGTCCACTACCCGGTGGCCTGCTCACCCCAGGCCTGGTCGTCGGCGGCCTGGTTCCTCCTGCTCCGCGCCGTCCTCGGCCTCTTCCCGGACGCGCCCCGCCACGAGCTCCGGGTGGCGCAGCCCTGGCTGCCGCCCTGGCTGGACGCCGTCACCCTGGAGGGCCTGCGGGTCGGCCGCGCCCGCGCCACGCTCCGGTTCACGCGTGGTCCCACCGCCGCGTTCGCCGAGGTGCTGGAGATCGAGGGCGGGGAGCTGAAGGTGCGTATCGAGGTGTGATCCTCGGGAAGAGCGAGGCGCGAGCGCCTGGAACCTTCCGGGACGTTGACGAAGGGCGCGAGGCGGCGCCAAGTGGGGCCGCCGAGCGTGCGTCTTGAGGAGGAGTCCATGGAGCCCGAGCGCTACGCCGAGGTGCTGCGGAGGTTTCCGCTGGTGGTGAGCGTCGTCACCGTGGGGCGGGGGGAGCGGAGAACAGTCTCACCGTGTCCTGGGCCTCGCCCGCCTCCTTCAATCCGCCGCTGTTCATGTTCGCCGTCGAGCGGCTGCACTACAGCGTGGGCCAGGAGCTTGCCATGAAGACCATCGGACTCATCGGTGCGGGGCACATTGGAAGCCAGGTCGCACGGCTTGCCGTAGCGAGCGGCTACGACGTGGTCATCAGCAATTCGCGCGGACCGGAAACGCTTTCCGCGCTCGTCAAGGAGCTGGGGCCCAAGGCCAGGGCAGCCACCGCGCGAGAAGCCGCTCGGGCCGGGGACATCGTCGTCGTGACCGTACCCTTGAAGAACTACCGCCAAGTACCGGTCGAGCCGCTCGCCGGCAAGATCGTGATCGACACGAACAACTACTACCCTCAGCGCGACGGCCACATCCCCGAACTCGACAACGAATCGACGACGACCGCGGAGCTTTTGCAGGCGCACTTGCCGACCTCCAAAGTCGTCAAAGCCTTCAATCATATCTACGCCGCCGAACTGACCACTCATGGTCAGCCTGCCGGCACCGAGGATCGTCGCGCGCTCGCCATTGCCGGCGACGACGCTCAGGCGAAGGCAACCGTGACCCACCTCCTCGATCAGTTCGGCTTCGACGCGGTGGACGCGGGCCCGCTCAAGGAAGGCTGGCGCATCCAGCGCGACACGCCCGGTTACGGTCCGCGCCGCACTGCGGAAGAGCTACGCCGAGATCTCGCGGCGGCAAAGCGCTACCGGGATCAATGACGAACAACGATCGCGATCCTCGGGGCGTGGCCAGCAGTTCAAGGCGCTCAGAATCGCCAGGTTTCGCCAAGTGCGGGGGGCGCTGGAGGCCACTGCGCGCAGACGCCGCATCGCCTCCTCTTGGCGACCCACCTCCTCGATGAGCTCGTCGCGGTGATCTTCCGGAAGGACCACGCTGTTGCACTGTCTGGGCGGGGGTCCGGGAAGGAACCCTTGGTTCTGGGTGTTCCGGGCGCCGCATGCGGCCGCCCCGGAGGGCCTCCTGACTGCGCAGCGAGCCGTGCGTCCAGCTCGACGACCGCAGGCGCGGCCAGTCCTCCAACGCAGCGGTGAGTCGAGCCCCCTGTGACGCGGGGCAACAGGCCCGCCCAGGGCCCGTGCGGTTCGGGAAGCTTCGCTTCTCCAGGCACGGCGCGGGAAACATCGCCGAGGGCCCCGGCTGGCGCGCGACTTGCTGATGCACCTGCCTGCACCAGCTCTTCACGAAGGGAGATGCCAGATGCTGAAGCTCGCGATGGTCTTCGTCCTCGCAGGCACGTTCCTCTTCAGCTCCGGTTGCTGCTGGCCGATGTGGGAAGGGCGCCACCACCGCTATGGCGAGGCGTCGCCGGTGCCCCGAGGCGAACGGCACGACTACTCGGCGCCTCGAGATCGCTCGGTGGAGAACCGGCGCGCCGACCGGGACTGAGGACCCCGACCCGGAGTCATGTAGCATGACGGGGGCCGGAGGGGCGTTCGGACGGGGTCGGCGCATCAAGAGTCGCGGTCTCTCTTCGAGGTGGACGGGTTGCGCATCGCCCACCTGTCCTGCAACGGGCAGCGACAGCTCGACCCGAGCCAGCTGGCGGCGCTCGGCAAGGTCGAGACCGTCGACCGGGAGCTGGCGCTTCGGCGGCAGCGACCTGAAGGGCGCGGGCCAGCGCGTGGTCCACATCGCGCCCACGCTGGCGCCGTGAGCGGCGGAGCGCTCGACGCTGCGTCGGGCCCCGGGCCTCCCCCCTTCGCAGGGCGACACCGTGGCACGACCGGAACGGGCGTCCCTCGCAGGAGAGGAACGCGGAAACGGCCGCGTCCGGGCGGCCGTTCCGCTGCTTCACTGTGTGGCGCGCGGGCTACAGGTCGAACATCCCGCGGACGCCGATCTGGAACCACTCGTGGACCTTCTTCGACGGGATGTGGTTCAGGTCTCCCCAACCGCCCGACGAGTCCACGCTCGAGTACTGCGCCAGGCTGAGCTGGACGAACGGGCCGATGCGGAACAGCGGCGCGATCTTGAGGTCGCCGCCGGCCTGGAGGTTCAGGAACTCGAACCCGCCGAGCGTCCTGTCGCCGCTGGCCCCGCCGCCGGTGGTGTGGACTTTCGACCACTCGTAGCCGAGGCCTGCGCCGAACCACGGCTTGAAGGGGCCAGGCTGGGGGACCGTGAACATCGCCTCGACGCCCAGGCGCATGATGGTTGCGTTGCAGTCCATGCCCGCGGAGTCGCACAGGTCCTGGAGGTCGCCGCCGGGCTGCGCCCAGGCGAGGGAGGCGTACGGGCCGATGGCCAGCGACGGCGCCACCTTGAACAGCAGATCGAACTGCACCGGGACCTGGCTCTTCGTCCAGTCCGACATGTGGATCGAGCCGGAGGAGAAGTTCCCGACGTCGCCGCCGCCGAAGGCGTAGCCAAGCCGCGCGCCCAGCAGGACCTGTGCGCGCGAGGCGGCCGGCGCAAGGAGCAGCACCGCTGCCGTGAGGGTTGCGAGCTTCCGCGCCATGGAGTCACTCCTTGTCTGAGTTCACTTCGCGCTCGGTCCGCGCCGAAGCGGTGAGGCATTCCTCGGCACGCCGGCCATGCACCAGCACTGCAGGACTCGTTCCACCGGCGTCCCCTCCCGACCGCGCGCCCCGCTCCGCATGATGGCACACGCCGGGAGAAACTCCCCGCCGGGCGGCGGACGACGCCGGCCCCCACCTCCCACCCACGCGCACCACCTCCGCTTGCACGCACCTCGTCCAGCGCCTCGCGCCCATGGCGCACCGCGCCAGCCCCACCGCCGGCGCGGTACCATGAGGCGTGCACGCGACGCTCGTCCTGGCCGCCCTGGTCCTGCTCGCGCTCGCCGTCGGGGCCTGGCTCCGCCTGCGCCGGCCGCGGCTGCGCCGCCGCCGCCGGATGGCGGCCCGGCCGCGCCACCCGGTGGTGCTGGCGCACGGGCTCTTCGGCTTCGACGAGGTGGGGCTGGGGACGGCGCGCCAGGCCTACTGGAAGGGCATCCGCGATGCGCTGGAGAAGGACGGCTGCAGGGTGATCGTGCCGCGGGTGCCACCGGTCGGGTCCGTGGCGGCGCGGGCCACGGTGCTGGCCCAGGTCCTGGGCGAGGTGGAGGAGAAGCGGTTCAACGTGCTCGCCCACAGCATGGGAGGGCTGGACGCGCGCTTCGCGGCGACCCGGCTCGGGCTGGGCCGCCGGCTGGCGGCCCTGGTCACGGTCGGCACCCCCCACCACGGCTCGCCGCTGGCCGACCTCACCACCGACCTCGCGCAGCGCGTGGGCCTGCAGCGCGTGCTGGCGGTGGCCGGGGTGTCGCTCGACGCCTTCCACGACCTGGCCACCGATCGGATGGCGCGCTTCAACGAGGAGGTCCCGGACGTCCGCAGCGTCGCCTACGCCAGCGTGGTGGGCGTGGTGCACCGGAAGCGCCGGGCCAACCCGCTCCTCGTCCCGAGCTACCTGTGGATGAAGTCGCGCTGGGGCCCCAGCGACGGGGTGGTGCCGGCCTCGTCGCAGCGCTGGGGGGAGGTGCTCGCCGAGGTCGAGGCCGACCACTGGGCGCAGACGGGCTGGTCGCGCCACTTCGACGCCGCCGACTTCTGGGTGCGCATGGTGCGCGAGCTCCGGGCCATGGGGTTCTAGTCGGGCGGACGCCCGCCCGGGTCCGGGCCCGGCCGCGGCACCTTGCCCGCGCCCGGGCGCTCTGCCATATCCCCGCCCGCATGGAGCCATCCACCGGCAAGACCACGCTGCGCGAGGACCTCCGGGCGCTGCTGCGCGCGCCCCGGGAGCTGTGGCTCCTCTACCTGGTCACCTTCTTCGAGTGGCTGGGGATCTTCTCGTTCCTGCCCACGCTGCCGCTCTGGTTGACCGGCGACTTCGGGATGAGCGACGAGACGGCCGGGTGGTGGGCCGCCACCTTCGCGACCGTCATGACCGGGCTGATCTTCTTGGTCGGATCCGTGGCCGACAAGTTCGGGATCCGCACCACGCTCATCGTCGCGTTCGGGTGGGCGGCCCTGACCCGGCTCGGGATGTCGCTGCGCGGGCACGCCCCCCTCGGCCATCACCTGGCTCCTGCTCTTCGCGCTCGCCTACGCGACCATCTCGCCGGTGATCCAGGCCGCCATCCAGCGCGCCTCCAACGCGCGCACCCGGGCCTTCGCCTTCTCGTTCTGGTACGTCAGCTTCAACCTCTCCGGCACGCTCTCCGGCCCGCTGGTCATCGACCTCGTCCGGCGCGCCTTCCTGGATCGGGCCACCGGCCAGCTGGTCCGCAGGACCGTGGCCCTGCCGCTCCTGGGCGAGCGCTCCATGAGCGCCTACGGCGTCATCATGGGGGTGGGCTTCTTCTTCGCGGTGGCCGGGCTGCTGGTCACGCTGCTCCTCCGGCGCGGCTTCGAGGATCGGGTCGATCCAGAGGACGGGCCGGCCCCGGTGCGCAAGAAGGCCTTCTTCTCGGCGGTGGCGGAGGTGATCGGCGACCGCGTCTTCTGGCGCTTCGTGCTGCTCATGCTGCTGCTGTCGCTGGTCCGGATGATGTTCCAGCACATGCACTTCACCTGGCCCAAGTACGTGCTGCGGGAGCAGGGCGAGGCCTTCCCGGTGGGGACCATCTGGTCCCTCAACTCGTTCCTGATCCTGTTCCTGGCGCCCGCGGCCACCGCCCTCACCCGCCACCGCAAGCCCTTCGAGGTGCTGCTGGTGGGGGCCTTCATCTCGGCGCTCAGCCCCTTCGTCCTGTGCCTCGGGTCGTCGATGCCGTTCCAGATCGCGATGATCCTGGTGCTCACCGTTGGTGAAGCGCTCTGGTCGCCGCGGCTCTACGAGTACAACGTGGCCATCGCGCCGCGCGGCCGGGAGGCCACCTACGTCAGCCTGGCCATGCTCCCCTACTTCCTGGCCAAGTTCCTGGTGGGCCCGACCTCGGGGTACCTGCTGCAGGCCTTCTGCCCGCCCGAGGGCCCGCGCCGCCCCGCCCTGCTCTGGGCCATCATCGGGATGAGCACCATCATCGGGCCGCTGGGGATCCTGGTGTGGCGGCGGCGGCTGACGGCCGAGCGGGGGGAAGAGCGGCCGGCGGTGGCGGCGTAGGACAGCCGCTCGTCGGCGCCAGGGCGCCCTTCGGGCCCCACCGCGCCTGCCTGCGTGGAATCCGGCGACGTGGCGGGGCGCGTCGGGGCATCCTTCACGACTGGTACGGGTAGCGATCCCGTCCCGTCCCAACGAACCCCTCCGGACGGCGCCAGGGCGAGCACACTCGTGCGCGCACCCTTCGGGCGCGCAGGGGAGGCGGACCATGAAGCGAACGGTGCTGGCGGCAGCAGCGGTGGCCCTTGCGCTCGGGCTGGTGGGGAGAGCCCAGGCCCAGACGCGTCTCACGTCCACGGGAACCAACTACGGATCCTTCAGCACCGTGAAGACGGTCGTCATCGACCAGGAGCGGCTGGTCCTCCAGATGGAACTGATGGGGATCCGGCTCGATGACACCGGGGCTGGCCCGTTCCACAGGATCGCCACGCACATCCTCATGCTCACCTACATCGACAAGGGCGTCGTGAGCTACCACGGGATCGAGACCCACACCGACAAGGACGGCGACAAGGTCATCTGGGAGATGAGCGGCGAGGTTACCACCGAGGACAGGGGCAGGGGCAAGGTCATCGCCGCCACCGGGAAGTTCGCCGGCATGGAAGGGACCATGGACTTCGTCACCACGCAGATCAAGGCGTTCCCGGAGGGGACGGGCCGCACGTTCTGCAAGGAGACGATGAACCTGGTCCTCGAGAAGCCGCTGCAGCCGGCGCCCAAGACCTGAACCCGTGGACGGCAGCTCCCGGGCCACGCCGGCCCTTCGAGCCTCGTCACCGGCAGGCGTGCGCGTTCCACTCCAGCCCGCAGCTCCGGCACCGGCGCCACTCCTCCTCGGCCCCGCAGAACGCGCAGGGGCCGCCGTTCCAGGAGTCGTGGCGCTCGTGCCGGCAGGTGCCGGTCCCGCACATCCGGCAGCGCCCGTCGGGGCCGAAGGCGTGGCCGGCGTCCCGGGTCCGGCCGCAGCCCGAGCACTTGCAGCCGACCCAGGCGTGTCCCTCCTCGTGGACCGCGCCGCAGACCGCGCAGCGGCATCCCTCCCAGCGGTGGCGCTCGTTCCGCGTCGCGCCGCAGGCGGTGCACCGGCAGCCGGACCAGGCGTGCCCTGCGTCCCTGGCCCTCCCGCACCGCCGGCAGCGGCAGCCGGCCCAGGCGTGGATCCCGATGGCGCAGCGCAGCGACAAGGTTCCTCCGCCTAGGGAAGGCTCTTCCCGGCCCAGTCCTGGGCGGCGAAGAAGGCGCCGTGCACCTCGCCGTCGACGAGCACCGGGACGAGCGCGCCGGGGAGCACCGACTCGACCGCGTTGGGCGCGTTCGGCCCGCCCAGGTCGGTGCGCAGCCAGCCGGGATCGAGCAGGCTCATGAGGACGCCGCTGCCGCGGAGCCTGGGGGCCGTGTCGCGGACGAACTTGTCGAGCGCGGCCTTGGAGGCGGCATAGGCCATGAGCTCCGGCTGATCGCGGATGCCGGAGGTGAGCTGGACGATGCGCCCCCAGCGCCGCTCCTGCATCCGCGGGAGGGCGCGGCAGGTGATGCGGATGGGGGCGATCACGTTCACCTCGAAGCTGAGCCGGTAGTCCTCGGCCGGCGTGGCCGGCCAGTCCTGCCGGTAGGGGGTCATGATGGCGGCGTCGTTGTAGACGATGTCCAGGCCGCCGCTGGCGGCGATGGACTCGTCCATCATCCCGTCCACCTGGTCCGGCCGGGAGAGCTCGGCCGCGACCGAGGCCACCCGGACGCCGCCGCGGAGCAGCTCCCTCTCGAGCTCGGCGGTGTGGGAGCGCTCGCGGCTGTGCAGGACCAGGTTGCAGCCGCGCTGCGCCAGACCGAGCGCGATCTGGCGGCCCACGCCGCGCGCCGCCCCGGTGACCAGCGCCCACTTCCCACGGATGTCCACGGACATGCGAGCTCCCATTTCCCTGGCCGCGCCGGCCAGCCCCGGAGTCTAGACGGGCGCCGCACGTTCGAGAACAACAACCGGCGCGGGCTGGACCGCGCCCTCCTCGGACCGCTGGCCTAGCCGGAGCTGGGCGCGGTGCGGCCGGGCGAGCCGTCCTGGTGCGTCGCCCGCTCGCGCCGGAGCAGCTCGCGCTTGCGCTCCGGGCCCCAGCGGTAGCCGGAGAGATCGCCTCCGGCCCGGACCACGCGGTGACAGGGGACCAGCACCGCCAGGTGGTTGGCCGCGCAGGCGCTCGCCACCGCCCGCGCCGCCGACGGCGCGCCGATGGCCGCGGCCACCTGGGCGTAGGAGCGGGTCTCGCCCGGCGGGATGCGGCGCAGCTCCTGCCAGACCCGCTGCTGGAAGGCGGTGCCCTGGATGTCGAGCGGGATGTCGCTGCGGCGCGGGCGCTCGATGACGTCGACCACCTCGTCCACCCAGGCGGGCACGTCGCTCCGCGCGAGCGCCGCCGCCGGGAAGCGGACGCGGATGCCCCGGACCGCCGCCTCCTCGGTCTCGCCGAAGCGGACGTCGCAGGCGCCCCGCTCCGTCCAGGCGACCAGCAGCGCGCCCAGCGCGCAGCTCCGGACGGCGTAGCGCACCTCGGTGCCGCGCCCGCCCGCCCGCGCCTGGCGGGGTGGCATGCCCAGCTCGCGCCCGATCCCCTCGTAGAAGCGGCTGGACGACGAGTACCCGGCGCCGTAGATGGCCTCGGACACCGACCGCGCCGCCGGGATCTCGCCGCGGGCGCGCTCGGCCAGCACGCGCCGGCGGTAGGCCTGGGGCGTCACGCCGACGTGCTTCTTGAACGTCCGCTGGAGCGTGAAGGCGTTCAGCCCCAGGCGGCGGGCCAGCTCGCGGGTCTCGATCCGCTCCTCGCGCTCCAGCAGCCGGCAGGCGCGTACCATCCGGTCGACCGCCTCGCTCCACGGGCTGGCCCGGTCGGGCGTGCAGCGCCGGCAGGCGCGGTAGCCCGCCCGCTCGGCCGCCGAGAGCGAGTCGAAGAACTCGACGTTCCGGCGCAGCGGCGTCCGCGCGGTGCATCCCGGGCGGCAGTACACGCCGGTGGTCTTGACCCCCAGCACGAAGGCGCCGTCGGCGCGGCGGTCGCGGGCCACCACCGCCGCCCAGCGCTCCTCGGGATTCGCATATGCGGTCTGCATGTTCCTCTCCTTCATAGGGGAGCCGCTGGCTGCGGTCACGTCCCACGTCACGCCAGGATCCTGGCGCCGGCGTCGGGGGACCGCATCCCGCGGGCTGGCGCGCAATTCCCGCCGCAAGGCCCGGCCTGAAGACGACGCGGATCGCCTAGGCCGGCGTCCCGGCCGCGGGGCTTGGCGCCGAGAGGAACGCCCAGGCCTCGTCGAAGATGCAGTCGAGCGAGGTCGTGAGCTCGTGCCCGTCGTCCACCTCGACGAGGCGCGCCGAAGGGGTCCGGGCCACGAAGGCGGCCACGTCCTCGAGCGGGATGGTCTCGTCGCGCCGCCCGGCGATGCACAGGGTGGGAATGCGCACCTCCGGGAAGGTCGGGTACCCGCGGGCGTCCTCGTGGAACTGCCACCCCAGCCGCCGCTGGCGGGCCGAGGCGAAGTGGTAGACCTCGCGGCCGCGCGCCCTCCACTCATCGCGCTCCTCGGCGGTGAGCCGCCCATCCCAGCGCTCGAAGAGCCGGAAGGCCGGGGCCAGCAGCACCAGCCGCTCGATGCCCGGGTTCCGTCCGGCCGCCACCGCAGCCAGGTACCCTCCCAGCGAGCTGCCGATGATGGCGTGGGGCGCCGGGGCGCGCGCCAGCAGCCGCTCCACCTCGGCCAGCATGCTCGAGGGCGAGGAGCGCTCGAAGCCGTCGGCGCCCGGCGTCAGGTCGGGCACCTCGAGGTGAGCGCCGGCGGCGGCGAAGCGCGCGGCCAGGTGCCGGGCCTTCGCCGAGCCCGGGCCCGAGCCGAATCCATGCATGTAGAGGAGCACGGAGGGGAGCCTAATCGATCCCGTTCGCCCTCGCGCCCGCGCCCCCGGGGGGGCGCGGGCGCTCGCGAGCTGCGCCGCCGATCCGGTGCGCCTGTCCCCGGTTCACACTACACGTGCAGTCACCGTTGGGTCAGCGACATGCCGAAGACTTCCCATCCGCGAGGGCGGGCCTAAGGTCGTCCGCGAGATGAGCGACCCCTCCAGCGAGCGCCCGAATTTCGATCGGCTCGAGGCCGTGGTGCGGCTCTGCGCCGAGGCCCGCCGGTTCGCCAGGGACGGCGATCGGACCATGGCGCTGGCGAGCTACCTGGAGGCATGGGATCTCCTGCCCGAGCCGAAGGAGAGCTGGGACGCCTCCACCTTCATCCTCTCCTCGGTGGGCGATCTGCTGCGCTCCGGCGGCGATCTCGGCAACGCGCTCGACCAGTTGGTGCGGCTGCGTGGGCGCACCGCGGGTGGCCTCGGGGCGGCACCCTAAGACCCGTCTCCCCCTCGCCCGATCCGCTCTCGCAGCGCCCGCAGCCGCTCCCCCAGCGCCTTCTCCAGCCCGCTCTCCGAGAGCTGCACGATGCGCTCGCCGCGGAGCGCCTCGGGCAGGTACTCCTCGGCCACGTAGTGGCCTTCGAAGTTGTGCGGGTAGCGGTAGCCGCCGCCGTAGCCCAGCCCCTCCATGAGCTGGGTGGGCGCGTTGCGGAGCTTGAGCGGCACGGGCAAGGGCCCGCGCTCCTTCACCAGCCGGCGCGCGTTCCCGTAGGAGGCGATGGCGGTGTTGGCCTTGGGCGCCAGGGCCAGGTAGATGGCGGCCTGGCTCATGGGCAGGACGCCCTCCGGCAGCCCCACCAGCTCGACCGCCTGGAGCGCCGCCACCGCGATCTGGAGGGCCTGCGGGTCGGCGTTGCCCACGTCCTCGGAGGCGAAGATCACCATCCGCCGCAGCACGAAGCGCGGGTCCTCGCCCGCCTCGAGCATGCGGACCATGCAGTAGACGGCCGCGTCGGGGTCGGAGCCGCGCAGCGACTTGATGAACGCGGAGACGACGTTGTAGTGCTCCTCGCCCGCCTTGTCGTAGAGCACGGTCTTGGTCTGCAAGGCCTCCTCGGCGTCGGCCCGCTCGATGCGGTCGCGCCCGGCCAGCCGCACCGCCGAGGCGGCCACCTCCAGCGCGTTGAGCGCCCGCCGGGCGTCGCCGTAGGCGTACCGGGCGATGGCCTCCCGCCCCTCGGGCGCCAGCGCCACCGTCCCGGCCAGCCCTTCCGGAGCGGCCAGGGCGCGGTCGAGCAGCGCGGCGATCTCCTCCTCGGTCAGCGGGCGCAGGGTCACGACGCGGCAGCGGGAGAGCAGGGCAGCGATCACCTCGAACGACGGGTTCTCGGTGGTGGCGCCGATGAGGGTCACCGTCCCGTCCTCGACGTGCGGCAGGAACGCGTCCTGCTGCGCCTTGTTGAACCGGTGGATCTCGTCGACGAAGAGGATGGTCCGCTTGCGGTTCATCTTGCGACGGTCGCGGGCCGTCTGGACGATCTCGCGGATCTCCTTGACGCCGCCGAGGACGGCGCTGAAGGCCACGAACTCCGCCCCGGTGCACTGCGCCACGATGCGGGCCAGGGTGGTCTTCCCGGTGCCGGGCGGCCCCCACAGGATCAGCGAGGGCACCTGGTCGGCTTCGATGGCCCGCCGCAGGGCCGTCCCGGGCCCCAGCACGTGCTCCTGGCCGACGAAGTCCTCCAGCCGTCTGGGGCGCATCCGCTCGGCCAGGGGCTTGCCGGATGGGTCGGCTGCGGCAGCGCGGTCGAAGAGGTCCATGTGGAACCCTTATATGATGTCCAGCATGGACGGCCACCTCTGCCCGGCTCCACGGCGGGTCGGGATCGTGCACAAGCTCTCGAGCCGCGAGGCGGCCGACACCGCTGCGCTCGTGACGCAGTTCCTCCGGGCGCGGGGGGTCGAGGTCACCAGCTCCGACGAGGAGATCGGGCGCAACGTCGACCTGGTCCTGGTCCTGGGCGGGGACGGCACCCTCATCCACGCCGCCACGCTGCTGCAGGGGCGCCCGGCGCCGATCCTGGGCGTGAACCTGGGCAACCTCGGATTCATGACCGAGGTGCCGCAGAGCGAGCTGTACTCGGCGCTGGAGGAAGTGCTGGCCGGCACCGCCCAAGTCTCCGAGCGCATGAAGCTGCGCGTCCACCTCCACCGCAACGGCTCGGCCGAGCGGGTGGTCGACATGGAGGTGCTGAACGACTTGGTGCTGGCCAAGGGCGCGCTCTCCCGCATGGTCGAACTGGAGATCCGCTGCGGCGGCGTGTTCGTCTCCACCCTCCGCGGCGACGGCCTCATCGTGGCCACGCCCACCGGCTCCACCGCGTACGCGCTCTCCGCCGCCGGGCCGATCATGGACCCCACCATGCGCGGCGTGATCATCGCCCCCATCTGCCCGCACACCCTGACGCAGCGCCCGCTGGTGGTGCCGGACGACAAGACGGTGGAGCTCCAGATCCGGAACGACTCCGAGGTGTACCTGACCCTCGACGGGCAGAAGGGGATGAAGCTGCAGCGCGGCGACCGGGTGCAGGCGAAGCAGTCGCAGAACCGCGTGCTGCTGGTGCGGAACCCGCGCATCGACTTCTTCGGCATCCTCCGGGCCAAGCTCCGCTGGGGCGACAGGTAGCTCGCTCCTTCCCGGACGCCCCCCCCGGGCGCCCGCCAGCCTCGTATGGGTACACGGGGTCGCGACCCGAACGTATGCATACCTGAAAATTTGCTCAGTGTCAGGGGCGCGTGGATCATGGCCGCATGCTCACGACCCTGCGCATCTCCGGCTTCGCGGTCGTCGACGCGGTCGAGGTCCACTTCGGCCCGGGGCTGAACGTCCTCACCGGCGAGACCGGCGCCGGCAAGACCATCCTGGTGAACGCGCTCCACCTCGTCCTGGGCGGGCGCATGACCGCGGACGTCCTGCGGGAGGGCGCCGAGGAGGCCGCGGTCGAGGCGCTGTTCGAGCTCCCCGGCGATCACCCCGCCTGGGAGAGGCTCGGCCTGCCCGTCCACGGGGAAGCGGTGAGCGAGCTCCTCGTCCGGCGCGTCGTCTCGCGCGGCGGGCGCGGGCGCGCCTCGGTGAACGGGACGCTGTGCACGGTCTCGATGCTCGAGGCGGCGCTGCGCGGCGTGGTCGACATCTCCGGCCAGCACGAGCACGTCAGCCTGCTCGACCCGGGGGTGCACCTCGAGCTGCTGGATGCGTTCGCGTCCGAACAGAAGGCGCCCCACGGAAGCGGCCACGCCCTCCTCGGCCGCTACCGCGAGGCGTATGCGGTGCTCGCCGCCCTCGTCCGCGAGCGGGACGCCCTCGCCGCGGACGAGGGCGAGCGGGCGCGGCGCGCCGACTACCTCGCCTTCCTGCTGCGCGAGCTGGAGGCGGCCGACGCGCGGCCCGGCGAGGTGGAGAAGCTCGAGGCCGAGCGGCGCGTGCTGGCCTCCGCCGAGAAGCTCCGCGAGGCGGCGCGCGGCGCCGAGGGGCTGTCGTACGGCGAGGAGGGGAGCGCCTCGGAGCGCGCCGGGCAGGCCGTCCGGGCGCTGGCGGAGGCGTCGGCGCTGGATCCGCGGCTCGCCGGTCCGCTGGGCCTGCTCAGGTCCGCGGCGGTCGAGCTGGAGGAGGCGGGCAGGGAGCTCGGGCGCTACGCCGAGCTCGTGGGCGGCGATCCGGACCGGCTCTCCGCGGTCCAGGACCGGCTGGAGCTGCTCCGGGCACTCGCCCGCAAGCACGGGGGATCGCTCGAGAATGCGCTCGCACGGCGGGACGCGATGCGAGAGGAGCTGGGCCGGATCTCGGGGGGTGGGGACCGGCTGGCGGAGCTCGCGAAGCAGATCGAGGAGAAGGGAGGCGAGGCGCTCCGGCTGGCGGACGAGATCACGCGCGTGCGAGCCGACGCGGGCCGGCGCATGGCCGAGGCCATCCAGAAGGAGCTCGCCGGCCTCGCCATGGGGCGCTGCCGGATGGAGGTCGCGTTCCTCCCCCCTGAAGGGGGGGTGGACGTCGGCGGGCGGAAGCTGGCCGCCAGCGGCGCCGAGCGGGCGGAGATCCTGATCGCGCCGAACCCTGGCGAGCCGCCCAGGCCTCTGGCGCGCATCGCCTCCGGCGGCGAGCTCTCGCGCCTTCTACTGGCCGTGAAGCGCGTCCTCGCGCGCCGCGATCCCGTGGCCACCTACGTGTTCGACGAGGTGGACGCGGGCATCGGCGGGGCGGTGGCCGAGTCCATGGGGCGCGTGCTGGCCGATGTATCCCGCGGCCGCCAGGTGGTGTGCGTCACGCACCTGCCCCAGGTGGCAGCCTTCGCCGACAGGCACCACCGCGTGGAGAAGGCGGTATCGGGTGGGCGCACGCACACAACGGTGTCGCTCCTGGAAGGGGAGGAGGCCCGCCGGAGGGAGGTGGCCCGCATGATGGCCGGCCTGACGGTGACGTCGTCCGCGCTCGAGCACGCGGCCGCGCTCATCGCGGCCGCGCGGCTCCCGCCGGCCCGTGCTTCGCCCTCCGGCCGCAACGAGGAGGGGCGCCCTTCGACTCCGCCTGCCCTTCGTCCTTCGACTCCAGCCCTGCTGAGCCGGGCCTATGCTCAGGACGGGCGGAGTCGAAGGGCTCAGGGCGGTCGGCCACCTGGGTCCGTTCGTCCTGAGCGTGGCGCCCTTCGCGGAGCGAAGGGCGCGTAGTCGAAGAACGGTAGGCAGCGTACAGGGGCATGGCCCACGCGTAATTGACCCCTGAAGGACCCCGAGGTTACGCTCCGGGCGTGGCAGAAGCGCCGGCCTTCACGATCAAGGCGGTTGGCCAGACGGACGTCGGCCAACGTCGCGACCACAACGAGGATTCCTTCCTCGTGGATGAGGGGCTTGGGCTCTTCATCGTCGCCGACGGCATGGGAGGCCATGCCGGCGGCGGCACCGCCTCCCGCCTCGCCGTCGACACGATCCAGGGGTCGGTCAAGGAGGCCCGCGAGCGCGAGCCCGGGCTGTTTGGCGCGCCGACCGGCGTGGAGGAGAGCCCCCTTCCCGACGTGCTCCGGGAGGCGGTCGAGGCCGCCTGCAGCAAGATCTTCCAGACGGCTCAGGGAGATCCCGATCTGGCCGGCATGGGGACGACGGTCACGGCGGCGCTGGTGGACGGGCGCACCGCGTTCATCGCCCACGTGGGCGACAGCCGCTGCTACCTGCTGCGCGAGTCGCGGATCTACCAGGTCTCCGAGGACCACTCGCTCGTCAACGAGCAGCTCAAGGCCGGCGCCATCAGCCAGGACGAGGCGAAGCACAGCCGGTTCAAGAACATCATCACCCGGTCGGTCGGCTTCGAGCAGCAGGTCCAGGTCGACCTCATGGGCGTCGAGCTGGAGACCAACGACATCCTCCTCCTCTGCTGCGACGGGCTCTCGAACCTGGTCGACGACGCGGAGATCCTCCACGTGACCGAGGAGTCGGGTCTCGGGGAGACGCCGTCCCGGCTGATCGAGCTGGCGAACGAGCGCGGGGGCGACGACAACATCACCGTCGTCCTCATCCGCGTACAGGAGCCGACCTCCACCGCAGCCTCCGCCTGATCGGCGTCAGGTAGCCTCTCCCGAGCCTGCAAGGGATAACGGCGGTGCGAGCGGGGGCTTGCGCCCCTTCGACGGGCTCAGGGCAGGCGCAAAGCCCTTTCTTGACAGGCACCTGAGCCCTCTGTTACCCGTTCAAGAAACGGCCCGGTCCAGACATTCGGGGCCGGCGTACTTCGCCGCTGGCACGCGGTAGCTAGCTTCTGCTGCGGAGCGACACGGAAGGTGCGGATGGCCGGATCGAAGAACCAGGTGTTCACGGTCATCGTCGTCAGCGACCACTCTCAGGCGGTCCGGAAGTTTCGGCTGCCGCGGCGCTGGCTCCTGAACAGCGCCTGGGCGCTGGCCTTGCTGGCCGTGTTCGGCGGGGTCACGATCGGGCATTACTTCTCGCTGCTCGGCTCCTCCTCCGAGAACTCGGTCCTCAAGGAGGAGAACGCGCAGCTCCGGTCGCAGATCCTGCTCGTCCAGGAGAAGGTCGCACACATCTCCGCCACGCTCGATCGCGTCGAGCGCTTCGACGCCAAGCTTCGCACCGCGGTGACCCAGCTGCAGGATCCGGAGCGCAACCTGGCCATCGGTCCGGTCGGGGCCGACGCCGACGCCGGCGCCCCCGGCCCCGCGCCCGCCGGCGAGGCCAACCTGAATGCGCTCCCCGGCAAGCTCAGCTCGCTGGAGGGCGAGGCGGCGCGCCAGGAGCGCAGCCTGCGCGACCTGCAGGAGTACTTCGACGATCAGCGCTCGCTGCTCGCCTCGACGCCGTCGATCTGGCCGGCCCGCGGCTGGGTGACCTCGGACTTCGGCACACGCATCGATCCCTACACCGCCGAGCGGAAGATGCACGAGGGGCTCGACATCGCCACCCCCGTCGGACAGCCCATCTACGCGCCCTCGGATGGGACCGTGGTCTTCGCGGGCACCGAGGGGGGGTACGGCAAGGTCCTGGTCATCGACCACGGGTACGGCGTGAAGACCCGCTACGGGCACCTCTCCGAGATCCTGGTCCACCTCGGGGATCGCGTCGGCCGCGGCGACAAGGTCGCCCTGGTCGGCAACACCGGCCGCTCCACCGGCCCGCATCTGCACTACGAGGTGCGCGTGAACGGAATTCCGGAGAACCCGAGGAAGTTCATCCTCGAGTGACGGGCAGCCGCCCCTCCTGGCAGCCGCCGCCCCGGTCCGGGCGGCCCCCCGCCGGTCCGGCCAGGTGAGCTCGAGCGCATGGGCAAGACCTCACCCCGCAGCCGATGCGTCGCGCCCGGGATGGCGCCGGCGGTCGCGCTCGCGCTCTGCGCGGCCTGCGCGCACGCCGCGGCGCCGCGGCCGGCGCTCGAGGAGCCGCCGGCTGCGCCCGCGCCTGCCCCCGCACCGGAGGAGGCCGTCGCGCCGCCCGCGCCCGGGGCCGCCGAGCCGGGCGCCGCCGCCGCGGCGGCGCAGCCGATCGTGTTCGCCGCGGTGGGCGACGTGATGCTCGGGTCCACCTTCCCCGACGAGTCGAAGGGCTCGCTGCTGCCCCCCGACGACGGCGCCCAGCTCCTGGCCGAGGTGGCCCCGGTGCTGCAGGGGGCCGACGTCGCCTTCGGCAACCTCGAGGGTCCGCTCCTCGACGAGGGAACCTCCGACAAGTGCAAGAACGCCAAGCCCGGGCGCTGCTACGCGTTTCGCGTTCCCGAGCGCTACGGCGAGCACCTGGCCCGGGCCGGCTTCAAGGTCTTCTCGCTGGCCAACAACCACGTGGGCGACTTCGGCGACGCCGGGCGGGCGCGCACGCGCGAGGTCCTGGGGCGGCTCGGGATCGCCTACTCGGGCGCGCCGGGCGAGGCTGCGTTCCTGGAGGTGCGCGGCGTGCGGGTCGCCCTGATCGCCTTCTCGGTCTCCGCCGGCACGAACGATCTCCGCGACCTCGAGGGCGCCGCCCAGCTCGTGGCCGGGCTGCGCGAGAAGGCCGACCTGGTGGTGGTCTCGTTCCACGGCGGCGGCGAGGGCGCCGGATACCAGCACGTCCCGGCCGGCCCGGAGCTGTTCTACGGCGAGGACCGGGGTGACGTGCGACGGTTCGCCCACGCGGTCATCGACGCCGGCGCGGCGCTGGTGCTCGGGCACGGACCGCACGTGGTGCGCGGGCTGGAGCTGTACCGGGGCCGGCTCATCGCCTACTCGCTCGGCAACTTCGCGACCTACCAGGGAATGAACCTGGCCGGCCCCAACGGCCTCACCATGGTGCTCGAGGTGCGGCTGGCGCGCGACGGCACCTTCCTGGGCGGGGTCATCCACCCCGCCGTGCAGGAGAAGCCCGGCGGGCCGAGATGGGATCCGACCGGCGCCCTCATCCCGGTGGTGCGCCAGCTCTCGCGCGAGGACTTCGGCGCGGCGGCCCCGGAGATCGCGGACGACGGCGCCGTCGCAGCCCCCGCGCCCGCCCCCGTCGCCTCGAGCCCGCTCAGGGCGAGCCTGGGTCGGGGGGCATCCGCTCCGGATCGATCCGCCCGTACGCCATGAACAGCTCGCCGGCCAGGGCCGGCGCGCGCGCGATGCGCGGGCGCTTGTCGCGGAGCACCGTGTTCAGCTCGCGCCCATCGCCGTCGCGCGCCTGGTCGGGTCGTTCCAGCGTGAGCGTCCCGCGCGCCACGCCTCTCGCCCCGCGGTGCAGGAACGTGACCGAGCCGTCCACCACCCGCTCGACGATGCCCATGTGCGTGAACGGGTCGTCGACCAGTCCGTTCCGGTTCCGGTCGTAGGTGTCGTGGAAGAAGACCATGTCGCCGGGGCGCGGCCACTCGCCGCCCCCGCCGAAGACGACCCCGTACGACCGGGCCGCCTGGTAGGCCGCCGCCACCCCCGACGTCTCGCCGGGCGCCGCCCGCGCCTCCAGCCGCCGGAGCGGGATGCCCTTCGCCTGGAAGACCGAGGCCACGTACCCGGAGCAGTCGGCGGGGAAGCGTTCGCCCTCCACCACGAAGGGACCGCCGCGGCCCAGGAGCTCCTCGGCGCGCTCCACGAGCCGGGACCCGAGGCTTGCGAGCGGAGGGGCAGCCGGATGAGGCTGCCCCGGAGCGAGCGGGGGACCGGGGGGCCGAGCTTCACCCGGCCCCCCGGCAAGACAATCGGTGGCGCAAGCCGCGCCGAGGAAGGCCAGGAGGGCGAGCGGTCGTGCCGGCCTCACGCGCCGACTGTAGAGCGGCGGGAGCGGGCGTCCAAGTTCCGGCGGACCGGCCGGGGATCGCGCAGCCGCCGAGGGTCGCACTCGCACACCCGGCAAGAGGGCCCGCCGGGGCGGGGGGCGCGCGGGCCGCGGAGAAGGCAACACCCCGAATGTCCTTGGATTTGCTTTCATCTGGCGCGGCGTTACCTAAGCAGGTAGCCTCGGCGCCCCCCGAGCCCCACCATGCTCAATTACCTCGTCCACAAGACCATTGGCACGAAGAACGACCGCGAGCTCAAGAAGCTCCGGCCCCTGGTCGGCCGCGTCAACGAGCTCGAGGCGCGCATGAAGGCCCTCCCGGCGGAGGAGTTCCCGCGGCTCATCGCCAGGTGGAAGGACGAGGTCCAGAACAAGAAGCGTCCCGTCGACGAGCTCATGCCCGACGTCTTCGCCCTGGTGCGCGAGGCGAGCGTGCGGGCGCTGGGCATGCGCCACTTCGACGTCCAGCTCATCGGCGGTGCGGTCCTGCACGCCGGGAAGATCGCCGAGATGAAGACCGGCGAGGGCAAGACCCTGGTGGCGACGCTCCCCTGCGCGCTCAACGCCCTGGCCGGGCGCGGCGTGCACGTGGTCACGGTCAACGACTACCTGGCCCGCCGCGACGCCGAGTGGATGGGCAGGTGCTACCGGTACTGCGGGCTCTCCACCGGCGTCATCGTGCACGGCCTCACCGACCAGGAACGCCAGGCCGCCTACCACTCCGACATCACCTACGGGCAGAACAACGAGTTCGGCTTCGACTACCTGCGCGACAACATGAAGTTCCGCCTGCAGGACTACGTCCAGGGCGAGCTCAACTACGCCATCGTGGACGAGGTCGACTCCATCCTGGTGGACGAGGCCCGGACCCCGCTCATCATCTCCGGCCCGTCCGACGAGTCGTCCGAGCTGTACTACACCGTCAACCAGATGATCCCGTCGATGATCCGCGACGTCGACTTCACCGTCGACGAGAAGAGCCGGACCATCGTCATGAGCGACTCCGGCGTGGAGAAGATGGAGAAGAAGCTCAACGTCCAGAACCTCTACGCCCCCGAGGAGGTCGAGACCCTCCACCACGTCGAGCAGGCGCTGCGCGCCCACCACCTCTACCGGAACGAGGTGGACTACGTGGTCAAGAACGGCGAGGTGATCATCGTCGACGAGTTCACCGGCCGTCTCATGCCCGGGCGGCGCTGGTCGGATGGGCTTCACCAGGCGGTGGAGGCCAAGGAAGGGGTCAAGATCGAGGCCGAGAACCAGACCCTGGCCACCATCTCCTTCCAGAACTACTTCCGCATGTACTCGAAGCTGGCCGGCATGACCGGCACGGCCGAGACCGAGGCGGAGGAGTTCGCCAAGACCTACAACGTCGACGTGGTGGTGGTCCCCACCAACAAGATCAACGTTCGCAAGGACTCCGAGGACGTGGTCTACCGGTCGGAGCGCGAGAAGTTCAACGCGCTCTGCGAGGAGATCGAGGAGCGCCACAAGAAGGGGCAGCCGGTGCTGGTGGGCACCGTCTCGGTGGCCAAGAGCGAGGTGGTCTCCTCGCTGCTCAAGCGCCGCGGCGTCCCCCACAACGTCCTCAACGCCAAGCACCACCAGCGCGAGGCCGAGATCGTGGCCCAGGCCGGCCGCCAGGGCGCGGTCACCATCTCCACCAACATGGCCGGCCGCGGCACCGACATCGTCCTGGGCGGCAACCCGGAGATGATGGCCAAGCACGAGGTGGGGCCGGAGCCGGACGCGCCCATGGAGGGCGAGGAGCAGGAGGCCTTCGAGCAGCGCAAGCTGGAGTGGGGGCGGAGGCTGCTGGAGACCTCCGAGCGGCTCAAGGGGCAGACCGCCGCCGAGCACGAGGTGGTGGTGGGGCTGGGGGGCCTGCACATCCTGGGCACCGAGCGGCACGAGTCCCGGCGCATCGACAACCAGCTGCGCGGCCGCGGCGGCCGGCAGGGCGACCCGGGCTCCTCCATCTTCTACCTTTCCCTGGAAGACGAGCTGATGCGGATCTTCGGGTCGGAGCGCATCCAGGGGCTCATGAAGGCCATGGGGATGAAGGAGGGGGAGCAGATCGAGCACCCCTGGCTCACCAAGGCCATCGCCAACGCCCAGAAGAAGGTCGAGGCCCACAACTTCGACATCCGCAAGAACCTGCTCGAGTACGACGACGTGATGAACCAGCAGCGCCGCAGCATCTACAAGCTGCGGCGCATGGTGCTGGGCTTCGGGGCGGGCGTCCCGGTGGTGGAGTACGACGAGGACCCCAAGACCAAGCAGAAGGTCCGCCGCGAGCAGGTCTACGACTGGGCCCAGGCCCGCGACCACATGCTCGACCTGATCGAGGACCTGGTGGTGGACCGGGTGGCCGCGACCTGCGGACCGCGCATGGCCGAGTGGGACCTGGACGCGCTCACCGCGATGGCGAGGGACGACTTCGACGTCTCGATGAAGTTCGCCCCGCCGGCGGGCCGGGCCGCCGAGGCGCGGCGCGAGCTGGAGGAGCAGAATCTTCAACGTGGTCGAGAAGGCCTACCGGCAGAAGGAGGAGGAGCTGGGGAAGGACGCCGAGGGCGTCCCGGTCCTGCGCCGGTACGAGCAGTACCTGTACCTGCAGGCCATCGACACCCAGTGGAAGGACCACCTGCTCTCGATGGACCACCTCAAGCAGGGCATCGGCCTGCGCGGCTACGGCCAGAAGGACCCGAAGCAGGAGTACAAGAAGGAAGGCTACGAGATGTTCGTCCAGATGACCTGGCGCGTGAAGAGCGCGGTCATCGGGAACCTCCTCCGCCTGCAGCTGGTCCGCCAGGAGACGGCCGCGGAGATCGAGCAGAAGCGCCTGGCCATGCAGCGGCGGGCCATGGCCCGGGCCATGGCCAGCCACGCCGAGGCGGGGGGCGACGGCGAGTCCAAGCCCCGGCCCAAGCAGGAGACGGTGGTCCGCACCCAGCCCAAGGTCGGCCGGAACGACCCCTGCCCGTGCGGCTCGGGCAAGAAGTACAAGAAGTGCCACGGGGCCACCGAGACGGCCGCCTAGGGTCGGTCACGGATCGCTTCGCGTCGGATCACCGCAACCCGGACCGGGCCGCGCCGATGTCGAACAGGGGGCGCGCGCTCCTGCACGTGGAAGGCGCGCCCGCCCGCCGCTAACTGCACGAGACCGTTCCTGTCCCAGCTCGAAGGGGGTCTCGTGCTGTCGCTGCTCTGCATCGCCCTGGGTGCCTTCGCCATCGGAACCGAAGGCTTCATGCTGGCGGGCCTGCTGCCCGCCATCGCCGCCGACGTCGGGGTCTCGATCTCGGTGGCCGGCCAGCTGGTCACCGTCTTCTCCCTGACCTACGCGCTGGCCTCGCCGCTGCTGGCGGTCGCCACCGGCGAGGTCGATCGCAAGCGCGTGCTGATGGCCTCGATGTCGGTGTTCGCGCTCGGCAACGTCCTGGCGGCCACCGCCCACGGGTACGGCGCGCTCCTGGCGGCGCGCATCGTGCTGGCCCTGGCGGCCAGCACCTTCATGCCGGCCGCCAGCGCCTACGCGGCCGCCACCGCCACGCCGGAGCGGCGCGGGCGGGCGCTGTCGATCATCTACGTCGGCCTGACCATGTCGACGGTGGTGGGGGTCCCGCTGGGCGTCCTGGTGGGCCAGCGCTTCGGCTGGCGGAGCACGTTCGTGGGCGTCTTCTTCCTGGCCGTGCTGGCCGTGGCCGGCATCTGGCGCGTGCTCTCGCCCGCGCCCGCCGGGCAGACGGCCACCCTCTCCGAGCGGCTGGCGGTGGCGCGCCGCCCGGAGGTGCTGGGGGTGCTGGTGCAGACGGCGCTGGCGCTGGCCGGGGCCTTCACCGTGTACACGTACCTGGCGCCGTTCCTGGGGCGGGCCGCGGGGCTGGCCGGGCCGGGCCTGGCGGTGGTGCTGTTCCTCTTCGGCGGCGCCGGCGCGCTCGGGAACCTGCTCGGAGGAACCGCGGCCGATCGGGTGAGCCTGCGGCGGCTGCTCTCGGCGGTCTTCGCCGCCATGGCCATCATCTTCGCGCTGCTCTCGACGGCGGCGGAGCTCCTGCCCCCGTCCGCCGGCCTGGTGGTGGTGGCGGTGCTGCTGCTCTGGGGCGTGGTGGGCTGGTCGTTCCCGTCGATCCAGCAGACCCGGCTGGTGGGGATCGACGCCCGGCTGGCGCCGGTGACGCTGTCGCTCAACGCCTCGGCGACCTACCTGGGCATCTCGCTGGGCGCGGTCCTGGGATCGATGGCGGTGTCGCACGGCCGGGTGCTGGCCATCGGCTGGCTGGCGGCGGGGTGCGAGCTGCTCGGCCTCGGGGTGCTGCGGCTCCTCCCCTACCGGGCGCAGGCGCGGCCCGAGGCGCCCGTCGCCGGCGCGAGGTTCCGGGCTCCGGACGTGGGGTGAGGCGTGCGGTGCGAGGCGTCAGAACGCCTCCAGCACCAGCACGTACAGCTGCACGCCGAAGCGGCTGGCGGCCACGTCGACCCGGATGTTGGCGCCCTCGTCGGTGAGCCGGTAGCGCAGCCCGGCGCCGCCGGCCAGCTTGGGGTCGCCGATCCGGATGGCCTCGATCCGCGGGGCCACGTCGCCCACCGCCGCGAAGGCCGCCCCGGAGATCCGCCAGAAGAGCGGCGAGCGCAGCTCCGACTGGAGCGCCCAGACCACGTGATCGCGGTAGCGGCCCTCGCGGATGCCGCGCAGGAAGCGCGTGTTGCCGAGGCGGGGCAGGAGCGTGAAGGGCACCTGGCCGCTGGCGCGCTCGCCGTAGGCGTGCAGGCCCAGCACCCGGCCGCCCCCCAGCGGCGCGAAGTGTCGGAGCTCGAGCACCCCGCGGCTGAAGCCTCCGGTGCGCGAGGTCTCCTCGGGCGCGAACACGACCCAGGCCTGGACCAGCGAGCCGCGGGAGGGCCAGAAGGGGCCATCGCGCGTGTCCCAGGTGGCCGACGCCCCTGCCGCCATGGAGCTCGACCCGTCCGCGCCCGGCACCCCGCCCGCGGCGAGCTGCCGGCCCGCGTCCTTGTCGATGATCTCCTCGGCGCGGAGGTCGAGGCGCGGCCCGGCGCGCAGGCCGTGGCCGCCGGGGATGGGGAGCTCCGCCGAGGCGACCAGCTCGATCGAGCGCCTCGTGAAGTGCTCCATCTGCGAGCTCTGCGTGTCCGGTCCGATGCCGTAGAAGCGGTCGGGGTAGTGGAGCGCGCGGGCGCGCGCCCCCAGCACCACGCCGCTGGGCCGCGTCGCGTCCACGGCCACGTCGACGAGCCCCTGGCGCTCGGTGGTGTAGAGCGCCGTGGCGAAGACGCTGGTCGGGCGCGAGGCGCCCTCGACGTGCAGGTGCAGCCCGGCCGAGGCTCCCCCTCCCAGCCCGGTCTCCGGGAGATACGAGACCACCGGGATGACGAACCACCGGCGCGGATGGGCGGGCGCGGGCACGGCCGGGGGAGAGACCAGCGGGACGCCGCCCTCCGGGGGCGGCGTGGTCCGGCCCTGGTCGACGTCGCGCGGCGCGGGGGCACCGGCGGGCGGAGGGGCGGGCTGCGCCAGGGCGGAGCGCGCCGCGAGGAGGAAGGCGATGAGCGCGGCGCGGCGCATGCGGGACCCGAACAGTACCGCCTCGGCCGGGTGTCGAACAGGCGTTCCATGCGACACGGCGCGAGGGGGAACGCAGCTCGGTCCGGTTGGCGGGCGCCGGCCTCTCGTGTAGGGGAATGGCGTGCGCACCCCGGAGCCCTTCGACCTGGTCCTCACCGTCGAGAGCCATGGCTGGTACGACCTCGCGCCCTGGCGCTGGGATCGGGATCGCCGCGTGCTGGGCCGGCCCATCCGGCTCTCCGGTGGCCGGACCGTGTACGCGGAGGTGGCGCAGGGTCTGCAGGGGCTCGGCTTCCGGGCGGTGGCGCAGGGGCGGCTCGCGGCGGGTGAGGCGCGCGAGGCCCGCGGCGCGCTGGCGATGTGCCTGGCCCTGGACGAGGACCTGGCGCCCTTCCGCGCCCGCGTGCAGGCGCTCGAGGCGATCCGGGCCGCGGGGCGGGGCAAGGACCTCCCCGATCTGCGCTGGGTGCTGTCCCGGGGCGCGGGCCGGCTGCTCCGCTCGCCGACCGTGTTCGAGGACGCGGTCAAGACCCTCTGCACCACCAACTGCACATGGGCGGTGACCCGGGGCCTGGTGTCGCGGCTGTGCGAGCGGCTCGGCGAGCGCGCCCCGCTCGACTCCGTGACCTTCCCCACCCCCGCGGCCATGGCCGCCCGCGACGAGCGCTTCTACCGCGAGGAGATCCGGGCCGGCTACCGCGCCCCGTTCCTGGTGGCGCTGGCGCGCGGCGCAGCGGACGGGAGCCTGGATCTGGAGTCCCTCCGCTCGGTGGCGGCCGGCCCGGCCGAGGAGATCGCCCGGCGGATCCGGGCCCTGGCCGGATTCGGGCCCTACGCCACCGAGCACCTCCTTCGCCTCCTGGGCCGGCACGGCCACCTGGCGCTGGACTCGTGGAACCGGACCAAGCTGGCCAGGCTCCGCGGCAAGCGTCGCCCGCCCAGCGACCGCACCCTGCGCCGCTGGTACGCCGCCTACGGCGAGTGGGCCGGGCTGGCCATGTGGCTCGAGGTGACCGCCGACTGGCACGGCGATGCGCCCACTTGGCCGTGACCGGCCGCGAGGCCCGGTGGTAAAACTCGGAAGGCTGCGGGCTACAGGCCACGGCCTCTAGCCGGCCTTGAAATGCGGAGGAGCTCTGTCATGAAGGCTGGGTTCGTGCTCGTGAAGTGCCAGCTGGGCCGCCTCGAGGAGGTGGCCAACGCCTTGATGGAGCTGGAGGGGGTCTCCGAGGTCCACTCCATCACCGGTCCGTGGGATCTGATCGTGAAGATCTACGCGCCCGACCACGAGGCCTTCGGCGATCTCATCCCGGACCAGCTCCAGCGCATCGCCGGCATCCGCGACACGGAGACGCTGCTCGCCTTCCGCGCCTTCAAGCCGGCCCAGGGGCCCAGGTGAGGCTCAGGCCGCGGGCGGCTTGCCCTCGGCCGGCGGCGGGATGGGCGGCGGTGCGGGCGGGCTCGGGGCCGGGGCTGCCCGCACCGACTCGCCCGGCGCACCGAACTCCCGGCGGTACATGTTGAGCGCGGTGACGAGGAAGGTCAGCGCCAGCGGCCCGACCAGCAGGCCCATGCCGCCGAACACCGCCAGCCCGCCCAGCAGCGCGAAGAAGAGCAGCCCGCCGTGGAGGGACATCCCTCCGCGGAGCAGGTACGGACGGGCCACGTTGTCGATCACCGAGACCACCACCGCGCCCCACACCACCAGGAAGACGCCGGCCAGGGGGTGCCCGGTGGCGAGCAGCAGAAGCCCGACCAGCACCACCACGAACGTGCCGCCCACGGCGGGGATGAGCGCGAACACGAACGTCGCCAGGGTGAGGAAGAGCTTGTTGGGCGCGCCCGCCAGGAGATAGCCGATCAGGCCGGTGCCGGACTGGATCACGGCCGTGGCCAGGCTCGCCACCAGGACCGACACGCTGGTCCGGCGGAACTCGGTCAGGAGCGTCCGGAGGACGCCAGGGCGGAGCGGGACGCGCCCGTCGATCCAGACCACCAGCCGCTCGCCGTCGGTCAGGAAGAAGAACAGGGCGATGAGGAAGAGCGCCGCCTGGAACACCGCCGTGCCGGTGGCCACCAGGAAGCCCCCGAGCGCCTGGGCGGCCTCGCCGCCGCGGGCGCCGGCCACGCTCTGCAGGAGGCGCTTCGGGTCGGGGATGGCCGCCACCAGCCGGCGCGCCAGCTCCTCGATGGGCCCGGGCAGCCTGTGGAGCAGGCCGTCGATGCCCTGGCTCTCGAGGGCGCTCCGGACCCACTGGATCCCGTCGAGGATCTCGCGGACCAGCGCCGCGCCCAGCCCGCCCAGCGGGAGCAGCACCGCCAGGAGCACGCCCGCGGTGAGGGCCAGCGCCGCGGCCCGGCGGCGCCCGCGCAGGAGCGCGCTGAGCCCGTCCATCCAGCCCTGCAGCGCCCCCGCGAACACCGCCGCCAGCGTGAGCGGAACCCAGAACGGCTGGACCAGCACGGCGATCAGCGCCACCGCCAGGAGCACCAGGAAGACGAGCGCGCGCTGCGCGTGGAGCTCGGAGGCCATCGACCACCCCTCTAGAAGTTCGAGTACACCCGCTCCGGCGGCACACCCGCCTCCGCCAGCGTCCTGCGCACGTCCTCCACCATGGCCGACATCCCGGAGACGAAGGCGACGGTCTCCCCGGGCCGCGCCCCGCCGAACGAGAGCGTGCGCGCCACCTCCTGCACGTGGCCGCGGACGCCCTCCCACACGTCGTCCGCTCGCGATGGGCACAGCACCACCCGCACCCCGCCCCGCTCCCAGCCGAGCATCTCGCCGCGGTAGGCGAACTCGGCGCCGTGGCGCTGGCCGTAGAAGAGCGTGATGCGGTTGAAGCGGTCGCGGTGCGCGAGCAGGTGCTGGACCAGCGCCCGCACCGGCGCGACGCCGGAGCCGGCGGCGAAGAGGAGCACGTCCTTGCCCGCGGCCGCGTCCACCGGGAACCCCTTCCCGAAGGGCTCCGTCAGCTCGAGGGCCCGCTCGGGAAGCGCCTGGGCCACGACCGCGTCGGCGATCTTCCCTGCTCCTCGCTTCACCAGCAGATCGGCGCGACCCCGCTCGGGTGCGCTGGCCAGGGCGAAGAAGCCCTCGCCCGCCGCCGTCCGGATCTTCACCACCTGGCCCGGGCGGGTGTGCTTCTCGGCCAGCGGGGCGGGCAAGGCCACCCGGATGCCGCGAAGGGCGGCCGTCTCGTTCCAGGCCTCGACCACCGGCGCAGGGTGGAAGGTGGTCGGTCCGAGCATGGGGTCAACCTTACTCTCTCGCTGGGGGGCCGGAAGAACCTCGGCCCCCCAGTCCCCCGGCTCGCTCCGGGGCAGGCTCATCCGCCTGCCCCTGCGCTCGCACGCTCCCCGCCGGCCCGGTCAACGTCTCGCCGGCCTCCGCGGCGGGGCCCGGCGGCCGAGCCGGAAGCTCGCCGAGATCCAGCGCCCAGCCGTCGCGGGCGGCGAGGGTGGGGACGCCGGTGCGGCTGGAGATGGCCTGGGCCGCCTGGTGGGCGCGTGCCGGCGGGAGCTGCATCCCGAAGTGAGTGAGCACGCACAGCCGGGGCCGGATGGCGGACGCCAGCGCCTCCGCGTCGTCCAGGCCCAGGTGCAGGTAGCGCCGGTCCCGGCCGGCGATCCGGGTCGTGTTCACCAGGAGCAGATCGACGCCGGCGTAGGCCCGGGGCAGTTCGTCCATCCACAAGGTGTCGATGACGTGCCCGGCCGAGAACGCTTCTCCCTCCAGGCGGTAGCCGTAGGTCTCGACGCCGTGGTCGTGAGCCAGCGGCGTGCGCAGGAACAGGCCGGGGCCCAGCTGGTAGCGGCCGCCTTCGACGAGGATCTCGCGCCGGGTCACGAACTCCTGCGCGTACCGGAAGACGACCGGGTCGCGCTCCAGCGCGCTGCGCGGCGCGAGCAGGGTGCCGCGCCGGGCGAACCCGCCCCGCGTCATGGCCTCCACGATGGCGGTGGCGTCGCCGACGTGGTCCAGGTGCGGATGGGTGACGAGCAGCGCGTCCACCTTGGAGGGATCGATCTTGGGCCGCGAGGAGAGCGCCCGCACCAGCGCACCCGGCCCGGGGTCGACCCAGAGCGTGGTCCCGCCCATCGTCCAGAGCAGCCCGCCCGAGTGGCGCAGCTGCGTCGAGACGGCGAAGCGCGCGCCCGCCGTGCCGAGGAACTTGAGCGTGCCGGGGGAGGCAATCACGGAGTGTATCTAGCGGTCGAGTTCGGATGATTCAAACCTTGGCCTAGACCTAGACCTAGACCCAAGGTTCGCGAGCTGTCTACGTCCAGGTCTACGTCTACGTCTAGGTCCAGGTTGGACTCGCAAGCAGCACGGCGCTCAGTACTTGACGAGCGCGTGCACCCGCTCGTTGCCGAGCTTCTCGGCGCCGTTCAGGAACCCGAGCTCCACCAGGAACGAGTAGCCCACCAGCGCTCCGCCCTGCTGCGCGACCAGCCGGCCGGTGGCGGCGGCGGTGCCGCCGGTGGCGAGCACGTCGTCCACCACCAGCACCCGCTCGCCGGGCTCGACCGCGTCGACGTGCAGCTCGAGCGCGTTCTCGCCGTACTCGAGCGAGTAGACCTCCCGGATCACCTTCCAGGGAAGCTTGCCCGGCTTGCGCACCACGGTCACGCCGGCGCCGACCGCGTAGGCCAGCGGTGCGGCGAAGAGGAAGCCGCGCGACTCGATGCCCACCACCTTGTCGATGCGCTCGCCGCGCCAGCGGGCGGCGAAGGCGTCGACCACGTCGTGGAACAGCCGCGCGTCCGCCAGGACCGGGGTGATGTCCTTGAAGATGACCCCCTTCTGCGGAAAGTCGGGGACGTCGCGGATCCGGGCGCGGACGGCTTCCATCGGGGAAGTTTCCATAGAGGGGAGAGGTTAGCACGGGCGCGGTCGGGCGCGGCCGGCGGTCACGGGAGGTACAGCAGCGGATTGCGCGGCTTCACGCCGTCCCGCACCTCGAAGTGCAGGTGCGGTCCGGTGGTGCGCCCGGTCTGGCCCACCCGCGCCACCGGCTGGCCGCGGGTCACGTGGGCGCCCTCCCGCACCAGCACCGCCGAGTTGTGAGCGTAGACCGTCACCAGCCCGTGCTCGTGGCGGACGATGACCACGTTCCCGTACCCGCTCTGCTTGCCCACGAAGATGACCGTTCCGTCGGCGGCCGCCACGACCGGCGACCCCTCGGGCGCCGCGATGTCGATGCCGTCGTGGTGCGCGCCACCCCGTGCGCCGAAGCGCCCGTAGAGGACGCCCTTGAGCGGCCAGCCCAGCAGCGGCCGGGTGGCCGAGGCGGGCGCCGGCGCCTCCTCGCGGGCCGGGTCGGTGCGCGGCGGGCGGGGCGTGGGCGCCTCCCCCGCCTCGGCCGGGGGCGCGCCGGGCACGTCCGGGACGTCCAGCACCCGCGTGGCGCCCGGGACGAACAGCTCCTGCCCCACCTCGAGCGTGCGCGGGTCGGAGATCCCGTTGGCCCGCATCAGGTCGCCGGAATCGACGCCGTAGGTCCGGGCGATGCGGTAGAGGGTCTGGCCCCGGCGCACCACGTGGACCACGCCGGCCGTGTCGCTGCCCTCGGGCTCCTCCTCGGCCCAGGGCGGCGCGGGCGCCGGCGCGATGCGGTGCGGGGTGGGGCAGGCGCAGAGCGCGACCAGGGCCCCGAGCGCGAGCCCGGGCCGGTTGCTCACGGGCGCGATTCCTTCTCGTAGCCGGGGACGATCAGGCGGCGCAGGCGCTCCAGCACCACGTCGTGGGTGATGTCGAGCTGGAGCGGGGTCACGGCCGCCACCCCCTCCTGCACCGCGTTGCAGTCCGAGCCGGGGATGTCCTCGTTTCGGGCGCCGCCCTCGCCGCCTATCCAGTAGTACTTGCGGCCGCGCGGATCGGTGTTCTCCACCACCTCGTTGCCGTAGGTGCGGCGCCCGAGCCGGGTGAAGCGGTAGCCGCGCAGCGGGCCGGCCGGGACGTTCACGTTCAGCAGAAAGGGCGCCGGGGAGCCGCCCGCGGCCGCGTCGGCGAGCATCTGGCGCGCCAGCGCGGCGGCGAAGCGCGCGGCGGGCTCGAAGTCGTGCGGGGGCGGCGCGGCCAGCGAGACGGCCAGGGCGGGGACGCCCAGGAGCGCGCCCTCGATGGCGGCGGCCACGGTGCCGGAGTAGTGCACGTCGTTGCCGAGATTGGGCCCGTGGTTGATGCCCGACACCAGCAGGTCCGGCGGCGCCTCCTTGAGCACCAGGCAGAGCCCCATGTACACGGCGTCGGTGGGGGTCCCGTCCACCGCGTACCAGCGCGGCTCGACCTCGATCATCCGCAGCGGCCGGTGCAGCGAGATGGCGTGCGAGGAGGCGGACTGCTCGCGATCCGGCGCCACCACCCACACCTCGTCGCGCTCGGAGAACGCGCGGGCCAGCGCGCGCAGCCCGGCCGCGTGGACGCCGTCGTCGTTGGAGAGGAGGACCCGCACGGCGCTGAATGTACCAACCGATCCCACCCGCCGCCAGGAGGCGTCCGGGTCGCGCTCCCGGCGCTTGTGCGCCCGCGCCGGACGCGGTTTACTCGAATCCGCGGCGGGCGCTCGCGCCGGCCTCCTTCACGGGCTCAGGACAGGCCTTCGACAGAATCAGGCAGGCCTTCGAAGCCTCACGACGGGCATCGGGAGAGGGTTGGCCGACGAAGCGGACAAGAGCGGCGGAGCGATCGCCTCGGAACGCGCCGCCCGCCGGGAGGCGGAAGAGCTGGCGGTCCGCCTGGCCCGGCTGCAGACGGTGACGGCCGCGCTCGGCCGCGCCCGCACGCCCGACGAGGTGGCCGAGGCGGCGCTCTCCACCGGGGTGGAGGCGCTGGGCGGCGACAGCGGCGTCATCCTGGTGCAGGGCGCGGTCGGGACCTCGCTCGAGACGCTGCGGGTGGCCGGTGTGGAAGAGGCGGTGGTGAGCCGGTGCATGGCCGGCGTCGCCAGGACCCCGGCGCGAGATGCCTGGCGGAGCGCGGCGCCTCTGTTCCTGGAGACCCCGGTCGAGGTGGCGGAACGGTATCCGGAGTTCGCGGCCGCGGCCGGGGAGATCCCCAGCGCCGCCGTGGCGGCGCTGCCGCTCGCCGCCGAGGGCCGCGTGCTGGGCATCCTGCTGCTGGGCTTCCGCTTCGCGCGCTCCTTCCCCGAGGAGGAGCGGGCCCTGGCCGCCGCCGTGGCCGGCGTCTGCGGCCAGGCGCTGGACCGGGCGCGCCTCTTCGTGGCCGAACGCGTGGCGCGAGCCGAGGCGGTCGCCGCCCAGCGCCGCCTGGCCTTCCTGGATTCTCTCTCCGGGGTGCTCACCGAGACGCTGGACGCGGACGAGATGAGCGCCAGCGTGGCGCGGCTGGCGGTCCCGGCGCTGGGCGACTGGGCCGGGATCTTCACGCTGCGAGAGGGGGAGCCGCTCGCGCCGGCCGCGATGGCCGGCCCCGAGGCCCTGAGCCAGCGCGCGCGCTCGCTGCTCGAGTCGGACCCGGCCGGACGCCTGGCGGCGGTGGCGCGCGGCGCGCCGGCGCTGGTGGTGGAGGCGGACCCGGGCGATCCCCGGGCGCCGCTGGCGGTGGCGGTGGTCCCGCTGGGCGCGCGCGGCGAGGCCTTCGGGGCGCTGGCGGTCGCATCGGGCGACCCCGCGCAGCGGTATGGCCCGCAGGATCTGGCGCTGCTCTCGGACGTGGCGCGGCGCACCGCCCTGGCCCTGGAGCACGCCCGCCTCTACCAGGCCGCCCACCTGGCGGCGCAGGCGCGCGAGGACTTCATGCACGTGGCCTCACACGAGCTGCGCGGGCCGGTGGCGAACTTCCGGCTGGCGGTCCAGCTCCTCGAGCGCGAGCTCTCCCGTGGCGAGCGGGGGCGAGTGGAGGAGCGGCTGCGGGTGCTGTCGAGGCAGGCCGATCGCCTGGGTCGCCTCTCCGGCGCGCTGCTGGACGTGACCCGCATCACCGCCGGCCGGCTGAGCCTGTTGCGCCAGGAGGTCGACCTGGCGGCGCTCGCCCGGGACGTGGTGGCGCGCCATGCCGACGAGGCAGAGGCGGCCGGGACGCGGGTGGCGATCGAGGCGGACGGCCCCGTCCCCTGCCAGGCCGACCCCGATCGTGTCGACCAGGTCGTCGCCAACCTGCTCAGCAATGCGCTCAAGTACGGGCGGGGCGCTCCGGTCACCATCCGTGTTCACCCGGAGGAAGGGTACGCCGTCCTGGCCGTCACCGATCGAGGCATCGGGATCCCGGCGGAGCAGCAGGCGCGCATCTTCGGCCGGTTCGAGCGGGCGGTGCCGCCGCGCAACTACGGGGGCCTGGGGCTCGGGCTGTGGATCGTGCGCAGCCTGGTCGAGGCGCACGGCGGGCGCATCGCGGTGGAGAGCACCCCTGGGCAGGGGTCGACCTTCACGGTCAAGCTACCGCGCGCCGGCGGGTAGTATCGTTGCGGCATGGCGCTCACCATCAGCTCGCCGGCGTTCCAGGACGGCGGCGAGATCCCGACGCAGTACACGTGCGAGGGCGCGGACCTCTCCCCGCCGTTCGCCTTCTCCGGCGTCCCCGCCGGCGCCCGCAGCCTGGCGCTCGTCGCCGACGATCCCGATGCACCCGATCCCAGGGCGCCCAAGATGGTCTACGTGCACTGGGTGCTCCACGATCTCCCGCCGGACACGGCCGGCCTCCCCGAGGCCGTCGCGCCCAGGGCGCTCCCTGCCGGCGCCCGCATCGGCAAGAACGACTTCGGGCGCATGGGCTACGGCGGCCCGTGTCCACCCATCGGCCGCCACCGGTACTTCTTCAAGCTATACGCGCTCGACACGGTGCTGGGCGACCTCGGCCCGGTCACCAAGCCCCGCCTCCTGCAGGCCATGAAGGGCCATGTGGTGGCGGAGGCGCAGGTGATGGGGACGTACGAGAAGAAGGGGCGGTGAGGGGCGGTCGGGTGCGAAGCGGTACCACCCGAGCGCTCGCTCCCCCGCCTCCTGACTCCGAGTCCTCTGGGGAGCAGAGTGAGGGGTGCACCCCGCGCGGGGTGCGCATCCCGCCGAGCCCCCTTGGTCCGCCTCCGCCGCCTCGCATCCGCCCTCGTCTCCGGCATCGCCTTGCTCGCCGCCGCGCCGGCCGCCGGCATCCTGGCGGCGGCCCCGCTCGCCGGCGGCGGGGGGCGGATCCGCGGGCCCATGAGCCGGCTGCGCCGGTCGCTGCGCGCCTCCACCGCCGAGGGATTCGGTGCCGAGCTGGTGAACGCCTGCGCCGGCCCCACCATCCTGGCGGGCTGGGCGCTCCACCTCGGCGCCACGCCGCTCGACGTGGGCGTCCTGTGCGCGCTCCCGCAGCTCGCGCAGCTGGTCCAGCTCCCGTCGGCATGGGTGACCGCGCTCCTGGGCCGGCGCCGGGTGGCCATCGCGGCGGTGGGGCTGTCGCGCCAGGCGCTGCTCCCGCTCGCCCTCCTCCCGCTCTTCCACCTCTCGCCCGCGTCCGGGCGCGCGCTGCTCCTCTGGGTGGCGGCGGCCTCGGCGGTGCTGGGCGTCCTGGGCAACAACGCCTGGACCGCCTGGATGGGCGAGCTCGTCCCCGAGGCTCTGCGGGGCCGCTACTTCGGGCGCCGCACCGCCCTGTGCACGTTCGGTGGAACGATCGCCGGGGTGGGGGTGGCGCGGCTGCTGGATCTGCTCTCGAGCCGCGGCCGCGCGGAGCTGGTCCTGTCGCTCCTGGCCGGGCTGGCCTGCGCCATCGGGCTCCTCACCACGCTCTTCATGTCGCGCCAGCACGAGCCGGCGTCGGCGCCTGGGCCGGGCCCCACGCTGGCGGCGGCGCTCCGCCCGCTGCGCGATGGCGACGCGCGCTCGCTCCTGGCCTTCCAGCTGGCCTGGAACGCGTCGGTGGCGGTGGGGGGGGGCTTCTTCACCTTCCACCTGCTCCACAACCTGCGGGTGGGGTTCACGCTGGCCGCCATCCAGGCGGCGGGGGGGGCGCTGGTGCGCATCCTGGCCGCGCCGCTATGGGGCCGGGCGCTCGATCGCTTCGGCGCCCGCCCGGTGCTGGCCGCCTGCTCCTTCGCCGCGGCGGTGCAGCCGCTCATCTGGCTCACCACCTCCCCGACCTTCGTGTGGCCCATCGCGGTCGACGCGCTGGTGGGGGGCGTGGCCTGGAGCGGCCATGGCCTGGCGAGCTTCGCCCTGCCGCTGTCGGTGGCGCCGCGCCGGGATCGCCCCTTCTACCTCGCCACCTTCGCCATGGCCGGCGGCGCGGCCTATGCGCTGGCCACCTGGGCCGGCGGGACGGTGGCGGCCGCGCTTCCGCGCCCCCTGGCCACGCTGGGCATCGTCGGCGGCCACGGCCTGGAGGTCCTCTTCGCGGTCTCGGCGCTGGGGAGGTTCGCCAGCGCGTTCCTCGCCCTCCGCATCGCCGAGGAAGGGGCGGGGACGCTGACCGAGCTGCACCGGGCCGCCCGCGGCGCCGCGCTGGGCGCGCTCGCGGAGGCGAGGGTTCGCGTGGTGGGGAGGTAGGGGCGATGGCCCCTAGTGCTCCCACTCGACGCGCCCGAGCCCCTGGACCACCCGCACGCTCTCGACGTCCATCCACTCGTCGGTGCGCATGCGGATGGCGTCTTCGTGCGTGCCGCCGCGCATGACCACCCACGGCTCGCGGGCCAGCGCCGCGTCCACGTAGATGGGCATTCCGAACAGGCCCAGGGGTGGTTCGGCCCCCGCCTCGCAGGGCTCGAACCGGGACGCGAACTGCGTCTCGGGCACCAGGTCGGCCTGGGTCGCGCCGGTGGCCAGCGCCAGTGCGCCCAGATCGACCTTCCGGTCCGCCGCCACCACGGCGAGGACGAGCTCGCCGTCCAGGCTCACCACGACGGTCTTGGCCATGCGGTCACCGGTCACGTGCTCGGCCGCCGCGACCCGCTGGGCGGCGACCGTTCGCATGTGGGCGGTGTGCTCGCAGGCGGGGTGGTTCTGCTTCAGGTACTCGTCGACGCGCTCCGGGATCATGACCGACCTCCGCGAAGAGGTTCCAGCGAACGCAATAAGCATCCGCCCGCGCAAGGTCCAGTCGGGGGGCTAGCCCTGGGCGGGAGGGGTCGGGAGGGTCGCCGCGCCGATGCCGGGAGCCTCACCCGGCCGAGCCGCCTGGAGCGAGTCCCACGTGTACAGCGCCAGCGCGCTCCAGATGAACCCGAACGCGATGGCCTGGGCCGAGCCGAAGTGCTCGTGGTACAGCGCCACCGCCAGGAGGAACTGGAGCGTCGGGGTGACGTACTGCAGGATGCCGACGGTCGAGAGCGGCAGCCGCCGGATCCCCATGGCGAACCAGATCAGCGGGACGGCGGTCACCGGCCCGGCGGCCACCAGCAGGGCGGTGGTCGCCGCGCCGTGCCCGAACGCGCCGGTCCCCCTGGAGGCGCAGAGCATCAGCCACCCCAGCGCCGGCAGGGCCAGGGCGGACGCCTCGACCAGGAGACCCCCCACCGCATCCACGCCGGCCTGCTTCCGCACCAGGCCGTAGAGCCCGAAGGTGAGCGCCAGCGTGATGGGCAGCCAGGGGAGCGCGTGCAGCCGGATCACCAGCGCCGCCACGCCGATGCCTGCCAGGCCGATGGCGTACACCTGCCGGCGCCGGAGCCGCTCGCGCAGGAAGACGACGCCCAGCAGCACGCTCAGCAGCGGGTTCACGAAGTACCCGAGGCTCGCCTCCAGCACCCGGCCGTTCTGGACCGCCCAGATGTACGTTCCCCAGTTCGCGGCGATGAGGAGCGCGCTGAGGAGCATGATCGGGCGGCACGCCCGCACCACCGTGGACCACCGCCCCAGCAGCGGCACGGCCGCGGCCAGGAGCACCACCGACCAGAGGATCCGGTGCGCGAGCACCTGATCCGGGGGCACGTCCGGGAGCGCCTTGAAGTAGATGGGGAAGACGCCCCAGACCCCGTAGGCGAGGAGAGCGTAGACGAATCCGCTGGTACGGCTGGCCACGGTGCAGGGTAACCGCGCGGGCCGGCCCTGGCTCGCGGCGAAGGGCCACGTGGAGCAGGCCCGCCGGTCCGGCTGCGGGGAGCGCTGCCGGGAGCGCGAACGCCGGGCATCCCGCGCGGGGCCTGCTGGTCCCCCCCGGAACCTCCTACGATCGCCTCATGCCCAGCGCCGAATGGAAGAACATCTGCTGCCCGATCGACTTCTCCGACGCTTCCCGCGCGGCGATGGAGACGGCGGCGGATCTGGCCCGGCGCTTCGGCGCCACGCTCACGCTGCTCCACGCCTACCCGGTGCCGGGCTACACCTTCCCGGACGGCTCGGTGGTGGCGAGCTCGCGCATGCTCCAGGAGCTGGCCGATCAGGCCGCCAAGCACGTCGGCGAGTGGAAGCGCCAGGCCCAGGGGATGGGCGTTCCCACCGTGAATGCCGAGACCCTGGTGGGCGAGCCGGCATCGGAGATCGTCTCGTACGCGCGCGACCACGGCGTCGACCTGCTCGTGCTCGGCACCCACGGCCGGACCGGGCTCGAGCACGCGCTCATGGGCTCCGTCGCGGAGCGCGTGGTCCGGAGGGCGCGCTGCCCGGTGCTGACGGTCCATCCGCAGGGGCGCTGACCCGGGCGGTTTCGCTGGCAAGCCGCGCGTGGCGGGGGTATCAACCGGCAGCCCTGGACCCGTTGGGGCATGAGCGACCCCGGGCCCCGTCGACGGCCGGCCCGGATCCGGAGGGCGAACATGGCGGATCTCACGACCAGCTTCATGGGGCTGTCCCTGCCCACCCCCATGGTGCTCGGAAGCTCGGCGCTGTCCAACCGGCTCGACAACCTGCAGGCGGCCGAGGGGCACGGCGCCGGGGCGGTGGTGCTCCGGTCGCTCTTCGAGGAGCAGATCGAGGCCGCGGACAGCATGCTGCAGGAGGAGCTGGCGCGCGGGGCCGACTCGAGCGCCGAGGCGCGCACCTTCTTCCCGCCGCAGCGGGTGGGGCCGCACGACTACGTGGCCTTCCTGGAGAACGCCAAGAAGGCGCTCCACATCCCGGTGATCGCCAGCCTCAACTGCGTGGCCGCGGGGAGCTGGACCGAGTACGCCCGGGACCTCGAGTCGGCCGGCGCCGACGCGCTGGAGGTGAACATCTATGCGGTCGAGGCCGACCTCGAGCAGAGCGGCGCGGACGTGGAGAAGCGCTACCTGGAGGCCGTGGCCGAGGTGAAGAACACCGTCTCCATCCCCGTGGCGGTGAAGCTCTCGCCCTACTTCAGCTCGCTGGGCCACTTCGCGGCCAGGCTCGACCGCCTGGGCGTGAACGGGCTGGTGCTGTTCAACCGCTTCCTGCAGCCGGACATCTCGCTCGACCGGATGGCGGCCGCGCCCACCATGACCCTGTCCTCGCCGGCCGAGTCGCTCGTGCCGCTGCGCTGGATCGGGATCCTCTACGGCCGCATCAAGGCCCACCTGGCGGCCTCCACCGGCGTGTACGACGCGGCCGGGGCGGTGAAGCAGATCCTGGCCGGCGCGCAGGTGGTCCAGCTCGCCTCGGCGCTGGTGAAGAACGGCATCCCGCATCTGGGCAAGGTGGTGGCCGGACTGGACGACTGGCTGGAGAAGCGCGGCGTCACCAGCGTGGACGAGGTGCGCGGCTCGCTCTCGCAGCGGGAGATCCAGGACCCGTCGGCATTCGAGCGGGCGCAGTACGTGCACCTGATCCTCTCGCAAAACATCTGAGCGTCCGCCATGGCTCGTCGTCCCGTGAACGAGCCCGAGCCCACGCCCGAGCCCGAGACGCAATCCGGAAGGAACCGCAACCTCTCCCGCCACACCCTCGTGCAGAGCTTCGGCTGGGCCTGGGACGGGCTGGGCGGGGCGGCGGTGCGCGAGCGCAACATGCGCATCCACCTGGCGCTCGGGGTCCTCGCCAGCGCGGCGGCGAGCCTGGTCCCGCTGGACGGCGCGCAGCGGGCGCTGCTGCTCCTGGCGGTGGCGCTGGTGGTGGCCGGCGAGGCCGCCAACTCCGCGCTCGAGGCGGTGGTGGACCTGGTCTCGCCCACCTGGAACGCGCGCGCCCGCGTGGCCAAGGACGCCGCCGCGGGGGCGGTTCTGGCGCTGGCCGGCGGGAGCGCCGTGGTGCTGCTGGCCGTCGCCCTGCCGGCCATCCCGGCGCTGCGCGCGCGCTGGCCCGCGCTCGCCCCCGGCGTCGCCGGCGCCCTGGCCGCGTCGGCCGCCACGGGGTTCCTGCCGGCGCCCGGCCGGCGCCCGGCGCTGGTCGACGCGATCCTGTTCGCGGTGGGCGCCCTCGGGGTCGCCGCCGTGGCGCGATCCGCAGACGGCGCCGCCGGGGTCGCGGCGGCGGCGCTGCTCCTCTTGCTCGCGGGCGGGGCGGCGGTGCGGCGGAGGCGGGGGCTGGACAGCGCGCCGTAGCCGAACCTGGACTTGGACCTGAACGTGGACCAGCTCCCAAGTCCAGGGTCGGGCGCGAGCACGGCACGCCCAGGCACCACACACCCGGGCGGGGACGCGATGGCACGGACCCCTTGGAGTAATGGGTACCCTGCGGGATCGATCCCGGCCGCCCGCAACCCCGCGGGGGTCGTTTCGGCGGGTCCGGACGGGATCAGACGTCGTCTAGATCTGGACGAGGAATCGACATGAGCGCCCCCGAGCAGCCGACCGACAAGCGCATCTCGTACCTCCCCACGCCCGGGCTCAGCTACGACCCCGCCGACCAGCGGTACTGGGACCGCGCTGCGCTCGACGGCGAGGTCCTGCGCGGGTTCGAGATCTGTCACGGCTGCCGCATGTGCTTCAAGTACTGCGACACCTTCCCCTCGCTCTTCTCGCTCATCGACCAGAAGCACGACGGGGACGTGCGCAAGCTGTCCGCCGGCGAGATCGACGGCGTCATCGACACCTGCTTCCAGTGCAAGCTGTGCGAGGTGCAGTGCCCGTACACGCCGCGCGACGGGCACGAGTTCCAGCTCGACGTCCCCAAGCTGTTCCACCGCTATCGCGCCGTGACACAGAAGGGCGCCCGGCGCTCGCTGCGGCAGCGCGTGCTGGGCGACCCGGATGCGGCCGGCAAGATGGCCCGCCTCTCGCTGGGCATGGCCAACGTCATGAACCGGACCCGCCCGTTCCGGATCCTGCTCGAGAAGACGGCGGGGGTGCACCGCGACAAGCTCTTGCCGCCGTTCGCCTCCCAGCCCTTCGACGAGTGGGCCGCCAGGAACGGGTACGTGAAGGCGGAGCCGGGCGGCGAGGCGGTGCTCTTCCAGACCTGCTTCGTGCAGCACAACGAGACGCAGATCGGCAAGGACGCGCTCTTCGTGCTGCGCCGCAGCGGCGTGGACGTGCGGGTGGTGAAGGGGCTGGCCTGCTGCGGGATGCCCGCCTGGGAGCACGGCGATCTCCAGGCGGTGCGCGCCTGGGCCCGGCAGGATCTCGATCTGCTCCTGCCCTACGTGGAGCGCGGGGCCAAGGTGCTGGTGGTGAACCCGACCTGCTCGATGATGATGCGGCGCGAGTGGCCGCACCTGCTCGAGGGTGAGGACCGCGCCCGGGCCGAGCGGCTCGCCGCCGCGGTCAGGGACGTCTCCGAGTTCCTGTGGTCGATCCGCAACGAGCCGCGCTTCGACGGCGCCTTCAAGTCGGCGCCCGCCGGTGGTCGGGTGGCCTACCACGCGCCCTGCCACCTGCGCGCCCAGGCCATCGGATTCAAGGGCCGGGACCTGGTCCGGCGCGTGCCCGGGGTGACGCTGGCCGGCTCGGTCATCGAGTGCTGCGGGCACGACGGCACCTACGCCATGACGGTGGAGGGCTTCGAGCCGTCGCAGCGGATCGGCAGACGCGCCTTCGAGGGGATGAGGGCGGCCGAGGCCGACGTGTGGGTGACGGACTGCCCGCTGGCGGCGCTGCAGTTCGAGCAGCACGCGGGGAAGAGGCCCATGCACCCCATGACCTTCCTGGCGCGGGCCTACCGCGCGGACGGGTTCGGGCCGGCCGCGCCGGCCCCGGCCGGAGAGGGCGAGAAAGGAGACGAGAAGTGAAGCCGGTGCGTCGCGAGGAGATCATGCCCCTGGACGCCTACCAGGCGTCGCGGGACGAGATCCGCAAGGGCATCCTGCAGGCCAAGGCCCGGAGGCGGGTGAGCGCCGGCGCGCTCACCTTCCTGTTCGAGAACACCGCCACCATCCGCTACCAGATCCAGGAGATGGTCCGGGCCGAGCACATGACGCGCGAGGCGGACATCGCGCACGAGCTCGAGACCTACAACGAGCTCCTGGGCGGCAAGGGCGAGCTGGGCGTCTCGCTGCTCATCGAGGTGCCGGATCCCGAGGAGCGCGACCGCCGCCTGCGCGAGTGGCTCGACCTCCCCGGGCACCTCTACCTGCGGCTCCAGGGCGGCGAGAAGGTGCGCCCCCGCTTCGATCCGCGGCAGGTGGGCACGGATCGGCTCTCCTCGGTCCAGTACCTCAAGTTCGACGTGCACGGAGAGGTGCCGGTGGCGGCGGGCTCGGACCTGCCCGGCTTCACGGTGGAGACCATCCTCGGGCCCGAGCAGCGAAAGGCGCTGGGGGACGATCTCGGGTCGGATGCCTGAGGCCGCTATCGGCAGGTTGCGCCGGTGTCGGCGGCTGTGAGGCGGAACGCGACAAATCACGCATAGTCAAGCGGACACGCTGCGTCGCGACGAGATGGCTGCACCATCGGCCACGCCACGGCGACGCCGCGCGGCACGACGCCCCAGAAGAGCAGCCGGGCGCTCGGTACTGGATCCCACGCGCGGTGAGTGGCAGGATGCGCACATCGACGCAGCGGGGGAGTTTGGACGACCACTGGGGCGGGGTCGCAGGGCACGGCCCTGTCCCCGGCCTTGGTGTCGCGCGGAGGCGCGAATGAATGTGGCAGTGCGGTCTGGCACTCTTCATCCCGTGCAAGGTGCCAGCGGGAACGTTTGCGACCACGGCGCAGCCGAGATCGTTTCCGGGCGGTGCGACCTGGAGCCGGCGCCGTTCGACCTGTTCGCCGGGCACGACCGCCAGCCCATCCCCGGCCGGCTCGACCTGACCGCCATTCGCCGGCTCCTCGACGCGGGCCGCTTCTGGACCGAGTACCAGCCGCTGGTCCACGCCCGCACCGGCCGCACCGCCGCCTTCGAGGCCCTGGCCCGCTTCTCCCATCCTGATGGCCGGCCGGTGGGCCCGGCCCGCGTCTTCTCGCTCCTGCACGCCGACCAGGCGCTGCTGGTGCGCGCCGAGCTCACCCTCAAGCTCCAGCAGGTGGAGCACGCGCCGCGCGCTCCGCTGTTCGTGAACCTCGATCCGGACTCCTGGGCCCACGCCGGCGATCGCCACCGCAATCCGTTCATGGCGCTCTTCTCCTCGGCGGGCGTGCGGGTGGTGGTCGAGGTGACCGAGGCGCTGGCCACCGCCGACGTGGTCCGCGCGCAGTCGATGATCGCGGCGCTGCGCTCGCGGAAGATCGCCTTCGCGCTCGACGACATCGGCACCGTCAACGGCCTCATCTCCTTCGAGGCCATCGCCGAGGCCGAGGTCCTCAAGTTCGACCGCACCCTGATCCCGCGCCTGCGCCACCCGCGCTGCCGGGCGCTCGTCGCCGCGCTCGTGGCGATGGCGCGCGAGACGGGTGCACGCACGGTGCTGGAGGGCGTCGAGACCACCGCCGACTTCGTGGTGGCCCGCGACCTGAGGATCGACCTGGTCCAGGGCTACCTGTTCCGCGACCGCGCCCGCGTGGCCGGGCGGTAAGGCCCCGTTTCCCGTGGACCTACGGGGTGTTCGGCGGTAAACACCCGCCGATGCCCCTCGCCCTCATCCCCGGCTTCACCCTCCCCAGCCTCCCGCTCGGGCCCATCACCATCCAGTCGTTCGGCGTGCTCACCGCGCTCGGGGTGATCACGGCCGTCTACCTGGCGGGACGGGCGGCCCGCGGCATGGGGCGTGACCCGCAGGTGATCATGGATTTCGCGGTGGTGGGCGTGCTCTCGGGCGTCGTGTTCGGGCACCTCGTCCACGTGCTCCTGTATCACCCGGAGGAGCTCGGTCGCGGGTGGCAGGTCTTCAAGTTCTGGGAAGGCCTCTCCTCGATGGGAGGGCTGGTGGGCGGGATCGTGGCCGCCCTGGTCTGGTTCCGCTGGAAGGGCATTCGCTTCGCCCACTACTCGGACGCGATCGCGCTGGGGATGGCGCCGGGCTGGGGCGTGGCGCGGGTGGGCTGCTTCACGGTCCACGATCACCCCGGCATCCGGAGCGACTTCTTCCTGGCCGTGAACATGGACGGCGTCGCCCGCCACGACCTGGGGCTCTACGAGGCCATCCTGCTCTTCGCGCTGGGGGCGCTGCTCTGGACGCTCCACCGGCGCGGGATCCTGCGCGGCCGGCTGCTGGTGGTGCTCGGGGTCCTGTACGGCACGGCCCGCTTCTTCCTCGACTTCCTGCGCGCCCGGCCCGGCGACGGGATCGACTACGTCGACGGCCGCTACCTGGGGCTCACGCCGGCGCAGTACATCGTGGTGGTGGTGGTGGCGTACTCGGTCTACCGGCTGGCGACCTTCCGTCCCGACGCCGCCCGCGCCCGGGCCGGCAAGGCGGCCTGAACCGCGCCGTTTTCCACCGGCCGGGCGGCCCTTCGGCCGGCGCCGCGGGCGCCGTGTAGAATGGCAAGATGCCGCCCGTGGCCCATTCCGGCCGTGAGCTCTCGCGCCGGGGAGGGCTGGCGCGCACGCGCCCCGGGCCAGAGCCCGGCGCCGCGACCGCGGACCTCGAGGCCCGGCTCCGGGCCGTGCTCGACGAGGTCACCGCGCTCGACCTGGAGATTGAGGCGCTCTCCGCCGCGCTGGCCGAGTTCTCCCGCACCTGGGAACGGCTGCTGGGCCGCGGCTTCGCGGAGCGGGCGGTGGCCGAGCGCCTGGTGCGGCGCCTGCAGGCGCTCGAGGATGCGCTGCTGGAGGAGTCGGCGCGGGTCCTGGCCGCCGAGCCGGTCGCGCACCGCAGGCGCGCCCGGCGCAGGGCCCGGCGCGCCCGCCGCATCCGCTTCGCCTGGCAGGTCGGTCCGGAGCTGGAGGAGGGACGGGGCGGCGGGGCGGAGGAGGGCCCGGAGGCCGAGGAGACCGCCGCCGGGCCGCAGCCGGAGGTGGAGGCGGCGGCGGTGGCCCTGAAGCGGCTCTACCGCCGGCTGGCGCGGCTGTTGCACCCGGACCTGGCGCAGGACGACGCCGAGCGGACCCGGCTCTCCGACCTCATGGCCCGGGTCAACGCCGCGTACGCCCGGGGCGACCTGACCGAGCTCTCGGTCATGGCCGAGAAGGTCGGGGCGGGCGAGCCGCTGGGCGAGCTGACGGACGAGGAGCGGCGCGCCCACCTCCAGGCCCGCATCGCGAATCTGGAGCGGATCGCCAGCTCGCTGCGCCGCGAGCGCGAGCGGCTCTCGCGGAGCGACACCGAGCGGCTCCGCGCCGAGGCCGCCCGCCGCGCCGAGGCCGGCGGGGACCTGGTGGAGGAGACGCGGGTCGAGCTGGAGGACGAGACGCAGGCCGCTTATGCTGACGCCCTTCACCGGCTGGCGCGGCTGACGCGAGCGGCGCGCGAGCTGGCGCGCGCCAGGAAGGGTCGGATGAGAGAGCTCGAGAAGCGGGGGCCGACCGGCGCGCGGCGCGCCTTCGACCCGCTGGGCGAGAGCGAGCTGGTCCGCCGCGGGGCGGCCCGGCTCGACCAGCGGCGCGCCACCGCGGCCGCGCGCGAGCTGGCCCGGGCGCTGGAGGACGCGGCCCGCTCCGCGCCGTGGGAGGTCGCCCTGACCTGCCTGGCCTTCTTCGCCGAGGCGGCCGGCGCCCGCCCGCCCGAGAGCCTCGGCACGGCCGAGGGATGGGCGGCGGTCTGGGACGCGGTGCGCGCCGAGTGGCCGGCGGCCCCGGATCTGCCCCGTGCCCTGGCCCGGCTGCCGCGCCACCTCACCGTGGGCGCGCGCGCCCAGGGGGAGGAGGTGCTGGCGGGGCTGCAGCTCGCCGCCGCCGATCTCGGCGCCGGCGTGCAGGTCGCGCAGGAGCGGCCGGCGGTGGCTCACATCGCGGCGGCGGTGCTGGCGGCGCTGGGGCCGCCGGAATCCTGCCCCGGCTGCGGCCGCACCGGACCCGCCCGGCACCTGCACCGGACGCGCGGGCTCGACACGCTGCACGGGCTGGTGTGCGCCGGGTGCGGGGCGGTGCTGCGCAGCTACTGGCGCTACGGCGAGGTGGACGGGCTCGAGGCGCTCGCCCCGCATGCTCTCCGGCTGGGGCTGGTGGCCGAGGTGACGGCCGGGCTGGCCGGGACGGCGCTCGGGTTCCAGATGCTGCCGCCGGAGGCCGAGGCGCTCACCGCCGACCGGCTGCGCCGCCGCTTCGCGGATCTGTACCTGGCGCCCTACGAGATCTCGCTCGCGCCGGCTGCGGTCCAGGTGCTCGGGCCGCGCGGGCCGCTGGGCCCCGGCGTCCGGCTGGCCGGCCAGGGGCGGCTCGAGCTCGCTCCCGCGCCCGAGGCCGGGATGACCGGCACGGAGCTGCTGGAGCTGCTCCGGGCGCGCATCGAACGGCGGTTCCGGCCGTGAGCGCGCTCCGTCCCGACATCCTGCTGGTGGAGGACGACCTCGCCATCCGCGAGAGCCTGGCGGAGTGCCTCGAGCTCGAGGGGCATGCGGTGCGCGCGGCGTCGGGCGGACCCGAGGCGCTGGCCTGGCTGCAGGAGGGGAACCGCCCGCGCATGGTGCTCCTCGACCTGGTGATGCCGATGATGAGCGGGGAGCAGCTGGTGGAGCAGCTCCGGGCGGCGCCCGACACCCGGAACATCCCGCTGGTGCTCATGACCGGGGCCTCGCCGGGCGAGGCCGTGACCGCCCAGGTCGATGCCCTGGTGGTGAAGCCCTTCGACCTGTCCGATCTGCTCGAGGTCGTGAGAAGGTTCCTCGAGCACCCGCGCTGAACGCTCGAACCGACCTGGTCCCGGACTGGACGTGGTCCTGAGCCTGGACCGACTGGCACCGACTTCCGTCACTCATCGTCCAGGTCCAGGTCCGGTCCAAATCCAAGCCTGGGTCCAGGTTTGGGGGCTCTCCCGGCACCCCGCGGCATCCACCCGTTGCGTCACCCGCGCACAAGAGCTACACCGTCTCGGTGCGCGTACTGGTGACCGGCGGCACGGGGTTCATCGGCGGAGCCGTGGTCCGCGAGCTGGCCCGCCGCGGTCACGCCGTCCGGGTGCTGGCACGGCCCTCCAGCGTCGCCGAGGCGGCGCAGGCGGCCGGGGCCGAGGTGATGCGCGGGGACCTGACCGACGCCGCCACGGTCCGCGCGGCGCTGGCCGGCTGCGAGGCCGTCATTCACTGCGTGGGCCGGGTGGCGCTCCGCCCGGGGCTGGACGAGGAGCTGCGCACCGCCAACGCCGACGCGGTCGAGTGGGTGCTGGGAGAGGCCCACCGGGCCGGCATCCAGCGGGCGGTGCTCACCTCGTCGACGGCGGTGCTGGGGGGAATCCGCAGCCCGGCCGTGCTCGACGAGCGGACCGCGGGCAACGCCGAGTCGCTCGGGATCGCCTACTTCACCACCAAGCTGGAGGGCGAGCGCCGTGCGCTGGCGCTGGCCGCCCGCGGGCTGCCGCTGGTGGTGCTGCGCCCCTCCTTCGTGCTCGGCCCGGGCGACGTGCACGGGTCCTCGGCCGGCACGATCGTGGCCCTGGCGCGGCGGCGCATCCCCGGGTACGTCGAGGGCGGCGCCTCGTTCTGCGACGTCCGCGACGTGGCGCGCGGACACGCCGAGGCGCTGGAGCGGGGTCGGCCCGGCGAGATCTACACGCTGGGGGGACACAACCTCACCACCACCGAGATGATCACGCGGGTGTGCGCGCTCTCCGGCGCCCCGGTCCCGCGCAAGATGCCCTACTCGGCGGCCATGGCCATCGCGGCGGCCGAGGAGATCACCGCCGGGCTCCAGAAGCGGCGACCCTCCATCACGCGCGATCTGATCAAGGCCAGCGCCCTCTACACCTTCGCCTCCTCCGACAAGGCCCGGGCCGAGCTCGGCTACTCCATCCGCCCCTTCGACGAGATGGCGGTGGACACGCTGCGCTGGGCCATGTCGGCGGGCAGGCTCTCCGCCGACAACGACGCGCTCAGGACGCTGTCGGAGGGGTCGAGCCCGCCGGCGGCGTGATCCGCACCCGCCGCACCACCCGCGGGGACGCGTCCAGCACCTCCAGCTCGGCGCCCTCGGGCGTCCGGAGCCGGGTCCCGCGCTCGGGGACCGCGCCGGCCAGCGCCACGCACAGCCCGCCCACCGAGGTGTAGTCCTCGCCCTCGGGGAGCTCCAGCCCCAGGGCGCGGTTGGCCTCGCGCACCGGCAGGTCGCCGCGCACCACCGCCGACCCGGAGGGCTCGCGCTGGAACAGCTCCTGCGGGTCCTCCGCCTCGCTCAGGATCTCGCCCACCAGCTCCTCGACCAGGTCCTCCAGCGTGAGCAGCCCCGCCATCCCGCCGTGCTCGTCGACCACCACCGCGATCTGCGTGCGGCGGCGCTGCATGTCGCGCAGCACCTGCACGGCGCGGGCCGTCTCGGGCACGAAGTGGACCGGCCGGATCAGGTCGGAGAGGACGATGAGCTGCCGCTCCCAGGCCATGGCCGCGAGGTCCTTGGCCAGGACGTAGCCGACCACGTCGTCGAGCGTCCCGTCGTAGACCGGCATCCGCGAGCGCCCCTCCTCGAGGAGCATCCGCTTCAGCTCCTCGGCCGGAGCGCCCAGCGGCAGCGCCACCACCCGGCTCCGCGGCACCATCACGTCGCCGGCGGTCAGCTCCCGGAAGGCCAGCGCCCGCGATGCGATCTCCGCCGTGGAGGGGTCCAGCGACCCCACCTTGCCGGCCTCCTCGACGAGCTGCTCCAGCTCCTCGGCGGAGAGGCGCGCCTCGCTGAAGGTGGTCCGGTCGCCGAAGGGACGGAGCACGACGTTGGAGGTGGTGGTGAGCAGCCACACCAGCGGCCGGGCCAGGTGCGAGAGCACCAGCAGCGGCTTTCCCACGAGCAGCGCGTACCGCTCGGCATTGCGCAGGGCCAAGGACTTCGGCACCAGCTCGCCCAGCACCAGCGACAGGTACGAGACCAGCGCCACCACCAGGGCGAAGGCGATGCTCCCCGCGTACGGCTCCAGCCCCGGGATGGCGGCGATCCCCGGCGCGATGCGGCGGGCCAGCTCGGCGCCGCCGAAGGCCGCGGCGGTGGCCCCCACCACCGTGATGCCGGTCTGGACGGTGGCGATGAATCGCTCGGGAGCGTCGCGCAGCTCCTGCATCGCCCGCGCCCCGGGTCGATGCTGCTCCACCAGCTGCCGGATGCGACTGCGGCGCATCGCGATGACCGCGATCTCCGCGCCGGCGAAGACGCCGTTGGCGAGGACCAAGGCGAGGATGACGGCCAGCTCGGTCAGCGATTCGCGCAACGCGGCCTTTCTCCGCCGACGCTCCCGGCGGGTACTCCCATAGCCCCACTTCGAGATCTACCTCAGAACCCGGGTGTGTCTGCGCACCCGTTCCCAACGGTGACGAGATGACTCCGGACGTGGCTGAACGTCAGCCTGCCGACGCTGCGTTTCCCGCGCGGGGTGACCCGGCGGAGCGGCTCCGTTTTCTCCTCTCCTGGGCGGTGCTTGCGCCGTCCCGCCACAACACCCAGCCCTGGCTGTTCGAGATCGAGGGCGACGAGGTCCGGCTCTACGCAGACGGAAGCCGCGCGCTCCAGACCACCGACCCCGACGGCCGCGAGCTGCTCATGGCCTGCGGCGCCGCCCTCACCAACCTGACGCTGGCGGCCGCGCACTTCGGCCAAGCCACCTCCACCGAGGTGGTGCGCGGATATCGGCGCGATGGCCTGGTGGCGCGGTTGTGGCTCGAGGAGCGGCAGCCCAGCACGCCGGAGATCGAGGAGCTGTTCCAGGCCATCCCGCGGCGCCGCACCAATCGCCTTCCGCTCGACGGCCGGGAGCCCCCGGAGGGGCTGGTGGCGCAGCTGGTGCGCGAGGCCCGACGCGAGGGCGCGTGGCTGCGCCCGGTCGAGGACCACCAGCGGTCGCTGGTGGCCGACCTGGTCAGCGAGGGCGACGAGGTCCAGTGGTCCAACCCGCGCTGGCGCGCGGAGCTCTTCGCCTGGACCCGGCTCAACCTGAGCGCGCGCCGCGACGGGATGCCCGCCGGCGCCCACGGCCTCTCGGATCTGGCGGCCTTCCTCCAGCCCGTGGTGCAGCGGTTCCGCAACCCGGCGCGCATGGAGGCCGAGCGCGACCGGCGCCGCGCCCGCACCACGCGCGCGCTGCTGGTGCTCTCGACGACCCGCGACGGGCAGGAGGAATCGATCGCCGCCGGCGAGGCGCTGCAGCGGATCCTCCTTCGCGCCACCGCCGCCGGTCTGACCGCGTCCTATCTGAACCAGGCCATCGAGGTTCCGGAGCTCCGCTCCCGGCTGCGCGACGCCGTCGGGGAGGCGGGGTTACCCCAGGTCATGATCCGCCTCGGGTATGGCCTGGACGTGCCGCCGGTGCCGAGGCGGCGGGTCGACGAGGTGCTGAGGCGCTACGAGCGCGAGTCGCGCACCGTGACGCCGCTGGCCCTGCGCGGGGCGTTGCTGGCGCCCGCCGCGGGGAGGCCGGGGATGCACGCTCCAGGTCCGCACTGACCACCCCGGTGCGAGCCGCTCCCCCCATTTCGTCCCCCGGCGCGAGCGCGGTAGGATGGGGTTCCCGCCGCGGGCATGTCGGCCCTTCGACAGGCTCAGGGCAGGCCTTTCTTCCCGCTGGCGGGGGGCTCCCGGACTGGGAGGGCACCATGTCGGACCATTGGCAGAAGCAGCGCCGCTTCACGCGCATCCCCTTCCACGTCCCGGCGCAGCTCGAGTACCGGGGTGGCAAGCTCCCGTGCGCCCTCGTGAACGTCTCGCTCAAGGGGGCCCTGGTCGAGCTCTCGGAAGGCCCGGCCCCGGCGAAGGGCAGCACCTGCGCGGTCACCATCGACCTCGACCCGGGCAGCGGGGCCCGCATCCGCATGGACGGCGACGTCGCGCACCAGCGCGGACTTCAAGTGGGGATCCGCTGCGACGAGCTGGACCTCGAGTCGGTCCAGCACCTGCGGCGCATCCTGGAGTTCAACGTGGGCGACGAGGCGGTGGTGCTCCGCGAGCTGGGCGAGCTGGTGGCGGAGAGGGACTGGGAAACGCAGGGCAGCAACCACTGACCCGTCGCCGTTCACCGGAGCAGCCGGAACAGCCGCACCACCTCCGCCGCCCTCGCCTCGTGCAGCGGATCCTCGCGATCCCGCGCCCGCGGGTGCGAGGGCCGCGCCTCGAGCACGTCCGCGATCCGCAGCCCGGCCCGCCGGGCCAGCCCCTCCACGTGATCGGGCTCGCGCAGGCCCAGCCGCTCCGCCAGGTCCGAGAGCACGATCCACGCCTCGCCGCCCTCGCGAAGCGCGCCGGGCAGGCCCATCGCCAGCCCGTACAGCATCGCGCCGCCCGGATCGTACACCGCGTGCTCCAGCGGCCCGTGCGCCTCGCCCGGCAGCCAGGGCGGGTTCGACACCACCAGGTCGGCGGGCTCCCCGGGAAAGAGGTCCGCCAGCCGGACGTCGACCGAGGCGGCCAGCCCGAGCCGGTCCGCGTTCTCGCGGGCGCAGGCGACCGCGGCGGGCTCGACGTCGGTGGCGATGACGATCGCCCCCCGGCGCGCCAGGACGAGGGCGAGGACGCCGGTCCCGGTGCCCACGTCGACGGCCCGCTTCCCGGCCACCGGCCAGGCCTCGGCGGCCCGGGCGACGAGGTCCACGTACTCGCCGCGCACGGGCGCGTACACGCCGTGGTGCGGGTGGACGCGGGCGCCGAGCGCGGGGACCTCCACCCCCCTGCGCCGCCACTCGTGCGCGCCCACCATCCCGAGGACGTCGCGCAGGGGCAGGACCCCGGGGCCGGGGGAGGGCCCCAGCGCCTCGGCGCAGGCCGCGGCGACGTCGGGCGCGCGGCGAAGCTCGAGCCGATAGCCCTCGCCGACCGGCACGCAGAGGCGCGACAGCACCTCGTGCTCGAGGCGCGTGAGCTCGCGCTCGGCGTGGAAGAGCTGGGCGAGGCGCGATCGGCTCGCGGTGGCGGGCGGGGGCTCCTCGCGGGCGGGGGCGGGGGCGGCGGTACGAGCACGGGACCGGGAGCGGCTGCTGCCTGGGCCCAAAAGGGGCCCGGCGCGCAGGCGGCGGCCCATCGCGGCAAGCAGCTGGCGCGCGCCGTGGTACCCGCCCTGGTACAGGAGCCCATGCCCCTTCCGGGCCTGGGCCAGCGCCGCAGCCGCGGTGGTCTGATCGCCGACCCGTTCCCATGCTCCCGGCTGCGGCCGGTCGGGGGAGAGCCAGCGCGGCACCTGACCAGAATCCCCGACCTGGCCACCCTCGCCCCCGTTAAATACCGCCGAGCATGTCATCTCGGATGGACCTCCCAGCGCTGCCCAGCGTCGGCAACCTTCCCTTCGTCGAGAGTCTCTACTACGCCTGGCTCGAGGATCCCTCCTCGGTCGACGAGGGCTGGAGGCGGTACTTCGAGGCCCTGCCCGGGACGCCCGGCGCCGCACCCGCCCCGGCCGCCTTCGCTCCCCGCCGGCCCGATGGGGCGCATGCCGTCCGGGTCACCGCGGCCCCGACCGCCGATGCCGCCTTCCAGTCCAAGGTCGACGCGATGGTCGAGGCGTACCGCGAGTTCGGGCACCTCCGCGCCCACCTCGATCCGCTCGGTCTCATCCACCCTGCCGAGCGGTTCTCGCTCGAGGCCTTCGGCCTCTCGGAGCGCGACCTGGACCGGCCGACAGCCGATCCGGGGGGCCGCGGCGACGGCACCTCGTCGGCAGGCGCAGGGCAGGCGCTCCGCGACCTGGTGGGCCGGCTCGAGGAGACCTACTGCCGGAGCATCGGCGTGGAGCTCGGGCACATCGACGACCGCGAGCTGCGAGGGTGGCTTCAGCAGCGGATGGAGCGGACCCGCAACCGGCTGACGCTGGCGCCGGAGGTGCGGAAGGAGCTCTACGGCAAGATCCTCGAGGCCGAGATGCTGGAGCAGTTCCTGGGGACGCGCTTCCTCGGCTCCAAGCGCTTCAGCTCGAGGGGGCGGAGGGCTTCGTGCCGCTGGTCGAGTTCCTGATCGACCGGGCGGTCGGGCACGGCATTCGCAACGTGGTCATCGGCATGGCCCACCGCGGGCGGCTCAACGTGCTCGCCAACGTCGCTGGCACAAGCCGCTGCAGGACATCTTCGCCGAGTTCCGGGACACCGGCATCGATCGGCTCGGGCGGCGGCGACGTGAAGTACCACCTCGGCTACTCGTCCGACCGGGACACCCCCGACGGCGTGCCCTTCCACGTCGTCGCTGGCCTTCAACCCGAGCCACCTGGAGTGGATCGACACGGTGGTCCAGGGGCGGGTCCGCGCCAAGCAGGATCGCTACCGCGACTTCGACCGGCTCCGGAGCATGGCGCTGCTGATGCACGGCGACGCCTCCTTCGCCGGGCAGGGCATCGTGGCCGAGGGCCTGGACATGTCCGAGCTCGAGACCTACCACGTGGGCGGTACCGTCCACGTGATCGTGAACAACCAGGTGGGCTTCACCACCTCGCCGCGCGACGCCCGGTCGACCACCTACTGCACCGGCCCGGCCCGCATGCTGCAGATCCCCATCTTCCACGTGAACGGGGAGGACATGGAGGCGGTGGCGCAGGCGGTGCTCCTGGCCACCGACTTCCGGCAGCGCTTCCACCGCGACGCGGTCATCGACCTGTGGGTCTACCGCCGGCACGGCCACAACGAGGGCGACGAGCCCTCCTTCACCCAGCCGGTCATGTACCGGGCCATCTCGCGCAAGCCGACCCTGCGGCAGGTCTACGCCGAGCAGCTGGTCCGCGACGGCGTGCTCGGGCCGGAGGACGTCCAGGCGATGGCCTCCGCCTACCGCGCCCGCCTGGAGGAGGCGTACCAGGCGTCGGCGCGGATCGCGGCCCGCCCCTCGCCGCAGACCATGGGCGGCGTCTGGCGCGGGTACCAGGGCGGTCCGCTGGCGACAGGGACGAGCCGCCCACCGGCGTCCCCGAGCCGCAGCTCCGCGAGGCGGCGCCTCGCGCTCTCGCAGGTGCCGCAGGGGTTCCACGTCCACCCCAAGCTGGCGCGGCGTGCTGGAGGCGCGCGCCGAGATGGGCGCGCGGCCACCGGCCGATCGACTGGGGCATGGCCGAGGCGCTGGCCTACGCCACCCTGGCCCTGGAGGGCACGCGGGTGCGGCTGGTGGGGCAGGACACGCGCCGCGGGACCTTCAGCCACCGCCACGCGGTCCTGCTCGACCACGAGACCGGCGTGCCGTACACGCCGCTGGCGCACCTGCGCGAGGGGCAGGGGCCGGTCGAGATCCGCGACAGCCTGCTGTCGGAGGCGGCCGCGCTGGGCTTCGAGTACGGCTACAGCCTGGACATGCCGGAGGGGCTGACCATCTGGGAGGCCCAGTTCGGCGACTTCGTCAACTCGGCCCAGGTGATCATCGACCAGTTCCTCTCCTCGGCCGAGGCCAAGTGGAAGCGGCTCTCGGGCCTGGTCCTGCTCCTGCCGCACGGCATGGAGGGGCAGGGGCCGGAGCACTCCTCGGCGCGGCTGGAGCGCTTCCTGGAGCTGTCGGTGGACGACAACTGGCGGTCGTGCAACCTGACCACGCCGGCGCAGATCTTCCACGCGCTGCGGCGGCAGGTGCTCGCGCGCTACCGCAAGCCGCTGGTGGTGATGTCGCCCGAAGAGCCTGCTCCGGCTCCCGGCCGCGGTCTCGCCGCTGCGCGACCTGGCCGAGGGCGGCTTCCGGCCCATCCTCCCCGACGAGCAGGCCGATCCCGTCCGAAGGTGACGCGCGTCGTGCTGTGCTCGGGCAAGCTCTACTACGACCTGGTCGCCGCCCGCGAGCGACTGCGGCGCCGGACACGTCGCCATCGTCCGCGTCGAGCAGCTCTACCCGCTCCACGACGAGGAGATCCGGGACGTGCTCTCGCGCCTACCGCCCCGGGGTCGAGCTCGTCTGGGCGCAGGAGGAGCCGTCGAACATGGGCGCCTGGGACTACGTCGACCTGCACCTCTCGCCGCGGCTGCCCTCGCCGCTCGCGCTGGTCGGCGCGGCCGGCCTCGGCCAGCCCGGCGGTGGGATCGTCGAGCCACCACCGCCTCGAGCAGGAGCAGCTCGTGCGCCAGGCGCTGGGCGAGCCTGCCTCGCGCCTGTCGCGGGTCGAGTCCCGCGCCGCCATCCAGGAGCACTGACAGCCATGTCCGTCCAGCTCAAGGTCCCGTCCCTGGGGGAGTCGGTCACGCAGGCCACCATCGGCGCCTGGCTCAAGAAGGAAGGCGAGCCGGTGCAGGTCGACGAGCCGCTGGTCGAGGTGGAGAGCGAGAAGGCGACGGTGGCGATCCCGGCCCCGGCGGCGGGCGTGCTGCGCAAGGTGCTTCGCGAGACCGGCGACACGGTCGCGGTCGGCGAGGTGATCGCCGAGGTCGAGGAGGGCGGCACGGCCCAGGCGGCCGCACGTCCGGGGAACGGTCAGCCCGGCCAGGCGGCGCAGGTCCCCGCCGCTGCCGCCCCGGCGCCGAGGCCCGAGCCGCGCCCCGCGCCCGGTCTGGCCGCCGCGCCGGAGCCGCCGCAACCGGTGGCCGCCGGTGCGCGCCTCGCCCAGCGCCCGCCGGCTCATGGCCGAGCAGGGGCTGAACGTCGGCGGAGGTGGCGCGGCGCGGCGGCCACCGACGCAGGTCGGCCGGGACGACGTGGCGCGGGCGCTGGAGGCGCGCGCGGTCGGCCCGGCCCTGGCGGCGGTGCCGGCGGCCTTCGACTCCGCGGCCGCCTCCGGCGGCCGCCCGCTCAGGCTGAGCGGCCGGCGGTCGAGGCGGGGGCTCGCGAGCGGGTCGTGCCCATGACCACGCTGCGCCGCACCGTGGCCCGCCGGCTGGTGGAGGCGCAGCACGACGGCCGCCATCCTCACCACCTTCAACGAGGTGGACATGTCGCGCGTGATGGCGCTGCGCGAGAAGCACGGCGAGGCCTTCCAGGCCCGGCACGGCGTCAAGCTCGGCTTCATGTCCTTCTTCGTCAAGGCGCGGTCGACGCGCTGCGCGCCTTCCCGGCGGTGAACGCCGAGGTCCGGGGCGACGACATCGTCTACAAGGACCACTACGACATCGGGGTGGCGGTGGGCGGCGGCAAGGGGCTGGTGGTGCCGGTGGTGCGCGACGCCGACGCGCTCTCCTTCGCCGAGATCGAGAAGGCCATCGCCGAGCTGGCCAAGAGGGCGCGCGACAACCGGCTCGGCGTCGACGACCTGGACGGCGGCACCTTCACCATCTCCAACGGCGGCATCTACGGCTCGCTGCTCTCGACGCCCATCCTCAACCCGCCCCAGTCCGGCATCCTGGGCCTGCACAAGATCGAGAAGCGGCCGGTGGTGGGGCCGAGCGACCAGGTGGTGGTCCGGCCGATGATGTACCTGGCCCTCTCGTACGATCACCGGATCGTCGACGGCCGCGAGGCGGTCTCCTTCCTGGTCAAGGTGAAGGAGGGGATCGAGGATCCGGAGCGGATCCTGCTGGAGGTGTAGATCAGCCGTCCTCCTCCTCCCCCCCCAGCTCCCATTCCAGCTGATCCGGCGCCCGGCACGCGGTCGGGACGAGCCGCTTCTCCGCGTCGCACACGGCGCCGCAGGCGTCGCGGAACAGGTCTCGGGCCACCAGCCGAGCCTGCTCGTAGCCGATCCGCCCCTCCCGCATCGCCTTGCGGATCAACTGGAGCTTCCCCCGCGCGCACATGGCCCTTCCCGACATCCCAGGCCGCTCGGTCGCGTGGTGGTTCACGTCCGTGAACTGCATGTCCCGCCAGAGCCCGGCGTTGAATCGCAAGGCCTTGGGCTGACGGCTGTCGGAGGTGGCCGGGGGTGTTCGGCCAACGGCTTGGACTCGAGCGGGAGTCCTTCTCCGGGAGGAGCTCGCCGGTCGACCCATCCGCACGAAAGTCGGAGCACAACGCTCCCGATGACGCAAGCGGGAGCCACGTCGGCTGGTTACGTGTCTTCGGCGACAGGAGATTCACTCGTCGCGTGATCCACCCTGATCCCGACCTTCCCGGCGCGAGCGCCACCTTCACCGCAGACGACTCCGCGGCCTCGCCACCCGAGTCCGTGGAGCTGCTTGACGGCGGCGCGCAGGCTTACCCGAGGATGCTCCGGGCCATCGCCCTGGCGCGAAGGAGCGTGCACCTGGAGGTGTACGCTTTCGCGCCTTCAGGCGTGGGGGCCCGCTTCGTCGAGGCGCTCGCAGGGGCCGCCGCGCGAGGGGTGACGGTCCAGGTCGTGATCGACGGCTGGGGCTCCGCGTACGGCGGACGTGCCGTCGCTGCCTCCTTGCGCGCCGGCGGCTGCATGGTCCGGATCTACCACCGCCTGTGGGCTTTGCTCCTCGGTCACTTCGGCCGCAACCACCGCAAGATCCTCCTCGTCGACGACGAAGTGGCCTTCCTCGGCGGGATCAACATCGGCGACGAGAACGTGGCCGACGAGGTGCGGGTGGGGTGGGCGGACCTGGCGCTCGAGATCCGTGGGCCGCAGTGCGAGCACCTGGGACGGACGATTCGCCGCGAACCAAACCGATCGGTCGACAGCTCCCTGCGCGTCTACCTCTGTGGCCTCGGCGGGGGATGGAGATTGCGTCGGCGCTATCTCAAGGCGTTCGCGGGCGCCCGGCAGCGCATCCACGTCGCGCACGGCTACTTCTTGCCCGACGGTGGGATCGTGCGCTCCATCACCGCTGCCGCGCGGCGCGGCGTCGCGGTCCGCCTGCTCCTGACCGGCCGGAGCGACGTCCCGTTCGCTCGGGCGGCCACGAGGAGTCTGTATCGCCGGCTCCTCGCGGCGGGCGTCCGCATCCATGAATGGAGCGGTTCGGTCCTGCACGCCAAGGTAGCAACCATCGACGGGCGCCGCCTGCTCGTGGGCAGCTTCAACCTCGATCCGTTCTCGCTCGCGAACCTGGAGACTCTCGTGGAGGTCGCTGACGCCCAGGTCGTCAAGCAGGGAGAGGCGTGGATCCAGGACCACTTTGCACGGTCGCGCTCGATGACATCCGTGGAGGCGGGCTCCTGGCTGCACACCTGGATGCTCGATCCGCTCGGCCGCGTCATCGCGCGCCTGGCGGACACCGCCAGTGGCCTGATCGCAAGCCGGAGACAGCGCCAGGAGTCGCGGGACCGCTTCCTTTCGGCCCTGGTCCGGCGTCGTTGGGGGTTCCGCCACTCGAGCACCTCGCGCAGTGAAGCGGTCCGTACCAGTGCCCGAGACGAGCACCGCCTCGGCCCACGCTGAGCGAACCCGGCTGGCCATGGTTCTGCGGCGCGCGCCTGGCCACGGCATGCTCCCCGCCTGCAATCCTCACGCCCCGGGGCGTTCACCCGAGGTCGTGCCAGTCGCGGATCCGGGGCAGCCGGAGACGTTCGCGAACGTTCGTATGGCGGCGCACGAGCGCGATTCGCGCTGCTCGCTCGGTCCACCACCGCCGACACCGGCTGGCACGGAAGATGCTCCAACCCTGGCCACGCCTGCCAGGAATCGTCTGGCGGTCCGGGGCGTGTCGTCGCTCCGCAGGAACGACCCTGAGGAGAGGTCACCGATGTCGAAGACCAGAACGCGGACTCACTGGTACGTCCTTCTGGCGCAGGTCTTGATCATCTCCGTGCTGGCATTGCGGTCATCGTACCAGGACGCCACCACGGACGAGACCAATCCGCCGGGCCGGGTGGAGCGCCAGGGTGACCTTCATGGCCCCCTCTCCTTCCAACCGGCCGGCGAGTCCAAGCGGGTGAGAGCGGTCGCCAACCGGCCCCTGAGGGCGGGCGACCGGCTCTGGACCGGCGGGGGCGACCCGCGAGCGGAGCTGACCACGGGGGCCGCAACGGTTCGCCTGGATGCGAGCCCCGACTTCGCGTTCAACAACCTGGACGACCGCTTCGTCCGGATGCTGCTGATCCAGTGGACCGTCACGGTCCGTGTCCAACGGCCGTACGGGGACGAGATCCTCGAGGTGGACACGCCCGGCTGGGCGTTCTCCATCCTGCAGGCCGGAAGCTATCGCGTCGAGGCGAGCGAGGACGGGCCCTCCGCCCTGGTGACCGTCCGCGCCGGCGAGAGCCAGGCGTCCGGCGGTGGCGACACGTACACGGTCAACCACGGGCGAAGCACCAGCACCGGCACCGACCACCCGGAGACGCCACTGAAGACGCTCCAGATCAGCGTCAAGAGCCTCTGGGCGGAATCCGGCATCATCGGCCTGCCGGCCGAGGACTTCCCGGCCCTGCCGCGCTTCGACAAGGTCCCGCATGACACCGTCCAGCTGAGCGGCTTCATCGACTCGCCGGAGAGCGTGCGGCGAGGCGGCGAGGTGGCCTCGGCCGTCCAAGGCGTCTCCGTCCAGAGGGACTGATCGTGAAGTAGCGACAAGCTCCGGCCCGGGAGAGCACGGGCCGAAACGGACCGAAGGGCCAACGCCCCCGGGGGGCGAGCCGGCGACACCGCCTCGTTCGCGAACGTTCTCAAACGAAGCCGGAGCAAGGGCCCGCGGGCCCCGCATTGCCGTGACTGCATGCGGACGACGATCGAGACCAGCCGCGAGCAGAGAGTGCATCCCGGGGCTCACCTCCACCAGGTTGTCGAGGCGATACGAGAGTTGTGCAGCCCGACCTGAGGCAGCTTCGTGGCGGTCGAGGCGACCCTCCTGAGCACCGTGGCGTGCATGCCGACGCCGGCGTCGCGAGGGGTCGTGTGAATGCCGGAGTTCAAGGACCTCAAGAAGAGCATCGAAGCGTACAACCTGAGCCACGCCAGCTAGCCGAGAGCAGTCTGCACCGACTCGAGACCATCGGGCTCGTGGACCAGGTGCCAATCGGCTTCGCGGAAGACGAGCTACGTTCCGCCTGCCGTGGTGGGCTGGAGCTCGCTCCGGGCGGCTTGCCGGGCGCCGGAGCACCCCCCCGGAGCAGAGCAGCCCGCAGAGTAGCTCGTCCCAGAGTGGCTCGAATCGCTGCCATGACGCGTATGCGTCCGCGGTCCTCAGGTCGAACCCTGGGATCGCAAGTCCTTGTCTGAAGTCGCGTTTCTCCGCGTTGCCTTCGCGCCGCGCGTCACCAACGACTCTGGGTCGGGGCGTCCGCCACCCCAGATGAGTCCTGGAGACGGGTTGGCCGGCCGTGTGTACGCTCAAAAAAGATCCCCTGAGTCAGTTGAGCTCTTGGAGGCCGACGACCATGCTCGCGCTGCTACCCCTCGCGACGCTTCTGCTTGCGGCCGGCGCAGACGATCTCACGCCATCTCCGCTGCTCGAGGCCCCGCCACTCGAGGTGTATCGCCTGCGCCTCGCGGTCGACATCCCGGTCATTGCCGCAGGCGCCTCGGCGGGACTGCTCCGCGCCTATCTGGTGGAGCACCAGGTGCGGAAGCGCTGTCCTTGCAGCACCGGCGAGCTCGACTTCCTGGACCGGGGCAGCGTGGGCAACCACAGCCAGGCCGCTGGCCTGGCCAGTGACATCACCGTGGGCGTCGCCCTCGCCGCGCCACCGCTCATCGACCTGTTCGCCCTCGGTGCGAATCGGGCCTTCGCGGAGGACTTCACGGTGCTGACCGAGACCGTGCTGGTGAGCACGCTGCTGCAGCAGGTCGCCAACTTCGGGCTGCAGAGACCGCGACCTCGCACCTATGCGGGCGAGCCGTCCTTCGTCCACGGCGGCCAGGGCTACCTCTCCTTCTATGCCGGGCATGTCTCGACCACGGCTGCAGCGCTGTCGGCGGCGTCCTTCACCATTGGACGGCGGTACGATGAGCACGTGTGGCCGTGGGTCGTGACGGGGGTCGTCACGGCGAGCGTCGGCGTCGAGCGCGTCCTGGCCGGCCAGCACTTCCCGTCCGACGTCCTCGCTGGAGCGCTGGTCGGGCTCGGGGTGGGGATTGCGGTGCCCTGGCTGCACGCTCGCGCGCCCGGGGCGAAGCTCACCTTGGTGCCGGTGCCGACCGGCCGCGGACTCGCGCTGATGGGCCAGTTCTAGAACGCTCACGAGGGGCAGCGTTCGGCCTCCACGGAGGCTCCGTGCCCCTGCCCGGTCTCCAGGCGTCCCCTGAACCGCGTGCGGACGCGGTCTGGAGCTTCAGTGCTTGCTGTCCTGCGGCTCCTTGGCCTCGCTCGATTCCTTCTTGGCTTCGCTCGACTCCTTGTTGGCTTCGCTCGACTCCTTCTTGGCTTCGCTCGATTCCTTGGGCGCCGGAGAGCCCGAGGGCCAGACGGGGCTCAGCAATTCCAACCGCCACGTCGGACCGCCGGGAAAGAGCGCCAGCTCCGCCTTCACGAACGCAGGCGCCTCGCCGGTATGAACCCAGACGTGAGAATCGGGCGGGATCTTGCCGAGCACCGACGCGACCGCGCCGGTCAGGCCGGGGACGTGCACCTTCACCACGTAGTGCATGGCCAGGTGTGCAGAGGCGCCGGTCGAGAAGTGCTCCTCTCCCTGGGGAATGATCTCCAGATTGACCAGCTGTGCCTTCGGCGTGAGCGCCACCATCGACACGGTCGTCTTCGGCGTCTTGGGCGAGATGCTCTTGAGCAGCGTCATGATCATTCCGTTTGCGGTGTCGGGCGGCAGCTTGACGCGTTCCTCGATCTTCTTCTCCTTCCCGTCCTCGTCGGAGTAGCGGACCGTGACCTGGCCGCTCGCGGAGACGGTCGATTCGATCTGGGTCTTGAACGCCGGCCCCTTCTGCACCACATGATCGCTCACGAACTGGAACGTCTTGCGCTGCGTGAAGACGGTGGTCTCCTGGTGGATCGATCCGTCCTTGAAGCGGAGCGTGAGCTGCGACGTCACGCGATTCCCACTGGAAGTCGGGGACGTGGTCTCGATGAGGTCGCCATCGGCGAGGGGGGTACCTTCGAGCGTGCGCAGCGCGACGAAGCCGTGCGTCAGACCTTCCCGGTGCTTCACCGCGACCTGGTCGGCCAGCGACGAGACCGGCACCCCCAACGCAAGGGCGACGAGCGCGGCGCGGCCAACGGATCCTCTTCCTGCGGTACGCATCCTGACTCCTCTCCTGCCTGGGCCTGCTTCCAGCTCAGCAGACCACGCGATGTATTCGCTGGGGTGATGCCGAAAGCGGCACCGGCGCCGTCTCGAACGCCTGCCGGAAACGATCGGCCTCTCCGTGCCCCGCAACGTCAGAAGCGTCATGCCCGCTGGCGCCGTCGATCGTCATCATGTTCTCCAGCGCGGCGTTCCGAGGATGACTCCGGCTCTTGCCGAAGGCGAGAAAGAGCCCCATTGGGGCGGGCCCGGGGCACCTGACGTCGAGAGGGGTCCGCAGCTTCCTCAGCAAAGAACGTCGCGCGGAACTGCGCAAGAACACTCTCGTGGTGCTGCACGTCCAGTGAATTGGTCGCGGGGGTCGGAGATTCTCCGCCCCGGGGATCCGCAGTGTGCGGCATGGGATCGCGAGGCCCCACAAGGCCGGCCCATCGCGCGGTAGCAGGGGCGATAGTCCAGCGGTGCGCGCCGCGGACCAGGTGCTGCTCGTACCGGGCTTCTTCGGCTTTGGCACCTTCGGGCGCGAGGGACGGCCGCACATCTCCTATTTCGAGCACGTCATCAGGGCGATGGTGGCCGCGCGGCCGGAGCTGGGTGGGCGCATCCACGTGCACGAGCCGCCGCCGCTGGGTTCGCTCGCAGCGCGAGTGCGGACGCTCCAGGACGCCGTGTTGAAGCGCCTGGGCGGCGCGCTGCTGCTCGGCGAGACGAGGGGACGCGGCCCGCGCATCCACATCATCGGCCACTCGACCGGCGGCGTCGACGTGCGCTTGCTCGCGAATCCCCGGTACCGCTTCCATGGGGAGGACCGCGAGCTGCGCCCGCGGCTCCTGGGGCACCTCGGCACACTGGTGACGATCTCCGCGCCTCAGCACGGAACGCCCATTGCGAAGAGCTTCATGCGCGGCGTCCCCCGCCTGGTGCTGGAAGGGATGTACCTGGCCACCATCATGGCCGACGCAGGGCGGGTGACCCGGCGGCTGGGGTTGCCCGGGATCGGCCTGGCCTACACGCTCCTCCAGGCCGTGTGGCCGCGGCGCAGCGTGAACGGGCCGGTCATCGATCTCCTCGCCGGCATGGACGAGGACACGGCGCGCCAGATAGAGCACTTCCGCGGGACGGTCATGTCCGACGGCCGGATGCTGCGTGACCTCGCGCCCGAGCGGATGGCGACGCTCAACGAGGGCCTCGGCGATCACGGGGCACGGTTGGTGGAGATCGTGACCGTCGCCCCCAGGCCCTCGTTCACCCGAGGGGGCCTTGGCGCCCTCGACCGTCGCCTGGTGTATGCCCTCTGCTATGCCTGCGCAGCGCGCAGCGACTTCCGGCCCGACGCCTTCCCCAAGGGGCCCTGGATCGCCGCGTGTGCGCCCGGGACCGAGCGTGAGATGGTGGAAGACACGCCCCGCGCCAACGACGGCATCGTACCCGCCTCGTCCCAGACGCTCGCCGGCCACGCCGCGCGCATCGTGCTCGCCGACCACCTGGACGTCGTAGGCCATTTCGAGCGGCGCGGGAACACCACGCTCTTCAAGTCGGGCGCGGGCTTCGGCCGGCGCGAGTTCGAGGAGCTGTGGCGCTTCGTGGCCAAGGCGCTCTGAGGTGCCACAGCGCCACTGCGAGAGCGCCAGACCGCCAATCACCAGCACCAGCGCCACCAGCGCGCCGGGCCCCGGTATCCGAGGACCAGGACGCGTCCACTGGCAGTCCGACCACAGAGCGTAGCGCTCGCTAAGCGCTCGCCAGGCCAATCGGACACACGGCGAGGGTGTGGCGAGGGCGACGGGCATCCCGCTCGCCGTCGCAGCGCAGGATGGCGCCTCGCTCGACACCCGAGCAGATATGCGCGGCCCCAGCGGCGCGCCCCACAAGACGGTGCGCTATCGACGCGGACTTCGTCGGACGATGTGCGTCAGAGAGGAGGCACGTCGATGAAACTCCCGGACGACCTGAAGAACAAGGGCAAGGAGCTGCTCGAGACCGCCGAGGAGAAGGCCAGGCGGATCAAGGCTGCTGCAGGGGAGAAGGCGAAGGAGATCAAGACCGCCGCTGTCGAGAAGGCCAGGGACATCAAGAAGGCCGCCCAGAAGAAGACGTGAGGGTCGAACGACGCGGTGACCTACGCCCTCGCGCTCGCCGCGATGGCGGGGTGTGCAGGCATGTGGGGCGGCGCCGGCGAGAGCGCGCCAGCGGCACAGGTTTCGCGGGCGGACTTCAGTCGGCTCACACCGGACGAGATGGGTCCGGTGAACGAAGCGCGTGAGTTCCTCGCGAGCGCGAGGGAAGAGCAGGGGCGCGCCAAGCTGCGCCAGCAGGATACGATGCACGAGGCGGACCTTGCCAAGGCCGATCAGCAGGCGGCCGACTCTGACGAGCAGCGGGCGTTGACGCAGGCGAAGATGGCAAACGACAGCCGCGACCTGGCGCAGCTCGAGCAGGCGCGCGATTTCCAGGAGCGAGCGCGGCTCCACAAGAGCGAGGCCGAGGCGCACGCGCAGTACGCGGCGAAGCTCGCCGAGGCGCGGAAGGCGGACGTGCAGTCGGCGAATGACCAGGTGGCGCTCGGCGAGGCGAAAGCTCGAGTGGTCGAAGCTGCAGGCCCTGCAGCAGGCCAACGTGCCCGCGGCCGGCAAGTATGACCCCACCGGCTTCCAGGCGCGCGTGGACGACGCGAAGAAGAAGTGCGACCAGAGTCTTCAGAAGGCGAGCGACCTCGAGGGACAGGCCTCCTCGCTAGAGCAGCTGTGGCTAGATCTCCAGCAGCAACTGCGGGCGCACGGAAACGCGGGCGAGGGCGGCTAGAGCGCGCAGCGGGGTGGCGACCGCCGCTCAGAGGTCCACCACGCGCCCCTGCCGGCTGAGGAAGGAAGAGTGCAGCGAGAGGACGCTTCCGCTAGTTCCTCGCCATGAAACCTGAGTGCGGCAGGCACGCAGAGCAGATCAGCAACCAAACCATAGGTATCGTGCTGGCGGTCGCAGTCTTGATCGGGCTGGCTGGATGTGCGGCTCCGAAGGATGTGCGCGCCGTAGCCGCGTCCACTGCACGGGCGAGCCTGCCGGCCGAATCATTCACACGGGCTCCGGAGTCGCCGCACGACCCGAAAGCCCTCGTCTTCACGTTTGACCAGCTCGACTACTACTATCGCGTGCCCGGCGAGTTCACGCATCGGCTGACCGGCGATGAGTACGGGTTCACGGGTCTCTCGTTCATCATCAGTGAGACGCACCCCGGAGGCGGCCCCGGTCTTCACGTTCATGACGTCGAAGAGGCGCACATTCTGCTCGAAGGCACCGCTCGATACGTCATCGGTGAAGAGACGTTCACGGTCCAGGGACCGTATGTGGCGAAGGTGCCGGCTGGAGTACCGCACACGTTCATCAACGCAGGGACCAAGACGTTCAACCTCATTGCCGTGTTCGCGTCGAAGCACCCCACCACCAAGCGGGTCGGGCCGAATCCGTTGATCCCGAACGGCAGCAGCCAGGAAGAGCCACGTTCCGGCCCCATCCCCTAGAAAGCTCCCGATCCAGAGTTCCGCGCTGCCAGGGGTAATCCAGAGAATCTCCTCTTCGCTTGCCCTGGAACGATCAGAGCGATCAGATCCTGCGGAGGTACGCGAGCAGTGCGGGGACCTCGTCGTCCGTGAACGGACGATCGATGACCGGAGGAACGACGCCCGGCTGCGTGGTGAGGAGGGGCGCGGCCGGGTTCTGGACCTGCACGCGCCTGAAGAATTGCTTGTAGTGCTCGAGCACGTCCTCGAGCGTCGCCGCGGTGTTGTTCATGAAGTAGGGCGCGGTCCGGCTGATCCCGCGCAGGTTCGGGATGTCCATGTGCTGGATGTCGCCGGGGCCACCCGCCGCCGGGAAGCCAGTGAGGAGCAGGCGGCCCGGATCCGACGTCGTGACCCGCGTGACGCACGCCGGCTGGGGTGCAGCCCCGCCGCAGGGCGTGCCGCTCGGCGCGACGCCGCTGTTCGTGATCTCGTAGGTCCGCACGTTCCGGAGCTGGCTCGGGCTGCAGGGGGCGAAGGAGAAGCGCGGCGGGCTGACCGTGTCCACGGGCCTGGGGCACGCGGTCGCGATGTCGTGGTAGCGGACGATGGCGGTGGGAGTGCCCGGCGTTCCCTGGAGGATGGGCGTGCTGGTGCTCGGGTGGCTGCCCATGTTGCCGTGGCACTGAGCGCAGGAGCGGCCGAAGACGGCCTTTCCCGCCGCCTCGAGATCGCTCAGGACGGGATCGGGATCCGGCAGCGGACTCGTGCCGGCGGCCAGCGCATCAGCCAGGTCCTTGACGCCTGCCGAGGAAAACTGGGCCTGCTGGAAGCTGGCCACGTCGTCCAGGAACCCGACGGGCGGGTCGACCGTGACCGACGCATGGGCGCGGAGCGCGCTCAGCGCCTGGTTCTGCAGCGTGTCGATGCGCGCGTCGAGCTGGTAACCGCCCCGCTGGTTCGGGCCGCGCGCGTAGGCTGGAGCGACGCCGTCGGGACCGGTGATGGCGACGTCGAGGATGGAGGGGACCGAGCGCCAGACGTCGGCGGAGGTCTCGGAGGTGGGGAGCGCCGAGGCGGGACACGGGATGGCCGCGCCGCAGTCGAGGAGCTTCACGTTCGCGGGCAGAAGGATCGTGACGCGGACGAGGCCGTTCTCCGTCAGGTTGGTGAAGTCGTGCGCGGCCAGGCCGTTCTGGCGGAAATCATCGGCGTCGATGGCGCGGAAGAGGGGGTCGTCGACGCCGGAGGCCTGCATCTCGACGAATCGCGCCGTGGCCGCGGCCGGAGTCAGCTGGAAGTGCTCGGAGTCCATGTGGCAGTCGGAGCATGCCCTCCCGTTGCCACCGAGGCCGGAGAGGGCTCGGTCGTGGAAGTTGGCCGTGCCGCGGCAGAAGCTCGAGTCGATCGGGGCATGCGCCACGCCCGCCGCCGCGTCGCACGCGTCGGCCGTGCACTCGTTCCCGTCGTCGATGACCGGACCCGCCAGCGTGAGGTGAACGGCGGTCGTGCCGGCGCCCCGGAAACCCTTGTTGACGTGGAGCGTGAAGGTGTCGGCGACGGCAGTGCTGCCGGCGACGGGGAGCGCGTCGAAGGGCCCGTCGCCGTGATCGAGGTCGTCGTCATCCGGGTCCGGACGAGGGGTCTCGCCGTGCCGGCACTTCTTGAAGACGTACGCCGTCGCGCCATCGCCGACGTAGACGCAGGTGGTGGGGACGCCGCCGCCGCTGGCGAAGGTGAGCTTCGTCCGGCCGCGGCCTGCCTGGCCCTGCGTGACGGGGATGAGCGCCGGCACCGAGAACGTGAGGGCGCCCGCCGGGAACGACACGGAACCGTCGGTCCAGCTCCTGGGCTGGTACGTGCGCGAGGCGTCGAGGACCACGCCGGTGCAGGGGCCGCTGACGAACGCCTCCTTCACGGCGACCTTGGGTTCCCCCGCGCCCGCCTCCGGGCCCGAGCTGCAGGCGGCGCCGGAGATGCCGCCGAGGAGAAGCAGGAAGGCGGCTTGCAGACCAGCGCAGGGCGCCGGAGAGACGAGTGGACCGGTCAGTCGCATGTGCGGGCTCCCCTCCAGCAGCTGGGGACCCCTATGCCGGGCTCCTGGACCGCGCGCTCCAGTCAGACGGGTGGTACGTTTCACCTCGCGTAAAATACCACTTCCCGCGGGCGCGAGCTCGTGGGGCGACCCGGCGGAGGGGCATCGAGCGAGGCAGGGAAGGCGGCAACCAGCTGCAGCTCGACGTCCCCAATCACTCCGGGTGCGGTATCGGCGGGAGGCCCGGGCGATGGGGTCAGGCCCTTCCACTTTCCACATCGCTGGCAGGAAGACGCTAGGTTGCAGGTCGACCATCACCCTCCACAACGTGGAAGTGGAATGTCCTGACCCTCTCCCCCCTACTGTGGACCCCGCGAGCGCGTTCGCGAGGCTCGTGGTGCTGGCGCTCAGCCCCCAGACTGCTGCGCCTTCGTGACCAGCTCCGGCTTCACGAGCATGTAGCGCTGCGGGGGCATCGTCTTGTTCTTGATGTAGCCGACCAGGGCGTCGATGGCCTGCCGTGCCTGCTTGGCCAGCATCGGATCGATCGTCGCGGTGAGCTTCCCGGCCTTGATGCTCTCGAGGGCCGGGGGGGTCGCGTCGACGCCGACGGTCACCTTGGTCGAGGGGTCGATGCCGGCCGCGGAGATGGCGTCGATGGCTCCAAGGATCATGTCGTCGTTCGCGGCGAAGACCGCGTCGAAGCTCGGAGCCTGCTTCATCATGGTCTCCATCGCGCCGCGGGCCAGACCCCGGTTCCAGCTTGCGCCGCGGCTGGCGAGGAGCTTCACATTCGACTTCTGGATCACCTCGTCGAACCCGGCCTTCCGGTCGGTCGCGGCGATGGATGCCGACGATATGACGGCTCCGAACCCTGCTCCCTCGATCTCGAGGACGGACCCCTTGTTCCCCAGCTTCTCGACGATGAACTTCGCCGCCAGCCGCCCCACCTCGACGTTGTCCGGGCCCGACTGGAGCAGCACCTTGTCCGTGTCCGCCCTGTCGCCCACCGTCACGACCACGACGCCTGCCTTCACGGTGGCGTCGATCACCGGGGTGACGCCGGGCATGGGTACGAGCACGATGCCCCGCACCCCCTGTTTGACGAAATCCAGCAGGTCGCTGGTCTGCTGGAAAGGATCGTTGTAGCAGTCCGTGGCCACGATCCGGGCGCCGAGGCTTCGCGCCTCCTCTCCGCGTACCTCTGCAGCGTGGCGTGAAACGGATGGCCCGCGTCCACGGACGGCATCCCGATGACGATCTCCCCGTCGGCCGCCGCCGGGGCGAGCGGAAGCAGCAGGCATGCGACCACTGCGATCGACGTTCTCATCGCGCGCTCCTCCCCGATGACTGCGGTAGGCAGCCTGGAGCAGCTCGCGCGACCCGGTCGAGGACGCTTGGGGCTGGCAGGCTGCCCCTGTCGCCTCCGCGCTGCTGCGCACGCCGCCACTCGACGAGATTCGAGGGCATCGCGCTCCTGGATCTCGGCCTGCCGGGACTCCGATGAGCGTCGGGCGGGATGAAGCAGACCCGCAATGCACCCATCTGTGTTCACGTTACGTGACTGAGACTGTCAGACCAGCGTGAGACGCTGCCGGTCATGACGATGACCACGATCCGAGAACGCGTCTCCCACCTCGCGGGCCTGCTCGCCCGAGAGCGTGAGGCGATGGCGGAGTTCATCGCCGAACTGGCGGACTTCGATCTGCGCCGGTGCTGGGAGGGGCTGGGGTATCCAAGTCTCTTCGAGTTCCTGGTCCGCGAGCTGCGCCTGTCGCGCGGCAACGCCTTCTACCGGAACAAGGCGGTCGACCTCATCCGGCGGTTCCCCGAGGTTCTCGAGGCCCTCCGGGAGGGCAAGCTCTGCATCAGCTGCATTCCCGAGCTGGCAAGGGTGCTCACGCCGGAGAACCGGGCCGAGGCACTGCCGCGCTTCTTCCATCTCTCTCGTGACGACGCCAAGCTTCTCTCGGCCGAGCTTTCCCCTCGCGAGGTGGTGCCGGTTCGGGAGGTAGTGACGGGCGTGAGCCCGATCCGCACGGTCACCCCCGCCGCGCCAGCCCTGGCGCTCGCGCTGGCGTCGGCGCCAGTTCAACCGTTGAACCGCAACGACTCCAAGGCACTGGATCGAACGGGGCAGGTCGCTGTAGCAGCAAGTCCCGAGGCCGCGGAGCCGATGACCGGCCAGCTCAGCCGGCTCCACCTCACCGTCACCCGCGAGCTCCTGGCCAAGATCGAGGCTGCCCAGCTGGCGCTCTCGCACGTCCGGCCGAGCGCCTCCATCGCCGACATCCTCGAGCTTGGCGCGGACACGGCGCTGGCGCAGGACGCCACGCGCAAGGGGCTGGTGAGGAAGCCGCGGCTGCATCGCCCGGCCACGCCGCCCCCCGGGTCCGACCACATCCCCGCAGGGATCCGCCGCGCCGTCTGGGAGCGCGATGGCGGCTGCTGCCAGTGGAAGCTCGCGAATGGGGAGAAGTGTGGCTCCCGGTACCGTGTGCAGTTCGACCACATCGAGCCCAAGGCCATGGGTGGCAAGACCACGGTCGCGAACGTGAGACTTCTCTGCCAGAGGCACAACCTGCTCGCAGCAGGACGGGCGTTCGGCGAGAAGCTGATGCGCCGGTACCGGCGCGGTCGCGCGCGGCCGCGGGCGAGGGTTCAAACGTCTTCAGTCGGCGTCGGTGATGAGGTGGACCGGTCCAAGATGCTCCGCGCCGTAGACCTGAGCGAAGATCCGCTCCACGAACGCGGGTGCAGCGTCCGGCGAGCTCAGCTTGGCTTGGATGCTTGCGATGTGGCCGACGCGCCGGCCCTCCGGAGTCTCATTGGCACAGTAGATCTTCCTCCAGGGCACATGCATTGCGTCGAGCGCCTTCACCAGGCGGCCCTCGTCTACCCAGGTCGGCTCCCGCCACGGGACCTCGTCCTTCGACTGCGCGATGGGGCGCTCGGAGCAGCCCACCATCCGCACCCGGTTCCCGGGCTGCGTGACCGCCGAGCCACCTACCGGGAAATCCGCGATCAAGCCGCCGGACTCGGCCGCGAACTGGACGAATCGCCCGGTCGGCCGGTCCTCGACTACCACAAAGCGCCACTCTGCCGTGTTCGCCATGACGCGTCGCACGGCGACCGCGATTCTCGCGGCGTCGACCTTGCTCACGAGCGGCTCCGCCCGGCCCAGCGCAACGCTCGACGCGAGGAAGGCCGCCAGGGTGACTTCGAGAAGGTTCATGGTGCGGGTCCGCAGGGTGAGGCCACCGTACGGAGCTCCCGTGCAGGCGGGTGGATTCTATCGGGGCTCCAGCGGCAGCTGAATCAGCAGCAGCGTCGAGTCGCCAGCATGAGAGTTACGAGCGGATCCTGCTGGAGGTGTAGCGCGGTGGCAGTTGACGCTCGATCGGCGCCGGCGCATGCTGCCGCCGGATGACGAACCGCGCGGCACTGGATGCGGCGTGACCCCCCGCTCGCCGGGCCCCCGGTGAGCGGCGGCAGGTGGCCCTTTCCTCCAGCCTTTCACGGCCGCCGGGCCAAGGCCCGGCGGCGCCGCAGAGGTCCGTCATGAACGAACGCGCCTTCCAGTTCTTCCTCGAGTTCCACCGCGGCACCCCGCGCCAGGGCCCCGGCACGCCCGAGGCCACCGCCGAGGCCTTCCGCCGGATCGAGGCGCTCCTGCCGCCCGCGCCGGCCATCCTCGATCTGGGCTGCGGCAACGGCGGCCAGACCGTCACGCTCGCCGGGCTGACGCCTGGAGCTATTCTCGCGATCGATCGCGAGCCGGGCTTCGTCGAGGAGGCCCGCCGCCGCCTCGCCGCGCACGGCCTCTCGGGCCGGGTCATCGCGCGGGTGGGCGACATGGCCGCGCTCGACCTTCCGCCGGAGTCCTTCGACCTCGTCTGGTGCGAGGGGGCGCTCTTCGTCCTGGGCTTCCAGCGCGGCCTGGAGACCATCCGCCCGCTGCTCCGGGGCCCGGCGCTCGCCGTGGTGAGCGAGGCGACCTGGCTCTCCGATCCGGCGCAGGCGCCGCCGGAGGTGCGCGCCTTCTGGGAGGAGGCCTACCTCGCGATGACCGATGTCGCGGGGAACCTCGAGCTGGCGCGCCGCGCCAGCTTCACGCCGCTCGGCCACTTCACGCTGCCGCCGGAGGGCTGGGCCGCGTACGTCGATCCGCTGGAGCGCCACATGGGCGAGGTGCTGGCCCTCCACCCGGGGGACCCGGACGCCGAGGAGGCGGCCCGCTTCGAGCGGCGCGAGTTCGCCATGTTCCGGTCGCACCTCGCCCAGTTCGGCTACGAGTTCTACCTGCTCCGCCGGAGCTGACGCTTCCCCCGCGGACGAATGCGCCCCCGGGTCGTCGACCCCGGGGCGCTCGGGCATCGGCGTCGAGGATCCGCTCGAGCTCCCGGAGACCGACGGGCCTGAAGAGCGTGCGCTGGCTCATGCCCTCAGCTTCGCAGTGGGCGCCATCCCGCGGGAGCGGACCGAGTGTCTCGGCGGGCCCCGACCGGCGCGGGCGCGCCGTCCGGGTCCCGTCTAGGCACGTGGCTGGAGATGCGGCGATGGCGGTGAGCGCACCTGCGGCAGAGGGGACGGAGCTGGACGCCCTCGGGAACGTGGTCCCCGAGGGTTACGCCTACTACCAGAAGGTGATCGCGCCGGGCGACGAGCTGGACCTGACCGGCGCCCGCCTCAAGTGGTACGACCTGTACCCGCCGGAGGTGCCCGTCACCCCCGACCAGCGCGCGGAGGCGCGGGCCTTCCTCCAGGCGGAGGCCAGGTCCGGCCGGCTGAAGCTGCAGGGCGAGCTCGGGTTCGTGCTGCTGCACCGCGCCGGCCCATACCTGCTCCTGCTCCTCACCACCTGGCGCAACACCAACGAGATGTGGGAGTCGATCTACCTCGAGGAGGCGACCTCGGCCGGCGGGTACCAGCCGCTCTCCTTCGAGACCAGCCACCGCGGGACCTACTGCGTGTGGGAGCTCGGGGCGGTGTGGCACGAGCGGAACGCCTGGGTGCGCTTCCTCTCGTCGGGACGCGACGCGGCCGCCAAGCGGGCGTACCTGGAGGATTGGTTCTCGGGGAGGGTGTAAAGTCCAGGCCCCATGCGCAAGCGCTTCCCCTTCCACGCGCTCCTCCTGATGCTCCTCTGCGGCGCCGTCGCGCCGGCGCCGGCCGCGGCCCGCCCCTCGCCCGGCCTGGGCAAGGCCATCGCAGCCCTCGACGCGCACCGGTTCCTGGCCGACGTGCAGCAGCTCTCCTCCGACGACTTCGAGGGCCGCTCGCCGGGGACCGAGGGCGAGGAGCGGACGGTGGGCTGGCTCGAGGAGCAGTTCCGCGCGCTGGGGCTCGAGCCCGGCAATCCCGACGGCAGCTACGTGCAGCGCGTGCCCATGACGGCGTTCCAGGCGCGGCCGGAGGCGAGCTTCTCGGTTCGCGGGCAATCGCTGGCGCTGAGCTTCCCGGAGGACTTCGTCGCCTTCACGCCCGTTCGCGAGGGACACGTGTCGCTCCGGGACTCCCCGCTGGTGTTCGTCGGCTACGGCATCCAGGCCCCCGAGTACGGCTGGGACGACTACAAGGGCATGGACGTGCGCGGCAAGACGCTGCTCATGCTGATCAACGACCCGCCCATCCCCGATCGCGCGCACCCCGGACAGCTCGATCCGGCGGTGTTCGGCGGCAAGGCCATGACCTACTACGGCCGCTGGACCTACAAGTACGAGATCGCGCGCAAGCTGGGCGCTGCCGCGGCCATCATCATCCACGAGGAGGTGCCGGCGGCGTACCCCTGGTCGGTGGTCGTCAACAGCTGGAAGGGCGAGAACTTCGTCATCCACGACGGCTCGCCCGTGGTCGAGTACCCCGCGATCTCCTCCTGGATCAGCCTCGACTCCTGCAAGTCCCTGCTCGCGGCCAGCGGCCTGAACCTGGGGCAGCTCAAGAAGGCCGCGCTCTCGCGCGGGTTTCGCCCCATCGACCTTCCGGCGACCGTCAACTTCGAGATCGAGAACACCTGGCGCGACGTCGAATCGCGCAACGTGGTCGCCCTCCTCCCCGGCGCGGATCCACGGCACGGCGAGGAGACGGTGGTCTACAGCGCCCACTGGGACCACTTCGGCCGGGATCCGCACCTGCCCGGCGACAAGCACGATCAGATCTTCCACGGCGCGCTCGACAACGGGACCGGCACCGCGGCGCTCCTGGAGCTGGCCCGCGCCTTCCGGGCGCTGCCCGCCCCGCCGCGGCGCTCGGTGCTGTTCCTGGCGACCACCGCCGAGGAGCGCGGGCTCCTGGGTGCGCTCTACTACGCGCGCCATCCGCTGCGGCCCATCGACAGGACCGTTGCGGACCTGAACATGGACGGCATCGCCGTCTACGGCGCCACGCGCGACGTGGAGCTGGTCAGCTCGGGAAAGTCGACCCTGGACGAGCTGGTGCGGGCGCAGGCGCGGCACATGGGCCTGCGGGTGGTGAACGACTCGCACCCGGAGCGGGGCGGCTTCTTCCGCGCCGACCACCTCGAGTTCGCGCGCGTGGGCGTGCCGGTGGCCTACCTGGGCGGGGGCCGCGAGGTGATCGGCAAGCCGCGGGGCTACGGCGAGCGGCGGCGCAACGAGTTCATCGCCCACGACTACCACCAGGTCACGGACGTGGTGAAGCCGTACTGGGACCTCTCGGGTGCCCGGCAGGAGATGGAGCTCTTGCTGCGCATCGGCTACCGGCTGGCCGAGGGGGCGCCGGCGCCGCGGTGGCTGCCGAGCGCGGAGTTCCGCGCCGCGCGCCCGGCGGGATTGTCGGCCGGCGGGCAACGCTGACGAGGGCCGCGGCGCCCCGTGCTCAGTCGAGGAGCTTCCAGGTGCGCGCGCCGTCCAGCCGGCGCACGCGGATGGATTCGATCGCGTCGGCGCCGAGGTTCCGCGCGTTCACGCCCATCCGCGGGTGGCCCCGCCCGCCCTGCCAGTGCGTCACGCACCCGCAGGTCCGGCAACGTACGAAGCGGAGCCTCTTCTCACCCCAGGCGTAGTTCTGTGTCGTGCCACGCCGCGCCACGACCCGGACCTCGGTCACCGGGTAGTAGGCCCACAGCGTGCCGTAGCGGCAGCAGATCGAGCAGTTGCAGCTGGTGAGGGTGCGGGGCCGGCGCGGGAGCTCGATGCGGACCGCGCCGCAGTGGCAGGTGGCGGTGAGCATGCGGGGTTGCTCCTTGTCAGCGCCGCGTTCTCCGCTTTTCCCATCTCGCCAGTTCCGCGACACTTCCGCCAGAGAGAAGGGGAGGTGATGAGGTCGATCCATGCGGCCGTGGTGGTTGTCGGGTTCGTCGTCATCGCAGGCCTGCACCGTGGCCGCCCCGAAGACCCTTAAGCTCGATCCTCGGTCGAAACAAGGCCTGGTGGTGATTTCGTTCCACGTTCCGTTCGACGGCATGCCGTGGGACCATCGGACTGGTCCCGACGAGAGCGGACGCTCGCGCCTCGTGCTCGTCCCCGCGAGCGACCGGACCATCGGGCACCGCACGCTCGCGCTGGCCGCGGCGTGGAAGCCGTACCTCGAGGAGCTGCTGCGCGCGGCACCGTGCTAGCATCCGTCCGTGCGCGCGATCCTCGCGCTCCTGGTGCTGATCGCGGCGCGGCCCGCGCTCGCGTGCAGCGCCTTCCTGCGCGACGGGCCGGGCGGTCCGGTGGTGGCCAAGAGCTACGACTGGGACGACGAGCGTGGCCTGGTCCTCGCCAACAAGCGCGGGATGGAGAAGCGCGCCCTGCTCCTGTCGCCCGGCCAGGAGCCTGCGGCCTGGCGCAGCCGCTTCGCCAGCCTGACCTTCAACCAGTACGGGCGGGAGCTGCCCAACGGCGGGATCAACGAGGCGGGGCTGGTGGTGGAGGTGCTGGTCCTCGCCGAGAGCGCGCCCGAGCGACCCGATCGCCGGCCGGCGCTGACCGAGCTCGGCCTGGTGCAGTACCTGCTCGATCAGGCCGCGACCGCGCCCGAGGCGATCGCGCTGGCGCGCAAGGTCCGCGTCGCGCCAGCGTATGCCAGGATCCACTACTTCCTGTGCGACGCGGGGGGCGCCTGCGCCGTCCTGGAGCTGCTGCGCGGGAAGCTGGTGGTCTCGGCCGGCGAGGCGATGCCGGTCCGTGCCGTGACCAATAGCCCCTACGCCGACTCGGTCCGGGCGCTGGCGCACCCGCCCAAGAAGGTCTCCGGCTCGCTGGCGCGCTTCGCCCGTGTGGCAGGTCGGCTCCGGGATCCGTCCGGCGGGGATCCGGTCGCGGCCGCGTTCGGGGTGCTCGATGCGGTCCGCTTCGAGCGCTCCACCCAGTGGCAGATCGTCTACGACCTGGGCGCGCGGCGCGTTCACTTCCGAAGCCTGAAGCACCCGAGCATCAAGACCGTCGCGCTCGGCGCGTTCCCGACCACGTGCCGCGAGCCGGTCATGATGCTCGACATCGGCTCGGACCGGGCCGGCGACGTGGCCGCGGACTTCGTGCCCTACCGCGACGCGATCAACCGGTCGCTGGTGGACGCGACCCTCCGGTCCCGGCGCGCCGGGCTGCCGGCCGGGACCCCGCAGCTGGTCGCGGCCTATCCGGGCACGTTGGTCTGCGCGCCGTGATGGCGCGGTGAGCCGGATGCTCCGGCCCGGGCAGGGCGCCCTCCCGGGCTCCGTTCGGGCTCACCCGGGCTGCGTCCGTGCGCCCGGGCCCTGGAACCTTAAGCTCCGGCTCCATGCCCACCTTCCGCTACGCCAATCCCCCGGTGATTCACTGGGGGGCGAGGTGCGTGCGCGAGCACCTGCAGGAGGAGCTGCGGTCGCTCGGGATCCGGCGCGCCCTGCTCGTCACCACGCGGAGCGTGGCCGCCGACGAGCGGCTCGCGCCCGCGGTCGAGGCGATCCTGGGAGATCGCCTGGCGGCCCGCTTCGCCGGCATCGGCCAGCATGCGCCGGCGCATTCCATCATGGAGGCGGTCGAGGCGGCCCGCGCCGCCCGCGCCGACGGGCTGGTCTCGGTGGGCGGCGGCTCGCCCATCGACGCCGCCAAGGCGGTGGCCTTCTCGCTGGCCACCGGCCAGGACCTGCGCGCCCCCGACGCGCCGGCGCGCCCCCGGGGTGCCAGGCTCGACGGCATCCTCCCTCACCTCGCCATCCCCACCACGCTCTCGGTGGCCGAGCTCTCCGCCAGCGCCGGTTTCAGCGCCGAGGAGACCCGCGAGAAGGTGGGCGTGGCGGCGCCGGAGCTGCGCCCGGCCGCGGTGCTCTACGATGCCGAGCTGGCGGTGCGCACGCCCCCGTCGCTGTGGCTCTCCACCGGGATGCGCGCGGTCGACCACGCCGTCGAGACGCTGCTCTCGCCGGGCGAGCACCCGCTCCCGGACGCCGTCGCCGAGGAGGGGCTGCGGCGCCTGCGGGCCGGCCTCCTGGCCGCCCAGGCGCGTCCGGACAATCCCGGCCCCCGCACCGACTGCCAGCTCGGGGCCTGGTTCTCGTACCTCCTGCCTTCGGCCGCCTCGCGCGGCCTGAGCCACACGCTCGGGAAGCGCCTGGGCTCGCGCCACGGGATCCCGCACGGCGTGACGTCGTGCCTCTTGCTCCCGCACGTGCTGCGCATCCTGGCCCCGCGGGCGCCGGGGGCGGCGGGGCGCATCGCCGCCGCGCTGGGCGGCCGGGACGCCGCCGAGGCCGTGGCCCAGCTGGTGGCCGAGCTCGAGCTGCCGTGCCACCTCTCCGCCTGGAAGCTGTCCGACGCGGACCTGGCGGAGGCGGTCCGCCCCGTGGCCAGCGCCGAGCACCCGCCGGCCGAGCTGCTGGCCATCCTGCGCGCGGCCCTCTGACCCGCGCCACCGCCCATCCCCAGGAGGTCCCATGCGCCTCGTCGGTTCATGGCGGGTCGAGGGGTGGCTTGGCGCCGGCCGGCGGTGGCGCTCCGCCGGCTGCTGATCTCGGCGCAGGGACCCTCCTTGCCCGCCGTTCGCGGATCGCGATCGCCCGTTCAGTTCTGCTCCCCCATGTACCGCGCCACGCACCGGACGCACCCGGGCAGCCGCTTCTCCCGGATGCGCGCCCGGAACCGCTCCGCCCGCTCCGAGCGCCACAGCTCGGCGAGCGTGTGGGTGCGGACGTTCCCGATCCGGTAGTCGGCCAGGTCGACGCAGAAGTTGGCATCGCCGTCGGGCTGGATGTCGAACACCCGCTCGACGCTCCCGCACCGATCCAGGCCCACCCAGGCCGCCGGATCCGTGAACCAGGTGGCGTACTCCTCGGGGCGGAGCGGCATGTACGGGTACTCCTCGATCTCGCCCAGCCGATCCCGGAACAGCCGCAGCTGCTCGAGGACGACGGCCGGGTCGACGCCGGAGGCGGCACGCTCGAAGCCGCCCGCGGCCGGACACTCGTCCCCCAGGGCCTCGACCGCGGCCCGGTGCGCGCGCAGCACCTCCGGCGAGAGATGCGTGTACGGCACCACCGTCACCGCCCGCACCCCGAGCCTGCGGGCCACGTCGGGCAGCTCGGAGAAGGTGCGATGGCTTTCGGGGCCGATGGTGCAGCAGAGCGACAGGCTGATGCGGGTGCCCGCCGCCTCCATCTCGTTCCGCAGCGCCCGCAGGCCACGCTCCACCCGCCCGAACGTGCCGGGGACGCCTCGCGCGCGATCGTGGACCTCGGGGGGCCCGTCCATGGAGATGGTGATGTGCATTCCGCCGATCCGGGCGATGGCCCGGGCGTGCTCCTCCAGCTCCGTCCCGGCGGTGTCCACCGACAAGGGCAGCCCGGCCGCCCGGATGGCCTCGACCAGGGGAATGAACCCGCGGAGCAGGAAGGGCTCCCCGCCGCGCAGCAGGATCGCCGCCGGACCTTCCCGCGCGACCTCGGCCACGAGCCGCTGCCAGTCCGCCAGCGCCAGGCCCGGTCCGCGCCGGGCAGCCTGCGCGGGCACGTAGCCCGCCTGGCCCCACTGGCCGCAGATCCCACAGCGCAGCGAGCAGGCATTGGTGAGCGTGAACGAGACCAGCTTCGGAAATGCGTTCATCGGATCCCCTTCGTCCGGCCGCGGGACGGCCGATCGAGCCCTGGCGGACGGAGAAGCCGATTCCTATCAGAACCTGGGCGGCAGGGATTCCTCCGTCGTACGAACGGGGGTCTGTCCCGATGCGCCGCAGGGTGCGCGAGACGTGCCCGGCTGATCGACGCTGGGTGTCAGAGCCGGAGGGTAGGCTCGCCGGTGCATGGGGCGCACAGCAACCTCCAACCCGGATCCCGCGCTCGCGCGCCTGCGCGAGGTCGCGGAGCGCATCCGCCGCCGGGCGGCCGAGGGCCGGCGGCGCGCGCCGGGCGAGGGCCGCAAGCGGGTGGTCGCCGTGGTCCCGACGCCGGCCCGGACCGCCTCCCCGCCGCCGCCGCACTGGGCAGACGGTCCGGACGGCGGCACCGACGAGACCTCGCACTGACCCTCCGACAGGCTCGGGGCGACCGGCGCCGGGCTCCATTCGCGCAGCCGCGTTCACGCGGGCAGGGTGAGCGAGGGGCGCTCCTCGCCGACCAGCGCCAGGAGGTCCAGCGCGTCGTGCACCGCGGCCCCGCCCAGGTCGTTGTTGAAGTAGACGAAGGCGTCCCTGCCCCGGCCCGTCCACCCGAGGAGGTCCTCGGCCCAGGGCCGGAGGGCCGCCGGGCCGTACCGGCCGTGGTAGCGGCCGGTGGTCCCGTGGAAACGCACGTAACGAAACCCGCCGGTATGGCGGGGCGGCTGGACCTCGACGCGGTCGTGCTCGCAGAACGCCGCGCGGTGGCGCTCGAGCAACGCGCAGGTCTCGGCCGTGTACCAGGCCGGGTCGCGGAACTCGACGGCATGCCGGCCGGGCGGCAGGCGGGAGAGGAAGCAATCGAGGCGCTCCAGGTCCGGCCCCAGCTGCGGCGGCAGCTGCCACAGCGTCACCGCCAGGCGATCGCCGAAGCGGGAGACCGGGTCGTAGAACCGCTCCAGGCCCTGCGCGGTATCGAGGAGCCGCTTCAGATGGGTCAAGTAGCGCGATCCCTTCACCGCGAAGGCGAAGCCGGCCGGGACGCCGTCGCGCCAGCGATCGACGGCCGCCGCCGTCGGGAGGCGATAGAAGGTGGCGTTCAGCTCGACGGTGTCGAAGAAGGCCGCGTAGCGCGCCAGCCAGGCGCGCGCCGGAAGGCCCGGCGGATAGAGCACGTCGCGCCAGTGGCGGTACTGGTACCCGCTGGTTCCGACGCGCAGGGCCATGCTGCTTCCGCCCCCTCTCGGTCCACAGGGTTGGCACGTCGGGCCGGCGCGCCTTCACCCCGGCCGGGTGCGTGCTTGCCGCACTCCGGCGTATACTCGCGGTCCATGCCGGGTCTCTTCCAGCGCGCGATGTCGGCCTTCCGTCCGCGGCGAGCGCCGCAGGCGCTGGACGGATTCGTCGACTCGCTGGTCCAGTCGTTCGAGAACTGCCGCGACGGGCTGGGCGACGAGGCCATCCGTTCCGAGCGGGTTCAGGCCTACTTCCGGGCCCGTTACGAGCCGGAGCGCGACCGGCTGGCGGACATCCTCCGCCTCAACCCGCTCCTCGGCGACGAGGCGCGGGCCAATCTCTACGAGCGGGTGGACCGGCTCATCGGCGAGGTGCTCCTCCCGGCCTACGCCCGCCTGGCGGTCAGGTACACCCGGGGAGAGCGGAACGACTTCTACCACTCGGAGCCGCGGCTCCACGGCCTGGAGCGGGTGGGCTTCGCGCTGGCGGGTGCGCTGGTGGGCGCCTTCGTGGTCTGGGCCCCGTTCATTCCGCTCTGGTCGAAGGAGTGGATCCTGCCCTTCTTCGTGGCCGGGCTCCTCTACCCGGAGCTGCGGCGCGCCTACCGGGTCCGGCGCTACGAGCGTGAGCTGAACCACCTGGTGGCGCGGACCGACGCGGAGATCGATCGCATCGACGTGAGCTATCTCCTGCACCCCAGCCCGGAGGGGCCGGAGCGGAAGAAGGAAGGGAGCGAGGCATGGTCCAGGTCGCAGGCGTCCAAACGGCTGCCCGAGCGCTGAAGCAGGCCATCCGCCGGCTGGTGCTGCTGGTGGGGGCCGGCGTGGTGGTCCTGCTCATCATTTACTCTTCGTGCACGGCGCGGGTGATGCCCAACCAGTGGGGCGTGGAGCAGCGCAAGTTCGGCTCGCGGGTCGGGATCGTCGACCAGGCGTACGGGCCGGGACTCTACTTCGTCGGCCCGGGCGTGACCATGCACACCTTCTCTCGCGAGATCCACGTCCTGGAGGCGTCCTTCGACCGCCAGGAGGCCCTGGGCAAGGCCAAGGACGCGCGCGTCCGCGCCGCCGTGGTCCAGTACTTCGACGAGCGCCAGCGCATCCTGGGCGGCGAGACAGACCGGGTGGAGGACGCGCTCAACGTCCAGACCTCCGACGGCTACGCGGTGCTGGCCGACGTCTCGCTCCTCTACGGCATCCGCGATCCGGTCCGGGTGGCGAAGGACTTCGGCTGGGGCACGCTCTACGTCGACTCCTTCGTCCTCAACACCTTCCGGAACGGTGTGCTCACCACCCTCGGCAAGATGAACGCCGAGGCGTTCTACGACGAGAAGGCCCGCATCGCCGCGGTGGCCGAGGCGGAGGAGCTCCTGCGGCAGCGCTTTCGCGAGCGCGGCTTCGAGGTCCACAAGCTCCTGCTGCGCAACTACCGCTACGCGGCCAGCTACGAGAAGGCGCTGCACGACAAGAAGGTGGCGGTGCAGCTGGCGGTCAAGAACGAGAAGGAGCGGCTCGTCAACGAGGAGAAGGCCAAGCTCCAGCAGATCGAGTCGCAGGGGAACGCCCGCATCACCATCGCCGAATCCGAGGTGAACGCCCAGATCGCCCGCATCCAGGCCGAGGCCGGGCTCTACGGCGCCCAGGTGCACGCCAGGGCCGACCGCGAGATCAAGGTGGCGGAGGCCGAGGGCAAGCGGCTCAAGGCCGAGGCGCTGGCGGAGGCGGGGAGCCGCTACGTGGTCGGGCTCGAGACCGCCAAGATGTTCGACAACATCCAGGGGGCGGTGATGACGCCGGAGCAGTACGTGTCCTTCGTCCGGAACGCCTGGTCCCTCATTGGCCTGTCGCCGGGGTCGCCGGCGGCGGCCCGCCCGGTGGAGTCGCGATGACTGCCCGCGCGCTCCGGCGGCTCCTGCCGCTCGCCATCCTGCTCGCGCTGCCCGCCTGCCGGTCCACCACCTCGACCGAGGTGGGCGTCCGCACCAACCTGCTCGGCATCCTCGAGAAGCGCGGCGACCAGCAGATCTACGCCCCCGGCGGCTTGTACCTGGTCCTGCCCATCGTGAACTCGTTCACGGTGCTCCCCGTCTCGCAGCAGAACCTGCTCATGTCCGCGGAGGGGAACGAGGGCGACCGGCCGGTTCCCGACGACATCACCTTCAAGACCAAGGATGGCAACAACGTCTACATCGACGTGAACGTGATGTGGCGCATCGACCCGCAGAAGGCGGGGTTCGTGGTCACGCACGTGGGCCAGACCGACAAGGAGGTGAAGGAGCGGGTGGTCCGGCCGCTCTCCCGCTCCATCGTCCGCGACGTCTTCAACGAGATCACCAGCGAGGAGTACTACCAGGTCACGGTCAAGAATCGGGTGGCGGCGCAGGCCAAGGATCAGCTGGCGGCGGCGCTGGCGCCGCTCGGGGTGGTGGTGGACATGCTCCAGCTCCACCAGCACCGGTTCGACCCGGAGTACCAGGCGGCCATCAACGCCCAGAAGCAGGCCGAGGCCGACGTGCAGATGCTGGTCGAGCGCCAGAAGGCCATGCTGGTGCAGAAGCAGAGCGAGCTGGAGGCCCGCCGCAGCGAGTGGAACCAGAAGACGGAGGCCGCCCTGGGCGAGGCCGGCCGGGTCCGCAACGACGCCGACGGCTACTACCAGACCCAGACCAACCAGGCCAAGGCCATCGTGGTGACCGCCCAGGCCGAGGCCGACGGCGTGCGCAAGGAGGCCGCTGCGCTCTCCAAGGTCGGCGGCGATGCCTACGTGAAGATGCAGGTCGCGAAGCTCTTCGCCGACAAGCGCATCTTCCTCGTGCCCGGCTCCAACGTGTCCACCCTGGACGTGAACAGCACGCTCAACTTCCTGCTCAAGGGCGCGGTTTCCTCGGGCTCGAGGCGGGCGGCGCAGCCGGCGGCGGACGAGGAGGAGGGCAAGTAGCGGCCGCCCCCGCCCCCGCACCGGGGACCGGCAGCGCCGTCGCGATCCAGCGTCCCGCCAGCCGGGAGAGGGCTCGCTCGCGCCGGGCGATGGGCGCAAGGCCCGGGCAGCGCGAGCCCGGGGGACCTTCCGGGCACGCGTCGCAGGCCGAGCGGTCCGGGCCGCGGCGCCGGTAGCGCAGGATCACCCAGGCGACGGCGGTGGCCGCGAGCGCCGCCGCGGCGATGCGGGACGGCGAGGGCGCGAGGGCCGCCTGCGCGACCGGGAACCCCGCCGCCGCGGTCGGGAGGAAGCGGGTGAGGAGCTTGCGGGCCCTGCTTCGCCAGGCCGGATGAGACCCGTTCGCCCTGAGCCCTTCGACTCCGGCGCCGTTGGCGCCTACGCTCAGGGCGGGCGGAGTCGAAGGGCGAACCACGATCATCGGCACGAGCGCGAACAGGACCGCGCCGATCCCCAGCAGCGCGACCCCGGGAACGGACGGCACGACCAGCCCGACCATGACGCCGGCGATGGCCCCGACCGCCGTGAGCGAGCACCCCAGGCAGACGCGCGTCCTGTGCCCCACGCGCACCACCTCCGCCGCGTAGTACGTGCAGAGCGGGTGGTGCGCCCAGCGGTGGAACGCGTGCGCGCGCCGCGCCAGCCGGTCGATCCGGCGGGCCAGGGCGGGCGGGAGCCGGCTCACGCGGCGCCGTGGACCTGGCGGATGACCGCCGCGGTGCCGTAGGCGACGATCTCGTTGGTGTTCTGCATGAGCTCGGAGGAGTCGAAGCGCATCCCCAGGATGCAGTTCGCGCCCATCTGCCGCGCCGTCACCTCGAGCCGGTTCATGGCCTCGTTGCGGGTCGACATGGCCAGCTCGGTGAACATGGTGATCTCGCCGCCGAAGACCGTCTGGCATCCCGCGCAGGTGGTCCCCACGATGCTGCGGCTGCGGACGGTGATCCCCCAGCACGGCCCGATGATGCGCTCGATGACGTAGCCCGGCGGCGGATCGAAGGTCGTCTGGATGGGGATCTCGTGGCGCTGGACCTGGGACACGGGGCCTCCGGGAGAGATCGGGTGCGCGCAGACTAGCACGCTGTCGCTTGCCCGGCGACTGTCCGGGGCGCTGCGGGTCGCGACCCTTCCAGCACGAGTGAAAGGCCTTTCCGGCGGCCCCTTCGGGGAACGCGAGCAGCATGGGAAGTTCCCAGAAACCTCGTCATCGGACGTAGACTGCCCGGCCTCAGGTCGCACCCACAGAAAGGACCGAATGAAGAACCGATTCAACGTGAGGATCCCGCCGGACACCACGGCCGGCACCGCCGCCGCGGCGCTGCACGTGAAGGAGATCGCCGAGAAGGATTTCGAGGCGGAGACGGCCGGGGAGCTGCCGGTGGTGCTCGACTTCTACGGCAAGGAGTCCAAGGCCTGCGAGGCGCTCGCCCCCAGGTTCGCGGCCGTGGCCGAGAAGTTCGCGGGCAAGGTCCGCTTCCTCAAGGTCCTGCTGTCGGCGAACGCAGGCCTGGCCGCGAAGCTCCAGGTGACCGCCAGCCCGACGGTGATCTTCCTGGTGCAGGGGAAGGAGGCCGGCGCGCGGCTGACCGGCGAGGACATCAAGCGGACGGAGCTGAAGGCGCGCGTGGAGGCGATGCTGGGCGTGGCGCCGCCTGCCGCAGCGCCGGCACCGACGGCGTGACGGAGCGGGGAGTACCGGACGGCCGGCCGCCCCACGAGGCGACCGGTCGCCGGTGACGACGGGAGGGCGTGAGCGACCTCGCCGCGTCGGTCTCTTGTGACTGCAAGGGCATCCGGCCGGGGAGGACGGTCAGGCCTTCCTGACCTCCTCGTACGCCCACTCCAGCCACGGCAGCAGCTTCTCCACGTCGGACCGCTCCACGGTGGCGCCGCACCAGAAGCGCAGGCCGGGGGGAGCGTCCTTGTAGGCGCCGCAGTCGAGGGCGGCCCTCTCGTCGGCCAGCAGCTTGACCATCTTCTTCACCTGCTCGGCGGGCAGCTCGACCAGGAAGCAGACCGAGGTGCTGGAGCGGGAGCGGGCCTCGCGGGCCAGGAAGCGGATCCAGGGGTGCGAGGCCACGAACGACTCGAAGGCCGCCAGGTTGGCCTGGCTCCGCTGGATGAGGGCCGGGAGGCCGCCGATCGACTTGGCCCAGGCGAGCGCGTCCAGGTAGTCCTCGGTGGCCAGCATCGAGGGCGTGTTGATGGTCGAGCCCTCGAAGATCTCCTCCATCAGCGCGCCGCCCTTGGTGAGCCGGAAGATCTTGGGCAGCGGCCAGGCCGGCTTGTAGGTGGTCAGCCGCTCGACGGCGCGCGGCGAGAGCACCAGCATGCCGTGGGCGGCCTCGCCGCCCAGCACCTTCTGCCAGGAGAAGGTGACCGCATCCAGCTTGGCCCAGGGCATGTCCATGGCGAACACGGCGCTGGTCGCGTCGCAGAGGGTGAGCCCCTTGCGGTCGGCGGCGATCCAGTCGCCGTCGGGCACCTTCACCCCGCTGGTGGTGCCGTTCCAGGTGAAGACGACGTCGCGGTCGCCGGAGGCCTGGGACAGGTCGGGGAGGTGGCCATAGTCCGCCCGGAAGAGCCGGACGTCCGGGAGCTTGAGCTGCTTCTGGATGTCGGTGACCCAGCCCTCGCCGAACGACTCCCAGCAGAACGCGTCCACACCCCGCGCGCCCAGGAGGTTCCACATGGCCATCTCGAAGGCGCCCGTGTCCGAGGCCGGGACGATGCCCACCCGGTAGTCGGCCGGGATTCCCAGCACGGCCCTGGTCTCCACGATCGCCTTGGCGAGGCGGGCCTTGCCCAGGCTGGAGCGGTGCGAGCGCCCGAGCGTGTCGGTGGCGAGCGAGGCGAGCGAGTAGCCGGGCCGCTTGGCGCAGGGGCCCGAGGAGAAGTTCGGGATGGCCGGTCGGGTGGTGGGCTTCATGGGCCCGGAGCCTAGCAAAACGAGCCGGGGAGGTCTCGGGGACCTCGCCGGGTGGGCTGCGGCGAAACGCCCGCCGGGGCCGCGCCAGGTCGGCGACGGCGATCCCGGGCCTCACTTCTGGAAGCGCACGTCGTCGAGCAGCAGCACCATCCCGCTCCCGCTCACCGCCTGGACGGTGATCGTGTCGAGCGACGTCAGGGAGGGGCAGGCGCCCGCCACGTCGATGTCGACAGGCGCCCAGCTCGCCGTGGGCGTGACGGTGGTCGTGCTGCACGGGGTGCCGCCCAGCGCCGGGGCCACCGTGATGCTCCCGGACCCGGACGCCGCCTTCACCTTCAGCGAAAGGGTGGCGAAGGTCGACCTGGGGAACGGCGCCACGTAGTAGACGTGGAAGCCGTTCCAGGGTGCGAGGCCGTCGACGCGGATGCACGAGCCGCTGGCGCAGCCCTGGGTCGTCTGCGACGCGGTCGGGCCCCAGGGGTTGATCTTCCAGCGAACCTGGTCGATCCCGCCGTACCCGTCCACGTACACGTCGGCCGGCGGCTCGAAGACGCAGGCCGGGCCGGCGGTCGGCTCCTGGTCGGTGAGCTGCGCGCCGAGATCGAAGGTCGTGTCCTTGGCCACGCCGTAGCCGAGAACGTTCGTCGTCTCCAGGACCTGACCCTGGGCGCTGGTGATCCGGAAGACGCCCCCGCCGGCGGTGGACGCGAACGTGTCCCCTCCGTCGAGGACGTGCCAGGCGCCGCCGCTCCGGACCGCAGGCCGCCAGGCTCCGCCGGCCGCGGGCCGGTGCTCGACGAGGCGAACCGGCACCCGGTGGTTCACGACCTGGAAGCGCAGGTATCCCCACTCGTTCCGGTCGAGGATCTCGAGGTGCATGTTCCCCGTGACCGGGCACGCCACCCGGCGCGCGCTGGCCGCGAAGAGCCCCTGCGTCTGCAGCGCGGTCGCCGCCTCGGATGCGAGGTCGAAGTGAAAGTGCCCGCCGGCGCAGAGCGGGTTGCCCTGGATGGGGCAGAGATCGTGCACCATCACGATCCGCGTCCCGGAGAGCGAATCGATCTCCCAGCACTCCCCGCAGGCCTGCCCCGCCGCTCCCTCGTACGAGCCGCCGTCCCAGGGCTCGGCGATGGCGAGCGTCATCCCGCTGCGCACGAAGGCGGGCAGGACGGGCAGCGTCCTGTCGAACTCGCACCAGCCGGTGGCCGACGCGTCGTAGCTCGTGAGCCGCACGGATCCACAGACTTGGCCGCCGCCGGGGGCCGGCGGCTCGGGCTGGCTGCTGCCGCCGCCGGCCGATCCGCAGCCGGCCGCGAGCAGCGCCGCCCAGAGGGCGAGAGGGGGTGTCCGCATCGCACCACCATAGCGCAGCGCGCCGGCCCCGCACTCTCCGTCACGGCGTGTGCGGGCGGAACCTACTTGTGCCGCTCCGGCCGGGGGAGCGGCGGGGGCGGCGGCGTGAACCAATCCAGCCCGTACACCTCGTCCCGCCCCAGGTCGGTCGGGACGGCGTCCACCCGCAGCTCGTCGACCACGCCGTCCGCCAGGGCCAGGATGCGGCGCGAGACCAGGTCGCCGAGCCGGAAGGTCGCGGCGCCGAGCTCGAGGGGCGGATCCCCGGGCCGCTCCAGGAAGCGGAGCACCCGGACCGAAACGGTCCGGTCGTCGTAGCCGTTGGCCTCGACCACGAACCCCGAGTCCAGGCGCGCCCACGAGCGGCGCCCGGGAGGCGTCCGCAGCTGCCGGCCGTCGGGGAGGCCGACGGCGATCACCAGCTCGCCGGGCGGCCCGCCCCGCTGCACGCGCACGCCCAGCAGGCGCACCGCGTACCGGCGCACCTGGACCCGATCCAGCGCCTCCTGCGCGGCGCCGCGGTCGAGGCCGGTCTGGACGGCGCTCCGGAACGAGCTCTCGGCGAAGGAGAACTGGCGCCGCGCGACCTCGTCGGTCCCGTCGACCAGGTGATCCGCATAGCGGTAGAGATCCCGGGCGCGGCCCATGGGCCGGATGGCACTCGCCTGCTCGTAGCGCGCCCGGGCCTCCTGGAACCGGCGCGCATCGATGAGCGCGTCGCCTTCGCCGCACAGCCGCTCGACCTCGCCGTCCTTCCAGCGCTCGTACTCGGCCTCGACGACGCGGAGCTGCGGGGTGACGCTCGGGTCGAGGCGGGCCGCCTGCGCCAGGAGGCCGATGGCGGGCTGGTACTGCCGGCCCTGGCGATATCGCTCCGCGTCTTCCGCGGCGGCGCGCGCTGCGCGCGGCGCCAGGGCCCGGGCCTCGGCCTCCACGGCCGGATCGTCGGTGGCCGCCCGCGCGCCTTCGATGAGGCCCATGGCGTTCGCGCTCTCGTTCCGGGCGAGAGCCTCGTCCGCGCGCCGCAGCCGCAGCCGGCCCGCCTCGCGACCGACGTCGCGCCGCAGCGCGGCCATCTCGGAGTCGCCGGCGTCGAGGCCGAGCGCGTAGTGCGACTCCGCCAGCGCGCACTCCCAGTCCTGGCCGGCGGTGCAGGCCCGCGCCTTTCCCCGCGCCTCCGCCAGCGCGCTGGCGCGCGCCTCGCGGTACTTGGCCTGGAGCTCGGGCTTCCTGGGATCGCGCTGCAGGGCGCGCGCGTACTCGCGCTCGGCGGTCTTCCAGTCGCCGGTGGACGAGGCGCGGTCGCCCATCTTCTCGTGCGCGGCGCAGGCGGTGAGCAGGGCGAGGACGACGGCGAGGATGGCTCGGCGCATGGATCCTCCTCGAAGCGCGTGACACCGCGCGGGGCCCGGATATTCACGTTACGAGGCGATCCCGGCGGGGAGCAAGAAGGACGGTGCGTGCAGGTGGGCAAGGCCCACGGCCTCGCCCACGCACAGCATGGCCTTGCGCGCCGTCGCCGGGCGGAAGCGGCGCGCTCCCGAGCGCGGACGGCGTTCCGGACCAGGTCCACGACCTCGGCGTCGAGATGCTTGCCAGGATGGCCGCGGGAACCGAGGGGTTCCAGCCCCGCGCCAGCAGGGCCGCGCCGATGCGTGCCCGGCTGGGGCCCGGTGGCACGGCTCCTGCGGGTCACCGCCTGCGCACCGGCGGCGGCGCGGCCGTGCGCGGATCCTCGGGCCAGGCGTGCCGCGGGTAGCGCCGCGACAGCTCCCGCCGCAGCGCCGGGTAGTGCCGATCCCAGAACCCGGCCAGGTCGGTGGTCACCTGCTGGGCCCGGCCGTTGGGGGCGAGCAGGTGCAGCACCACCGGGACGCGCCCGCCGGCCACCGCCGGGCCCTGGCCCATGCCGAAGAAGTCCTGCAGCCGGCTCTCCAGCCAGGGCGGCTTGCCAGCCTCGTAGTGAACCCTGGTGCTCCGCCCCCCGGGGAGCGTGATGCGCTCCGGCGCCAGCCGCTCCAGCGCCGCGCGGGCCTTGGGCTCGAGGCGGCCGAGCAGCGCGCCCGGAAGATCGGCCTCCCGCAGCTCGGCGAAGCTGCGCCGCCCGGCCGCCGCGTCGGAGAGCGCCGCCGCCAGGTCGGCCTCGCCGGGCGCTGCGATCCCGGCGTCGGGCGCGTGCTCGGCCGCGAAGGCGAGCCGGGCCAGGAGCGCGTCCAGCGCCCCCTCGGGCGCGAAGGCCCGGACCCCGCGCGCCAGCGCCTCCTCCGCGAGCCGCGCCGAGAGGCGCGCCGGATCGGGATGCGCGGCGCGGGTCTCCTCCAGCACCAGGTCCTGGTAGAGCAGCCGCTCGGTGGCCTCGACCCGCTCCGCCGCCGCGTTCCACACCACCACCTCCTCGTACCGGAGCGCGCCGGGGAAGAGGTCGAGCAGCATCTCCTGGGTGACGGCGCTGGCGATCCGCACCCGGACCTCGGCCGCGCGCCCGCCGGCCGCACCGGGTGAGGGCGGCCGACCGCCCTGAGCCTGTCGAAGGGCGCGTCGCTCCTCCGCGTCGAGCGCGGCCAGCAGCGGCGCATGGCGGACCACGCTCGAGGGATCGAGCCGGGCGCTGCCGCCCCCGACCAGCACCACCTCGTCGGACCCGGGCGCCCGGCGCCGGGCCACCCGGTCCGGGTAGGCCGCCAGCGTGGCGTGGAGGAGCGCCTGGTCCACCGCGGCCTCGCTACCGGGCCGCGGCCCGGGCGGGCAGGGCGCGGACCAGGCCGGCCAGCTGCCGGCGCGACCGCTCCACCGCCTGGGCGGCGCCGGCGGAGACGCCGAGCCGGCGCAGCCGGTCGGGATCGAAGCGGGCCCTGGCCGACTCCTCGAAGAGGTGCGCCAGCTCGAGCAGGTCGGAGTCGCCGGTGGGCGGAAGGGCCCCGCCATCCAGCCCCCCGCCGCTCACGCAGGTCGCGCTCGCCCAGCAGCGCCGCCAGCAGCGCGCCCTCGGCGGCGGCGCCCCGGGCCGCGGCCTCGACCGCCAGCCGCGCCAGGCGCGGGTGGACCGGGCAGAGGCAGCATCTGCCGGCCCAGCGCGGTCAGGGTCCCGGCGCCGTCGATCGCGCCAAGCCGGGCGAGCAGGGTGGAGGCGGCCTCGAGCGCCGGCGCCGGCGCAGCCTCGAAGAGCTCGAGCTCGCCCTCCCGCGCCTCGCCCGCGGCGGGGCGGAGGCCGAGCCCCGCCAGCGCCAGCACCAGCTCGGTGAGATCCTCGCGCTCGACCTCGGGTGCGTCGAACGCCGGGCGCGTGTCGTGGTCGTGCCGGGTGTAGAGCCGGATCGCCCTTCCGGGCGAGGTGCGGCCGGCGCGCCCGGCACGCTGCGCGGCCGAGGCGCGGCTCACCTTCTTCACCTCCAGCGTGGGCAGGCCGGACCAGGGCGAGTGCGAGGCCACCCGCGCCAGGCCCGAGTCGACCACGGCGGTCACGCCCTCGATGGTGACCGAGGACTCGGCCACGTTGGTGGAGAGGATCACCTTGGGGCGCGGGCCCGGCCGGACGGCCCGATCCTGCTCCTCGGGCGGGAGGTCGCCGTGCAAGGGCAGGAGGTCGACGCCGGCACCGCCGGCCCAGTCCGCCAGGGCCTCGCGCGCCCGCCGGATCTCCGCGGCCCCGGGCAGGAAGACGAGGATGTCGCCCGGGCCCTCGGCGCCGCAGGGCTCGCGGTGGAGCCGCCGCACCGCCCGCGCCACCCGCTCCTCGAGCCGCTCGTCGCGCGCTGCCTCCTCGGGCGAGAGGTGCTCGACGGCCACATCGAAGCGGCGCCCCTCGGAGCGGAGCCGCGGCGCCGCCAGGAAGCGGGCCACCGGCTCGGCGTCGAGCGTGGCCGACATCACCACCAGCTTGAGATCGGGGCGCGCGGTGCGCTGCAGCCGGCGCAGGAACGCCAGGGCCAGGTCGCCGGGGAGGTGCCGCTCGTGGAACTCGTCGAGCACCACCGCAGCCACCCCGGGGAGCGACGGATCGGAGAGCAGGCGCCGGGTGAGCAGGCCCTCGGTCACGTAGCGGATGCGGGTTCGCGGACCGGCCACCTCCTCGAAGCGCACCTGGTACCCGACCGTCTCGCCCGGCCGCTCGCCCAGCTCCTGCGCCACCCGCCGCGCCGCCAGCCGCGCGGCGAGCCGCCGCGGCTCGAGCACCACCACCTGGCGGCCGCCCGTCCCATCCCCGGCCAGGCCGGCCTCGAGGAGCGCCCGGGGCACCCGGGTCGTCTTCCCCGCGCCGGGGGGCGCCTCGATCACCAGCGCGGGGCCGGCGCGGAGGGCCGCCACGACCTCGGGGAGGAGGGGGTCGATGGGGAGGGGCTGCACGGCGGCAGTTGTAACCCGCCCCGGGGGTTCCGGGGCGTCGCTTGACAGAGGTCAGGCGAGACTTACGTAGGGTGCGTGGACGCCGGGCGGGTGGAGCCGCCGGGCGCCCCGAGGAATTGCCAGCTTCACGAACCCGACGATCGCGGGACGGAAACGTCCACGCGAGGAGGAGAGGAACATGCTGACGCTGTGGAAGAATCCGGACCGCGCCTTCGCGGCGCTGAACGACGAGATGGACCGGCTGGTGAACGGCGTGGCCGGAAACACCTGGAGCTACGGGCTCACCCCGGCCGCCGACGTGCTCGAGACCGAGGGCGAGTACCGCGTCCTGCTCGACCTGCCCGGCATCGATCCGGCCGCTACGCAGCTGCGGGTGGAGAAGGACACGCTGAGCATCCAGGTCGACCGCAAGCAGGTGCAGCCCGCGGCCGGCGAGACGGTGCACCGGAGCGAGCGTTCCTTCGGGACGTTCTTCCGGTCCTTCACCCTGCCCCGGGGCGTCGATGCCACCCGCGTCGAGGCCACCTACGAGCAGGGCGTGCTCTCGGTGAAGCTGCCGAAGCGTGAGGAGGCCAAGGCGCGGACCATCGCGGTGAGCGTGAAGTAGCGCCGCGCCAACGGCAGGCTGGAAAGGGAAAGGGCGCCTCGCGGGGAGCGGGGCGCCCTTCTCTTGTGTGCCGGCTTCCGAGGTCGCCGCTGGCCCGCCTTCAGGGAACCGGCGTCGTCGGCTCGGGCAGCGTAGCCGCGACGTCCGAGGCGCCGATGTCGACGTGCATGAGCGAGGCGCGGCGCGTTCCGGCTCGATCCGGATCCGTCGCGCAAACGGCCGTGTACGGGCCCGGGGCGAGGCCGTGAAAGAGGAACGTCCGGTCGAGCCCGAGCAACGAGAGGGACGAGTCGAGCGAGTGCAGCTCGGCCTCCTCGAGGGTGGCGCGGTCCAGGGTGAGTGCGCCCGCCACGACCCTCACGCGACAGTGGTCGTGCGGGTTCGAGAGCGACAGGGTCACTCCCTTGCTCTCCACGAGATCCACCCTGGCCGTCTCGCCGGCGGCGAGCTGGACGTGGCGCGGCGAGAGGCCGGCATTTCCCCCGGCCCTGTCTCCCAGGAGCTGGACGACGTAGTCGCCGGCGGGGAGCCCCCGGAAGACGAAGCGGCCCTCCTGGTCCGTGCGGTCCAGCCGGGACTCCGACGAGTTCCCCAGCTTGTCGGCGGAGATGAGGAGGTTGCGGATGGGCTGACCGGCAGCGTTGCGCACCGTCGCCTCGATCGTCCCGCCGGCGCCGACGCGGACCGTCACCTCCTGCGCGTCGTCCGGGACCGCCACCCGCGTCCGGAGGAACATCTCGTCCGAGACGACGACCTCGATCGCGGCGGGCAGGTTGCGCAGGGTGGCGGTCCCGTCGGCGCCGGTCCGGCCCACCTCGACCGATTCACCCCCCGGGACCGCCGCGGCCACGCGTGCGGAGGGCACGGCCTGCCCGGTGGTCGCGCTCAGGACCGTCACCCTCAAGGTGCGACCGCGGGAGAGGCGGATGTCGCCCAGGTCCAGATCCCGGTCGGGCTCGCAGGTGACCTCTCGCCGGAAGGGAGCGAAGCCCTCCGACTCGACGTCGACGATCGTCCGTGTCGCCTGCGGGTCGCGGGGCAACGCGAACCGCCCGTCGGCGGCGTGGCAGGGCCGGCCGTTCACGAGGAGGTCCGCGATCGGGTTGCCGGCCTCGTCGAGGGCGCGCCCCGTCAGCTTCGGCCGAGGCTTCATCTTCAGGAGGACGTCCGCCTCGCCAGGTCGAACCCGAGGAGAAGTCTCCACCGCCATGTAGTAGCCGTCGCGTTCCCAGAGGAGCGCGTGCGGGTTGGGGCGAAGGCCGCTGATCTCGAACCGGCCCCGGTCGTCCGAGACCGCCTCGCCGCCCGCCCCTGGGGACCGATCGTCGCCGTCCAGCACCCCCGGGAAGGGGGCGTCGCGCTCTTCATCCCCGGCAACCACGTGGACGCCCGCCAGCGCGCGGCCGGTGACCTCGTCGATCACCCTCCCGGAGATGGCGCGCCCGGGCGCGAATCGCAGCTCGACCGCCGTCGTCCCGGGAGCATCGACGGTCGCGTCGGTCGCGACCGTGCGCGCGACGAAGACGGGTGGGTCCGTGCCCTGGCCCACCTGAGCGAGCACCCGGTAGCGGCCGCTCGCGAGCCCGGTGAGCCGGCACCTGCCCCGGGCATCGGCCTGATAGCGGAAGGGGAAGAGGTCGGCGCGTCCCGGTTGCGCCGTATGGACGGCGATCACGCTCGCACCCGGCAGTGCAAGGCCATTCTCGTCGAGGACGGTCACCTCGAGCGTCCCTCCCCGCGCCAGCCTCACGGTGACGTCGCCGGGAGCGGTGACCTCCAGCTCGGCGGCGAGGAACCCGTTCACCATCACGGACAGCTCGAGCCGCCCCGGCGGCGCTCCGTCGAGGGAGAAGCGCCCGCGCCGGTCCGACCTCGCCCCGGCCCAGTCCTGCGCGTCCCAGTCGGTGGCGAGGGGCTGGCTTTCGCGGACCCGGTGCGCGGAGATCCGGGCGTCGCCGATGGGCGCCCCCGTCCCGTCCACGACCAGGCCGGCCAGCCTCCCCGCCCGGAGCAAGCGAAACTGTAACCGAGCTGGCTCGTCTCGCCTCACCTCGATCGGCCGACCGGATGGCTTCACGAATCCCGGCGGAGGCACCGACCAGGCCCAGTACTGGTCTGGCGGGACCCCGGAGATCTGGAACGAGCCATCCGCACCGGTGGTGGCGTCGACTCGAACACACGAGCTGGCATCGGGTCGAGCATCGGGAGGTACCGTCCCCACCCACACCCGTGCACCGGCGACCGGTTCCCCGGCCTCGTCCTTCACGTCTCCAGCGACGGTTCCCCCCGGCCGCAGCGCGATCACCAGGCCCTCCACCTTCAACGCCCCCTGGGCGACGTGGGCGAAGCCCCCGTCACTGCCCGAGGAGGCGACGATGGTCGTGCACGCGGGCTCGAGCTGGTCGAGCGCGAAGCGCCCATCCGCATCGGTCCTGCGGGTCGACGGGCTGCAGCCGCACCCGGTCCGCACCTCGGCTCCCGCCACCGGCCTTCCGTCGCGAACGACCGTGCCCTGGACGCGCCGGCCCGGCTCCGCGACCGGCGGGGACCCGCGCACGGCGGCCGCCTCGGGGGCCGGTCCTGTCGGGGCCGCCGCCGACTCGGGCCCGCCCGGCACCTCGCGCCGATGGGCGGCGGCTGCGGGTGAGGGGGTCGGCGACACCGCGGGGCGCCGCGTCCCGAGCCATGCGACGACGGCGACGACGGCCAGGACGCCGGCCACGAGCAGCGAGCGCTGCATGCGTCGCATGCAGCGAAGCTTAGCACCCCCGTGCACGTGCCGGCTGTGAAGCTGCCGGAGCGCGCCGAGGCCAAGGCGCGGACCATCCAGGTGACCCGCCCTCGCTCGGCGAAGGATCGAGTCGGTGCCCATACCGCACGCGTTCCCGCGAACGAAAAGGGCGCCTCGCGCAGAGCGAGGCGCCCTCCAGGCACGGATCCTGGTCGGCTCAGGCCGGCTCGGTCACCGGCTTGCGCGGCGCGGGCGGGGGCGGGGGCGGCTCGGCGGCGGTGACCAGCAGCCGCAGCTTGGAGCCGTCCGGCTCCACCTCGATCTTGACGGTGCCGCCGCCGTGCAGGTCGCCGAAGAGGATCCGCTCGGCCAGCGGCCGCTTGACGTCGTTCTGGATGAGCCGCGACATGGGGCGCGCACCCATCTTCCGGTCGAAGCCGTGCTCGGCCAGCCAGCGCCGGCCCTCGGGCGTGAGCTCGATGCGGATCTTCTTCTCCGCCAGCTGCCCCTCCAGCTCCTTCACCATCTTGTCGACCACCCGCAGGATGATCTCGGGCGGCAGCGAGTCGAAGGACACCCAGGCGTCGAGCCGGTTGCGGAACTCGGGGCTGAAGGTCCGCTCGATGGCGTTGCGGGCGTTGCCGGGCTCGGACTGGTCCTGGCCGAACCCCATCCGCCGCGCCGACAGCTCCTGGGCCCCGGCGTTGGTGGTCATGATCAGCACCACGTGCCGGAAGTCGGCCTTGCGGCCGTTGTTGTCGGTGAGGGTGGCGTGGTCCATCACCTGCAGGAGCAGGTTGAAGATGTCCGGGTGGGCCTTCTCGATCTCGTCCAGCAGGAGCACCGCGTAGGGCGTCTTGCGGATGGCGTCGGTGAGGAGCCCGCCCTGGTCGAAGCCGACGTAGCCGGGTGGCGCGCCGATGAGCCGGGAGACGGTGTGCTTCTCCTGGTACTCGGTCATGTCGAAGCGGATGAACTCCACCCCCAGGATGCGGGCCAGCTGCTTGGCCAGCTCGGTCTTCCCCACGCCGGTGGGACCGGAGAAGAGGAAGTTGCCGATGGGCCGCTCGGGGGCGCCCAGGCCTGAGCGCGACAGCTTGATGGCGCTCGAGATGGCCTGGATGGCCGGGTCCTGGCCGTAGATCACCTTCTTCAGCTCGGGCTCGAGGTTCCTGAGGGCGGCCTCGTCGTCGGCCGAGACGGTGCGCTCGGGGATCTTGGCGATCTTGGCCACCACCCGCTCCACGTCGCGGGCGGTGATGCGGTGGCGCCGCTTCTCGTCGGAGCGCATCCGGTCGCGCGCGCCGGCCTCGTCGAGGACGTCGATGGCCTTGTCGGGAAGCTGCCGGTCGTTGATGTGCTTGGCGGACAGCTCGGCCGCGGCCCGGATGGCCTTGGGCGTGTAGGCGACGCCGTGGTGGTCCTCGTAGACCTTCTTCAGGCCCTGCAGGATCTTGACGGTGTCCTCCACCGACGGCTCGTAGATCTCGATCTTCTGGAAGCGGCGGGCCAGGGCATGGTCGCGCTCGAAGGTCTGCTTGTAGTCGTGGAAGGTGGTCGAGCCGATGCAGCGCAGCTCGCCCGAGGCCAGCCCCGGCTTGAGCAGGTTGGAGGCGTCCAGGGAGGAGCCGGTGGTGGCGCCCGCCCCGACGATGGTGTGGATCTCGTCGATGAAGAGGATGGCGTGGGGGGTCTTCTTCACCCCGGCGATGACGCCCTTGAGCCGCTGCTCGAACTCGCCGCGGAACTTGGTGCCGGCCAGCAGCGCGCCCATGTCCAGCGAGTAGATGGCCGCCTTCTCCAGCACCGCCGGGACCTTCTTCTGGTGGATGCGGAGGGCCAGCCCCTCGACGATGGCGGTCTTGCCCACGCCGGGCTCGCCCACGAACACCGGGTTGTTCTTGCGCCGGCGGCACAGCACCTGGATGGTGCGCTCGATCTCCATCTCCCGGCCGATGAGCGGGTCGATGAGACCCTGGGCCGCCCGCTCGACCAGGTTCACGGTGAAGGTCCGGAAGGGATCCTTGACCGGGCGCGGGGCGCCCTCTTCCCCCTCGCCCTCGCCGCCGGGCTCCTCGTCGCCGCCGTTCCCCTCCTTGCCGATGCCGTGCGAGATGTACTGGAGGATGTCGAGCCGGCGGACCCCCTGCTTCTCCAGCAGGTAGACCGCGTGCGAGCCGCGCTCGCGGGTGATGGCCACCAGGACGTCCCCGGCGTTGAGCTCGGTGCGGCCCGATCCCTGCACGTGCCAGGCGGCGCGCTGCAGCACCCGCTGGAAGGCGGCCGTCTGCTCGGGATCCTGCGAGCTGCCGGCCGACTCGAGGGTCCGGTCCAGGTACTCCTCCAGCTCGCGCTCCAGCAGGCGGAGATCGGCCCCGCACGCGAGCAGCACCTCGGAAGCCACCTTGTCCTTGGTCATCGCGTGGAGCAGGTGCTCCAGGGTGACGTACTCGTGCCTACGCCGGCGCGCCTCGCCCACGGCCGCCTGCAGGGTCTGCTGAAGCTCCTTGGAAACCGTCACCATCTCCGCTCCACTCTCTGCTTCCTTACTCCGGCTCGACCGTCACGAGCAGCGGGTACTCCGCCTCGCGCGCGAGCTCCGTGGTTTTTCTCATCTTCGTCTCGGCGATCTCGTAAGGATAGATACCGGCCACCCCGACCCCGTGCATGTGAACGTGCAGCATGATGCGGTGGGCGGTCTCCGGGTCGTGACTGAAGACGACGATGAGGACCTGCTCGACGAACTCCTGGGTGGTGTAGTCGTCGTTGTGAAAGAGAACCTTGTAGAGCGGGGGACGCTTTGTCTCCCGCTCCTGTTGCGTCTTCGGGACGACGACAGCCGTATCGCCCCCGGGGCGGGGTTTCTCGGCCATGGTCAGGACATTGTAAGCGCATGGGGGCGGAAGCGCCCTGGAGCGGAGGGCGAGGGGGCAGGCGCCGGCCCGCGTCGTGCCCGCCCGGAGGCCTGCCCGAGCCGGTTGGCGCGGGGCCGGGGACCGGGCCCGCGCGTTCCCGCGCATCGCCTGCGCCGAGCGAAACCCGATTTGCTATCCTTCCGGGTCGCCCGGGAGGCGGGGCAAGAGGGGGCGCTCCATGCGCACGCCGTGGGGAGCCGTGCTCGGCATCCTGCTGACCGCGGGGGGCGGCGAGGCCGCGGCGGCCGAGGTCGCGCCGCCGGCAACACCGACCGGCCTGGCGGTCTTCACGCGCCACGACCACGTGGTCGACGCCCGCATCTCGCCGGGCGGGACGTACCTCGCGGCCGTCACCGCGGACGGCGGCCGGCGCGGGCTGGCCATCATCGACCTCGCCCACCGGAAGCTGTCGCATTTCTTCAAGCCCGAGGGAACGACGGGGGTGGGCGACGTCCGGTGGGCCGGCGACGACCGGGTGGTGATCGAGCTGGTCGATCACGAGGGCGATCTGGCGGCGCCGAAGCTGCGCGGCGAGATCTACTCGCTCGGCGCGGACGGCAAGGGCGGCCACATGATCTTCGGCTACCGGGCCGGCGACATGCAGGCCGGCTCGCACCTCCGCAGGGGCGAGCGGGAGCTGGCCTGGGGTTTCGTGCTCGACGTGCTTCGTGGCGACCCGCGCCACGTGGTGGTCGAGTCGCGGAGCTGGGAGGAGGTCGGCGACCGCGTCGTCTCGCTGTACAAGGTGGACGTCGTCACGGGCGCCAAGGACCTCGTGGTCCGGAGCCCGATGAAGGAGGCCGCCTTCCTCACCGACGAGACGGGCGAGCCGCGGCTGGCCCTGGCAGTTGATGCCCAGGTCCGGCGGCACTGGTTCTTCCGCGAGGTGGGCGGGGGCTGGAGCGAGCTGACCGACCTGAAGGGCATGCGCCCGGGGAGCACGCCGGTCGGGTTCGCCGCGGCGACGCGGACGCTGTACGTCGAGGAGCAGGACGCCCGGGGCTTCACCGTCCTGGCCGTCGACCTGGCCAGCGGCGCGCGGCGGCCGCTCGCCCACAACGCGGTGGCCCCGCCCTCCGCGCTCACCTTCGACTCGGCGCACCGGCTGGTGGCGGTGGAGTTCATGCCCGACCTGCCGGTGCGGGAGTTCGTGGAGCCCGAGCACCCCCTGGCGCGCGCCCTGCGCGGCCTGGAGGCCTCCTTCCCGGAGGAGCACGTGCGCCTGGTCTCCGCCACCGCCGACGAGACCAAGGTGGTGGTCGAGGTCTACGGGGACCGCGATCCGGGGCGCTTCCTCCTGGTGGACGTGAAGACCATGACCGCCGATCCCGTCGGCGAGGTGCGGCCCTGGGTGAAGCCCGGGCAGATGGCGGAGATGAGCGCGTTCCACGTCCCGGCCAGCGACGGGTTCCGGATCCACGGGTACGTGACGCTTCCCCGGGCCCCTGCGGCGCAGCCGCCGCCCATGGTGGTCCTGCCGCACGGCGGGCCGAACTTCGTGCGCGACACCTGGCATCACGACCTCTGGGCGCAGCTCCTCGCCAGCGAGGGGTTCGCGGTCCTGCAGGTCAACTATCGCGGCTCCGGCGGATACGGGCTGCCCTTCGAGGAGGCCGGGTACCGCCACTGGGGCGACCGCATCGTCGAGGACATCGCCGACGCGACCCGCTTCGCCGTCCGCAAGGGGTGGGCCGACCCGAAGCGCATCGCCATCTTCGGCGCCAGCTTCGGTGGGTACGCGGCGCTGCAGTCGACCATCGTGGCGCCGGACCTGTACCGCTGCGCGGTGGGCTACGCCGGCGTCTACGACCTGAAGAGCATGCCGAGCCGCGACGAGGTCGTGACCTCGCGGCTGGCGCGCGGGTACTACCGCACGGCCGTGGGCGACGCGGCGGAGGACCTCGCCGGCGCCTCCCCCGTGAACCACGCCGACCGGATCACCGTCCCGGTGATGCTCATCCACGGCGAGCAGGACCAGCGCGCCCCCTTCGAGCAGGCGAAGCGGATGCGCAAGGCGCTCACGGATCAGGGTCGCCCGCCGGAGTGGCTGGTCGAGGCGCGCGAGGGGCACGGGTTCTATGACGAGGCCGCGCGCGAGAAGATGGCCGCCGCGCTGCTCGAGTTCCTGCAGGGGTGCACCCGCGCCGACGCGGTGGCCCCGGCCGGCCCCACGCCCACGCCGGCCGGCAGTGCGCCCGCCCCGGCCGGAACGGCGACCCCGTAGCCCCGGGCGCCGGATGGCACCTTGTGCCGGCGCACGCGCCGGCTACCATGCCCACGGAGGCGCCATGAACCCCGTGCTCCCCTTGCTCGCCCTCGCCCTGGCCGCGCCCCAGCCGCGGAGCGCGCGCGTCGCATCCCTGACCGCGGCCGTCGATCCCGCCCGGCTCCACGCCACGGTGGCGCGGCTGGTGTCGTTCGGGACCCGGCACACGCTCTCCGAGGCCGCCTCCCAGACGCGCGGCATCGGCGCGGCCCGGCGCTGGCTCGACGCCGAGGTGAAGGCCCTGGCAAAGGCCCCCGGCTCGCGCCTGCAGCCGTTCGAGGATCGGTTCACGGCGGCGCCCGAGCCGCGCATCCCGCGGCCGGTCGAGATCGTCAACGTCGGGGCCATCCTCCCCGGCGTGGATCCGGCGCGCTCCCGCGAGGCCATCGTCCTCACCGGCCACTACGACAGCCGGGCCACCGACATCATGGACGCGGTCAGCGACGCGCCCGGTGCCAACGACGACGGCAGCGGGGTGGCCATGATGCTGGAGCTGGCCCGGGTGATGGTCCGCGAGCGGCCGGCGGTGTCGGTCTACTTCGTGGCGGTGGCGGGAGAGGAGCAGGGGCTGACCGGCTCGGCCCATCTCGCCAAGCGCCTCCGCGCCGAGGGGGTCAGCGTCCTGGCCATGGTCGCGGTGGACATGGCCGGGAACACCGAGGGCATCGACGGCGTGAAGGACAACGTCTCGGGGCGGATCTTCAGCGAGGGCGTGCCGCACGTCGAGACCGAGGCCGAGCGCAAGCTGCGCGAGGCGGTCGGGTCCGAGAACGACGGCGCCTCGCGCGAGCTGGCTCGCTACGTGAAGCGGGTGGCCGAGCGCTACGTGGAGAACCTGGACCTGTGGCTCATGCTCCGCCAGGACCGGATCGCCCGCGGCAGCGACCACATCAGCTTCACCCGCGAGGGCTTCCCCGCCGTCCGAGTGATGGAGGCGCACGAGAACTACGATCGCCAGCACCAGGTCCCGCGCACCGAGGGCGGACGCGTCTACGGCGACGACCTGGCCCACGTCGACGCGCAGTACCTGGCCAGGATGACGCGCGCCGTGGCCGCGGCGGTGGGCACGCTGGCGGCGGCGCCGTCCCCGCCGCGCCTGGTGGCGCTCGGCGGCGCGGTCAGCCCGGACACGCGGCTGCGCATCGAGCTGCCGCCGGATGGGCGGGTGGCCGGCCTGGTGCTGTACCGGCGCCGGGCCGACGCCGTCGCCTGGGAGCGCGCCGAGGCGTACCCGCGCACCGACCGCATCGTCCTCGAGGGCGTGGTGGTGGACAACCAGGTGTTCGCGGTGGCGACGGTCGACGCCGAGGGGAACGAGAGCGTCCCGGTGCACCCGACGAAGCTCGAGTGACGCAACCTGGACGTAGACGTGGACCTAGACGTAAACGTAGACGAGCGAACGGCGCAACGTTGACAGTCCGTCTACGACTACGACTACGTCCACGTCTACGTCTACGTCCACGTTGGGTGGACTCATGCTCACCTCCCCATCTCCGCGAGCTTCCTCCTCGACCCCTCGTCGCCCGGATCCAGCCGGACCGCGTCCTGGAGCGCGGCCCGGGCCTCGTCGCGGCGGCCGGCCTCGAGCAAGAGCGCCGCCAGCTCGCGAGCCAGCACCGCCTGCTCGGGCGCGTTCCGGCGCGCCTGCCCCAGCGCCTCGATGGCGCCATCCAGATCGCCCTGCTGGCGAAGCACCCGCGCCAGGAAGCGGGGCGGGTCGGACTCGGCCGGCGCCAGCCGCATGGCCTCCTGGAACGCGTGCTGCGCCGCGGTGCGCTCGCCCAGCTGCCCGCGGGCGAGCCCCAGGTTCACCCAGGCGCGCCAGTAGCCGGGGTTCACCGCCAGGGCCGTCTCCAGCCGCGGGACGGCCTGGCGCGGCTCGCCGCGGGCGAGCCAGGCCACCGCCAGGTTGTTGTTCACCACCACCTCGCGCGGCGCCTTGGCGAGCTCCGAGTCCCAGAAGGCCAGGTCCGAGATCCAGTCGCGGGTGCGCACCACGGTGCGGGCGCACAGCGCCGCCAGCACCGCCACCACGGCGATGCTGCGGGCCATCCGGAGGCGCCGCGGCGGGCGGGGGGCCGCGGCCGGCGGCGCGGGCCCGGGGAGCAGCGCCGCCAGCGCCCACCCCGCCGCCAGCGAGAACCCCACCGAGGGGAGATAGAGGAGGCGCTCGGCCAGCAGCACGCCGACCGGGATGATCTGCAGCACGGGCAGGAGCGCCACGAAGATCCAGATCACCCCGATGCCGACCGGCGGGGCCGGGCGAAGCACCCACACCCCGGCCGCCAGGACCAGGATCCAGCTCAGCGTCGCGACGGCGAACCCGAAGGTGGGGCCGGAAAGCGTGGGGATCCGGCCGGCGTAGGCGAAGTCGCCGCCCAGGAACGAGGGGAGGACCAGGATGCGGAGGTACTCGCCCAGCACCCGGCTCATGGTGAGGGCGATGTGGCCGGGCGGCGTGCCCACCGGGAACCAGCGCGCCACCGGCGCCACGGCCAGCGCCGTGCCGTGGCCGGCCAGGTAGGGAAGGAAGGCGAGGCTCAGGACCCCCGCGCGGCCGGCGGCGCGGGCCAGGGCGCGGCGCGCCCCGGCGCCTCCCAACCCCGGGCGCGCATCCAGCCCGGCGGCCGCGGGGAGGGCGAGGGCGACGAGCAGGAAGAGCGCCGGCACCATCACCGCCATCTCCTTGGAGAGGATGCCGCAGGCGAGCAGCAGCACCGCGCCGGCCAGGCGGAGCGGGGACCCGCGGCTGCGCAGGGCGAGCAGCAGCGCGCCCAGCGCGAAGGCGGCCGAGAGCGGCTCGGTCCGGCCGTAGATCGTGACCACCGCCTCGACGTGGGCCGGGTGCACCGCGAACACCAGCCCCGCCAGCAGCGAGACGGCCCAGGGCCGCCGCGACCCCGCCGCCCGGGCCAGGTGGCCCGCCAGCCCCGCCACCAGCACCGCGACCAGCGCGTGCAGGGCGAGGTTCAGGGCGTGGTAGCCCGGCACCCAGTCCCGGTGGACCGCCCAGTTCAAGGCGTAGGAGAGGGTGGTCAGCGGGCGGTAGGGGCCCCGCACCGAGGGCGTTCCCGCGTAGCCGTAGAGGTTCGTGAAGATGCGCCCCACGTTGCGCAGGCTCCAGACCAGCGGGTTCTGCAGCGCGGTCCAGCCGTCGTCGAGGATGGGCGGGTTCCGGAGCGAGCCCAGGTAGGGGAGCACGGACGCGAGCGCCACCGCGGCCGAGAGGGCCAGGCGCGGCCGCGCGCGGAGCCAGCGCGAGATCCGGGAGGGTGCCGGCGCCGAGGCGGGGAAGGCGGGACGGGAGGGATCCATGGGCGCCGGCGCGGCGGACCGGTCAAGGCTCTGCGGTGGGATCCGGTCCCTCCAGGGACCAGCGCCCGCGGTGGGTGGGGTGCTGCAGCGCTGCCGCCAGGCGGCGCAGGAAGACGCCGCGCGGGATCTCGTGCGCACCGAAGCGGATCAGGTGCTCGGTGCGCACCTGGCAATCGACCAGGTTCACGTTCCGTGTGGCAAGCCAGGCGATGGCCCGCGCGAACGCGACCTTGGAGGCGTCGGGCCGGTCCGCGAACATCGACTCGCCGAAGAAGGCGGCGCCCAGCGAGACGCCGTAGAGCCCTCCCGCCAGCTCCTTCCCTTCCCATGCCTCGAACGAGTGCGCGAAGCCGAGCTGGTGCAGGCGCACGTAGGCCCGGAGCATGTCGTCGGTGATCCAGGTTCCCTCCTGCCCGGGTCGCGCGCGCGCCGCGCAGCGCGCGATCACCCGTTCGAACGCCTCGTCGGCGCTGACCCGGTACCCGCCCCGGCGGATGGTCCTGCGGAGCGATCGCGGGACGTGGAGCCGGTCCGGCTCGAGCACCAGGCGCGGGTTGGGGGACCACCACAGGATGGGGCTCTCCTCGCCATACCACGGGAAGATCCCGGCTGCGTAGGCGGTGAGGAGCCGCTCCGGCGAGAGGTCGCCCCCCACCGCCAGCAGCCCGTCCGGCTCGGCGCGGGCGGGGTCCGGGAAGACGGGCTCGCGGGGCAGCCGGTAGATGGGCACGAGACAACTATAGGAGCCGCTCGGAACCTGGTCCTGGACCTGGACCTGGACGTGGACCTGGACCGAGAACTCGCCCGAAAGCGTGCTCTTTCGCCAGGCCTTCGGGTCCAGGTCCAGGTCCAGGCGCAGCGGCGGAAGCCGTTCGGCCTGGCTGGCGGTGCCCGTACCCGATCTGAGCGTCGAGTCCCTCCAGGACCGCGGTTTGACCTCGATCAACCCATCGGAGACCTTCCGCAGACCCCGGTCGCCGAACAGTTTACGCCCCGGCCGCGGGTCCGAGGTCCAGAGGGGCCACCCCCGCCACCCCGGCGCTTCGCCGCCCACGACCGATGACTGCCCTCTTCAGCCCGAGATCCAACGCGCTGTTCCGCCTCGTGTTGGTCCTGCTCCTCGCCGGCGCCGCGGGGTCGGTCGCCGCCGCGATGGTGTACTGGCGCACGCCCTACGGGACCGGGCAGCAGCAGCAGGTCGCCCAGCCCATCCAGTTCGACCACCGCCACCACATCAAGGACGACCAGATCGACTGTCGGTACTGCCACACCACCGTCGACTCGGCGCCCAGCGCGGGCATCCCGACCACCGAGCTGTGCCTGAACTGCCACTCGCAGGTGTGGAACAAGAGCCCGCTCCTGGACCAGGTGCGCGCCAGCTGGTTCGGCAGGCGGCCCGTGCCCTGGGTCCGCGTCCACCGGCTGCCGGACTTCGTCTACTTCAACCACTCCATCCACGTGAACAAGGGGGTGGGGTGCGTCGAGTGCCACGGGCGCGTCGACCGGATGCCCGTCATCGAGCAGGACCAGCCGCTCACCATGGGCCTGGTGCCTCGACTGCCACCGCGATCCCTACCCGCGCCTCCGGCCGCCGTCGGAGGTGACCAACATGAGCTGGAAGCCGAACGGCGACCCGGCCGAGGTGGGACGGGCCCTCGCGAAACAGAACGACGTCAGACCGCGAACGGACTGCTACGCATGCCATCGGTAGGATCAGGGCTCCCCATCTACGGCCAGGCGTCCGGCCTCACCGCGCGCCGCTGGCGAAGCCAGGGCGAGCTGGCGCGCGGCGTCGACCCGGCCGCGGGCGAGTTCCCCGAGCCGGCCGCCGAGGCACCGCAGGGCGTGGGCCGGCGCGGCTTCCTGCAGCTCATGGGCGCCGCCGGCGGCCTGGCGGCGCTGGCAGCCTGCAAGCCGCCGCGCGAGAACGTGATGTCGTACGTCCGGTCCCCGGCCGGCGTCACCCCCAGCGTGCCCAGCGGCTATGCCACCGCCCTGAGCCGCGGCGGCCACGGCATCGGGGTGGTGGTGACGAGCTGGGAGGGGCGGCCCACCAAGATCGAGGGCAACCGCGAGCACCCTGCCAGCCTGGGGGCGACCGACGCCATGCTCCAGGCGGACGTGCTGGAGCTCTACGACCCGGCGCGGGTGCGCGAGTTCGTGCGCGCCGGGCGTCACATGGGCCGGCTGGGGCTCTTCGAGGAGCTCTCGGCGCTGGCCCGCGGGCACGAGAAGGACCGGGGCGCGCGGCTGCGCTTCCTGGTGGAGCCGACCAGCTCGCCCACCCTGGGCGACCTGCGCAGGCGGATCCTCCAGCGCTTCCCGCAGGCCCGCTTCGACGCCTGGTCGGCGTTCTCCGAGGACCAGTCCCGCGCCGGCGCGGCGCTGGCCTTCGGGCGGCTCCTCGACGTCTCCTGGTCGCTGGCCGAGGCCGACGTGATCCTGGCCCTGGACGCCGACCTGCTCGGGCGCGACGGCGAGCCGCTCCGCCAGGCCCGCGAGTACGCGGGCCGCCGCGTCGATCCGGCCCGGCTCAACCGCCTGTACGTGGCGGAGGCGAGCTCCTCCATCACCGGCGGCGTGGCCGACCACCGCTTCCGGATGCGGTCGGCCGAGGTCCTCGCCTTCGGCCGCGCGGTGGCCGCCGAGCTGGCCGCCCGCCACGGTCTCTCCGCGCTGGCGCCGCTGGGCGCCCCGGCGCAGGGCGAGCGGGCCCGGGCGGCGGCGGCGGTGGCGAGCGATCTCTTCCGGGCTCGCGGCCGCTCGCTGGTGGCGGTCGGCCCGCGCCAGCCCCCGGCCGTCCACGCGCTGGCGGTCGCCCTGAACGACGCGCTGGGGAACGCCGGCAAGACGGTCGGCTATCTGCCTCCGGCGCTGCTCGACCCGGAGGCCGACCCGGGTCGCCTGGCCGGCCTGGTCCGCGAGCTCGAGGCCGGCAGCGTGGACACGCTGGTGGTCACCGCCTGGAACCCGCTCTACACCGCCCCGGCCGACGTCGATCTGCGCGGCGCCTTCGGCAAGGCCCGCGAGCGCATCGTCCTCTCCCTCCGCGGCAACGAGACCTGGAGGGCGGCCACCTGGCGGGTGGCGGCCTCCCATCCGCTGGAGGCCTGGGGCGACCTCAGGTCCCGCGACGGCACGGTCACCATCGTGCAGCCGCTCATCTCGCCCCTGTACGAGAGCGTCTCCGAGGTGGAGCTGCTGGCCGCCTTCCTCGACGAGGGCGACAAGGGTGGTCACGCCATCGTGCGCGACGGCTGGAAGTCGCGGGCCGGCGGCGCCGGCTTCGATCGCACCTGGAACACCTGGCTCGCCGCCGGGCTGGTCCAGGGGAGCGCGGCCGCCGCCGAGAAGCCCTCGCCCGACCTCGGGAAGGTGGCCGGGGCGCTGCCCGCGCCGGCGCCGGGGGCCGGCGTCGAGGTGAACTTCGCCGTCGACTACAAGGTGCTCGACGGGCGGTACCTGGAGAACCGCTGGCTACAGGAGTTCCCGGACCCGATCACCAAGCTCACCTGGGACAACGCCGCCCAGCTCTCGCCCGCCACCGCCCGGCGTCTGGGCGTGGCCGATCGCGACGAGATGGAGATCGCCCTGGGCGGCCGGACCGTGACCGCCGGCGCCATGGTGGTGCCCGGCCACGCCGACGACGCCGTCACGCTCTCGCTCGGCTACGGCCAGGCGGTCGCCGGCGAGGTCGGTCAGGGGACCGGGTTCGACGCCGGCGTCCTGCGCACCGCCGCCGCGCCCTGGTTCGCGGCCGGCGCCGACGTCCGCCGCACCGGCCGGAAGGCGGATCTGGTCACCACCCAGGAGCACTTCTCCATGCACGGCCGGTCCATCGCGCTGGCCCTGGACGCGCCCGACCTGCCCAAGGAGAAGGAGCGCCTGGACGAGCTGCGCGGGCCGCAGCCGAGCGTCCAGACCCCGGTCGACTACTCGCAGGAGGAGTACCGCTGGGGCATGGCCATCGACCTGTCCCGCTGCATCGGCTGTGGGGCGTGCACCATCGCCTGCCAGGCCGAGAACAACATCCCCACCGTGGGCAAGTACCAGGTGTCGCGCAGCCGCGAGATGCACTGGCTGCGGGTCGATCGCTACTACGAGGGCGACCCGGAGGAGCCCAGGTCGGTCTCCCAGCCGCTGGCCTGCGTGCACTGCGAGGCCGCTCCCTGCGAGTACGTGTGCCCGGTGAACGCCACCACGCACTCCTCGGAGGGGATCAACCAGATGGTCTACAACCGGTGCGTCGGCACCCGCTACTGCTCCAACAACTGCCCGTACAAGGTCCGCCGCTTCAACTTCCTCGACTACCACCAGGCGTCCTTCCACCAGGAGATGACGCCGACGTTGAGGATGCTGCAGAACCCCGACGTCACCGTACGTGCACGCGGGGTGATGGAGAAGTGCAGCTACTGCATCCAGCGCATCGAGCGCGCCCGCATCGACGACCGAGGCGCCGGCCGGAAGATCGGCGGCAACGAGGTGGTGTCGGCCTGCCAGCAGGTCTGCCCCACCGAGGCCATCGTCTTCGGGAACCTGGCCGATCCCGGGTCGGCCGTCTCCCGCCGGCACCAGGACGCCCGCCGCTACGACCTCCTGCACGAGCTGGGCACGCGCCCGCGCACCGCCTACCTGGTCAAGCTCCGCAACCCCAACCCCGAGCTGGCATGAGCACAGTCCCCCACACCGCCCCGGAGAACGATCCGCTCGAGGCCGCGCCGGTGCTGGCAGGCCGCCCCGACGACCGCGCCCTGACCGAGAGCCTGCTCCGGCCGGTGCTCGAGCCCACCCGCAAGGGCTGGCTGGTCCTGCTCGGACTGCTGGCGGGGGGCATGGGCTTCTGGGCCGTCTGCCTGTACGAGGTGCTCTTCAAGGGCATCGGGGTGTGGGGGAACAACATCCCGGTCGCCTGGGCCTACGACATCACCAGCTTCGTGTGGTGGATCGGCATCGGCCACGCCGGCACGCTCATCAGCGCCATCCTGCTCCTCTTCCAGCAGAAGTGGCGCACCTCCATCAACCGCTTCGCCGAGGCCATGACCCTGTTCGCGGTGGCCATGGCCGGCTCGTACCCCATCATCCACCTGGGCCGCCCGTGGCTGTTCTGGTGGCTCATTCCCTATCCGGCCACCACGCGCATCTGGCCCAACTTCAAGAGCGCGCTCCCCTGGGACGTGTTCGCCATCTCGACCTACCTCACCGTCTCGGTCCTGTTCTGGTACCTGGGGCTCATCCCCGACCTGGCCACCGCCCGCGACGCGGCCCAGAGCCGGGCCCGGCGCATCGTCTACGGGATCATGTCCTTCGGGTGGCGGGGCTCGGCCCGTCACTGGCAGCACTGGCGCATCGGCTACCTGATCCTGGCCGGGCTCTCCACCCCGCTGGTGCTCTCCGTCCACACCATCGTCTCCTTCGACTTCGCCATCTCGCAGCTGCCCGGCTGGCACACCACCATCTTCCCGCCCTACTTCGTGGCCGGCGCCATCTTCAGCGGCTTCGCCATGGTGCTGACCCTCATGATCCCGGCCCGCAAGGTCTTCGGGTTCGAGCACGTCGTCACCCTGCGTCACCTGAACAACATGGCCAAGGTGACCCTGGCCACCGGCCTGATGGTCGCCTACGGCTACGCGATGGAGTGGTTCATCGCCTGGTACTCGGGCAGCGGCACCGAGTGGTTCGCCTTCGCCAACCGCGTCACCGGCAAGTACCAGCTGATCTACGCGCTGCAGATCTTCTGCAACGTGGTGGCGCCGCAGGCGCTCTGGTTCCCGCGGGTGCGCCGCAACGTGGGAGCCCTGTTCCTCATCTCGGTGCTGGTGAACTTCGGGATGTGGACCGAGCGGTTCGTGATCATCGCCGTCTCGCTCACCCGCGACTTCCTCCCCTCGTCGTGGGCCGACTACGCCCCGACCTGGGTGGACTGGGGGACGCTGCTCGGCTCGATTTGCACCTTCGGCTTCCTCTTCATGCTGTTCCTGCGCTTCATCCCCTCCATCCCCATGTCCGAGGTGAAGGAGCTCCGGCGCGAGCTGGAGCACGACGATCACCACGCGGCCCAGGCGGCGGCCCGTCGGGCCGAGGGGGTCAACGCATGATCTGGGTCCTGGGCGAGTTCTCCGAGGACCGCAAGCTGCTGGAGGCGGCCCGGGCGCTGCGCGCCGACGGCATCACCGGCCTCGACCTCCACTCGCCGTACCCCATCCACGGCGCGGAGGAGGCGCTCGGGCTGCGGCGGTCCACCGTCCCGCTGCTGGCGCTCATCTGCGGCGTGACCGGCGCCATCACCGGCTACCTGCTCCAGTGGTACACGGTCGGCTTCGACTGGCCCCTCAACGTCGGAAACCGGCCGCCGCACAGCCCGCCGGCCTTCGTGCCGGTGACCTTCGAGCTGGGCGTGCTGCTCTCCGCCCTGGGGATCTTCTTCGGCCTGCTCTTCGCCTACTTCCGCTTCCCGCGCGTCCACCACCCGGTGTTCGAGGTGGAGGCGTTCCGCTCGGCCAGCATCGACCGCCTGTGGCTCTCGGCGGCGGTCCCCGACGATCGCGCCGAGGCGGTGGCGGCCTCGCTCCGCCGCCTGGGCGCGGCCCAGGTCTCGCTGGTGGAGCAGGGGGAGGAGACGTGACCCAGCTCCGCCGCCTGCTGCCCCTGGCCGCCGCGCTGGCGCTGACCGCCTGTCCGCGGCTCGACCCCATGCAGCGGCAGGCCAAGTACAAGGCCTACCAGCCCAGCAGCTACTACCCGGACGGCCTGGCCATGCGGGATCCGCCCGAGGGCACCGTCCCGTACCACGGCCTGCTCGATCCCACGGTGGAGACCGGGCTCGGCGCCGACGGGAAGCCGCTGGCGCTCTCGCCCCTGCCCTTCGACCAGGCGCTGCTGGCGCGCGGCAAGGCCAGGTTCGACGTGACCTGCGCCGCCTGCCACGGGGTCCTGGGCGATGGCGACAGCCAGGTGGCCCTCAACATGTCGCTGCGCCGGCCGCCCTCGCTCCACCTCTATCGCGAACGGCCCGACGGCTACATCTTCCAGGTGATCAGCGAGGGCTTCGGGCTCATGCCCTCCTACGCGCATTCGCTCTCGGTGCATGACAGGTGGGCGGTGGTGGCCTACGTGCGCGCCCTGCAGCTCAGCCAGCACGCCACCGTCGACCAGCTCCCCGCCGAGCTCCGCGGCCGCCTGGAGAAGGAGACCCGATGACCCCGACAACGGCGCCCTACACCGGCGGCCGCCGCGCGGCCCTGCAGGCCGCCATCGTGGGCCTGGCCGGGCTGATCCTGACCGCGGTGGGCGGCGCCTTCGACGCCCGCCGGGCCCTGACCGCCTACCTGGTCGCCTTCACCTACTGGCTGGGGATCGCGCTCGGCGCGCTCATCCTGCTGGGCGCGTTCCACGCCTCCAACGCCCGCTGGCCGGTGGTGCTGCGCCGCTTCGTGGAGCATGTCCCGGCGGTGATCCCGCTCTTCGTGGTGCTGTTCGTCCCCATCGTGCTGGGGCGCCACCAGCTCTTTCCCTGGACCACGCCGGATGCGCTGGCGGGGGAGCTGCGCCACCTGGTCGAGCACAAGCGGCCCTACCTCAACATGCCCTTCTTCCTCGTCCGGGCCGCCTTCTACTTCGCGAGCTGGGTGGTGGTGGCGGAGCTCCTGCGCCGCTGGTCGCTGCGCCAGGACGCGGCCGGAGGGATCACGCTCACCCGCTGGCAGCGCCGCCTGGGGGCAGGCTCCCTCCCGCTGCTGGCGCTGACCCTCTCGTTCGCGGCCTTCGACTGGATCATGTCCGTCGACCCCCGGTTCTACTCCACCATCTTCGGCGCCTACTGGTTCGCGGGCAGCTTCATGGGCGCCTTCGCGGTCATCGCCATCGCCGGGGCGCTCACCCGGCGCGATCCCACCCAGTTCGGCTCGCAGATGAGCGCCGAGCACTTCCACTCGGTCGGGAAGTTCCTGCTCGCCTTCGTGGCCTTCTGGGCCTACATGGCCTTCTCGCAGCTGCTGCTCCTCTGGATCGCCAACGTGCCGGAGGAGGTGCCCTGGCTGATCCTCCGCATCAACGGGGGCTGGTTCTGGGTGGGCGCCTTCCTGGTGGTGGGCCAGTTCCTGGTCCCCTTCTTCCTCCTGCTCTCGCGCGACCTGAAGCGGAACCCGCGCAGCCTGGCCTGGATCGCCGCCTGGACGCTGGTGGCCCACTGGGTCGACATGTACTGGCTGATCATGCCGCACGTCGATCCCGGCGGTCCGCGGCCGAGCCTGTGGGACCTGACCGCCTTCGTCGGGGTGGGCGGCGTCGCCGTGGCCTTCACCATCCTGCGCATGCGCGGGTCAGCGGCCATCCCGGTGCGCGATCCCTACCTGGACGATTCGCTGAGGTACCTGCCGTCATGAGCGCCGCGTCGCACGAACCGACCGCCTCGGCGGAGCACGGCCACGGCGTGCGGTCCGAGGAGGATCGCGTCCCCAGCATCCGGATCGTGCTGGTGGGGCTGGGCGCGCTGATCCTGTTCTTCATCGGCTCCTTCATCACCGTGAGCTACCTGCACGCGCGGCAGCTGGCCAACGGCCCGGTCGTCATCCCGCCGGAGCTCGGGCAGAACAAGATCGGCCTGGTGGAGCAGCAGATCTTCGATCTGGCCGTCCGCGGGGAGCGGTCCCGCGCCAAGCAGCTCGAGCGGCTGGGCTCCACCGGCTGGGTGGACCGGAAGGCCGGGGTGGCCCACATCCCCATCGACGATGCCATGCGGCTGGTGGCCTCCGGCGTCCGCCCCGGGCCCACCCAGGGCGGGGCGTCGCCGCCGGGAGGTCAGCCGTGATGGCGCGCCGTCTCCCCGGGCTCTCCACGGCCGCCGGCGCCCTGGCCGCACTGCTCCTGGCCGGGCCGGCGCGGGCGCAGTTCGAGCAGCAGCAGCTGCCCAGCTCTCCACCCGACGTGAAGCCGGTCCAGCTCGAGGACGTGGGCATCGAGGAGAAGCTGAACGCGCCCGTCCCGCTCGACACCGTCTTCACCGACTGGCGAGGGAAGCCCTTCACGCTCCGGCAAGCGTTCGACGGCAAGAAGCCGGTCGTGCTCGCGCTCGTCTACTACGACTGCCCCATGCTCTGCGGCCTGATCCTGACCGGGATGGCCAAGACCATGCGCCAGAACGGTCTCGAGCTGGGCAAGGACTTCCAGGCCGTGACCATCTCGTTCGACCCGGCCGAGAAGCCGGCGCTCGCCGCCGAGCGTCGCCGCGGGTACCTCCAGTCGCTGGGCCGGTCCGACGGCGGCGAGGACTGGCCCTTCCTGGTCGGGAGCGCCGAGGCCTCCCGCCGGGTCGCCGACGCGCTCGGCTTCACCTACAAGCGCGACGAGGTCTCCGGCGAGTGGGCCCACATGGCGGCCATCTTCGTGCTCACCCCGGACGGCCACGCCTCCCGCTACCTGTACGGGATCGAGTATCCGCCCAAGGACTTCCGGCTCTCGGTGGTGGAGGCGGCCGGCGGAAGGGTCGGGACCAGCTTCGACCGCCTCCTCCTCACCTGCTACCGGTACGACCCGGCCTCGCGGAAGTACCAGCCCTTCGCCTTCGGCTTCCTGCGCATCGGCGGGCTCCTCACGCTCGCCGCCCTGGCCGCCCTGATCGGCCGGCTCTTCTGGCGCGAGCGGGCCCGGGCCCGGCAAGGAGCACAGGCGTGAACGAGCTCTTGCGCAGGATGCTGTTCCTCCCCGAGCAGGCGAGCGACTACGCCCGCCAGGTGGATCACCTCCACTACTTCGTGATCATCACCACCATGATCGCGGCGGCGGGGGTGTTCGGGACCGCCCTCTTCTTCTTCTTCCGCTACCGGCGCCGCTCCGACACCGATCCCACCCCGCACGTCTCGCCCAGGGCCATCCACGAGGTGTTCTTCATCGGGACGCCGCTCTTCTTCTTCCTGCTCTGGTTCGCCATCGGCTTTCCGCTCTTCGTCAACCTGCACTCGCCCCCCAAGGACGCGATGGACGTCTACGTGCAGGGCAAGAAGTGGATGTGGAAGTTCGCCTATCCGGGCGGGCCCAGCTCGCTGGACGTGCTGCGGGTGCCGGCCGGCCGGCCGGTGCGCCTGCTCATCACCTCGCGGGACGTGATCCACTCCTTCTTCGTGCCGGCGCTGCGGCTCAAGCAGGACGCGCTCCCGGGCCGCTACACCGACGCCTGGTTCCAGGCCGACCAGCCAGGGCACGTACCAGATCTTCTGCGCCGAGTACTGCGGGCTGGGCCACTCCGCCATGCTGGCCGAGCTGGTGGTGATGCCGGCGGCGGAATTCGACGCCTGGATGGCGGCCCAGCGCCGGGGCATCACCGTGGCGCAGGACTCCAACCCCATCGCCGCCGAGCAGGTGCCGGCCGGCTCCAACCTCATCCGCGACGGCGAGCGGGTGGCCGCCGACCAGGGCTGCCTCAAGTGCCACTCCGTCGACGGCTCGCGCCACATCGGCCCGACCTGGATCAACCTCTACGGCCGCGCCGAGAAGCTCACCGACCGGCAAGACGATCATCGCCGACGAGGCCTACCTGACCAGGTCGATGATGGACCCGGGCGCGGAGATCGTGGCCGGCTACCAGAACGTGATGCCGACCTACCAGGGCAAGCTGTCGCCGCCCGAGGCGGCGGCCATCGTCGAGTACATCAAGTCCCTGCGTACCCTGGCGGCACGACCGGGACCCTCGGAGCCGCCCGCCTATGAGCCCATCCCTCCCGGCAAGTGAAGCCCCGGCGTTCGCGCCGCGGAACTACCTGAACTCGCCCGCCAGCGGGCTGAAGTCGTGGCTCACCACGGTGGACCACAAGCGCATCGGGGTCATGTTCCTGATCGCCACCTCCGTGTTCTTCGCGGTGGGCGGCCTCTTCGCCATGCTGATCCGGATCGAGCTGCTCACGCCCGGTCCGACCATCATGGACGCGATGACCTACAACCGGCTCTTCACGCTCCACGGCGTGGTCATGGTCTTCCTGTTCATGATCCCGGCCATCCCCAGCGGGTTCGGGAACTTCCTGCTCCCCATCATGCTCGGCGCCAAGGACGTGGCCTTTCCGCGCCTCAACCTGCTCAGCTTCTACGTCTACCTGGTGGGCGCGGTGCTGGCGCTCTACGGGATGATCCACGGCGGGGCGGACACCGGCTGGACCTTCTACACGCCCTACTCGACCACCACCACCACCAACGTGGTCCCCATCCTGCTGGGCGTGTTCATCATCGGATTCTCTTCCATCCTCACCGGGCTCAACTTCATCGTCACCACCCACACGCTGCGCGCGCCGGGGATGACCTGGATGAAGATGCCGCTCTTCGTCTGGTCGATCTACGCCACCAGCATCATCCAGATCCTGGCCACCCCGGTGCTGGGGATGACGCTGCTGCTGGTGTCGGTGGAGCACGCCTTCGGCTGGGGCATCTTCGATCCCGCCCGCGGCGGCGATCCGGTGCTCTTCCAGCACTTCTTCTGGTTCTACTCGCACCCCGCCGTCTACATCATGGTGCTGCCGGGGATGGCGGTGATCTCCGAGGTGGTCTGCGCCTTCTCGCACAAGAACATCTTCGGCTACAAGGCGGTGGCCTACTCGTCGCTGGGCATCGCCTTCGTCGGCTTCTTCACCTGGGGCCACCACCTGTTCACTTCGGGTCAATCGGCCTTCGATGCCGGCATCTTCGGCGTCCTCTCCATGTTCGTGGGGCTGTTCACCGCCATCAAGGTCTTCAACTGGACCGCCACCATGTACAAGGGGTCGATCTCCTTCAAGACGCCCTTCGCCTACTTCATCGGCTTCCTCTTCTTCCTGGTGTTCGGGGGCATGACCGGCATCGCCTTGGCGACGGTCTCCCTCGACGTGCACTGGCAGGACACCTACTTCGTGGTGGCGCACTTCCACTTCGTGATGGTGGGCGCGGTGGTGATGGCCTTCCTGGCTGCCCTGCACTACTGGTTTCCCAAGATCACCGGGCGCATGTACCCCGAGAACTGGGGGCTGGTCGGGGCGGTGATGGTCATCCTGGGCTTCAACTTCACCTTCATCCCCCAGTTCCTGCTCGGCAACATGGGCATGCCGCGCCGGTACTTCGCCTACCCGCCGCGCTTCCAGGCCCTCAACGTCGCCTCCACCGCCGGCGCCAGCGTGCTGGCCCTGGGGCTGCTGACGATCGTGGTCTACATGCTCGTCTCGCTGCGCTTCGGGGCCGTGGCCGGTTCCAACCCGTGGCGCTCACGCGGGTTCGAGTGGAACACGCCCTCGCCGCCGCCGCCCGAGAACTTCGAGGTGACCCCGGTCATCACCCACGGCCCTCACGAGTACGACGACGGCGCCGTCGATTTCCCCCCGCATCCCGCCCCCGAGCCGAGGCATGCTAGCTAACCCGCTCGCCCACCATTTCGAGAACCTGGACAAGCAGGCGCATGCCGCCCGCCTGGCCATGTGGATCTTCCTGGCCACCGAGATCCTGCTCTTCACCGCCCTATTCGCCGCCTACTCGGTGTACCGGTTCCTGTACCCGGTGGGCTTCGCCGAGTCGAGCCGCGGCATCGAGACCTGGATCGGCTTCGTCAACACGCTCATCCTGGTGACCAGCTCGTTCACGGTCGCGACCGGCCTCAACTTCGCCACCAAGGGCGACGGCAAGAAGACGGGGCTCTTCTTCGGCATCTCGGTCCTGTTCGCGCTGGCGTTCCTGGGGCTCAAGGCGCTCGAGTACACTCACCATTTCCAGGAGGGCCAGCTCCCGGGGCCGTATTACACGTTCAAGGGCGTCACCGCCCCGGGCGCGCCGCTCTTCTTCTCGCTCTACTTCCTCATCACCGGCCTCCACGCCTTCCACGTCATCGTCGGCATGACGGTGCTGATCGTGGTGGGGACGCTCGCCTACCGCGGTCACTACTCGGCCGCGTACTACGTCCCGGTCGAGAACGCCGGCCTGTACTGGCACCTGGTGGACCTGATCTGGATCTTCGTCTTCCCCCTCATCTACCTCATCTAGCGAGATCGCCGTCCATGGCCGAACCCGTCGCTCACGAGGAGCAGCAGCACGTCTCCCACTCGCACCTGGGCCGTTACCTGGCCGTGTGGGTGGCGCTGCTGGTGTTCACGGTGCTCACCTACGTCCTGGCGCGGGTGCACCTGCCGGGCGCCTGGGCCGTGACCGTCGCCCTGCTCATCGCCGTGTCGAAGGGCACGCTGGTGGCGCTCTTCTTCATGCACCTGTGGGACCAGGCCGGCGCCAACCGGCTGGTGTTCGTCACCTCGCTGGTGTTCGTGGCGCTGCTCGTCGGCCTGGTGATCGCCGACAACGCCACCCGTTTCCCGCTGGCCAACCCGCCGGGAACGGCCGGGGCGCTGCCCGCCGGCGGCGCGGACCGGGATCCGCCGCCGGCGACGGACCAGAGCCAGGAGCCGTAGGCGGCGCCTTGCGCCGGCCCGTCACCGGTCGCCCGCGCGCTCGAGCGCCTTCCTCGCGGCGCGCAGGAGCGGGCCCGCGGAGACCGGCTGGCCGGTCGCGTGGCGCATCCAGAGATCGGGCGCCACGGCGCCGAAGCTGGCCATCCGCTCGAACTCGTCGCCGAGCGTCCTTCCGGTCGGTAGCGCATCGATGTGCTCCTCGATCTGCGCCGCGATGAGCTGGCCGATGGGATAGTCCGGCAGGTAGAGCTGGTTGTTCACCATGTGCGAGTAGATCGCGAGGATGGGCGAGTCCTTCGCGCCGACGAGGGGCGCCCACCAGCGGTTCCAGACGTCCCTGGCGATCGCGATCGTAGCCTGCCGCAGCTGGGCGGGCGAGGCGTGCGGGTGGTCGTACATCCAGTGCCACATCCGGAGGTCGACGAGCGCCACCGCTGCGATCTCGGCGCACGACCAGAGGTCGTCCAGCGCGGCGAGCCGCCGGGCGTCGGGGTCCGGCGCGGCCAGCCCGAGCACGTCGAGGTCGCGGGCCTGGAACACGAAGGCGAGCGCCTCGGTGAACGCGGCGTTCGGAACGCCCTGGAGCAGGGTGTGGTCCACCCCGTGGAGCGAGAACGTCTGCTCCACGTTGTGGCCGAGCTCGTGGATGGCGATGTTGAACCCCTTGTAGTCCATCCCGTCCTTGCCGACGCGGGTGCGGAGGTGGGCCTTGTCGCCGCGCCGGGCCGCGCCGAGCGCATGGCCGGAGCCGCGCGCCGGATCCACCTCGATTCGGTCGGCGAGCCAGCCAGCCCTCTCCGCGGAGAAGCCGATCCTCCGGAGCGTCTCGGGCAATGCCTTCGCGAACGCCTCCGCGGTCGGGTACCGCGCGCGCGTGATGCGGTCGAGCTCGGCCTCCGAGGCCGTCGAGCGCGGGCGGAAGCCGGAGTACCAGAGGTCGAACGGCTCGAGCGGTCGGCCGAGCCGGGTCGAGATCACCTTCGCGAGCCTCCCGAGCTCGGGCGCGGCCAGCACCTCCTCGAGCATCGCGACGACCTTCGCCTCGGGGATCTCGCGCTGGAGGTCGAAGGTGCGCGCGATGTAGGTGGGCGCCGACGGCGAGTAGGGGTCGGCAGCCTTCATGGCGCGGAAGTTGTCGAGGATGAGCGCGTAGCGGGTATCGGGCTCGCGCGCGGGATCGGCCCTGGCCCGCTTGCCGCCTTCCTCGATCGTGTCGGGCGGCGCCGGGCGCACCTCGTTCGTGAACGGGTTCCAGTCGAGGGCCGGGTCGTCGACCACTGCCGCGGGGATCGTCTGCGTCACGATCCGCTCCATCGCCTTCGCGATCACCCGCTGCCGGGCCAGGCCGCCCTCCTGCGCGTACTGCGCCTTGATCTCGTCGCGCAGGTTCCAGTGGGAGAGAAGCCGCTTCCCCCCGGGGAAGAGCCGCTCGTTCTTCTCCGAGAGAAGGTGGTGCACGTACAGGTTGTACCCGGCGACGTACGCGTCGGCGGCCGACGATGCGCGCGCCATCGCCTGGCTCACCTCGGCGGGGACCCGCCTCGCGAACCGGCCCGTGAGCCGGGCCTCGGCCCACTCGCGCCGGGACCAGGCGTCGCCGCGGGAGAGCCGCTCCTGCAGCGTGGTGAGCGGGAAGTTGAGAAGGGCCACGAAGGCGACCTTCCCGTCGAAGAGGTCGTCGGTGACGTGGGCAGCGGGATCGGTCGCGTCGAGGAGCCCGTCGACGGGCTGCATCGGGCCGAGGTCGAGCTGCGCCCAGCGCGACAGGTCGCGGCGAATCTCGAGCATGTGGCCGTCGAGCGCCTCGAGGCTCGTCTCGAGCCGATTGAGGGTCGCGTCCAGCGCGGGCCCGGCCGGGAGGAACTGCTCGACGCAGAACGTCTCGAACGCCCTCGCATCGCCGTCGAGGCGGCTCCCGCCGGTCCGCCAGAACGCGGCGACCTGCGCCACGCCCCGCGCGATGCGTGCGCGCTCGGCCTGGCCGTGCCGCGCCGCGAGCGCGCTCCGTGCCCGCCCCGCGGCGGCGGCGAGCGCCTCCGGCAGCGGCGGCAAGGGGCCCGAGGCCGGCAGGGGGGCAGCGGAGAGGAGCGCGGAGAGGAGGGCCGGGACGAGCATGGGCGGGACTCTACTTCACTCCTTCCCGCGCTTCCCCATCCCGGAGTCGAGGTACCAGATGCCGCCGCCCTGGTCGCCGACCGCGTGCAGGTGGTCGACGATCTGGTTGATGGTGGACTCCTCCTCGACCTGCTCGGTCACGTACCACTGCAGCGCGATCTCGCTGGCGTGGTCGTGCTCGTCCCGCGCCTGCTGGAAGAGGGCGTTGATGCGCGCGGTGTTCCCCTGCTCGTGCTTGAGAGCCTGCTCGAACACCTGGATCACCCCGCCGAACTCGGGCGGGGGTGCCGCGATGGGCATGAGGCTGGGGTGCGCCGCGCGCTCGAGCGCGAACTGGATGAGCTTGAGCGCATGGGCGGTCTCCTCGCCGGATTGCACCCGCAGCCAGAGCGCGAACCCGCGGAAGCTCCGCAGCTCGCAGTGGGTGCTCATGGCGAGGTAGAGCTGGGCGGAGTACTGCTCGGCGTTGATCTGGGCACTGAGGGCGTCCTGCATGGTCTTGCTGATCACGGGTCACCTCCTCGGAAGATGTAAGGGGGACGACCCGGTTCGCCCGGCGATCTAGCCTGGCACGTTCATGGCTCGCCCGGCTCGACCCGCGCCAGCGTCTCCCGGTACACCTGGGCCGCTTCCGCCCCGAAGCAGCAGAACACGGCCTTCTCCGGCGCGCCGGGCGCGTCCAGCCCGCGCCAGACCTCGCGCACCGCGATCTCGGCGGCCCGCTCCAGCGGGAACGAGTAGATCCCGGTGGAGATGGCCGGGAACGCGACCGAGCGCAGGCCGTGCTCGATGCACAGCCGGAGCGCCTCGCGGTAGCAGGAGGCGAGCAGCTCGTCCTCGCCCTGGTTGCCGCCGTACCAGACCGGGCCCACCGTGTGGATGACGTGGCGGGCGCGCAGCGCGTGGCCGCCGGTGATCTTCGCGCCGCCCGTCCGGCATCCCCCCAGCGTCTGGCACTCGGCCAGCAGCCCGGGGCCGGCGGCGCGGTGGATGGCGCCGTCCACGCCGCCCCCGCCGAGCAGCGAGCGGTTGGCCGCGTTCACGATCGCGTCCACGTCCAGCCGGGTGATGTCCCCCTGGTGCACGGCGATCCGCCCGTCCTTCCAAGTGGGTTCCATGGAAGCACCTCCCGTGAACGCGCCCGAGCCGGCGCCCGAGCCAGGCACGGCGCAAGCCCCTGGCCCGCGAGCCGGGACCAGCACCCCTCACCCCGAAGCCTATGCCTCGCCCGGTGGCGAATGCGTTGCGATCGGCGCCGAATCGCGACCGCGGGTCCGGGAAGGGATTTCAGCCGCAAGAACAAGAACTTGCGAGGCGGACTTGATCCGGCGCCACTCGTTTGCACGCAAGACGTGCGCGCAGAAGTGGCTCTGGGCCGGGTACGCCCTTTGCTTTGCCATGAGGCCGTGGCTCCCGAACGTGTACTCGTGGTGGACGGCGACGTTCCCTCCGGCAAGGCGCTCCGGACCGTGCTGTGCGAGCGCGGCTACGACGCGGTCTCCGCGGCCGGCGCCGAGGACGCGCTTTCGCTCGTGCCCAGCTTCGGCCCCGGCGCGCTCCTGGTCGACGCGATGCTGCCGGAGGTGGCGGAGCTGTCGGCCCGCCTGGAGGAGATCGGCTCTGACGCCGCGGTGGTGGTCATGGCGGCGCGCGAGCAGCTCGAGGCGGCGGTGGTCGCCCTCAAGGCCGGGGCGGAAAGCTTCCTCTTGCGCCCGGTGGAGCCGGCCCAGGCCCTGCTGGCCCTGGAGCGCGCGCTCGAGGGCCGGCGCCTGCGCCGCGAGCGCGCCTCGCTGCGCGAGCGGGCGCGGGAGCGCGCCGCCCTGGTGGGCTCGACCACCGCCATGCTGGCGGTGAAGGACGTGGTGGCCCGGGCCGGGCCGACCCGCGCGCCGGTGCTGATCGTCGGCCCGCCCGGCACGGGCAAGGCCCACCTGGCGCAGGCGCTCCACGAGGCGTCGCCGCGGTGCGATCGCCCGTTCGTGCGGGTGAGCTGCGCCGGCCTCTCCGAGCCGCTCCTCGAGGCCGAGCTCTTCGGCCACGAGCCGGGCGCCTTTCCCGAGGTGAACGGCCGCGGGGCGGGCGCCATCGAGCAGGCCGACGGCGGCACGCTCTACCTGCAGGAGGTCGGGCGGCTCACGCCCGCGCTGCAGTTCCGGCTGCTGACCGTGCTGCAGACCGGGCGCCTGGAGCGCCCGGGCGGCGGCCCGCTGGGGCCGATCGACGTGCGCGTGGTCGCCTCCTCGCAGCAGGACCTGGCCGAGCTGGTCGAGGCCGGGACCTTCCGCGCCGACCTCTATTACCGGCTGGCGGTGGTCTCGGCGGTGCTGCCCCCGCTGCGCGCCCGGCGCGACGACCTCCCCGCCCTGGTGGCGCACTTCGTCGCCGAGGCGAACCGTGCCCTGGGCAAGGACGTCCACGGCGTCGCCCCGGGCGCACTCTCGGCCATCTTCTCCCACGGGTGGCCGGGAAACGTGCGCGAGCTGGCCGACGCCATCCGGCGGGCGGTGGGGGTGGCGCGGGGCCGGGAGATCACCCTGCCGGACCTGCCGCCGCTGGTGCGGGGCGCCCGCGCCGAGGCGGACCAGGCGCCGTTCCCGGTGGCCGGCGCGACCATGGAGGAGATCGAGCGCGAGGCCATCCTGCGCGCGCTGGATCGGTGCGGCGGGTCGACCTCGCGCGCCGCCGAGCTCCTGGGGGTCTCCGTGCGGAAGGTACAGTACCGGCTCAAGGAGTACCGGGCCGGCGCCAGCGCCCGCCGCGGCACCGCCCCGAGCGCGGTCCAGAACTGAGCGCGCGGTTGCTGCCCGGCCGGGCGAGCCGGAACCACGACGGGGCGTGTGCCATGGCGCGCACGGGGGGCCTGACTACCTTGGCCGCATGGCACAGGAGCTACAATTTCACGCGCTGGAGAAGCGGCGCTCGAGCGTGGTCGCCTGGCTGCTGACAATGGTGGTCGTGGCCGCGGTGTTGGGCGCCATCGCCTGGGGGCTCACCCGCGTCTCGGCCTCCGAGGACAACGCGCGGGCGCTGAAGGCGGCACAGGCACACCTCCAGGAGTACCAGAGCTCGCTCGACGAGCGCGACAAGCTGCTCAAGGAGGCCCACGAGGAGGGCGACCTGCTCAAGTCCCCCGGGCAGGCCATGGGCCTCTTCTATCGGGCCGCCCCGGACGCGACCGAGAGCGGCGTGGTGGTCGCGGTCCCGGCCCAGCACGCCGCCCGCTTCTACCTGTACGGCCTGGTGGCGCCCGCCACCACGGGCGAGTACCGGGCCGTGGCGCGGGTGGCGGACGGCACGCGCAAGGTGCTGGGGCGGATCCTGCCCGACGAGGTGGGGGACGCGTTCCTCCTCTCCCGGGACGTTCCGGACGGGACCGCCGCCGTCGAGCTGGCGCTCGTGCCCCCCGGCCGCGACGGGGTGCAGGAGGGCGACGTCCGCATCTCGGCGCGCTACCCCACCCGGCCCGATGAGCGCGGCGTGCTCATGCAGCAGCAGCCCCCGCCGCAGGCGCGGACGGGAGCCAAGCACCGCTGATGCATGAGGCCTGAACGAGCGCGAGCCCGCGCCCGCCGGAACGGCCGGGCTCGGACTCGTCCTCGCCCAGGGCTCGGGGCCGCACGTGCCTGACGCCTCGCGCTAGCTCGGAACGGGCGCCTCGTCGTCGGACACGGGCGGATCCTCGGGGGTGACACCGGCCGCATCCTCGCCGGGGAGCGCGCCGGGCTGCGCCGCAGGATCGATGCCCGGGGCGCTGGGCGGCGCGGCGAACTCGGCGGGCTCGGCGGCCAGGGCGCAGTCGGTGGCCCAGCTGGTGCCGATCTGGATCACGCTGGGGTTGGCGCCATCCAGCGCACACGCCGCCGGCCCCTGGCTGGCCGGGCACAGGAACCACTCCTTGAAGACCGGGGTGGTGGGGGTGTGCGGGGCGTAGCAGGAGCGGCCGAAGAAGTAGTGGTCGGCGGGGACGTCGCCGTGCCCGGTCGCGTCCGACGAGTAGTTCGACACCAGGGCGAAGGCCCGGCCGCCCAGCGCGGGGTTGTAGACCACGTGGGCCAGCCCCAGCTCGGTGTCCGCGGTGGTCTGCACGAGATCCTTGATGGCGGCCACCCGCACGCGGGCGGTGCCGGCCGCGGTCTTGAACCCGCGGAACGCGACCGTGGCGGCGGGCCAGTCCGGGTTGGTGGCGTCCAGCGTGAACGCGCGCAGGACCAGCGTCTCGGCCTTGGCCACGCGTCCGGCGGCGAAGCCGCCGTAGAGCGTTCCCTGGCCCGGGAAGGCGAAGTCGGGGACGGCGGCCTTGACGTGGTCCAGGTCGATCCGAGATCTGCCCCGCGCCGCGCCGCGCCAGCGCACCGCGCCGCATCCAGCCGGCGAGGACGGTCCGGTAGGCGTCGTCGCCGGCCGCGTTCGGCCGAGCCTGCAAGACGAAGGCGCCGCCCCGGCCGACCGCGTTCCCCACCCAGAGCCGGAAGGTGGCGCTGGCGTTCACCGGGCAGGGGCTCACGTCGACCGTGCAGCGCTCGGAGGGCCCGTACCACCTGCCCGTGCCGGGCCAGGGCGCGCCGTTCACCAGCGCCACCCCGGCCACGTGCTCGAGGATCCGCCGGATGGCCGCGTTGACGCCGGCGATCCTCCTCTGCGCCTGCTGCAGGTCGTCGCCGGTGGCGGGCCAGGTCGGCTCGGCGGCCAGCTCCACCGCCGCCGACGGCAGCGCGGCCGCGGTCTCGGCGGGGCCGCCGGTCACCTCGAGCGTGAGCGCGCCGGCGTCGGGGATGGAATCGGTGGGGGAGCTCTCGTCCTTGCCACCGCAGGCGATGAGCCCGAGGGCGAACGCCGTCAGGGAACACCAGATCGCGAAGCGCATGCCGTCCTCCCGGGCCGTGGGGTAGCGTCGCTGGCCCTCACCCAGGCTCAACACCCGGCCGGGCGCCCGGTTGCGGTGCAGCCCGTGCGCCCGGCAGGCATCCGCCCGCCCGGTGCCCGTTTGGCATGCATCCTGCTGCACGGACATTAGGCAGCATGCATGACGATCGCGCAGCCTGCCGCCCCGCCGGCGGCGCGACGCGTCGCGATCTGCGGATGGAGCTGGCAGGGCCGCGAAAGGGTGCAGCCTCGGCGGGCCGGCCCGACGCGTCCGAACATCGCACGCAGTTGCGCGCGGCGCGGGACATGCACAAGGCGCAGGAACGGTCCTCGCATCGGATGCCTGCTCCGAGCCCGGCAAAGGGCGCGATGGAGCGTCGCAGGGCCGGCCGTGGCCTTGACGCTCGCGGCCGCGGTCAAGGACACTGACAGCTTTCCGCAACGGACGAGATGAAGGAAGAGATGAGCCAGACCGAGACCGGGTACCCCCCGCGGCAGGGCCTCTACGATCCGCAGAACGAGCGCGATGCCTGCGGCTTCGGGTTCGTGGTGGACGTGAAGGGCCGCGCCTCGCACGACATCGTCGAGAAGGCGCTGACGGTGCTCCTCAACCTGGAGCACCGCGGGGCGGCCGGTGCCGAGAAGAACACCGGCGACGGGGCCGGCCTGCTGCTGCAGACCCCGCATGCGTTCTTCGAGGCCGAGGCGGACAAGCTGGGCATCTCCCTCCCTCGCCTCCCGGGCGAGTACGCCGCGGGGATGGTGTTCCTTCCCACCGACGACGCCGGGCGCGACGCCTGCGTGAAGATCTTCGAGCAGGTGGTGCGCGAGGAGGGCCAGACGGTCCTGGGCTGGCGGGACGTTCCCACCGACAACTCCACGCTGGGTCCGAGCGCGCGCTCGAGCCAGCCCATCATCCGCCACATCCTGATCGGCCGGGGCGCCAGCTGCCCCGACCCCATGAGCTTCGAGCGCAAGCTCTACGTCATCCGGCGGCTGGTGGAGAAGAAGATCTCCCGCTCGGCCATCCCCGGGCGGACCCACTTCTACGTCCCGAGCCTCTCCTGCAAGACCCTGGTCTACAAGGGGATGCTCAACGCCGGGCAGCTGCGCGAGTTCTACCTGGACCTGTCGAGGCGCGAGGTCTCCTCGGCCATCGCCATGGTCCACTCGCGCTTCTCCACCAACACCTTTCCCTCCTGGTCGCGCGCCCACCCCTACCGCTACATCTCCCACAATGGCGAGATCAACACGCTGCGCGGCAACGTGAACTGGATGCACGCGCGGCAGTCGATGATGAGCTCGGATCTCTTCCGCGACGACCTGCAGAAGATCCTGACCGTCATCGACACCGAGGGGTCGGACTCGGCCATGTTCGACAACGTGCTGGAGCTGCTCACGCTCACCGGGCGCGAGCTGCCGCACGCCATGATGATGATGGTCCCGGAGCCGTGGAACCACGACGAGACCATGAGCCCGACCAAGCGGGCCTTCTACGAGTTCCACTCCTGCCTGATGGAGCCGTGGGACGGCCCGGCCTCGATCGCCTTCACCGACGGCATCCGGGTGGGCGCGCAGCTGGATCGCAACGGCCTGCGCCCCTCGCGCTACTACGTCACCAGCGACGACCTGGTGGTGATGGCCTCCGAGGTCGGCGTCCTCGACGTCCCGCCCGAGAAGGTGGTCAAGAAGGGCCGCCTCCAGCCCGGCCACATGTTCCTGGTCGATACCGAGCTGCAGCGCATCGTCGACGACGACGAGCTCAAGGAGCGCCTGGCGCGGCAGCACCCGTACCAGGAGTGGATCGACCGCTACACGGTCCGGCTGGAGGAGCTCCCCAAGCCGGCCCGCGTCCACGAGCCGGACCACGAGACGGTCCTGCGGCGGCAGGAGGTGTTCGGGTACACGGCCGAGGAGGTGAAGATGCTCATCACCCCGCTGGCCACCGCCGGGGTCGAGCCGGTGGGCTCGATGGGCAACGACGCCGCGCTGGCGGTCCTCTCCGAGCGCCCCCAGCCGCTCTTCAGCTACTTCAAGCAGCTCTTCGCCCAGGTGACCAATCCGCCGGTCGACTCCATCCGAGAGGAGATCATCATGGCGGGGGAGACCTCGGTCGGGCCGGAGGGGAACCTCCTCGAGCCCGGGCCGGAGTGCGCCCGCCAGCTGGCCATCCCCTCGCCGGTGCTGCGCAACGAAGAGCTGGAGCGGATCCGGAACCTGGACGGCGGCAAGGAGTCCAAGGGGCTCAAGGCCGTCACCCTGCCGGCGCTGTTCAAGGCCAGCGACAACGGCGCCGGGCTGCGCAAGGCGCTGGAGGACCTGCGCTGGAAGACCTCGGAGTGCATCGCCGAGGGCTACAACATCATCATCCTCTCGGACCGCGGGCACGATGCCGAGGATGCCCCCATTCCGTCCCTGCTGGCGGTGTCGGCGGTCCACCACCACCTGGTGCGCGAGGGGACCCGGACCCGCATCGGCCTCCTGGTCGAGTCCGGCGATCCGCGCGAGGTCCACCACTTCGCGCTGCTGGTCGGCTACGGCGCCTCGGCGGTCAACCCCTACCTGGCCTTCGAGACCGTCCACGATCTGGTGAACCAGGGGCTGGTGCCCGGGCCGGCCGAGGCGGCAGAGAAGAAGTACGTGAAGGGCGTCTCCAAGGGGATCGTGAAGGTGATCTCCAAGATGGGGATCTCCACCATCCAGAGCTATCACGGCGCCCAGGTGTTCGAGGCCGTGGGCCTCAACCAGGACTTCATCGACGAGTACTTCACCTGGACGGCCACCCGGGTGGGCGGCGTGGGCATCGACGTCATCGCCAAGGAAGCGCGCATGCGCAACGAGCGCGGCTTCCCCCCCAAGCGGCCCATCATCCACACCAGCCTGCCGGCCGGCGGGCACTACAAGTACCGCGTCGGGGGCGAGCACCACCTCTTCAACCCGGAGACCATCCACAAGCTCCAGTACTCCTGCCGCTCCGGGGACTACGCGCTCTTCAAGGAGTACACCGCCCTGGTCAACAACCAGGCGCAGAACCTGAACACGCTGCGCGGGCTGATGGACCTGCTGCCCGCGGCCAAGCCGGTGTCGATCGACGAGGTCGAGCCGGTCCAGGCCATCATGCGCCGCTTCAAGACCGGCGCCATGAGCTACGGCTCCATCTCGCAGGAGGCGCACGAGTCCCTGGCCATCGCCATGAACCGGATCGGCGGCAAGTCGAACACCGGCGAGGGCGGCGAGGACCCGGCCCGCTACGAGCGGCTGCCCAACGGCGACTCCAAGAACTCGGCCATCAAGCAGGTGGCCTCGGGCCGCTTCGGCGTGACCAGCAACTACCTGGTCCACGCCCGCGAGCTGCAGATCAAGATGGCCCAGGGCGCCAAGCCCGGCGAGGGCGGCCAGCTGCCGGGCACCAAGGTCTACCCCTGGATCGCCAAGACCCGGCACTCGACGCCGGGGGTGGGGCTGATCTCGCCGCCCCCCCATCACGACATCTACTCCATCGAGGACCTGGCCCAGCTCATCCACGACCTCAAGAACGCCAACAAGGACGCGCGCATCTCGGTGAAGCTGGTGGCCGAGGTGGGGGTCGGGACCATCGCCGCCGGCGTGGCCAAGGCCCACGCCGACGTGGTGCTCATCTCCGGGCACGACGGCGGCACGGGCGCCTCGCCGCTCACCTCCATCAAGCACGCCGGCATCCCCTGGGAGCTGGGGCTGGCCGAGACGCACCAGGTGCTGGTGCTCAACGACCTGCGCTCGCGCATCGTGGTGGAGGTGGATGGGCAGCTCAAGACCGGGCGCGACGTGGTCATCGGGGCGCTGCTGGGGGCCGAGGAGTTCGGCTTCGCCACCGCGCCGCTGGTGGTGCTGGGCTGCATCATGATGCGGGCCTGCCACCTCAACACCTGCCCGGTGGGCGTGGCCACCCAGGACCCGCGCCTGCGGGCCAAGTTCACCGGCGACCCGGCCCACGTGGTCAACTTCATGCGCTTCATCGCGCAGGAGGTCCGAGAGCACATGGCCGAGCTCGGGTTCCGCACCATCGAGGAGATGGTGGGGCGCTCCGAGCGCATCGAGATGCGCCGCGCGGTCGATCACTGGAAGGCGCGCAACCTCGACTTCTCGCGCATCCTCTACAAGCCCACCGTGCCCCGGAACTACGGGCGCACCTGCCAGATCCCGCAGGACCACGGGCTGGACAAGACCCTCGACGCCACCACGCTGCTCGAGCTGGCGCGGCCGGCCATCGAGGAGAGGAAGCCGGTCCGGGCGGCCCTGCCCATCCGCAACACCAACCGGGTGGTGGGGACGCAGACCGGCTCGGAGGTGACGCGCAAGCACGGCCCGGGCGGCCTGCCCGACGACACCATCCACTTCCACTTCAAGGGCTCGGCCGGCCAGTCCTTCGGCGCCTTCATCCCCCGGGGCATGACCCTGGTGCTGGAGGGCGACGCCAACGACTACTGCGGCAAGGGGCTCTCCGGCGGCACGGATCGTGGTCCTGCCGCCCCGCGCGTCCACCTTCATCCCCGAGGAGAACATCATCATCGGAAACGTGGCCTTCTACGGCGCCACCTCCGGCGAGGCCTTCATCCGCGGGCTGGCCGGGGAGCGGTTCTGCGTCCGGAACTCCGGCGTGAGCGCGGTGGTCGAGGGCGTGGGCGATCACGGCTGCGAGTACATGACCGGCGGCCGGGTGGTGGTGCTGGGGCCGACCGGCCGGAACTTCGCCGCCGGCATGTCGGGCGGCGTGGCCTACGTCATCGACAAGGACGGCAAGTTCGCCTCCCGCTGCAACAAGGAGATGGTCGGGCCTGTCCAGGCTGGAGGACCCGGCCGAGATCGCGGTGGTGAAGGGGCTCATCGAGAAGCACGCCACCCTGACCGAGAGCAGCTGCGCCCGGTACGTCCTCGACAGCTGGGACCACATGGTGCAGCGGTTCGTGCGGGTCATGCCCAACGACTACCGGCGCGTGCTCGAGGCGCAGGCGCGGATGCGCGAGAAGGGGCTCTCACAGGAGGAGGCGGAGCTGGCGGCGTTCGAGGAGAATGCGCGCGACGTGGCGCGGGTGGGTGGCAACTAGATGGGCAAGCCGACCGGATTCCTGGAGTTCCAGCGAGAGCCCACGCACGCGCGGTCGCCCCTGGAGCGCATCAAGGACTGGAAGGAGGATCACCCGCCCTACGGCGAGGAGACCCTGCGGCAGCAGGGCGCCCGCTGCATGGACTGCGGCATCCCCTTCTGCCACACGGGCAAGATCATCGCCGGCATGGCCAGCGGCTGCCCGGTGAACAACCTCATCCCGGAGTGGAACGACCTCGTCTACCGCGGGCAGTGGGAGGAGGCGTACATCCGCCTCGCCAAGACCAACAACTTTCCCGAGTTCACCGGGCGCGTCTGCCCGGCGCCCTGCGAGGGGAGCTGCACGCTGGGCATCAGCGAGCCGCCCGTCACCATCAAGACCATCGAGGCCGAGATCATCGACCGGGCCTTCCGCGAGGGCTGGGTCAAGCCCAAGCCGCCGCCGGTCCGGACCGGCAAGCGGGTGGCGGTGGTGGGATCCGGCCCGGCCGGACTGGCCTGCGCCGCAGCAGCTCAACCGGGCCGGGCACACCGTGACCGTGTTCGAGCGGGAGGACCGCGCCGGCGGCCTGCTCATGTACGGCATCCCCAACATGAAGCTGGACAAGTCCATCGTGGAGCGGCGCATCCGGCTCATCGCCGACGAGGGGGTGCGCTTCCTGACCGAGACCGAGATCGGGAAGCACTTCCCGGCCTCCCGGCTGGTCAAGGAGTACGAGGCGGTGGTGCTGTGCGGCGGCGCCACCCAGGCCCGCGACCTGCCGGTGGAGGGGCGCAACCTCAGGGGCATCCACCTGGCCATGGAGTTCCTGCGGGCCAACACCAAGTCGCTCCTCGACTCGAGCCACGCCGACGGCAAGTACATCTCCGCCAAGGGGAAGAACGTGGTGGTGATCGGCGGCGGCGACACCGGGACCGACTGCGTCGGGACCTCCATCCGCCACCGGTGCAAGAGCCTGGTGCAGCTCGAGATCCTGGTCCGCCCCCCCGAGCAACGCGCGGCCGACAATCCGTGGCCGCAGTGGCCCAAGGTCCTCAAGGTGGATTACGGCCAGGAGGAGGCGCGGGCGCTGTGGGGCGAGGACCCGCGCCAGTTCCAGGTGCTCACCAAGCGCTTCGTGGGCGACGAGGAGGGCCGGGTCAAGGAGCTCCAGCTCGTCAAGGTCGAGTGGGTCAAGGGACCCGACGGCCGCTTCGGCCCGCACGAGGTCCCCGGCACCGAGCGCGCCCTGCCCGCCGATCTGGTCCTGCTGGCGCTCGGGTTCACCGGCCCGGAGAAGCCCATGCTCAAGGAGCTGGGCGTGAAGATCGACGACCGGGGCAACGTCTGGACCGACCCCGGCAAGATGACCAGCGTCCCCGGCGTCTTCGCGGCCGGCGACATGGCCCGCGGCCAGTCCCTGGTGGTCTGGGCCATCCGCGAGGGCCGCCTCGCCGCTCAGTCGGTGGACATGTACCTGTCGCACGGCGAGACGGTGCTGCCGGCGTGACGGGGTGGCGCGTGGTCTGAGCGCGATGGGGCACGCACCACCAGCGCGACCGAGCTCGTTGGACTTCACCTGCTTGCTCCCGGAACTTCTGCTCGACCTTCTACAGCCGCAGGAACCCCTCGATCGCGAGCTCGAGCGCGCGCCGGAGGCGCGGCTGGAGCGCGGCGATACGAACGGGATCGGGGGCAGGCCGGACGGGGTCGTCGATTCGCGTGCAGTCCATGTACAGCGGATACCGGAGCTCGAGGCGGCTCCAGCGCGGGCGGCTCAGGCCTCCGGACCCTGCCGGGGCCTCAAGCAGCCCGGAGGAGCCTCACCACCTCGTCGAGCGGGAGCCCGTCCTTCTTCAGCACGTCGGGTCCGTGGACGAGGACGTATAGACCGCGCTCGAGAAGTGTGACCGCGTTCGCACAGTCACCCGAGACCACAGACAGGTCGGCGTCGGCCTCGCGCTCGAACCACAGCTCCCGGCAACAGCGGTACAGGATCGAATCGGAGCCGTTCTCCTCGGCGATGGCCTCGAGGCGCCTCACGGCCTGGGCCCGCAACGTCGCGATCTCCATCAGATCCTTCATCACTCGACCGAGTCCCGTCGCGCCCTGAAAGACGCCAGCGTGAAACCACGAACATGGAGTCGGCCTTGGCGCTTCGCACGTAGCCTGACCAGGTGACGAGGGGGCGCGCCTTCCCCAGGACAGTCCGGGGCAGCGACGAGAACGGCTGGGCCCCAGAAGGCCTGGTCCTCGCTGCGGTCAGCGGCCGACGCCGAGGTCGATCGCCGAACACCGGACCGTTGGCCAGATCGTACTTCGCCGCCCGGCACCGGATCGCGACCCTCGGAGAACTCGAAGCGCCGGTAGAGGGTGTAGCCGCCGTGGGCCGTCAGGTGCAGGAACGGAAGGACGAACCACCGCGCACCGAGGTCCGCCGCCACGGCGGAATAGTTGAGCTGCGGGTTGCGTGACGCCGTAGACGCTCTCCGCTCCGTGGTAGTTGCTGCCGCTCGACCAGCAGCGAGGCGCGCAGGCCGAGCGCACTCGACGGCAGCCAGGTCAGCTCGGCGTTGACCGGCAGGATCGACTTGAACCAGAGCCGGTCCGTGATCGTCCAGTCGACGCGAAGCGACCGGCATCGGCAGCGGCTCGCCGAAGACGTTCTGCACCGCCGCGCCGAGACCGACCTCGAGCTGGTCGCTGAACCGGTAGCTGCCGGCGGCGACGAACGTCGAGGTGACCGCGTCCAGGGAGGCCCGCCCCCTGAAGTCGTCGGCGTACCCGGAGCAGCCACCAGGATGAGGCCCCAGGCGTCGGTCAGCTCTCTGCCGCAGGAACGCCGTGAGCGCTGACCGCCTGCGCGCTCTCCAGCGGGTGAGTGACATTCCCGGTAGTCGAACTGCAGGCGCTGGTACGCGGCGGAGAGGTCGAGCCGGGTCCGGCCCTCGTTGGCGACGATCGGAAGCGAGACGCTCGCCTGCTGGCTGGTGACGCGAACCTCGCCGATGCGCTCGCCGGTCCCGACGCGCTCCGAGCGTCTGGTAGGGGTAGTAGGTGTAGCCGACCGAGAGCGGACGGCATCGGCGGCGGAGAGGTGTCCTTGCCGGTCACCTCGCCGAGCGACCTCGGCGGCGATGACGGCGGCCGGTCCCGGATTGGCGGCGTTGATCTGCACGGCCACGGCCGCGCGGCTCGCCGGGTCGTAGCCGATGAAGGAGCTGTGTGCGCTGCCGGTCCCCATGTGACCGAGGACCGTCAGGTTGTTCACCGTGTACCTCTCGAGCCCGAGCCCGTAGGCATGGCCGACGTAGCCGTGGTCCTCGCCAGCGGACGAAGGTCCGCATCTCGGCCATGCGCTTCGCGTCGAGCAGGTTGCCTTCGAACAGCGCCAAGGTGAAGGCCAGCAGGTCGGCCGTGGTCGAGTACATCCCGCCCGCCGCGCCGCCGATCGAGGGATGCCAGCGGTCGGTGGCCTCGACGAATCGCCCGTCCTCGATGACGTGCCCGGTCCCGAGCCGCGGCGCCGAGGGCTCGCCGGCATAGCCGGTGTGCCGGAGCCCGAGCGGCTCGAGGATCCGGCTGCGGACCTCGGCATGCCAGGGTCGCGAGGTCACCTTCTCGATGATCTCGCCGAGCAGCAGGTAGTTCGTGTTCGAGTAGTGGTAGCCAGCACCCGGCTCGGCCACCGGGCCCCGGGCGACGGCGACGGCGATCAGCTCGCGTGCGCTCCACTCCCGCCGGGCGTCGCGGACCACCGCCTCGGTGTGGAGATACTCGTTCACGCCGCTGGTGTGCTGCAGGAGCTGTCGCGTCGTGATGCGCGATGCGGCCGGAAGGTCCGGGAGGAAGGACTCGATCGTCGCGTCCAGATCGAGCTTCCCTTCCTGCGCCAGCTGCAGCACGACGACCGCGACGAAGGTCTTGGTGGTGCTGCCGATGATCCACGGCGTGTTCGGGTCGATCGGGCGCCGCCCGTGGTCGGGTCGGCGACGCCCGCCGTGACCGTGAACGACGCGCCGGAGGGATCGCGCAGCGCCAGCACCGCGCCCGGGAACTCGTCGCCGGGCGCGGTGGCGGTCGAGGATCCGCGTCGCCCGAAGCTCCGACCGGCTCGATGCGGAAGTGTGAGCCATGGTTGCACGAGCGGCGCACCCCTCGGTGATGGAGGCGGCAAGGGTCGCCAGGAGAAGCAGGCTGCAGGCGCGCCGGTAGCCGTGAGCATCGCGAGGATGCGGAGAAAGCGGGCGGCCATCGCGGCCGGTGGTGTTCGCGTCCGGGGCGGTCATGGGACGCGCATCCTGCGCCGGCCCGCGGCCGCCGTCTTGGCGTGGGGCGCCAATGTATGTGCCCCCCGCGCCAACGGCACCTCGAATGAGGTAGCGTGCCGTGGTGTGGCCGCGCGAGGGCAGCGTCCTGACGGTTTCGAGCCGGGCGCTCATCGGGGCCTGCGAGCACCTCGGCATCGATACCGTGAAGCTGCTCCGGACGGTTGGGATCGCGCGGGAGACGCTCGACGACCCCGACGCGCGCCTGCCGAACCCCGTGGTGGGTGCGCTCTGGGCCAAGGCCTACGAGCTGTCGGGCGATCCGGTGCTCTCGCTGCACGCCGCAGAGGCGTGTCCTCTGGGCGCGTACAAGGTGATCGACTACATCGCCTCGAGCGCCCGTTCCGTCGGTGAAGCCTTCCGCTACTCCGCGCAGTACTTCAGGCTCATCAATACCGCCGTCTTCCTCCCCATCGACGAGTCGGGCGATCCCGTGACCTTCGACGTGGTGGGCGAGGAGGGCCCGACGGGCGTGTCGCGCGCCTACGTCGAGTACTGCCTGGCGGTGTTCGTGCTGCACATCCGGCTGGCGACGGGGGTGCCGTTCCTGCTCCAGCGCGTGACCTTCTCGCACCGCCTCCCGCCCGACATCCGCGAGCACGAGCGCGTCTTCGGGTGCCCGGTGCGGTTCGAGGAGGCGAACAATCGCCTCTCCATCGATCGCGCCTCCTGGGAGACTCCCACCCGCGGCGCCCAGCCGGGCGTCCTGGCCCTCCTGATCGAGCACGCCGATCTGTTGCTGGAGCGGCTCCCGCGCGCCCCCGACCTGGTCGAGCGCGCGCGCCGGGCGATCGCAGGCCGCCTGCGCGGGGGAGACCCGTCGCTGGCGAGCGTGGCCCGCGAGCTCGCGATGAGCGAGCGCACCCTGCAGCGGCACCTCGCCGATCTGGGCTACACGTTCAACGCCTTGGCGGACGAGGTGCGCGAGGCGACCGCGCGCCTGTACCTCGAGCAGCCCGATATGGCGCTCGCCGAGATGGCCTACCTGCTCGGCTTCGCCGACCAGAGCACCTTCCATCGCGCCTTCAAGCGCTGGACCGGGATCACGCCCAAGCAGGCGCGCCTCGAGGCGATCCGGCGGGTGGCGAGCCGAAACGCATAGGAGCGACCGGTTCAGCGGTTCAGGTGGGCTGCGGGTTCCATCCCTCCCGGGCGGCCATCCTGTGCGTCGTGCGACGCCGCGCGGGAGGGGAGGGGCCGGCCGTGTACCGTGGGCGACAGGCCGTGGGATGTCTGGATGTCTGTCGCCCTAGCGCTGCAATCGGCGCCCTTGGCCCGCCAGCGGCATGGTCCCGCGGACTGCCCCCGCCGGCATGCGCGGCGGAAACCCGACCGCGCTCGCACGCCCCATGGCCGCGGGCGATTCCTGCTCGGCCATCGACACGCTCGCCCAGCCGGTCGAGCTGCGCTGCGCGCCGGCGCAGGCCGTGGCCAGGGTGAACACCGATACAAGCAAGGCGATCCGTCGCATCCGTTTCCTCCTCGAGAGGTCGCGCTTCGTTGCGCGAGACGGAGGCAGACTGGCCCCGGGCAGCCCCGGCGCTGATCGGGAAGGATCCCCAATTTTCGGGATCCGGCCGAGCAGACCCCGTCAGGACCAGGGCAGCGGGGCCGGGATCGCTATGGACTGGGGCGGGAGGGTCCGATGACCGCTCGTGCCGAGGTCCTGGAGCGCGATCGCCAGATCGCGGAGCTGTGCGCGCTCCTCGAGGAAGCCCGCCGTGGGGAAGGCCGGGTGGCCCTGGTATCCGGGGAGGCGGGCATCGGCAAGACGGCGCTGATCCATGCGTTCACCGAGGCGCACGTGGCGCCCCCGGTGCGGCTCCTCTGGGGCGGGTGCGACGCGCTCTTCACCCCCAGGCCGCTCGCCCCGTTGCAGGAGGTGGCCTGGGTACACGGAGGCAAGCTGGCGGAGAGGCTCGGGCAGGGCGCGACGCGCGACGAGGTCTTCCAGACCTTCTTCGACGAGCTGCGGTATCCGCGTCCGCCGGCGGTGGTGGTGATCGAGGACGTCCACTGGGCCGACGAGGCGACGCTCGACCTGCTCAGGTTCCTGGGGCGCCGGGTGGAGCGGGCGAGCGCCCTGCTCGTGATCACCTGGCGTGACGAGGAGGTGGGTCCGGCGCATCCGCTGCCCTCGGTCGTCGGCGACCTGTCGCGCCGGGCGGCGCGCCGCATCCTGCTGCCACCGCTCTCGGCGGCGGCGGTGGAGTCGCTGGCCCGGCGGGCGCACCACGACGCGCACGGGCTCCACCAGGCGACCGGCGGCAATCCCTTCTTCGTCACGGAGGTGCTGGCCAGCGAGGCGCCGGGCGTCCCTGCGACGGTGCGCGACGCGGTGCTCGCGCGCGCCCTGCGCCTCTCGCCCGCCGCCCGGGAGCTGCTCGATCTGGCGTCGGTGGTCCCGACCCGCATCGACCAGCCGCTGCTCGCGGCGGCGGCGGGCCCGGCCTCGGCCGCGCTCGAGGAGCTGCTCGAGGCGGGCATGCTCACGCTGTCGCAGCAGACGGTCGCCTTCCGGCACGAGCTGGCGCGGCAGGCGGTGGAGGGTGCGCTCCCGCCGCTGCGCGCGCGAGCGCTGCACGCGCGGATGTTCGCGGCCATGCAGGCCGGCGGGGAGCGCCCCGAGCTGCTCTGGCGCCTGGTTCACCACGCCGCCGGCGCCGCCGACGTCGCCGCGGTCCTGGAGCTCGCGCCCGAGGCCGCCCGCCACGCGGCGCGGCTGGGAGCGCATCGCGAGGCGGCGGCGCACCTCGCCACCGCGCTGCGGCACGGGGCCGATCTCCCCATCCGGCGCCGGGCGGAGCTCCTGGAGGCCCGTTCCTACGAGTGCAGCCTCACCGATCGCATGAAGGACGGGATCGCGGACTGCACGGCGGCGCTCGAGCTGTACCGGCAGCTCGGGGACGCAACGCGCGAAGGGAACTGTCTGCGCCGCCTCTCGCGCCTGTGCTGGTACTCGGCCCGCAGCGGCGACGCGCGCCGCCACGCAGGGCAGGCGGTCGAGGTCCTGGAGCCGCTGCCCCCCGGGCCGGAGCTGGCCATGGCCTGGTCCAACCGCGCCGCGCTGCACATGCTGGACGGCGAGGCCGAGGAGGCGAGGCGCTGGGGGGAGAAGGCGCTGCGGCTGGGCCGGGAGCGCGGCTGCGCCGAGGTCGAGGCCCACGCGCTCAACAACCTGGGCTGCGCCGCGATCCAGCTGGGAGACGAGGAAGGCTGGGCTCTGCTCGAGGAGACCCGGCGGCTCTCGCTGCTCCACGGATTCCAGGAGCACGCCGCGCGTGCCTACGCCAACCTCGGGAGCCTGGCGGTGGAGGAGCGGCGCTACCCGATCGCCCTTGGAGCGCTGGATGCCGGGGTGGACTACGCCGAGGAGCGCGACATCGGCACACTGAGGCTGTGCGCGCTCGCCTGGAGGGCGCGGCTGCGCGTCGAGACCGGACGCTGGGCGGAGGCGGCCGCGGATGCCGCGGCCGTGCTCGACGATCGCGGCGGATTGGCCATGACGCGCCTGGCCGCGCTGACGCCGCTCGCGGTGTTGCGGTTGCGCCGGGGTGACCCCGGGGCGAGGGCGGCCCTCGACGAGGCCCGGGACCTCGCCCGGCAGGCGGACTCGGCCGAGCGGATGGTTCCGGTGGCGGTGGCGCGCGCCGAGATGGCCTGGCTGGAGGCCGATCCGGGCCGAGCGCTCTCCGAGGCGCGAGAGGCGCTCCCCTTCGCGGAGCGGACCGGGCGGGTCGCGTACCTGAGCGAGCTGGCGGTGTGGATCTGGCGCGGCGGGGGAACGCCGCCCGCCGCGGCGCGGCTGGCCGCGCCCTGGTCGCTGCAGGTGGCCGGGGACTGGCGCGCGGCCTCGGCGGCGTTCGAGGCGCTGGGTTGCCGCTACGAGGCGGCGCTGGCCTGCTGCGAGGCGGAAGACGCCGAGGCGGTGCTGAATGCGCTGGAGCTCCTCGAGGGCCTCGAGGCCCGACCCGCGGCGGCGCGGCTGCGGCGGCGGCTGGCCGAGCTGGGGGTGCGGAGGATTCCGCGCGGGCCGCGCGCCGCCCGGCGCGAGCACCCGTTCGATCTCACCGCGCGGGAGCAGGAGGTGCTCGAGGCGCTCGCGCGGGGGCTCTCCAACGCCGAGATCGGCCGGCGCCTCTACGTCTCGGCCAAGACCGTCGATTACCACGTCTCGGCCGTCCTGGCCAAGCTGGGGGTGAAGTCGCGCGGCGCCGCGGTGGCGGCCGCGCGGGACCATGGATTGCTCGAGCCAGAGGGGCGCCTCTCCCGCCGGGTGCGGGGGGAGGAAACCTGAGGCGAACCCCGGCGGGGGGCGCACCGTGACCGTGCGTGCGGGCTCTACCGCCGCTATTGGCTGGCGATGACCAAGCTCGCCGCCGCCGCCATCGCGCTCACCGCCTCGCTGGCGGCCACCTCCGCCCGCGCCGAGGTCGTCACCAAGACCATCGAATACAAGCAGGGCGATACGGTCCTCGAAGGATTCCTGGCCTACGACACGGCCGGTGCGGCCAAGAAGCCGGGTGTGGTGATCTTCCACCAGTGGATGGGCCTCACCAACCACGAGCGCACACGCGCCCAGCGGCTGGCCGCGCTCGGGTACGTGGCCTTCGCCGCCGACGTCTACGGGAAGGGCGTCCGGCCCGCCAACCAGAAGGAAGCGGCCGCCGAGATGGGGAAGTATCGCGACGACCGGCCGCTGCTGCGGGCCCGCGCCCAGGCGGCGCTGGCCACGCTGCGCCAGCAGCCCAACGTCATCCCGGAGAAGATCGCCTCCATCGGCTTCTGCTTCGGCGGGGGCGCGGCGCTGGAGCTGGCCCGCTCCGGCGCGGACGTGCTGGGCACCGTGAGCTTCCACGGCAGCCTCGCCACACCCAACCCCCAGGACGCGAAGAACATCCGCGGCAAGGTGCTGGTGCTCCACGGCGCCGACGACCCCAACGTCCCGCGGGCCGCGGTGCTGGGGCTGGAGGACGAGATGACCAAGGCCGGGGTGGACTGGGAGGTGGAGCTGTACTCCAAGACGGTGCACTCGTTCACCCAGGTCGAGGCCGGCAACGACAACTCCAAGGGGGCGGCCTACAACGCCGAGGCCGACCGCCGCTCCTGGCAGCGGATGCGCGACTTCTTCGACGAGATCTTCGGGACGGCGAAGTAGCCACCGCCGATGCCGATCTACACCTGCACCCGCCGCCTCGGTGTCAGGTGCGCCCAGCGGCTCTCGGTGGAGGCCGGGTTGCGCGTGAAGATGGGCAGCAGCATGGCCAGGACCAGGATCACGGCGGTCACCGGCAGCGCCCCGCTGAACGATCCGGTCACGTCCTTGACCCGCGCCACGAAGATGGGCCCGACGATCCCGCCCACGCCCCAGGCCAGCAGGATCCACCCGTAGTTCACGCCCATGTACCTCGTGCCGAAGTAGTCGGCGGTGAAGGAGGGCATGGTGCCGAACCCGCCGCCGTAGTCGAGCAGCACGATGGCGAACAGCAAGGCCACCAGGGGCAGCGAGTGCAGGCCGCCCACCACGAAGAAGATGACGACCTGCGACCCGTAGATGAGGAGGTAGGCCAGGTTGCGGCCCAGCCGGTCGCTCATGGCGCCCCAGAAGAACCGGCCGATGCCGTTGAGGAGGGCGATGAAGCCGTACACGGCCAGGGCCGTCGCCGGCGTCGCCGACGTCAGCTCGCGCATGATGGGCACGGCGTTGGAGATGAAGAGGATGCCGGCGGTGACGTTGAGGAAGAGCATGCCCCACAGCGCCCAGAACTGCGGGGTGCGGAGAGCCTCGGAGGGTGGGTAATCCCGCGCCGCCGCGGTGCGCACCGCCGGGCGCGGAGCGCCAGGGGCGGCGGATGCCGGCGCGGTCGCCGCCGGCGGATTCCGCACCAGCAGCGCGCACAGGCCGCCCAGGATGGCGAAGATCACGCCCGACCAGACGAAGGTCTTCATGATGGTCGAGACGGCGTCGGCGGAGAGGGTGGCGGCGCCCCCCTGGGCGCGCGCCGCCAGCACCTGCCCGGCCTCGCGCGACACCGCCGTGAACGCCGGTACGCTCTTGAGGATGTTGTTGTAGACGAACGCGCCCAGCCCGAACCCCATCACCACCATGCCGCTGCCGAAGCCGCGCTTCTCGGGGAACCACTTGGTCACGGCAGCGACCGGGGTGACGTAGCCGAGCCCCAGCCCGAAGCCTCCCAGCACCCCATAGGTCAGGTAGATCCAGGGCACGCCCAGCCGGGTCGTTCCGAGCCCGGCCAGGATGTTCCCCAAGCCCCACAGCAAGAGCCCGGTGACGACCACCGGCCGCGGGCCGCGCCGGTCCTGCCACCGGCCGCCGACGATCGCGCCCACGCCCAGGAAGAAGATGGCGAGCGCGAAGGTCCAGGTGGTGGTGGTGTTGGACCAGCCGAAGGCGGCGGCCAGCGGTTGCGTGAACAGGCTCCACGAGTACACCGTGCCCAGGCAGATCATCGAGATCGTGCCGGCCACGGCCACGGCCCAGCGATTGGACCTCATGGCATCGCCTCCCGCGCGAGGATTCCCGCGGAAGAACGATGTGCATCGAAGGTGCAGAATGTGGTCAGCCGCCGATGCCGCGCATGGGGAGCAGGACCAATCCGTGTCCCGCCTCCTCCATGTGGTGGCGCGGCGCCTTCCGCTGCAGCGCCCCGCGGATGGCGCGCTCCAGCTCGGCGTCGCCGGCGCCCGAGCGCATGATCTCGCGCAGGTCGGCCCGGGCCTCGCCTCCCAGGCAGGCCTGGAACCCACCGTCCGCGGCCACCCTGGCCCGGTTGCAGTCCTCGCAGAAGTTCTCGGTCATGGCGCCTATGAAGCCGACGAGGCCTTCGCGGCCATCCGGCCGCCGGGCGCGCATGTGTCGCGCCGGCCCCCAGCCCCGCCACCCATCGGGCGAGAGGGCGAAGCCCTCCTCCTCGAGCAGCGCCCGCACGCGCGCCAGCGGGACCGGCGTTCCGCCGCCAAAGGGCATCTGCTCGATGAAGCGGGGGAGCGCGCCGCGGTCCCAGGCGTGCAGCACCAGCTCGCCCAGCTCGTCCTCGTTCACCCCGCGCATCACCACCGTGTTGATCTTGAGGGAGCGGAACTTCCCGGCGGCCGCATCGATGCCCTCGAGGATCCGGTCGAGGCGCGAGCCGCGGCCCGAGATCCCCACCAGCCGTTCCGGCCGGAGCGTATCGAGCGAGACGTTCAGGGCGCCGAGCCCGGCGGCGCGGAGCGGCTCCACCAGCTCGGCCAGCCGGTGTCCGTTGGTGGTGAGCGCGACGTCCTCCACCCCGGGCGTCGAGGCCGCATCGGCGGTGATCTCGACCACGTCCTTGCGCAGGGTGGGCTCGCCGCCGGTGAGCCGGATGCGCCGCACGCCCAGCCCGGCGAAGACGTGGAGGAGCCGGGACAGCTCGGCCCGGGTGAGCAGCCCGTCGGCCGGCTCGTTCTCGGCCGGCGAGCAGTACGTGCACCGGAAGTTGCAGCGGTCGGTGAGGGAGATGCGCAGGTAGCTGATGAGACGTCCCTGAGCGTCGGCCAGCTTCCGCGCTTCCGGGCGGGTGGAGGGGAGCGAGACGGGTTCAGCGGCTCTCATCTCCATGCGCGTAAGACTCCCTGCCTCCCACATCGACCCCGAGCGGGGCCGGCATCGGGTGTCTCCTCTCTTTAGCAATTTCCGCGGCGCCGCGCCCGGCCCGCTGCATCTCGAACGTGGCCCGCGGGTCGCGCGCCGAGGCCCGGCCGGCCGCGACCACCCCGAAGCGCAACGCCAGGGTCCCGAGGAGCCCCAGCGCGCCGATGACCCTGCGGCGGGTCCTGCTCGTCCGGGCGCCGGGGAGGATGTCGAGCACCGAAGCGGCCAGGAGCCCGAAGCGCGCCGCCCGCAACAGCAGCCCGCCCCGCCCGTGGCGCAGCGCGCGCTCGACCCGCGGCGCCACCCCGGCCTCGCGGTGGAGCGCGTTGGAGAGGGCGAACTCGGCCCCCCTGGCCACCAGGCCCAGGCGCCGGGCGATCCGCCTGCCCGGCCCGGGGACCGGCCAGAGGTCGAAGACGGCGGCGGCGCTGACCATCCCCGAGAACGCGAACAGCACCGGCAGCGTGTTGCGCGTGGACTGCCAGACCGGGACGGCCGTGTTGGCCAGCAGCACCCCGGTGTAGCCGACCAGCGGCAGCCCCGCCAGGGCCGCGCGCCACCCCGGCCGAGATCGGCCAGCTTCTGCAGCGGGCGCGGCAGGGGCAGGAGGCTCCCCAGCGCCGCGACGCCCGAGCAGGCGCCGAAGGCGGACAGGATCCAGGTGCCCTGGTTCATGGGCGAGCTGGGCCGGAAGACGCGCAGCATGGCCAGGAAGCGCCCGGGCCGGCCCAGGTCCGCGATGAGCAGGCCCGCGCTCGCCACCGCACCGCCCGCAGCCACCAGGCGCGCGCGCCGCACGAACCGGTTCACGCCTCGCCCGCCGGCGAGCTGGGCTGCCCCCCCCAGGACGGCGCAGGCGCCGGCCAGACCGCCGGTGAAGAAGTAGGCCGGGATCTCCCAGGTCCAGACCGGCTCCTTGAGCACCGCCTGCCCGTGGTAGGTGGGCGAGCCCGGATCCTCCGGCGCGGTGGGGATGAGGTCGGGTGCGCCGCGCTCCATGGGTGGCCGGGCCCGCTGGGCGGCCCCCTCGCCCAGGAGGTCGCCCCGCTGCGGCGACACGTTGCGCCCGTCGCCTTCTTGCTGGGGGGGCCGGGTGAAGCTCGGCCCCCCCAGCCCCCCGCTCGCTCCGGGGCAGGCTCATCCGCCTGCCCCTGCGCTCGCATCTCATCCATGTCACGTCTCCCTCACCGAGAACGCGGCCACCAGGGCCAGCGCCGCCAGCGAGACCACGCCCGCCGCCATCGCCTTCCAGCTCTGGACGATCTTGGCGGTGGGCACCACCGGGTCGGGCGGCAGGTTGTAGACCTCGGGCTTGTCCACCAGCAGGAAGAAGGCGTTCAGCCCCTCGGTGCCGGGCTGGCTGGCCGCGTCCGCGCCGTACAGGTACGCCTCGGGCACGCCGCGCGCGTGCAGCTGCTCGACGCGCTCGCGCGCCTGCTCGTGCAGCTCGTCCAGCGTCGCCGAACAGGATCGAGTCGGTGGGGCAGGCCTTGGCGCAGGCCGGCTCCATGCCGTCCCTCAGCCGGTCGTAGCAGAGCGTGCACTTCCAGGCGCGGCCGTCGTCCTCGCGCCGGTCGATCACGCCGAACGGGCAGGCCGACGACGCAGTAGCCGCAGCCGTTGCAGACGTCCGGCTGCACGTAGACCGAGTCGAACTCGGTGCGGACGATGGCGCCGGTGGGGCAGGCCTCCAGGCAGCCGGCGCGCTCGCAGTGCTTGCAGACGTCGGACATCATCAGCCAGGAGAAGTCGCCCGCCCCCGTCTGCTGCCCCGGCAGCGGGACGGGGCGCTCGACGAAGGCCACGTGCCGCCAGGTGGAGGCGCCCAGGTGCCCGGTGTTGTCGTAGCGACATGCCCGGTGAAGAGGAAGCCGTCGTCGGGGAGCTGGTTCCACTGCTTGCAGGCGACCTCGCAGGCCTTGCAGCCGATGCAGAGGGTCGTGTCGGTGAAGAAGCCCTTCGCTGGCGGCCATCGGGCGATCTGCCTCCTGCGGCCCTGTCCGGCGGCCTGGACGGTGCTCCGCGTGCCGGCCGGGCAGGTCGCCGCGGCGCGTGGACCGTCGCGGCTCGGGCCTGCGCAGCGCCTCGGCCGGCGCGTGGCGCCGCGGCGGCGCGCGCCGCGTGGCGTGCCGGCCCGGGCTCGATGTCGCCGGTGAGGGCCTTCGACTCCTGGATGGACACGTTCGGGTCGGCCACGAAGGAGATCAGCTCGTTGGCGGCGATCGCCGCGTGACGCGGCCCACGTAGCCCCAGTGATAGGGCAGGCCGATCGGTGTGGATCGTCCGCCCCGTCCACCCGCAGCGGGCGGATGCGGTCGCGTGACCAGCACCCGGCACTCGATCTCGCCGCGGGCGGTGCGTGATGGTGGCCCAGCCGCCGTTCGTGAGTCCCCGCTCGCGCGGCCAGCTCGGGCGAGACCTCGCAGAACATCTCCGGCTGCAGCTCGCGACAGCCAGGACAGCCAGCGGCTCATGCCGCCGGCGGTGTGGTGCTCGGTGAGCCGGTAGGTGGTGAGCACGAACGGGAAGCGCGGGTCGCCCCAGGCGCGCGTGGTAAGGGTTGTCGCGCCGGTGCCACTCCATGCGCGCGGGATTGCACTGCTGCCCGTAGAGCGGGTTCTGCGATCGACCGACTCCTGCGGCTCGTAGTGCGTGGGCAGCGGGCCGTCGAGGAGCCCGGCTGGGCGCGAAGAGCCAGCCCTTGCCGTCCGCCTGCATGATGAAGGGGTCGATCGCCGCCGATGCGTGGCGATGCCCCTGCGCGTCCTGCGGCGGGCGGTAGTCGGGCGGGCGGTCCTCGATGAAGTCCGGCACGTCGTAGCCGGTCCACTTGCCGCTCGTCCGCGTCCCACCAGACGTACCTCTTGCGCTCCGACCAGGGCTTGCCCGTCGGGATCGGCCGAGGCGCGGTTGTAGAGGATGCGCCGGTTGGCGGGCCACGCCCAGCCCCACTCCGGCGCCACCCAGTGCTGCTCGCGCCTGCGGCTTGCGGCGCGCCGTCTGGTTGACGCCGTCCGCGTAGCAGCCGGAGTAGATCCAGCAGCCGCAGGCGGTGGAGCCGTCGTCCTTCAGCGCCGTGAAGCCCGGCACCGGCTTGCCGTCGGCCACCGTGTAGCCGTTGATCTCGGGCAGCACCGCCTCGGCGTCCGGCTCCTCGAGCGGGCCCGTGCGTCGGGTAGTCCCAGGTCAGCGCCTGGATGGGCGCGGTCCTTCTCGTCGCTCGAGGCCGCGTAGAGCTGCCTTGAGCCGGCGGCCCAGGTGGTAGATGAAGTGCAGCTCGCTGCGGCAGTCGCCGGGCGGCTCGACGGCCTTGTGGTGCCACTGCAGCAGGCGCTGCGTGTTGGTGAAGGTGCCGTCCTTCTCGGTGTGCGCCGCGGCGGGGAAGAAGAAGACCTCGGTCTGGATGTCCTCGGTGCTGCACCTCGCCGCGCTGCGATCTCCGGCGCGCGTGCGCCAGAACTCGGCCGTCTCGGTCAGGGCGAAGTCGCGCACCACCAGCCACTCGAGCTTGCGCAGCCCCTTGCGCTGCAGCGCGCCGTTCATGGAGCCCACCGCCGGGTTCTCGCCCATCACGAAGTAGCCCTTCACCCTGCCGTCGGCCATGTCGGCGACGGTCGTCATGTGCGAGTGGTTGCCGGTCAGGCGCGGCAGACGAGTCGAAGCAGCCAGTCGTTGTCCTTGGTGGCGGCGCTCGCCGAACCACGCCTTGCAGCAGCGAGACGATGTACTTGCGGGAACTCGCTCCACCAGCCGGTGGCGGACTCGTTGTTCTTGATGTACTTCTCCAGCGTCGCGCGTCGTGCTCCGCGTGCGGCATCGGCAGGTAGCCCGGGCAGCAGATCGAAGAGCGTGGGGATGTCGGTGGAGCCCTGGATCGAGGCGTGGCCGCGCAGCGCCATGATCCCGCCGCCGGGCCGGCCGATGTTGCCGAGCAGGAGCTGGAGGATGGCGGCGGTGCGGATGTACTGCACGCCCACCGTGTGCTGCGTCCAGCCCACCGCGTAGCAGAAGGCGCTGGTGCGCTCGCGCCCGGAGTTGCGCGCACAGCGTCTCGGCCACCTTGCAGGAACAGGTCGCGGCGGGACGCCGCAGGTCTGCTCCACCATCTCCGGCGTGTAGCGCGCGAAGTGGCGCCTGAGGAGCTGGAAGACGCAGCGCGGGTGCTGCAGCGTCGGGTCGGTGTGCTCGCTCCAGCATCGTGGTCCCGTGCACCTCGCCGGCGCCGGCGCCCGGCTCGCCGGAGACCTCCTTGTGCCCGGCGGCGGGGACGACGCCGTCGACGCCCTCGTACGCCCAGCTCGTCCATGTCGTACTTGTTCTTCCTCGGCGTCGCAGCCGCTGAAGAAGCCCGTCCAGGTCCTCCGTGTCCTGGAAGTCCTCGTGGATGATGGTGGAGGCGTTGGTGTAGTTGACGCACGTACTCCTTGAAGTAGCGGCTCGTTCTCGCAGCACGTAGTCGGATGATCCCGCCCAGGAACGCGATGTCCGATGCCCGGCCGGATCGGCACGTGCAGGTCGGCCACCGCGCTGGTGCGCGTGAAGCGCGGGTCGACGTGGATGATGGTCGCCCCGCGCGCCTTGGCCTCCATCACCCAGCGGAAGCCCACCGGGTGGCACTCGGCCATGTTCGAGCCCTGAATGACGATGCAGTCCGAGTTCTGCAGGTCCTGCTGGAAGGTGGTGGCGCCGCCGCGACCGAACGAGATCCCCAGACCGGGGACCGTGGAGCGAGTGTCATATCCGGGCCTGGTTCTCCACCTGCACGATGCCCAGCGCGGTGAAGAGCTTCTTGATGAGATAGTTCTCCTCGTTGTCGAGCGTGGCGCCGCCGAGGTGGGCGATGCCCAGCGTGCGCGCCGCGGCGGCGTAGTCCGTCGGCGTCCTCGGCGCTCCTCCCAGGTCTCGTCGCGCGTCCGCTTCACCCGCTCGGCCACCATCTCCATGGCCCGCTCCAGCGGAATGCGTCTCCCACGCGGTGCCGCCCGGGCGGCGGTAGAGCACCTGCTGCTCGCGGTGCGAGCCGGTGACGAGCTGGAAGGTGGCCGCGCCCTTGGGGCACAGGCAGCCGCTGCGAGATGGGCGAGTCCGGGTCGCCCTCGATGTCGATGATCTTCTCGTCCTTGACGTAGACGAGCTGGCCGCAGCCGACGGCGCAGTACGGGCACAGCGAGCGGACCACCCGGTCGGCCGAGCGCGTGCGCGGCTGCAGGGTCCGCGTCCGTTCGCTGGCGGCGGTGGCGCCGAGCCCTCCCACGTCGCGGGCGCGGAGCTGGCGCAGCACCGGCCAGCTCGAGATGAGCGGGAGCATGGGCATGAAGGTGTTCTCCTCGTCGCTACGGTGGCGTCGGTGCGCCGGTGCGGCAACGCGCAGACCCCGGGCAGGAACGGGGGCCGAGCGCTCAACGCTCCGCTTCACGCGCTGGCGCGGCTCCCGGCCACCACCTGCGCGTGGTTGAGCGCCGCCACCAGCGCCACCCCGCCCAGCGAGTTCCCCACCAGCACGGGCAGCAAGAACTGCAGCAGGTACTCGCCGGCGCCGGTCTCGCCGGTGACCACGCGGTACAGGACGTCGACGGAGCCGGCCACCGAGTGCGCGAACTCGCCGGCCCCCACCAGCCAGGTGACCACCACGATGACGTAGAACCGGCTCCCGGCCGAGGCCGGGAGAAGCCACACCATCAGCGCGATCAACCAGCCGCCGAACACGCCGCGCACCAGCACCATGGCGGGTCCGGGGGCGAGCGCACGCGCGCCGATCTCGGCCAGGGTACGCCGCTGCTCCGGCGTGAACAGCCCGGCGGGCTCGAGCGCCAGCGCGAAGAGCAGCGCCCCCAGCACGTTGGCCGCCAGCACCACGCCCCAGACCCGCGCCACCTGGAAGAAGCGCTTCCTGCTCGGCGCCACCAGCAAGGGGAGCACCGCCGTGAGCGTGGTCTCGGTGAAGAGCTGCTGGCGCCCGAGCACCACGAACACGAAGCCCAGGCTGTACCCCAGCTTCGCCACCACCGGCCGCCAGGCGGCCGGGGGCAGGGCGGCTTCCAGCACCGCCTCCCCCACCAGCGAGAATCCCATGGAGAGCCCGGCCGCGACCCCGGACCAGAAGAGCGCATGGGAAGGGCGCGCCAGCTCCTCCTCTCCCTCGCGGCGAATGGCCTCGTGAACGACCCGCGGGCCGGGCGCGGTCCGCTCCGCGGCGCGGCGCCGTTCCGACCGGCGGAGGGGAACGGCGGGCTCTCCGCGGGGGTCTGCGTCGGGCATCGCGAAAGCTGCGGTCCCCATGTTTCGGTCGGCAAGCGGCGCCCGGCCGGGCTACCCTGTTCGACCCCGTGCGCGATGCGCGCCCCGGGCGACGAGCTTAAGGAACGAGACTTGACCCGTACCCGGACAGAGGCCGTCGCCGGCCCAGCGCTGGTCGCACTGTCGCCCGACGAGCGCCGGCTGGTGGAGGAGGAGGAGACGCTGCTCTCGGCGGTGCAGCGCTCGCTGACCGAGCGCCGCGCCGGGGTGCGCACGGAGGGCGATCTGGCGGCCCGGCTGCGGGAGCTCCGCGACGAGGCGCTGGAGTCGACGGCCAAGGACCTCCCCACCGTGTTCCAGGAGATGGGGGTGGTCCGGGCGGTGATGGAGCGGTCCCGCCCGGATGCGCTGCCGGAGCCGGCCACCCCCTACTTCGCGCACCTCCGGATCCGGGACGGCGGCGAGGAGCGCGACTACTGCCTGGGCCGGCACACCTTCGTCGATCGCGAGGCCGGGGTGCGGGTGGTGGACTGGCGCTGGGCGCCGGTGGCCGGGATCTTCTACCGCTACCGCGAGGGCGAGGACTTCGAGGAGCACTTCCCCGGCCGCGCCGTGCACGGCGTGGTGCTGGCGCGGCGCGTGGTCGTCATCGAGCGCGGCGCCCTGGTGCGGGTGAGCGACGGGACCCGATCGCTGGTGCGCGGGCCCGATGGAACCTGGCGCGGCACGGCCCCGGAGACCGCCGCGCTGGGCGGGGGCGCGGGGCGCGCGGCCCGGGCGGGCGCGCTCGGCACCGGCGCCGGCGCGCGCGGGCGCACCGCCGCCCCGGAGGTCACCGCCCTGCTCGATCCCGACCAGTACGACGCCGTCTCCGCCCCTCCCGACCGTCCGCTGCTGGTGCTGGGCAGCGCCGGCAGCGGCAAGACCACGGTGGCGCTCCACCGGCTGGCGCGGATCGCCTTCGAGGATCCGCGCCGCTTCCCGGCCGGGCGCCTGCAGGTGGTCGTGCCCGAGCTGGGCCTGGCCCGGCTGGCCGCCCGGCTCCTCGAGCCGCTCGGGCTCTCCCGGACCCCGGTGCGGACGCTCGAGTCGTGGTCGCGGGGCGCGTTCCAGAGCGCCTTCGGGGCGCCGCCGCCGCGGCTCTTCGCGGACACACCGCCGCTGGTGGCGCGGCTCAAGCGCCATCCGGCCCTGTACCAGGTGCTCCGCCGCCGGCCGCACCTGCACGAGCGCGTCACCCTGCTGAAGGCCCGCCGCGAGCTGGGCGACCTGTTCCTCGATCGCGGCTTCCTGGAGACCGTGATCCGGGCCGCCGACGGCGACCTACCGGTCACCGCCGTCGAGGAGGTGATGCGGCACACGCGGCTGCAGCTGGCGCCCCCGGTGTCGGAGCTGCTGGCCGGGGTCGACCCGGATCGCCGCGAGACCCTCGACGGCCGGCCCATCGACGAGGACACCCCCGAGGCCGCCTCGGGCACCCTCGATCCCGAGGACCTCCCCATCCTGCTCTTCCTCTCCGCGCTGCGGGGCGGCGCCCCCGGCAGGAAGACCGCGCACCTGGTGGTGGACGAGGCCGAGGACGTGTCGCTCTTCGAGCTGTTCGCGCTGGGGCGCCACCTGGCCGGCAAGAGCGTCACCCTGGCCGGTGACGAGAGCCAGCAGACCTTCTCGTCGTACGCGGGGTGGGCCGAGGCGCTGGCGGCGCTGGGTGTGCCCGAGGCGGCCGAGGTGCGGCTGCCCACCACCTACCGGTGCCCGCGGCCCATCGCCGAGGCGGCCCAGATCATCCTGGGCCCCATCGCTCCGTCCGTTCCGCCGCGGACCGGGCGGGACGGCGTCCCCGTGTCGCGCTTCGACTTCCCCACCGAGGCGCACGCACAGCTCTTCCTCTCCGGGGCCATTCGCGACCTGGTCGAGCGCGAGCCGCAGGCGTCGCTGGCGGTGGTCTGCCACGCGCCCGAGGTGGCCCGAGGCTTCCACCGCCTGCTCGCGGACATGGGCGAGGTGCGGCTGGCGCTCGACGGCGCCTTCACCTTCCGTCCCGGGGTCGACGTGACCGACGTGGCCAGCGTCAAGGGGCTGGAGTTCGATTACGTGGTGGTCCCGGATGCCTCGATGCGGGCCTACCCGGAGTCGGACGAGGCGCGGCGCCGCCTGCACGTGGCCGTGACGCGGGCCGCCCATCAGCTCTGGATCGCGGCGCCCGGGACCCCCTCACCGCTGCTCAAGGGGATCGCGGCCTCCTGAGGCAACCCACCCGGGGCCGGTAAACGGAACGTGCCCTGGGGCACCACCCGGTTAGATCCCGGCCGCACACGTGAACCGACCGGGGCCCGCATGCGTGGGGCCCCTCGTGACCAGGAGAGAACATGGCCCAGGTGACGCTGCGAGGCACGCCCATTCACACCAACGGCGAGGTTCCCGCCGTGGGAGCGAAGGCGCCCGACTTCAAGCTGGTGAACGGTGATCTCAAGGACGTCACGCTCGCGGACTTCCGGGGCAAGAAGAAGATCCTGAACATCGTCCCCAGCCTCGACACGCCCACCTGCGCCACCTCCACCCGCAAGTTCAACAAGGAGGCGGGGACGCTCGCCAACACCGTGGTGCTGGTGGTCTCGGCCGACCTGCCCTTCGCGTCCAAGCGCTTCTGCACCACCGAGGGGCTCCAGAACGTCGTCCCGCTCTCGCTCATGCGGACCAAGGCCTTCGCCAAGGACTACGGGGTCCTGCTGCAGGACGGGCCGCTGGAGGGGATCACCGCCCGCGCGGTGGTGGTGCTCGACGAGAGCGACAAGGTCATCTACCGCCAGCTGGTGCCGGAGATCGGGCAGGAGCCGGATTACGACTCGGCGCTCAAGGCCGTGAAGTAGTCGCACGTGCGGCTCCCGCTGCCGATGCGTGCCGGCCGCGCCCGTCTGCTAGACTGGCGCGGCCATGCTGGATCACGACGGGTCCCCTTCGCACCGGATCGTCCGCCGCGCGGTGCTGCTGCTGCTCCCGGTGGTCGCCTTGGCGGCCGTCACCCCCTGGGTGGTGGGGCGCCTCCGGTCGGGCGGCGGGGCGCGCGCCGCGGTGCAGCGCCCCGACCGCCCGCCCACCGACGAGGAGATCCGCGCCTCGCGCCGGGCCGAGGAGAGGCTGGCCCGGGCCGAGAAGGGCTGGGAACGATCGTCCGCCATCGCGCCGAGCGATGCCCAGGTGGACTCGTCGGGCGAGCGAGTCCGCTGGTTCCAGGGGTTCGGGGTGTCGGTCGAGAGCGAGCCACCGGGGGCCAGCGTCCTGGTGAACGGGCAGGAGCGCGGGGAGACGCCGCTCACCACCTCCGTGGAGTGCCAGCCCGGCGATCCGGTCCGGGTCGAGGTCCGCACCCGGGCGCGCGGCGAGGTCCGCACCACGGCCTGTCGCGCCGATCGGCTGATCGAGATGTCGTTCCGGCTGAGGTGAGCGCCGGTGGGGGAGCTACTTCCGGTAGACCGCCTCGCGCTTCAGGTACCCGCTCTCGATCACCACCTGGTCCAGGTTGGCGCGGGTGACGAGCTTCCCGGTGAGGAGCACCGCCGGCACCTTGCGGACGCCGTTCTGGATGGCCTTGCCGCGGGTGTCGATGGTCTTCTTCCGGGCGAGCTGCTCGGCGACCTCCACGGCCTTGATGGCCAGCTGGCGCGTGTCCTTGAAGATGGTCATGCTCTGCGTGCCGTTGACGATGCGAACCGCGGCCGCGAGCTCGGCGTCCTGGCCGGTGACGGGGACCTTCCCGGCGAGCCCGTGCGCCTCCAGCGCCTCGATGCATCCGCCGGCCAGGCCGTCGGTGGCGGCGTAGACGGCGGCGACGGAGCCCTGCGTCTCGCTCAGCGCCCGCTCGCATAGCTTCTGGCCCTCGGCCGCCTGCCACTTCTCCGCGAACTGATCGAGCACGATCTTGACGTCGCCGCGCTCGGCCAGGGGCTGGATGTGCTTGAGCGCGCCCTCGCGGAAGAGCTTGGCGTTGTTGTCCGTCTGCGGGCCGGTCAGGACGATGTAGTTGCCCTTGGGGACCCGCTTGGCCAGGAACTCGCCCTGCAGGCCGCCCGCGTACAGACCGTCGAACCCGACGTAGACGTACTCGTCGGGCGAGGCCATCACCAGGCGCTCGTAGCTGATCACCTTCACGCCCGCCTTGACGGCCTTGGCCACGATGGCGCCGGCGGCTTGCCCGTTCACCGGGGCCAGGATCAGCACGTCGATGCCCTGCGAGATCAGGTCATCGCACTGGGATTCCTGGCGGGCCGCGTCGTCCTCGCTCACCTGGACGAGGAACTCGATGCCCCGCTTCTTGGCCTCGCCCAGCATCGTCAGCTGATCCTTGATCCAGCGCTCGCGCCGCGCCGGCAGGGATAGCCCCACCCGGAGATGATCGCCGCGACGTCCCGCCCTGGGAGCCGGCGGCGCCTTCACCGCCACCGGCTCGGGCGCGGGGGTGGCGGTGCTTGCCGCCGGCGCCTCGCCGGGCTTGGCGCGCTCCAGCGCCGCGAGGCGGGCCTCGGCTTCCGCCAGCCGCTGCTGCGTCGCCAACAGGTTCCGCTCGGCGGCGGCCTGCGCCGCCTGCGCCTGCGCGATCCGGGCATCGGTCCCGCCCAGCTCGCGCTCGCACTGCGCGAGCTTGTTGACGGCGCCGCCCGGGTCACAGGCGCCGAGGACGACCAGCAGCACGGCGGGGATTGCGAACTTCATGCGTTCTCCTTCGCATGAGCGCGTCTTCCGGATGATCGCGCAATCGCAGGGCCACGACAAAGTCCTTCACTCCGGGGACGGCGCTATCGGTGGCCCACCCGCCCGGCGATGGTCCGGCGGCGACGCGACGCCGGTCCGGCCGCCGCGCCACACCCGCGTACACCGGGCACATCCGCTCACCTTCGCACCTTCGCACCTGACCCGGAGTGATCGAGGGAAGTACTCTGGGTCGGGCTGCGGGGCGCCGCGGCTAGGTCTCCCCCTGCCGCATTACCTCCAGCCTCCGCTGCGCCTCCTCCCACTCCGCCAGGATGCTCTCCAGCTCGTCCCGCGCCGCGGCCTGCCGCTCGATGAAGGGGCGCGCCCGCGCGAAATCCTGGTAGAGCGCTGGGTCGGCCAGCGCCGCGGTGGTCTCGCGCTCCTCCGCCTCCAGCTCGGCGATGCGCGCCTCGAGCCGCTCGATCTCCCGGCGCAGCGGCCGCTCGCGCCGGGCGCGCGCGTTCCGCTCCTCGGCCTCCATGCGCCGCCGCTCGGCGGGGCGCAGCGCGGCGCCACCCGCCTCCGGCCGCGCCCCCTCGGCCGTGCCCTCCGCGGCGGCGGCACCGGCCTGCTCGAGCTGCTGCTGGTGGTAGAGCCAGTCGTCCAGGTTGCCGGGGGAGGGGAGCACCCCGCCGTCCTTCACCTCCCAGATCACCGTGGCCAGCCCGTTCAGGAAGCTGCGGTCGTGCGACACGAAGAGGAGCGTGCCCTGGTACGCCTGGAGCGCCTCGATCAGCGCCTCGGACGAGTCCAGGTCCAGGTGGTTGGTGGGCTCGTCCATCACCAGGAGATTCGCCGGGACGAGGAGCAGCTGGGCCAGCGCCACCCGGGCGCGCTCGCCGCCGGAGAGGACGCCCACCTTCTTCTCCACGTCGTCGCCGGAGAAGAGGAACGAGCCCGCCACGCTCCGCACGTAGGCCTCGCCGCGGTCGGGGACCAGGTCCCAGAGCGTGTTCAGGATCGTTCGATCGGGGTCGAGCCTCCCGGTACCGCTGGTGCGGAGGGTTCTCTCGCTGGCGAGCGGAGGGGCAGCCGGATGAGGCTGCCCCGGAGCGAGCGGGGGGAGCGGGGGGTCCGGCTGTTTGGCTCCCCCGGCAAGATCGCCCGCCTTGTCGAAGTGGTGCTGCGCGTAGTAGCCCGCCACGACGCCGTGCCCGAGCACGATCTGCCCGGCGTCGGGCGCCAGCTCTCCGGCCACCAGCCGCAGCAGCGTGGTCTTGCCGGCGCCGTTGGGCCCGATCACCCCCACCCGATCCCCGCGCTGCACGCGGCCGTCCAGCGCCCGGTACACGACCCGCCTACCGAACGCCTTGCGGACACCCTCCAGGCGCAGCACCTCGCGCCCGGAACGCTGGGCCTCGGCGAAGTGGAAGCGGAGGGTGTCCCGGTGCTCCAGGACCTGGACCTCCTCCATCCGCTCCAGCTGCTTCTCCTTGCTCTTGGCCTGCCGCGCCTTGGTGGCCTTGGCGCCGAACCGTTCGATGAAACGCTCCAGCTGGGCGCGCTTCTGCTCCTGCCGCTCGGACCGGGCCAGCAGCCGGATCTCCTCCTCGGCCCGCTGGCGGCGGTAGTCGTCGTAGGTGCCGGCGTAGCTCCGCAGCCCCTCCGGCTCGAGGGAGACGACCCGGTCGATCTGCCGGTTCAGGAACTCCCGGTCGTGCGAGACCAGCAGCAGCGCCTTGCGCTTGCCGCGCAGGAAGGCGTCGAACCAGGTCAGGGTGGGGACGTCCAGGTGGTTGGTGGGCTCGTCGAGGAGGAGCAGGTCGGGGTCCGTGAGCAGCAGGCCGGAGAGGGCGGCCCGCATCTTCCACCCGCCCGAGAGCACCCGGGCCGGCTCCTCCAGCTGGGCGGCGGCGAACCCCAGCCCGGTCAGGATCCGCTCCGCGCGCCGGCGGCCGTAGTGCTCCTCGAAGTGGTCGAGCTCCTCGTGCAGCTCGGCCAGGTCCTGGGAAAGCTCGAGCTGCTCGGCCTCGCTCCCCGCCGCCGCCAGCGCCGCCTCCGTGGTCGTCAGGCGCTGCTCCAGCGCCGCCCGCCCCGGCACGGTGGCCAGGACCGACTCCACCAGCGGCAGATCGGGGAGCGAGGTGACGTCCTGGGGGAGGTAGCCGACGCGCGCCCCGCGCCGGAAGGTCAGCTCCCCGGAGTCCGGGGAGAGCTGTCCCGCCAGGATCTTGAGGAGCGACGATTTGCCCGTGCCGTTGGCGCCCACCAGGCCGATCCGGTCGTGCGGTCCGATCGACAAGCCGGCCCGGTCGAAGAGCACCTTGGGCCCGTAGGCGAGCGAGATCTGGCTGGCGGAGACGAGGCTCATGGCTGCGGGGAGAGGGAAAGCGGACTGTTAACGTTTCTTCATGCCGCGGACAAGCCCGGGATGGCGGCGGAGGCCAGGCTCTCTGCGTCGCCCGGCATTGGGCGGCCGCGCTGCCGGCCGTGTACGGCCGGGTGAAACGGAGACCGACATGAAGAGCAAGATCTGGATGACCGTGGCCGGAGTGGCGGCCGTGATGGCCCTGGCCGGCTTCGGCCGCTGCGGCAGCCCCCACCCGCACGATCCCGCGCAGGTGGCCGTCTTCGTGACCGACCGGGTCGACGACGTGCTCGACGACCTGGATGCCACCGATGCCCAGCGGCAGCAGATTCACTCCATCAAGGACCGCCTCCTGGCCCAGGGCCTCGAGCTGCGCAGGGAGGGCGAGCCGCTCCACGCCGAGGTGAAGGCGCAGTGGGAGAGCGCCACCCCGGACCGGGCCCGCCTGCACGCCCTCGTCGATCAGCGCGCCGAGGCCATGCGAGCATTCGCGCACCAGGCGGTCGACGCCGGGATCGAGATCCACGACATCCTCACCCCGGAGCAGCGGGCCAAGCTGGAGAGGAAGATGGAGAGGATGCACAGGTTTCACCCGTGAACACTGCGCACCCGAACCCGAACCTGAACCCGGGTTCTCGTGCCCGTGGACCGAGTCCCGTGGCCCGTCCCCCGGGCCTCGGAGCATGGGCCACGGGAAGCGGATCACGGGAACGCAGGGCCGGGTTCAGGTACGGGTGCGGGTTCGGGCGACAGGGATAAGATGCTCCCCGTGACCGAGACCGCCCCCCCCACCACCCCCCTCCTCGCCCTCCTGGTCGAGGACGACGTCCGCCTCGCCACGCTGACCCGCGAGTACCTCGAGGGCCACGGCGTGGCGGTGGTCAACGTGACGGACGGGCGGCGGGGGATGTCCGAGGCCCTCACCGGGCGCTACGACGTCGTGCTGCTCGACCTCATGCTCCCGGGGAAGGACGGGCTCGAGGTGTGCCGCGAGGTCCGGGGGCGCTCCGACGTCCCCATCATCGTCCTCACCGCGCGCGGCGAGGAGGCGGACAAGGTGATGGGGCTCGAGCTGGGCGCCGACGATTACCTGGCCAAGCCCTTCTCACCCCGCGAGCTTCTGGCGCGCATCCGCGCCGTGACCCGGCGCGCCAAGGGGCGGGCCGGCCCGGCGCAGGGGCAGGTCCGGGTGGGCTCGCTGCACATGGATCCGGCCGCACGCACGGTCGAGCTGGACGGCCGCGACATCCAGCTCACCGGCTACGAGTTCGCCCTGCTGGAGGCGCTGGCGCGGCGGGCCGGGCGCGTGCTCACCCGGGAGCAGCTCATGGAGCTGGCCCGCGGCAACGCCGAGGACGCCTTCGATCGATCGATCGACGTCCACGTCTCGCGCCTGCGCCAGAAGCTGGGCGACGACCCGAAGCATCCGCGGCTCATCAAGACCGTGCGCGGCTCGGGGTACGTGCTGGCCGGGGAGCACGAGTGAGGCCGGCTCGCTGGCCCGGCCGGCGGCGCAGAACCGGTGGGCAGCCGCACCGGCGCCGCGGCCGCCGCCTCTTCTGGCGGATCTTCATGCACGGCCTGATGCTCATCGCGCTGGTGATGGCGGCGGTGGTGGTGGTGGGCTTCATCTTCGGCGAGGGGTGGTGGCACGAGGCGGACGTGGCCTCCCGCTACGCCGCCGAGCACGTGGCCGATCTGCGGCGGGATCCGGCGGCGCTCTCGACCGAGCTGGTCCGGGTGCGCGAGGCGTTCGGGGTGGTGGCCACCGTCTACGCCGCCGACGGCCGGACCGTCATCGCCAGCACCGCCGATCCGCCGCTCCCGCCCAGGCTCGCCTCGCGCGCGGGCGCGCCGCGCGGGTTCCCGGCGGTCCACGCCAGCGGGCGCGCGCTGCCGCTGCGCGGGGGCGGCCAGGTGGTCTTCGCCTTCGAGGGCCATGCCCACCGCCCGAGGGGCTCGGCGGTGCTGATCGCGGTGCTGTGCGTGATCGCGCTGGCCTCCATCCCGCTGGCGCGCTCCATCGCCGCCCCGGTCGAGCGGCTCACGCAGGCGGCGCGGGCGCTGGGCGCCGGCGACCTCTCGGTGCGGGCCCGCGTCCAGGCGCGGGGCGAGGTGGGCGAGCTGGCCCAGGCCTTCGACGAGATGGCCGAGCGCATCGAGGCCCAGGTCCGGAGCGAGAAGGAGCTCCTGGCCAACGTCTCGCACGAGGTGCGCACGCCGCTGGCCCGGATCCGGGTGGCGCTGGAGCTGGCCGCCGAGGGCGACCTGGAGCGCGCCCGGCGCTACCTGGGGGAGATCGGCTCGGACCTGGACGAGCTCGACCGGCTGGTGGAGGACGTGCTCTCGACGGCCCGGCTCGACCTGGCCGCCCACGGCAGCGGTCAGGTGCGACGCGAGCCGGTGGACCTGTCGGCGGTGGTGGCCGATGCGGCGCGCAGGTTCCAGGAGCGCTGGCCGGCGCGGGCGCTGGAGGCCGACGCGGCCGGCCCGCTCCCTGCCGTCTCCGGCGACGGGGCGCTCCTCCGGCGGTTGCTCGACAACCTGCTCGACAACGCCGCCAAGTACTCCGAGGCACCCGCGCCGGTCCGGCTGGCGGCGCGGGCCGAGCCGGGGGCCGCGGTGCTGGAGGTGCGGGATCGCGGCATCGGCATCGCCGCCGAGGACCTGCCCCGCCTCTTCACCCCCTTCTTCCGCACCGACCGGAGCCGGGCCCGCAACACCGGCGGGGTGGGGCTGGGGCTGGCGCTGGCCCGGCGCATCGCCCGGGCGCACGGTGGCGACGTCGAGGTGGAGAGCCAGGTGGATCAGGGCACCACGTTCCGCGTGCGGCTCCCGGCCGGCTAGGGTGCGGCCGGGCTGTCGCCCGTACGGCGGTCACGCGCGGTGCCCGTCGAGCCGGGTGCGAGGGGCCACGCCGGCGCGCGGTTCTCGACCTCCGCCAGGAACGCCCGCAGCTTCGGCAGGACCAGGTCCGGGGCCTCCCACAGGCTCAGGTGCGAGCTGCCGGGCACGACCTCGAAGCGGCCCCCCGGGATGGCCGCGGCCTGCTGGCGGGCGACCGCCACCGGGAACAGGCGGTCCTCAGCCCCGGTGACGAACAGGGTCGGCACGCGAACCCCCGCCAGCCGGTGTAACAGGGAAGGCCGGTCGAGCATCGCCGATCGCACCGCCGTCAGGAACGGACCCCGGCTCGAGGCCAGCATGCAGTCGACGAGCGGGTCGAGGAGCGCGGGGCGCTCCGCCCGCCGCGCGGGAGCGATCATCGCCTCCGCCACCTTCCGGGCCATGGCACGCGGCCGGCCCAGCGCGCGGAAGGTCCAGTAGACCGTCGCGTTCATGGCACGCAGCCTCCCCGTCCACGCTCCCATCGGTGCGTTCATGGCCACGAGCCCGAGCAGGCGGTCGGGATGGCGGAGCGCGGCCGCGACGCCGACGTGCCCGCCCCAGGCGGAGCCGATCCACGCGGCCCGCTGGATGCCGGTGGCGTCGAGCACCTGCATGGCGGCATCGGCGCAGTCCTCCAGGGTGAACGGGTGGGTCACCCCCCCGCTGCCGCCGTGTCCGGGCCCGTCGATGAGGACGAGATGATGGTCGCGCCCGAACTCGTCGACGAGCGGGCGCAGCGTGCGAACGTCGCAGAAGAGGCTCGGCCAGCAGACCAGCGGCGGGCCCTGGCCGTGCCGCTGGACGTGCAAGGCTCCCACGGTCGTCGAGACGCGTTCCATGACTTCCTCCGATGTTGATGGTCGTTAACATCGAGATGGCGACGAAGTTGACGCCCGTCAACTTCCGCTGCATCTTGGGGAGCGGAATGCCCCGATCGAGCCGGAACCCGTACCACCACGGCGACCTCCGCCGGGCCCTGCTCGACGCGACGCTCGAGCTCGCGGCCGAGAAGAGCCCCGCCGGCGTGAGCTTGCGCGAGGCTGCCCGGGCCGCCGGAGTGTCCCCGGCCGCCCCGTACCGGCACTTCCGAGACAAGCAGGAGATGCTGGCGGCCGCCGCGGAGGAGGGCTTCCGCCTCCTGCTCGACCGCATCCGCGACGCGGGGCTGGACCGATCGAGCCCGGCCGATCGGCTGGTCGAGTGGGTGGCGATCTACGTCCGCTTCGCGGTCGAGCAGCCTGCCCACTTCCGGCTGATGTACGGGCAGGGGAGCCCACCCAAGTCGAGCACCGACGCGTTGCAGGCGGCGGCGCGGCGGACCTTCCGAGCGTTCTTCGACACGGTCGCGGAGGTGGTGGGCCCCTGGCGGCCCGGCCCTGCGGCGCTGCGCGAGGCGGCCCTCGAGGTCTGGGCGCTGGCGCACGGGTTGGCGACGCTCGCGCTCGACGGCCAGACGCTGTTCCTGGGCCTGCCGCCCGAGCGCGTCCACCTCGTGGCGCGGCGGGCCGCCCGGCCTCACATCGACGCGCTCCTCCGCCGCGCGCGGTGAGGCGGCCCGCTCGAAGGGGTACTTCACCACCGACGCTTGTGCGCAAAGGTGCGCTCGGCTACTCACCTGGGGTGGCCACGACGTACCAGCTCTTCGACAACGCCGTACGGATCGAGGAGATCTGCGCGGAGTCCTACCATCTCCTGGCGGACCAGTTCTCCGCCGACCCGGATGTACGGGACCTCTTCCTCCGGCTGGAGCAGGAGGAGATGCAGCACGCCAGCCGCGTGAAGCTGCTGGCCGCCCGCTATCGCCACGACCCGCGCCTCCTGGGCGCGCCCGTCGACGTGGCCGGCCTCGACCGGATGCTGGCCGAAGCGGAGAACGCGCTGGGCGCCATCCAGCGCCGCACCTTCGCCCGGACCGCCGAGGAGGCCTGCGCCCGGGCGGCCGATCTGGAGGAGCGGTTCGCGCGCGCCCACGCCGAGATCATCTCTCACGAGGGCCACCCGGCGCTGCGCGAGTTCTTCTGGAAGCTGGCGGAGCAGGACCGCGGTCACAACGAGCTCCTGCGGAGGAGGTGACCGGCTTTCCGGGCCCGGCGGCCCGCGGCCGTCGCCCGCGGTGATGTCCGATTGTGCGTGAAACCAGTCCGAGATCGCGGTGGCGGCGCCGCGCCGGCCGGCTAGCCCTCCTCCCTGCACGGAGGAGAGCGGCCATGAGGCTGAAGACGGCAGGAGCACTGGTGGTCGCGGCGGCGATGGGGTTCGCGGCGGGGCTGGCCAGGGATGCGGCCGGCGCCGCGAGGAACGGGCTCACGAGCTACTCGTCGCCCCCCGCCAGGCCGGCCATCGCCCGCGCCTGGCACGGCAAGACCCCCCGGGAGAAGGCCGACGAGTACGAGCGATACCTCTCCGGGGCGATCACCAAGTTTCCGAGCATCCCGGGGAACCTGGGCTATCAGCTGATGCGGATCGATGGCGGACCGGACGGCGCACAGTACACCGAGTTCCAGGTCATCTCGTACTGGGAGTCGACCGACGCCATCCACGCCTACGCCGGCGACGACATCCGGCGGACGCACGACCTGCCCCGCGACAAGGAGTTCCTCGTCGACATGGAGCCCAGCGTCCGGAACTACGAGCTTCGCGTCAACGCTCTGGGTCCGTGACGTCTACTTCCTGGTCCTGCCCGGGACCATGCTCCTCGACTTCGCCGGGACCTCGGAGACCCTCCGGGTCGCGGCCGAGTTCGGGGCGCCGTTCCGGATCCACCACGTGGGACCGGCCGACCAGCCCCGCACCTCGCTCGGGCTCTCGCTGGGCGGGGTGCAGCCGCTGCCCGCGGTCCTTGCGCGAGGCGCGATCGTCGTCATTCCCGGGGTCGAGAAGTCGGCGCGCGACTACCTCCGGCCCGAGGCGCACCGGGCGGCCGCGTGGCTGGCGCGCGCCGTCGGCCCCGAGCACCTGCTCTGCACCGTCTGCTCGGGCGCGTTCCTGGCGGCCCAGGCCGGCCTGCTCGTCGATCACACCTGCACCACCCACCACACGCTCACCGACCGGCTGGCGCGCGAGCATCCCGGGCTTCGCGTGATGGAGAACCGGATCTTCGTCCGCGACCGGAACGTCCTGACCAGCGCCGGCGTCACCGCCGGGGTGGACCTGGCGCTGCACCTGGTCTCGGAGCTGGCCGGGCCGGTGGTGGCGGTCGAGACCGCTCGTCACCTGGTGCTGTACGCCCGGCGAACCGGCGCCGACCCGCAGCTCTCGCCCTGGCTCCTGCACCGGAACCACATCGACCCGCGCGTCCACGAGGCGCAGGACCTGGTGATCCGCGACCCGGCCCATGGCTGGACCGTCCCGGAGCTGGCGCTGCGCGTCCACGCCAGCCCGCGCCACCTGGATCGGCTCTTCCAGGCCTATGCCGGGATCTCGCCCCTCGCGTATCTCCGGAAGATCCGCGCCGCCCTGGCGCGGCAGCTCCTGGGCGACGCCGGCGCCAGCGTGGAGCGCGTGGCCGAGATGGTCGGGTTCTCGTCGGCCGAGCAGCTCCGGCGCGCGTTCCAGCGGTTCGAGCGGGTGCGGCCCATCGACGTGCGGCTGACCACGGTTCGCACCGCCCGCCCACCGGGGGACGCCGTCCCCGGCTGATTCCGGGGGGTGCTCATGGCGCTGCTCGAATGCGTTGATCGCGTCGAGCGCCCACGGCGATGAGGACCGCGACGGGAGTACCTCGAAGTGCGGTCCGGGCCGGCGCCCTTGAACGGGGCGCAGGTCCTCCATTCGAGTGCAGTCCGCTGCACCCCGCACCGTTCATCGTCGCCCCGGTGCGGTGGACGCCTGTAGACTTTCACATCCTCCTGCTTTGCCGCAGGGGCGTTGTTGAAGCACAAGGGGCACTTGCCATGATCAAATCCCGCCTCTCCGATGTCTACCGGGACTACATCGCTTGCCTGAATGAGCAGGACTGGCCGAAGCTGGAACAGTTCGTCGATGATGAGGTGCACCACAACGGTCAGCGGATCGGGATATCAGGCTATCGCGAGATGCTCGAGAGAGACTTTCTCGAGATCCCGGACCTCCATTTCGACATTGAGTTGCTGATTTCCGATCCGCCCTTCATAGCTAGCCGACTGCGCTTCGACTGTACGCCAAAGGCGAGGTTCCTTGGCCTTCAGGTAGACGGGAAGAGAGTTTCCTTTGCCGAGAATGTTTTCTATAGGTTCCGGAGAGAAAGGATTGCGGAAGTGTGGTCGGTCATAGATAAGGCAGCTATCGAAGCTCAGCTCTAGTGCGGAGAAGCATCCAGGAGAACCGCTCGAAGGGCGGACAGCAGCTCAACTCTGCTCGTCCCCTTCCTCCTCGTCGGCCTCGCTCGCCCCCAGCCCGTACTTGCGCACCTTGTCGTGGAGCGTGACGCGCGACATGCCCAGCCGTCGTGCGGCCTCGCTGCGGTTGCCGCGCGCGCCGCGCAGCGCCTCGACGATGAGCCCGCGCTCGTAGGCCTCGACGCGCTGCTTGAGCGGGAGCGCGGCCCCGGGCGACTCGGGCGCGGCCGCCGCCTCGGCCGCCTCGGCCCGGGCCGCCCCCGGGAGCAGGCCCAGGTCGAGGCCCTCCGGCGGCGAGAGCGCCACCAGCCCCTCCATCGCGTTCTCCAGCTCGCGCACGTTGCCCGGCCAGGAGTGCTTCAGAGCCGCTCGAACAGGCCCTCCGGGACGTGCAGGGGCGAGACCCCGAAGCGCTCCGCGAACCGCTCCAGGAAGAAGCGCGCCAGCAGCGGGATGTCCTCGGGCCGGCTGCGCAGGGGCGGGATGGCGCAGGTGGACCACGTTGAGCCGGTAGAAGAGGTCCTCGCGGAACCTGCCCGACCTGGACCAGCTCCTCGAGGTCGCGGTGGGTGGCCGCCAGCACCCGCACGTCGACCGTGCGCGCGCGCTCCTCGCCCACCGGCCGGACCTCGCCCTCCTGCAGCACCCGCAGCAGCTTGGCCTGGGCGCTGGGCGCCAGCTCGCCGACCTCGTCGAGCAGGAGGGTGCCGCGGTCCGCCTCGCCGAACAGGCCGGGGCGGGCCCGGACGGCGCCGGTGAAGGCGCCCTTGGCGTGGCCGAAGAGCTCGGCCTCGGCCAGCTCGGGGGAGAGCGCGGCGCAGTTGAACCGGATGAAGGGGCGTTCGGCGCGGCGCGAGGCGCGCACGATGGCCTCGGCCACCCGCTCCTTGCCGGTGCCGCTCTCGCCGGTGATGAGCACGGTGACGTCGCGGGGGGCCACCCGCGCCGACCAGCACGCCCAGGCGCCGCATGGCCTCGGAGGCGAAGACCATGGAGCGCGCCAGGGCCAGCTCGCCCTGGAGCTTCTCGTTCTCGTAGCGCTGAGGCGCACCGCCTCGATGGAGCGGCGCACCACCGCGAGCAGCTCCTCGGTCTCGAAGGGCTTCTTGAAGTAGTCGTAGGCGCCGGCCTTCATGGCCTCGACCGCCTGGCGCTCGGAGCCGTGGGCGGTGATGAGGACCACCCGCGGCGGCAGGGCTGCGGTGCATCAGCTCGCGCAGGAGCTCCATCCCGTCCAGCCGCGGCATGCGCAGGTCGGTGAGCACCAGCGCCGCCGGGGCGGCGTCGTAGCGCGCCAGCGCCTCGACGCCGTCGCCGGCCTCGTCCACCGCCAGCCCCTCGGAGCTCGAGGATCTCGCGCAGCGTGTAGCGCACGCCTGCGTCGTCGTCCACCACCAGGACTCGGGCCGCACGGCTCCACCTCGCCGCGGGGACGCGACGGTCAGGCCGCCTTCCCCGGGTCGACCCGGCGACGGGACCGGCGCGGCAACAGGAGCAGGGCCTCGGTGCCTCCCCCGGTGCGGGTGCGGAGCAGCAGATCGCCGCCGTGCTGCCGCGCCAGCGACGCGCGCGATGGTGAGCCCCAGCCCGGAGCCGTTCGACTTGGTGGTGACGCCCGGGCGCGAAGACGCGCTCGCCCAGGACCGGGTCCACCCCGGTTCCGCGGTCCAGCACCCGGACCAGGGCGCCGCCGGTCTCGGTGCCGCTCCGCGCGATCCGCACCTCGGCGCCCGGGGCGCTGGCGTCGAGCGCGTTCTGCACCAGGTTGATGAGCACCTGCTTCACCTTCCGTGGATCGCAGCGGGTCGACACCGCCGCGCCCTCCACCGCGAGGTGCACGCCGCGCTCGCGCGCCATCCCCTCGTGCAGCGGCGGCCACCTCGCGGCACAGCGCCGTCACGTCGGTGTCGCCCAGGGCCAGCGGCACCAGCGGCCGGGAGAAGTTCAGGAACTCGTCCAGGATGGACTGCATCCGGTCGACCTCGCGGCGCAGCACCCCCAGCCGCTCCGACCCCTTGCCGTCGGGGAGGTGCTGCTCCGAGCAGGCCGGCCAGGCCCTTGACGCTGGCCAGCGGGTTCTTGAGCTCGTGGGCGATCTCGGCGGAGAGGGCGGTCAGCTCCTCGGCCTGCTCGCGGTGATCGCGCAGCGCCTCCTGCTGGGCGGCCAGCTCCCGGCCCAGGATGTTCTCGTAGGTCTTGCGGAGCCGTCGCCCCAGCAGCTGGGCGCCGATCAGGACCAGCGAGATCATCACCGCATGGGCCCAGACGTGGCTGGTGTCGGTCCCCACCCGGAGGCCACCGCCGAAGGCCGCCAGGTTGAAGTCCGGGATGGGGCCGCTGACGTTGAGCCAGGCCATCGCCCAGACGGCGGCCACCTGGACCAGGGGCACCAGGAGCTGCGCCGGGGGCTTGAACGCCACCGAGGTGATGAGGCCGATGGGCGATGGCGGCGATCAGGAACGGGCTCTCGACGCCGCCGCTGGCGAAGCTCACGGCGAGCTGGGCCAGCACCGCCACCGCCAGGTTGCCGGCGATGGCGCGGCGGGTCATGCCCTGCCGGCGGTAGCGGATCCACTCGAAGAGGAAGAAGGCGGGGATGAAGATCAGCGCGCCCTGGAAGAACGATCGCCGCCAGAGCGAGGGCTCGATCCAGGCCAGCCACCCGGCCAGGCCCATCGCCACCGGGACCACCACCACCCGGACCAGCACCAGGTGCCCGAAGATTCGCGACAGCTCCTCGCGCTCGATGTCCTTCCGGCGGCTCGGCATGGCTCGATCCCGACCCAGGATAAGGCGGCGGAGCGCCGAAAGCACCTTGCCGGTCATCCGTCCCTTCCCAGCGCCAGCTGCAGCGCGAGCCGGGCCTGGGCCAGCCGGGCACGGGCCGCGGCCAGGCCGGTGTCGGAGGCGTAGAGCCGGTCGTTGGCGTCGATGACGTCCAGGCTCGACGCAACCCCCGCCTCGAAGCTGCGCCGGATGGAGGCGGCGCTGTCGGTGGCCAGCTCCAGCTGCGCCCGGGCCAGCTTGAGCTGCTCGACCGCGACCGAGAGATCCCGCTGCGCATCCTGGACCTGCTGGCGGACCGCCAGCTGCTGGGCGGTGAGCCCGGCCTGGGCGCCCTGCACCTGCGCCTCGGCCTGGCGGAGCTTCCCGTAGCGGAAGCCGCCGTCGTAGAGCTGCCAGGTGAGGTCGAGCGTCACGCGCCAGCCGTCCTTCTTGCCGGTGGGGAAGGGCACGTCGGAGGAGAAGACCGACCCGGACGCCGAGAGCTGGGGCGCGATCCGGGCCCAGGCGGAGCGGACGCCGGACTCGGCCGCGTGCTCCTGCGCGCGCTGGGCGGCGATCTCGGGGCGCCGCTCCAGCGCCTCGGAGACGAGCTGGTCGGCCGGGGTGGAGAGCTCGGGTGCGGGCGCCCCCTCCACCTCCGGGACCGTGACGCGCACCGGGCCTTCTCGCCCGAGCAGGATCCCCACCGCCAGGCGGGTGCGATCGAGGGCGGCGCGGGCGCCGGCCAGGTCGCTCTGGCGCCGCACCAGCTCGGCGCGGGCGCGGGTGATCTCGAGCGGCGCGGCGGTGCCGGCGTCCACGCGCCGCTCTGCGCTGCGCACCAGCTCGTCGGCGTTGGCCACGCCGCGCTCCGAGGCGGCCACCTGTTCCTCGGTGGCGGCGGCCAGGTGCGCCGTCTGCGCCAGGCTGGTCCGGACCGCGAGCCGGGTGGCCGCGGCGGAGAGGCCGGCTGCGCGCCGGGCGTCGCGCGCCGCGGCCAGGTCGAACCAGGCGCTGGGGACGACGAGCGGGACGCGGACCGAGCCGGTGATGGTGGTGGACTCCCGGGGCTGGATGACGATCGGGTTTCCGGGCACCGGCGCCTCCGCCGCATCGCTGTTCCGCACGTACGACACGCCCCCCGCAGCGGTGGGGAGGAGCGCCGCGAGCGCCTGGCGGACGACCCCGGACGCCTCGTCGGCCCGGCTGCGCGCCTGCACGATGGTGAGGCTCTGGCGATCCACCTCGTCGAGGGCTGCGTCCAGGGTGAGGGTGGGGAGGTCGCCGGGGCCGTTCTGCGCCCCGACCAGGGTCAGCATCAAGGGTGCGAGTGCGAGGCCGGTCACGATCCTGGTTCTCCCTTCGCGCACGTGCGGCGCAGGGGCAGCGAGAGCAAGGACGGTGCCGAAGGGGCTCGGGTCCGTGAACGCGCCCGACCGGGCCTTTCTTGCTTCGATCGCGAACGTGGCCACCCGGCTCCTTGTTCGGAGTCCTGCGGCGGGTGTCGGGTTTCCGTCAGGGGTCGGGCGCTGCAGGGCCCGCAAATCCGCGAGGTCCGCCACGCCGCGCACCATCCATCGGACGGCACGGGGATTGCGAAGCGAGACGGCCGCAGGTTCACGGCCTCGTTCACGGGGCTGGGAGATATCGAATGCGCAGGGTCATCATCTTCCTGGCCGTGCTGGTGGTGGTGCTGAGCGGGCTCATCGCCTTCCGGCTCTGGACCCAGGCGCGCGCGCGCTCGGCGCCCTCGGGCGGCTCGGGTGAGATCGAGGGCACCATCGTCGAGCTCTCCTCGCGCGTGGGTGCGCGCATCGTCGAGGCTCGCGTGAAGGAGGGCCAGGCGGTGAAGTCTGGCGACCTCCTCCTGCGGCTCGACTGCGCCGATCCGGACGCGCAGGCGGCCGAGGCGGAGGCGCGCCTGGCCGCCGCGCAGTCCCAGGCGCAGGCGGCCGGGGCCCAGGTGGAGGTGGCGCAGAGCGGTCGTGTCGCGGCCACCGCCTTCCGGGAAGCGGCCCTGGCCCAGGCCGAGGCGCTCCAGGCCCAGGCGGAGGCGGCGGAGCGCCAGGCGAAGCGCCTCGAGAAGCTCACCAGCGACGTGGCCGCCTCGAACATCGACCAGACGCAGGCCAGCGCGTCGGGTCTGTCCCGGCAGGTCCAGGCCGCGCGCGCCCAGGCGGAGGCCAGCTCCCACCAGGCGCGGGCGGCGGCGGTCTCGACGCGCGCCAGCTCTCTCCAGGCCCAGGCCGCGCTGGCGCAGGTCCGGGCGGCGCAGGCCCAGGTGGCGCGGGCCCAGCTCCTGGCCGGCGAGTGCGTGATCCGGGCGCCCCGCGACGCCGTGGTCCAGACGCTGCCGCACGAGGCCGGCGAGCTCACCACGCCCGGGTCCGTGCTCGTCCGCCTGGTGGACCTCTCCGAGGTGAAGGCGACCTTCTACCTCCCCAACGCCGAGGTGGGCGCGGTCAAGCCCGGCGCTCGCGCCGAGGTGGTGGCGGACGCCTTCCCCGGCGAGGTGTTCGAGGGGAAGGTGCGGACGGTGTCGCTCGAGGCCGAGTTCACCCCCCGCAACATCCAGACCCGGACCGATCGCGATCGCCTCGTCTATCCCATCGAGGTCACGGTGGTGAACCGGGACGGCAAGCTCCGGGCCGGCATGCCGGTGCAGGTGATCCTCGTCAGAGAGGGCAACCAGTCGCATCACCCGCAGAGGAACGGGGATGACGGCACGCAGTCCGGGACGGGAAGGTCGCGGTGAACGGTGATCCCGTCACCGTCTCCGCCCGCGGGCTGGTGCGCCGCTTCGGGAGCGTGACCGCCCTCGACGGCCTGGGGTTCGAGGCGCGCCGCGGAGAGCTGCTCGGGCTGGTGGGCCCGGACGGCGCCGGCAAGACCACCGCCATCCGCATCCTGGCCGGCCTGATGGCGCCGGACGCCGGCGAGGCGCGGGTGCTGGGCGAGGATCCGCTCCGGGGCGGCATCCGGGAGCGGCTCGGGCTCATGCCCCAGCAGTACAGCCTGTACCGCGACCTCTCGGTGGGCGAGAACCTTCGCTTCTTCGCCCGGCTCTATGTCCTCCCCCGCGCCGTCTTCCGCGAGCGCTCCGAGCGGCTCCTGGCCATCACGCGGCTGGCCCGCTTCGTCGACCGCCGCGCCGATGCGCTCTCGGGCGGCATGTACAAGAAGCTGGCGCTCGCCTGCGCGCTGCTGCACCAGCCCGAGGTCCTGCTGCTCGACGAGCCCACCAACGGCGTCGACCCGGTCTCGCGCCGCGACCTGTGGGAGCTGCTCCACGAGTTCGTCCACGGCGGCATGACGGTGCTGGTCTCGACGCCCTACATGGACGAGGCCGAGCGCTGCAGCCGGGTGGCGCTGGTCCACCACGGCAAGGTGCTGCTGGAGGGCGAGCCGCGGGCGCTGCTCTCGCAGTTCCACGACGAGGTGCACGAGGTGCGGGGCGGCGACCGGGATCGCGTCGACGCGCTCCTGGCGTCGCACCCGGCGGTGCGGGCCGCCTCGCCGGCGGGCGCCCGGCTCCGGGTGGTGGTGGCGCGCGGGGCCGGCGCGGAGCTGGCCCGGGCGCTGGCGCCCATGGGGGCGTCGCTCGCGCCCGCCACGCCCGACTTCGAGGACCTGTTCCTCTCGCGCATCCGGGAGGCGGCGTGACCCTTCGACAGGCTCAGGGCCATCGGCCGCTCCAACCGGCCGTCGAGGCCCGCGAGCTCACGCGCCGCTTCGGGTCCTTCACCGCCGTCGACCGGGTCAGCTTCGAGGTGGAGCGCGGCGAGATCTTCGGCTACCTGGGCGCCAACGGCGCGGGCAAGTCCACCACCATCCGCATGCTGACCGGGCTGCTCACGCCCACCGCCGGCAGCGGGCGGGTGGCGGGACACGACCTGGCCCGGGATCCGGAGGCGGTCAAGGCCTCCATCGGCTACATGTCGCAGAAGTTCTCGCTCTACCTCGACCTGCCGGTCCGCGAGAACCTGGCCTTCTTCGGCGGCGCCTACGGGCTCGAGGGGAAGGAGCTGGAGGCGCGGGCCGACGAGGTGCTCGCGCTCGCGGACCTGCGCACACTGGGGAACACCACCACCGGCGAGCTGCCCGGCGGGCTGCGGCAGCGGCTGGCGCTGGCCTGCGCCATCCTCCACCGGCCCGAGATCGTCTTCCTGGACGAGCCCACCGCCGGCGTCGATCCGGTGGCGCGCCGGACCTTCTGGCGCATCATCCGGGACCTGGCCCGCGGCGGCACCACCGTCTTCGTGACCACCCACTACCTGGACGAGGCCGAGTACTGCGCCCGCATCGGCCTCATGGTGGACGGGAGGCTGGTGGCGCTGGACACGCCCGCCGGCCTGAAGCGTACCTGGGTCCCGGAGCAGGTGCTGGTGGTCCGCGGCCGCGAGCTCCGCGGCGCCGCCGCGGCCCTCTCCGGCCGGGCCGGGGTGAGGAACGTCATCCCCTTCGGCGCCGGGCTGCACCTCCGGACCGAGCCCGGCAGCCTCGCGCCGGAGGAGGCGAGGCGCCTGCTCACCGAGGCCGGCGCCTCCGACGTCAGCGTCGAGCCGGCCGAGCCCAGCCTCGAGGACGTGTTCCTGGCGGTGGTGGGGAACAGCCATGCGTGAGCGCGGCGGCCAGATCCTCGGCAGCGAGCGCCTGCGCCGCTCGCTGATCCGCGTCGGCGCCATGGCCGGCAAGGAGACCCTCCACATCCTGCGCGACCCGCGCACCCTGTACCTGGCGCTGGTCATGCCGGTCCTCATGCTCTTCCTCTTCGGCTACGGGGTCTCGTTCGACCTCGACCGCATTCCCGTCGCCATCTCCGACCTGGACCGGACCGAGGCCTCCCGGGCGCTGGTCCGCACCGTGACCGGCTCGCACGAGCTGGTCTCGGCCGGCGAGGCCGATGCGGCCGAGGCCGACCGCCTCTTCCGCCGCGGCCGGGTGGCCGCGATGCTGGTGATCCCCTCCCAGTACGGGGAGAAGCTGGCCCGGCGCGAGCGGGTGAGCCTGCAGCTCCTGGTCGACGGCTCGGACGTGGTGGTCGCCAACCAGTTGCTCTCCAAGGCCGACGCGCTGGTGCGCGCCGAGACCCGGCGGCTCGCCTCGGTGGAGCTGGCCGGCCCGGGGGCGGCCGCGCCCCCGCTGCAGGTCAAGCTCTGGACGCGCTACAACCCGGCCAGCTTGTCCGCGCTCTTCATGGTGCCCGGGCTGGCCGCCTACATCCTGGCCATCACCGCCGTGCTCCTCACCGCCCTGACCGTGGCCGGCGAGTGGGAGCGGGGCTCCATGGAGCAGCTCTTCGCCTCGCCGGTGGGGCGGCTGGAGATCATGCTGGGCAAGCTGGCGCCCTACCTCGCGCTGGGCATGCTGGAGCTCTTGCTGGTGGTGGCCTTCGGCGCGGCGGTGTTCGACGTGCCGGTGCGCGGGAGCCTGACCTTGTTCCTGGTGATCGGGTTCTTCTTCCTGGTGGGGATGCTCGGGCAGGGGCTCCTCATCTCCATCTTGACCAAGAACCAGCTGGTCGCCACCCAGGCCGGGACCATCTCCTCGCTCCTCCCCTCCCTGCTCCTCTCCGGGATGGTGTTCCCCGTCGAGAACATGCCCTGGCCGCTGCAGCTCCTCTCCAGGGTCATCCCGGCGCGCTACCTGGTGCACGCGCTGCGCGGCATCCTGCTCAAGGGCAACGGGCTGGCCGCGCTCTGGCCCGATCTGCTGGCGGTGGCGGTCTTCGCGGTGCTCATCGTGGCGTTCTCCGCCGCTCGCTTCCCGAGGAGGCTGGCATGAGCTCCCTCCGCCGTCCCTCGGCCCGGGTGCAGCTGGCGGCCGTCTTTCGAAAGGAGGTCCGGCAGACCGTCCGCGACCGCCGCATGATGTTCATGCTCATCGCCGCGCCGCTCCTGCAGACGGTCGTGTTCGGCTTCGCGGCGGACTTCACCGTGGACCGGATCCCGACGGTGGTGCTGGACCAGGACGGCACCGACGTCTCGCGCCTGCACGCGCGCCGGCTCCTGGCCGACGGGACGCTCCGCCGCGTGGGGGACGTCGAGGGGCCGGCCGCGGCGGACGCCGAGCTGGACGCGGGCCGGGCCGCGGCGGCGGTGATCCTGCCTCGGCGCCTGGCCGCCGATCTGGCGGCGGGGAGGCCGGCCGAGGTGCAGGTGGTGCTGGACGGCACCGACCCCAACCGCTCGGTGGTGGCCGGCGCCACCGCCGCGCAGTACTTCGGCCAGGTGGGCGAGCGGATGAGCCGGGAGAAGCTGTCCGCGGCCGGGATCGCCCCGCCCGCCCAGCTGGTGCTCACCCCGCGCATCTCCTACAACCCGACCGTCGTCTCGCCGCCCTACATGGTCCCGGGCATCGCGGCCCTGCTCCTGCTGGTGGTCACCACCATCGTCACGGCCATGGGGCTGGCGCGGGAGCGGGAGATGGGCACGCTCGAGCAGGTGATGGTCACGCCCATCCGGCCGACGGTCCTGCTCTTCGGGAAGATCGCGCCCTACGTGGTCTTCGGGTTCGTGGACGTGATGCTGCTGGTGGTGGTGGGGACCTGGCTGTTCGGGGTCCCCATCCGCGGTCCGCTCCCGGTGCTGGTGACCGGCACGCTGCTCTACCTCCTCACCACGCTCGGGGTAGGGCTGCTCATCTCCACCATCTCGGCCACCCAGCAGCAGTCGTTCCTGGCCGGGTTCCTGTTCATGATGCCGGCCGTCCTGCTCTCGGGCGTGATGAGCCCCATCCGCTCCATGCCCGGGTGGCTGCAGGCCATCACCTGGGTGAACCCGGTGCGCCACTATGCCGAGGTGATGCGGAGCTGCCTGTTGCGTGGCGCGGGCTTCGCCGATCTGGCCGTCCCCATGGCCGCGCTGGCCATCATCGGAGGGATGGTGTTCGCGGCGGCGGTGCTGCGCTTCCGGACGCGGCTGGGGTGAGCGCGCGAAGAGCGAACGGCGCGCCGGAGGGCGCGCCGTCGCGGACCGCAAGAGGGTTCCGCCGTCAGCGATGGCCGTGCGGCCGATCGCGGCCGGGCGGGCCTTCGTCGCGCCGTCCAGGCGGGCCGTCGCGCCGCCCGGGGCCGGGCCCCTCCTGGCGGCGCTCGTGCTCCTCGTGGTCGCGGCGCATCTCGGCGCGCTGGCGATCCCGCTCATCCCGCTGGCGGCGCGAGTCGGCGCGCTGCTCCTCGCGCTCCCGGCGCTGATGCTCCCGCCAGGAACGCTCCTGCTCCACCCGGATCATCTTGTCGCGGCGGTGACCGCGCCACCAGGCCCGCCGCTCGTCCCACGAGTTGTGCTGGCGCCAGGCGTGGTATGCGTCCGGATCGTGCGCCCGCCAGTAGCCGTCGTCGTCGCGGTAGTAGTGCCGGTAGCGGCCGGGAGGGATCCGAACCAGCGTGGCAGGGACGTAGACGCGCCGCACCGGCCGCCAGCCGCCGTCGTAGCGCGAGGTCCGGTACCAGACGTCGTCGCGCCGGACCCAGTAGAAGTTGTTCACGAAGTAGACTTCCTCGTCGTACTCCGGAACGATCCGGACGCCCGGCGTGACCACCACCAGCGGCGGCGGCTCGGGAAAGGCGATGTCGATGTGGATCCCGGCGCCAACCGAGATCTGCGCACTGCCGGGGGCCGGAAGCGCCAGCAGGACAGCTGCCAGCCCGAGGCCCATGACGGTGGTCTTCATGCCCGGCATGATGGAGCCGAAGGGAGGGCGAGTTCAAGCGCCGGGCCGAGCACCTGGACGACCCGCACCTACACGCACGAATGGTGGAGTGCCGATGTGTGACGTCGAGGGAGAGATGAAGAGGATGCGCCTCGCGGGCGCGCTCGCCTCCCTGGCGCTGGGCCCGCTGCTCTGGCTCGCGGCCCCGCGCCCGGCGCGCGCCGCGGACGCGACGCTGGCGCTCGTTCACGCGCGCCTGGTCGACGGCACCGGCGCCGGACCGGTGGCGGAGGCGGTGGTGGTGATCCGCGGCGACCGGGTGATGGCCGCGGGCCCGTCCGCCGCGGTGGCGGTCCCGGACGGCGCGCGGGTGATCGACCTGGCCGGTGCGACGCTCCTGCCCGGCCTCGTCAACGCCCACGTGCACGCGGCCTACGACCCGGAGCAGCTCCGGGCCTGGGCGCGGGCGGGGGTGACCACGGTCCGGGACGAGGGCCCCTTCGACAAGGGAGGATTCCTGGCCCGCCGCGACGCGCTCGGCGCCGATCCACGCAACGCGACCATCGTCGCGGCCACGCCCATCCTCACCGTCCCGGGCGGCTATGGCTGGGAGTACGCGGACACGCCCGAGGCCATGCGCTCGCTGGTCCAGCGCTACGTGAGCCGGCGCGCGGACGTGGTGAAGACCTCGCTGGAGGACGATCTCCAGGGCCGGACCTGGACGGTCCCATCGCGCGAGGAGATGGACGCGCTCGTGCAGGCGGCGCATGCGCTCGGGCGGCGGGTCTCGGTCCACGTCTCGCATGCGCGCATGGTGGGGTGGGCGCTGGAGGCGGGCGCGGACGACCTGGCCCACATGGTGGTCGAGCGGGTGGAGGACCCGATCCTCGCCCGGGCTGCCTCCCGCGGCGTCATCTGGGTCCCGACGCTGGAGCTGTGGCGCTGCGTCGACGCGAAGCACGGCCTGCGGTGGACGCCGGTGGCGCTCGACAACCTGGCCCGCTTCCACCGGGCCGGCGGCGCCGTCGCCCTGGGGACCGACTTCGCCGGGTACGGCTGCGACTTCGATCACGGGCTCCCCCTGACCGAGCTCCTGGCCATGCAGCAGGCCGGGCTCACCGCCATGGACGTGCTGGTGGCGGCCACCCGCAACGCCGCCCGCGCCTGCGGCCGCGAGGCCGAGCTGGGGACCGTCGCCACGGGCAAGCGCGCCGACCTGCTGGCGGTGCGGGGCGATCCGCTCCTGGACCTGCACGCCCTGGCCGAGCCGGTGCTGGTGGTGCACCGCGGCGTGGTCATCCGGGACGAGCGGCCTGACGCGCAGCGTTGACTCACGCAGTCACGTTCAGTGAGCCATCGGCCGCCCTCCGAGCCCGCCTGCGCGGACCGCGCAGCCTGACCTGAACGCCCGGGTGATACCCCCCCGGGGCCCCTCCGTCCGAGCGCTTGTCTTCCACACCCGGGCGCAGTCGCATTCGGGCGAGGAGGACGACAATGCCGCGTGCGAAGGAGCTCAAGATCCGCGTCGAGAACCGGCCCGGGATGCTGGGCGAGGTGGCCTCGGTCCTGGCCGAGCAGAAGATCAATCTCCGGGCCGTGAACGCCTGGGTGGAGAGCGGACAGGGAGTCATCCGGCTGGTGACCGACAAGCTGCCGGCCGCCCGCAAGGCGCTCTCCAAGCGCGGCTGGAGCCCCGAGGAGGAGGAGGTGCTCGAGGTCGAGCTGGCCGACAAGCCCGGCACGCTGGCCCGGCTCGCGACCGCGCTCGGCCAGGCCGGCATCGACATCCGGCACGTGTACGTCGGCAACGCCGGCGCCCGGAAGGCGACGGTGTTCATGGGCGTGTCCGACCTCGCGGCCGCGCTCAAGGCCGCCCGGGCCGTGCGGTGACGTGAGCCTCCCCGGCGCCCGTCCGAAGGCGCCTCCCCTCGCCCTGCGACGCATGGCCGCCTGGACCGGCCGGGCGTCGCCCGGGCGCCAGCCCGCACCGACGACGCCGGGTCGAGGGACGACCTCGCCGCCCGGCCGCCGCTGTTGTCCGGGTGGGGTGCGTGCGCAGGTTTCCTCGAGGCGAAACGGGTAGGGGGGCCGCGGGGGCTCCGCCGCCCGGCGCCTCGCGGCCGGCGCACGGCCGCGGTCCACGGGGAGGGGAATCCGATGACGAAGGTATGCAAGTTCCTGCTGGCCGCGGCCGTCGCCGCGCTGGCTTTCACCGCACAGGCGCAGAGCTCCGCGGCCGCGGGCGGCAACACGACGGGCGATCAGGGCACCGCCGGGACCGGGTCCTCGAGCGACACCACCAGCGGTCCGGGTTCGTCGAGCGACACCGCGGGCTCGCTGGGCACCAGCGGCACCGGGTCGTCGAGCGACATGGGCTCTTCCAGCGACACCGGCTCGTCGAGCGACACGTCCGGCTCCATGGGGAGCAGCGGCTCCTCGAGCGACACCGGCTCGATGGGGAGCAGCGGAACGGGCTCGTCGACCGACACCGGCTCGATGGGGAACAGCGGAACGGACTCGTCGACCGACACCCCCGGTTCGCTCGGGACCAGCGGGTCCTCGACCGATACCGGCTCGAGCTCCGGCGGCACCAGCTCCGGCTCCGCCGGCACGTCCGGCAACCAGTAACGCCCGGCGGCCGCCGCACCCGGCCCCGGCTCGGAGCCTCCGAGCCGGGGCCTTTCTCCGCACGGCTGCCCGACAGCGATCTGGGTCATGCCCGCACGGGGCGTCGAGGCGGCAGGCTTCCGGCAGAAGACTCCACGCGTGATGAATGTGCTCGCGCGTCGCATCTCCGACGTGGTCGGAGCCGACCACGTCGTGACCGATCCGGCGGAGCTGCTCACCTACGAGGCGGACGGGCTCACGCACGGCCGCACCCGGCCCGCCCTGGTGGCCCTGCCGGGCTCGACCGCGGAGGTGTCCGAGGTGCTGCGCCTCGCCCACGCGGAGGGCGTGCCGGTGGTGCCGCGCGGAGCCGGCACCGGGCTCTCCGGCGGCGCCCGGCCGGCCGAGGGGTGCCTGGTGCTGGCGCTCTCCCGCATGCGTCGCATCGTCGAGATCGACCTCGAGAACGGCTGGGCCAGGGTGGAGCCCGGCGTGCCCAACCTGGAGGTCACCCGGGCCGTCGCGGCCGCGGGCTGGTACTACGCGCCCGATCCCTCGTCGCAGGTGGTCTGCTCGATCGGTGGCAACGTGGCCGAGAACTCGGGCGGCGCGCACTGCCTCAAGTACGGCTTCACGGTCAACCACGTGCTGGCCGTGCGCCTGGTGCTGGCGGACGGCACGGTCGTGGACGTCGGCGGGCCCGCGCCGGACGCGCCCGGGTACGATCTGCTGGCCGCGGTGGTGGGCAGCGAGGGACTGGTGGGCGTGGTGACCGAGGCCACCGTGCGCCTTCTCCGGCGCCCCGAGGCCACGCGCACGTTCATGGCCACCTTCCCCTCGACGACGGAGGCGGGGAACGCGGTCTCGGAGATCATCGCCGCCGGCATCCTGCCTGCCGCCATCGAGATGATGGACCGGCTGGCCATCGCCGCCGCCAAGGCGGCCACCGGCCTGGACTGGCCCGACGTGGGGGCGATCCTGCTCATGGATGCGGACGGGCCCGCCGCCGAGGTGGAGCACGTCTCGGCGCGCGCAGTCTCCATCGCCCGCGCCGCCGGCGCGCTCGAGATCCGGATCCCGCGCGACGAGGCGGAGCGGCAGCTCATGTGGAAGGGGCGCAAGTCGGCCTTCGCGGCGGTGGGACGCCTCTCGCCCAGCTACCTGGTGGAAGACGGGGTCATCCCGCGCTCCGAGATCGCCCGGGTGCTGGGGGAGATCGCCCGGCTGGCCGGCGCGGCCGGGCTGCGCGTCGCCAACGTCTTCCACGCCGGCGACGGCAACCTGCACCCGCTCATCCTCTACGACGCCCGCGTCGCCGGGGAGGAGGAGCGCGCCGCCAAGCTGGGCGGCGACATCCTCCGCCTGTGCCTGGCCGCCGGCGGATCCATCACCGGCGAGCACGGCGTCGGCGCCGAGAAGGCGGCCTTCATGGCGGAGCAGTTCCGCCCCGACGACCTCGACACCATGCAGCGGATCCGCTGCGCCTTCGATCCGGCCCGGCTCTTCAACCCGGGGAAGGTGTTCCCGTCGCCGCGCCTCTGCGCCGAGGTGCCCGGCCCCTACCGGCCGCACCCGGTCGAGGTGGCGGGGGTGGCCGAGCGATGGTGACCCAGGCCACCACCGAGGCGCGCGCCGCACCGGTCGAGCTCGCGCCCACGTCGCTGGACGAGGCGGCGGCGATGATGCTGCAGCTGGCCCACGACAAGCGGGTGGTGACCTTCGCGGGCGGCAGCACCGAGCCGTGGCCGGGCGGACCCGGCGAGGGGTGGCGAGCGCAGGGCCAGGCGGATGAGCCTGGCCCGGAGCGAGCGGGGGATCGGGGGGGCTGGCCTCTTCGGCCCCCCCGAACTCCATGGTGGTGTTGCGCACCACGCGGCTGGATCGCATCCGCGAGCACGCCCCGGCCGATCAGATCGTGATCGCCGAGGCCGGCCTGACGCTGGCCGCGCTGCAGCGCCAGCTGGCCCCGCACCGGCAGCGGCTGGCGCTGGATCCGCCGCTGCCCGACCGCGCCACGCTGGGCGGCATCGTGGCGGCCGGCTCCTTCGGCCCGCGCCGGACGCGCACCGGCACGGTTCGCGATCTGATCATCGGCGCGACCATGATCCGCGCCGACGGCGCCGTGGCCCGCGGCGGGGGCAAGGTGGTGAAGAACGTGGCCGGGTTCGACCTGCCGCGCCTGCTGTGCGGCTCGCAGGGGACGCTCGGCCTGGTGGCCGAGGTCGCCTTCCGGCTGCACCCGCTGCCCGAGCGCTCGGAGACCGTGGTGGTGGACGCGGTGGACGCGGCCGGCGCCTGGTCCCTGGTGCGGGCCGTGCGGGAGGCGCAGCTCGAGCCGGCGGCGGTGGCGGCGCTGCCGCAGGGCGAGCGGTTCCAGGTGGCCTTCCGGTTCGAGGGGTTCGGCCCCGGCGTGCGCGATCAGGTGGAGCGGTTCCTGGGGCGCGTGACCTTCGAGGGTCGGCGGAGGGAGCGGCTCGACGGCGACGGGGAGGCGGCGCTGTGGGCGCGCCACGACGAGCTCCGCACCGCGGGCGACGTGCGCGCGCGGGCCACCTTCCTCCCGGCCGGCGGTGCGGCGGCGATGGCGGCGCTGCGCCCGCTGGCCGACGCGCTCGGCGGCGGGGCCATCGTCCACTACCCGACCCTGGGGATCGCCTTCGTGACCGGCACGCTCCAGGACCCGACCGCGGCGGCGCGGGCGCTGGCCGGCGCCCGGCGGGCGGTCGCGCCGGGGAACGGGGCGGTGGTGCTGGCGGCGGCGCCGGCGCCGCTGCGCGACCAGGCCGGCCTGTTCGGGGTGGTCCCGCCGGCGCTGCAGGTGATGCGGAGGCTCAAGGCGGCGTTCGACCCGGACGGCCGGCTCGCGCCGGGGCGGCTGCCGGAAGGGAGCGCACCGTGATCGAGGCGAGCGGCGTGCCTGGCAAGGCGACCCCGGCGAGCGGGCGCGCCGCGGCGGACGACTGCGTTCACTGTGGGTTCTGTCTACCGGCCTGCCCGACCTATCGCTCCTGGGGCGAGGAGATGGACTCGCCGCGCGGGCGCATCGATTCTCTTCCGGGCGCTCTCCGACGGCCGCCTGGCCTTCTCGGCGACCGCGGGCGAGCACTTCGACCGCTGCCTGGGGTGCATGGCCTGCATGACGGCATGCCCCTCGGGCGTGCGCTACGACCGCGTCATCGAGGAGGCGCGGGAGCGGCTGGAGAAGGAGGTCCCCCGCTCCACCGCCGATTGCCTCTTCCGCGCGCTGGTCTTCGCGCTCTTCCCCCATCCCCGCCGCCTCCGCGCCGCGGCGGTGCTGCTCTGGCTGCTGCGCGTGACCGGGATCCAGTGGCTGCTGCGGCGGACGCGGCTGCTCCGCGCCCTGCCCCGGCTGGCGCAGCTGGAGGCGCTGGCGCCGCCCATCCGCCTCCGGGACCTCTGGGCACACCTGCCGGCCACGGTTCCGGCGCGCGGCGAGCGCCGGCTGCGGGTGGGGCTCCTGCAGGGGTGCGTGCAGCGCATCTTCTTCCCGGAGGTGAACGCGGCCACGGCCCGGGTGCTGGCGGCGGAAGGGGTGGAGGTGGCGGTCCCGTCGCAGGGCTGCTGCGGTGCGCTCTCGCTGCACGCCGGGCGGGCCGACGAGGCCCGGCGGATGGCGGCGGCGCTCCTGCGCCGGTTCGAGGATGCCGCGGTGGAGCTGGTGGTGGTGAACGCCGCCGGCTGCGGATCGCACCTCAAGGAGCTGGGCCACCTCTTCGCCGACGACCCCGAGCTGGGCCCGCGGGCCCGGGCCCTGGCGGCCCGGGTGCGCGACGTGACCGAGCTGCTGGCGGTGCTGCCCGCCCGCGCGCCGCGCGCCCCGGTGCGGGCGCGGGTGGCCTGGCACACGCCCTGCCACCTGGGCCACGCCCAGCGCCTGGAGGCCGACCCGCGCACGGCCCTGCGCAGCATCCCCGGGCTCGAGCTGGTGGAGCTGGACGACGGCGGCGCGTGCTGCGGGTCGGCCGGCGTCTACAACCTGATGGAGCCCGCCTCCGCCGCGGAGATCGGCGCGCGCAAGGCCGAGGCCATCGCCGCCACCGGCGCGCCGGTGCTGGCCAGCGCCAACCCGGGCTGCACGCTGCACCTCGGGCCCATCCTCGCCGCCCGTGGGGTGGCGGTGCGGGCGGTGCACCCGATCGAGCTGCTGGACCAGTCGATCCGCGGCGGCGAGTAGCGGGCCCGGGTCACTTCACCGGTGGTATCGGTATCACCCCCGGGAACACGTACGCCTGCAGCATGGCGATGATCCCGATGAAGGCCGCCAGCGCGATCGAGTGCCAGAACACCTTGCGGAAGATGGGGCCCAGGGCATGGACGCGCTCCTTGGGATCGTCGTAGCAGGCGGCGCACGCCACCATGATGGACTGCGCGTCGATCATCTTCCCCATCACGCCGCCGGTGGAGTTGGTGGCGACGATCAGGACCTCGTTCAGGTGGAGCTGCTGGGCGGTGATGCGCTGCAGGCTCCCGAAGAGCGCGTTCGAGGCGGTGTCCGAGCCGGTGAGGAACACGCCCAGCCAGCCCAGGTACGCGGCGAAGAACGGGTAGGCCCAGCCCGCGTTGGTGAAGGCCAGCCCCAGCACCGCGTCCGTGCCGGCGTAGCGGGTGAGGAACCCCAGCCCCAGCACCTGGCCGATGACCAGCACCGGCGTCTTCATGCGTCGCATGGTGTTCACGAACGCCAGCTTCCACTGGGCGGCGCTGAGGCGGAGCACCAGCCCGGAGAGGAGCGCGGCCACGAACACGCCCGTCCCCGCCGCCGAGAGCCAGTTGATGGTGAACCGCGCCGCCTCGGGCTTGGCCCCCACCGGGGCGATGGGCGGCATGCGCTGCACCAGGTTGTGAAGCGCCGGCATGTCCCAGGCCGGGAGCGAGAGCGTGCCCGAGAACTTGCTGCCCAGCAGCGTGGTATCGAACTTCACCGAGGAGAAGAGGTTGTTGAGCCAGGTCTTGAACGACGGCACGCCCCACAGCGCGCAGCAGGCGATCAGGATCGCCCAGGGCAGCCAGGCGTGGATGGTCTCGCCCACCGAGTACTTGTATTTCCAGGTGTCGGCGTCGGTCGTCCGGGCCGAGGCCCCCACCGATCGAGCCGCGGCAGTGGCGGGGGTTCGCTCCGCCTTGAGCAGGAACCGCGTCTTCGGGTGCCAGACGAAGCGCAGGAAGAGGGCGGTGCAGATGACGGAGAACACCCCCGAGACCACGTCGGTCATGAGGTGGAAGGCCGGCGTGCCGGAGGCGAAGTACTGCATGATCGCGAACGTGCCGCCGGACACGAGCGTGGCCGGCCAGACCTCGAAGGCCTCCTTCCAGGTCCCGCCCTCCATCTTGACGAAGGTGACCACCAGCCAGAAGGGCACCAGGATCGAGGCGAAGGGGAGCTGGTGCCCGGCCATGGCCGATAGCGTGAGCTGGTCGAGGCCGCTCACCGCGGCCAGGGTGACGATGGGCGTCCCGATGGCGCCCCAGGCGACCGGCGCGGTGTTGGCGAGCAGGTTCAGCACGGCCGACTGGAACGGGCGGAACCCGAGGCCCACCATGACGGCCCCGGCGATGGCCACCGGCGTGCCGAACCCGGAGGTGCCCTCGATGATGGCGCCGAACGAGAAGGCGATGAGCAGCACCTGCAGCCGCCGGTCGAACGAGATGTGGATGATGGACTCCTTCACGATCTCGAACGCCCCGGTCGTGACGGTCATGGTGTAGAGGAACATGGCCGCCAGCACGATCCAGATGATCCCCAGGAAGCCGGAGAGGGCACCCAGCGCGAAGGCCGAGACGGCCGAGCCGACCGGCATCCGGAACGCCAGGCAGGAGACCAGCAGGGCGGCGATCACCCCGAACAACGCCGCGTACGGCGCCGGGATGCCGAGGTGGCGCACGCCTTCCCGGTCGCGGTGGGGATGCAGGGCGATGAAGTAGAGCAGGACCAGAATCGGGACGGCCGCCAGCAGCGTCGAGAGGAAGACGCTCCCGGTCGGGTTGTAGTTCTGATGGTACATGCGGCCTCCTGGCGCGGGGTCCCTAGCCACTTGCCACGCCCGGGGCCCGGGTCAACTCCCTGTCGAGTCGGTTTTTCGATCTTCGTGCGCCGGCGCCTGCGGAAAGGCATTGGGTGGGCGGGCGGCGCCTCCGGCCTTGTCGCCCGCGGCGGCGCAGGCCGCCCACCTCCTCGCGGGTGATGCAATCGAGGGCGTTTGCCATGATCCGAGCCGACATCCTCCAACGGTTTCCCGAGCTCTTCGGCGCCCAGCGCGTGAACGGCCGCGACATCGACGTCGACGAGACCATCACCGCGCTCACCCGGCAGCTCGACCCCGAGATCGCGGCCGTGCTGAACGCGCGCCGCGAGCTGCTGCAGTCGCCGGCGCCGGTCGCGGAGAAGTACGCCTGGCCGGCGTGGGAGGAGGCGTTCGAGGATCCGGTCAGCGGGCGCCGCTGGACCTACCGGCAGATCGTGGGCGGGCTGGTGGACAACTTCCTCGGCCGCGAGAGCCCCTGGCGCTGGCGGCTCAACGACGAGGTGGCCATCCCGGCCCACGTCCACCCCTCCCGGAACCCGGGCCTGGAGCTGACCGGTCCCTGGCACCCGCTGGACATGGCCTTCAACGCGCTCAACAGCCCCGCGCCCATGAACATGCCGGACTTCGAGGACGCCTCGCCGCCGCACTTCACCCCGGAGGGGCGGGCGGGCGACGAGCCGGTGGGGGTGTTCGCGGCGCTCCAGAACGCCAAGGAGATCTTCGAGGGGCGCTGGACCGGCAAGGCCTACGAGGTGGTGAAGAAGGGGAAGAAGCGCGGCTACCGCATCGACAAGCCGCCGGCGCAGTGGCCCACCCGGCTGGCCCGGCCGCCCTCGCTTCATGTTCGGTATGACCACGTGACCGTGGACGGTCGGCCGGCGCCGGGCCTGGTGGTGATCGCCACCCTCTGGGCCCTGTGCGGCTACGAGGCGCTCCACCGGGCCGGGAGCGGCGTCTACTTCTACGTCCCCAAGCTGCAGACTCCGCGCGAGGCGCTGATCGTCGAGCGGCTGCTCTCCGGGCTGGAGGGTCGGATGGGCCTCCCGGTGGGGACGCTCAAGATCAAGATGCTCTACGAGGAGGGGAACGCCGGACGCCAGCTCCCCGCCATCGCCTGGACCCTGCGGCGGCGGCTGCTGGGCACCAATGTCGGGCGCTGGGACTATCTCGGCAGCCTGATCGAGATGTGGAAGGACGATCCGCGGGGCGTGTTCCCGGATCCGCAGACGGTGGGGATGGCCACCCCCGGGATGATCGGCTACCAGCGCTACAACGCCCTGGTGATGCTGATGGCGGGCATGAAGGAGGGCCGGCTGGAGACCGCCGCCCCCATCGGCGGAATGGCGGCGGTGATGATCTACCAGGCGGGCGATCCCTACGGCCGGTCCCGCTACAACCCGCTGGCGCTGCGCGCCATGGTCATCGACAAGCTGCGCGAGCGGCTGCTGGGCCTGGTCTTCGTGCCCGAGGCGCCGCTGGCCGCCGGCGCCCGGCCCACCCTCGAGGAGGTGCTCTCCGGGCGCGTCCCGGGGCGACTCCACGACGCCTACCGGCAGAGCTGGGTGGCGAGCCCGGAGCCGGAGTACGTGGCGGCCGGCAACGCGCCGCTGCAGGCCGAGCCCTCGGCGCTGCAGGCCCTCATCGATGCGCCGCGCCAGACCACCGAGGTGAAGGGCGCGCCCGTCCCGACGGTGCCGAGCGGCCTGTCCGAGGCGGAGCGGAAGGTGCTGGAGTCGCGCGAGCTGGTGGACGCCCGGGGCCGCATCACGCCCCTGGTGCTGCCGCGCGAGGCGCTGGACGCCCCCGAGAAGCTCCACAGCCCGGAGCGCTGGGAGGAGATCTACGGCGTGCCGCGGGGCGAGGTCACCATCGAGCACGTGCAGCACGCCTTCTACATGGCCGCCAACTACGGCTTCCAGATCCTGAACGGCAACTTCGCCGCCGCCATCGACGACTACGAGCTCAAGCTGCGCTTCATGAACGATCTGGCCACCTACCGCATCAACGTCTCCTGGCTGTGGACGCTGGTGCGCCACCAGGCGGCCATCACCAGGGACGGCCACTTCCTGCGCCCGGCGTCGACCGAGGACGGGGTGGTGCTGGGCCAGAAGGCCGAGCCGGTGCGGGCCGGGACCCGCTTCGGGCCGGAGCTGTTCGAGCGGGTGCTGCGCTATCACGACGAGTGGACGGCGGCCTTCTTCGCGGAACAGGATCGCCGCGGCGAACCCTCCCGCTTCGACCGCTCCAAGGCGCCGGTCATCATGGAGCTGCTGCGCAAGCAGCTGGCCTCGCCGCGCTACCTGCAGCACAGCGCCCGAGTCCTGTTCCTCATCGGACAGGCGGCCGCCGCCCAGCGCGGGCCGCTGCTGGAGGCCATCTTCGATCTCGCCCGCGACGAGGTGGCGAGGCGCGTGAAGGCCGGGAGCCTGCCGGCCGGTGCGCTGGCCGCGCACGACTACGCGCTGGACGTGTTCGCCCAGGGTTGACGCCGGCCTCCGGCCGGGTGGGGGCTGCGCCCCCAGGGGCCGGACGTGTATCATCTGACCGCCCGAACCCCGCGTCCGGGGGTCACCATGCTCGACACCGTCGACCTCCACCGGAAGCTCGACCGCGCCCGCTACGAGCGCGTCTACCCCGAGCTCCGGGATCGGCTCTCCGGCCTGCAGCGCGCGGTCTTCGAGGAGAAGATCCCGGTGCTGCTCGTGTTCGAGGGCTGGGACGCCTCGGGCAAGGGCGACACCATCGAGAAGCTGGTGGGGCGCATCGATCCGCGCGGCTACGAGGTCCACCTGACCCGGGCGCCGACCGAGGAGGAGCGGCTCCGGCCCTTCCTGTGGCGCTTCTGGAACCGGCTCCCGGAGCGAGGGGACGATCGCCATCTTCGACCGCTCCTGGTACCGCCGCGTCCTGGCCGAGCGGGTCGAGAAGGCCGTCCCCCGGCGCGTCTGGGAGAGCGCCTACGAGGAGATCAACCAGTTCGAGCGGATGCTCTCCGACGACGGCACGCTCATCGTGAAGTTCTTCCTGCACATCTCCAAGCCGGAGCAGCGCCGCCGCTTCGAGAAGATCGAGAAGCAGCAAGTACGAGTCCTGGCGGGTGACCCGCCAGGACTGGAAGGCGCACGCGCAGGTACGACCAGTACCGGGTGGCCGCCGACGAGATGCTGGAGCGGACCAGCACCGCCTGGGCCCCGTGGACGGTGGTGCCCGTCCACCGACAAGCGCCTCCGGCGCGTGCAGGTGTTCGAGACGCTGGTCGAGGCCATGGAGAAGGCGCTGGAGCGCCAGCCGGGCCAAGCCCGCCGGCCGAGGTCCGGAAGAAGGCGCCCGCCGCGATCGCACAAGGGCGACCGGACCATCCTCGACACGGTCGACCTCTCGCGGAAGCTCTCCCCGAGCCAGCGTACGAGAAGGAGCTGGCCACGCTGGCAGGAGCGGCTGCGCGAGCTGGAGTTCGCCTGCTACGCGGCGCGCCTCCCGGTCATCGTCGCCTACGAGGGCTGGGACGCGGCCGGCAAGGGCGGCGCCATCCGGCGCCTGATGGGGCCGCTCGACCCGCGCGGCTACGCGGTCATCCCCATCGCCGCGCCCAAGGGCGACGAGGCCACCCACCACTACCTGTGGCGCTTCTGGAAGCGGCTGCCCAAGGCCGGCCACATCGCCATCTTCGACCGGACCTGGTACGGCCGGGTGCTGGTCGAGCGCGTCGAGGGCTTCTGCACGCGAGGCCGAGTGGCGGCGCGCCTACCACGAGATCAACGAGTTCGAGCGCTCGCTCACCAACTTCGGCACGGTGCTGGTCAAGTTCTGGCTGCACGATCTCGCCCGAGGACCAGCTGCAGCGCTTCCAGGCGCGCGAGAAGGACCCGGCCAGGCGCTACAAGATCACCGACGAGGACTGGCGCAACCGCGAGAAGTGGGACCTGTACCGCGACGCGGTCAGCGACATGATCACCCAGACCTCGACCACCTACGCGCCCTGGACCATCGTCGAGGCCGACGACAAGAGCTGGGCTCGCGTCCGCTGCCTGCGCACCCTGGTCGAGGCCATCGAGCAGGGGCTGGGGTAGGGCGGCGATCGTCCCCGGCCGGCGCGTCGAAAACGGGCAAGGAGGGGCAGAGCCCTCGCTTCCGCAGGGCCGACGGTTATGACGACGGCATGCGAAGGGACACGTCGGCGACGCGGGCATTGCTGGCCTGTGGCCTGGCCATCGGACCCCTCCTGGCGGGCCTGAGCTTCATCCAGGCGCTCACCCGCCCGGGCTTCGAGATCCGGCGGCACCCCATCAGCCTGCTGCTCCTCGGTGACGTCGGCTGGCTCCAGATCGCGAACTTCGAGGTCGCCGGCCTGTTGGCCATCGCGTGCGGCGTCGGGATCCGGCGGGCGCTGCGATCGACGAGAGGAGGCACCTGGGGGCCGCTGCTGTTCGGGGCCTATGGACTGGGCCTCATCGCTGCGGGCATCTTCGCGCCCGACCCGAGCCTGGGCTTCCCACCCGGGGCTCCGCCTGGCGTCCCGCCCACGATGAGCTGGCACAGCGCTCTCCACGGCATTGCGTTCTCGGTGTCGATGCTCGGGCTCATCGCGGCCTGCTTCGTGTTCGCACGGCGGTTCGGGGCGCTCCGGCGGCGCGGATGGGTCGCCTACTGCGTCGCGACCGGCCTGGCCACGCCCGTGCTCATCGTTCTCGGCGGGGCCAACCAGGCGGCGCCGGGCGGCATCCTTGCCGTGCTGGTGGTGATCACGGCGGCCTGGATGACCGCCATCCCGGCGCGGCTGCTCGCGGAGATCTCGCATCCGCACGGGAAGGAGGCCCTCGCGGCCGGCGTCGCGGGGGGGCGGGAGCAGCACGCGCGCTAGCCCTTCAATAGCTCCTTGACCAGGTGGCGCCCGAGCGCCGCCAGGCCTTGGTCGAGCACGGCCCGCCCGCGTGGCGTCGCCAGGGTTGCGCGCATGGGCTCGGGCGCGACCCCGATCTCCAGATCGAGCCGGACCAGCACGGCGGCCAGGCCGGGCGAGTCGGGAGCGGCCCGGACACGGCCCCGGCGGGCCTGGACGCCCGCCGAGAGCCGATTGAGGAGCGCCTCCTCGTCGGTGCGAGGGCCCTTCGCATCGCGAAGGCCCGCCGAGAGCGCGGCATAGAGATCGTCCAGCACGCCGCGAACCGCCAGCGCCTGGGCCAGCCGCTCCCCCGCCTCCTCGTCGTCGACGCCGCGGGCGGCTGCGTAGGTCGGGGTGAGGAGGATGGCCAGGTCGGCCCGGGTGACCACGTGCGGCAGGCGGCGCGAGAAGAGCTCCACCGAGGGATTCTAGCGCCGGCCTGCCCCGCCCGCCGGGGTGTGCCCACCGGGCACTCTGTTCCCGCGCGCACACGCCTGACACCCCGCATCCTGCGCACCCGAGCGGCGCTTCATCGCGGCATGCGGAGTGCTAGTCCCACTGGGCTGGTGGGCCATGACCGCCCTCGTCGTTGCATTGCTGCTGGCCTCGCAACCCGGCCTCCTTCCGCGGAAGCCGCCGTCCGCGGACCCCGGGGCGAGCAAGGGGCCGGCCATCACGCCGGGCCAGGTCCCGGACGGCCCGGCGGTGCCGCCGGTGATCCTGGACGATGAGCGACCGCATTCACCCGCTCCGGCGCAGCCCCAGCCCGCGCCGCGCGCGGCGCAGCCCGCTCCGGCTCCCGCGCCTTCGCAGCCGGAGGCGCAGCGCGCAGCCCCATCGCCACCGCCGGCCACCGCCGCGCCCGCGCCGGCGCAACCCGCGGCGCCGTCCGAGGCCGGCCAGTGGGTGTACACCCGCCAGCACGGCTGGATCTGGATGGCGTACCGCGACGCCTACACCTACGTGCCGCCAAGCGGCCGGGGCCGGCCGTACGCCTACGTCTATCGCTCGGACCGCGGGTGGAGCTGGGTGGCGGCGCCCTGGGTCTGGGGGATCGGCCCCTGGCCGGACTTCGGCGCGCGCGGCCCGTGGCGCTTCGGCTGGTATCGGGCCGGGCACTGGCGAACGCCGTGGCGCTGGCGGTACTGGCCGGCGCGGAGCGAGCAGCTCCCGTCGTGGTGAGCCCGTCGCGCTCATTTCGCACCGGCTCAGCCGGGCGTGTCGGCCCGTCGTCCCGGCGACCGCGCGCCCTCCACCCAGCGTGCGATCTCGCGTGCGACCTCCGCAAGCGTGAGCGCCGTGGTGTCGATGAGCGTCGCCTGCCACCGTGGATCGCCGCGGCGCCAGTTCTCCCAGCGCTCCCACCGCCTCCCCGGCGCGCCACCGTCGCGGGGGTGAATGGCGGGGTCAGACCCTTCCACTTTCCACTTTCCTTCCCTCCGAGCGCGGGCCAGCCGTGCAGCTGGCGGGCGGGGCCGGGGCGCTCGGCGGTCGCGAGCCGCAAGTGGCTGGCGAAGGCGGTGGCCTCGGGGATATCGCGAGGAATCGCGGCCGCGATCTCGGGCAAAGCCCGGTCGTCTGTCGCGCGTGAAGTCCACCGGGACGAACCGGACCTCGCGCGCGGCGCGGGTGAGCCGCGCGGCTCGCCGTCGCTTCTCGCGCTGTGAATCCGGGTGGTCGACCTCGAACACGACCGTATCGCGCAGCTCGGGCATGCGCCAGGCGCGGCCGTCCAGGCCCGCCCCGAGGATGACGAGCTGCGGCGACCCTCCAGCACGCACCGCGGCGTCGATGGCCACCGTGCGGGCGACCATCACCTTCGATTGCCGCGCGTGGTACGCGTACCGGAGCTGGGCGCGCATCCCTTTCGGCGGGATACCGGCTCGCACGCCCGCGACGAACGCCCGCGCGTCGTCCGGGAGGAGCTCGAGGGCGGTCGGGTCGGAGAACCTGTCGACCGACGACGCCCCGTGCGCGAGCGCGCGGCCCATGCACACCAGCGCCGCGGTCCGGCTCTCGTGGCCAGGCGTCATCCCAACGGAAGCAAGCCGGGACCACGGGGTGCGGCCCGCGACCGAGCGGGGAGTGGCTCCGACGGGAGCATGACGGCAAAGAGAGCCTCCGCACGGATGGCGAACAGAGGGTGCGGGCGGGCTTGGGCTACATGATGTCCCGCGCCATCCGCTCGGCTCGCTTGCGCCGGCCGAGGGCGACGCGCGGCCGCAAGAACGGAAGGGCGGGCGCCGATGTGTCATGTGGAAGGGTCTGACCCCGCTTCCCTGACGAGCAGGCCGGGATGCCGCAGCGCCACGCTCGCGACCACCGCCACGGCCAGCGCGCCGGCCACGATCCCGGCATGCACCCAGAACTCCGCCCGCTGGTGCGCGCCGCGCAGGAGCGGGACCACCAGCATCACCCCCGCGTACGGGAGCAGGGGCACCCAGGCGTGGACCGGCGCGCGGGCGAGGCGGTGGGCCGCCAGGTACAGCAGCAGGAGCATCCCCAGGAACACCACCACGCCCGCGAGCTCGTGCAGGCGCGCGCCGGTGAGCCAGCCGAACGAGAGGCGATGGGTCCAGAGCGGGATGGCGATCAGGATCCGCAGGGCGTTGGCGACGACCGTGGTGGCGTAAGCGGCGGCGGCGCTGGCGAGGAGGATCCCCACGTTCTGCCAGGCGGGGCGCGCCGGCCGCACGAACCCGAGCACCAGCGCGGCGAAGGCCACGATGAGGAAGTTCACGCCGGCGCAGGTCGACGCGATCAGGAACCGGAGCTCGGTGCTGAGGTACCCGCCGGCGGTCCAGTCGAAGCGGTGCCCGCCGGCGACCTCCACCAGCCAGGCGGTGGGCGCGAGGACGAACCGAAGGTCGGCGGCGGAGGCGGTGCTGTAGAAGCGCTTGAGCGCGTAGGCCGCACCGACCGCCGCCAGGAAGGCGGCCAGGGCGGCGGCGGTGCGGGCGCGCATCGTGACCTCAGCGGGCGGCGGAGGCGCGCGCGCGTCGAGCCAGGACCGCTGCGGCCAGGACCCCGGCCAGCGCCGCCAGGAGCACCAGGCCGGGCTCGTCGCCCTGGGCGTTCCCATCGCCGACCGCGAGGTCGCTCACGCCCTGCGGGAGCGGCAGCGGCTGGTCGACGTCCTTGCCCTGGCCGCCGGCATTCCGGACCTCCTGGAGCACCGCCACGAACGACGTGTGACGGGTGAGGAGGTTGTACTCGAGGCCGAGGCGGGTGATGGCCTGCTTCTCCTCCTCGCTCTCCTCCTGCGCGCTGAAGTCGGAGAGGGCGGCGATGCGCGTGCGGGCCCACAGGTACCGGAGCGCCTCGTCCTGGGTGCGCGAGCTCGTCCTGGCGACGTCGATCACCTGCTCGAACTTGCCGCGGCCGGTCCGGCCGGTGACGGTGATGGTCCCCTGGGCGGGGCCGGTCCACTTGCCCTGGAGCACGATGGGCCTCTGCGCCAGGAGGTCGGGGATGGCGCCCGGCTCGACGTCGCTGGCCTGGAAGCCGTGGTACGAGACCTGGATGCCGGTGAGCACCGGCGCCTCGACGTACCTCCGGAAGGCGGCGGCCACCGGGGCGGCCTCGTCGGGCTTGGTGACGACGAAGGACTCGCCCATGCCGGCCCTGGCCACGCCCTCGACCAGGTAGCGGTTCACCGCCGAGCCGATGCCGAAGGAGAAGACGTTGGCGTCGCCGAGGTGCTCGCGGATGTACTGGAACATCGCCTTCTCCTGGGAGATGCCGCCGTCGGTGACCACGATGAAGCTGCGCGAGGTCCCCTCGGTCCGCGGCAGGGCCATGGCTTCCCGCAGCGCCGGGAGGAGCTCGGTGCCGCCACCGCCCCGCTGCCGGTCGATGAGGGCCGTGGCCCTGGCGATGTTCTGGCGCGTGGCCGGGACCGACCGCGGGGACATGGTCTGGTTCGCGCCGGAGAAGAGGATCACGTCGAACTGGTCCGTCGGGCGCAGGCCGCCGATGAGGTCCTGGATGAGCTTCTTGGCGGTGTCGAGCGGGAAGCCGTGCATCGAGCCGGAGACGTCGATGATGAAGACGTACTCCCGCGGCGGGATGTCGGCGGCGGCGACCCGCTCGGGCGGCTCGACGGTGAGCAGGAAGAACTTCTCGCCCGGGCCGTCCTGGAGGAGGAGGCCAGACTCGACCTTGGCGCCGGCCAGCCGGTAGCGGAGCACGACGTCGCGGTTGCCGCCGTCCTTCTCGGTCGGGTCGAGGCCGATCTGCGCCTGGTTCCGGCCGGTCCAGCTCACGTCGACCTTGTGGCTGGGGACGGAGACGTCCTGGAGGGGAATGCCGGTGGCGATCCGGGCGCGGAAGCCGAAGGCGTAGGTCGGCGCCTTCCCCTGGTGCAGGTACGGGCTCTTCACCCACCGGTCGCTCTCGGGCGCGGTGGCCTCGGCCTGGTTCGAGTACCGGGGCAGGACCACGGTCGGGTAGATCAGCTCGTACACGCCGTCGGTCGGGACCAGGAGCTCGGTGTAGCGGAGCTCGACCTTGACCACGTCGCCGGGGAGGATGTTGGACACCTCCATGGTGAAGACGTTGGGCCGCTGCTGCTCGAGCAGCGAGGCGCTCTTCCCCTCGGCCCTGGCGCGCTCGTAGGTGGCGCGGGCCTGCTGCCGCTCCTGGATCCGGGCCTCGATGGTCCGGTCGCCGACGGTCAGCGTCATGCCGTGCACGGCGGCGCGGGTCGAGGCCGGGAAGACGTACCTGGCGTGAAGGGGAGCCGTCCCCATGTTGGCGTACGTCTGCTCGACGGTGACGCTGGCGATGACGCCGGCCACGTCCACGGTGGCGGAGGTCGACTTGAGCGGGAGCGCGTCGACGCCGGACTCGCCGCCCTCGACGACGAAGTAGGGGGAGAGGGTCTTGTCGGCGGGAGCGGTGGCCTCGGCGTGGGCCACGGCGGGCAGGAGGGCGAGGGAGACCAGGAGGAGGCCGGTCGGGCGCGGTCCTTGGGCGGGCATGCCCTGCCCGGACTGCATGGAGATTGCCAGCGCGGCGCCGCGGGCGAAGGGTGCGACGGGCCTGGTGGTTTCGGCCGGGTCCGGGCGGGCGTGGCCGGGCGGCCGCGGTGGCGTGTGTCCGGGAGGGAACGGGCGCAGGCGAGCGTGGCCCCGGCCGCGCCGGGGTCACGCGCGACCGGCGGCGGACTCGGCGGCCCCGAACTCGAGTGTCACGCGGAGCCCCGGATGGTTGTCCTCCAGCCGCATGCGCGCGCCGTGGAGGTCCGCCACCGCCACCACCAGGCTCAGGCCCAGCCCGCTGCCCTCGATGTTCCGGCTGCGCTCCAGGCGGTGGAACCGCCGGAGGAGCCGGTCGCGCTCCTCGGCGGGCACGCCCGAGCCGTCGTCGGCCACGACCAGCGAAGCCGTGCCCGGGGCCGACCGGACCGCGACCTCGATGCGCGTCCCCACCGGCGTGTGCCGGATGCCGTTCTCGACCAGGTTGGCGAGCATCTGGGTGAGGAGCTCCCGGTCGCCCTGGATCGGGGCGGGCGCCGTCGCGGACACCAGCTCCCTGCCCTCGTCCTCCGCGGAGGGGGCGAAGGCCTCCACCACGCTGCTCGCCACCTCCGCCAGATCGACCCTGGCGAACGCGGCGCGCCTCGTGCCCGCCTCGATCTGCGCGATGCGCAGGAGGGCCGCGAACGTCTCCAGGACGGCGTCGGTCTCGGCGATCGACCCCTCCACGGCCGCCTGGTACTCGGCCACGGAGCGGGCACTGGTGCGCGCCGCCTCCAGGCGCTGCCGGAGCCGGGCCAGCGGGGTGCGGAGCTGGTGCGCCACGTCGTTCGAGACCCGCCGCACCCCGTCGACCAGCTCGCCGATGCGATCCAGCATGCGATTGAGCGTGCGGGCGAGGCGATCCAGGTCGTCGTCGGTGCCGCGCTCGGGCACGCGCTGCGACATGTCCCCTGCCATGATCGCCTCGGCCGCCCGCGCCATGGCGTCGATGCGCCTCAGGAACCGGAAGCTCAGGACCAGGCCGCCCAGGACGGCCAGGACGATGGTGAGGACGAGTCCCCAGCCGAAGGCGACCAGGATGGCCTCGTCCAGGTCCTCGATGGGCCCGGTGTCGTCGCCCACCAGGAGGCGCGCGCCCCCGGGAAGCGAGACCACCATCACCAGCGCCGGCTCGTACTCGCCGTCGGGCTCGGGGATGGGGCCCTGGAGCGTCGTCCAGCCGAGGCGATCGCCCGGGGACGGGAGCACGCCGGCCAGCTTCGTGCCGTCCGGGCCGAACACCGCGTAGAGCAGCGCGCGCAACGTGGCGCTGCGCTCGTGCACGCCGGCCACGAGCCGCGCCATCCCGCCTTCCTGGAACTCCGCCTGGAGCACCGCGCTCTCGGCCTCGATGCGCTCGCGCATCTCGCGCTCCATGGCGGTGCGCGTGACCAGCAGGACCACGGCGGCCAGGACCACCACCGACGCGGCGAACAATGCGGCGTACAGCGCGGCGAACCGGAAGCTGGCGGTGCGAAGGACTCTAGGGGTTTGCACGGAGCACGTACCCGGCTCCGCGGATGGTCTGGATGAGGGCGACCTCGTGCCCGCGATTGACCTTGGAGCGAAGCCGGCTGATGTGGGTCTCGACGATGTTGGTCCGAGGGTCGAAGTGGAACTCCCAGACGTTCTCCAGCAGCATGGTCCTGGTGACCACGCGGCCGGCGTTCTTCATGAGGTACTCGAGGAGCCGGAACTCCCGCGGCTGGAGCTCGAGCTGCACCCCCGCCCGGACGGCGGTCCGCTCGAGGAGGTTCACCTCCAGGTCGGCCACGCGCAGCACCGTCTGGACCTCGGCCAGGGGCGGGCGGCGCGCCAGCGCGTTGGCCCGGGCCGCGAGCTCGGCGAAGGCGAAGGGCTTCACCAGGTAGTCGTCGCCGCCCGCATCCAGGCCGGCCACGCGATCGTCGATGCCGCCGAGGGCGGTCAGGAACAGCGCCGGGGTCTTGACCCCAACCGCCCGGAGGGTCCGCACCAGCCCGAGCCCGTCCAGGCCGGGAAGCATCCGGTCGACCACCAGCACGTCGTACTCGCCGCCCGAGGCGCGCAGCAGCCCCTCGCGCCCGTCGACGACCGCGTCCACCGCGTGTCCGAGCTCGCGGAGGCCGTTCGTCACGTAGGCGTTCGTGGCGGCGTCGTCCTCGATGAGCAGCACGCGCATGGATCACCGCATGCTATCCCGGGGCGCCCATCCGGGCACCTCCGCCTCGACGACCTCCAGGGTGGGTGCCGGTTTCCGCGGCGTCAGCCCGCGCCGCGGCAACGCTCGCCGGGCCCCCGGCGGAGATGGGCGCACGAGCTTGTAGTTGTTCCAGCCGAGCAGCTCGTGGTTGTCGGTGAACCTCCGCTCGAACCAGCTCAGGACCCGGCAGCGGAGCTGCTCGTGCTTGTGCTGGACGGGATGGGTCGAGGTCCTTGCACCGTAGTCGAGCCGATCTCGCCAGTCGAGGCGGCGCATGAAGTCGCGCATCACGCCGGGGTGCGTCCCGCGGAACTGCGGCAGGGACCCGAGCGGGCCGTAGTCGAAGGCCGGCGCGACCTCGGAGGCGGCATCCGCGATGTGGAGCTCGCGTCCAGCGTGGATCGCGTCCTGGACGCGCTTCTTGGTGGCCATCAGCGCCGGGGGTCGAACGTACCCGTAGTGGTAGATCCGGGCGGGGACCCGGACCACCTTCAGCTTCTCGTTGGGCGGCTTTCGAAACGAGACGGCGTCGCGGTAGGAGTAGGCGCCGATCCCGCTCCGGACGACGCGGATCTCGCGCCGGCAGACCCCGTGCGAGTCCAGGTGGTGCTGGTAGTCTCCCCAGAAGTGGTAGTAGTCGAAGAGGAGCCCCTCGACGCGGAGATCGTCCCGGTAGCGATTGCAGTACTCCCGGATGGTGGCGAGGTCGCGCTCGTGAAGCACCTCGTCCGCCTGGAGGTAGAGACACCAGGTGGATCGGCATTGACCGAGGGCGAACGTGGTCTCGTGGGCGAAGATCGCGCCGTCCTGGTAGAGCCTCCGGTCCCAAGTCCTCTCGACGATCCGCACCTTCGGGTTCCGCAACGCCCGGAGCCGCTCCCCGGTGTCGTCGTCGGGGTCCCCCCGGCCCAGCGCCACCACGAACTCGTCCACGATCGGCAGCGCGGATCGCACCGACTCGATGGCCGGGTAGTAGAGCTTCGATGCGTTCCGCATGAAGCTGAAGCCGGAGAGGAGCGTCATGCCGAAGCTCACTTACCGGCTGACGCTGGCTCGGAAGGTTGCAGGGACTATACGGTTTGGAAAGGTTGGCGCGCCGGGAAGCAGAGCCCGCCAGGGGTCGTCGAGCGACCGCGGCGCAACTCGAGGTCGAGGGTGCGGACCGCGGGTGAGGGCGGCGCGCTTTCAGTCGTCGATCCCGGACAGGTACCCGGCCGCGAGCTCGGGGCCCCACTTCTGCTCGATGGAGATGAGCGACTCCTGGTCGGCGAAGCGGTGGCCGTGCCGTCGCACCGTGAGCCGGATGTAGTGGTGCACGAACACGCCCAGGGCGATGTGGCAGGGCCGCATCATCGCCCGCGCTCCAGCTCCGCTTCCTGGAGCGGAGGAACAGGTCGAAGTCGCCGGCCTGGATGCGCGGATCCCACGGGCCCAGGAGCTCGACCGCCCTCCGCGTCATGATCACCGCGGCCCCCACGAACCCCTGCTTCACCGCCGTGCGGTGGCGCTGGTATCGCGCCTCGACGAATCGCTTCCAGTCGCCGTACATGAGCCGGTGCGCCAGCCGCAGCGTCCACCCCCGCGCGCCGCCCAGGAGGAGCAGCGGATACTTGATCCGCTTCCAGCGGCGCATGAGACGCTGGGTGGCGGCCCGGTCCTCGACGTTCTCCTGCGTGCAGGGGGTGATCACGTCGAGCCCCTGCGCGGCCATCACCTCCCGCAGGCGCGTGTCCCAGTGCGGCGAGAGCACGAGGTCGTTGTTCAGGAACGCTAGCAGCTCGCCCCGGGCCACCGCCAGCCCCTGGTTCTGGCAATGGCAGTACGCGTAGGCGCGCGGGTTGGCGATTACCGTCGCGCCCTGCGCCTCGAAGAGTCCCCGCTCCTGTCTGTTGAAGGCGTTGTCCACGACGATGAGCTCGAAGGCGGCGTCGGTGGAGGCCCGCAGGTGCTCGAGGAAGAGCGCGTTCAGGGCCGCTGGTCGTGGATGGTGACGATGACGCTGAGGGCGGGGGCCATGGCGCTGACCCGGGTCTAGCACGGCCCGGGGCGGGAGCGGAGCCCGGGCCGCATCGCGTCCCTCCAGGGCGTGGCGGGCCCGGCCCGGCGAGCCGGCGCCCGCGCCGTGGTGTTGCCTCCCCGCGTTTCCGGTGGGAGGCTGCACGCCGCGCCGACGTCGGCGGAAGGGACGGCTCGTGGAACGCGGGTACCAGATCCCCGTGCTCATGTACCACCAGGTGCTCGGCGCGAGGTCCGAGGCCGGGCGGTTCGACACCTGGGTGCTCCAGGCGGCGCTCCGCCGCCAGCTCAGCTACCTGAAAGAGCGTGGCTACCAGACCATCACCTTCCGTGATTCGGCTTCGCCGACCCGTCCCGCCGGCCGATGACCTCGACCTTCGACGACGGATACGAGAACAACTACACCGCCCTCTTCCCGCTGCTGCAGGAGTTCGGGTTCACGGCGGTGGTGTTCATGGTCACGCGCCTGCGCTCCAACGCCTGGGCCGTCGCGGAGGGCGAGCCCGTGCAGCGGCTCATGACAGCCTCCCAGGCCCGGGAGATGTTCGCGCACGGCGTGGAGTTCGGCGGCCACACCCAGACCCATGTCAACTTCGACCTCGTGTCCCCCGAGCTCGCCCGCGCCGAGATTGCCGGCTGCCGGGCCGACCTGGCCGACTGGCTCTGGCCAGCCTGCGGCGGCTTCGCCTATCCGTATGGCGCCGTCTCCGCCCCGCTCAAGCGGCTGGTGCGCGAGGAGGGGTTCGAGTACGGCGTGGCCACGAAGAGCGGTCCGCCGAGGCTGGGCCAGGACCGGTACGAGGTCCGCCGGCTCGCCATCTCGTACCGGACCGGCATGGGAGGGTTCCGGCTCAAGACCAGCGGGCACTACCACGGGCCGCTGCACGGGCTGGGGCACGTCCTGTGGCGACCGGCCGGGGAATGAGCTGGACCGAGAGTCCCATCGCCGTGGCCGGGGCCACCGGAGCGAGCGGAGGTCATCCGGCGCGCGGCAGGCCGTTCGAGCGCGCCGCGGCCGCCCCGCGCCCGCGCGCCCTCCCGGAGCCGGCCTCCGCGCCCATCACCCCGGCCGCGGCACGATCCGCACGTTGGGGGCCTTCATCACCGCCAGCACGCGCCTTCCCGGCGCCAGCCCGAGCCGCTCGGCGCTGGCCCGGGTGACGAGCGCGACCAGCCGCACCCCGCAGTCGACCGCGACGCGGACCAGCGGGCCCTCGTCGCGGCGCGAGACCACCGACCCGGCCAGGCGGTTTCGGGCCGAGGAGAGGTGGGCGTCCTCGGCGGGCTCGAGCACCACGTCCTCGGCGCGGATGCAGGCGTAGGCGTCGCCCTCCACGGCCCCGGGGTCGACGGCGACCAGCTCGGCGGCGCCGGCCCGGACCAGCGCCAGGCCGTCGGGGAGGCGCGACAGGTGGGCGGGGAAGACGTTCTCCGTCCCCACCACGCGCGCCACCTCGACGTCGGCGGGACCGGAGAAGACCTCGTGCACCGGCCCGACCTGGCGGATCCGGCCCTCGACCAGCACCGCCAGCCGGTCGCCCAGGGCCAGGGCCTCGGTCCGGTCGTGGGTGACCACGACGGCGGGCACGCCGGAGCTCTCCAGCAGGTGGCGCAGCTCGGCGCGGAGCGCCTCGCGGGTCGGGGCGTCGAGCGCGGAGAGCGGCTCGTCGAGGAGCAGGAGCCGCGGCCGCGGCGCCAGCGCCCGCGCCAGCGCCACCCGCTGGCGCTGGCCCCCGGAGAGCTCGGCGGGACGCCGGTGGAGGAGCTCCGCGATCCCCAGCCGCTCCGCCAGCTCGGCCACGCGACCCTCGCGCTCGGCGCGGCCCAGCCGGTGCAGGCCGAAGCCGACGTTGGCCGATACCGAGAGGTGGGGGAAGATGGCGTATTCCTGGAAGAGCAGCCCCACCCCGCGCGCCTGCGGGGTCACGAACACGCCGCGGGCCGCGTCGAACCAGGCCTCCCCGTCGAAGGAGATGGCGCCGGCGTCGGGCCGGTCCAGGCCGGCCAGCGCGCGGAGCACGGTGGTCTTGCCCGCTCCGGAGGGGCCGAAGAGCACGGTGACGGGATCGCCGGAGAGCGGCCAGGCGGCGCGCGCCTCCACCGTCGGTCCGCGCGCGAAGCGGCGCACGATCTCGAAGCTCAGCGACCGTTCCATCGGAAGAACGCCTGCCGTTGCAGGCCGTAGACGGCGGCCAGGACCACGAAGGACACCCCCAGGAGCAGGCCGGCGGTGCGGTGGGCGGCGCCGTACTCCAGGGCCTCGACGTGGTCGAAGATGGCGACGGAGAGGGTGCGGGTCCGGCCCGGGATGTTGCCGCCCACCATCAGCACCACCCCGAACTCCCCCAGCGTGTGCGCGAAGGCCAGGACCGCGCCGGCCAGGATCCCGGGCCAGGCCAGGGGCAAGGTCACGCGCGCGAAGGTGCCCAGGCGCGAGACCCCCAGCGTGTGCGCGGCCTCGACCAGCCGCCGATCCACCCCGGCCAGCGCGGCCGTGAAGGGCTGGACGGCGAAGGGGAGGCTGTAGAGGACGGAGGCGACCAGCAGGCCGGTGAAGGAGAACGGGAAAGGGTGGCCGGCCACCGCCTCGAAGGCGTGGCCCGCCGGGCTGCGCGGGCCCAGCCCGACCAGGAGGTAGAAGCCGAGCACGGTCGGGGGCAGCACCAGCGGCAGCGCCACCACCGCCTCGATCAGGAACCGGCCCCGGAAGCGCGTGCCGGCCAGCCACGACGACAGCGGGAGCCCGAGCACGAGCAGGGCGAGCGTGGTCAAGCTGGCGAGCTTCGCCGAGAGCGCGAGCGCCGCGAGGTCCATTGCTACGGCAGACCGTACCCGTACTTGGCCAGGATGGCACGCCCCTTCTCGCCGGTGACGAACTCCAGGAAGGCGCGGGCCAGCGCCGGGTCGCGGGCGCGCGCCAGCACGATGCCGGACTGCTCGATCGTGGGGTAGAGCGCCTCCGGCACCGGCACCGATCTCCCCGCGGAGAGCTCCGCATCGAAGGTCAAGGACAGCGGCAGGAGGGCCGCGTCGGCCGCGCCGGTGGTCGCGAACTGGGCCGCCTGGGCGACGCTGGTGCCCAGCACCAGCCGGTCCTTGACGGCGTCGTAGACACCCGCGGCGCGGAGGGCCGCCTCGGCGGCGCGGCCGAAGGGGGCCACGGCCGGGTTGGCCATGGCGATGCGCTTGACGGCCGGATCCGCCAGCGCCGACAGGCCGCGCTTCTCGACGTCGGCGGTCGACCCGCGGGGCAGCCACACCACCAGCCTCCCCAGCGCGAAGACGCGCTCGTCGGCCGCCGCGCCCAGCTTCTCGGCCACCACCTTGTCGGGGTATTCCCGGTCGGCCGAGAGGAACACGTCGAAGGGGGCGCCGTTCTGGATCTGCGCCAGGAAGGTCCCCGACGCGCCGAAGGTGAGCGCCACGCTCGCGCCGGGACGCCCGGCCTGGAAGGCGCGGGCGAGCTCCTGCGCTGCCGGCTTGAGGTTCGCCGCCGCGGCCACCGCCAGCGTGGCGTCGGCGGCTCGAGCCGCCGCCGGCGAGGTCAGGAGGAGAAGGCATGCCAGCGCTGCACCAGCTCTCATCGGCTCGAGTCTGGCACGGCGCGGGGACGGGTGGCTCGTGCCGGAGGGGTCCACCGGTAGTGCCCGATGATGGGCCAGGTGAAGAGCACGTCCTCGATGGCGGGCCCCTGCCCGACGTTGTGGAGGATGAGCGGGCGCGTGCCGGAGGGATCCTTCCGGTCGACGACCATCCCCACGTGGCCGGCCAACAGGTCCCAGGCGACGACGTCGCCCGGCAGGTAGTCGGCCGGGTCGGCGGTGGCGGGCCGCGACGCGCCCTGGCGCCTGAAGAAGGTCATGAGGATGGGGACGCGCCGGTGATCGATGCTCGGGTCGGGGCGGCGCAGCCGGCTCGGGTACGCGGAGAAGTGCCCGACCATGTCCTCGTGCACCTCCCTCTGCAGATCGATCCCCACCGCGCGATAGATGCGGACGATCTCGTCCGTGCACACGCCGGTGTCGGCGGGCACGTCCCCGCCGGGGTAGGGGATGCGGACGTAATCCGGCAGGTAGCGCACGCGGACGCTGGCGCGGGCGCGGGCGGCGGCCACGAGACGCTGGGTGAAATCCGGGGCGGGCGGCGCGGGGGCCTGGCCGCGGGCGGCGCCGGCGGAGAGGAGCGCCAGCACCATGGCCGCGCAGGCCTTCATCCTGCGAGCAGAACCAGCGCCCCGCTACAGCATTCCCTGGACGTAGCTCAGGTTCGTGAGCGCCACCAGGTAGTCGCGCCTGGCGCGCGCCAGGTTGGCCTCGGCCGCGCGGAGGTTGACGAGCGCGTCGTCCACCTCGAGCCGGGTCTTCACGCCCAGATCGTGACCCTTCTCGGCCATGTCCAGGAGCCGCTGCGCCTGCTGGACCGTTCCCCCCAGGGCGCGCACGATCTGCCCCGCCACCCGCGCCTGCTCGAGCGCGCCGTGCACCTCGACCTGCACCCCGTCGCGGGCCTGGGCCAGGTCGAGCTGGGACCGGACCACGTCGCTCTGGGCCTGCCGCACGCGCCCGCGCGTGGCCAGGCCGTCGAAGAACGGAAAGGTCAGCACCACCGCCGCCGACCAGGTCTTGCCGTCGCCGGAGGACTCGGCCAGCCCCGGGCCGCCCACGTCGATCCAGCGGTAGCCTGCGCCGGCGCGGAGGTCGAGGCGCGGCTTGTCGTCGGCGCTCACGACCCGTACCACCTCGCGCCGTACCTCGACGGTGCGCGACAGGCCGCGCAGATCGGGCCGGCGCTCCAGCGCGGTGCGGACGGCCTCGTCGAGCGGCGGGACCGGGACGGGCTCGGCCTCCAGGCTCCCGCTGGCGTCGATCTCCGAGCTCTCCTCGGCCAGCACCAGCCGGAGCCGGTCCAGCGCCATGACCACCTGACCCTCGGCCCGGATCACCTCCGGCTCCTGGTTCTCCAGCGCCACCCGGGCGGCCAGCACGTCGTAATCGGTGGCGGTCCCGAGCGTGTTGCGCTGCTCGGCCTCGGAGAGCTGCCGCTGCCGCTGCGCCAGCGTCTCGCGGGCGATGGAGAGCAGCTCGCGGCTGAAGAGGACGTCGTAGAACGCCTCGGTCACGTCGCGCACCGCCGCCTGGCGGAAGGCGTCGAGCTGGTCGTCGGCCGAGGCGATGCCCGAGCGCGCGGCGCGGATGGCGGCGCCCACCTTGCCCCAGGCGAACAGCACCTGGCTGGCGGTCACGCCCACGTCCTTGACGGTGGTGCTGGCGGGCTGGAGCCCCTGGGTCGCCTTCCGGGTGGCGTCGTCCCAGGCGGTCGAGACGGTCGCCTGGGCGGCCACCAAGGGCAGTGCCGCCGCGCGCTCCTCGACGTACTTGCCGCGCACCCACTCCTGGTAGGCGCGGGCCTTGGCGATGTCCCGGTTCTTCTCGGTGGCGAGGCGGATGGCCTCGTCCAGGGTGAGGACGCGCGCGGTGGGCCGCTCGGGGGCGGGGGCCGGGGCCGGCTCCGCCGCCCGGGCCGGGAAGGCCAGCGAGGTGGCGAGCACGATCCCCAGCGCGATCCGCGCGGCCGGGCGCGCGTGCGCGTCCTGCTCCAGGGCGTTGGCCTTGGCCCAGCGCCGGTGCAGCCAGCCGGCGAAGTCGTCGAGGATCGAGTAGACCACCGGGCACCACCACCAGGGTGAGCACGGTCGAGGTGATGAGGCCGCCGATCACGGCGCGGGCCATGGGCGCGCGCATCTCGGCGCCCTGGCCGAGCCCCAGCGCCAGCGGGAGCATGCCGAAGATCATGGCCAGGGTGGTCATCATGATGGGGCGGAGCCGCGTCCGGCCGGCGGCGATGAGCGCCGCGCGGCGCTCCATGCCCTGCCGCCGGAGCACCTTGGTGTAGTCGACCAGCAGGATGGCGTTCTTGGTGACCAGGCCCATGAGCAGGATGAGCCCGATGAAGGACATGATGCTGAGGGTGTCGCCGGTCAGGAGCAGCGTGCCGGCCATGCCCACGATGGACAGCGGCAGCGAGAACATGATCGAGAGCGGGTCGATGAAGGACTCGAACTGGGCCGCCAGGATCAGGTAGACGAAGACCACCGCCAGGAAGAGCGACTCGAACATGTAGCCGAAGCTCTCCTCCATGGCCTCGGCGTCGCCGCCGAACACCACCCGGTACCCGGGGGCCATGTCGATCTTCCTGGCCGCCTGTCGGATGGCCTCCACCGCCGGCCCGAGCGGAACCCCGTCCAGGTTGGCGGTGAGCTGCACCTCGCGCGAGAGGTCGGTGCGCGAGATCTCGGAGGGCGTGGAGGCCCGCTCCGGCCGGACCAGATCGGAGAGCGGGACCAGGGTGACGCCGCCGCGGCCGCGCGGCACCGCCAGGCGCAGATCGCCAATCTGGGAGACGTCGCGCCGCATGGAGAGGGGCAGGCGCACCCGCACGTCGACCGCCTCGCCCTCCTCGTCCTCGTAGGTCGTCACCGCCTGGCCGCCCACCAGCGCACCCACGGTGCGGGCGATGGCGGGGGTGGTGAGGCCCAGGTCGGCGGCGCGCTCCCGGTCCACCACCAGCCGGTACTCGGGCAGGTCCAGCTCCAGGGTCAGCTCCAGGTCGACGACGCCCGGGATCCGGTAGACCGCCTCCTTGAGCTGGGCGCCGTACTTCTTGAGCATCGGGATCTCCTCGCCGCGGATCGAGACCAGGATGGGCTTCTGGGCGAACTCGTCGCTCTGCATCTCGACCGAGGGGACGATCCCGGCGATCCCGGCGATGAGCCGCCGCGCATCGGCGGCCAGCACGGTGGAGTGCTTCTTGCGCTTGGACTTGTCGACCAGCTTCACGTAGACGCGGGCGTCGCGGACCGTGCCGGTCTCGCCGGCGCCGATGGAGGCGTAGGTGGACTGGACCTCGGGCATGCTGCTTGACGGCCCGGAGCACGGCCTCGACCCGGCCCCGCGTCTCCTCGAAGGAGGCGTCGGGCGCGGTCTTGAAGCGGATCGACGAACTCGCCCTGGTCGTCGTTGCGCCATGAACTCGCTCTGCAGGGCAGCACCGCGAACGAGGCGATGCCGCCGAAGAAGGCCACGGTGGCCGCCAGCACCACCGTCTTGCGGTGATCGAGGGCCCAGCCCACCAGCCCCTTGTAGCGGTCGGCGGCCCGGTCGAACCAGCCGTTGAAGCCGATCGAGCGACCCGGGCCAGCAGGTGTCGCTCCCCCTTGCGCTCCACGTCCGGATCCACCCAGCGCGAGGAGAGCATGGGGTCGAGGGTGAAGGAGACGAAGAGCGAGACCGCCACCGCGAAGGTCACCGTGATGCCGAACTGGAAGAAGAACCGGCCGATGACGCCCTTCATGAAGGCCACCGGCACGAACACCGCGATGATGGAGAGGCTGGTGGCCAGCACCGCCAGGCCGATCTCGGAGGTGCCCTTCCGCGCCGCGGTCATGTGGTCCTGGCCGTGCTCCAGGTGCCGGACGATGTTCTCCCGCACCACGATGGCGTCGTCGATGAGGAGGCCGATGGCCAGCGACAGCGCCATGAGCGTCATCACGTTGAGCGTCATGCCCAGGAAGTACATGGCGATGAACGAGGAGATGACGGAGATGGGCAGGGTCAGGCCGGTGATGACGGTGGAGCGCCAGGAGTTGAGGAAGCAGAAGACGATCAGCACCGTCAGCAGCCCGCCCAGCAGGAGCGTGTTGGTCACGTCCTGGACCGAGTCCCGGATCATGATGGACCCGTCCCGCACCATCTGGATCTCCACCGAGGGGGGCAGCTCGGTGCGGAGCCTGGCGATCTCCTTGTTGACCGCGTCCACCACCCCGACGGTGTTGGACTTGGACTGCTTGAAGACGTCGAGGACCACCGCGGGCACGCCGTCGATGAGCGCCAGCGTGCGCTGCTCCTCGACGCCGTCGCGCACCTCGGCCACCTGGCCCAGGGTGACGGGCACGCCGGCGCGCTGGCTCACCACCATGGAGCCGAAGCCGGAGACCTCGCGCGGCTTCCCGGCGATGCGGACCGGGCAGCTCCGTACCGCCCCGGTCGATCCGGCCCAGCGGCGTGTTGACGTTCTCGCCGGCAGAGCCCGGCCACCACCTCGTCGACCCCCAGCCCGAGCGCCTCCAGCGCGGGAGGGGTCGAGATCGACCGACACCTCGCGCTTGGACTGTCGCCCACCAGCTTCACCTTGCCCACGCCGGGCAGGTTCTCGAGCCGGCGCTTCACCCGCCGGTCCGCCAGGGTGGTCAGCTCGCGCGGGGTGAGCTGGCTGGAGCGCACCGCCAGCGAGACGATGGGCATGGAGTCGATGTCGAACTTCTGGATGATCGGCTCCTCGATCCCCTGGGGCAGCTGGTTGAGGATGGCCGAGATCTTGGAGCGGGCGTCCTGGGCCACGTCGTTGACCCTGACCTCCAGCACGAACTCCACCATCACCGAGGAGACGCCCTCGCGCGACGTCGAGTAGACGTGCTTCACCCCGGCGATCGGGATTGACCGCCTGCTCGATCCGCTTGGTGACCTCGCGCTCGACCGTCTCGGGCGACGCGCCCGGGAAGAGCGTGACGATGGAGAGGACCGGGAACTCGACGTCCGGGAACATCTCGACCGCCAGGCGCTTGTAGGAGAACACCCCGAGCGTGACCAGGGCGATCATGAGCACGGTCGCGAAGACCGGCCGCTTGATGGAGACGTCGGAGAGCAGCATGGCGCCCTAGACCCCCTCGGCCTTCCGGACCGCGTCGCCGTCGCGCAGGTTGAAGCCGCCGCGGGTGACGACCAGCTCGCCGCGCTGGAGGCCCTCCAGCACCTCGATGCTCTCCCCGGCCGCCGCGCCCGTCTTGATGCTGCGCCGGCGGGCGGTCGCGCCCTCCAGCACGAAGACCGTGCCGGTGCGGTTGGCCGTGTCCCAGGAGACCAGGGCCGTGCGCGGCACCACCAGCACGCCGGCGCGGTTCCCGGTGACGATCCGCCCCTTGGCGAAGAGGCCCGGCTTGAGGGCGCCGTCGGCGTTGGGCACCTCCACCTTCACCTTCACCGTCCGGCTGGCCTCGTCGGCGGCCGGGTTGATGAAGGACACCTGGCCCCGGAACTGCTTGCCCGGGAGGGCGTCGCTGGTGAAGACCAGCGGCTGCCCCAGCGCCAGGTCCGCCATCCGGGCCGAGGGGACCGCGGCCACCAGCTCCAGCACCCGCGCGTCGACGATCCGGAACATGGGGGCGGCCCCGCCCATGTTCTCGACGTAGTCGCCCACGCTCACGCTGCGTTCCGAGACCACGCCGTCGATGGGGGCGCGAATGAGCGCCTTGGCCAGGCGCGTCTGCGCCAGGTCGAGCTGCGCCTGGGCCGCGGCCACCCCGGCCCGCGCCGCCTCCTCGGCGGTGCGGGCGTCGTCGGCCGCCTGCCGGGTGGCCAGGCCCGCCTCCTGGAGCTTCAGGGTCCGCTCCAGCTCGCGCGCGGCGCGCCGGGCACCGACCTGCGCCGTGAGCAGGCCGGCCCGGGCGGCCTGGACGGCCGCGCTGGCCTCGCGCGTGTCGAGCCGAGCCAGCGGCGTGCCCTTCCGCACCGCCACCCACTGCGTGACCAGGACCTCGGCCACGGTGCCGCTGTACTCGGTCTTCACCTCGGCGGCGCTGCGCGCCGAGAGCGCGCCCACCACCTCGACCGCCTGCTCCAGGTCGGAGGTCGCCACGGCGGCGGTCTCGACCGCCACGGCCGGGCGGCCGGCCTCCTCGGGCTTGGGGCCGCGCGAGCAGGCGGCGGCGAGCAGGGCGAGTGCCAGGGTACGAGCGCGGGTCATGATCCGATCTCCGGGTGCGGGGGTGGGGCGGCGAGCCCCTGGAAGACGAGGCCGACGGCGCGGCGCAGGCCGGCCTTCCCCTGGGCCTGCCGGGGGAAGACCAGGGCCAGGTCCATGGAATGCGAGAGGACGGCGGCCAGGATCCGGCTCACGTCGCCGGGGTCGGCCCGGCGGAGCTCGCCCGAGGCGATCCCCTCGGCGGCGAGCTCCTCGAGCGCCGACATGAAGATCCGGTTCACGGCACGGAAGTCGAACGTCGGTGCGCCCTGCTTCGGACCCCAGAACACCGAGTTGAGGAAGCGGACGGCGGGCTTCTCCCGCTCGAAGATGGTGAACAGGCCCAGGAACAGCCGCTCCACCCGCTCGCGGACGGTGCCGGGGCCGCCCAGGCTGCCGGCCAGGGTCGCCTCCAGCGTGTCCGCCACCGCGTCGAGGATGGCCCGGTAGATCCCTTCCTTGCTCTCGAAGTGATAGTAGAGCGCCGGCTTCGTGACGCCGGCCGCCTCCACGATCTCGCGGATCGACGTCGCAGCGTAGCCGCGCGTCGAGAACCTGTCGATGGCGGCGTCGAGCAGCCGGTCGCGTGCGGAGCCGTTCCGGACGGAGCCGTTTCTCGCCTTGGGCATGAGGGCGGAGTCTTTCCTCGGGTCGCTTCCCGTGCTCCAGATTACCTACCGGTCGGTAGGTTCCTTCACCTGGCGGGCCGTTGTCAACGCGCGTTTCCGCGCTTCACGAGCGCGCAACAATCGGGCCGGGCGCGTGGCGCCAAGGTGTGCGTCGTTCGGCCACGCGCGTCCCCGTGCCCGCGCACGGAAAGCAGTACGCGCCCGAGGGTGGGGTATTTCGGGCGAGGGCGGGAGGAGGGCGGGGGACGAGGCGGGGGCACGCACCTGCTGGAATGCCGCGGCGGTTTCTGGTACGTGGCCTGCCATGAGCCGCATCTACAAGTCGCTTCCCCCCAAGGGCACCGCCATCGGCATCGCCTTCAGCGGCGGCCTCGACACCCGCTGCGCGGTCGCCTGGATGGCGGAGCAGGGCATGTCCATCCACTGCTACACCGCCGACCTGGCCCAGCCGGACGAGAAGAACCCGGCCGACATCCCGCCGGTGGCGCTGCAGCACGGCGCGAAGAAGGCGCGGCTCATCGACTGCCGCGAGGCCCTCATCCGCGAGGGCATCGCCGCCATCCAGTGCAACGCCTTCCACCTCTCCACCGGCGGCAAGAAGTACTACAACACCACGCCGCTGGGCCGGGCCGTGACCACCACCGCCATCGTCCGGGCCATGCGCGAGGACGGCGTCCACGTCTTCGGCGACGGCTCGACGCACAAGGGCAACGACATCCAGCGGTTCTACCGCTACGGGATCCTGGTCGATCCGGACCTGCGCATCTACAAGCCCTGGCTCGATCAGGCCTTCGTCGACGCCTTCGGCGGCCGCAAGGAGATGAGCGAATATCTGGAGACCCGCAACCTTCCCTACAAGATGGGCAAGGAGAAGGCCTACTCCACCGACTCCAACGCGCTGGGGGCCACCCATGAAGCCAAGGATCTGGAGAAGCTCGACGCCGGCATGCGCATCGTCGAGCCGATCATGGGCGTGGCCCACTGGCGGCCCGAGGCCCAGGTGGCTGCGGAGGAGGTGACCGTCACCTTCGAGCAGGGGCAGCCGGTGGAGCTCTCCGGCCGCCGCTTCCCCTCGGTGGTGGACCTGTTCCTGGAGGCCAACCGCGTCGGCGGCCGCCACGGCCTGGGGATGAGCGACCAGATCGAGAACCGGGTCATCGACGCCAAGAGCCGGGGCGTGTACGAGGCCCCGGGCATGGCGCTGCTCCACCTGGCCTACGAGCGGCTTCTCACCGCCATCCACAACGAGAACACGCTCGACCTGTACTTCACGCTGGGGCGACGGCTGGGGCGGCTGCTCTACGAGGGCAAGTGGTACGACGCCGAGGCGCTCATGCTGCGCGATGCCCTCACCCGCTGGGTGGCGCCGGCGGTCACCGGCTCGGTGACGGTCGAGCTGCGGCGCGGCGACGACTGGACGCTGGTCTCCACCCGCGCCCGGTACATGAGCTACGCCCCCGACAAGCTTTCCATGGAGCGCGTGGCCGAACCCGCCTTCACGCCCGAGGACCGGATAGGAGCCCTGGAGATGCAGAACCTGGCCGTGAGCGACAACCGCGACCTGCTCATCCACCACCTGGACTCGCTGCGCGCGCTGGGAACGTCCCGGACCGTGCCCAGCCTGAGCCTGGGGACGCTGCTGGGCAAGGGCGAGGAGCCCGAGAAGTAGCGCGAGTGCCGTTCACGGGGGATCCCCCCTCGACCGGCGTGCGCGGTTCTGCTAGTCGAGAAGGGGGAGGCGCGCCTTGGCCACCGGGTTCATCACGCACAAGGGCAAGCGCATCTACTTCATCGACGCGGAGGGCATCGACCGCGACCGGGTCGGGGCGCTGGCCGACAAGGCCGCCGCCGAGATCCGGGCCCAGCCGGCGGGCTCGGTGCTCACCATCACCCACTGCAAGGACGCCCACGTCGACATGCAGGTGGTGGACGCGCTCCGCAAGCTGGCCGAGGGGAACGGACCCTACGTGAAGGCGGCCTGCGTGACCGGCCTCTCCCAGCCGCAGAAGATCGTCTTCTATACCGTCAAGATCCTCTCCCGCCGCGATCTCAAGGCGTTCGACACCGTCGACGAGGCCAAGGACTTCCTGGCCGGGCTGCCCTGAACGGCGCCCGAGGCCGGTCACCCTGAGCCCTTCGACTCCCCGTCTCCGGCGCTTCGCTCAGGGCAGGCGGAGTCGAAGGGCGCGCCCCTCCTGAAGCGGCGCGCGGGCGGGTCATGCTCTACAATCCCTCTCCATGCCCGCCATCTACCAGGACCCGACACGCTCCGTCCCCGATCGCGCCCGGGACCTGCTCGCGCGCATGACGCTGGACGAGAAGATCGCCCAGCTGCACGCGTTCTGGCTCATCCTCTCCGAGGACGGCAACCACCGCATCCGGGACGAGGACCAGTTCATCGTCCCGAGCGCTCAGGACAAGCTGCAACGCATGCTGGCGCACGGCCTGGGGCAGATCACGCGCCCGCTGGGCAGCCACGGCGTGGAGCCGCGGCGCGGCCTCCGGGCCCTGAACCGGCTGCAGAAGTTCCTGCGCGAGGAGACCCGGCTCGGCATCCCGGCCCTCTCGCACGAGGAGGTGCTGGTGGGGCTGATGGCGCAGGGCGCCACGCTCTTCCCGTCGGCGCTCGCCTGCGGCGCCACCTGGAACCCGGAGCTGGTCGAGCAGGCGGCGCGCGCCATCGGCCGCGAGGCGCGCAGCGTGGGCTGCCACCAGGGCCTGGCGCCGGTGCTGGACGTCTCCCGCGACGTCCGCTGGGGCCGCACCGAGGAGACCCTGGGGGAGGATCCCTACCTGGTGGGGACGCTGGGGAGCGCCTACGTGCGCGGGCTCCAGGGCGAGAAGCGCGATCTGCTGGCCACCCTCAAGCACTACGCCGGCCATTCGTTCAGCGAGGGCGCGCGCAACCACGCGCCGGTCCACCTGGGCTGGCGCGAGCTGAACGACGTCTTCCTGCTCCCCTTCGAGATGGCGGTGAAGTGCGCCAACGCCGGCTCGGTCATGCCGGCGTACCACGACATCGACGGCGAGCCATGCCACGCCTCGCGCTTCCTCCTCACCGAGGTGCTGCGCGAGCGCTGGGGCTTCGACGGCATCGTGGTGGCCGACTACATCGGGGTGAGCCTGCTCTACCAGCACCACGGGGTGGCCGCCGACCGGGCCGAGGCGGCGGCCCTGGCGCTCGGCGCCGGGCTGGACATCGAGCTGCCCGGCGACGACTGCGCCCCGCACCTGCGCGAGGCGCTCGATCGCGGCCTCACCCGGGTGGACGAGATTGACGCCGCCGTCCTGCGCATCCTCACCGAGAAGCTGCGGCTCGGGATCTTCGAGCACCCCTACGCCGACGAGGGCGCGGTGGCGCTGCAGCAGCCGGCCACCCTCGAGGTGGCCCGGGAGGTGGCGCGCCAGTCGGTGGTGGTGCTGGAGAACCGCGGCGCGCTCCCCATCGATCCGGCGCGCGGGCAGCGGGTGGCGGTCATCGGTCCGACCGCGGACGACCCGCTGGCCCTGCTCTCCGGCTACAGCTTCCCGGTCCACCTCATCATCAACAAGAAGGACGAGAAGGCGGTCGGGGTGGTGACGCCGCGGGCCGGCCTGGAGCGCGCCCTGGGCCAGGAGCGCGTGACCTACGCCCAGGGCTGCCCGATCCTGGAAAAGCGCGATGCGGGGGCGCCGGTCTTCCCGGGCGACGTGGACATGGGGACCACGCTGCAGCGGACCTCGCCGGTCTCGCAGCGGAGGGACGGGATCCCGGAGGCGGTCCAGTGCGCCCGCGCCGCGGACCTGGCGGTGGTCTGCGTGGGCGACCTGGCGGGCCTGTTCCAGACCGGGACGGTGGAGAGGGGTCGGACGCCGACACCCTCGACCTCCCCGGCGTGCAGCAGGAGCTGCTCGAGGCGGTGGTGGCCGCCGGCAAGCCGGTGGTGGCGGTCCTGATGGGCGGGCGCCCCTACTCGCTGCGCGGGTTGGAGTCGCGCCTGGCCGCCTACGTCTGGGCCTTCGCCGGCGGCCAGGAGGGTGGGAGCGCGCTGGCCGACGTGCTCACCGGCGCCGTCGAGCCGTCGGGGCGATTGCCGCTCTCGTTCCCCAGGAACGTGGGCGCGGTCCCGTACTACTACGACCACAAGCTAAAGAGCGCCGGGACACCCCATCGCCTTCCACTTCGGCAGCCGCTATCCCTTCGGCCACGGGCTGTCCTACTCGCGCATCGAGTACCGGGATTCGACGCTCGAGCCGGGGCCCATCGACATCGAGACCGGGGAGATCCGCGCTCGCTTCACCGCGTCCAACACCGGGCAGCGGGCGTCGGTGGCCGTGCCGCAGCTCTACGTGCGCGATGTGCTGGCTTCGATGGTGCGGCCGGTGCGCGAGCTCAAGGCCTTCGGGCGTGTGGCGCTGGCCGCCGGGCAGTCGGCGCGCGTGGAGATGGCGGTGCCGGTCGACATGCTCTCCTTCACGGGTCGTGACGGGGCGCGGTGGGTCGAGCCGGGCGAGTTCGAGGTGCAGGTCGGTGCCTCCAGCGCCGATCTCCCTCTCCGGGCTCGGGTGCGGGTGGCCGGCCCGGCGCGCCGGCTGGGGCGCGCCTGGCGTATGATGAGCCGGTGCGAGCTGCGCTGAGGCGAGGCGCCGCGCCCGGAGGGGAGCGCTCATGACGTCGGCGCCCGCCGACGAGCTCGGGAGCCGCTACCCGCGCCTGCAGGAGTACCTGGGCGCGCTCCCGGGCGGGGCCGCGGCCTATCCCGACTGCCTGGCCCGCCGGGGAGTGGTCGAGGCGGTGCTCTCGGCCCTGCCCCACTTCACCGACCCTGCCCCCCAGCCCGTCGTCGAATTGCTCACCATGCCCCGCGGAGCGTGGATCCCCGAGGTGGTGTTCAACGCCGCCATCCTGGCCATGGCCGACCGGGCCCGCTGGTCCGAGACGCAGATCCTGGCCTGGCATCGGGCGCTCAACCGGAAGCTCTTCCGGGGTCCCGTCTACCGGGCCATCATGGCCTTCTTCACGCCACGGCTGCTCCTGGAGCGCGGCGCCAGCCGCTGGAGCGCATTCCACGCCGGGACCACGCTGGAGGTCTCGGCCGAGGGCGACCACGGCGGCACCGCCGTCCTCCGACACCCACCCCACCTGTTCACGCCCCTCCTGCTCCGGATCTACGCCGAGGCGTTCGGCGCCGCCCTGGAGCACGCCCGGGCGACCGGCAGGATCGTCGTGGAGCTGGCCGAGGCAGGCGAGAGCTCGGCGCGCTTCGTGGCGCGCTGGTAAGTATGATTGAATGCGCCCGTCCCGGATGGCCGGGCGACCCTTCTCTGGAGGCTCGATGTCGTTCGCAGTCGCAGTCCGATGGTCCCTGGTCGCCCTGGCCGTTCCCCTTCTCGCCTCGGCGTCCGACACGGTCCGCAAGCCCGCCCAGGCCGAGCGCAAGAACCCCGGCACCACGCGCAAGGTGGCCGTCCCCGAGCACGGGTCGTTCGAGATCTCGCTGCCGTCGGCGTGGCGTTACTCCACCGAGCCGACGCCGGAGGGCGGCGGCGACACCCTGCGGCTCGAGCCGGCCAGCGGGAGCAGGTTCCTCCTGATGGCCACGCCGGTCTGGGTCCCGGAGGGCAACCGAGACGCCCGCAACGCCGCCACCTGGATGCGCGTGCGGCTCCACAACCAGACGGTGGAGCAGGAGATCCCCATCGAGGAGTTCAAGGGATCCCGCAACACCGTCTACTGGTTCCACGCCACCAACAAGTATCCGGGGCCGGGTGAGCACGAGGCCATGGTGCAGGGGGCGGCCATGGTCGGTGAGCTCCTGGTCGGGTTCACGCTCCTCCACCACGCCGGCGCCCTGCCCGAGCGCACCGCGGTGCTGAAGGCGCTGGGGGACGCCAAGCACCTGGGGTCGGCGCTGTAGCGGCGCCGGGGCTTCCCCGTGCATCGTCGCAGGCCCCCCGCCCATTCCTGAAGCGGGCGCCCGCCCGCCCGGTGCGCTACATTCGGCGGCCCATGGAGCCGGTGGTCCAGATCCGGGGGCTGGAGAAGAGGTACGGCGGCCTGGTCGCCCTGGCCGGGGTCGACCTCGACATCCGGCGCGGGGAGATCTTCGGCCTGCTCGGCCCGAACGGCGCCGGCAAGACCACGCTCATCTCCATCGTGGCGGGGCTGGTGCGCGCCACCGCCGGCGAGGCGCGCGTGCTGGGGCGCGACGTGGTCCGCGACTACGCCTTCACGCGCCGCGTGCTGGGGCTGGTCCCGCAGGAGATCAACTTCGACCCCTTCTTCACGGTCGAGGAGACGCTCCACTTCCAGGCGGGCTACTTCGGCGTGCGCCTCAGCGAGCAGCGGCTGGTCGGCATGCTCGAGAACCTGGAGCTGCTCGACAAGCGGCGGGCCAACACCCGCGGCCTCTCGGGCGGCATGAAGCGCCGGCTGCTCATCGCCAAGGCGCTGGTGCACGAGCCGCGGGTCCTGTTCCTCGACGAGCCGACCGCCGGCGTCGACGTCGAGCTGCGCCGGGAGCTGTGGCGCTACGTCCGCACCCTGCGCAGCCGCGGCACGACGGTGGTGCTCACCACCCACTACCTGGAGGAGGCGGAGGAGCTGGCCGATCGCATCGGCGTCATCGACCGCGGCCGGCTGGTGCTGGTGGAGGAGAAGGACTCGCTCCTGCAGCGCCACGGCGCCAAGACGCTGCGGCTCGTGCCCGCCCGCCCGCTGGCGGCGGTGCCGGCCCAGCTGGCGGCGCTGGGGGCGCGCCTCGAGGAGGGCGGGGTGGCCATCACCGTCGAGGTGCCGGCGGGCGGGACCTTCGGCCCGTTCCTGGCGGCCGCCGCCGCGGCCGGGGTGGCGGTGCGCAATCTCGAGACCCGGCGGACCACGCTCGAGGACGTCTTCGTGCTGCTGGTGGGCCGCGAACCCACCCCGGCCCGGGCCGCCTCCCCGGAGGACCGTGATCTCGCTGGGGCTGCGAACCCTGTTCCTGAAGGAGGTGCGCCGCTTCCTGCGCGTCCCGGGGCAGACCCTCCTCTCGCCGCTCATCACCACCACGCTCTACTTCGTGGTCTTCGGCTACTCGCTGGGCGGGCGGCTGCGCGAGATGGAGGGCGTGCCCTACGTCCGCTACATCGTCCCCGGGCTGGTGACGCTGGGGGTGGTCTCGAACGCCTACCTCAACTCGTCCTCCTCGCTCTTCGTCATGAAGATCCAGGGCACCATCGTCGATCTGCTCGTGTCGCCGCTCACCCACGGCGAAGTGCTGGCCGGCTTCCTGGGGGCGGCGGTGCTCCGCGGCCTGATCGTCGGGGCGGTGATGTGGGCCGTGGCCGGCGTCTTCAGCGGCTTCGAGCTGGCCCACCCGGCGCTGGCGCTCGGGCTGCTCTTGCTCGTGGCGGTGAGCTTCGCCGCCCTGGGGTTCATGGCCGCCATCTGGGCGACGTCCTTCGAGCAGGTGAACTTCTTCCCCACCTTCTTCATCACCCCGCTCACCTTCCTGGGCGGCGTCTTCTACTCCGCGGCCATGCTGCCGGCGGGGCTGCGCCGGTTCACGCTCGCCAACCCCGTCTTCTACGTGGTGGACGGGGTGCGCTTCGGGATGCTCGGCATCTCCGACGCGTCGCCCTGGGCGGGGGCGCTCTTCCTGCTCGCCCTGGCGGTCGTCACGGTGGGCGCCGCCTACCGCATCCTCGCGTCGGGGTACCGGTTGCGGGGTTGAGGGGGCCACACGACCTGGACCTGGACCTGACACCATCGAATTTCCCCCGCCGCGGGTTTATCATCCGCCGCCCCCCTGGAGGTCGCTCGCCCATGTCCCGTCTCATCGTCGTCCTCGTCGCCGCGCTGTCCCTGGTGGGTTGCAGCCGGAAGGACGAGGTGGTGGTGGCCGCGCCGGTCGCCCCCGCCTCGCCGTCTCCCACCCAGGGCACCGCCATGGCGCCCGGCCAGCCGGGCCCCGTGCAGGGCAACGAGCAGCTTCCGCCCGGCCATCCCTCCCTCGACGGCTCGGCGCCGGGCCAGGCCGCGCCCGGCCCGGACGCCGGCGCGGGCGGGCAGCCGATGCCCCCGCACGGCGGCGCCATGTCGACCGAGGCCGCCGACGTCGGCGACGTGAAGGTGCCCAAGGCGTCCGGGAAGGACGCCCGCACCATCGCCGAGATCTTCGCGAACCGGCAGGCGCTCAAGGACAAGACGGTGACGGTCCGGGGCAAGGTCGTGAAGTTCACGCCGGGGGTCATGGGCAAGAACTGGATCCACCTGCGCGACGGCACCGGGACGCAGGGGAAGGACGACGATGTCACCGTCACCTCCCAGGACGCCGCCGCCAAGGGCGACGTCGTCGTGGTCCAGGGCAAGATCGCGGTCGACCAGGACATCGGGATGGGGACGCCCTACCCGGTCATCATCCAGGACGCCAAGGTGTCGAAGTGAACGTCCTTCGACTCGGTGCCCTTCGCTCACGCGAAGGGCACTACGCTCAGGACGATCGGCCGCATGAAGGCCGGTCGCCTTGAGCGTAGGCCCCGCGCCAGCGGGGCCGGAGTCGAAAGGCGCCCTTCGCCCGCACTGCCGGGCCGGGCTTTCACCCCGTGACCGACCACCTCGACCTGGAGGTGCACCGCCGCGCCCTCCTGGCCGAGGTGGACGCGCTGGCGGCCGCATGGGAGGGCGGCGACCCCGACGATCCCGCGCTGCGCGCGGAGTGCGCGCGGAGGCTGCACCGTCTTCGGGCCCGCTGGCGCGAGGCACCGCTCCTCTTCGGGCCGGAGCTGGTCGGCCGGCTGCGCGCCGTGGCCGATGCGGTCGGGCGGCCGCCGGGGCCCGGGCTGGCGCAGCGCGTGCTGCGCGAGGTGTTCGGACATCCGTCGTTCCGGCCCGGGCAGGAGCCCATCATCGACGCGGTGGTGCGCGGCCGCGACTGCATCGGCGTGATGCCCACCGGCGCGGGCAAGTCGCTGACCTACCAGATCCCGGCCCGGGTGCTGGGCGGCACCACCCTGGTCCTCTCGCCCCTCATCGCGCTCATGAAGGACCAGGTCGACGCCATGGCGCGGGTGGGCCTGCGGGCCGCGTTCCTGAACTCGAGCCTGTCGTCCGAGGAGCGGCGCGAGCGGGTCCGGGCGCTCCGGGACGGGGAGCTGGAGCTGGTCTACGCCGCCCCCGAGGGGCTGGAGGCATCGGTCGGGAGCGCGCTGGAGGGCATGGGGATCGCCCTCATCGCGGTGGACGAGGCGCACTGCATCAGCCACTGGGGCCACGACTTCCGCCCCGCCTACCGCAACCTGGCCGGCCTCAAGGCACGCTTCCGGGCGCCGGTGCTGGCCCTGACCGCCACCGCCACGCCCGAGGTCATCCGGGACATCGGCGCACAGCTCGGCATGTCGGATCCGCTGGTGGTGCGCGGCTCGTTCCTGCGGCGCAACCTGATGTTGCACGCGGTGAGGAAGGGCGAGGCGGTGCGGTCGCGCGACGCCGTGCTGCGGCTGGTCCGGGCGCGGCGGGGGCAGAGCGGGATCGTCTACGCCCTGTCGCGCCGCGCGGTGGAGCAGACCGCCGAGCAGCTCCGCTCGCACGGCGTGCGGGCCGAGGCGTATCACGCCGGGCTGGAGCCCGAGGTGCGAAGCCGGGTGCAGGACGGCTTCCAGTCCGGCGCCGTCGAGGTGGTGGTGGCGACGGTCGCGTTCGGGATGGGCATCGACAAGCCCGACATCCGCTTCGTCATCCACCGGGACCTGCCGCGCTCGCTGGAGGCGTACTACCAGGAGATCGGCCGGGCCGGGCGCGACGGGAAGCCGAGCACGTGCGTGCTCCTCTACTCCTGGGCGGACGTGATGAGCTGGGACCGGCTCCTCGACGACGCCGAGCCCGAGGTGGCGGAGTGGCAGCGCCGGCAGGTGCGCGCGCTCCACCGCTTCGCGGAGGGCGACGGCTGTCGCCACCGGCGGCTGGTGGGCCACTTCGGCGAGGCGGCCGGCGCCTGCGGGGACGCCTGCGATTGCTGCACCGGCCTGGACGTGCTGGCGGCGGCGCCGGCCGTTCACGGGGGAAAGCGGCCGCGGCGCGGGGGCCGGGCCGACGCGCTGCCGCCGGACGACGGCGACGACGCGCTGGATGCGGAGGTGGCCAGCCTCTTCGAGCAGCTCCGCGCCTGGCGCGGCCGCGAGGCGCGGGCTCGAGGGGTCCCTGCCTACGTGGTCTTCCCCGATGCCACCCTGCTCGAGCTGGCGCGCCTGCGCCCGCGCGATTGGGAGGAGCTGGCGACGGTCAAGGGCGTGGGTCCGCGGAAGCTGGCCGACTTCGGCGAGGCGGTGCTGGAGCTGGTCAAGGAGCGCGGGAGCTCGGCACGGCTGCGAGGCTGAGGGGGAGGGGCCGGGGCCCCGCGCGCGCCGCCGAGATCCCGTACCGGACGTTCACGTCCAGCAGGAAGCAGGCGCGGGCGTCGGCGGTCCAGGGCTGGGGGGAGAGCGCGCCGCGGGCCAGGGTGTGGAAGGTGATCCAGCCGCCGGCGAGGTAGGGGCGGAGATCGACCGACCTCTCGGCCGCGGCCGCGATGCGCGCCGGGTGCGGGTCCGCGCCCTTCAGGTAGTGGATCAGCGGGGTGTCGGCCAGGGACGTGCCCGCCGGCGCGAGGACCGACACGTCGACCTCGTCCACCCCGCCCAGGTCGACCGGCGGGGAACCGGGCGGCACGGAGAGGTCGAGCTCCTGCAGCGTGAGGCGGTAGCTCACGCCCGGCTGCGTCAGGACGTGCAGCTGGGCGCCCACGTCGTAGCCGATATCGGTCTCGACCGTTCCCGATCCCGAGGCGGCCGGGATGAGTGCGGCGCGCGTGAAGCACACCGTCCGCGCCTCGAGCTGGGCGTCGAGGCCGCAGCCAGACGGGAGCAGGCAGGCGGCCACGGCGAGGCAGGCCACCAGGGCGCATCTCACGGGGAGCTCCTCTCAGAACCAGAACTGCACGCCCAGCTTGGCGCAGGGGATGGTGGCGCGGAGGGTGCTGTCGCCGATCTCGAGCGTTCCGCCGCCGGAGCTGGTCTTGGCCGTTCCCGGGGCCCGCACCTCGAGCCTCGACACCCCCGCCCGCACGAAGAACGACGTGCCCCGCGCCGATCCGATGTCCAGGCCCAGGAGCGCGCTCGCGTACCAGTAGCTGGCGTGGGCCAGCACCGGCCGGAGCTCGGCGGGAACGTCCCTGCGCCTGGCCAGGAAGGACAGGTCGGCGCGGAAGCCGTACCCGCCCTCCAGCTCCAGGGAAGGCGAGAGCGCGGCCCGCACCGGCGCCAGCACCAGTCCGCCCTTCAGGCCGAATCCGACGCCGCTCCACATGGGACCGGCGTCGATGCGCAGCGCATCGAGGAGCCGCGCCTGCAGGACCACGCCGGCGCCGCCGGGCAGTCCGGCATCGATGGCCATGCCCAGGCGCGGGAGGAGTGCCTCCCCGGAGCGCGGTTCGCCCGGGATGGGCGCGGCGGCCGCGGAGGTGCCGGCGAGGATGGCGAGGCTGGCGAGCAGGCGACGCATGGCGTCTCGGTGGCCAGGGGCAGCGTGGTCACGGCGCCGGCGGCCGGAAAGCCGGCCCCTCCCCCTGGTCTTCCTCCGACGGGCACCTGCTCCGAACGGGGCACCCCAGTCTGGGCCATGCGCTGGAAACACACATTAAAACGATGGCTTAGGCGGGTAGCCTGACGCGCTACCGGGGGCCGGCAGGACCGGTCCGGGACGAGCGCTCCGTTTCCGCCTGCGAACGTCGCTCGACTGCGCTAGATAGTCGACTAAATAGACCGTTGAGGTCCGTTATCATCGCACGGGTACCTGGTGGGAACCCGGGAGTCGACCGAGATGATCCGGGTATCGAAGCTGACCGACTACGCCATCGTGCTGCTCGCGCACCTGTCGCGCAGCGATCACACGCTCACCGCCCAGGAGCTGGCAACGCGCTCGCTGGTGCCGCTCCCGACGGTCTCGAAGCTCTGCAAGGAGCTGTCGAAGGCCGGGCTGGTCATCTCGCACCGCGGGCGGAAGGGCGGCTACGGCCTGGCGCGGCCGGCGGACCGGATCACGGTGGCCGAGATCGTCGAGGCGCTCGAGGGCCCCATCGCGCTCACCGAGTGTAGCCAGGGGATCCAGGCCTGCGGGCTGGAGGCCACCTGCGTGGCCAAGGCCGGCTGGGATCCGGTCTCGCGCGCCATCCACGGCGCCCTCTCCAGCCTGCCGCTCTCGGCCATCGCCCCGCTGCGGCCCCCGGCAGATCCCCCCGAGCCCCTCGTCACCCTGGGAGCCCACGCGTCATGAGCACCACCGAGGAGATCAAGCAGCTCACGGAGCAGGGCTACAAGTACGGCTTCGTGACGGAGGTCGAGGAGGACAAGGTCCCGAAGGGCCTGTCCGAGGAGACCATCCGGCTCATCTCCGCCAAGAAGGGCGAGCCGTCCTTCATGCTGGAGTGGCGGCTCAAGGCGTACCGTCACTGGCTGCAGATGGAGGAGCCGACCTGGGCCAACGTCCGCTACCCGCCCATCGACTACCAGGGCATCGTCTACTACTCCGCCCCCCGGTCCCGGAAGAAGCTGGGCTCGATGGACGAGGTCGATCCCGAGGTGAAGCGCGCCTTCCAGAAGCTGGGCATCCCGCTGGAGGAGCAGATGCGCCTGGCCGGGGTGGCGGTGGACGCGGTCTTCGACTCCGTCTCGGTGGCCACCACCTTCAAGAAGAAGCTGGCCGATGCCGGGGTCATCTTCGGCTCGTTCTCGGACGCGGTCCGCGAGCACCCGGCCCTGGTGGAGAAGTACCTGGGGTCGGTGGTCCCGGCCACCGACAACTTCTTCGCGGCCCTGAACAGCGCCGTGTTCTCGGACGGCTCGTTTGCCTACGTGCCCAAGGGCGTGCGCTGCCCCATGGAGCTCTCCACCTACTTCCGCATCAACGCCAAGGACACCGGGCAGTTCGAGCGGACGCTGATCGTCGCCGACGAGGGCGCCTCCGTCTCCTACCTGGAAGGCTGCACCGCCCCCCAGCGCGACGAGAACCAGCTGCACGCCGCGGTGGTGGAGCTGGTGGCGCTCGACGGCGCGCACATCAAGTACTCGACGGTGCAGAACTGGTACCCGGGCGACGCCGAGGGGCGGGGCGGGATCTTCAACTTCGTGACCAAGCGCGGCAAGGCCATGCGCAGGTCCAAGATCAGCTGGACGCAGGTGGAGACCGGCTCGGCCATCACCTGGAAGTACCCATCCTGCATCCTGCAGGGCGACGAGTCGGTGGGCGAGTTCTACTCGGTGGCGCTCGCCAACCACCGCCAGCAGGCCGACACCGGCACCAAGATGATCCACATCGGGAAGAACACGCGCTCGACCATCATCTCCAAGGGCATCAGCGCCGGCCGGGGGCAGAACACCTACCGCGGCCTGGTCAAGATGCTCAAGGGAGCGGAGGGGGCCCGCAATTACTCCCAGTGTGATTCGCTCCTCATCGGCGACCGCTGCGGCGCCCACACCTTCCCGTACATCGAGGTGCGCAACCCGACCGCCAAGGTCGAGCACGAGGCCACCACCTCCCGCATCAGCGACGACCAGCTCTTCTACTGCCGGCAGCGCGGCATCTCCGACGAGGACGCCGTCTCCCTCATCGTGAACGGGTTTGCCAAGCAGGTGCTGAAGGAGCTGCCCATGGAGTTCGCGGTGGAGGCGCAGAAGCTGCTGGGCATGTCGCTGGAGGGGAGCGTCGGCTAGGGCCTTCGGGAACCGGGCTCGTTCACGGGGATCACGATCACGATGAGCAACCAGGGTGACGACATCATGCTGAAGGTGACCGGCCTCCGCGCCACGGTGAACGGCCAGGAGATCCTGAAGGGGCTCGACCTCTCGCTCCCGCCGGGCGAGGTGCACGCCATCATGGGGCCGAACGGCTCGGGCAAGTCGACGCTGGCCGGGGTGCTGGCCGGCCGGCCCGTCTACCAGGTCACGGCCGGCGAGGTGCGCTTCGGAGGACAGGACCTGCTGGCGCTGGATCCGGAGGAGCGGGCCGCGCTGGGCGTGTTCCTGGGGTTTCAGTACCCCGTGGAGATCCCGGGCGTGGGCAACCTCTACTTCCTCCGCACCGCGCTCAACGCCATCCGGCGCACCCGCGGGGAGGAGGAGCTCGACGCCATGGACTTCCTCTCCTTCGCCCGGGAGAAGATGAAGCTCCTCGAGCTCGACCCGGCGCTCTCGAGCCGCTCGGTCAACGAGGGCTTCTCGGGCGGCGAGAAGAAGCGGAACGAGATCTTCCAGATGGCGGTGCTGGAACCTCGGCTCGCCATCCTCGACGAGATCGACTCGGGCCTGGACATCGACGCGCTCCGGGTGGTCGCACGGGGGGTGAATGCGCTGCGCCGGCCCGACCGCTCCATCCTGCTGGTCACGCACTACAAGCGGCTGCTCGAGTACGTCCGTCCGGACCGGGTGCATGTCATGGCGGCCGGCTGCATCGTCCGCTCGGGCGGTCCGGAGCTGGCCGACGAGCTGGAGCGGACCGGCTACGCCTGGGCGGCCGGCATGGGCCCGGAGCTCGAGGCGGCCCGGGAGGCACGCCCGTGAGCGTGCCCGGCCAGAGCCCGTTCGAGGAGGGCGCGGCGCGGCTGCTGGCTTCGGCCCGGCCCGCCGGACCGGCCTGGCTGGGGGACCAGCGCGCGGCGGGCGCGGCCGCCTTCCGCGCCGCCGGGCTCCCCACCTTGCGCCACGAGGACTGGCGCTTCACCAGCCTGGCGCCGCTGGCGGTGCTCTCGCCGGCGGCGGCCGGGGGCGGGCCGGGGCCGGAGGAGCAGCTCGCCTCGCTCTCGCCGGCGCTCGGACCGCGGCTCGTGTTCGCCAACGGCCGGTTCCGTGCTGACCTCTCGTCGGCCGGGACGCTGCCCGGCGGCGTGGTGGTGGCGAGCCTGGCCGAGGCGCTGGTCCGGTCGCCGGAGCTGGTCCGGCCCAACCTGGGGCGGCTGGCGCGGCCCGACGGGCTGGCCTTCACCGCCCTCAACACGGCCCTCTTCGAGGACGGCGCCTTCGTGTATCTCCCCCCGGGCGCGGTACTGGAGACGCCCATCGCGCTGGTGTTCGCGGGCGGCGGTTCGGCCCGTTCGCTGGTGCAGCACCCGCGCGTGCTGGTGGTGGCCGGGCAGGGCGCCCGCGCCACCCTGGCGGAGATCTACCTGGGCGGGCCGGACGCGTACCTCACCTCCGCCGTCACCGAGCTGTGCCTCGCCGACGGGGCGGAGATCGAGCACGTCAAGCTGCAGGACGAGGGCGATCGCGCCTTCCACGTGAGCACGGTCTTCGCGGAGCAGGGCGCCGGCGCGCGCCTCACCGCACACGCGCAGTCGCTGGGGGCGCAGCTCTCGCGCTCCGAGCTGCGGGTCCGGCTGGCCGGCGAGGGAGGCGCCCTGACCGCCTCCGGCCTGTACATGGCCGACGGGAGCCGGGTCACCGACGCCTTCACCTGGGTCGAGCACGCCGTCCCGCGCTGCTCCACGCTCGAGACCTACAAGGGCATCCTGGACGGGCACGGCCGCGGCGTGTTCGCGGGGCGCATCCGCGTCCTCCCCGGCGCGCAGAAGACCGACGCCCGCCAGATGAACTCGAACCTGCTCCTCTCCGAGGACGCGGTGGTCGACACCAAGCCGCAGCTCGAGATCTTCGCCGACGACGTGAAGTGCGGGCACGGCGGCACGGTGGGCCAGCTCGACGAGGACGCGCTCTTCTACCTGCGCTCGCGCGGCCTGGCCAGCGCCGAGGCGCGGACCCTCCTCATCTGGGCGTTCGCCGCCGAGATGGTGGAGCGGATCCGGCCCGAGGGCCTGCGGGCCCGCGCCCGCGCACACGTGGCCGCCCGGCTCCCCGCCGCGGCGGCGCTCCTGGAGGCAGCATGATGAGCTCCGGTCAGCCCCACGCCGCACCGCGGGAGGCGCGCGCCGCGCCCGGCTACGACCTGGAGGGCATCCGCGCCCAGTTCCCCATCCTGTCGCGGCCGCTGCGCGGCAAGCGCCTGGCCTACCTGGACAACGCCGCCACCACCCAGAAGCCGCGCGCCGTCATCGATGCGGTGCGCCGCTACTACGAGGAGGACAACGCCAACGTCCACCGCGGCGTGCACCTGCTCTCCGAGCGCGCCACCCGCGCCTACGAGGAGGCGCGGGTCAAGATGGCCCGCTTCCTGGGCGCGGCCGATCCCCACGAGGTGATCTTCGTCCGCGGCACCACCGAGGGCATCAACCTGGTAGCCCAGACCTTCGGCCGGCAACGGGTGGGGCGGGGCGACGAGGTGCTGGTGACGGAGATGGAGCACCACTCCAACATCGTCCCCTGGCAGCTCCTGTGCCGCGAGAAGGGCGCCCATCTGAAGGTCCTGCCCATCGACGACGCCGGCGACCTGCGGCTGGGCGAGCTGGATCGGCTGCTCGGCCCGCGCACCAGGATCCTGGCCATCACCCACGTCTCGAATGCGCTCGGCACGGTGAACCCGCTGGCCGAGATCATCGCCCGCGCCCACGACCGGGGCGTGCCGGTGCTGGTGGACGGGGCCCAGGCCGCCCCGCACCTGGCCGTCGACGTGCGCGCGCTGGGGGCGGACTTCTACGCGCTCTCGGGCCACAAGATGTACGGGCCCATGGGCATCGGGGTCCTGTGGGGGCGGAAGGCGCTGCTGGAGGAGATGCCGCCCTGGCAGGGCGGCGGGGACATGATCCTCTCCGTCACCTTCGAGGAGACGACCTTCAACGCGCCGCCGTACAAGTTCGAGGCCGGCACACCCGACGTGGCCGGCGCCATGTACGGCCTCGAACTTGTACGGCAGCGTCGGTCGTCTCCTCGAAGGTGACAGGAGGATCATGTCCCCGCCGCTTCCAGGGCGGCATCTCCTCCGGCGGCGCCTTCCGCCCCCACAGGACCCCAATGCCCATGGGCCCGTACGTATGACCCCGAGAGCACGTGAGAGTCCGCCCCCAGCGCGCGCACGTCGACGGCCAGGTGCGGGGCAGCCACCGTCCACCAGCACCGGTACGCCCGTGGCGTGGGCGCGGGCGATAATCTCGGCCAGCAGGTTCGCGGTACAACGCCGTCGAGAGTGGGGGAATAGCCCTGGTGCCGCGGGCCGAGCGGCCGAAATCCAGCTCGCCCAGCCCCGCGCAGGGTCTCGATGGGCAGGACCCTCAGATGGGCGCCCTTCTCGCGGCACAGGAGCTGCCAGGGACGATGTTGGTGGGGTGCTCCATCTCCGTCACCAGCGCCTGCGTCGCCCCGCCCCACCCGTTGCCGGCCGAAGGTCTGGGCTACCAGGTTGATGCCCTCGGTGGTGCCGCAAACAATGGCCTCGTGGGGATCGGCCGCACCCGCGCCTCCTCGTAGGCGCGGGTGGCGCGCTCGGAGAGCAGGTGGACGTTGGCGTTGTCCTCCTCGTAGTAGCGGCGCACCGCGGTCGCGCGCGCGGCTTTGCAGGGTGGTGGCGGCGTTGTCCAGGTAGGCCAGGCGCTTGCCGCGCAGCGGCCGCGGATGGGGAACTGCAGGACGGATGCCCTCCAGGTCGTAGCCGGCGCCGCGCGCGCCCCCGCGGTGCGGCGTGGGGCTAACAGGAGCTCATCATGCTGCCTCCAGGAGCGCCGCCGCGGCGGGGAGCCAGGCACGTGTGCGCGGGCGCCGGCGCGGCCCCTGGCCGGATGCCGCTACCACCATCTCGGCGGCGAACGCCCACAAGGAGGGTCTGCGCCTCGGCGCTGGCCAGGCCGCGCGAGCGCGGGTAGAAGAGCGCGTCCTCGTCGAGCTGGCCCACCGTGCCGCCGTGCCCGCACTTGGCGTCGTCGGCGAAGAATCTGCAGCTGCGGCTTGTCGACCATCCTCGGAGAGGACAGGTTCGAGTTCATCTGGCGGGCGTGTCCGCGCCGGGGAGGACGCGGATGCGCCCCGCGAACACGCGCGCGGCGTGCCCGCGGATGCCCTTGTAGCGACCGTGGAGCAGCGCGAGCATGCTCGACCCCAGGTGAAGGCGTCGGTGACCCGGCTCCCGTCGGCCATGTACAGGCCGGAGGCGGTCAGGGCGCCTCCCTCGCCGGCCAGCCGGACCCCAGCTCGGAGCGCGAGAGCTGCGCCCCCAGCGACTGCGCGTGTGCGGTGGCGCGCGCCGCTTCCGCGAAGACCGTGCCGCGTGGAAGCGCGATTCCGTCCTGCAGCTTGACGTACTCAATCTCCGCCCCGTCGGCGAGGCACAGCTGGTGACGGCGGAGTGAGGTACACGTACCCGGCCCGCCCAGGTAAATCTCCGCCAGGGTGGCGCGGGCGCCCTGCCCGGCCACCACCAGCGCGCGCGGGTGCTGCACCAGCGAACGGGCCGGACCCGCCGCCCGCGAACACCAGCGCGATGGGCGTCTCCAGTACCGCGCCCGGGGGAGTGCGCCGAAGGCGCCGTCCTCGAAGAGGGCCGTGTTGAGGGCGGTGAAGGCCAGCCCGTCGGGCGGGCCGCCCAGGTTGGCCGGACCAGCTCCGGCGACCGGACCAGCGCCTCGGCCAGGCTTCACCACCACCACGCCGCCGGGCAGCGTCCCGGCCGACGAGAGGTCGGCGCGGAACCGGCCGTCCGGCGAACGCGAGTCCGAGCACCGCGAGCGAGGCGAGCTGCTCCTCCAGCCCGCCCCAGCCGCCGCCCACGAGCACGGCCAGCAGCGCCCGGTGTGGTGAAGCGCCAGTCCTCGTGGCGCAAGGTGGGGACCCGGCGGGCGGAAGGCGGCCGCGCCCGCCGCGCGCTGGTCCCCCAGCCAGGCCGGTCCGGCGGGCCGGGCCGAAGCCAGCAGCCGCGCCGCGCCCTCCTCGAACGGGCTCTGGCCGGGCACCCTCGCGGCCGCCTCGAGCTCCGGGCCCATGCCGGCCGCCCAGGCATCCGTGCCGCTCCAGCTGGTCGGCCAGCTCCGGACCGCCGAGCGGAACAACCGCGCCATGACATGCACCGGACGGACGTACTCGAGCAGCCGCTTGTAGTTCGTGACCAGCAGGATGGAGCGGTCGGGCCGGCGCAGCGCATTCACCCCCAGTGTCCAGGCCCCAAGTCGAATATCGTCGAGGATGGCGAGCGAGGTTCAGCACCGCCTGTGAAATCTCGTTTCGCTTTCTTCTCCCCGCCCGAGAAGCCCTCGTTGACAGGTGCAAGAAGCTCATCCTCTCCCGGGCGAAGGAGAATGTGGCGTCGAGCTCTGCCCAGCAGGGTGCGCCGGATGGCGTTCAGGCGCGGTGCGGGGATGCCCACGCCCGGGATCTCCACGGGGTACTGAAACCCCAGGAACACGCCACGCGGCCCGCTCCCTGGCGCCGCCACAGGTCCTGTCCTCCGAAGCCTGCCGGCCGTGACCTGGTAGACGGCCGGCCGGCCCGCGCCCCGGCCAGCTTGCGTCATTGCCGTTCGGCCATGATGGCGTGCGCCTCGCCCGGCGGGAGCGAGGTCGAGCCCCTTCAGAATATCCTGGCCGTTCGTGGCGCGGAGGCCGGTCACCTTCGGCGTGATGTCCGTGCACCCTGGTTGCTCATCGCCATGAACGAGCCCGGTTCCGAAGGCCCTCCACGACAGCTCCCCAGCGACATGCCCAGCAGCTTCTGCGCCTCCACCGCGAACTCCAGTGAGAACTCCCTTCAGCACCTGCTTGGCAAACCCGTTCACGATGAGGGAGACAGCATCCTCGTCGGAGATGCCCGCGCTGCCGGCAGTAGAAGAGCTGGTCGCGTCGCTGATGCGGGAGGTGGTGGCCTGCGTGCTCGACTTGGCAGTAGGTTGCACCTCGATGTACGGGAAGGTGTGGGCGCCGCAGCGGTCGCCGATGAGAGAACGAGAATCACACTGGGAGTAATTGCGGGCCCCCTCCCACTCCCTTGAGCATCTTGACCAGGCCGCGGTAGGTGTTCTGCCCCCGGCCGGCGCTGATGCCTTGAAGAAGTGTCGAGCGCGTGTTCTTCCCGATGTGGACATCATCTTGGTGCCGGTGTCCGCCTGTCGGCGGTGGTTGGCGAGCGCCACCGAGTAGAACTCGCCCACCGCGTCGCCCTCGGCCGTCGTGGGTACTTCCAGGTGATGGCCAGCATCTCCGCCTGCGTCCAGCTTGATCTTGGACCTGCGCATGGCCTTGCCGCGCTTGGTCACGAAGTTGAAGAGAATCCCGCCCGCCCCTCGGCATCACCCAGGTACCAGTTCTGCACCGTCGAGTACTTGATGTGCGCGCCGTCGAGCGCGCCACCAGCTCCACCACCGCGGCGTGCAGGCTGGTTCTCGTCGCGCTGGGGGGCGGTGCAGCCTTCCAGGTGACGGAGGCGCCCTCGTCCGCGACGATCAGCGTCTCCGCTCGAACTGCCCGGCGATTTGGCGTTGATGCGGAAGTAGGTGGAGAAGCTCCATGGGGCAGCGCACGCCCTTGGGCACGTAGGCAAACGAGCCGTCCGAAGAGATCTAGGCCGCGAAGAAGTTGTCGGTGGCCGGGACCACCGACCCCAGGTACTTCTCCACCAGGGCCGGGTCGCAGTCCGAGAACGAGCCGAAGATGACCCCGGCATCGGCCAGCTTCTTCTTGAAGGTGGTGGCCACCGAGACGAGTCGAAGACCGCGTCCACCGCCACCCCGGCCAGGCGCATCTGCTCCTCCAGCGGAACTGCCAGTTCTGGAAGGCGCGCTTCACCTCGGAATCGACCTCGTCCATCGAGCCCAGCTTCTTCCGGGACCGGGGGCGGAGTCATAACGATGCCCTGGTAGTCGATGGGCGGGTCGCGGAGACATCAGGCACCAGGTCGGCTCCTCCATCTCCGCGTGACGGTACGCCTTGAGCCGCCACTCCAGCATGAAGGACGGCTCACCTTCTTGGCGGAGATAAGCGGATGGTCTCCTCGGACAGGCCCTTCGGGACCTTGTCCTCCTCGACCTCCGTCACGAAGCCGTACTTGTAGCCCTGCTCCGTCGGCTGCTTAATCTCCTCCGGTGGTGCTCATGACGCGTGGGCTCCCAGGGTGACGAGGGGCTCGGGGGGATCTGCCGGGGCCGCAGCAGGGGCGATGGCCGAGAGCGGCAGGGCTGGAGAGGGCGCCGTGGATGGCGCGCGAGACCGGATGCCAATCCAGCCGGCCTTGGCAGGAGTGGCCTCCAGTTGGAATTCCTGGCTACACTCGGTGAGCGCGATGGGGCCCTCGGAGCGCCTCGACAATCTCGGCCACCGTGATCGTCCGCCGGCCGCGCCAGGCCGTAGCCGCCTTTCACCGCGGTGCGAGATGACCAGCCCGGCCTTCGACAGCTCCTTGCAGACTTCGAGACCGTCGGGAGCGGCACCAGCGAGCGCGTTGCGGCCGCTCCTGGGCGGTGAGCGTGTAATGGCTGCGCGAGACAGGCGCGAGCGGCGCGATGGCGTAGTCGGTGCCGCTCGATACCCGGAATCATCTGGGTCGACTCCGGGTTCCCACCAGGTACCCGTGCGATGATAACGGACCTCAACGGTCTATTTAGTCGACTATCTAGCGCAGTCAAGCGACCCTCGTCGCAGGCGGAAACGGAGCGCTCGTCCCGGACCGGTCCTGCCGGCCCCGTAGCGCGTCAGGCCACCCGCCTAAGCCATCATTTTAATGTGTTTCCAGCGCATGGCCCAGACTGGGGTGCCCCGTTCGGAGCAGGTGCCCGTGAGGAAGACCAGGGGGAGGGGCCCGCTTTCCGGCCGCCAGTGACCACGCTGCCCTGGCCGCAGACGCCATGCGTCGCCTGCTCGCCAGCCTCGCCGTGTTCGCCGGCACCTCCGCCGGCCGCACGCCCAGTCCGGGCGAACCGCGCTCCGGGGAGGCGCTCCTCCCGCGCCTGGGCATGGCCATCAATGCGAGCTGCGGCGCCGGCGTGGCGGGGCGCAGCTCTCGTCGATGCGCTGCGCATCGACGCCGGTCCCATGTGGAGCGGCGTGGGATTCGGCCTGAAGGGCGGAGGACTGGTGCTGGCGCCGGTGCGGGCCGCGCTCTCGCCTTCCCTGGAGCTGGAGGGCGGGTCTCGCTTCGCCGCTCCCCTTCCTCGCCAGGCGCAGGGACGTTCCGCCGAGCTCCGGCGGGTGTGCTGGCCCACGCCTACTGGTACGCGAGCGCGCTGCCCTGGGCCTTGAAATGGGATGGACCGCGGGGCACGTCCTTCTTCAGGTCGGCGGGGGTGTCGAGGCTCGAGGTGCGGCCCCGGGAACAGCAAGACCAGCTCCGGCGGCGGAAGCGCGAGATCGGCGACGAGCACCTGCCGCCGCCCATCCCCTGCGCCAAGCTGGGCGTGCAGTTCTGGTTCTGAGAGGAGCTCCCGTGAGATGCGCCCTCGTGGCGCTGGCCGTGGCCGTATACCTCCCGTCTGGCTGCGGCTCCCGAGGCGCGGACGGTGTGCTTCAGCCGCTCCCGCACCCTCGGGATCGGGGAACAGGTCGAGACCGATATCGGCTACGACATGCAGCCGGGCTCCACGTCCTGACGCAGCCGGGCGTGAGCTACCGCCTCACGCTGCAGGAGCTGGACCTCTCCGTGCCGCCCGGTTCCCCGCCGGTCGACCTGGGCGGGGTGGACGAGGTCGACGTGTCGGTCCTCGCGCCGGCGGGCACGTCCTGGCCGACACCCCGCTGATCCACTACCTGAAGGGCGCGGACCCGCACCCGGCGCGCATCGCGGCCGCGGCCGAGAGGTCGGTGAATCTCCGCCCCTCTCGCCAGCAGCTGGATCACCTTCCACACCCTGGCCCGCGGCGCGCTCTCCCAGCCCTGGACCGCCGACGCCCGCGCATCTTCTGCTGGACGTGAACGTCCGGTACGGGATCTCGGCGGCGCGCGCGCGGGCCCCGGCCCCTCCCCCTCAGCCTTGACCAGCTCCAGCACCGCCTCGCCGAAGTCGGCCAGCTTCCGCGGACCCACGCCCTTGACCGTCGCCAGCTCCTCCCAATCGCGCGGGCGCGCGCGCGCCAGCTCGACGAGGTGGGGAAGACTCCGGCGTAGGGACCCCTCGAGCCCGCGCCTCGCCGCCGCGCCAGGCGCGCGGACTTGTCGAAGAGGCTGGCCACCTCCGCCATCAGCGCGTCGTCGCCCCGTGCGTCCCCGGCGGGGCCGTCGTCGGCCCCACCCGCGCCGCGGCGGCTTTTCCCGTGAACCGCAGGCGCCGCCGCCAGGCGCGTCCAGGCGGTGCAGCAATGGCAGGCGTCCCCGCAGGCGCCGGCGGCCTCGCCGAAGTGGCCCGCCGCCGGTGGCGACAGCCGTCGCCCTCCGCGAAGCGGTGGAGCGCGCGCCTGCCGGCGCTGCCACTCCGCCACCTCGGGCTCGGCGTCGGTCCCAGCATCACGTCCGCCCAGGAGTAGAGGAGCACGCGCGTGCTCGGCTTCCCGTGGCGCCAGCCGCCAATGTCCTGGTAGTACGCCTAGGCAAGCGCGACAAAACGATGTCGGGCTTGTCGATGCCGAACGCGACCGTCGCCACCACCACCTCGACGGCGCCGGACTGGAAGCCGTCCTGCACCCCTCGGGCTCCAGCCCGGCGTGATACGCCCTCGCCCGCACGCCGTCGAGCGGAGCTGCTCGGCGGTCTGCTCCACCGCGCGGCGCGACAGGGCGTGAGCGGAACCCTCCCCCGCCGCGCCCGGACAGCCGCAGCATCGCGCGACCGCGCCGCTCGCCCTTCCTCACCGCGTGCAACATCAGGTTGCGCCGCAGGAACGAGCCGCGCACCGCCAGCGGAATCCGACATGCCGAGCTGTGCGCCGATGTCCCCGGATCGGCCTGGGCGGTGGCGGTCAGGGCCAGCACGCGGCACCCAGAAGCGTGCCTTCGAGGCCGGCCAGGTTGCGGTAGGCAGGGCGTTGCAGTGCGCCTCGTCCACCGCGATGAGGGCAATGCCCACCGTCAGCGCGCTCCCGACCGATGCCTCCAGCCCCTCGGGGGCGGCGTAGACCAGCTCCAGCTCCCGTCCCGGAGCGCCCGGACCCGCTCGCGCGGACGACAGGCTCGAGTTCAGGAACACCACAGGCCCACCCGCGCCATGGCGTCGACCTGGTCCTTCATGAGCGCGATGAGGACCAGGGTGGTGCCGCCCAGCGCCCGGGCCGGGATCTGGTAGGTCAGCGACTTGCCCGCGCCGGTGGGCATCACGCCGATGCAGTCGCGGCCGCGCACCACCGCGTCGATGATGGTGCTCCCGGGCCGGAACGACGGATGTCCCGTTCCTCGCGCGGCACCGCGCTGCGCCAGCCCGGGCCCCGGCGGCCGCCCCACATAGGCCACGGCGCGCCACCGGCCGACCAGCTCCGCCCGAGATTCAGCGCCAGCGGCCCGAAGACGGTGGCCTCCGCGCGTCCGCGCGCAGCGCCCGGACAGTAGGGGTCGCCGCCCTTCCCCATGCGGCCGCCAGCGCGTCCACCTCGGCCAGGAGGGCGCCGCGCAGGTGGTCGGTCACGGGGTGAAAGCCCGGCCCGGCAGTGCGGGCGAAGGGCGCCTTTCGACTCCGGCCCCGCTGGCGCGGGGCCTACGCTCAAGGCGACCGGCCTTCATGCCGCCCAATCGTCCTGAGCGTAGTGCCCTTCGCGTGAGCGAAGGACCACCTCGTGGAAGAGACGCTTCGACACCTTGGCGTCCTGGATGATGACCCGGTAGGGCGTCCCCAATCCGATGTCCTGGTCGACCGCAATATTTGCCCTGGACCACGACGACGTCGGCCACCTTGGCGGCGGCGGTGACGGTGACATCGTCGTCCTTCCCCTGCGCCCCAGCGGTCGCAGGTGGATCCAGTTCTTGCCCAGTGAGATGCCCGGCGTGAACTTCACGACCTGCCCCGGACCCAGCTCCAGCCAGCAATACGTGGTGATGG
>CAVTOU010000006.1:0-11197 GCA_963736345.1 uncultured Pseudomonadota bacterium | reverse complement strand
CCATCGCAACGGACCGCCGGGATCGTGATCATCGGGGCGGGCATCGCGCTCCATGGCCTACGACAGCCTGGCCGTGGCCAGCCCACGCCAGCTCCTTGGCGACGGCTTCCTGCTGCTGGCGTCCATCTGGTGGTCGGTGTACGGCGTGCCGTCGTCGCTCGGGCCTCCCCCCGGCCGAGCGCGCCGCGACCGTCGCGGTGCTCTCCATGTGCGGCTTCCTTCCCATCTATGCGCTGCTTCCGGGCAAGGCGCTCCTGCTGGCCGGCGCCCGGGAGCTGCTGCTGCAGGCCCTGGTGCAGGGCGCCCTGATCGGGGCCGTGTCGATCTTCGTCTACACCCGCGCCGTGGCCACGCTCGGCGCGGCGGAGACCGCGCTCTTCGCTGCCGCGGTCCCCTGCGTCACCACCCTGGCCGCGATCCCCCTTCTCTCCGAGATCCCGACCCCGGCCTCGCTGGCCGGCGTCGCCGTCGTCACCGCCGGCATGCTGGTCGGCCTCCGACCGGCACGCCCCCATCGCATCCGGAGCGGTGCGCGTGGGCGCGGCGGCGAGGAAGCCTCCCGTATCGTTCCGGCCCCCGGGGCGCCCGCCGGGGCCAGCGGGCCCCGGCTGGCGCCCTGACCGGCGGCGGGGGCGCCGCACGGCGCGAACGCGGCCGCTGCTGCCGCCACCGGCATGGAAGACGTCCACCTGGTCGCGCCGGCGTCCCGCGCGCGTGAGGCGATCGCCCTCCGTCCGGAGTAAGCTCGCCATTCACGGACGCACGGCCCGATGGTGGCGCGCGGGGAATGGGGACATCGATGCGAATCGCCCGGAACCTTCTGCCCCTGGTCGCGCTGGCGGCCGCCCTCGTCGCCAGGGGCGACGACGCCTCGCTCGCGCCCTCCGCCTTTCTCGGCTGGCTGGGCGGCGACGCGGAGCACGGGGGCGAGCGTCGGCGCGTCGTGATGGAGTTCGCCGAGGCGGACGGGAAACCCGTCGCGCGGCTGACCCTGGCGTCGATCGGACTGCGCGATCTTCCCGTCGGGGCATGGCGGATCGATGGCCGGCGGGTGATCGTGGGCCAATCCTTCGAGCTCGCGCTCGCGGACGGCGAGCTCGAGGGGGTGCTCCCGAAGGCGCTCGTCCCGCTGTACCAGATCCCCTTCGCGCTCCGCCGCCTCGAGGGTCCGGATCCGGTTCCCCCCGCCCAGGACGCCTCCCCGCCGCGGCCGGCCGTCGCCTGGACGGTCGACCTCCATGCGCCGATCTGGGCAGGGCTGGCACACGATCCGGCGAGCGGTGCACTGGTCGTGGCCACGGACCAGGGCGCGCTGTTCGCTCTCTCGGAGCGGACGGGAAGGGTGATCTGGACGGCGCAGGCCGGGGGCGCCGTCCGTGCGACCCCCACCATCGACCGCGGGTGCGTGTACGTGCCGTCCGACGACGGTCGGCTCCAGGCCTTCGTCCTCCGGACCGGGCGGCTCCTCTGGCGCACCTCCATCGGCAAGGGAAAGGCGCCGCGGGTGCCGTCGGGGCCGACCGACGATCGATACGAGCGGTACGCGTCCTCGGTCGTGGTGAAGGACGGCAGGGCCTACGTCGGGAGCCGCGACGGCGGCCTGTACGCCATCGACGCACGGAGCGGCCGGGTGGTCTGGCGCGCCGCCGCGGGCGACGTGATCTCCGGTGCCGCGGCGGTCGCCGGCGACGCGGTCATCTTCGGCAGCTACGACGGCCACGTGCGGGCGGTGGCCGCCAGGAACGGGCTGCCGCGCTGGGACGTCGATGCCGGTGGCGCCATCGTCTCGGACGTCGTGGTGGCCGACGGCAGGGCCCTGGTGGGCACCCGCAGCTACGAGCTCCTGGCGCTCGACGAAGCCACCGGGGCCAGCGCGTGGAAGCGGTACGTGTGGTTCTCGTGGATCGAGTCGCCGCCGGTGGTCCGCGACCACGTCGCGTACCACGGCTCGTCCGACGCACTGCGCGTGTTCGCGGTGGCCCTGGACGGCGGACGCCTGGTCTGGGAGCGGGAGGTGCCGGGCTGGAGCTGGGCGCGGCCGTCCGCGACCGCCGGCTCCGTCTTCGTCGGGACCGTGGGGAACGACGCCTACTTCTCTCCGCGCCGGGGCGCGCTGCTGGCCCTGGATTGGGCCGGAGGCGAGCTGCGGTGGGCGCTCCCCGCGGACCCCTCTCCCGGCGAATGGGGCTTCGCCGCCTCGCCGGTTGCCGTGGGCAAGAGGGTCTATGCCGCCGACCTGCGCGGGCGGGTGTTCGCCATCGAGGCGGGGGAGTGAAGACCAGCTGGCTCGCCAACGATTGACGCAGCCCGGGCGGATCAGGGCGCGGCGCTGGCGTGCTTGGACTCGTACTCGTCGATGTCCTTCTTCAGATCCCGGTACTCCTCGCACTTGGTGCCGCAGAGCTTCCGCAGCGCGTCGAGGTGCTCCTTCGCCTTCGACGGATCGCCGACGATGAGGTATGCCTCCCCCACGTACTCGTGGGCGCCGCGGTGCTTGGGGTCGAGCTGGAGCGCCCGCTCGTAGTACTTGAACGCCGCGTCGGTGTTTCCGCGATTCCGCTCCGCGTACCCCAGCCAGTTGTAGACGTCCGCGTTGTCGCCGTCCGTCTGCGAGGCCTGGGTGAGCAGCTGGATGGCGTCGTCCCACTTCTTGGCCTTGATGAGCTTCTCCGCCTTTGCGACCTGGGCGGATTCCTCGGACGCGGGGGGCCCTCCCCCGGAGGCCAGGGCGGTGCCCGCCAGGGACGAGAGGAGCATCACCAGGAACAGGCGCTGGAGAGACATGGGTTCTCCTCGGTGCAGCCGAAGAAACCTAATCCACGCTCCGTGGGGTTGGCGGTTCAGAAGGGGCGGACGTCACGCGGCCCGGGCTCGCCGAGCACGGCCGGCTTTCGCGCTCGCGGCGCTGAGCAAGCGCGCCGTGGAGCGGCGCGACCGAGCACCGGTACTGGGCGCCACCTGAGCGTGTGGGGGCGGCGGAGGAGCGGGTCGCGCCAGGTCAGGGCTGGCCGGGCCCGGGGGGCCCGGGGCGAGCGGGCGGAGAGGGCGGAGGGCCGCTGCCGGTCCGCGGCGAGTATCCCGACCCCGGGGACGACCTGGCCGGGCGGCGGCAGGCTGGTGCGGACGGCCGCCGCGGCGCTCGACGCTTCCCCCTCCGTGCCGCACTTCCACCCGCCGTTCACCACGACGCAGCTCTGCCCGGCGGGGCACGTGCCGCACGGCGACCGCTCGCAGAAACCCGTCCGCGGGTTGCAGGTGGTCCCGTAGGCGCACGTCGCGAAGCAGCCGCCCGCTGCGCGCTGGTGCGCCGAGGCGCCGAGCCCGAGCGCGGTGTTGATGGCGGCGGCCGGCAGCGTGTACGGGCCCGACGACCTGCACGCGCACAGGAGCGCCAGCGCGACCGGCGCGGCCCTCCTCCTCGACGCGATCCCCACGACCATGGCGGCCTCGAGTCGATTATCGCTCCCGTGGGCCGCCACGGCACGCCCGCCCGTAAGCGACGAACCCCTGAGGGGCCGCCGCTCGAAGCACTCGGACATCCTCGTCATCGACCGGTGACCACGAGCAAAGGGGCACGCCCGCTCCGAGGAGCCGGCGCGCCCCTTCGCCGTCGCGTGAACCGGCAGCGGCTGCGGCGGCTAGCCGTGAGCCGAGCACATCCCGTCGTGGCAGACCAGGCCGGTTGCGCAGCTCGGCGAGCAGGTTCCGGGGGCACCCCCGTGCTCGGTCTCGACCTCGTCGTGGGTCTTGCAGACGCCGTCGTCGCACTCCTGGCCGGTGCTGCAGACGTCTGCGCAGGTCTGGGCCCCGTCGTCGTGGGCCTTGCACGCGCCGTCGTCGCACTCCTGGCCTGCCGTGCAGGTCGACGGCGTCCCGCAGGAGAGGCCTTCCTCGACCTCGACCTCGACGTCGCCCAGCGTGCTCATGTGCGTCTTGAACGAGTGGTGGTTGCGGTCCTCCACCTCCACGTCCTCCAGGGAATCGTCGTCGCCGTCGTGCATAGCCACCTTCGGGTTGCTGTCGCTCACCTCCACGGACAGCAGCGCCTCGTGGCCGGGGACGAGCGCGTCGTGCGGCTCGACCTCGAAGCGCGCGGCGCGGCCCGCGTGGTGGGGCTCCGCCTCGCGCAGCGTCACCTGCGTGTCCTGGGCGAGGGCGCCGGGGGGAATGGTGAGCCTGGCGGCGCCCGCCACCAGGGTGCCGCCGGCGGAGGCGGACACGAGTCGGGTGGTGGTGGGTGGGCTCGAGGACGAGCTCGAATCCGCCGCAGGCGACGAGCGCCAGCGCCAGCGCCGCGAGGACGGAGGTCGAGGTGATGGCACGGTGTGCCGCGAGGGTGCTGCCGCTGCGAATCATCTCCGGGGTGTGGTCGAGCATCTTTTCGACTCCTTTCGACAGCTGCTCACTCCTCCCCGCGCGCCGGTGGGACAGGGCATCGAGCGCGGCCCTCACCTGGGACGACGGAGCGGCCCGCGCGAGCCGGATTGGCCGGATTGCCGCGAGAGGGGTCGATGGCGCAGGGCGCCAGGCGCCCGCGATGCGGTCCAGCGGGCCGGGATCGCCTCACCGGCCGTTGCCGCGCCGCGGCGAGCGTACCTCGTTGGGGCGCGCGGTGGGCTACGCCGCCGCACCGTGCTCTGCTGCGGACGAAACGGCGCTGCTCCTCGAACTGCGGGCGGGTTCCCGTGTCGGACCGCGTCTCGGAGCTGGAAGCGAAGATCGCGGCTCTGGCCGAGCAGGTCGCGGGGCTGGCGGACCGCCTCGCTTCGGTCGAGGCGCGCGGCGCACCGCCGAGGCAGCGCGGCCCCGCGCTCGCGGCCGCGCCCTCGCCGGAGGGCACGGACCTCGTCACCCCGCTGCTGTCGGCGTTGCCCGTCCTCGGCGGTCGCACGTTGCTCGTCCTGGCCGGCGGCTTCGTGTTCCGCGCGCTGACCGATGGCGGCGCCTTGCCCGGGATGCTGGGCGCCGCGCTCGGGCTCGCTTACGCCGTGGCGCTCGCTGCCCTGGCGGAGCGGACCGCGCGCGCCGGAGCCCGCTCCAGTGCCACCGCGCACGGCGTCTCGGCGCTCCTGGTCGCCGGCCCGCTCCTCTACGAGGCGGTGGCCCGGTTCCAGCTGCTCGGCCTCGAGGCGGCCACGGTCATCCTGGCGGCGGTCGCGGCGGCGCTCCTCCTCATCGCCCGCTGGCACCGGCTCCCGACCCTCGCCTGGACGACCGTGGCCATCGGCGCCGCCACCGCCGTCGCGCTCATGTTCCACGCGGACCGGGCCGTCCCGGGCGCGCTGTTCCTGGTCCTGCTCGCGACCGGATGCGCCTGGCTCGGCGCCCCCCCGGGCTGGGTCGGGCTCCGCTGGGTGGCGGCCGCCCTGGCCGACGTCGGCGCCCTGGCGGTGGCGCTGCGCTCTCTCTCGCCGTACGCGGACGAAGGGGTGGGTGCGGCGGCCCTGGTGCTGGCCGCGCTGCTGGTGCTCACGCTCGCCACCTTCGCCGTGCGGGCGCTGCTCCTGCACCGCGAGGTGCACGCGTTCGAGGCGTGCCAGACGGCCGGGGCGATCGGGGCCGGGCTGGGGGGCGCAGCCATCCTCTCGACCCACGGCGCCGCGGGCGGCGCGATCTTCGGGGCGGCGGCGGCCGGCTGCGGCCTGGCCGCGTACGCCGCCGCGCTCACCCTGCGGACGCACCGGCTCGAGGACCGCGCCGGCTTCCCGTACTTCGCCTCGGCGGGTGCCCTCCTCCTCTCCTGCGGCACGGCGCTGGCGCTGGGGCGCCCGGCATTCGTGGTGACCTCGGCTGCGCTGGCGGTCGCCTCGGCCTGGCTGGCGCGCCGGCTGGGCCGGCGCAGCCTGGCGGTGCACGCCGCGCTCTACGCCTGGGCGAGCGCCGCCGCCGCCGCGCTCCCGGCCGTCTCCGCCGACGCCCTGCTGGCCCCGCCTGGGCGCGCATGGGCGCCGCTGGGCGCGCCACCGGCGGTCGCCCTGCTGGCGGCGGCCGCCTGCGCGTGGCTGGCGCGCCCCGGGGCGAGGCCGGAGCCTGTCGCGGCCGGGGGCTGGATCGCGCGCGCCACGTGGCTGGCCCACCTGCTCCTGGTCGTCGGCGGCGGCACCGGCGTGGCGGCGGCGCTGCTGGCCCGGCTCCTGGCCGACGCGCCGGGCCCGGATGCGAGCCGGGGCACGCTGGCGACGACCCGGACGGCGGTGCTGGTCGTGGCCGCGGCGCTCCTGGCCTGGGCGGGACGGTCCGACGCCCGACGCCAGGCGCGCTGGGTCGGCTACGGCGTCCTCGGGGTGACCGGGCTCAAGATCCTGGGCGAGGACCTCCCCGCCGGGCGGCCCACGGCGCTGGTCGTGACCTTCGCCATCTACGGTGCAGCGCTGCTCGCCTTGCCGCGGATCCGGCGCCGGGCGCCGGCGCAGGCGGCCCCGCCCAGGGCTGCCTGAGCGGCTGCGCTCCCCTCCGGCGGGGCGGCGCGACGGCGGATGCCGGGCGCAGGCACGACGTGGCCGGCGATGGGAGATCCGGGGAGGAATCCCACCGGCTCGTCCTCGTCGGGGGCACGAGCGACCGTGGCCGCGCCTCGCTGCTGTCTCTCGATCAGCCCGCCGCTACAGCCCCGAGCTGCTGTCCATCGCCAGCGTCTGGAACAGCTTGCGGGCGCACAGCGCGAACACGACCATCACCGGCAGCATGGTCACGGCTGCGCCGGCGAAGAGCGCGCCGACCGGGATGCCGTTGAGGCCGATGAGCGAGCTCAGGGCCAGGGGCGCGGTGTACACCGGCATGTCGTGGAGCGTCATCAGCTGACGGGTGAGGTCGTTCCACGAATCGATGAAGGCGATGAGCGCCAGCGCCGCCAGGGCCGGGCGCACGATGGGGAGCACGATGCGCCAGTAGATGCCGGTGGTGCTGCAGCCGTCGAGCCGCGCCGCCTCGATGAGCTCGCCCGAGATGGCCTTGCTCGTGTACTGCCGCATGAGGAAGATGCCCAGCGCGCTGGCGGCGGCCGGGACGACCAGGCCGCGGGCGGTGTCGTGCCAGCCCAGCCAGTCGATCAGCATCCGGTGCGGGATCATCCCCAGGCAGGCGGGCAGCAACAGGGTCGAGAGCACCAGCGCGAACAGCACCTCCTTGCCCTTGAACCGCAGCATGGCGAAGGCATAGCCGGCCAGGGAGCACAGCAGCATCTGCAGCAGGGCGGTGGCCCCCGCCACGCGAAGGCTCATCCACAGATTGTGCCAGAAGTAGGGCAGGCGAGTGAGCAGCTCGCGAAGGTTGGCGCCCAGCGCCGGCCCGAACCACACCGGCGCGGGCATGGTCACGATGCGCGCGTCGGTGTGGGTCGCGAACACGAACATGAGGTACAGCGGGAAGAGCATCGCCACCCCGCCGGCCACCGCCAGCGCGAGCGACAGGCGGCGCCGCCAGGTGCGCGCGGTCGAACGGTATCTCATTCCGCCACCACCCCCTGCGGCAAGGCGGCCCGGCGGGTCGTCCGGTTGCGTGCCCATCGCAGTGCCGGCTGCTCCAGCACGTGCCACGAGAGCCACGCCAGCAGCGCCGAGGTCGCCACCACCAGTGCCGAGAGCAGCAGCCACAGCCCGAAGTTGCGCAGCTCGGAGGGCTTGAATCTCGGGACCCAGTAGATCCGGATCAGCTCCAGGAGCGGGAAGTGCCACAGGTACAGCCCGAAGGAGTGCTTGGCGACCCAGTTGAACAGCCGGTTGTCCAGCAGGCGGTGCAGCCGGTCGCCGAACTGCATCGCGAACAGGCCGAAGGCGATGAACGCCGGGAACACCGGGGTGATGTAGGGCTGGCGCGTGATGCTGTTCACCCCGCTCCCGAACATCGCGTAGACCAGCCATCCGATCAGGAACGCCCACAGCGCCATGCGATCGAAGTCCGCGCTGCGCCTGGGGTTCACGCGCTGCTTCCAGGCGATGCCCAGCGACGCCGCGCCGCCCAGCATGAACATGGTCATGAAGCTGGCCGGGCTCCAGTACGGCAACCACTCCTTGGCGCCACCGATGAGGCCCAGGTGCCAGCCCTTCCCCACCTTGTCCATCGGGAAGTTGGCGACGATGGCGAGGTGCGCGAGCTGCAGGCCGATGAGCACCCACACCAGGTAGCGCAGCGCGCGCCGGGGGGTCCGGTCCGGCACGGCGCGCCACAGCGGCAACACCAGCAACGGCAGCAGCACGTAGCACATCACCTCGAAGGGGATGGACCACAGCACCGGGTCGAGCTCGGTGGGGAACAAGGTGGTGTAGTGCAGCGGCGAGGTGAAGGCCGCGGCCGCCAGGAACCGCCGCAGCACGTAACTCGCCTGCGGCATGGCCGCCAGGCCCACCAGCGCAGTCACCACCAGCGCCGCCCAGTACCCCGGCCCGATGCGCGCGGCGCGGCGCAGGGCGTAGTCACCGAGCGAGGGCGGCTTCCGGCCGTCCAGGTACCGCCGCCAGTACGGCATCGTCAGCAGGGCCCCGGACAGCACCAGGAAGATGCACACCCCCATGTCCGACCGCAGGCCCAGGTACCAGAGCGGCTTGAGCAGCCACACCAGCGTCCACTCGCCGTCGAGCCGCTGGCTGAGGTGGTGCACGATCACCAGCAGGCATGCGAAGGCGCGCATGCCGTTGAAGCCGCGCAGCGAGCTCGGGTCGCTGCTCTCGGGCGCGGCCAGCGTGCGGCCCAGCCAGGCCCAGGCGCGCGTGCCCCAGGTGCGGCGGGGCGGGGTCTCGTCGATGGCCGCGCTTCCCACCCGGCTGCGCGGCAGCTCGGGGCGCCCACCCACGTACGACCACAGGAAGTAGATGATGCCGGTGAGCACCAGCAGCACGACCACGGCCATGGCCGCCGCGGCCCCGTAGTCCCCCTGGTTGTAGGCCATGAACTGCATGTAGCTGGCCAGCGTGTACGGCCCGCCCGCGCCCAGGCCCCACACCACGGTGAGCGAGGCCGCGAAGAAGATCATGGGCCGCAGCTGTGGCACGGTCACGTAGCGCAGCGTCTGCCAGGCATTTGCACCGTCGATGCGAGCGGCGTCCAGCAGGACCCGGGGCACGTACTGCAGGGCGGTCACGTAGAGCAGCACGTTCCAGCCCAGCCCGTGCCACCAGGCGGCCATCACCCCCAGCCCATCCGCGTGAAGGCGGAACCACTCCACCGGCTCGACCGGGAAGAACATGGCCAGCGGTCGGACCCCGAACACCCGGACGTTGCCCAGGGCCATGAGCACGTAGTTGACCAGGCCGGAGTCGCTCGACGAAAACAGGGTCGACAGCATGACGTAGATGACGATCCCGCCGGTGAGGAAGGGCAGGAAGTACAGCGCCATCACGGGCGCGCGCCAGCGGCGGAACGCCTGGTTGACGAACGCCGCCAGGGGAATGGCGGAGGCGTGAATGAGGAACCCGGACACGGCGGTGTGCCACAGCGCGTTCATGAGCGCGCCGCCGAACCAGTCGTCCGAGATGAAGATCCAGAGGAAGTTGGAGAGGCCGCCGAAGGTGATGGCGCCGAAGCCCTTGATCGAGTCCCACCGGAGCGCCGACATCACCACGGTGAACAGGACGGGCAGCAGTCCGAACACGACCAGCACGACCAGCGCCGGTGCGAGGTAGGCGTACGGGAGGCGCTGCTCGCGGCGGGATCTGCTGGCCGGGGTGGGCGGCATCGAGAACGCCTTCGATCGTTCCGCGTCGTGTGGGCCGAGTGTTCGCAAGCGGCGTCGTGACGGTCAACAATAAACGAAGGGCGCTCCGTCGCCGCGGGGGTCCTCCTCAGGGCAGCTCCCCCCGGTCAGCCTGCACCGTCCGGGCGCGCCGCGAGCGCCCGGATCGGATGAAGCATGCCTTCCCGCTCCCCGTTCGGACGGGCCGTCCGAGTCGTTCATTCATGTGAAATGAACGAGGGCGATCCGCCCGCGCGCGACCGCCCAGCCCGGTCGGGCGCAGCAGTTTCCGAGTCGTTCCGGGTCCTTGGTGTCCGTGCCGGCGAGCGGCGCCTTGCGGGGCGCCCCCGGGCGTAGCCAGCTTCCCTTGGCATGGTGAACGGCGGCGACGCTCGAGGGGCGCGTGCGCTGCGCAGGTTGCTCGGTCGCAATGCGGCCGCGCGCCGTGCGGCCGTGCCTGGGAAGCCACGGGTGGCGATGCGGGAGGGGATGGCCGGCGCGCGGGCTCTGGCCGTCCGGGCGAGCGGGCGGCCGGCGGCGGGGCCGTCCGACCTCGTCGGCGGAGCCGGCATCGACGCCGCCGGGTGGACGGTGTTCGCGGAGGGCGAGGCCGGCGACCTGATGCTTCCCGATCCCGAGCGGAAGGAGGCGCCCAAGCTGGGCGAGGTGGCGGGGAAGCGCGCCATCGCCGCCGAGGTCAAGAAGGCCACCGGCAAGAAGATGAGCGCGGCGGACGGACTGGCCGGGGCGCCGCACAACCCGAAGCTCGAGCGGGCCACCCAGGACGCGGTGGAGCACGTGGCCGCGCTCGTCATCGCCGTCTCGGCGCTGCTGGACCCGGAGGCGAACCCGTGGCCCGCGATCCCGGGCCAGTGTAGAGTCCCCGCACCAACCGGCGGTCCTCGAGGGATCCATAAAGCTGCTCGTCCTGCTCACGGCGGTCGGCGTGGCCTGCGTGGCCGCGCTCCTCTTTCGCTGGCCCTGGTCGATGGGGACCGGGCTCGTGGTCGTGATGCACGTGGTGGCCTTCCTGCTGTTCGCGGCGCTGTGGTGGCTGACGCACGACCGGAAGAAGCGCGCCGCCATGGCCGCCGGGGCCGGGGTGTTGATCGGGCTGGCCGGGGCATGGGCGTTCTTCGGCCCCCGGCGGGCGCTCGTCCCGGCCGACCAGGCGGGGCTGGCCGGCTCCTACCGGATGTCGAGGGCCGAGGCGCAGCTCGAGCTCACCCTGCAGGCGGACGGCACCTTCACGCACGCGCTGGTGCAGCCTTCTCCCGCGCGCATCCAGCGGGGCCGCTGGCGCGTCTTCCGCGATCCCGGGAAGCCCCACTCGACCGTCGCCTTCGACGACTACTCGCCGGCCTGCGTCGTGCCGGACGAGCAATGCGAGCTGGCGCGGTACATGGGCCAGGCGCTGGCCTCCGGTCTTCACGAGGCGGCGGAGGTGTGCCGCGTCCGCGGCCGCATGGCGCTGTGCTTCAGCGAGGAGGACGAGTACCTGCGCCGGTGAGCGGCGGGCCGCTCCTCGCC
>CAVTOU010000005.1:0-124692 GCA_963736345.1 uncultured Pseudomonadota bacterium | reverse complement strand
CAATACGACCGCTACATGAAGTACCTGACCGGTTGTGCCGAACTGTTCCGCGACGGCTACACGACGTCTGCCAGTTCACCCTGGCCAAGGGCTGAAGTGGTCGCAGCAAGCCCTTGGCCTCCCCACCCTGGGTGAACCAACTGGATGCATCGCCGGCCCATCCCCCTGGTGGGCCGAAGCGCGATGTCCGGCTATGACGCTATGGGGCAGGCACCGTCCGCGTCCGGAGTCGAAAGACCAAACCGGCAGGGCCGTTGGTCCCCAGCCGGGTGTTAGCATGCCCGCGTTGTCCAGGTGGCCGAGGAGTGGCGCATGATCCGCACGTTCGTGGGCGGCGCCGTCCACTTCTTCGACCAACGGCCCTACAGCTGCACTCCGTTGTCCTGATCTGATGCCCCGACCGGCCTTCGCTCCAAACCCGCAGTGCTGCTCATCGCGGCCGCACTGCTCTGTCAGCCTGGTCTTGGGGCTGAGTTTCGTTGCGATGCACCGGTTTCGGGATATGCGCGGCGCGGCGGTCGATCCGGTCGCGCACCCGCTGACCGACGAGCAGGCCAAACTCCAGGTCCTCGAGCCGGCCCGCGAGATCGCCGGCACCGGCAAGCTGAAGGGCGTCAGCGCAAGCTATCTGCTGATGTCGTGCAAGAACGCCGACGAGCCGCCCTACCAGGGCGCGATCTACCTCAACTTCGATGTGCCGGGCGTCATGGACACCCCGCAGTACTTCGCGTCGATCGCGGCGGCGATGACGGCCAAGGGCTGGACCGAGGCGATGCCACCGAGCCGGTCACCCCGGCGGCCGGACCTTCACCCGCAACGGGGTGACGGTCATCTACTTCCGCAATTACCGACAAGGCCAACCGGGCCACGATGCAGATCTACGGCGAATGCCGGAACACCACCGACCATCGGACGGACCCCACCGGGTGGGTCGACGTCACCGCCGCATTGCCCCGCTGAGCGCCGCCAGGGATCCCCGGTCCCGAGAAATGGGGACTTTGGTCCCCGGCGCGGCGGGCCTTCTACCCGTGTCTGGTACGACGAGTTACAGATAGGCTGCGGCCATGACCTACGTGATCAGCAGTGCGTGTGTCGACATCAAGCACAAGGCCTGCATGAAGGAATGCCCGGTCGACTGCATCTACGAGGGCGACCGGACCATGTACATCAATCCCACCGAGTGCGTGGAATGCGGAGCCTGCCCGATCCTGTGCGAGGTCGACGCCATCTATTTCGAGGCCGACCTGCCCGAGGAGGAGAAGAAGTTCCTCGCCGACAACGCCGCCTTCTTCAGCGAGATCCTGCCCGGCCGCGACGCCCCGATCGGAAACCCGGGCGGGGCCTATGAGCTCGGCCCGGTCGGCGTGGACACCCCGATGGTCGCCGCGCTGCCGCACAACCAGGCTGCACCCGGCACGCCTGTCGTTTCGGCCACGCCCGGCTCAGGTCGGCTTTCGGATGTCGACCGCGTCGGCGAACTCGCTGATCGCCTCGAAGGCCCGCGCGCCGTACACCGTGGCCGGACCGCCGTGCATCATGATCGCCACCCCGATGGCCTCGGCGGCCTCCTCCTTGGTGGCTCCGGCGCGGACCGCCGCGCGGGCATGCGACGCGATGCAGCCGTCGCAGCCGTTGACGACGCCGACGACCAGCGCCATCAGCTCCTTGACCTTCGGCTCCAGCGCGCCGGCACCCATCGCCGCGCCGCTCATGCGTTGAACGCGCCGTAGACTCGGGGATCAGCTGCGCAGAGCACGATGCTGGGGACGCAGATCGTCGAGACTTCGTGGTAGTGGCCATGTTCGGGCATGCAGCCACTTATACCCCTACGAGGTATTTCAGCTGAGGTTCCCGTTACCGCATCGTCGCCGTCGCGTGCCCGCGCAGCGCCATTCGCCGGTATACGCCGCGGGTAGGCTCCACGGAGATCGAAGACGACCACGCTGTCCCGGTTCGCTTCCGGCGCTTCCAGCGAAGTACCGCAGCCAGGTATTCATGCCTCGTGCGCGTGCTGTGTGAGGCCGGCGAAGTCAGGACCGGAGAGGAGTGCTTCAGTTGGACACCGTCCTGGGACTGTCGATGACCCCGACCACTGTCGGACTCGTCCTGGTCGAAGGTGACGGAGTCGACGGCGCCACGAAGGGTCACGACGCGTTCGAGGTGCGCCGCGGCGGATTCAGCCCGGTCACGACGTCGGAGTTCGTCGCCGAAGCGCTGTCGCGCACGCAAGCCATCGCCGGCGGTCAGCGCCTGCAGTCCATCGGGGTGACCTGGAGCGATGACGCCTCGGTCGAGGCCTCGCTGCTGCTCGACTCGCTGGCCGACTCCGGATTCGACAACGTCATTCCCATCCGCCTGCCGGAGGCCACCGAAGCCTTCGCCCGCGGTATCGGGCAGGTGATCGGCTCCGACGTCACCGCGGTGTGCGTCGTCGAGCCCGACGCCGTCGTCGCCCTGGTCGTCGACGCCCACGAGGGCGCCGTGCAGACCGCCGTCAGCTACGACCTGGAAACCGACCAGGACCTGATCGGCTGGCTGTCCGACATGTTGGGCAGCAGCGAATGGCAGCCCGACGGGCTGGTGCTGCTGGGCTCGGGGGACGGCTTCGACTCGATCGCACGCCGCCTCGAAGAGATCCTGGGCATCCCGGTGTTCGCGCCGGCCGAGGCGGAGCTGGCCTTGGCCCGCGGTGCGGCCCTGGCCTCGGTGAACGGCATCGGCGTGTTCGACGATCCGCTGTTCATCGTCCCCGCCGGCCGCTCGACGCACCGTCGACGGCCCGAAGCGCGGCGCGACGGCGCTGCTGGCCGGCGGTGTGGTGGCGTTCGTGGTGTCGGCGTCGGTGGCCGTCGGCCTCGAACTGCTGCCCGACCACGGGAGCGCGCCCCGAGCACCGCGACGTGGTGAACACCGCCGAGACACCCGCGCTGCGGCCCGAAGAGCGCCCCGGCGGCGCCGGCCCCGGCACCTCAGGCGCTTCGCCGCCCGCCGAGCAGCCCGCCCCGCCCGCGCCGCCGGAAGCGGTTTCGACCCCGCTCCGGTGGTGGCGATGACGATGAATGTCGCGCCGCCCGAGGCCCCCGCCGACGTGCCGCGCGATCCCGCCGCCGCGCCGCCCGCGTCGATGCGGCCGCACCGCCGCCGCCGGTGACCGCGCCACCGTGCCGCCGGTCCACCCCAAGCCGTCGCTGCGGACCCGCATCCGGGAACGCCTGGCCGATCTGCACCCCGCGGTAACGGCTGACGAAGTTTCGCTGATATCCGTAGGTGGTACGCCTTCACCGGCACCGCACCAGGGTTGTGGCACGTACTTCGCGTGTTCCTGGGCGGAGTCGTAACCGGCTGCACCAGAGCTCGCGACGTCCGGCGAGGCCGAACGCGCCGCCAGCTCCTCCCGGGAGAGATTGCCGAGCCGCAGGAGCAGGTCGGCGAGCGCGTCCGCGCTCCGCGCCCGCAGGTCGGGGGCGCGGTGCTGGAGCCGCTCCTCCAGCTCGCGGAGCAGCGTCGCGTCCAGGAGCTCGCGCAGCTCCGCCTCGCCGAGGAGGTCCCGGAGCTGGACCTGGTCGATTGCCAGGGCCTGGGCGCGGCGCTCGGCGAAGGGCGCGTCGCCGTCGTAGAGGAAGCTCGCCACGAAGCCGAAGAGGAGCGAGGCGGCGAAGGGCGACGGGACGCGCGTGTCCACGGTCACCGTCCGCACCGCCGCCGCGCTTCACGTCCGCGAGGACGTCCACGAGCGCGGGCAGGTCGAAGACGTCGCGCAGGCACTCGCGGTAGGCCTCGAGGATGATCGGGAACTCGGGGTACCGCGCCGCGACGCCGAGGAGGTCGCGGGCGCGCTTGCGGCGCTGCCAGAGCGGGGGTCCGGCCGCCCGGGCGCCGGCGCCGGGCAGGAGCAGCGCGCGCCCGGCCGCCTCGCGGAACTTGCCGGCGAAGAGCGGCGTGGCGGCGAGCTGGCCGCGGACGATCGCCTCGACCTCCTCCGGATTTCGGGAACAGGAAGGAGACGTCGGGAGGCCCGCCCGCGTCGGGGACGCGGATGGCGAACCCGTCGTTGGTCCAGATGGACTCGGCCTCGATCCCGCGCTCCTGGCGGGCCCGCGCCACCGCCGCCAGGCACCAGGGGACCAGCACCGGCGCCCCGAAGGGCGAGAGGACGCAGACGCGCCAGTCGCCCAGCTCGTCCCGGCAGCGCTCCACCACCACCGTCCGATCGTCCGGGACCGCCCCGGTGGCGGCGCGCTGGTCGGCGAGGAACTGGAGCAGGTTGCGGGCGGCCTGGTGGTCCAGGCCGTGGCGCTCGACCAGGCGCGAGCGGGCCTCCTCGGCGGGGATCTCGGAGAGCTCGCGCGCCAGCCGGCCGATGCGCCGGCCCAGCTCGAGCGGCCGGCCCGGGGCGTCGCCCTTCCAGAACGGCATCCTGCCCGGCTCGCCCGGCGCGGGCGAGACCAGCACCCGGTCGTGGGTGATCTCCTCGATGCGCCAGGTGGAGGCGCCGAGGAAGAAGGTGTCGCCCACCTTCGACTCGAACACCATCTCCTCGTCCAGCTCGCCCACCCGCGCCTGGCCGGGCGGTGCCCCCACCAGGAAGACGCCGTACAGGCCGCGGTCCGGGATGGTCCCGGCGTTCACCACCGCCACGCGGCGCGCCCCCTCCCGCGCGCGCACGCGGCCGCGGACGCGATCCCAGACCAGCCGCGGCTGGAGATCCGAGAGCTCGTCGGACGGGTAGCGGCCGGAGAGGAGGTCCAGCACGCCCTCGAAGGCCGGGCGCGAGAGCGTCGCGAACGGCGCCGCCCCCCGCACGATCCGATGCAGCTCGTCCACCGGCCACTCGTCCAGCGACGCCATCGCCACCAGCTGCTGGGCCAGGACGTCGAGCGGGTTGCGGGGATAGCGCGTCTCCTCCACCTCGCCCGATCGCATGGCCTCGATCTGCGCCGCGCAGGCCAGGAGGTCGGCCCGGTACTTGGGGAAGAACACCCCCCGGCTGGCCGCGTCGAGCTGGTGTCCGGCGCGCCCGATCCGCTGCAGCGCGCTGGCCACCGAGGGCGCCGCCTCGATCTGGATCACCAGGTCGATGGCGCCCATGTCGATGCCCAGCTCGAGCGACGAGGTGGCGACCAGCGCGCGCACCGCCCCGGCCTTGAGCGCCTCCTCGATGGTCACCCGCTGCGGGCGGGCCAGCGAGCCGTGGTGCGCGTGCACGAGCGTCTCGCCCGCCAGCTCGTTGAGCGCCGCCGCCAGCCGTTCCGCCACCCGGCGGCTGTTCACGAAGACGAGCGTGGAGCGGTGGGCGCGGATGAGCTCGAGCAGCCGCGGGTGGATGGCGGTCCAGATCGAGGCGTGCCGCGGCGGAGGGGGAGCGCCCCGCCCCGCCGGCTCCACCGGCTCGGCCAGCCGGGCCATGTCCTCCACCGGCACCTCGACGCGCAGCTCGAGCGCCTTGCGCTTGCCGGCGTCGACGACGGTCACGGGACGCCAGCGCGCTCCCGCACCCGAACCCGATGAGCGCTTCGCGCCGGCCGCCGCGGGTTCCTCGGGGTCCTCCGCCCCCCCCAGGAACCTCGCCACCTCGTCGAGCGGCCGCTGCGTGGCCGAGAGCCCGATGCGCTGCAGCCGCCGGCCGGCCAGCGCCTCGAGGCGCTCGAGCGATAGCGCCAGGTGTGCGCCGCGCTTGGTCGGGACCAGGGCGTGGATCTCGTCGACGATCACCGTCTCCACGGTGCGAAGCCGCTCCCGCACGTTCGAGGTGAGGAGCAGGTACAGCGACTCCGGGGTGGTGATGAGGATGTCGGCCGGGTCGCGCGCGAACCGGGCCCGCTCCTGGGCGGGCGTGTCCCCGCTCCGCACCGCCACGCCCGGGAGGCGGTGGGAGTCCCCGCGCCCGGCGGCGATCCGGGCGATGCCCGCCAGCGGCGCGCGCAGGTTCCGCTCGACGTCGACGGCCAGCGCCTTGAGCGGCGAGACGTACACGACCCGCAGGCGCTCGCGCGCCGGCGGCTCGGGCGCGAACATGAGCCGGTCGATGCAGGTGAGGAAAGCTGCGAGCGTCTTGCCGCTGCCGGTGGGCGCGAGCAGCAACGTCGACTCGCCACGCTGGATGGCCGGCCAGGCCGCGGACTGCGCCGGCGTGGGCGCGGCGAACGACACCGCGAACCACTCCCGCACGGCGGGGTGGAAGGGAAGCTCCAGGGGGGTACCCGGTCCGGCCATGTCCCACCAGATTTAACGGATGCCCATGACGGTCGGTGCAACGCGAACCCAGTGGTGGCGGCAGCTTCCCCGGATTCGACCCGGATGGGGCGCGCCATCCGGGATCGGACATCCCCCGATCCGCCCCGTGCGCGGTAGAGTGCCCTCACCGCACGGCGCCACATGCGCCGCCATGCAGGGGGTAAACACACATGCCTGAGACCGCTCCCAACCCGCCTCCGTCCTCGCCGGCGCCCGGGATCCCGCCGGTCGATCCCAATGCCCTCGTCGCAACCGCGCTCGCCGTGCTGAAGACGCCTGCCGACTTCTTCAAGTCCATCAAGGACGACAAGGGATTCCAGAAGCCGCTCACGTTCTCCGTCGCCGTATGGGCGGTCTACGCGGTCCTCCGGCTGCTCTATCCCCTCTTCCATCTCCAGATCGGTGGGGTCATCGTCACCATCGTCGTCGCTGCCATCTGTGCGTTCCTGGTCCCGTTCGTCGGGGGGATCATCATCTGGGCCATCTGCATGGCGTTCGGGAGCAAGGCCACCTGGGAGCGCGCCGTCCCGATCGCGGCCTACTCGTCCGTCGTCGTCATCGCCTCCGGCCTCGCGTCGCTCCTGCTCCTCATCACGTGGGCGCTGACACCGCTGGTCATGCTGATCGGGCTGGCGGCCTGGATCTACGGCATCTACATCTGCTACGTGGGCGCCAGGGCGCTCATGTTCGAGCCCGCGCCGGACGCGAAGCCGGCCGCCTAGGGTCGAACACGCATGGCGGAACGGCCGGCGGCAGCAGCCGCCGGCCGTTTCCATTCTTCGGGCGCTCGTCAGCCCTTCAGTCGGTGGTCCCGGTCCGCCCCTCGACCGGCTTCGCCGAGAGGAACCGGCCGACGGGATCGCGCCGGACCTCGATCGGCCCCCAGTCGTCCTCGACCAGCTGCACCACGTTCCCGTCCTCCGCCCGCGTGGAGGAGAGGACCGGCAGGTCGTCCAGCGAGCACACCACCTTCTCTCCCACCACCTTCTCGCCCTGTCCGACGACCCGGACGACGATCTCACCGGCCTGGTCGATGACGCGCTCGAGGACCGCGACGCGGGGCGCGGCGCGATTGGCCTTGGCGAACGCGGGGGACGCTTCGGGCTGCGCCGGGGACGGCGCCGCGGCGCGAGCCGGAGAGGGAGCCTGCGCGGCGGGCCTGGCATCCGGCGGAATCGCGACCGCGACCGCCGGACTGGCCGCCGGGGCGGCGTCGTTCGCCACCGTCGTCGCCGCTGCTTCCTTCGCCGGCGCAGCGTCCTCGACCGGTGCATCGTCCTTCGCAGCCTGGACGACCTTCTCTGCCGGATCGTTCGCGCTGGGCGCGTCGGACGCGACCACGACCGGGGCGGCGGCCGGCGAGGGCGCCAGATCGGCCGCGGCGACCACCTGGACGGCGTCGTCCTCGACGACGACCGTGACCGGCTGGGCATCGAGGGCCGGCGACATCATGGCGGCCTTGCCGGGACCGGTCGCGCCGTCGAGGTAGGCGACCCTGGAGCGCACCGCCCGGCGCGGGAGAAGGCCCATCTTGGCGCGCTCGACGTTGTTGGCCCGCGCAGCGGTGGCCCGGTCCGCCGCGGCGGGACCGGCGGCGGAGGTGCCGGAGGGGTTGACGGAGGCGGCGACGATCAGGGACACGAGCAGCGGCGACAACGACGGCATGAGGCTCTTGCTCCGGTGCCGGGGGGACTCGCCCGGCCTATCCGTCGACGGTGGAGGCGGCGCCGCGGCGCGGCCACCCCCCGCAGCGAACCTTGCCCTTGAGGGCGAGTTTCACGCCGAGACCGGCCGAGGCGAAGGCTCGTGCGCGGGCGGCCGCGTCACGTCCCTGCCGAGCAGCATGGCTCCGATCCGGCGCGAGGCGCCGTCGTAGAACCCGGCCTCGGCCTCGAACCGCGACGGGTTGCGGAAGGTGCCGAACACCATGTCCCACACCGGCAGGTCACAGTAGTTGAAGGCGTGCACCCCGCGTGCGTGATGGATGCTGTGCGACTCCGGGCGTTGCACGAGGTACCCGAGCCAGCGCGGGGTCCGCACGTTGGTGTGCTGGAACAGGGACAGCAGCACCGAGATGAGCCCCGCCAGCGCAGCCGCCTCCCCCCTCACCCCCAGGAGCATGGTGGATGCGACGGCGCCCACGAAGGACTCCCCGGCGATGTCCAGTGGGTGGAAGTAGGCGCTGCCGAAGACGTCCAGCCGCTCGGCACTGTGGTGAAGCTGGTGCACGGGCCACAGCACCCGCGTGTGCCGGAGCCGGTGGAACCAGTAGCCGGCCAGCTCGGTGGCGAGCAGCGCCAGCAGGGTCCCCGCCGGCAGGCCCAGCCAGGAGAGATCCATGAGCCGGTGCTCCAGGACGAAGCCCTGGTACAGGAGCGGGACCGACGAGGACACCACGCCGGTGACGGCGAACGCCACCACGCCGACGACGCGCCACGCCCGCACGCGCGGAAGGGGCCTTGCGGGGCGGATCCGCTCGAGGGCGATGAGGGCCAGGAAGGCGGCGGGGACGACCACGGGGAACAGGTTCTCGATCTGCATGTCATGCCTCCTCTCACCTGGGGAGGCGTGACTTCCCGGGTCACGTCGTGACGGGCGACCCTGGCGGCCGGCTCAGGGACGCCCGTAGCTCACGAGCGCCCCCGTGCGGAGCTCCCGGTCCAGGTGGCGGCCCGCCTCGGGAAGCTCGGCGGCGATCCTGCGCAGCGCGCTGCGGAGCCGCTTCTGCACGTTGATGCGGGCGCGCTCCGCCGCCCCGGCGGCGCGACGGGCGCGGCCGCCCAGCCCCAGGCCGCGGGCCAGCTCCTCGCGGAGGAACGAGAGCTCGGCGCCGAGCCGCTGGCACCGGGCCGGGTCGTGCCAGGCCTGGGCCTCGCGGAGCTCGGCCTCCAGCTCGACGAGGCGCGCCCGGTACGCCCTCCGGGCGGGAGCATCCAGCAGCTCGCCCGCGTCGCCCGGATCGGTCTCCGACCCCCCCGCGTCCGGCCCGCTCAGCTCCAGGGCATGGAACTCGCGGCCGGGTGAGCGAAGCAGGGTGTCCAGGATCTCCAGCCCACGGGAGGAGCGCAGGCGCACCGTGCGGCCCTGGAACTCGAGCGCCCACACCTCGCCTTCACGGCGCAGAGCCAGCGCAGGCGCATGCCGGGCCGTTCGGAACGGAGAGACCGCCGCCGGTCTCCTTCCCTTCCGCGTCCAATCCACCCGCCCCGCCAGCCAGGTCATCCCGAGCCGCTCCGCCTCCTCGCTCGCGGCGCCGAGCAGCTCGTCCGCCCGCTCGAGATCCCCGCCCGCACCCCGACCGGCCAGCGCCAGCGCCAGCGTGCAGCGGACGTCCGCCGCAACAGGGCGGGCCCCGGCGGCCGCCGCGGCGCCCAGGGCCTCCTCGAGCACCGGGACGGCTTCCTCCCACCTCTCCAGCACGGCCAGGAGCCCTCCCATCCAGTGCCCCACCGGCCCCTCCCAGATGTAACCGGTGGCGCCCCAGCTCATGGCCGGCCATCCGAGCGCGCGGAGCAGCGGCAGGAGCTCCTCGGCGCCGTCCCGCTGGCCGAGACGCATGGCTGCATCCGCCTCGACGACCACGCCGAGCGGCAGCTGGCGGGGCGCCAGGGGCCCCGGGATCGCGGCCATCACCTGGCGGGCCGCCTCGTCCTCGCCCACCCTGGCCATGGCCGAAGCACGCATGATCGCGCTCATCGATGCGTACACCGCCAGGCCGGCCGGTGGCTGGCGCAGGATCCGCTCGGCCTCGTCCACGCCACCCGCCGCGCGCGCCCGGAACGCCCCCAGGCGGTGGAGGAACAGGATCAGCTCCGCGGTGGGATCGTCCGCCTCCCGGGCGCGCTCCGCCGCCTGCGCTTGCGCCGCCTCGGCCTCCGCCCACCTCCCTGCCGCCAGGGCGCACATGGAGCGGAGGAGCGCACCTCGCCAGCGCCAGCGCGGGTGCCCGAGGGCATCCCCGAGCTTCTCGTGCGCCGCGGCGGCGGCAGCTGCCTGGGAGAGGTCGATCAGCTCGCTCGCATCGATCGCCAGGCGCGCGGTGGCCTGCTGGGCCAGGAGCAGGTCGCCGCGTGCCAGGGCCCGTTCGTAGAGCTCCTGCGAGAGCGGCATCCGCTCGCCGGGAGGCGCGTACGCGGCGAGCGCCGAGCCGGCGGCGTGGAGGACCGCGATCAGCTCGTCGGCCTCCCCCGAGGCGCGCGCCAGGGCGACCGCATCCCGCGCCAGCTGGATGGGTTGGGCCGGGTCCGACGACGGCTGGAGCGCCGCCGCCAGCCGGGCCAGCAGGCGGGCTCGCATCCCGGCGCTCAGGCCGGGGTTCCGCAGCGCCTGCTCGAGCATGGCGATCAGCTCGGGGTCGACCACGCCCATCCGCAGCTCGGCTCCATACGCCAGCGCCGCCCGCGCGGTGAGCATGGGGTCCGCCGTGCCGCGTGCCCGGGCGGCCGCCTCGCGCGCCAGCGCCCGGGCCCGCTCGCCCTTTCCGCTGCGGGCGCACAGCTCGGCCAGGCGGAGCTGGAGATCGATCCCCCGGAGCGGGTCCTCCGGGAGGCGGCGCTCGACCCGCAGCGCCGCCTCCAGCAGCTCGACCGCGCGCGGGTAGCCCGCGTTCCGGCGGGCGGCCTCGGCGGCCCGAAGCGCCGCCGCCAGCGCGCGCGCCGGATCGCCGGACGGCTGGGCGTCGAGCAGGTGCTGCGCGACGGCCTCCTCGGCTCCGGGCGCGGCAGCGCGCGAGAGCGCCTCGGCGGCGGCGAGGTGCAGCGCGGAGCGGCGCGCCGGCTCGAGCAGCGCCAGGAGCCCCTCGCGGAAGAGCGGATGGCGAGAAGGCGGCCCGGTCGACGTCCGCGCGCTCGATGACGCCGGCCAGCCGAGGGCTGCCGAGCCGCTCGTCGACCGCCGTTCCATCCAGGCCCGCCACCTCCGCCAGCAGCGCCCGCGAGAAATCCCGCCCCAGGACGGCGGCCGCCTCGAGGATGGCGCGCTCGCCGCGTCCGAGCCGCTCCAGGCGCTCGGCGATCGACGCCCCGACCCGTTCCGGGACCTCGTGGAGCAACCCACCCGCCCGGACGTGCTGGACGATCTCCCGCGCGAAGAGCGGGTTGCCCCCGCTGCGCCGGTGGATCTCCGCCGCCAGGGACGGGGCCACGGGCTCGAGCCCTGACAAGAGCTGCCGGATCTCCTCCAGCCCGAAGCGGGAGGGATGGATGACCATCGCCAGGGCCGCCACCCTGGCCAGGCCCCCACCGGCCCCCGCCGGTTCGAGCCTCGACGTGGCCACCAGCAGCACGCGGAGGTCGCGAAGCGCGCGCGCCACGAACAGGAGCGCTTCCAGCGAGGGTGGGTCCGCGGCGTGGACGTCGTCCAGGACCACCAGCCAGGGCCGGCGCAGCGACGCGGCCAGCAGCACGGCCCGCAGGGCATCCAGGCGCCGGAAGCGCGCCAGCTCGGGATCGCGCGCCGCCTCCGGGGGCGGCGCAGGATCCCAGAGCGGTCCCAGGTCCCGGCGCAGCGCCTCGTCGGGCTCGGGAAGCTCGGGCCGGAGGGCGCGCAGCACCTGGATCCACGGCCAGCATGCCGGCGCGCCGCCGCCGTCCCAGGCGGCGCCCCAGGCCACGCCCAGCCCGCGGACGCCGGCGTCGTCGGCGAGAGCCTCCACCAGCGAGGTCTTGCCGATCCCCGCCTCGCCGGTGACGAGGACCAGGCCTCCACGCCCCGCCTCGAGATCGCCGAGCCGCTCGCGAAGGACGGTCAGCTCCCTCTCGCGGCCGATCAGCGACTGCACCCCGCGGGGTGGGCCGGCCCGGGGGGAAACGGGTTCCATGCGAGTGCATTAGCCGCCCGCCCCGCTTCGTGCTCGCGCCGCATCCGCACCTCCAGCCGCCGATCGACGGACCCGCTCAATCCGCGTAGCCGTAGGTTCCGGTGGAGACGCCGGTGACGCGGCCGTTCTCCATCCGGACGAAGCGCACGAACTGGTTGGGGCCCAGGTCGTACGTCCAGACCTCGACGCGGATGGTCACGCTCTCCGCCGCCGCCACCCCGGGCTCGCCGACGACGAAGGCGCCCCGGGCCTCGTCCCAGGTGTCGACCGTCGCCGGCTCCCCGCAGCGCGCGAGCACGTCGAGCTTGGCGTCCCCCTCGTGCAGCATGCCCGGGTCGCACCGCGACCGGGGGAGGCGGATCGGCGTCGGCTCACCGCTGGCGTATCCGTAGCTGCGGCGCTCGATGGCGGTGATCCGACCGTTCACGAGCGTGACCACGTGCACGAAGGACCGGGGTCCGAAATCGTAGGTCCAGTCCTCGATCACCACCGTGGCCCGCCTCCCCTGCCCCACCCTGCCGTCGGTCACGCCTTCCCAGCGCTCGTCCACCCGGCGCTCCCGGAGGGCCGGCTCCCCGCAGCGCCCGAGCAGATCGATCCGGGCATCGCCGACGGAGACCAGCCTGCCGCCGCAGCGGAGCGAGCCGTCCGCCCGCGCCACCCCGGCCCACAGCGCCAGCGCCGCCACGAATCGCCACCAGGGCCGCACCATGGTCCACCTCCAGGCCTTCGCTCCGGACCCACCGCCCCTCGATGCAGACCCCGCGCCTCGCGGGACGTGTCCTGTCAGGTCCGGCGACCCACCGCCTGCCCCATCGCGCTTCGCACCGGCGGCGCGGGCTCTTCCCCGGAGGCGACGCGCCCCAGGATTGCCGCCAGGCGGGACAGCTCCGCCTGGTCGAAGCGCTCGCGCGCGAACGGGTCGGCGCCCCAGGTCCGGAGGTTGAGCGCGTGGAGCGTGGCCATGCGGCGCGCCGGGAGCATGAGGACGGCCACGCCCGCATGCACCACCTCCAGGCCGGCGGCCCGCACCAGCTCGCCCAGCGACGCGCCGATGTCGAAGCGCTGGCCGTAGTGGGCCTGGAGCGACTCGACCAGGTCGTAGTAGCGCCGGATGGCCGGGTGCTCGGAGGTGAGCGACGCGGTCTCCTCCAGGACCAGCTGCCCGCCGGCCGCGAGCGCTCCCGCCCAGGTGCGCACGGCGGCGGCCGGATCGGGGAGATGGGTCAGCAGGAAACGGGAGTAGATGGCCGTGGCCGGGGGCGTCGGGAACGGGGCCACGGTGACGTCGTGCTCGACGAAGCGGAGCGTGGGGAGGCGCGCCCGGGCCGCGGCCACCAGGCGGGCCGACCGGTCCAGGCCGATGGTCCAGGCCGGCCGGAGGACCTCGGCCACCAGCTCGGTGGTGTGCCCCGGGCCGCAGCCGAGGTCGACGGCGCCGCCCGCGACCGCGCCCAGCCGCCGGAGCAGCATCGCCGAGCTCTCGCCATAGGTGTCGGCCAGGGCCTGCAGCCGCAGCGCCGCCGCCTCGCCGTCGCCGAAGGTGTAGTGCTGCCCCGCGCCCGTCCCGCTCATCCGTCCTCCGTGCGAACACCTACGCAGGACGGGGACGCGGGTCAAGCGACGAGGGTCGGCAGGGTGGCGCTAAATCTTCGGCCGGGTGAAGCCCCGCTCCGGCCTCCCGAACAGATACCCCTGGAAGAGACGGCAGCCCAGATCGGCCAGGGTGTCCCGCTCGGCGACGACCTCGATGCCCTCGGAGAATCACCTCGATGCCGAGCTCCTCCGCCAGCCCCACCACGGACCGCACCACGCTCTGCTTGAGCGGGGAGCCCTCCACTCCGCGCACCAGGGACATGTCCAGCTTGACCACGTCCGGCTCGATGCGCGCGAAGCTGGCCAGGCCGGCGTAGCCGGCGCCCAGGTCGTCGACGGCCAGGCGGTAGCCCATGTCGCGGAGCCGCCCCACCCGCGTGGCGATGTCCGAGACCTCCTCCAGCGCCGTCCGCTCCGTGACCTCGAGGATGACGTTGTGGGAGACCTGGGAGAGCGGCGAGCTCCGATCCATCAGATCGGGATCCTCCAGATCGCGGGCGTGCAGGTTCACGAACAGCAAGACGCCGGGCGGGTTCGAGGCGGCGTGATCGGCGATCTTGCGGCGGATCATTCGGCCCAGGTCGGTCAGCCGGCCCAGCTTCTCGGCCGCCGAGAGGAGATCGCTGGGCCGGGCGAAGGGACCATCGGACCGGACCAGCGCCTCGTACCCGTACAGTTGCCGACGGCGCCAGTCGACGATGGGCTGGAACCCGACCCAGAGCTGGGCCAGCGACTCGTCGAAGCTCTGGGCGGCGTCGATCTCGTCCGGTCCGGCCGTCACCGGCAGCACCACGCCCGCCGGGGTCGGCAGGGACCGGCGCTCCCGCGCCCGCTGCCCCGCCTCGGCCGCGCCTCGCACCGTCGCGGCCAGCGCCTCGATGTCCACCGGCTTGGTGAGGTAGCGGTAGGCCCCGTACTCGACGGCGCGGACGGCGGTCTCGAGCGCCGGACCGCCGGTGACCAGCACCACCGGGACGTCCAGCGACAGCTCGCGCAGCGCCCGCAGGAACTCGATCCCGGACAGGCGGGGCATGTTGATGTCGCTCACCACCGCGTCGAACACGCCGCCGCGCACCTTCTCGAGCGCCTCGACGCCGTCGCAGGCGGTCTCCAGATCCAGTCCGGAGGTGCGGAGCACCTTCATGTAGGCGAGGCGGACGATGGGGTCGTCTTCGACGAGAAGGACCTGGCTCACGATCGCTCCTGCGCGCTGTCAGGAGCAGGCCCCGTGCCCGCCGGACGTGCAGGAAGAACGCGCGGTTGCGAACGGCCGCCGGCGGTCGCGGCCCACCCGCGGGTTGTCGCCGCTGTCCCGCGGTCATGGCGCACCCGGGGAGTCGCCCCAACCTCTCGGGATCCTTGGGATCTTCGCGAGGTTCCGCGCCCCAGGAACACGGGACGGGCGGCGCCCGGACCCAGGCCCCGCCCTGGCGAGGGCCGCCGCCGCTCCCCGTGGCGGCGGCCTTCCCGGCCATCATCCGCGGGTGGTCGCCACCCCGCTCGAGCTCTCCCTGGAACGCTGGGTGAACGGGCCCGCCTTCCAGAACGGCGCCGGGAGCAGGGCGAAGACCATCAGCACCAGCTGCGAGGCGATGAACGCGAACAGCGCCCAGAAGGCCTTGTCCATGAACCCGTAGGAGTGGAGCCCCACCCCCAGCATGTTCACGCCGAACCAGGACAGGCTGGTGATGACGTTGCCGAAGATGGCCATGGCCATGATGCCGCGCTCGCGGGCGTAGCCGCCCCAGCGCGCGTGCAGGATGATCGCGTTCCAGAGCACGATCAGCAGCGCGCCGTTCTCCTTGGGATCCCAGCCCCAGAACCGGCCCCAGGACTGATCCGCCCAGATGCCGCCCAGGACGGTGCCCAGGAAGCTGAAGAACAGGGCGAAGCAGACGACCCCGTAGCTCATCGAGACCAGGGCCTTGCTGTCGGCCTTGTCGAGCGACGGCCGCAGGTGGCGAAAGACCGTCCAGACGATGGCGATGGCGCCGGCCAGGAAGGTGGCCCCGTACCCGATGGTGATGGTGATGACGTGCGTGGACAGCCAGAAGTTCGAGTCCAGCACGGCCCGCATCATCTCCATGGTGTCGCCCTCACCGGTCAGGTTCTGGGCGATGATGAGCGTGCCCACCCCGACGGCGCCGGCCACCAGCGTCCCGAACCCGCGCCGGTAGAGCCGCTCGAGGACCAGGCCCAGCAAGGCCGCCACCCAGCCGACGAAGATCGCCGAGGAGTAGAGGTTGGTCACGGGCGGGCGCCCCTGCAGCACGATGCGCGCCACCAGCCCGGCGGTGTGCACCAGCACCCCGCAGGCCAGGAAGCCGAACGACGCGCGCTGGACGATCTCCGGCTTCCACAGCCAGGAGACGAAGAGCGAGAGCAGCGCCAGGATGTAGAGGGTGATGCCAAGCGTGAACGGCTGGGCCCGATTGAAGACGATCTCGCGGGCGCCCTGCCGTACCGCGGCCGGGGCCGCGGCCTGCTCGAGCCGGGCCACGTCGCTCACCGCGGCGTTGAAGGCGCCGGCATCCTGGGCGGTCCAGGCCTCGCCGAGGCGCGACCAGCCCTCCAGGATGGGATCGCGCTGCCCGGCGGCCACGCCCATGAGCCCGCGGCCGACGGTGCGCCACGCTTCGGCGCGCGCGCCGGCGGCGGGCGGCAGCGGCCGGAACTGGGCCATCTGGTCCAGGTTCTGCTGGTCCTGGGCCGCGCCCGGCGTGGCGGCCGCCCGGAGCTCCAGGGCCAGCGGTGCGCCCTGCAGCTGGATGGTGCTCTTGAGCTTGCTGTAGAGCCAGGCGCGCTCGGCCAGGTTCATGACCGCGCGCTGGAAGTTGCTCCGCTGCGCGTTCTCCATTCCCTGGGCCGTCATGGCCTGCTTCTGGATCTCGTCCATGTGCGGCACGATGGTCTTGAACGAGTAGTACCGGCTGCTGCCCTGGGGCAGGCCGATCAGCGACAGCACATCGGGATCGTTGATGTAGAAGGCGGGCTGGGCATCGGCGACCTCGGGCCGGAACATGCTGTCGAGCAGCCAGCGGCTGGCCGAGACCGCCTCCTTCTTCTCCGGGGCGCTGCCCGGGATGGGAGCGTAGAAGCTCTGCTGGCTGCGGATCATGAGCAGCGCGTTCCGGCCCACCGTGTCGATGGGCTTTATCCGCCCGCCCTCCAGCACCGGGAGCCTGCCGAAGGCCTCCAGGTCGAAGCCCTTGACGGTCCGCTGCGGCATGAGCGCGGAGACCACGATGACCAGCGACAGGGCTCCAGCAGCCCAGGGCGCGATCTTGGCGAGGTTCATGTCAGGCCTCCACGGCGGCGGGGGACGCGGCGCCGTTGCGCGCGCCCGGCCGGCGGATCCAGCGGGTGAGCGAGATGCCGAAGTGGATCAGGAGACCCACCGTGACCAGCACGCAGGAGATGTAGGGCAGGAGCCAGCCCGGGTTCTCCACCACCTGCAGGATGGAGAGCTGGTCGTTCTTGCCGAAGCTGGCCTGGTAGAACGCCTTCCCGGCGTAGCGCAGCGGCTGGTTCATGTAGATGAGGACGTCGCGCTCCTCCCCGCTCCGCGGGTTGGTGAGGTGCACCAGCGAGGAGAAGTTCTTGGGGATGTCGGTGCCGGGGTAGACGTCGTGGCTGAACTTCTTGAGCGTGAGCGCGTAGGGCAGGTATTCACGCCGCTCGCGCAGCACCAGCCGGTAGGTGCGCCCCTCGTGGACGAAGGACTGGGGGGCGCCCAGGGCGCCCGAGACCAGCCAGGTCCCGTAGCTCTTCCCGCCGGCCACCGGCTCGACCAGCGCCGAGGAGGTGTTGGCCGCGTCGTCGCTCGTCACCGGCGGCGCCTCGCGCACCATGACCTGGGTTCCCACGCCGGCGGTGGCCTCGGCCACCTGGCCCTCGGGCAGCTTGAAGAGCTGGGAATTCTCGAAGAAGCGCCTGACGCGGATGGTGAGCGGCGTGCCGGGCACGCGCACCGGGGCCTGGCGGGAAAGCAGCGAGCCCGGGATGCTGTACACGTCGTCGAGGGCCGGATCGGTGGTGTCGATGACGGCCAGCTCGACCTCGCGCGGGCTGAAGACGTAGTTGGTGGTCTCGCCGTTCTCGAAGGCGAGGCGATTGTCCTTCTGGAACATGCCGGTCACGAACTCGCCGATGACCAGCAGGATCAGCCCGGCGTGGACGACCCAGATGCCCGACTTCTTCCAGGAGAGCTGCAGGCGGCGGCCCTGGGCGGCCAGCAGGTTGACGGCCAGAACCGAGCCGGCCAGCGCCCCGCCCGGGAACACGGGCAGGGAGAGGACCGTCCCGGGGATGTCCCACCACACCAGCCAGCTCCGCATGTAGGCCTGCACCGCGCCGAAGGTCCCGAGGTGGACCTGCGCCAGCGTGCAGGCCACCACCAGCACCATCAGCGCCGCCATGCAGGCGATGGTGAGCTTGAGCGAGGTGATGGCGTCCCAGAGCAGGGAGAGGCCCCTGGAGCGGCGGGCTCGTGGGACCGCCGCGTCGGCGGGGCGGACGGCTGCTGCGCTAGCGGGCTTCAAGGCGGAGGCTCCCGAGCAGGTCGAGGAAGGCCGGGGCGGCGGAGGCCACCGCCTCGGCGTCGCCGGTCATCTTGACAAACCAGGTCTCGCCCTGGATGGAGGCGAGCCCGGCGACGGTGCGCGTCTTCTTCGCGCCCTCGGAGGTGAAGTCGTACACGGCCAGGTCGCCGGCCGCGGTCTTGACGACCTTGCGCGCCGGCGCGAGATCGGCCTCGCCGATGGGCGCGAGCCCGATCTGGTTGCGCCAGCGGTTCACGTTGGCGAGCTCGCCGCCGGCCGGCCCGGGCAGGCGGATCACCGAGACGTCGAGCTTCCCCTGGACGGGCGGCGTGAGCGTCGCGTAGCGCATCTGGCTGCCGCCTTGCGCCTCCTTCCAGCCGGCGGGCAGCGTCCAGCGGAGGCCTCCCTCGGAGGGAGCGGGAGGCGCCACCGTGGCCATCACCTCGGGCCGGGGCTTCGGGACGCGGAAGTGGGCCACGTCCTCGCGCTGGCAGGCGCCGAGGATCAGCGCGCCGAGGGCGATGGCGGCGGGCGCGAGGACGCGCCGGCGAGCGCCGGGGGCGGGGCGGCGGAGGGTCGTCTCGGCTCCATCAGGTGCCATTCGGATCATCGAGGCCTTTTCCCGGGTGCGGTACCTGGATTCGCGGACGCCGCGCCCTCTCGAGAACACAACGCGCGGCATGCCGGAATTCCCTCAGGGCTGCGGGAGAGTAACGCTCACCCTGACCCCGATCAATTGGAGGAGCGAGGCCCTGCCCGCGTAACTGGCCGATTCGGCGTCGCACCCATCCAGGGGATGACGGACGTCCGCCCCGCCGGCGCGACCCAGGATGGCCGTGCCAGAGTCGCCCCCCCGGCCCGTCCGGGCCCGCCGCGGTCCGCGCCGGCCTGGCCGACGCGGCTGCACATGCACGAAAACCGCCGGTCGAGTAACTTCTGTCCCCCGCACCCCGGGAAAGACCACATGCAGCAGACCGAGAACCTCAACGTCCTCGCGGTCGAGGTGATGCCCTCGCCCGACGAGATCAAGGCCCGCGTCCCGCTCACCGAGCGCGCCGTGACCACCGTGCTGTCCGGGCGCCGCGCGCTCGAGGCCATCCTCGACGGCCGCGACCGGCGGCTGTTCGTGGTGGTCGGGCCCTGTTCCATCCACGATCCCGTGGCCGGGCTCGACTACGCTCGCCGGCTGCGCGCCCTGGCCGACGAGGTCTCGGACACGCTGGTCCTGGTGATGCGCATCTACTTCGAGAAGCCGCGCACCTCGCTGGGCTGGAAGGGGTTCATCAACGACCCGCGCATGGACGACTCCTTCCGCATCGACGAGGGCATGGAGCGCGCCCGCCGCTTCCTGCTGGACGTGTGCGAGCTGGGGCTGCCGGCCGGGACCGAGGCCCTCGATCCCATCTCGCCCCAGTACTACGGCGACCTCATCACCTGGACCGCCATCGGCGCGCGCACGGCCGAGTCGCAGACGCACCGCGAGATGTCCTCCGGCCTGTCCACCCCGGTGGGCTTCAAGAACTCGACCGACGGCGACCTGCAACCCGCCGTGAACGCCATCCTCTCCGCCGGCCAGCCTCACGCCTTCCTGGGCATCAACTTCGAGGGGCGCTCCGCCATCTTCCGCACCCGCGGGAACCGCTACGGGCACCTCGTGCTGCGGGGCGGCGGCGGCCGGCCCAACTTCGACACGGTGTCGATCTGGCTGGCCGAGGAGGAGCTGGCCCAGGCCCACCTGCTGCGGAACCTGGTCATCGACTGCTCGCACGCGAACTCCTGGAAGAAGGCGGACCTCCAGCCGCTGGTCATGCGCGACGTGGTCCACCAGATCCGCGAGGGGAACCGGTCGGTGGTGGGGCTCATGGTGGAGAGCTTCCTCGAGGGTGGCAGCCAGCCCATCCCGGAGGATCTGCGGACGCTCCGCTACGGCTGCTCGGTCACCGATCCCTGCGTGAGCTGGGAGACCACGGTCGAGATGATCCGTTCGGCGCGGGAGGTGCTGCGCCCGGTGCTGTCGGACCGGAACCGGCAGGTGTGACGGCCTCACTCCAGCACGCAGCCGCGCCGCGCGCCGACCTGGCGGGCGCGGGCCGACCAGAAGAGCAGCGCGCGCGCCCGGACCTCCCGCGCCCGGCGATCCACCTCGACCTGCGCCACGTCGGGGCTGGCCTCGGTCCAGGCACGGCAGTAGGCCTCGTCGCGGCCCTGGACGAAGAGGCACGAGCAGGTCTCCTTGGCGCGGTACGCCACCGCCAGGGCCGGGTCGCTGTTGGGATAGCGGCCCTTCACGCCTGGGATGGCCCCCAGGAACCCGAGCGCCACCAGCGCCGCGACGGCCAGCGCCAGGAGGATCCCCGCCAGCCAGGGCAGCCGCTTCACGGACGCCTCCCCGCCGCGACGGCCAGGGAGACGAGCTTGCCCAGGTCGAGCGCGCCCGCCTCGCGGTCGTCACCCGTCCGGACCACCACCATCTCCAGCGAGGGGATCACCACCACCTCCTGCCCCCAGTGTCCCCGGGCGGCGAAGGCGTCGTCGGGAGCGCCGGGCCAGGGCTTCTCCAGCCCCACCTCCGGCACCGCCCGGTTGAGCCACAGGTCGCGCCCCCACGCCCCGTCGCGCCGGCGCCTGGGCTCGCCCGGCGTCCGGAACGGCGCCGACACCTGCCTGGCCATCCCCATCCAGCCGGCCGGCAGGATCTCCCGCCCGCGCCAGCACCCGTCCTCGAGGAAGAGCCAGCCCAGCCGCGCCAGGTCGCGCGGCGTGGCGTAGAAGTAGGACGAGCCGACCAGCGACCCGGCCGCGTCGCGCTCGAAGACCGCGCTCGCCATGCCCAGCGGCTGGAAGAGGCGCTGGAAGGGCCAGTCCGCCTCGGCGCCGTGGGAGACCATGGCCCGGTCCGCCACCGCGGCCAGCAGCACCGCGTCGGCCGAGGAGTACCTCCACTGCTCGCCCGGCCCGGCCCGCCGGCGATGCGAGAGCACGAAGCTCACCATGTCGCGCCGGCCCTGGCCGTACAGCATGGCCAGCACCGAGGAGTCCTGGAGGGCGCCGCCCTCGTACCGCTCGTTCCAGTCCAGCCCGGAAGCCGACTCGAGCAGATCGCGGACGCTGATGTCGCAGGTCCATCGCGGCGCGGCCGGAAGGTGCTTGCAGATCGAATCGTCCGTCGAGAGCACCCCGGCCCCCACCGCCACCGCGGCCAGCGCGCCCGTGACGCTCTTGGCCACCGACCAGGCCAGGTGCGGCGTGGCCGGGCCGAACCCGCGGCCGTAGCGCTCGTAGGTGACGACCCCGCGCTGCACCACCAGGAGGCCGTCGGTGCGGATCCCGCGCCGGGACGCCTCCGGGCCGGCCGGGGTGAAGGCGTAGGCGTCGAGCGCGGCCGCCTCCGCGGGCCGGGCCGAGCGCACCACCTGGGCCGCGGAGGGCCAGTCCGTATCCGGCCAGCTCCCGCCGGCCGGGCAGCGGTCCTCGGCGCCAGCGGTGGAGATCGCGAGCGCGACCAGTGACCAGGCGAGGCGGATCACGCGGCGGGAGTGTACCCGCCCGCCCCGGGGTCACCCGAACTTCCCCGTGACGTAGTCCTCGGTCCGCTCCTCGCGGGGGTTCTGGAAGATCTGCTGGGTGGGGCCCGCCTCGACCAGCTCGCCCATGTAGAAGAAGGCCGTGAAGTCGGAGGCGCGGGCGGCCTGCTGCATGTTGTGGGTGACGAGGACGATGGTGTAGCGGGCCTTCAGGTCGTGGATCAGGTCCTCCACCTTGCTGGTGGCGATGGGGTCCAGGGCGCTGGCGGGCTCGTCCATGAGCAGCACCTCCGGCTCGACCGCCAGCGCCCTGGCGATGCAGAGCCGCTGCTGCTGCCCGCCGGAGAGCGAGAGCGCCGAGGCGCCGAGCCGGTCCTTGACCTCGTCCCACAGCGCCGCGCGCACCAGGGCCCGCTCGACCCGCCCGGACAGGTCGCCATTGGCCAGCCCGTTCAGCTTCATCCCCGCCGCCACGTTGTCGAAGATGGACATGGTGGGGAACGGGTTGGGGCGCTGGAACACCATGCCCACGCGGCGCCGGAGCCGGACCGGATTCATGGCCGCGCCCAGCAGGTTCTCGCCGTCCAGGAGGATCTCTCCCTCGGCGCGCGCGCCGGGGACGAGTTCGTGCATCCGGTTGAGGCAGCGCAGGAAGGTGGACTTGCCGCAGCCCGAAGGGCCGATGATGGCGTACACGGATCGATCCGGGATCACCAGCGACACGTCGCGGATGACGCGATGGGCCCCGAAGTACGCGTGGAGCGCCCGCACCTCGATCTTGGGCTTCACGGGCGTGATCTCCGGCATGGGCATGAGCGGATGAACGATCATCGTGCCCCCCGCAAGCGATCGCGCGAGGTCAGCCGCGCGACCAGGTTCAGGATCCCCACCAGCAGGAGCAGCACCAGCGCCGCCGTCCAGGCCTGCGCGTGCCAGCTATCGTAGGGGCTGATGGCGAAGTTGTAGATCTGCACCGTCAGCGAGGCGGTGGGCTGATCGGGGCGCAGGTTGTAGTACTGGTTATTGAGCGCGGTGAAGAGGAGCGGGGCCGTCTCGCCGGCCGCTCGCGCCACCGCCAGCAGCGAGGCGGTGACGATCCCCGGGAGCGCGGTCCGGAGGACCACCTTCAGGCTGGAGCGCCAGGCGGGCACCCCCAGGGCCAGGGACGCCTCGCGAAGCGAGCCCGGCACCAGCCGGATGAACTCCTCGCTGGCCCGCGCCAGCGGCGGGATCATGACCAGCGAGAGCGCGAATGCGCCGGCCAGCCCCGAGAACCGGTGCAGCGGAACCACCAGCACCGCGTAGGCCACCACGCCCACGACGATCGACGGGACGCCGGCCAGCACCTCGGCGGTGAAGCGGACCGCGCGCCCCATGAGGCTCTGACCGCGCTCGGCCAGGAACGCCCCGGCCCCGATCCCCAGCGGGAGCGACACCAGGCAGGCCATGGCCACCATCGTGAAGGTGCCGAGGATGGCGGGCCCCACCCCGCCGCCGGCTTCCCCCGGCGGCGCGGCGCGGTGCACGAAGAACCCCGGTGAGAGGCCGGCCACGCCCTTCGAGATCACCAGCCACAGGACCGAGACCAGCGGCGCGAGCGCCAGCAGCACCATCAGGCCGCAGGCGAGCGTGGCGCCGACGTCGACGGCCTGCCGGGCGCGCAGGGTCTTCATGCGCGCACCCGGGAGACGCGCCGGCTGGTGAGGACCAGCAGCAGCCGGGCGATGGCGTTGAGGAGGACGGTGATGCCGAAGAGCACCAGCCCCAGCCCCGCCAGCGCGCCGATGTGCATGGCCGAGGTGGCCTCCGAGAACTCGTTGGCCAGCACCGCCGGGAGCGTGTAGCCGGGGGCGAAGAGGGAGGCGCGGATCTCCGGCGCGTTGCCGATGACCATGGCCACCGCCATGGTCTCGCCCAGCGCGCGGCCCAGCCCGAGCAGCGCCGCGCCCACGATGCCGGGGCGGGCATGGGGGAGCACCGTGAGGTGGATCATCTCCCATCGCGTCGCGCCCAGCGCCAGCGCGCCCTCCTTGAGCGCGGCGGGCACGGTGCGCACCACGTCCAGCGCCACCGAGGCGATGGTGGGCAGGATCATGATGGCCAGGATGAGCCCTGCGGCCAGATACCCCAGGCCGATGGGCGGCCCCTTGAAGAGCGGCAGGAACCCGAGCCAGCGGCCCAGGAGCGGCTCCACCGGATGGCGCAGCAGGGGGACCAGGACGAACAGCCCCCACAGCCCGTACACGACGCTGGGGATGGCGGCCAGCGTCTCGACGGCGAAGGACACCGGCCGGCGCAGGGCCGGCGGCCCCATCTCGCCCAGGAACAGCGCCAGCCCCACCGACACCGGCAGGGCCAGGGCGATGGCGAGCACGCTCGTCACCACCGTGCCGTAGACGAAGGGCAGCGCGCCGAACTGCCCCGACACCGGATCCCATTCCTGGCCGCCCAGGAAGCGCCAGGCTCCGATCTGCGAGACGGCCGGGGCGGCGGTCCGCGTCAGGACCACCACCACCAGGCCGGCGACGGCCAGCACGCTGCCGCCGATGGCGGTCAGGCCGGCCGTCCACAGTCGATCCCCGACCTCGGCCAGGCGCAACCCGCCGGGCCCGGGCTGCGCGGTCCCGATCCGTGGTCCGGCGATCAACGTATCGGTCTCACCTGGCGGCAATCGACACCGGCTTGCCCTGCACGGTCAGGCTCTGGATGGTCCGCGACACCTTCTCCACCACCGGCCCCGGCAAGGGCGCATAGTCGAGCGGCCCGGCGAACTTCTGAGCGTCGTGCACCGCCCACCACAGGAACTCGACCAGGGCCGTGCCCTTGGCGCCGTCCTTGGCGTCCTTGTGGACCAGGAGGTAGGTGAACGAGGCGATGGGGTACGAGTCCTTGCCGTCGGCGTTCGTCACCGAGACCCGGTAGTCGTCCGGGATCTGCACGCCGGCTGCGGCGGCCGAGGTGCTCTCGATGGAAGGGGTCACGAAGGCGCCCGCCTTGTTCCGGAGCTGGGCCATGGGGAGGCCGTTCTGCTTGGCGTAGGCCAGCTCGACGTACCCGATCGCGCCCGGCGTCTGCTTCACCAGCCCGGTGACGCCCTCGTTGCCCTTGCCGCCCAGGCCCGCGGGCCACTTGACGCTCTTCCCCATCCCCACCTTCTCCTTCCACTCCGGCGACACCTTGGCGAGGTAGTCGGTGAAGATGCTGGTGGTGCCCGAGCCGTCGGCGCGGTGCATCACCGAGATGTCGGTGTCGGGGAGCTTCAGCCCCGGGTTCACGGCTGCCAGCGCCTTGTCGTTCCACCTGGTGATCTTGCCCAGGTAGATGTCGGCCAGGACCTGGGGGGTGAGCTTCAGCCCCTGCACCGGCGCGTTGAAGGTGATGACCACCGCTCCCAGCACCGTCGGGATGTGCACGGCGTCCTTGGCCCTGGCCCACTCCTCGTCGGTGAGCGGCGCATCGCTGGCGCCGAAGTCGACGGTGCCGGCCGTGAACTGCTGGATCCCGCCCCCCGATCCGATCGACTGGTAGTTGAAGCCGATGGCGGGGATCTTGGCGTGGTACTCGGAGAACCACTTCTGGTAGAGCGGGTTCGGGAAGGTCGCACCCGCGCCGTTGATGAGCAGCTGCTGCGCCGCCGCCGGGCCCGCCAACGCCACCGCGGCCAGGGCCGCGCAGCTCGTCACGAACCTCCGCATGGTCTTTTCCCCTTGGTCGATCGTCGAGAGTTGCCTCTTGGTAACCGACCGTGGCGGGCGCGCGTGTGACGAGTTCGCGTCGGCCTACCGGGGGCTGCGTCCCCGCGACCGGGGCGGCGGCTGGCGCCCTGCCAGGCCGCCGGACGAGAGCGCGGGGACCGCCAGAAGGGTTCTCGATGCGCCGTCCGTTGCCGCCCCGGCGCGGATCGTTCACCGGATCGTCACTCGGGGACGAGGAACAGCGCCGAGAGCGGCGGCAGCGTCAGCGAGACGGAGAAGGGGCGCGCGTGCGCCGGCACCGCCTCGGCCTGCACGCCGCCCAGGTTTCCGGCGCCGGTGCCGCCGTAGACGCCGGCGTCGCCGTTGAGCCGCTCCAGCCACAGGCCGCCGGAGGGCACGCCGATGCGGTAGTTGGCGCGCAGCACCGGGGTGAAGTTGAACACGGCCAGCACCGGCCGGTCGCCCTCCCCGCCGCGGCGCAGCAGGCTGACCACGCTGTTCTCGGCGTCGCCGCAGTCCACCCACTCGAAGCCGTCGTGGGCGCAGTCCTTCAGGTGCATGGCGCGCTCGTCCCGGTAGAACCGGTTGAGGTCGCCCACCCAGCGCAGCACGCCCTGGTGGCGGTCCACGTCGAGCAGGTGCCAGTCCAGGCTCCGCTCGTGGGTCCACTCGCGCCCCTGCCCGAACTCGCCGCCCATGAAGAGCAGCTTCTTGCCGGGCTGCGCGTGCTGCCAGGCGTAGAGCAGCCGGAGGTTCGCGAACCGGGCGTGGTCCTGCCCCGGCATCTTGTCGAGCAGCGAGCCCTTCATGTGGACCACCTCGTCGTGCGAGAGCGGCAGGACGAAGTTCTCGCTGGAGGCGTACATGGTCCGGAAGGTCAGCTCGTTGTGGTGGAACTTCCGGTGAATGGGATCGTGGTGCATGTAGTGGAGCGTGTCGTGCATCCAGCCCATGTCCCACTTGAAGCCGAACCCCAGCCCGCCCACGTAGAGCGGACGCGAGACCAGCGGCCAGCTGGTGGACTCCTCGGCGTAGGTCTGGACGTCGGGGTACTCCCGGTAGACCTCCTCGTTGAGCTTCTTCAGGAAGGCGATGGCCTCCAGGTTCTCGCGGCCGCCGTAAGCGTTGGCAATCCACTCACCGGGCTTGCGCGAGTAATCGAGGTAGAGCATGGAGGCGACCGCGTCCACCCGCAGCCCGTCCACGTGGTAGCGATCCAGCCAGGAGATGGCGCTGGAGAGGAGGAAGCTCCGCACCTCGTGCCGGCCGTAGTTGAAGATCTCGCTCCCCCAGTCCGGGTGCCGGCCCTGGCGGCGGTCGGCGTGCTCGTAGAGGTGGGTGCCGTCGAAGTAGACCAGCCCGTGCTCGTCGGCCGGGAAGTGGGCCGGGACCCAGTCGAGGATCACGCCGATGCCCCGCTGGTGGAGGGTGTCGACCAGCGCCATGAAGTCCTGCGGCGTCCCGTAGCGGCTGGTGGGGGCGAAGAAGCCGGTGCACTGGTACCCCCACGACGCGTAGAACGGATGCTCCATCACCGGCATGAACTCGACGTGCGTGAAGCCCATCTGCTGGCAGTGATCGGCCAGCAACGGCGCCAGCTCCCGGTACCCCAGGAACTCGTCCGGATCCTCGGGCGATCGGCGCCAGGACCCGAGGTGCACCTCGTAGATCGAGATGGGGGCGTCGAGGGCGTTGCGCCGGCGGCGCTCGCGCATCCAGCCGTCGTCGTTCCAGTCGTAGGCCAGGTCCCAGTACGATGGAGCCGGTGCGGGGCGGCACCTCGGAGTACGCGCCGTAGGGATCGGCCTTGTCGACCTCGTACCCGCCCAGGCCCGACACCAGGTGGTACTTGTAGCGGGCGCCGGCCTGGATGCCGGGCACGAACGCCTGCCACAGCCCCGACTGCCCGACCGGGAGGAGGGCATGCCGTCCCTTCTGCCATCCGTTCCAGTCGCCGATGACGCTGACCGAGACGGCGTTGGGCGCCCAGACGGCGAACGAGGCGCCTGCCGTCCCGTCCACGGTGGCGAGATGGGCCCCCAGCTTCTGGTAGGCCCGCAGGTGCGTCCCCTCGTGGAACAGGTGCAGGTCCTGCTCTCCGATGATCGGATCCACCCTGGAGCGATCGGCCTCTGGCGTGACGGTGCCCATGTCGTCACCAATAGCACCGACGGTGACGGGGTGCTTCGCCCTTCGGCCAGGCCGCGTCCCGATCGTGCGGGACGGCGCCGGGCCGCCCCGGCGCGCGCCCGGGCCCCGTGATCGCGTGATTGAACGCCGGACCCGCCGGGCGGGAGCAACCCCCTCCCAGGCGCGTGACTATGCGTGAGATTCCCGGCGTGCGCTCCCCGGGTACGGGTCGCCGCCGACCCTGGGGCTCGAAGGGGCCGCCGGGCGATCCCCGTTCGTTTCCGCGTGGTTACGCGCCGAACGCGCCGGCTGGCCCAGCGTTCGCTCCTTGACCGGCCGAATGAGCACCTCCCTTCGCATCGGCTGCCTCGCCCTGCTCGCCGCGATACCGGCGCTCTCGGACGGCGAGGCCGGGGCGATCCGGACGGCGGTGCCCCTCCGCGCCACGCTGCGCGCAGCCCCCGCCAGGTCGGCGCCGGCCCCGGCCTGGCTGGAGCGCACCGTGTGCGACCGGGGCGTGGAGCTCGGCGAGGCGTGTGCCGAGGTCGCGCTGGCGGTGGCAGAGGAGGCGAAGCTCGCCGGGCTCGATCCCGTCCTGATGCTCGCCGTGATCGAGGTGGAGTCCGCCTGGGATCCGGACGCCGTATCCAACCGCGACGCCCACGGGCTCATGCAGCTCCGGCACCCCACCCTGGCCGACGAGGCCGCCGGCGGCCAGCTCCCTTCGACCGACGCGCACGACCCGCGGATCAACGTCCGCGCCGGGATCCGGTACTACCGGCGCCTCCTCGAACGCTTCCGCGACCCCGAGCTGGCCCTGGTCGCCTACAACGCCGGCCCCAACCGCCTGGCCGCCTATCTCGCGGCCGAGCGCGGCGTCCCCGAGCGGTTCTGGGACTATCCGCGCCGCATCCACCGCGCCGAGCGCCGCCTGCGGGCGCGGCTCGCCGTTCCGCCCCAGATGGTGGCGGTGGCGGAGGGGGCGGCCGCGCCGGAGTGAGGCGCGGTCGATGTCGCCTCTGGACCCCGCCCCTCCTTCTCCGGCGATCTCAGAACACGGGCAACGCCAGGTGCTCCTGGAAGAACGGCAGCAGCGTCCGCTGCACCTCGCCGAGCGGCAGCTCGTGCGTGTAGCCGAGGTGGCGGGTCGTCACCGGGAGCCCGGCATCCTGCATCTTGCCGGCCAGGGCCGCGGAGCCAGGGGGGATCCACCCGTACGAGTCCGCCTCGCCCCACTGGATGTGGATGGCGAAGAGCTGGTCGGTCCTGGCGGCGTAGGCGGCGAGCTTCTCGTCCCAGTCCCCGAACCCCTCTTCCCACAGCGCAGCCACCGCGTCGGTGCCGGGGTTCGCGGAGGATGGGATCCGGGCGTGCGGATAGGGCGCATCGGGATCGGGCGCGAACGCGGCCCCGTACGCCTGCCGGAACGTCGCGTCGGACGCCCATGAGCTCAGGGCGTCGGCGAGCCCGTCCTCGGCGAAGAAGCCGCCCGACATGGCCAGGACGGCGGCGTAGACGTCGGGGTGCCGAAGCGCCAGGTTGACCGCGCCGAACCCGCCCATCGAGAACCCGCACAGCCCTCGGAAGTCGCGCGCCGCCAGCGTGCGATACCTCGAGTCCACGGCGGCGACCGCCTCGTCGACGACCCAGTCCTCGAACCGCCCGGACACCGGCGAGTTCACGTAGAACCCCCCGCCGAGTGCGTTCCTGCCCTGCACGCCGACCACGATCATCTCCTGCCCATCGCGCATGGCAGCGTCGGCGGCGGCGGCCCAGCCGGCGATCTGGGACTCGCTCTCGCTGAACCCGTGCAGGAAGTAGACGACCGGGTAGCGGCGGTCGGGCTCGCGAGCGTACGAGGGCGGCAGGAGGACGGTGAGGTGGCCCTCCGCCCGGTCGCCGAGGAGGTTGTCCCCCAGCGCCGGCGACGCCACGGTCAGGGACTCGATCCTGGCGTCGCTGCTCCCGCCGCCACCGCCGCAGGCGGGCAGCAGTGCGAGCAGCACGGGGATTGCAAGGAGCTTGCTTTTCATGGCGAGAGGCCTCCGGTGCGGTGGTCGGCACCCCGGTCAAGGGGACCGGGCAGCCGGGCTGCGGGTGAAGAGCGTGGCTCGGCCGCTTGTGTGACGCGGCCGTCATCCCGTCCGGCACCATCCAGGCGAGTTCGTCGGAACGCTGGTGGACTGGGGCCGGCAAGGCGCCGTCAGCCGCGTGCCGAAGATGCGCACGCAGCTGGTGGCGGCGCGCACCGTCGCCAACATGCTCGCTGACCTCGCCATCCGCGACGAGGACCGGGTGCCGCGGTCCCCCCGGTGCGCGGTTCCTGGAGATGGCCGGCCCGACGTTCCAGGAGTGGCTCGACGCGGAGGTTCCGGTGCGCGCTCGGACCATGGCGAACTCGGCCGCGCAGGCCTGTACCATTCTGGTGGACGCGAGCCGCTAGCTCGCCGCGGCGCCCCGGGGAGCGGCGGTCGACCCGCGCACCACCAGCTTCACCGCGAGCCGCTCGACGCGGGGCGGACCGCCCTCCAGGATGAGCCGGGCCGCGAGCCGCCCCTTCTCGGCGATGGGCTGGGCAACCGTGGTGAGCGGCGGCTCGAAGGCTGCGGCCTCGGGAACGTCGTCGAAGCCGACCACCGACAGGTCCTGCGGGACGCGCAGCCCCCGGGCGCGGGCCGCGTCGACGGCCGCCATCGCCAGCACGTCGGACATGGCCAGGATGGCGGTGATCTCGGGGTGCGAGGCGAGCAGCTCGTCGGCGTAGGGGACGGCCAGCCGGCGCTCGTTGGGGACCTCCGCGATGGGTAGCCGGTCGAGCTCGAATCCCGCTCTCCGCCAGCGCCTCGGCGTATCCTTCGCCGCGCTCGCGCGGGACCGGGTACTCCGACGCGCGGAGCCGCCCCGCGGCGGAGGGGCCGAAGCCCGGGACGGCGCAGGTGTCGATGGAGAGGAGGCCGATCCTGCGGTGGCCCAGCTCGAGGAGGTGCCGCGCCGCCAGGTAGGCGCCGCGGCGATCGTCGACCAGGACCGAGCTCGTCCCCGGGCCGGCCTGGAGGTCGATGCACGCGAACGGCAGGTTGCGCTCGCGGGCCAGCGCGATCAGGTCCTCGCCCACCTTCAGGCAGTGGACGACGAACCCGTCCACCATCGCGGTCTGGAGCCTCCAGGCGGCGTCCTCCTGCCTGGCCGACACCAGCGCCAGCCCGGCCCCGCGGCGATCGCACTCCTCGGCGATGCCGGCCATCATGAGGCGCATGAACGGGTCCTGGAGGGCGTAGGCCATCTTGTCGGCGATGACGAACCCGATGGCGTTCACCTTCCCGGCGCGCAGCACGCGCCCCTTGGGATCGGGGCCCGCGTAGCCGAGGCGCCGCGCCGAGGCCTCCACGCGCGCCCGGACCTCGGGGCGTACGATCTCCGGGCGGTTGAAGACGTTCGAGGCGGTCCCCTGCGACACGCCTGCGGCCTTCGCGACGTCGGCGAGCTTGGCTGACCTCTTCACGGTGCCAATCTAGCACCCCGATTGAATCGCTTCAATAACTTTTTTACATGAAATTCCAATGATACCCAATAGGTATCTTGAACCGATTCAATGAATCGATTCAATCACCGCCTCGAGAGGAAGGACACATGGACCCGATGAACCTGGCCGTCTACGCGAGCGCGATGATGAAGCAGCACCTGAACCATTCCTTCGACGACCACCGGCCAGCCGAGCGGTGGGAGCCGAGCCCTTCCGTTGGGCGCCGCGGCGTGCTCCGCCTCGCGACGGCCATCGGTGTGGCGGCCGCCCTGGTCGGCATCCTCACCCTCGGCGGCCGCTGATCGAGGGCCGCCCGGATGGCACGGATGTGGTACATCGCGGGCCGCGCCGAGGACGCCGGAGGGAGACGCGATGAAGGCAGGGCTGGTCGGGTACGCGCAGTCGGGCAAGACGACGCTGTTCAACGCGCTCACCGGCCTGCACGCCGGGGCCCGCGCCCAGGTGAACCTGGGCGCCATCAAGGTGCCGGACCCGCGCATCGACGCGCTCTCGGCGATCTACGAGCCCAGGAAGACCACCTACGCCGAGATGCGCTTCGTGGACGTCCCCGGCCCGAAGACCAAGGGATCGGGCCTGGACGACGAGGCGCTCCGCGCCCTCACCGAGGTGGACGCCTTCTGCCTGGTGGTGCGCGGCTTCCCGGGCCCGGACGGTACGCCCGCCGACCCGGCGCGCGAGCTCAGCCGACTTCGACGCCGAGCTGGTGCTGCACGACCTGGGCATCGTCGAGAAGCGGCTCGACCGCATGCGCAAGGAGCACGGCAAGGGCACCAACGACTTCCAGCGGCTCGAGCGCCTGCACGCGCACCTCGATCCGGGAAACCCGCTCCGCTCCATGGCCTGGACCGAGGCGGAGGAGAAGGATCTTGCCCACTACGACTTCCTCTCGCGCCGGCCGCTGCTGGTGGTGGTGAACGTCGCCGAGGAGAACGCGGCCGCGACGGCGCCGCCGTCCGTGGACGAGGCCGCCCGGCAGCGCTCGGCCCGGGTGCTCTCGCTGTGCGCCGCGGTCGAGGCCGAGATCGCCCAGCTCGACCCGGCCGAGCAGCCCGAGTTCCTCCGGTCGCTGGGGCTCTCCGAGCCGGCGCGGGCCCGCTTCCTGCGCGCCGCCTACGCCCTGCTCGACCTCATCTCCTTCTTCACGGTGGGCGAGGACGAGGTGCGCGCCTGGCCCATCCGCCGCGGCGACAAGGCCCCGCGCGCGGCCGGGCGCATCCACTCCGACCTCGAGCGGGGCTTCATCCGCGCCGAGATGATGCACTACGACGACTTCATGGCGGCGGGCAGCGAGGCCAAGGCGCGCCAGGAGGGAAAGCTCCGCCTCGAGGGCAAGGAGTACGTCGTCCAGGACGGCGACATCCTGAACATCCGGTTCGCGGTCTGATGCGGCCTGACCCGTGAGCGAGCGCCAGCCCGAGCCCGAGGAGTTGCGCCAGGATCTCCGGCCGGCACAGGGGCGCTACCGCGTCCCCGGGGCAGGCCCGGGCGCGCATGCGCAGATTAGCCCCGACCGCGGGCATGCACCCCCGGGCGGAGCCGCGGAGGACGCGTGGAGCCCAGGATCGCGCAGATCGTCGTGATGGGGGTCGCCGGCTCCGGCAAGACCACCGTCGCCACCCACCTCTCCGCCCGCCTCGGCTGCGAGCTGGCCGACGCGGACGACTTCCACCCGCAGGCCAACATCGCCAAGATGGCCGCCGGGATCCCGCTCCAGGACGAGGACCGCTGGCCGTGGCTCGAGGCCATCGCGGCCTGGATCCGGGCGCGCGCCCAGGGCGGCCACACCGCCGTGGTGACCTGCTCGGCCCTGAAGCGGGCCTATCGCGACGTGCTGCGTGCGGCCTCCGCCGAGGTGGTGTTCGTGCACCTGAGCGGCACGCCCGAGCTCATCGCCGAGCGCATGCGCAGCCGGCACGGGCACTTCATGCCCCCTGCCCTGCTCGCCTCCCAGCTCGCCACCCTCGAGCCACTGGCGCCCGACGAGCCCGGCCTGACCGTGAACGTGGCCCGCTCCCCGAGGAGCTGACCGACGAGATCGTCACCGCGCTCGGCCTGGTGCCGCCCCGGGCGCCCGGCCGAGCGAACGGGTGACGAGCGCCGTCAAGCGCCCGACACCGCCGCCGCCCTGGCCGCCGTCTCGATGCTGGTCGCGGCCGGGCTGACCTGGGCGTCGCTCGAGCTGGCCCGCGCCTTCGAGCTGGCGGCGCTGGGGGCGCGCTAGATCAGGCCCTGGGGATCGACGTAGGGCAGCCCCAGGCTCTCGGCCACGGGCGGACAGGTGATGTGCCCGGCGAAGGTGTTCAGGCCGGCCAGGAACCCCGGATCGGAGCCGAGCGCATCGCGCACGCCGCGGCTGGCCAGCTTGAGGGCGTAGGGGAGCGTGGCGTTGGTGAGGGCGATGGTGGAGGTGCGGGGCAGCGCGCCTGGCATGTTGGCCACCGCGTAGTGGAGCACCCCGTCCACGAAGTACACCGGGTCGGCGTGGGTGGTGGGCCGGGTGGTCTCGATGCAGCCTCCCTGGTCCACCGCCACGTCCACGATCACGCTCCCGGGCTTCATCTCCGGGAGCATGCGCCGGGTGACCAGCTTGGGCGCGGAGGCGCCCGGGATGAGCACCGCGCCGATGACCAGATCCGCCTGGATGACGGCCTCCTCGACGTGCTGCTCGTTGCTCCACAGCGTCTCGATCCGGTTCCCGAAGATGTCGTCCAGGTAGCGGAGCGTGGGCAGGCTCTTGTCCAGGGCCGTCACGCGCGCCCCCATCCCGACCGCCACCTTGATGGCGTTCAGGCCCACCACCCCGGCGCCCAGCACCACCACGTGCGCGGGCGGAACGCCCGGGACGCCCCCCAGGAGCATGCCCCGCCCGCCGTTGGGCTGCTGCAGGTAGAACGCCCCCACGTGCGCGGCCATCCGGCCGGCCACCTCCGACATGGGCGTGAGGAGCGGCAGCCGCCCGGTGGCGTCGTGGATGGTCTCGTAGGCGATGCCGGTCACCTTGCGGCGCAGCAGCGCCCGCGCCTGCTCGGGATCGGGCGCCAGGTGCAGGTAGGTGAAGACCACCTGGCCCGGGCGCAGCAGCTCGATCTCGGCCGGCTGCGGCTCCTTCACCTTGACGAGGAGCTCGGCGCCCTCGAACACCTCGGCCGCGGTCGGCGCCAGCCGGGCCCCGACCGCCTGGTACTCGGCGTCCGTGAAGCCGCTCCGCTCACCCGCCCCCGCCTCCACCACCACCTCGTGGCCCGCCGCCACCAGCGACCGGGCCCCGGCCGGCGTGAGCCCCACCCGGTTCTCGTTGTTCTTGATCTCCTTCGGGCAGCCGACGCGCATGCGGTGCTCCTCTCGGTCGTACGCGCGGAGCCCGAGGGCCGTCGGCTCAGGCGCTTCGCGCCGCGCGGGCGAACGGGAACCGCTTCAGGTCGGCCAGCGCGGACTCCAGCGCCAGGGTAGCCGCTCCCAGGGCCACCGCGCGCGGCCCGAGCGGGCTGGTCACGATCTGCGCCGAGGCCGCGCTCCAGAACAGCGCCCGGCTCCGCACCGCGCTGCGCAGCGGCGCCAGCAGGAGCTCGCCCACCCGGGAGAGGCCGCCGCCGATGATGACCACGGCGGGGTTGAGCACGTTCAGCATGCTGGCGATGGCCACCGCCAGGTGGCCGGCGGCCTCGCGGACCAGGTGGTTGGCGAGCGCGTCGCCCGCCAGGGCCGCGTCCTCGATGGCGGCGAGCGAGGATGCTCACCGCTCGCCAGGCGGCTGTCGGGGTGCTCGGCGCGGAGCGCCGCCGCCCGGAGCACCAGCGGGTGCGCGCCCACCAGCGTGCACAGGCAGCCGCGCAGGCCGCACGAGCACGGGGCGCCCTGCGGGTCGATGGCGATGTGGCCAATCTCGCCGGCGGCCCCGGTGGCGCCGCGGTACAGCCGGCCGCCCACGATGTGCCCCGAGCCGATGCCGGTGCCGATCTTGATGTAGGTGACGTCCTCGACGCCCTGGCCGGCGCCCCACCAGTGCTCGGCCAGCGCGCCCAGGTTGGCGTTGTTGTCCACCAGCACCGGCACGCCGAAGCGCTCGGACAGGAACGAGAACCCGCCGTGGCCCTTCCAGGCGGGCAGCGCCACCTCCGAGAGCTGGTCGGGATTGCGCGGAATCCACCGGGCTCGGCACCGCCACGCCGATCCCCACCAGCCGCTCCGGCCCGCGGCCCCAGCGAGCGAGGCACTCCTCCACCAGCTTCGCCGCCAGCTCGCGCGTGCCCTGCGGGTCGGTGCTCACCGCGTGCGGGCTCTCCTGCCAGACCACCACCTTGCCGCGCAGGTCGGTGAGCGCCACCGCCACGTGGCTGGAGCCCAGGTCGATGCCGACCAGGCCGAACGCGTCGTCCTGGAACTGGAGCACGATGGGGCGGCGCCCGCCGCTGGAAACCGCCCGGCCCGGCCTCGATCACCGAGCCCGGTGGCGAGCAGCTCGGAGACCGTCTCCGAGACGGTGGAGCGCGAGAGGTCGGTGCGGCGCGCGATCTCGGCGCGGGAGATGGTCCGCTCCGACCAGATCAGCCGGAGCAGGCCGCGCGCGTGAGGGCGGCGCGGCCCCGCGGGCACGGCCTGTGCTCCCGCGAAACGACCCCTGTGCATCCGCATCGGGCCTCCTTTGTTCGTCTGGTGGACGAACTAAGCCGTAGCCCGGTGCCCCCTGTCAAGAGGGCCCCACCCTGGCCGCGTGACCGCGCTGGGCTGCCCGGCGAATACGAGCTCGTGAACGCGATCCTTCCCCTGATCCTGTCGGTGGTTGCAGCAACTCCGGCCCCGGACCGTCTGCCCGAAGCCCCCGGTTCGACGGCGGTGGTGGTCGAGCTCTTCACCTCCGAGGGGTGCTCCTCGTGCCCCCCGGCCGATGCGCTCCTGGCCCGGCTCGCGCGGGAAGGGTTGCCCGGAACCCGCATCCTCGGGCTCTCGGAGCACGTGGACTACTGGAACGGTCCAGGCTGGCGGAATCCCTTCAGCTCGCGGGTGTTCACGCAGCGGCAAGAGGCTTACGACCGCCGGCTCGGCCTCGACACGATCTACACGCCGCAGGCGGTCGTGGATGGCGAGGCCCAGGTGCTGGGTGGCGACGAGGCCGCCCTCCGTGCCGCAATCCTGCGCGCCGCCCGCGCACCGCGGGGAAGGCTCACGCTGCGGCGCTCGCCGGAGGGCGTCGGGGTGGAGGGCGCCTGGCCCGGTGGGCGGGCCGCGGTGCTGGTCGCCCTGGTCGAGGACGGCGTGGAGAGCCGGGTCACCGGCGGGGAGAACGGCGGCCGGACGCTGCGCCACGACGGCGTGGTCCGCTGGCTGGGGGCGGCCGGCGAGGGCGAGGGCGCGTTCCGGGGAGCGGTGGCGGTGCCTCCCGCCGGGCGGGGCCGCTTCCGGGTGCTGGCGTTCGCGCAGTCGACCCGCAGCGGTCGGATCCTGGCGGCCGGCGAGCTGGTGTACGCTCCGGGCGCATGAAGATCATCGCGCTGGAGCGGCCGGTGCCGGGCGCCGCCGACGAGGCCTTCACCCCGGAGCTGCTGCGCCAGGAGGCCACCCGCGCCTGGGAGCTGCACCAGTCGGGCGCCATCCGGGAGCTGTACTTCCGCGCCGACCGCGAGGAGGCCGTGCTGGTCCTGGAGGCGCCGGACGTGGCCGCCGCGCGGAAGATCCTGGAGCAGCTCCCGCTGGTCCGGGCCGGGCTCCTCGACTTCGATCTGGTGCCGCTCCGAGGCTACCCAGGGTTCGCCAGGCTGTTCCGGGGATGAACGGGCCCACCGCAGGGCTTCTCCCGATATCCCTCGTGTGACAAAGGGCCGGTGGAACCCCCTTCCTCCGGGCGGGGCCGGAGGGCTCCTGGTATCTACCTTGAACCATGGAGACGCCACAGGAGCTCTCCTGGCTCCAGTTCAACCGCAGGGTCCTCGACCAGACGCGCCGGACCGACTTCCCCACGCTCGAGCGCCTCCGCTTCCTCGCCATCTGGGCCTCGAACATGGACGAGTTCTTCTCGGCCCGTATCTGGCGCCCCTTCGTCCAGGGGCGGCGGACCGAGGAGTACCAGGCGCTCCTCCAGGAGGCGCGCGCCCAGCTGCAGCGCGCCGAGTCGACCTACCGGGCGTTCCTCCCCGAGCTGGAGCGGCTGGGGATCCGGATCGTCCCCGCCCGCACGCTCACCCGGACCGAGCGCGCCTACTTCGGCGCGTTCCTGGCCGAGGAGGTGGCGCCGCGCACCGACGTGCTGCGGGTCGAGGCGCTGCGCGAGGTGCGCAGCCGGGCGCTCTACTTCGCCAGCGGCGACGGCGTCTTGGAGCACCTGTTGCGCGTGCCCGACAGCATCCCGCGGCTGGTCGAGATCCCGGGGCGCGAGAACACCTACGTGCGGCTGGGTGAGCTCCTGCGCCTGCGCGCCGACCTGTTCCTGGCCGGCCGCACCGCCAAGCTACACGAGCTGCGGGTGGTGCGCCTGGCCGCCATCGACCAGATGAACATCGACTGGGACGAGCTGCCGGCCGCCCTGGAGAGCCGGCTGGAGGGGCAGGTCAGCCACCTCGAGGTGGAGCACGAGTTCCCGCCCCACTGGGCAGAGGCCATCCGGCAGGCGTTCGGCCTCGAGCCCGAGGAGGTGGTGAGGGTGCTGCCGCCGCTCGACCTGCGCTTCCTCTCCCGCGTGGTGAACCACGGGCCGGCCCACCATCGATTCCCGCCCCTCTCCGCCTACCACGTGCCCGGCTTCGAGCGGAACCCGTTCGCCCGGATCGACAAGGGCGACCTCTTGCTCTACCACCCGTACCAGAGCTACCAGGCGGTCGAGGACTTCGCCCGGGCGCTGGCGGCCGACCCCGCCATCTCGGCGGTGCGCGCCACCCTGTACCGGATCGGCGACGACAACGTCCTGGCGGAGTCGCTCATCGACGCCTCCCGGGCCGGCAAGGACGTGGCCGTGCTGCTCGAGGCGCGGGCTCGGTTCGACGAGCTGACCAATCTCGAGTGGGCGCTCCGCTTCCAGAACTCGGGGGTGCGCGTCCTCCGCCTCCCCGCCAAGAAGGTGCACGCCAAGGTGATCTACGTGCGCCGCGGGTCCCGCGCCTACGTTCACCTCGGGACCGGCAACTACAACACCATCAACGGCCGGCTCTACACGGACTTCTCCCTCTTCACCGCCGATCGCCGGCTCACCTCCGACGCCAAGGTCTTCTTCGATGCCCTCGAGGCGGGCCAGCCGCCCAACCCGCGCTTGATGCGCACCGGGAAGCGCGTCCGCGAGCTGCTGGTGTCGCGCATCCGCGGCGAGGCGCACCGCGGCGGGCACGTGATCCTGAAGTGCAATCACCTCACCGACCGGGCCGTGCTGGCCGCGCTGCGCGAGGCGGCCGGGGCCGGGGCCCGGATCGACCTGCTGGTCCGCACCACCCTCACCCAGATCCACCCCAGCGTGCACGCCCGCAGCCTGGTGGGCCGCTTCCTGGAGCACTCCCGCGCGGTGGCCTTCCGGCGCGGCGGGACCTGGGAGGTGTTCGCCGGCAGCCTGGACTTCATGCCCCGCAACTTCGACCGGCGCTACGAGCTCTTCTATCCCATCCTGGACCCGCGGGCCCGGGCCACGGTGCTGGCGGAGCTCGACGCGCAGCTCGCCGACGACGTCAACGCCTGGGAGCTCCATTCCGACGGCACGCAGGCGCCGGTGTGGGGCGGCCGCCGCGACGCGCAGCGTCCCGACGATCACCGGCGCGAGATGAACGCGGCGCGGGCCCACCGGAACGGGCGGCGAAAGGTGGCCTGAGGCCAGGCGGCCGGAGACGGACGCGGAGTTGAACCCCGAGGCATTGTGCCGCATCATCTGCCGGGCCCGGGCGCGCTTCGTCCCACGCGCCCGGCACCGGTTCGAAGAGGGGAACGATCGTTTGCCCGAGGCCTTTTCGCCGATTAGACGAGGGCCACTTCCTCACCGCACGAGAGCGAGCGCGAGACAATGTCCAAGCTCCCCGATGGCGATCCGCAGGAGACGAAGGAGTGGCTGGAGGCCCTGGAGGGCGTCCTGGAACGCGAGGGCCCGGAGCGGGCGCAGTACCTCATCCAGGAGCTCATCGACCGCTCCCGCCGCTCGGGAACGTACCTGCCCTTCTCCGCCACCACCGAGTACATCAACACCATCCCGGTCGAGCGGCAGGCCCGCTTCCCGGGCGACTTCGCGCTCGAGCAGACCATCCGCCACCACGTGCGCTGGAACGCCATGGCCATGGTGGTGCGGGCCAACAAGCACACCAACGTGGGCGGGCACATCGCCAGCTTCGCCTCCTCGGCCACCCTCTACGACGTGGGCTACAACCACTTCTGGCGCGCCTGGACGGAGGACAAGCCCGGCGACCCCATCTTCATCCAGGGCCACTCCGCCCCGGGCATCTACGCCCGGGCCTACATGCTCGGCCTGCTGACCGAGGAGCAGCTCGACAACTTCCGCCAGGAGGTGGACGGCAAGGGGCTGTCCTCGTACCCGCACCCCTGGCTCATGCCCTCCTTCTGGCAGTTCCCCACCGTGTCCATGGGGCTGGGACCGCTCATGGCCATCTACCAAGCCCGCTTCATGCGCTACCTCAATGACCGGGGCCTCTCCGACACCACCGGCCGGAAGGTCTGGGCGCTGCTCGGCGACGGGGAGATGGACGAGCCCGAGTCCATGGGCGCCATCGGCATGGCCGGCCGCGAGAAGCTCGACAACCTGATCTTCGTCGTGAACTGCAACCTGCAGCGGCTCGACGGGCCGGTGCGGGGCAACGGCAAGATCATCCAGGAGCTGGAGGGGACGTTCCGCGGCGCAGGCTGGAACGTCATCAAGGTGATCTGGGGCCGCCACTGGGACCCCCTGCTGGCCAAGGACAAGGACGGGAAGCTGCGCCGGCGGATGATGGAGGTGGTCGACGGAGACTACCAGGTGTACCGGTCGCGCAACGGCGCCTTCGTCCGCGAGCACTTCTTCGACGCGCCCGAGCTCAAGGACATGGTGGCGGAGCTCTCGGACGAGGACGTCTGGCGGCTGAACCGCGGCGGACACAATCCGTTCAAGGTCTACGCCGCCTTCGACGCGGCCTCCAGGCACACCGGGCAGCCCACCGTCATCCTGGCCAAGACCATCAAGGGCTACGGGATGGGCGAGGCCGGCGAGGCCATGAACATCACCCACCAGCTCAAGAAGATGCCCACCGAGGCGGTGCGCCGCTTCCGGGATCGCTTCCAGGTCCCGGTGCCCGACGACAAGCTGGCCGAGGTCCCCTACGTGAAGTTCCCGGAGGGCTCGAAGGAACACGAGTACATGAAATCGCGGCGCCGCGAGCTGGGCGGCGATCGCCCCAAGCGCCGGCGCCGCTCCGAGTCGCTGCCGGTGCCGCCGCTGTCGGCCTTCGACCGGCTGCTCCGTTCCACCGAGGACCGCGAGATCTCCACCACCATGGCCCTGGTGCAGATCCTCCAGGTGCTGATGCGCGACAAGAACATCGGCAAGCGCGTGGTGCCCATCGTCCCGGATGAGGGGCGGACCTTCGGGATGGAGGGCATGTACCGCCAGGCGGGCATCTGGAGCCACGTGGGCCAGCTCTACACGCCCGAGGATGCCGAGAAGCTGGCGTTCTACCGGGAGGCCAAGGACGGGCAGGTGATCCAGGAGGGCATCACCGAGGCCGGCGCCATGGCCGAGTGGATGGCCGCCGCCTCCGCCTACTCGGTGCACAACTGCCCGGTCATCCCCTTCTACGTCTTCTACTCGATGTTCGGGTTTCAGCGCGTCGGCGACCTGGCCTGGGCCGCCGGCGACATGCGCTGCCGCGGGTTCCTGGTGGGCGGGACCTCCGGGCGGACCACCCTCAACGGCGAGGGGCTGCAGCACGAGGACGGTCACTCCCACGTCTTCGCGTCGGTGATCCCCAACTGCCGTGCCTACGACCCGACCTTCGCCTACGAGCTGGCGGTCATCATCCAGGACGGGATGCGCCGCATGTACGCGGAACAGGAGGACTGCTACTACTACCTGACCACCCTCAACGAGAACTACACGCACCCGGGCATGCCCGAGGGCGCCGCCCCCGGCATCCTCCGCGGCATGTACCTCTTCAAGGCCGGGGCCAGGCCCGACGCCAAGACGCCGCGCGTCCAGCTGCTCGGATCCGGGTCCATCTTCCGCGAGGTGATCGCCGCCGCCGATCTGCTCCGCAATCACTGGGGCGTGGAGAGCGACCTGTGGAGCTGCCCGAGCTTCACCGAGCTGGCCCGCGAGGGGATGGCGGTACAGCGCGAGAACATGCTGCACCCCACCGCCCCGCCGCGCCGCTCGTACGTGGAGAGCTCCCTGGCCGAGATGCGGGGCCCGGCCGTGGCCGCAACCGACTACGTGCGCGAGTTCGCCGAGCAGATCCGTCCCCACGTGGGCCGCCGCTACCTGGTGCTGGGCACCGACGGGTTCGGCCGCTCCGATACGCGCGAGAAGCTGCGCCGGTTCTTCGAGGTCGATCGCCACCACGTGACGGTGGCGGCCCTGTACGCGCTGGCGCAGGAGGGCACCCTCCCCGCCGCAAAGGTGGGCGAGGCCATCGCCCGCTACGGCATCGATCCCAGCAAGCCCGCGCCCTGGACCGTCTGAACCGGGAGGCACCATGAGCACGATCGCCGTGAAGATCCCGTCGCTGGGCGACTACAAGGACGTGCCGGTCATCGACGTGCTGGTGAAGCCCGGCGACGCGGTCCATGCCAACGACGCGCTCGTGACCCTCGAGTCGGACAAGGCCACCATGGACGTGCCCGCGCCGGCGTCGGGCACGGTGCGGGAGCTCAAGCTGAAGGTCGGCGACCGGGTCAGCGAAGGCTCGGTGGTGGCGGTGCTGGATGCGACCGACGGCGTCTCCAAGGCGGCGCCCTCGCCTCCACCCTCCTCGCCCCCGGCGCCGGCGGCCCAGCGCGCGCCGGCGCAGGCTGCCGCGCGCCCGGCCCAGCCGGCGAGCCCGGCGCCCGCGGCCGGCGGCGCCACCCGCACCATCGAGGTGAGGATTCCCTCGCTGGGTGACTACAAGGACGTGCCGGTCATCGAGGTCTTGGCCAAGCCCGGCGACGCGGTCCGCGCCAACGACGCGCTCCTCACCCTCGAGTCGGACAAGGCGACCATGGACGTGCCAGCGCCCGCCCCGGGAACGGTGCGCGAGATCCGGGTCAAGGTCGGCGACAAGGTGAGCGAGGGCGCGCTGGTCGCGACCCTGGAGACCGCCGGCACCGAGGCGGCCGCCGCGCCTGCACCGGCCGAGGCCCCCGCCCCGGCGGCGACGAAGGTCCCCGGGGCCGCGCCGGCCCGGGCGGCCGCCCCCGCGCGCGCCGCCCCGGCGCCGGCGGCCGCGCCCTCGCCCGCGGCGGAGTCGCCCGCGCCGGCGAGCCAGCCGGTCGAGGCGAAGGCCACCCACGCCTCCCCCTCGGTGCGCAAGCTGGCCCGGGAACTCGGCGTCGAGCTGGCGCAGGTGGAGGGGAGCGGCCCGCGGGGCAGGATCCTCCAGAGCGACGTGCAGCGCTTCGTGAAGGAGGTGCTCACCACCGGCGCGCGAGGAGGCGGCGCCGGGCTCGACATCCCGCCCTGGCCGAAGGTCGACTTCGCCAGGTTCGGGCCGATCGAGGTCCAGCCGCTCTCCCGCATCAAGAAGCTGTCCCGCGGCTACCTGGCCCGGAACTGGGTGATGATCCCGCACGTCACCCAGCACGAGGAGGCCGACATCACCGACCTGGAGGCCTTCCGGGTCGAGCTCAATCAGGAGGCCTCCAGGGAGGGCGTCAAGGTCACGCTGCTGGCGTTCGTGATGAAGGCCTGTGTGGCCGCGCTGCGCCGCTTCCCCGAGGTGAACGCTTCGCTCGACGGCGACCAGCTGGTCCTGAAGCGCTACTACCACCTCGGCTTCGCGGCCGACACGGCCGGCGGCCTGGTGGTCCCCGTCATCAAGGAGGCCGACAAGAAGGGGGTGCTGGAGATCGCGCGCGAGGCGGCGGAGCTGGCTGCCCGGGCGCGCGAGGGCAAGCTCCAGGCGGCCGACATGCAGGGCGGGACGTTCTCCGTCTCCAGCCTGGGCGGGATCGGCGGCAGCTTCTTCACCCCCATCATCAACGCGCCCGAGGTCGCCATCCTGGGCGTCTCGCGCAGCGTGACCAAGCCGGTCTGGGACGGCAAGGCCTTCGCGCCACGGCTCATGCTGCCGCTCTCGCTCTCCTACGATCACCGCGTCATCGACGGCGCGCTGGCGGCGAGGTTCGTGACGTACCTGTCGCAGGTGCTGAAGGACATGCGGAGGGCGATGCTGTAGCGGTTCGTTCCTCCGTTCCCGAGCGTTCCCGTTCCGCGTTCCCCGCGCTCCCCGACCCCCGCTCCCCGACCCGGAGAAGTTTCCATCCCCCACGTTCCCACGTTCCCGTTCCCCGACCCGGAGAAGTTTCGTTCCCGCGTTCCCCGACCCGGTTCCCCGACCCGGAGAAGTTTCCACGGACCATGGTCCGCCGTTCCCCGACCCGGAGAAGTTTCCCGTTCCCCGACCCGGAGAAGTTCGTTCCAGGGTTCCCAGGGTTCCCCGACCCGGAGAAGTTTCCACGGACCATGGTCCGCGGCGCGGACCATCCCGGATCCTCCGCCGCTCCGTAACCCCGCGGCACCATTCGACCGAGGCATGGCACGGTCGGTGCCCATGCGCGCGGAAATGACTGCTCCGCGCCGCATCGTTCCGGACACCCAGCACCTTCTCACTCGCCGCTGCTCGGAGAGACGGTTCTTCCTTCGGTTCCCCGACCCGGAGAAGTTTCCACGGACCATGGTCCGCGGCGCGGACCATCCCGGATTCTCCGCCGCTCCGTACCCCTGCGACACCGCTCGAGCCGAAGCATGGCACGGTCCGTGCCCATGCGCGCGGGAATGACTGCTCCGCGTCGCATCGTTCCGGACACCCAGCACCTTCTCACTCGCCGCTGCTCGGAGAGACGGTTCTTCCTTCGGCCCTCCAAGGCGGTGAACGACATCCTCCGCTACATCCTCGCCGTCGCGGTCGAGCGTTACGGCGTCGCTCTCCACGCCTACTGCGTGCTCTCCAACCATCTCCACCTTGTCGTCACCGACGTGAAGGGGAACCTGCCTGCTTTCGGGCGGTACCTCGACTCCCTCGTCGCTCGGTCCATCAACGCCCTCCACGGTCACTGGGAATCGTTCTGGGCCCCTGGCTCCTACAGCGCCGTCACCCTGATCTCGGCCGAGGACGTCCTCTCCAAGTGCGCGTACGTGCTCGCGAACCCCACGGCGGCTGGCCTGGTCAGGCACGGCAGCGAGTGGCCCGGGCTCTGGTCCGCCCCGGAACAGATCGGCGCAGGGCCAGTCCAGGTGAAGCGACCGAAGCACTTCTTCCGCGCCAACGGTCCCATGCCGGAGACCGCCACCCTCGAATTGGTCTGCCCACCTGGATTCGAGTCCGTGGAAGCCTTTAGAAGCCAGCTCGTGGCCGCCGTGACGGAGCTCGAGGACCAGGCGGCCAGGGAGCTCGCCGCCAGCGGCCTCTCCGTCCTCGGGGCCCGCCGAGTCCTTGCCCAGAAGCCGGACGGCCGGCCCGCCCCTGGTGAGCCCAGGCGTGAGCTCAACCCGCGCATCGCCGGCCAGGACAAGTGGAAGCGCATCGAGGCCATCTCCCGGCTCAAGTCCTTCCTCTCGGACTATCGTATCGCCTGGCTCGCCTTCACTCGCGGCCTCCGACGCACCGTGTTCCCGCATGGCACCTATTGGATGCGGGTCGCGTACGGGGTGCCTTGCGCTGCAGCGGGGTGAATGCCGGAGATCCCTCCTGTGGAATCCGCGCGCGTGATCGCGTCGCGAGGGCACCAGTGGGTCCACTCACCGCTGATCCGCATCCGTGAAGCGGATCTCCGCGTTGCGGACCGCCGCGGCCTCGCGTGAACACGCCGGCTCACTGCCCCCCTGCTCACGTCCGCTTCCGTTGTGACGCCCTCGGGTCGAGCCATCTTCCGCATTACTCTGGGTCTGGGCCTCCGGGCCTCCCATTACTCTGGGTCAGGGCCTCCTTTCTCTGGCGCATTACTCTGGGTCAGGGCCTCCCTGTGGGCCTCCCGCATTACTCTGGGTCAGGGCCTCGGGGCCTCCTGGGGTCAGGCGCATTACTCTGGGTCAGGGCCTCCCATATTACTCTGGGTCAGGGCCTCCCATCAGGCCGGCGCGCGCTGGGGGGGATTCCGGAACAGTGCGATCGTCTCCTGGTGCAGGAGCGTCCACAGCCCGTACACGCCCAACGCCGTTCCGAGCGGAACGTTGAGCAGGTCCAGAACCGAGACGACGATCATGAGGATGCGCGCCCACTCGCGGTATTGCAGCACCCCGATCCCGGCGATGATCCCGGGCAGCGAGACCACCAGCACGAAGCAGCCGATGAGTCCCCCTATCCCTCCGAGGATCGGGACGGCGACGTGAGCTCCCTCCTCGCCCGACGCGCCGACGATGCCGGCGATGCCCCCGAATACCAGCATCAGCACCAGGGCCCCCAGGATCCCCATGACGCCGAAGACGATGTGCAGGATCCCGACCACCCGGACGTGCGTGTCCATCCCGTAGTCCTCCCGCGGGCGACGATAGTGGAGGCCGGCCGGCAAGGCCAGCGCCGCGAGCACCCTTCGCGGCCGCGGGCCCACCGCCGGGAACGCGTCCCCTCGCCGGGATAGACTCCCGCTGCATGCCCGCGCGCCCTCCCCCGCCCGTACTCGACGCTCGCCGGACCGGCGTCCTCCTGCACCCGACCTCGCTTCCGGGGCCGCACGGCATCGGCGATCTCGGGCCCGAGGCCCGGCGGTTCCTGGACTGGCTGACCTCGGCCGGCGTGGGCTTCTGGCAGATGCTCCCGCTCGGCCCGCCCATGCCTCCCGGCGAGGACATCCCCTACCTGAGCTGGTCGGCGCTGGCCGGGAACCCGTACCTCCTCTCGCTCGACGACCTGCGCCAGGACGGGCTGCTCGAGGCCCGCGACCTGGAGGCGCCCGGGTTCCCGGAGGGCTCGGTCGCCTTCGAGCGGGTGCTGCCCTGGAAGCGCGAGCGCCTCCACCGCGTCGCGGACCGGCTCCTCGACGGCGCCTCCCCGGCGCTGCAGTTGGGGCTGGAGGCGTTCCAGGCCGAGGCGGACTGGGCACGCGACACCGCACTCTTCTCCGCGCTGCGCGCCCGGCGCGGCGCCCCCTGGTTCGGCTGGCCGGATCCGCTCCGCCGTCGGGATCCGGCCGCGCTGGCCGAGGCGGGGCGGGAGCTGGGACGCGACGTAGACCGCACGGTGGCGCTGCAGTTCCTGTTCGAGCGGCAGATGGCGGCGCTGCGCGCCCGCGCTGCCGAGATGGGCATCCGCCTCCTGGGCGACGTGCCCATCTACGTGCACCCGGACAGCGCCGACGTCTGGGCCCACCCGGACATCTACGATCTCTCCCTCGACGAGAAGGGACGGCTCCGGCGCCAGGCCGGCACGCCACCGGACGAGTTCACCCGCGACGGCCAGGTCTGGGGCGGGCCGCTGTACGACTGGGAATCGATGGCGCGCGACGACTACGCCTGGTGGCGGCGCCGGCTCGGTCGCGCGCTCGCCCACGCCGACCTGGTCCGGCTCGACCACTTCCGGGCGCTCTCCGCGGCCTGGGCCGTGCCCCCCGGCCAGCCGGCGCGCGCCGGGCGCTGGGTGAAGGGGCCGGGGCTCCGCTTCTTCGAGGTGCTGGAGAAGCACATGGGCCGGCTGCCGCTGTGCGCCGAGGATCTTGGCGCCATCGACGGCGGGGTGGTGGCGCTGCGCGAGGGCGCGGGCGTTCCCGGCATGCGCATCCTGCAGTACGCGTTCGGCGGCGAAGCGACGAACCCGCACCTGCCCCACAACCACCCCGAGAACTGCCTCGTCTACCCCGGCAACCACGACAACGACACGGCCGTGGGCTGGTGGCGGAAGCTCGACGCGCGGACGCGCCAGCACGCGCAGCACTACCTGGGGCGCCACGGCGACGACATCGCCTGGGACCTCATCCGCGCGGCGCTCGCGTCGCCGGCGCGTCTTGCGATCGTCCAGATGCAGGATCTGCTCTCGCTCGGAACCGAGGCGCGGATGAACGACCCGGAGTCCTACGCACTCCCTCGCGCGCAGCGCAGCAACTGGCGATGGCGCCTCCCCCCCGGCGCCGCCGACGCCGGCACCGCCGAGCGGCTCCGGTTCCTGTCCGGTCTCTACGGCCGCACCTGACCGCACCGCCGCGCCGCGCGGACCGAACCGATATCGCCGCGCCGCTCGACCGCACCTCAGCGGGGCCCCGCACAGGCTTGCGAGCGGAGCGGTTCCGGCCCCTCGGCCGGGCGCGCGACAGGCCGCCCTGGCGGGGAGGTCACGGACACCGGCTCCGGGGCCTGCGTCCAGGTTCTCCCCGTTCCCCATGCACCACGCTGGGACTGCAGCCTTCGCAAGTGCGCGAGATCGCTGGACGGCTGCGCGCCGGCCACGCCGGCATGCGAAATGCCATTGGCCCGGGCAGCGGGACAACCAAACCGATCCCGCCAGGAGAAGAACATGAGGAACCTGATCCGTGCACTCGCGGCACTCGCCGCGCTCGCCATGGTCGCCCCGGCCTTCGCCGCCGACAACGCTGCCACCTCGACCGACAACAGCGCCGCCACCCAGCCGGCGCCGAAGCACGAGAAGAAGATGAAGAAGGCCTCCAAGAAGCACTCCAAGGCCAAGGCGAGCGCCGCGGACACCAGCGCGACCCCCAAGTAACATACCGTCTGCGCACGAGCCGGAGGTCGGCCGTACGCGGCCGGCCTCCGGACTCGAGCGAGGTGCGCCGGCATGGTTGGCGAATCCATGTCCTTGCGGGCGCGCATCATCTTCCTCTTCGCGGCGGCGCTGGTGCTCACGCTCGGCGTCGCCTCGTTCATCGGCGAACGCGTGGCGGCCCGTGCCCTGGAGAGCTCGCTCCGCGAGCGGACCGTGGACCTGGCCCGCACCATCGCCGACGAGCTGGCGCTCTCCCCGCACGCCGACACCGACCGCGCCGCCCGGCAGCTGGGCGCCATCCTGACCCGCCGCCGCGGGCTTCGCTCCGCGCAGCTCGTCATGCGCCACGGGCGGGAGCTGAAGACCATCCACGTCACCTTCGGCGAGGAGGGCGCGGTGGTCGACAACTCCATCGATCCGTCCGCCTTCATCGCCACCACCACCCAGGTGGCGCTGGTCGACGACCAGGGCGTGCGCGCCTGGCGGGTGGAGCTGCCGCTCCGCGACGGAGCGGGTCGTACCTACGGGGCGCTGCGGCTCGAGGCCAGCCTCTCGCAGGCCGAGGAGATCGCCACCAGCGAGCGGAGCGTCTTCTTCCTGGTGGCGGGCGTGGGCGCGGCGGTCCTGGCCGGCCTCTTCAGCTTCATCCTGGGGCACTGGCTGACGCGGCCCCTCACCCGGCTGGCCGGCGCAATGGAGGCGGTGGCCTCCGGCGCCATCGACGAGACCAGCGTTCCCGGGACGGAGCGCGCCGACGAGGTGGGGGTGGTGGCGCGCGGCCTGTCCGGGATGCTGGCCCGCATTCGCCGCTTCAACAGCGAGCTGCAGGGCAAGGTGGACGAGGCGGTGGCCGGCCAGGCCCGCAAGAACCGCGAGCTGGCCGAGGTCAACCAGCTGCTGGTGGAGGCGCGCCGCGACCTCACCACCAAGGAGCGGCTGGCGGCGCTGGGCCAGATCTCGGGCACCATCGCCCACGAGCTGGGCAACCCCCTGAACGCCATCAGCGGCCACATCCAGCTGCTGGTCCGCGACGCGACCACGCCGCCCGAGACCCGCGCCGGCCTGGAGACCGCCGAGCGCGAGGTGAAACGGATGACCAGCATCATCCGTCGCTTCCTCGACTCGGCCCGGGCGCTGGCCCCGGTCCCCGAGGACGTGGACATGGCGGAGCTGCTGAACGAGGCCGTCACCCTCTCGGTCCCGGTGGATGCGCGCGGCCGCATCGATGTGCACAGCGAGGTCGATCCGGCGGCGGCCCACGTCCGGGCCGATCCCGGCCTGCTGCGGCACGTGCTGGGCAACCTCATCGCCAACGCGGTGGACGCCATGCCCGAGGGCGGGACGCTGACGGTGCGAGCCAGCCGCGATGGCGCCACCGTCTCGGTGGCGGTGGACGACACCGGGGTGGGGTTGGGGCCGGAGCAGCGCCGCCACCTCTTCGAGCCCTTCTTCACCACCAAGCCGCGCGGCAAGGGGACGGGGCTCGGCCTCTCCATCTCGCGCGAGATCGCCAGCGCGCTGAAGGGCCGGATCGAGGTGGACAGCGTCCCCGGGCGCGGCTCGCGCTTCACGCTCTCGTTCCCGGAGTCGTCCGGGATGAACACCTCGGGAGGAGGGAGCGATGGCGCGGTCGCGCATCCTCGTGGTGGATGACGATCCGGCCAGCCGGGACCTCCTGCGCAAGGTGCTCGCCACCGAGGGGCACCAGGTGGTCCAGGCCGCCGACGGGCGCGAGGCGCTGGCCGAGCTGCAGCGGCAGCCGGCCGACCTGGTCGTCTCCGACATCCGCATGCCCGACGTGGACGGGGTCCAGCTCCTGGAGCGGCTGCGGGAGGTGGCGCCGGACGTGCCCGTCATCCTGGTGACCGCTTTCGGTGACGTGGAGGGCGCGGTGGAGGCCATCCGCCGCGGCGCCTTCGACTACCTCCCCAAGCCCTACGACGTGGACGGGATCCGGATGCTGGTGCGGCGGGCCCTGGCGCAGGCCGCCCTGGTCTCGGAGAACCGCGAGCTGCGCCGCCAGGTCCGGGAGAAGTACCGGCTGGAGGGGATCGTCGGGCGCAGCGAGTCCATGCTCCAGGTGTTCAAGACCGCGGCCCGGGTGGCGCAGAGCGACGCCACCGTGCTCATCGAGGGCGAGAGCGGGACCGGCAAGGAGCAGGTGGCCCGCGCCATCCACGCCGCCTCCAAGCGCGCCGGTGGCCCGTTCGTGGCGGTGGATTGCGGTGCCATCGCCGAGGGCGTGCTCGAGTCGGAGCTGTTCGGCCACGCGCGCGGCGCCTTCACCGGCGCCCAGGCCAGCCGGCGCGGGCTCTTCGAGGAGGCCAGCCACGGCACCCTGTTCCTGGACGAGATGGGCGACGTGGGTCCGGCCCTGCAGGCGCGGCTCCTGCGCGCGCTGCAGGAGGGAGAGATCCGCCGGGTGGGGGCCAACGAGCCCATCCCGGTCGACGTGCGCGTGCTGGCCGCGACCAACAAGGATCTGGCGGCGCGGGTCAAGCAGGGGAAGTTCCGCGAGGACCTGTACTACCGGATCAACGTGGTCACCATCCGCCTCCCGCCGCTGCGCGAGCGGCGCGAGGACGTCCCGCTCCTGGCCGAGCACTTCGCGGCCAAGCACGGCCGCCCCGAGGGCGCGGCCATCACCTCCGAGGCGCGCGAGCTGCTGCTCGCCTACGACTGGCCCGGGAACGTGCGCGAGCTGGAGAACGTGATCGCCCGGGCGCTGGCCTTGAACCCGTCCGGCCTGGTGGTGCCCGAGGATCTCCCGGAGCGGCTGCGCGGCCTCCCACCGAGCGTTCCCCCGCCGGGCTCGTCCGACCGGCCCACCCTGGCCGAGGTGGAGCGCCGCTATGCCGTCCAGGTGCTGGCCGAGACCGGCGGGAACAAGACGCGGGCGGCCGAGATCCTGGGGATCGACCGGAAGACGCTGTACAGGATCCTGGGAGAGAAGGAGTAGCAGCGAGCGCAGGGGCAGGCGGATGAGCCTGCCCCGGAGCGAGCCGGGGGCCTGGGGGGCCGAGCCTCATCCGGCCCCCCAGCAAGATCGACCGGAAGACGCTGTACAGGATCCTGGGAGAGAAGGAGTAGCAGCGAGCGCAGGGGCAGGCGGATGAGCCTGCCCCGGAGCGAGCCGGGGGCCTGGGGGGCCGAGCCTCATCCGGCCCCCCAGCAAGATCGACCGGAAGACGCTGTACAGAATCCTGGGAGAGAAGGAGTAGCAGCGAGCGCAGGGGCAGGCGGATGAGCCTGCCCCGGAGCGAGCCGGGGGCCTGGGGGGTCGAGCCTCATCCGGCCCCCCAGCAAGATCGACCGGAAGACGCTGTACCGGATCCTGGGAGAGAAGGAGTAGCAACCGGAAGACGCTGTACCGGATCATCGGCGAGAAGGAGAACCCGGGCGCGTGAACGGGCGCCCGGGCGCGGGCGCTGCGCCAGTTGACAACGGCGACGCCGACAGGTAACCGCAAGGCTTCTCTCCACCGAAAGGCCGGACATGAAGCCGCAGTTCACCCCCGATTTCCAGAAGGCCGGGGGCCTCATCACCGCCGTGACCGTCGACGCCGACGACGGCGAGGTCCTCATGGTCGCGTACATGAACGAGGAGGCCTTCCGCCTCACGCTCGAGACCGGCAAGGTGCACTACTTCTCCCGCTCGCGGAACAAGCTCTGGAAGAAGGGCGAGTCGCAGCGGGAACATGCAGGAGCTGGTCGAGATGCGCGTGGATTGCGACCTCGACGCGGTGGTCGTTCGCGCGCGGCAGAACGGGCCCGGCCTGCCACGAGGGGTACAAGAGCTGCTTCTTCCGCACCGTGCCAGGACGGACGGCGGCGCTCCAGACCCGTGAGCGAGCGGCTCATGACCCCCGAGCAGATGTACGGGGGCAAGTCGTGAGCAAGCTCAAGCTGGGCCTTCCCAAGGGCAGCCTGCAGGACGCCACCATCGAGCTGTTCGAGAAGGCCGGCTACTCCGATCTCGTCTCCAGCCGCAGCTACTTCCCGGCCATCGACGACGACGAGATCGAGTGCATGCTGATCCGCGCCCAGGAGATGGCGCGCTACGTGGAGCACGGGCGTGCTCGACGTCGCGCTCACCGGGCTCGACTGGATCCTCGAGCGCGACGTGGTGCAGCGTGGCCGACCTGGTCTACTCCAAGCAGCTGCGGCGACCGGTGCGCTGGGTGGTGGCGGTCCCGAGGACTCGCCATCCACAGCCTCCAGGACCTCGCGGGCAAGCGCATCGCCACCGAGGCGGTCGATCTCACGCAGCAGTTCCTGGCCGAGCAGGGCATCGAGGCCGAGGTCGAGTTCTCCTGGGGCGCGACCGAGGTCAAGCCGCCCTACCTGGCCGACGCCATCGTCGAGGTGACCGAGACCGGCAGCTCGCTCCGCGCCAACAACCTGCGCATCCTCCACGAGATCATGCAGTCCACCACCCAGCTCATCGCCAACCGCGCCGCCTGGGCCGATCCCTGGAAGCGGGGGAAGATCGGCCGGCTGGCCATGCTCCTCAAGGCCGCGCTGGCGGCCCGCGGCAAGGTGGGTCTGATGCTCAACGTCCAGGACCGGAACCTGGCCGCGGTCGAGGGGCTGCTCCCCTCGCTGAGAGCCCCACCGTCTCCAAGCTCCAGACCGAGGGCTGGTACGCGGTGAACACCATCGTGGACGAGGAGATCGTCCGCGACCTCATCCCCGCGCCTCAAGGAGGTCGGGGCCGAGGGGATCGTCGAGTTCCCGCTCAACAAGATCGTCGACTAGCCTCCCCACCTGCCGCGGCCAGGCGACGGTGTGCGACGCTGGAGCCCAAGGTGTCCCCGCGACGGGTCCCGCCCGCCCCGGTAGCGTTCACCTGGGGTGATGCGGACTCCCGCAGCCACGAAGCTCGAACCCGCGGTCCGGCGCGTTCTTCCGGGGACGCGCGCCCGCCCCGGCCGGCGCGCTCGTTGCAGCGGGGCAGGCGGTATGAGACCGGCCCATCGCCTCGGCCCCTGGTTCGTCGCCGCCGCGCTCCTGTGGGCAGCGCCCGCCCTGGGCGAGGACCCGCCCCCGGCGCAGTTGAAGGACCAGAAAGCAGCGGCCGAGAAAGCGCTCGACGAGAGGGGCCCCGAGGTCGCTCCGGCGGACGATCCGGGCGGCATCCGCCGCGACCCGGTCGAGAAGGATCCCCGCCACGCCGACGTCTTCGCCAAGATCGACGAGGAGGTCGAGGCGCTGCTCAAGGAGCACCCCGCCCGCGGGGCCATGGGGTTCTGCCATGTGTTCTGGGCCACCAAGAAGCGACTGCTGCAGGAGAAGTACGGCATCGAGTGGCGGGCGCCGGACGAGATGAACCCGCAGGTGATCTTCGACTAGAGAGCGCGGGCCGCGCCGGAGAGGAGTGGCGATGATCGGATTCAGCCTCATCGAGCTGGCGCTCCTGCTCTCGCTCTTGACCTTCATCCCGTGGCTGGTGGCCCTCCTCGACGTCCTGCGCAGCGAGTTCAACGGAAACGACAAGCTGATCTGGCTCCTGACCGTGGTGTTCGTGCCGGTGGTGGGGTGGGTGGCCTACTTCGCCATCGGGAGATCGCAGAAGCGGCGGCGGGCGCCATCCTGACGCCGCGGTTCGCGGAGCGGCTCGGTCGCGAGAAACGCAGAACCGGAGGATCCATGAAGAACCTGTCCCTGACCATGCTGCTCCTGGCGTCCTCGCTGGCAGGCGCCGCTCCCGCCCTCACCCGGGCCGACTGCGCCGGCGACTGCAGCACCGGCTGCGAGAATCCCGACGCCAAGGAGTGGGCCCGGTGCACCGAGCAGTGCATCAAGGGATGCCTCAAGGACGACCCGCCGAAGGTGCCGGACGTCCCCAAGCCGACGCCGGTCGAACCCGACAAGGGGAAGAAGAGCTGAGGCTCCGACCACCACCGCGGAGGTGATGCGTGCGATCCCTGATCCTGATGCTGGCGGTGCTGGCGGCGACGGCGGCGGTCCCCGCCGAGCGCAGGCCGGAGAAACTGCTCGGCCTGGGCGCCGACGACGAGAAGGGCCAGCTCACCTTCGTGGTCTGGGCCAGCGGCTGCGCGCAGAAGGCCGACTTTCGCGTCGAGCGCTCCGGGAGCACCCTCACCCTCGTCCGCCTGCGGCCGGACTCCTGCAAGATGATGCCGCAGCGGATGGACCTGGCCTTCACGCTGGCGGAGGTCGGCCTGAAGCCGCACGACGTGTTCACGGTCACGAACCCGTTCACGCCCAGCGTGAACGAGGCCTCCATCCCCTGAGGAGCGACGGGATGAGCGCGACCACGGCGCGGACGTTGCTCTGGGCGGCCGCCATCCTGGGCGCGGTGGGCGCCATGATCGGGTCCCCGGCGGGCGGCCTCCTGGTCCTGGCCGTGGGCGCGGCGGTGGCCGGCCTGGCGGCGATCCCGGGGACGCGGCGCACCCGGATCGTCGCCGCGGTGCTGGCCCTGGCCTGCCTGGCGCTGGCCGCGGGCCGGCTCGGGGATGCGCGCCGGGAGATGGCGCGATATCGCTCCGGCCGCGCGCACGCATCCCGCTGAACGCGCGGCCGGGGCTACGGCGCGCAGGCGGAGATCGACAGCCCCACCGATCCGGCGCAGGCGTCGCCTGCCAGTGCCGCGGCACAGGTCCCGGCATCGAACGGGCCGATGACCCTGCCGCCATCGGAGAGCGTGGCCCAGATCGAGCCCTGCAGCGGGTCCGCCGAGGTGACGAACACCACCCCGCTCGTGCCCGTGACGTCGACGGGCTGGCAGGCGGCGTCGTGGTCCGAGACCACCAGCAGCGCGTAGCTGCTGGCCAGGCTCGGGCTCGAGACGATCGGGTAGGTGTCGGCCGCGAGGCTGGTCGTCGGGCTGGTCGGATCGACCCGGACCACCGTCACCTCGATCGAGCGCCGGCCGGCCCGGTCCTGGCCCTGCTGCAGATACCCGCAGAAGCCCGCCTGGTCCGAGGCGACCAGCACGGCATGGGCCACCCCGACGGAGGCGCCCGCGACCTGGCAGGTGGATGCACCGAACACGGCGGTGGCGCTGGTCGCGTCCAGCGGGAGCGTTCCGGTGACGAGGAGCGTGGTCTCGGGCGGTCCCGGGGTCGCGCCGCCGCCATCGCTCGTCTCGCAGCCCCAGGCCAGCATCGCCAGCACCGCCACCGCTCTCGCATGCCGTCGCATGAGTTTGTCGGCTCCCGGGCCACCAACGTACCTCACGAGCTCCCGGGATGAACGGACCCTCCAGCCGTCCTGTCACGTCCGGGGCTGCCGACCGGGCGGGCCCCGACGCGCGCGGCGGCTTGGCCCGAACCTTGCCCCTGCCCAGGTCGCTCCATGCTCAGCCCGACCCCGTTCGATCTCGAGGTGGCCGTGCCCGGATCCCGGGCAGCTGCGTGCCCGTCCCCGCGGCAGCCGCCTTGCCCCGGTCCCGGCGCAGGCCGGCTCGAGGTGCTGGCCGTCGACGGCTGCTCGGGGGTGGTCACCTGTGCAGCCTCGAGCCCGCTCCAGCTCCTGGCGCCGCGGCCGCGCGGGGCGGCGGCGTGGATCCTCGCCGCCAGCCACGGCGGTGGGCTGGTGAGCGGGGATGCGGTCGACCTGGAGATATCGGTGGGGGCGGGCGCGGCCGCCTGCCTGGGGACGCAGGCCGAGACCAAGGTGTACCGCGCCGCGGGAGGCGCGGGCGCCCGCCAGTCCCTCGCGGCGGCGGTCGGGGGCGGAGGGCTGCTGGCGCTGCTCCCCGACCCGGTCAGCCCCTTCGCCGAGGCCCGCTACGAGCAGGAGCAGCGCTTCGAGCTGGCCGCGGGCGCGAGCCTGGTGGTCCTCGACGCGGTCACCGCGGGTCGCGCAGCGCGGGGCGAACGCTGGGCCTTCGCCCGCTACCGCTCCCGCAACGAGGTCCGCGTCTCGGGCATGCTGATCCTGGCCGACGCCGTCCACCTCGAGGCCGGGCGGGGGCCGCCCCTGCTGCGCCGGCTGGCGGGGCTCGAGCTCCTCGCCACCGCCATCATCCTCGGGCCGCGGGTGGCGGCGGCCGCGCGCGAGCTGCTCCAGGCGCTGGGCCGGGCGCCGGCCGACGGCGGCGCCGCGGTCCTGGCGGCGGCCAGCCCGCTCGCCGACGGCCTGATCCTGCGGCTCGCTTCACGTTCGGTGGAGGAGGGAATGCAGGCCCTCCGCGCCCACCTGTCCTTCCTGGCGGCGCCGCTCGACGGCGATCCCCTCCTGCGCAGGCCCTGACCGGAGCGCCCATGCACCTCACCCCCCGCGAGATCGACAAGCTGATGCTCCACCAGGCCGGGTTCCTGGCGCAGAAGCGGCTGGCCCGCGGCCTGCGCCTGAACCACCCGGAGGCGGTGGCGCTCGTCGCCACGCAGGTGCTGGAGCTGATCCGCGACGGCCGGCGGGTGGCCGAGCTGATGGACCTCGGGCGCAAGCTGCCTGGGCCGACGCCAGGTGCTGGCCGGGCGTCCCCGAGCTCGTGGCCGAGGTCCAGGTCGAGGGCACGTTCCCCGACGGCACCAAGCTGGTGACGGTGCACCACCCCATCGCCGCGCTCGACGGGGACCTGGCGCTGGCCCTGTACGGCTCCTTCCTGCCCGTGCCGGACCTCTCCGCCTTCGGGCAGCCGGCGACCGGGGACGAGGAGCGTCCGGGCGAGGTGATGCCCGCCCCCGGCGAGATCGTGCTCAACGCCGGGCGCCAGGCCATCTCGCTCCGGGTCACCAACCTCGCCGACCGGCCCATCCAGGTGGGCAGCCACTACCACTTCATCGAGGCCAACCCCTACCTGCGCTTCGACCGCGCCCGGGCCTACGGCCGCCGGCTCGACATCCCCGCCGGCATGGCGGTGCGCTTCGAGCCGGGCGAGACCCGCACCGTCCAGCTCGTCGAGATCGCCGGCGAGCGGGTCATCCGCGGCGGGAACGCCCTCGCCACCGGCCCCGTGTCGGAGGACGGACGGCGCCGGGCGCTCGAGGCCGCCCGCGATCGCGGGTTCGCGCACCAGGACGAGGAGAGCTAGATGGCCCGCAAGATGGAGCGGAGGCAGTACGCGCAGGTGTACGGCCCGACCACGGGCGACCGGGTCCGGCTGGGCGACACGTCGCTGGTGGCCGAGGTCGAGAAGGACCTCACCAGCTACGGCGACGAGTGCGTCTTCGGCGGCGGCAAGGTGCTGCGCGACGGGATGGGCCAGGCGGCGGGCGTGCCTGACGAGCAGGTCCTCGACCTGGTGGTCACCAACGCGCTGGTGCTCGACGCCGCCGGGATCTTCAAGGCGGACGTGGGCGTGAAGGCCGGGCGCATCGCCGGCATCGGCAAGGCCGGCAACCCCGAGGTCATGGCGGGGGTGACCCCCGGCATGATCGTCGGTCCCGGGACCGAGTGCATCGCCGGCGAGGGCATGATCCTCACCGCCGGCGGGATCGACAGCCACATCCACTTCATCAGCCCGCAGCAGGCCTTCGAGGCGGTGGCCAGCGGCGTCACCACCATGATCGGCGGCGGCACCGGCCCGGCCACCGGCACCAACGCCACCACCTGCACGCCCGGCGTCCGGAACGTGCAGCTCATGCTGCAGGCGCTCGATCCGCTCCCCGTGAACGTCGGGCTCCTGGGCAAGGGGAACGCCGCCCGCCCGGAGGGGCTGGTGGAGCAGATCCGGGCCGGCTGCGCGGGCCTGAAGCTCCACGAGGACTGGGGCACCACCCCGGCCGCCATCGACACCTGCCTCTCGGTGGCCGACCGGGAGGACGTGCAGGTGGCCATCCACACCGACACCCTCAACGAGTCGGGCTGCGCCGAGCACACCATCGCCGCCTTCGCCGGCCGGACCATCCACTCGTTCCACACGGAGGGCGCGGGCGGCGGCCACGCGCCCGACATCATCCGGGTGTGCGGCGAGCCCAACGTGCTCCCCTCCTCCACCAACCCGACCCGGCCGTTCACGGTGAACACCCTGGACGAGCACCTCGACATGCTGGTGGTCTGTCACCACCTCGACCCCTCCCTGCCCGAGGACCTGGCCTTCGCCGAGAGCCGCATCCGCGGCGAGACCATCGCCGCGGAGGACGTGCTCCACGACCTGGGAGCCATCTCCATGATGAGCTCGGATTCCCAGGCCATGGGCCGGGTGGGCGAGGTGGTGACCCGGACCTGGCAGACCGCCGACAAGATGCGCCGGCAGCGCGGCCGCTTGCCGGAGGAGGTCGGCGAGAACGACAACCTCCGCATCCGGCGCTACCTGGCCAAGTACACCATCAACCCGGCCGTCGCCCACGGCATCGCCCACCTGGTCGGCTCCATCGAGGTGGGCAAGCTGGCCGACCTGGTGCTGTGGAAGCCCGCCTTCTTCGGCGCCAAGCCCGAGCTGGTGCTGAAGGGCGGCTTCATCGCCTGGGCGCAGATGGGCGACCCCAACGCCTCCATCCCCACGCCGCAGCCGGTCTCGATGCGCCCCATGTTCGGCGCCTTCGGCCGCGCCACCGGCTCCTGCAGCGTAGCGTTCGTCTCGCGACTGGCGCTCGAGACCGGCACCGTCCACGCCTACGGCCTCGGCAAGCAACTAGAGGCCGTCCGCGGTTGCCGTGGGATCGGCAAGCGGCACATGCGGCTCAACGACGCCCTGCCGCGGATGGAGGTCGACCCGGAGACGTACGAGGTCCGGGCCGACGGCATGCTCCTGCGCTGCGCCCCGGCGGAGCGCCTGCCGCTGGCGCAGAAGTACTTCCTCTTCTAGCGAGGTCCGGCGTGACGCCCTGGCTCCTGCTCCAGCTGGCCGACTCGGCCCTCCCCACCGGCGGGTTCGCGCACTCCGGGGGCGTCGAGGCTGCCGTGCAGCTCGGGCGCGTCCGCGACGCAGGAGAGCTGGCCGAGCGGGTGGACGAGCTGGTGTGGTCGCTGGCCAGCTCCGCCCTGCCCTTCGCGACCGCCGCCTTCCGCCGCCCCGCGGCGCTGGCCGGGATCGACCTGCGCTGCGACGCGAACCTCGCGAGCCACGTCGCCAACCGCGCCAGCCGCCTCCAGGGCCAGGCGCTCCTGCGCGCCGCCGCGGCCGCCTTCGGCGCTCCCGCCCTGCACGTGCTCGAGGAGGTGCGCGCGGCGCAGCTCGCCGGGCACCTGGCCCCGGCTTTCGGCGCGCTGCTCGCGGCGCTGGGGGCGGCCGAGGAGGACGCCCGGCGCCTGTTCCTGTTCCAGGGCGCGCGGGCCGCGCTCTCGGCGGCCGTGCGGCTGGGCGCGGTCGGGCCGCTCGAGGCGCAGTCGCTCCTGGCCGCCGCCGCGCGCACCGCCGAGGAGGCCCTGGTCGCGACGGCGGAGCTCATGCCAGAGGACGCCGCCACGGCCGCTCCGCTCCTCGATCTCCTGCAGGCCCACCAGGACCGGCTCTACTCCAGGCTCTTCCAGAGCTGAAGGCGAGGACCCCGATCATGCTCTCCTTTCCCTCCCAGCTCCATTGCCCCGGCAAGCCCGCCACCGGGCTCCTCCTCCACGGCGGTCACGAGCACGGCGCCGGCCCCGGGTCGTTCGCCGGCCGGGACCGTCCCCGACGGCGCGACCTCTCCCGGCGCGCCTTCACCGTCGGTGTCGGCGGCCCGGTGGGGAGCGGCAAGACGGCGCTGGTGCTGGCGCTGTGCCGCATGCTGCGCGACTCGCTCTCCCTGGCGGTGGTGACCAACGACATCTTCACCCGGGAGGACGCCGAGTTCCTGACGCGCAACGAGGCGCTCGCCCCCGACCGGATCCGCGCCGTCGAGACCGGCGGCTGCCCCCACGCGGCCATCCGCGAGGACGTCACGGCCAACCTGATGGCGCTGGAGGCGCTCACCGAGCTGTACCACCCGGAGCTGCTCTTCTGCGAGTCCGGCGGCGACAACCTGGCCGCCCACTTCAGCCGCGAGCTGGCCGACTACACCATCTACGTCATCGACGTGGCCGGCGGGGACAAGGTGCCGCGCAAGGGCGGCCCGGGCATCACCCAGTCCGATCTGCTGGTGGTGAACAAGACCGATCTCGCCCCGGCCGTCGGCGCCGACCTGTCCGTCATGGACCGCGACGCGAAGCGCATGCGCGGCCAGGGGCCGGTGGTGTTCGCGCAGGTGACGAGGGGGGTGGCCGTCGACCAGATCGCCGGGCACGTGCTCCACGCCCTGCAGCACGGGACGGGGCGGCCGCACTAGCGCCGGGCGACCGCCGCGGCCGTCCGCCTACGCCAGGCCCGGGGCCGGAAACCCGCGGCACAGCTCGCGCACCTCGCCGGCGATGCCCTCCAGCGCCTGGGCGTCCTCGGCCTTGCGAATGGCGAGGTCGATCCACGCCGCGATGCGCTCCATCTGCGCCGGACCTAGCCCACGGCTCGTCACCGCCGGCGTGCCCAGGCGCAGGCCGCTCGGGTCGCTCGCCTTGCGCGTCTCGCCCGGCACCGTGTTGCAGTTGGCGACCAGGCCCGCCCGCTCCATGGCCACCGCGGCCGGCTTTCCCGGAATGCCCTTGTTGCGGAGGTCGACCAGCAGGAGGTGGTTGTCGGTGCCGCCGCTCACCAGGTCGAAGCCGCGCGCGGCCAGGGCGGCGCCCAGCGCCCGCGCGTTCTCGATCACGCGCCGGGCGTAGTCCCGGAACGACGGCTGGAGCGCCTCGCCCAGCGCCACCGCGATGGCCGCGGTGGTGTGGTTGTGGGGCCCGCCCTGCACCCCGGGGAAGACCGCCCGGTCGATGGCCTTGGCGTGCTGCGCCTTGCACAGGATCATGGCGCCGCGCGGGCCGCGCAGCGTCTTGTGGGTGGTGGTGCTGACCACGTCGGCGAACGGCACCGGGCTCGGGTGGACCCCGCCCGCCACCAGCCCCGCGAAGTGGGCCATGTCGACGAACAGGACGGCCCCCACCTCGTCGGCGATGGCGCGGAACCGGCCGAAGTCGAGCTGGCGCGGGTAGGCCGAGTGGCCCGCCACCACGATGCGGGGCCGGTGCTCGAGCGCCAGCCTCCGGATGGCGTCGTAGTCGAGGAGACCGGTGCGCGGATCGAGCTGGTAGGCGACGCTCCTGAAGTACTTGCCGGAGATGCTGGCCCGCGCGCCGTGGGTGAGGTGGCCGCCGTGGGGCAGGTCGAGCCCGAGGATGGTGTCGCCGGGCTGGAGGAAGGCCAGGTACACGGCCAGGTTGGCCGGGGAGCCGGAGTAGGGCTGGACGTTGGCGTGCTCGGCGCCGAACAGCTTCTTCGCGCGTTCGACGGCGAGCTGCTCCACCGGATCGACGTACCGCTGTCCCTGGTAGAACCGCGCCCCGGGGTAGCCCTCGGAGTACTTGTTCGTGAACACGGTGCCGGACGCCTCCAGCACCGCGCGCGAGGCGTAGTTCTCGCTCGCGATGAGCCGGATGGTCTCGCGCTGGTAGCGCTCCTCGGACTGGACGAGGGCGAAGATCTCGGGGTCGACGGCGGACAGCGGACGCATGCGGGCGCCTCCCTGGCTGGAGAAGGTGCCCAGACGCGCGGCGGTCGAAGGTCCGCACTTCCCCGGGGTGCTCCCCGTCAGCGTCAGTCATGCGGACGATGCAAGTTAGTGCCGACGGCGGCCCGGTCGTCAACCGGCTTCGCGCCTCCGGCCCTCCGCGGGGCCTCTGCGGCACCGTGCCGCGGTGCCCAGGTCCGGCGACGGCAACGGCGCCGGCCCGCCTGGCAGGCGAGGGTCGTCGAAGCGCAACACCGGCGTGCCGGGGCGGCACGGGTTCACGGGGTCCACCACTCCGGATTCACTGGCGATTCCGGGTAGGTGGCCTGGCTCACTGGATGCACATGGTCCGCTTCGGTGGGCGTGCCCGCCGAGCTCGAAGGAGCCCTCGTCATGACATCCCGCTCGATTGCCCTCATCGCCCTCGCATCGCTCGCACTCCCCGGCTGCGTCATGACCAGCACCGAGACCCGCACCTGGGACGACCCGTACGCACAGTCCGCCTACGAGCGCCACGGCCGGGTCGAGCGCGTGCGCGAGGTCGTGCAGCGCCAGCAGGGCAACCCGGCCGGCGGCGCCGTGGCCGGCGCCATCATCGGTGGCCTGCTCGGCAGCACCATCGGCGGGCACACGCACTACGACCGCTGGGGCTACGCGCACAACGAGCCCAGCGGCGCCGGCGCCCTGGTGGGCGCGGCCGGCGGGGCCGCCATCGGCGCCGCCGCCAGCCAGGGCAGCGCCGAGAACCGGTGGTACGAGGTCTACGTCCGGTTCGACGACGGTGGGTACGAGACGTTCACGTACCGTGGCGGGTCGCCGTTCCGCCCGGGCGACGAGGTGTTTCTCGGGCCTCGCGGACTCTCCCCGGCGCGCTAGCACCTGGCCTTGGGCCCGGGGCGCTGCGGCTGCGGCCCCGGCGAACCGGGGCCCCTCGAGCTGCGACCCGCAGCCCGGCGTCACGGCTCCACGGTCGCAACGTACTTCGGCGCGTTCTTCTCGATCCCCATGATCACCGCCGACTTCACGGGGTTGTGGTCGGCATCGAACCGCATCGTGCCGGTCACGCCCTGGAGCGTCGTGGTCTGTTCGATGGCGTCGCGGACGGCGCTGGGCGTGAGCTCGCCAGCACGCCTCATCGCGTCCAGCGCCAGAAGGGCGGCGTCGTAGCCGAGGGCGGCGAAGGCGTCTGGCGCCGCCTGGTACGCGGCCTGGTACTTCTTCGCGAACTCGTGGACCACCGCCGACGGGTTCTCGATCGAGTAGTGGTTCGAGAAGAAGCCCCCGTCGAGTGCGCCCTGGGCGATCTCGTAGAGCTTGGCGGAGTCCCAACCGTCACCGCCTGCGAGCGGAACCTTCACATCGAGCTCGCGGGCCTGACGGCCGATGAGCGCGACGTCGGTATAGTAGCCTGGCACGTAGAGCAGGTCGGGGCTGGCAAACTTCACCTTGGTGAGCTGCGCCTTGAAGTCCTGGTCGCCGGCCTTGTAGCTCACGTCCACCGCGATCTCGCCGCCCAGCTCCTGGAAGGTCTTGGCGAAGAAGTCCGCCAGGCCCATCGAGTAGTCGTTGCCCACGTCGCGGACGATCGCGGCGCGCTTGGCCTTGAGGTTGTGGCGGGCGAACTTCGCCATCACCGTGCCCTGGAACGGATCGATGAAGCAGACGCGGAACATGTACGGCCGGGTACGGGTGCCGTCCTTCGTGACCTTGGGGTTGGTGGAGGCAGGCGAGATGGCCGGCACCTCGTGCGCCTCGGCGATGGGCGCAATGGCGAGTGAGCCGCCCGAACCCAGCTCGCCGATGAGCAGCATCGCCTTCTTCTGGCTGATGGCGCGGGATGCGGCGATGGCCGCTTCCTCCGGCTTGCCGACCGTGTCGTAGACCTGGATGTCGAGCCTGCGCCCCTTGATCCCGCCGGCGGCGTTCGCCTCGTCGATCGCGAGCTTGACCCCGTTGTTGGCGCTCTGGCCGAACGTGGCGATGTCGCCGGTCAGCGGCATCACGTTCCCGATGACGATCGGGGCCTGCTTCTCGTCCGTCTTCTTGTGACAGCCTGCGCCCGCGAGCATCGCGAGCCCCACCACCGCGGCGATTCCGCGCATCCGTTGGAGTCCTCTTCGGTTGGCGCCGCGCGTGCGCTCGCGAGCGCCGGGCAGCGATGTGGGGGTCCATAGCACGGGAGCACGGCCAGGTGCCAGCCACCGGGAATGCCGGCCTCTTGCAGTCCGCTGGGGATTCCCATCCGCCCCGATCACCCCGATGACCGCGCCCCCTCCGGCCGGCTCCGCTCGAAGAGCTGCCCGCCGCTCCCCAGGGGCGCGCCCTCCGGCAGCGCGTTCCAGCCGACGTCCGCCTGGAGCGGCGGCGCCCCGAGCCGCACCCGGAGCGCCTGCGACGCCGCCGGCAGGAACGGCTCCAGCTCGCGGGCGATGACGTGGAGCGCCTCGAGCCCGGTCCGCAGGACCGCCTCTGCGCGCCGCTGCCGACCTCGGCGCAGGAGATCCCAGGGCACGGTGCGGTTCAGGTACCGGTTGGTCCGGTCCACCAGCACGAACACGGCGCGGACCGCGTCGTCGAGCGCGAGGCCGTCGACCGCCGTCGCCACCTCGCCGGGCAGGGCCTGTGCCGCGGCCCGCAGCGCCGCGTCGTCGGGCTCCTCCGCGCCCGCCGGAGGAACGCGGCCGGAGCTACCCCGCTCGACCAGCGCGAAGAGGCGGCTGGCCAGGTTGCCGAGGCCGTTGGCCAGCTCGGCGTCATGCGCGGCGGTGAACCGCTCCAGGCTGAAGTCGCCGTCCCGCGCCGTCCGCACGTGCCGGAGGAGGAAGTAGCGGAGCGCGTCGGCGCCGTGGCGCGCGATGATGGGCAGGGGATCGAGCGTCCTCCCCGACTTGCTGATCTTGGCGCCGTCGAGCGTGAGGTAGCCGTGGACGAGCAGGTCGGTGGGCCACGGGAGCCCGGCCGAGGCCAGGAAGGCCGGCCAGAAGACGGCGTGAAAGCGGGTGATCCCCTTGCCGATCACGTGGACGCGCTCGGCGGCCCCGTGCCAGAACGCCTCCAGGAGGGCGCGGTCCTGGCCTCCGTATCCCAGCGCCGCCACGTAGTAGCTCAGGGCGTCGAACCAGACCCAGACGACCTGGGACGGATTGCCCGGCACCGCCAGGCCCCAGCCACGCGCCCGCGCGGCGGCGCGCGAGACGGAGATGTCCTGGACCGGACCGCGAAGGAAAGCCAGCGTCTCCTCGCGAGCGCCCTCGTGGACGATCCGGAGGCGCCCCTCCTCGATGGCCGCGCGGAGCGGTTCCCGGTAGCGCGAGAGCCGGAAGAACCAGTTCTCCTCCTCGACCGGCTCGGGCGCGAGCTCGTGCTCCGGGCATCGCCCGTCCGCCAGCTCGGCCGGCTCGTAGAAGCGCTCGCACCCGACGCAGTACAGGCCGCGGTAGGAGCGCCGGTAGAGATCGCCCCGGGCCGCGCAGGCGGTCCACAGCGCACGCACCGCGGGCGCGTGGCCCGGGCTGGCGCTGGTGCGCAGGAAGTCGTCGGCCGAGACGTCGAGGGCGGCGCCCAGCGCCTCGAAGGCGGCCGCGTGCTCCGCCACCCAGCGCCAGGTCGGTACCCCGGCCCGTTCGGCGGCGAGGACGTTCTTCAGGCTGTGGTCGTCGGTCCCGGTCACGAAGCGCAGGCCCCGGCGCCGGCGACGGCGGTGGCGCGCCAGAGCGTCGGCGATGCACAGCTCGAGCGCGAACCCGAGGTGCGGCGAGGCGTTGACGTAGGGGATGGAGGTGGTGACGTAGCTCGTGCCGGTGCGGTCGATGGACATGGTCGGCTCCTTCGGATGAGGGGCCGCCCTCCGTGCGAACCGGACCGTCCGGCCACCCGGAGGGCGGCCGGTCTGCTCGCGGCGGTGCGGGAGAGCTGCTCAGGCGCGCACGGCGAGCGACGCGGCGGCCCTGGTCGGGGCGCGCATCATCGCCATGCGCATCTGGACGGCAGCACGGTTCACGGAAGTAGAGTTGCAGAAGCGCGCTGCGGGTGTCAACTGCGCGGCCGGGTGGCGCACCTCCCGGGGCGCGGCGTGGTTCACGGCGCGGCGAATGCCAGCCGGTACCCGATCACGAAGATGGCTGCGTCGGCCATGAGGTGGCCGAGCCAGGGCCCGACCAGCGAGCCGGACCGCTGGTAGAGCCAGGCCCAGTAGGCACCGCCTGCGCCCACCGCCGCCGCCAGGAGCAGCGTCCAGGGGGACGCGTAGCCGAGGAACGCGCCCAGGATGATGACGTGGTGGGCCGCGAACGCCACGCTCGACCAGAGCACCGCCCATCCCGGACGGCAGGCGCGGCGCAGCTCGCCGAACACGAACCAGCGCCAGTAGTACTCCTCCGCGGCGGCGTGGATCACGGAGTAGAAGGCGCCCAGCGCCGCGTAGCGCGGCAGGGTGTCGACGCCGAACGAGGCCATCTTGGCCCGCACCGCCTGGGCCGGAGCACCCTCCAGGATCCCGGCGGGCTGGAGCACGAGCTGCGCGAGCGCGAGGGCGCCGACCAGGAGCGCGATCCCGAAGACCAGCCCCGGCAGCGCGCCCCTCGTCCCGGGCCGGGCCAGGCGGGGCATCCGGCCTGTCGCGAAGGCCACCCACAGCGCCGGAAACGCGAACTGGACGGTCTTCCCCACCCCGTACACGCCCTGGACGATCCACCTCGGCTGCCCCGCCAGCAGCACGAAGTACGCGAGCGTCAGGACCGTTGGAAATGCCATCGCGAACGCGATCGCGCCCCCCGCCGGACCGCGGGCCAAGGCCGTCGCCGGCAGCGCTCCCGTCTCGCTCACCCCGCCAGACTAGCTCAGGTCGAGCGCTCGGTGGCGCCCTGGATGCCGCCCCGCCTCGGCCACACCGCATACACGAGCAGCGGCGCGCACAGGACCGCCTCGCCCACCACGAGCGCCAGCCCGTGCGGCGAGAAGATCCGGAGCCCGATGGGCGAGGCGGGGATGGGGTGCCACGGCGCCAGGACCCGCGCCTCGCTGAACGGCCAGAGGAGCATCACCCCCGAGCCGCCATGGGTGAGGGTATCGAGCAGCCCGTGGCTGGCGGCGGTGGCGAAGCAGACCAGGGCCGCGGCGGGGAAGCGGCGCCCGCGATCGAGCAGGAGCGCGCCGAGCAGCGCCGCCAGCGCGGCCGCGACCAGCGAGTGGAGGGCGCCGCGGTGCCACCACACCGAGCGCCCTCCGGCCCCGACGAACCAGGTCACCACGTCGAGGTCCGGGAAGGTCGCGAGCGCCGTGAGGATCAGCGTCGGCCGGAGGCGGGGCCCGTCCTTCGCCTGGAACCTCCCGGCGGCCAGACCGACGGCGACGTGTCCGAACGACGGCATGCGATCCCTCCCGGGCTCGAGGACCGAACCCAGCGCCTTGCAACACCGGTGCCGCACGGCTCTCTCGGGCTCGCCTGGGGTGGTGTCTCTCCGACCGCAGCCGCGCGCGGCCGTGGGGACGCAGGTCAACCGCGCCCGCCCTGGGCGTCGAGCCATTCCATGGCGCGGACGGCGTCGAAGCCGTCCATCCCGTCCTCGAAGAGCAGGTCGGCCACAGGAACGCGTCGTCGAGCGGCTTCTCGTGCAGGTACGGGACAGCGATGCAGCGCATGAAGGCGCGCCGCGCCGCCTCCACGCCGGGCGGGCGTCCTCCACCACCGCGCACTCGTGCGCCGGAACCCCCAGCCGCCGGGCCGCCTCGAGGAAGACGTCGGGCGCCGGCTTGCCGCGGGCCACCTCCTCCGCCGAGACCACCACCTGGACGTCCGCGGCCCGGCCCACCATCCGAGCAGGCGCGCGATCACCCGCGGCGACGAGCCGGAGGCCACGGCCACCGGCATGCCCCGGCCGCCAGCAGTCCCAGAAGCGCTTCATCTCCGGAAAGAGCCGGGTCTCCTTCTCGGCGATACTCGAGGTACAGCTCGTTCTTTTCGGCCGACAGCGCCGCCGTCTCGTCGACCAGGCCGTAGCGCCGCTTAGGTCGGCCATCTGCTCGAGGTTGCTGCACCCGACGTACCGGCGCTTGTCCTCCTCGGTGAACTGGTGGCCGCGGCGGGCGAGCAGGTCGCGATCGGCGAGGTAGTAGTTCGGCTCGCTGTCGATGAGGGTGCCGTCCAGGTCGAACAGCACCGCCCGGACCCGATAGCGCGGCTCGGGCGCGACGCGGGCCGAGAGCTCGATCACGTTCCCCTCGGGGTCGCGCAGGGTCAGCTCCCGGAACCCGTCGCCGGTGTTGCGCGGGGGCTGCACCACCGACGCCGGGGAAGCCGAGCGCGGCCAGGCGGGCGTGCTCGGCGTCGACGTCGGGCACCTCCAGCGACAGGTGGTTGGGAGCCCAGGCGCGCCGGGCCTGGAACTCGTCCTCGCGGGGGCGTTCCAGCAGCTCCAGCTGCACCCCGTCGCGCTCCAGGAAAACGGTGCGCAGCCCGGGGGTGTTGCGGCTGACGTAGCGGTACCGCAGCGCGAACCCGAGCGCCTTTCGGTAGAAGAGCTCGACGCGGTACAGGTCCTTCACCTCGATGCCGACGTGGTGCAGCTTCATCCGAACGCCCACCTCCTGGTCCGCGAGGCAGGATGCGGTCCCGGACCGCGACTGTCAATCGGCGCGCTGCGAACGTTCCCCGATGCTAGAACCGGTGCATGGCCCCGCTTCAGTCGGCTTCCTGCTCTTCCCGCGGCTCACCCAGCTCGACCTGACCGGCCCCTGGGAGGTCCTGTCGCGCCTGCCGGGAGCGCAGCTACACCTGCTGGCCCGGGAGCGGGGGCCGGTCTCCGCCGAGGGCGGCCTGACGCTGCTCCCCAGCGGCACGCTGGCGGAAGCGCCGGCGCTCGACGTCCTGTGCGTCCCCGGCGGCGTGGGCGTGAACGCGGTGCTCGAGGACGACGCCGCCCTGGACTGGCTGGCGTCGCAGGGCGAGCGGGCGCGCTGGGTCACCAGCGTGTGCACGGGCGCCCTGGCGCTGGGGGCCGCCGGGCTGCTGCGCGGGTACCTGGCCACCACCCACTGGCTCTCCATCGACCTGCTCTCCATCTTCGGCGCCACCCCCATCGCCGAGCGGGTGGTGGTGGATCGCAACCGGGTGACCGGCGGCGGGGTGACGGCCGGCATCGACTTCGGGCTGACGCTGGCCGCGCGCCTGGCCGGCGACGAGGTGGCGCGCCGGATCGCGCTCGGGCTCGAGTACGCGCCCGCCCCGCCCTTCCCCGGCTCCCCGCGCAGCGCCGCGCCGGCGCTGGTGACGAGCATGGCCGAGGGGGCGCGCGCCCAGCGCGCCGAGCGCCGCAGGCTGGCGGAGGCGGCGGTGACGAGAAGGAAGCTCGGGTGAGGCACCGCCCCGAGCAGCCGGGGCGAGGGCGGGGGCCCGGGTTCGCTCAGCGGGTGCGGTACTCGGACCCGGCCAGCCCGTACCGGAAGGCGATGCTGATGCGCGGCCCCGCGCGCGCCGCCTTGGGGACGGCGTGCTCCCAGGTCCGCTGGGCCGTGCCGCCCGTCACCAGCAGGTCTCCCCTGCCGAGCAGGAACGCGCGCGAGGGTCCCCCGCCCTTCTTGCGGAGGAGCAGCTTGCGCGGCTCGCCCAGCGACACCAGCGGGACGATGGGCTCGGCGATACCCCTGTCGATGTGGTCCCCGTGCCAGGCCACGCTGTCGCGGCCGTCGCGGTATAGGTTGAACCCTGCCGAGTCGAAGACGACGTCGTACCGATGGCCGAGTGCCCGCCGCATCTCGTCCACGATGGGCGGGACCAGCGGCAGGCCCGAGGCCAGCGACCAGGGCGAGGTGAGGCGGGGCTCGAGCACCTTCCCCTGGTGCATGTGCCGCGTCCGCTGGCCCCAGCTGCGCACCCGGAGCACCTCCTCGAAGAGCGCGTCCGCGCCGGCCACCCACCCCGGGACGTGGTCCAGCCAGGCGCCCTCGTCGAGCGGGATCCGGACCAGGCTCCGGAACTCGCGGTCGAAGCCCGGGGGCTCGCGGCCCAGCAGGCTGGGCTGGAACGGCGTGGTCAGCACCCCGATCTTGTAGTGCGCCACCCGCTCCGGCGCGACGCCGCCGTCCAGCCGGCCGCCCGCACGAGGCGCACGGAGGCGAGCGGGTGACCCGGCGCGACATGGCCGCGCGCCGCAGGTCCCGTTCATCCGCGCCGCACCGGCAACCGACCGGCTGTCGCACGCCCGCGTTGGGGGCGAGCCGTTGCACCGGCCTGCGAGGGCATCGCCCCCGCCTTATGGCCCACGTGGAGGAGCACGCATGGAGGAGCACCCCTCGACGGGCAGCGGAGCACCCCGTCCCGTCCAGGCACCGGCCCGCGGCAACGGCAGCGGCCCCGTCCGCGCGCCCAGGCCCGAGCCGGCCCCCGACCCCGAGCGGCCCCAGGTGGAGGCCAAGCAGCGGCGGCGCCGCCCCGCTCGGCGCGCGCTCATCGGCGCCGCGGTGCTGCTGGCGCTGGCCGGCGCGACGGCGTGGTGGGTGCACGCCCAGGGGTTCGAGGACACGGACGACGCCCAGGTGAATACCGACATCGTCGCGGTCTCGTCGCGCGTGCCCGGCACCGTGACCGCCGTGCACGTGGTCGACAACCAGGTGGTCAAGGCCGGGGAGGTGCTGGTCGAGCTCGATCCCACCGACCTCCAGGTCTCGGTGGCCCAGGCGCGCGCCGCGGTGGCGCAGGCGGAGGCGCAGATCGCCTCCGACGAGCCGGGCGTCTCCATCACCGAAGCCAGCAATCGCGCCGCGGTGCAGCAGGCCCGCGACGAGGTCGAGTCGGCCCGCGCCGACGTGGACGCGGCCAATCGGGCCCTGGACGAGGCGCAGGCCAACGAGCGGCTGGCGCGCTCGCAGCTGGAGCGCGCGCGGGCGCTGCTGGCCGGGAACAGCATCGCCCAGGCCGACTTCGATGAGCGCGTGACGGCCCACGACGTGGCGGTGGCCACCGTGGCGGCGGCCCAGAAGCAGCTTCAGGCGCGGCAGGCCCGGCTCCAGACGGCGCTCTCGCACCAGCAGGAGGTGGTGCAGAACGCACCGCGCCAGCTGGTCTCGCGGCAGGCGCTGGTCGAGGCGCGCCGCGCCAACCTGGCGCTGGCCCAGGCGCGGCTGCACCAGGCCGAGCTGGATCTCGGCTACGCCAGGGTGACCGCGCCCGCCGACGGCATCATCGGCCGGAAGAGCGTCAACCCGGGCGAGCGCATCCAGGTCGGACAGCAGCTCATGGCGCTGACCGCGACCGGCCACACGTGGGTGACGGCCAATTTCCGCGAGACGCAGGTCCGGCGGATGCGGGCCGGGCAGCCGGTGCAGATCCACGTGGACGCGCTGGGCCAGGACTTCACCGGCAAGGTGGAGAGCTTCCCGGGCGCCACCGGCTCGCAGTACAGCCTGCTCCCGCCCGAGAACGCCAGCGGCAACTACGTCAAGGTGGTGCAGCGGCTGCCGGTGCGGATCCGGTTCGACCCGGGCCAGCCCGGCCTGGAGCGGCTCCGCCCCGGCATGTCGGTCGAGCCCTCGGTGTCGCTGCGATGAGCGAGGCGGAGCAGGGCTTCACCGGCGGCTTCAATCCATGGGTGGTGGCGTTCACCGTCACGCTCGCGACCTTCATGGAGATCCTCGACACCAGCATCGCCAACGTGTCGCTGCCGCACATGGCCGGGAACGGTGGCCGGGCTGGACGCCGCCAACCCCCTGCTGCGGGCCCGCCTGGCCGCGATGGCGGCGGCAATCCAGCACGCCGGGAGCTCCTCGGGCGAGGCGCTCCGGCGCGCCTACGCGTTGCTGGGACGGCAGCTGGCGCAGCAGGCCCAGACGCTGGCCTACCTGGACGTGCTCTTCCTCCTGGGCTGCTTCACCGCCGTCATGGTCCCGCTCGTGTTCCTGACCCGGCGCGCCCGGCCGGGCGCCGCGGCCATGGGGCACTGAGCCTGGCTAGCCGCCGATCCAGGTGCCGCCGCCGCTGCTGCAGGCGGCCTGCGCGGCCTCGAGCGTCACCGGCTCGTAGAAGTACACCTTCACGTCGGTGCCCGAGAGCGAGTACTGGCTCGCCTCGACCTTGCAGTAGCCTCCGGCGACGCGGTTGGTGCTGGTGCAGGGATTCGTCGTCCAGGTGCCGTCGAGAATCGCCCGTGCACTTCTGCTCCGCGACCACGCCCTCCGCGGAGGTGATGCGGAGCTGGCTGCAGACGTCGGACACGCCCTCGAACGTCGCGGTGCAGCTCATGTCTTCCTTCTTGGTGGGATCGCAGGCCACCAGGACCGCCAGGCCCACCACCGCCGCGAGCAGGTTGCGCATGAGGTTTCCTCCTCGCGCCGCAGCGTAGCAGCCCGGATCGCCCCGTCCAGCCGGAGCCTGTGGGCGTTCACCCCCGCGCGTCCCACCCGCCCTGCTCGCGCAGGCGGGCCACCACCTGGCGGGCCCGCTCCCGCAGCGCCAGGTAGTCGGTCTTGGCCACCCGGTTCAGCGGCAGCGCGCCGGGGCAAGGATCGCCACGTGGCTGGGGCGCGCGTACGAGGCCATCCCCGTGCACGCGGCCATCACCTGCGCTGCGGTCAGGGTCCGGCCCGGGGCGGTCTCCACCAAGAGCACGATGGCCTCGGCCCAGACGGCGTGCTCCGCGCCGACGCAGGCCGCCGCGGCGGTCGCGGCAGGGTCGTTCAGGTACCCGAGGAAGAGCTGCGGCCCCGAGAAGCACACCGCGCCGACCTGCCCGGGCGGAAGCTCCGGGCCGGCCGCGCCGTCCGGGCCCATGGGGCCGCGGACGGTGAGGTGGCAGAGCGGCATGGCGTACCCAATCGACTCGGCCAGGTCGTCGGCGGTGGCACCCGGCGCCGTGTAGGTGCAGCCCGAGGTGGCGCCCTGGTAGAGCGCGGCCCCAGGACCTCGGTGGCGCAGCCGACGTGCGAGGGGGGCAGGTTCACCAGCAGGCGATCGTGGGCGGTGAACCCGAAGCCCACCGTCAGGGCGGCGTTCTGGGTGAGTTGGCGCGATGCTGTCACGCGCCCCCCTCGGGGGGCAAGCGCGAAGCCGGCCGTCGCGGGTGCGGCGCCTTCCTCACTGGACGGCGCGGGCGACGGGGACAATCATTCGCGCACCCCCTCCACGACAGGAGCACGCCATGGCGACCTCCCCGGAGACCACCCCGCCCGCCGGGCCGCTCAGCCCGTTCGGCAAGGCCCGCTCCACCATCGCAGGTGCGCCGCTCTCCAGGGACGAGCTCCGTCAGCTCGACCTGTTCTGGCGCGCCTGCAACTACCTGGCGCTGGGGATGATCTACCTGGTGGACAACCCCCTGCTCCGGAAGCCGCTCGCCCCCGACCAGATCAAGAACCGGCTCCTCGGCCACTGGGGCGCGAGCCCGGCGCTGTCGTTCACCTGGGCGCACCTGAACCGGATCATCCGGCGCGACGACGTCGACATGATCTTCCTGGCCGGCCCGGGGCACGGCGCGCCCGGCGTGCTCGGTCCCGTGTATCTGGAGTCCAGCTACTCCGAGATCTATCCGGACAAGGGGCTGGACGAGGAGGGGCTGCGGCACTTCTTCAAGGAGTTCTCGTTCCCGGGAGGCATCGGGAGCCACTGCACGCCCGAGACGCCCGGCTCAATCCACGAGGGCGGGGAGCTCGGGTACGTGCTCTCGCATGCCTGCGGGGCCGCCTTCGACAACCCCGACCTGGTGGTGGCGGCGGTGGTCGGCGACGGCGAGGCCGAGACCGGACCGCTGGCCACCTCCTGGCACCTCACCAAGTTCCTCAACCCGGCCCGCGACGGCGCGGTGCTGCCGATCCTCAACCTCAACGGCTACAAGATCAACAACCCCACCCTGCTCTCCCGGATCTCGCGCGAGGAGCTGGACCAGCTGCTGCGCGGCTACGGCTGGAGCCCGTGCTTCGTGGAGGGCTCCGATCAGGAATCCATGCACCAGGCCATGGCGGCCACCCTCGACCACTGCCTCGAGGCCATCCGCTCGGCCCAGGCCGAGGCGCGCCGCGACGGGGAGCCGAAGCGGCCGCGCTGGCCCATGGTCGTCCTGCGCTCGCCCAAGGGCTGGACCGCGCCGCGCGACCTGGACGGGCACCACCTGGAGGGCTTCTGGCGCGCCCACCAGGTGCCCATTCCGGACGTGAAGCAGAGCCCCGCCCACCTGAAGCTCCTCGAGCAGTGGATGCGCAGCTACGGGCCCGAGGAGCTCTTCGACGCTGCCGGCGCGCCGGTGGCGGCCGTCCGCGACTGGGCGCCCAGGGGGCAGCGGCGCATGGGCGCCAACCCGCACGCCAACGGCGGCTTGCTCAAGCGGCCGCTGCGGCTCCCCGACTTCGCGGAGTTCGCGGTCAAGGTCGACGCCCCGGGCCAGACGCACCACGAGAACACCCGGCCGCTGGGGCAGCTCCTCACCGAGGTGCTGCGGCGCAACGCGGACAACTTCCGGGTCTTCTCCCCCGACGAGAACACCTCCAACAAGCTGGATGCGATCTACGCCGTGACCGGCAAGGAGTGGATGGCCGAGATCCTGCCCGAGGACCAGGACGGCTCGCTGCTCTCCCGGGACGGGCGGCTGATCGAGATGCTCTCCGAGCACACGCTGGAGGGGATGCTGGAGGGCTACCTCCTCACCGGCCGGCACGGCTTCTTCTCCACCTACGAGGCCTTCGTCCACATCATCGACTCGATGTTCAACCAGCACGCCAAGTGGCTGGACATCTGCAACCAGCTCTCCTGGCGCGAGGAGATCGCCTCGCTCAACCTGCTCATCACCTCGACCGTCTGGCGCCAGGACCACAACGGCTTCACGCACCAGGACCCCGGGTTCCTGGACGTGGTGGTGAACAAGAGCGCCCGGGTGACGCGCATCTACCTGCCGCCCGACGCCAACTGCCTGCTCTCCGTGGCCGACCACTGCCTGCGCAGCGAGAACTACGTGAACGTGATCGTCTCGGACAAGCAGAACCACCTGCAGTACCTGGACATGGAGGCGGCCCGCATCCACTGCACCAAGGGGATCGGCCTGTGGGACTGGGCCTCGACCGACCAGGGCCAGGAGCCGGACGTGGTGGTGGCCAGCGCCGGCGACATCCCGACGCTGGAGGCGCTGGCGGCGGTCTCCATGCTGCGCGAGGACTTCCCCGACCTGCGCATCCGCTTCGTCAACGTGGTGGACCTCTTCGCCCTGCAGCCCGAGAGCGAGCACCCGCACGGCCTGCCGGACCGGGACTTCGACAGCCTCTTCACCATCGACAGGCCGGTGATCTTCAACTTCCACGGCTATCCCTGGCTCATCCACCGGCTGGCCTACCGACGCACCAACCACAAGAACATCCACGTCCGCGGCTACAAGGAGAAGGGCAACATCAACACCCCGCTGGAGCTGGCCATCAAGAACCAGATCGACCGCTTCAGCATCGCCATCGACGTCATCGACCGCGTCCCGCGCCTCCACGTGGCCGGCGCCCACGTCAAGGAGAAGCTGCGGAACCGGCAGATCGCCTGCATGCTGTACGCGCACGAGAACGGGATCGATCCCCCGGAGGTCGTGAACTGGCGCTGGCCCAGCAAGTGAAGGAGGAACCCCGTGGCCGAGTCCCTGGAGCAGGAGCTGCACCGGGTCGAGACCGAGGAGCGCGAGCTGGTGCTCGACTCCTTCGACAACGAGGACGCGCTCGACCTGGGCCTCTCGCTGGTCGAGAAGGCCCGGGCGCGCCAGCTGCCCATCGCCATCGACATCGAGCGCTGCGGGCAGCGCCTCTTCCACGCCGCCCTGCCGGGCTCCGCGCCCGACAACGCCCACTGGATCGAGCGCAAGAAACGGCTCGTGAACCGGACCTTCCGGAGCTCGTACTCCACCGGGCTGCGGCTGCGTGTGGAGCAAAAGACCCTGGCCGAGAAGCTGTACCTGGACGAGAACGACTACGCCCCGCACGGCGGGTGCGTGCCGCTGGTGGTGAGCCGGGTCGGCTTCGTGGGAACGGTGACCGTATCGGGATTGCCGCAGCGCCAGGACCACGAGCTGGTGATCGAGGCCCTGCGCGAGCACATCGCGGGGCGGAAGGCAGGGTAGCGCTGCATGGACAGGCCCGACTGGCTGCGCTGGGCCGACGCGCTCCAGACCATCGCGTCGGCAGGGTTGACGTACTCCCGCGACCCCTTCGACCGGGATCGCTTCGAGCAGGTACGCAACGTGGCCGCGGAGATCCTGGCGCGCCATGCCGGGCTGGCGCTGTCCGACGCGCAGGAGCGCCTCCGGGTCGAGCCGGGGTACGTGACCCCCAAGGTGGACGTCCGGGCGGCCGTCTTCGACGGGGACCGGGTGCTCCTGGTTCGGGAGGTCTCGGATGGGCACTGGTCCCTGCCGGGCGGGTGGGCCGACCTGGGCGAGAGCCCCGCCGAGGTCGCGGCCCGCGAGGTCCGCGAGGAGGCCGGGCTGGAGGTGCGCGTGACCCGGCTGCTGGCCGTGCTCGACAAGCGCAAGCACCCGCACCCGCCCCAGATCTCCTACGTCTACAAGCTCTTCTTCCTGTGCCAGGTCACGGGCGGCGCGCTCCGGACGAGCGAGGAAACACCCGGGGTCGACTGGTTCCGACGCGGTGCGCTGCCCCCGCTCTCGCTCGACCGGGTCCTCCCCGCCCAGGTGGAGCGACTCTTCCAGCACCGCGATCAGCCGACCCTCCCGGCCGACTTCGACTAGGGGCTCGACGGGTTGATTCCCGGAGAGACTTGCACTATCAATGGTTGCTTCTGAAACCATCTATGACGGATCTACCCATCGGATTGCTCGCCTCCCAGGTGGTGCGCTCGGTGCGCCAGCTCGTGGCCGCGCAGATCGAGCCGCTGGGGCTCTCCATCCAGCAGTTCTGGACCCTGGTGGCCGTGGCCGAGGAGACCACCGGCTCGCAGTCCGAGCTGGCGGCGAGGTTGCGGGTCGACGAGGCCACGGCCTGTCGCGTGGTGCGCTCCCTCGGCGAGGCGGGGCTGATCTCCGCGGTGCGCGATCCCGAGGATCGCCGGCGCGTGCGCCTCGCGCTCGCCCCGCGGGGCGAGACGCTGGCGCGCCGTCTGGTGACGGTCGCGAAGGAGATCCGCAGCGTGATCGACTCCGCGCTGACGCCGGAGGAGCGCGCCGCGACGCGGGCGGCCCTGGGCAAGGTGCTGGCCCGCCTCGCGTCGCTGATCGCCGCTGCGCCCGGGGAATCGCAGTCCTCCCCGGTGCGCGGCGCGCGCCGCCTCCGCGCCGTCCGCTCGGCGGATGCCGGCCCGCGCCTCCCCGGCCCCTCCAGGTCCCCTGCCCCCCGACGAGGTTCCCCGTGAAGCTCCTCCGCGCCGTCCTGCTGCTGTCGCTTCCCGCCGCCCTGGCCTGCAGGGGGGCCGTCGCCGCTCCGCGCCAGCGCCCCCCGCCGGCGGTGACCAGCGCGGTGGTCTCGGTTCGCGACGTCCCGGTGGAGATCCGGTCGCCGGTGGACCTCCGTCCGCTGGAGCAGGCCGACGTCGGCGCCAAGACGCTCGGTTACCTCGATGCGGTGCTGGTCGACCGCGGGGACCGGGTCAAGCGCGGCCAGCTCCTGGCGGTGATCCGGCCCTCCGATCTGCCCGACCAGCTCGCGGCCGCCCGTGGCACCCTGGCGCAGCTCCAGGCCCAGGCCGCGCTGGCGCGCGCCAACCTCGACCGCGGCCAGCGGCTCGCTCCGACCGGGTTCGTCTCGCAGCAGGACATCCAGCAGGAGCAGAGCGCCGTGCAGAGCGCGGAGGCGGCGCTGGAGGCCGCCCAGTCCAACGTGGGCGTGCTGGCCGTCCGGCTCGGCGAGACCAGGATCAACTCGCCGATGGACGGGTACGTGTCGGCGCGCAGGCTCGACCCCGGAGCGCTGGTCGGCCCCGCCTCGGGGACCAGCTCGATCCTCACCATCCAGCGGCTCGACGTGGTGCGCGTGTTCGTGCCCGTGAACGAGCGCGATGTCGCGCTGCTCCGGGTCGGGGAGGACGCCCACGTCGAGGTCGACGCGCTCCCGGGCCAGAGCTTCCAGGGCAAGGTGGTCCGGATCTCGCCGTCCTTCGATCCGGCGGCCCGGACGCTGGACGCCGAGGTGCAGCTCCCGAACCCCGACGGCGTGCTCCGCCCCGGCATGTACGGCCGGGCCGGCATCGTCGCCGCCATCCACCGCGGCGCGGTGGTGCTGCCCGCGTCCGCCATCCAGATCTCCAGCGACCAGAGCTACGTGTTCGTCCTCGACCGCAGCGCCAATCCGACCGGCGACGCCTCCAAGCCGGACGGACAGCCCGCCCAGGCCCGGAGGCCCGGCGCGGGCGCGGCGGACCAGGCGGCCAGGAACGGCGCCGGCCGGGCGGTGCCGGCACGTGTTCGGCGCGTCAAGGTACAGACCGGCGTGGACGGCGGCGACTGGCTGGAGGTCATCGCCGGCCTCAAGCCCGGGGACGAGATCGTCACCGCCGGCATGGACGTGCTGTCGGACGGCGTGCGGGTGCGCGCGTTCCCGAACGTCGACGCGTTCTCGGGCAAGCCGCTGGCGGCCGCGGCCGCTGCCCAGGCCGAGTAAGGGAGGAAGGACCGCGCCATGTGGCTCACGCGCCTCGCCCTCCGGAACCCGATCTTGATCCTGATGATGTCGCTGATGACGGTCGTGCTGGGGGTGCAGTCTCTCCTCAAGCTCTCCGTCGACCTCTTCCCCAACATCGACATCCCGCTGGTCCAGGTGGCCACGTTCTACACGGGCGCAGGGCCGGTCGACATCGAGAAGTCCATCACCGTCCCCATCGAGCGCGCCGTCTCGGCCTCGCCCGGGGTGGACCGCGTCGAGAGCACCTCCAAGCAGGGCGTCTCCGTCATCCGCGTCTGGTTCCAGTACGGCACCAACCTGGACAACGCGCAGTTCGACGTCTCGCAGCGGGTCGGCCAGATCCTGAATTCGCTGCCGCCCGGGATCCAGCAGCCGTTCGTGATCAAGGTGGACATCACCGGGATCCCGGTGGTCCAGGTGGCGATGAACGGAGAGGGACTCGACGAGCGGCAGCTCTACGACATCGCCTACAACGTGGTCGAGCCGCAGCTGGAACGGATCCCGGGCGTGGCCAGCGCCACCGTGGCGGGCGGGAAGGTCCGGGAGATCGAGGTGGAGGTGCAGCCCGGCGCGCTGCGCGCCCGGGGACTGGGCGTGCTCGACGTGGTGAACGCCGTCAAGGGATCGAACCTCCTCTTCCCCTCCGGCAACCTCCGCACCAGCCAGACCGACTACAACGTCTTCTCCAACACCTCCTTCGGCGAGGCCCGGCCCGTGCGCGACGTGGTGGTGCGCCCCGCCACGGCGGCCTCGCCGGCGCCGGTTCGCATCTCCGACGTGGCGCGCGTCTCGGACTCCACCGCCGATCAGACCGAGATCGTCCGCGTCAACGGGGAGCGGGGGGTGTTCTTCCGCGTCCTGAAGCAGCCGGGCGCCAACACCGTGGCGGTGGTCGACGCGGTGCGGAACGCCCTCGGCAACCTGCGCGGCGTCCCGCCCGACGTGCACCTGGCCATCGCCTTCGACCAGTCGACCTACATCCGTTCCGCCATCGGCTCGCTCGAACACGAGGCCGCCTGGGGCGGGCTGCTGGCGGTGGCGGTGATCCTGATCTTCCTGGTCTCGCTCTCTGCCACCGGCATCATCGCGGTGGCCATCCCGCTCTCCATCATCGCCACCTTCGTGCTGCTCTTCTTCACCGGGCAGACGCTCAACGTCTTCACCCTGGGCGGCCTGGCGCTGGGGGTGGGGCGGTTGGTCGACGACTCGATCGTGGAGCTGGAGAACATCCACCGCCACCTGGCCCTGGGCCAGGACCGCCGCAGCGCGGTCCTGAACGCCGCCCAGGAGGTGGCCATGCCCATCTTCGTCTCCACCGTGACCACCATCGTGGTGTTCTTCCCGGTGGTGTTCCTGGCCGGCGTGGCCAAGAACCTCTTCCTCCCCCTGGCCCTCACCATCGCCTTCGCGCTCCTGATGAGCTTCCTGGTGTCGCGGACGGTCACCCCCATCCTCTGCCTCAAGTTCCTGAGGGCCGAGGAGGCGGGGAAGGGCCACCGCGTCAGCCGATGGGTGACGACCCGCTTCGGGCAGCTCGACGAGGGCTATGCCCGGGCCCTGGGCTGGGTCCTCAAGCGCCGCGGGCCGGTCATCGCCGCCATCGTGGTGGGCTGCATCGCCACGGTGGGATTCTTGAAGGGCCGCGTCGGGTCCGAGTTCTTCCCCGACGCCGACGAGAGCCAGTTCTCGATCGCCTACAAGACGCCCATCGGCACCAAGGTGCAGCGGACCGAGATCATCACGGCACGGCTCGAGGACACCATCCAGCGGACGCTGCAGGACCTCCACGCCAAGGACGGCCGACCGGTGGTGCGCACGGTCATCTCCGACACCGGCCTCCCCGTCGGCCGCAGCGCAGTCTTCAGCCAGAACACCGGCCCGCACGCCGGCGCCCTGAACGTCAACCTGGTCCCCAAGGTCGACCGGACCATCAGCGACCAGGACCTGGCCGACCGCGTCCGGCAGGTGGTCGGCCGCGAGTTCCCGGGCACCCAGGCCTACTTCTTCGTGGGCGGCATCGTGAAGCGCATCCTCAACTTCGGCTCGGCCGCGCCCATCGACGTGGAGGTGCTGGGATACGACCTGCAGGCCGGCGGCGACTACGCCAAGCGGCTGGCGGCGAGCATGCGCGGTCTGGCCGACGCGAGCGGCCAGCCGCTGCTCACCGACGTCCAGATCTCGCGGGAGGAGAACTACCCGGAGCTCGACGTGAAGGTCGACCGCGAGAAGGCGGGCCGGCTCGGGCTCAGCGAGACCGACGTGGCCCAGTCCGTCCTGGCCAGCCTGGCGGGCACCACGCAGTTCGCGCCCATCCCGTACATCGATTCGCGGACCGGCAACCAGTACTACATCAACGTCCGGTTCGCGGACTCCGCCCGCAACCAGGTCCAGGACCTCCCCGAGCTGTTCGTCCGGGCCCCCTCCGGCTCGATCGTCAACCTGGCCAGCATCGCCACCGTCCGGCGCTCCTCCGGTCCCGTGACCGTGAACCGCAAGTACCTGCAGCGCATCATCGACGTGACCGCCAACGTGGCGCCCGGCAAGGACCTGGGCGCCGCCAGCGCGGCGGTGCAGCGCGCCGTCGACGAGCTGCCACCCCCCGACGGCTTCAGCGCCTCCCTGGGCGGCCAGACCGCCGCCCAGCAGAGCGCGTTCCGCGACCTGGCCATCGCCGCCGGGCTGGCCGTCCTGCTCGTGTACATGATCCTCGCATCGCAATTCAAATCGCTGGTGGACCCGCTGGTGATCATGTTCTCCGTCCCGCTCGGGATCGCCGGCGTCTACCTGGCCCTGTGGCTCACCCACACGACACTGTCCGTGAACAGCTTCATGGGCATCATCATGATGGTGGGCATCGTGGTCTCCAACGGGGTGCTGCTGGTCGACTTCGCGCGGGTGCTCCAGTCGCGCGGCCTGCCCCTGCTCGAGGCGACCGTGCAGGCGGGGAAGACCCGCCTCCGCCCCATCCTCATGACCACCATCGCCACCATCGCCGGCCTGATGCCGATGGCCCTGGGAATCGGCGAAGGCAGCGAGACGAACCTCCCGCTGGCCCGGGCGGTGATCGGGGGGCTCGCGGTCTCGTCGATCTTCACGCTCTTCCTGATCCCCAGCCTGTACACGCTCCTGGAGCGCTTCTCGAGGAAGCAGCACCGCGACGACGCGGCCGGTGAAGAGGCGGTCGTTCGCGACTAGGTCCCTCCCCACCTCATGAGACCCGCTCTCCTACTCGCCCTGGCACTGCTCGCCCCGGCCGCCCGCGCCCAGGTTGCTGCGCCGGCCTCCCCCGCTTCCACCGTTCAGGTCGTCGGCTTCGACGAGGCGGTGCGGCGCGCGGCCCAGTACTCCACGTCGGCGGCGTTCGCCGCCAGGGAGGTGTCGCGGGCCGAGGCGCTGCTCTGGGAGGTTCGCTCGGGGAGCCTTCCCCTGGTGTCGGCCGGCGGGACCGTCACCCACATCGACGCCACCCGCCGCCAGCCCGGGGCCGGAACGGTCCTGGTCCCGATCAACCAGAACAACGAGTCCATCAGCGCCTCCGTCCCGCTGCTCGTTCCCTCTCGCTGGTATCAGTGGTCGCACGCCTCCGACCAGGTGGACGTGGCCCGCGCCAGCCAGGCCGACGTCCGCCGCTTCGTGACGCTCGTCGCGGCGCGCGCCTACCTGACCATCATCTCCCAGAAGCGCGCCATCGACGTCTCCCGCCGTGCGGTGCAGACCGCCGCGGCGCACTACGACTACGCCCACACCCGCCGGCTGGGCGGGGTGGGAAACGCGCTCGACGAGGCGCGCGCCGACCAGCAGCTCGCCACCGCACAGGCGCAGCTGGAGGGAACGCTGGCCGGGCTGACGCGCGCCCAGGAGGCGCTCGGGATCGCGGTCGGCTCCGACCTCCCGCTCGACGCCGGCACCGAGCCCGACCTGAGCGGCGGTCCGGCCGCCCCCGAGGAAGCCGTCGCGCTGGCGGAGCAGGGCCGGACCGACGTCATCCTGGCCAGGCATCGCGCGGAGGCCGCGCACCACCTCGCCCGGGACAGCTGGGCCGACTGGTTTCCGTCGCTCAACCTCAACGCCCAGGCGTACCGGCAGGATCCCCCGACCGCCACCACGCCCGACCGCGGCTGGCAGGCCCAGCTGGTGCTGTCGTTCCCGCTCTTCGAGGGCGGGCTGCGCGTGGGACAGCTCCGCGAGCGCGAGGCGCTCGAGTCCGAGGCCCGGATCGAGCTGGCGAGCACGCTGCAGCAGGCCCGCTCCGACGTGCGCACCGCCTACGCCAACCTGCAGCACGCGCTGGCCGGCCTGGAGCAGAACCGCCGCGCCGCGGAGCAGGCCCACACCGCCCTCGACCTGGTCACGCAGGCGTTCCAGGCCGGGGCCACCACCAGCCTGGACGTGACCGACGCCGAGCGGACCGCCCGCGACGCGGACAGCGCCGCCGTGGTCGCCGAGGACGGGGTTCGCCAGTCCCGCCTCGACCTGCTGGCCGCCATCGGGCGCTTCCCGGGGGAGTGATCGAGGCTCCGGGAGCTCGGGCCGCCAGGGCGCGGATCGTCAGGCGGCGCGCACCACCACGCCGGTGGCGGTCTCGGCCATGACGTACTCGGGGTGGAACTTCTCCGCCGAGCGCAGGGCCCACTCGCGGTCGAAGAGCACCACCGGGCGATCGCGGATGTCGAGCACCACCATGCCCTCCACCGCCGCGGCCACCTCCTCGAGATCGAGCGGCTGGCCGTCGGCGCGCGAGACCCAGCGCGCCAGCTGGTAGGGCGCTGGCTCGAGCATCACCTCGACGCCGTACTCGGCCCGGAGCCGGTACTGGGTCACCTCGAACTGGAGGCGGCCCAGCGCGCCCAGCACCAGATCCCCCGCCCGCCCGGCCGGGGGGCGGTAGAGCTGGATGGTGCCCTCCTGCGCCAGCTGCTGGAGCCCCAGGCCGAACTGCTTGCGCCGCATGGGGTCGATCAGCAGCAGGCGCGTGAAGTGCTCGGGGGCGAAGCTGGGGATGCTCTCGAAGGTGAAGCGCGAGCCGCCGGTCAGGGTGTCGCCGATCTCGAGGTTCCCGGGATCGTGGATCCCGACCACGTCGCCGGCCCACCCCTCGTCGACCACGTTCCGGTCCCGGGCCAGGAACTGGGTGGGGTTGGCGAGCCGGATCTCCTTGCCCGAGCGAACGTGGAAGGCCTTCATCCCGCGCACCATCCGGCCCGAGCAGATGCGCACGAAGGCGATCCGGTCGCGGTGGGCCCTGTCCATGTTCGCCTGGATCTTGAAGACGAAGCCGCTGAACTCCTCCTGCGTCGGGGCGATGGGGCCCTGGTCGGAGGACCGGGGCGCGGGCGGGGGCATGAGCTCGCAGAACGTCTCCAGGAAGGCCTCCAGCCCGAAGTTGTTGATGGCGCTCCCGAAGAACATGGGGGAGAGCTCGCCGGCCAGGAACCGCTCGCGGTCGAATCCGTCGCCGGCCGCCTCCAGCAGCTCGGCGTCGCTCCGAAGCCGCTGGTAGCCTTGCTCGTCCAGCGCCTCCCGGACGGCGGCATCGTCGAGGCCGGTCACCTCCACCGGCGGCCGCTCCGCTCCCAGCGTGGCGGAGGAGCCGGCGTGCGCCTCGTCGAAGAGGTACACGCGCCTGGCCAGCCGGTGATACACGCCGCGGAAGGTGCCGCCGCGAAACACGGGCCAGGTGATGGGAAAGACGCCGATCCCCAGCACGCTCTCCACCTCGCCCACCAGGTCGAAGGCGTCGCGCCCGGGCCGGTCCATCTTGTTGACGAAGGTGAAGATGGGGATGGCGCGCTGGCGGCAGACCCGGAACAGCTTGCGCGTCTGCGCCTCGACGCCCTTGGCGCAGTCGAGCAGCATGACCGCGCCGTCCACCGCGTGCAGGGTGCGGTAGGTGTCCTCGCTGAAGTCCGCGTGCCCGGGCGTGTCGAGCAGGTTCATCTGGTAGCCGCGGTAGGGAAACTGCAGCACGCTGGTGGTGATGGAGATGCCGCGCTCGCGCTCCATCTCCATCCAGTCGGAGACGGCGCTGGAGCGGCCGCGCTTGGCCCGGACCGCCCCGGCCAGCTGGATGACCCCGCCGTAGAGCAGGAGCTTCTCGGTGAGGGTGGTCTTCCCCGCGTCCGGGTGCGAGATGATGGCGAAGGTCCGCCGGCGGTGGATCTCGTGGGAGTTCATGCTGGTGGCCTGGGAGGGCCTTCGTCCTTCGCCAGGCTCGGGAGGCTCAGGGCAGACCGTCGGGCTCCTGCGACGGGATGACCTAACATCAACCGCGCTTCTTCGCCATCCGGCGCCCTGCCGCGGATGGACCGCCCGGCTCCAGCCCCAGCAGCGACGCCGCCCGGGGCTCTCCGCGGCGGGCCGCCGCGAGCAGGAAGGGCGCGGCCCGCGCCCGGTCCCGGGATACCCCCAGTCCGCCCCACCAGTAGGCCTGCCCCACCAGCGCCGCCGCCCCGGGGTGCCCGCGGGCCGCGGCCCGGCGCAGCCAGCGAAGCGCCGCCGCGCGGTCGCGCTCCACGCCCAGCGCGTCGCGGAGGCACAGCCCCAGCTCGTACATCGCCTCCGCCCATCCCGCGGCCGCCGCCCGCCGGTAGAGGCGCGCCGCCTCGGCGCGGTCGCGCGGAACGCCCTCCCCATCCCTGAGCGCAGCCGCCAGGCCGACCATGCCGCGCGCATGCCCGCTCGCCGCTGCGGAGCGGAACAGGGCGGCGGCGGATCGCAGATCTCGGCGCCCTCCCCGCCCGTCCCGCAGCATCTCGCCCAGCGCCGCCTGCGCCTCGGCGACGCCGGCGGTGGCCGCCACCTCGTAGACGCGCCGCGCCGCCTCGTGATCCCGCGGCGGATCGCCATCCAGCGACCGCGCCAGCGTCACCGCCGCGCGCGCATCCCCCTGGCGCACGCGCGCCCGCAGGATGGCCCTGCGCGCCAGGAGCTCGGCTCGCTCGGTCACGGGGTGGGATCGTGCCACGGGAGGGCCCGCCCCGCGAATCCTGGACCCGTTGCTGGTGCATGCATTGCCGGATCGAGGTGCAGCGGGGCGCTCACGGCACCAGCAGCACCTTCCCGACGCCGCCGCGCTCGGCCACCCTGTGCGCCTCGGCCGCCTGCGCGAGCGGGAAGCGCCGGCCGATGGGGATCCTCAGCTCCCCCCGCCCCACCGCCTCCGCGAGCTCGCCCAGGCGCTTCGAGTCGGGGTGGGCCCGCATGGTGCGCACCGACAGGCCGCGTTCCTTCGCCCCGGGCGGCTCGCCCATCACGCTGCCCACCACCCCACCCGGCCGGAGCTTCGGGAGCAGGCGGACCGTGGTCTCGCCGCCGACCGTGTCCGCCAGGGCATCCAGGGCGGGCAGCGCGGCGACGTCGCCCGGATCGTCGATGGCCACGACGCCGTCGGCGCCCAGCGCGGCTCCGTCCGCCTTCTGGCGCGCGCGAACCCCCGCCAGCACCCGCGCGCCGCGCAGCTTCGCCGCGTACAGGGCGACGCGGCCCACGCTCCCCAGTGCACCCGTCACGAGCAGCGTCTGGCCGTGGCGAGGATCGATCAGCGCGATGGGGCTCAGCCGAAACGACCAGGGGCGCACGAGCAGACCAGCACCTCCCGCGAGCAGAACGTGGCCCTCCGGCGGCAGGTGGCCATGTGCTTCTCCACCTCAGCGGAAGCCGACCACGCCATGGGGCGCGTAGGGGCTCTCGAGGTCCGCGATCTCGTCGGTCGCCAGCTTCAGGGAGAGCGCGGCGACCGCGTCGTCCAGGTGTTGCATCCTCGTCGCGCCGACGATGGGCGCCACCACGGGCTCCTTCTGGAGCACCCACGCGAGCGCGACCTGGGCCCGGGGAACGCCGCGCCTGGCCGCGACCTGCGTGAGCCGAGCGTGCACCGCGCGGTCGGCCTCGGCCGTCGCGGCATAGAGGGTCTTTCCGAACTCGTCCGTCTCGGACCGCGCGCTGGCCTGGTCCCAGTCTCGCGCCAGGCGCCCGCGCGCCAGCGGGCTCCAGGGGATCACGCCGATTCCCTCGGCGCGGCAGAGCGGAAGCATCTCCCGCTCCTCCTCGCGGTAGAGGAGGTTCAGGTAGTCCTGCATGGAGACGAACCGGGTCCAGCCGTGCCGATCGGCCACCTGGATCGCTCTCGCGAATTGCCAGGCGAACATGGAGGACGCGCCGATGTAGCGCGCCTTCCCCGACTTCACCACGTCGTGCAGCGCCTCCATGGTCTCCTCGATGGGCGTACCGTAGTCCCAGCGGTGGATCTGATACAGGTCGACGTAGTCCATCCCGAGTCGGCGCAGGCTCGCGTCGATCTCGGAGAGGATCGCCTTCCGCGACAGACCGGCGCCGTTCGGCCCTTGCCGCATGCGCCCGTGCACCTTGGTCGCGACCACCACCTCCTCGCGGCGGGCGAGGTCGCGCAGCGCACGGCCGACGATCTCCTCGCTCGTCCCGTCGGAGTAGACGTTGGCCGTGTCGAAGAAGTTGATGCCCAGCTCGAGCGCCCGCTCGATGAGGGGTCGGGCGGCGCCCTCCGGCAACGTCCAGGGGTGCGGCCCTCGCTCGGGGACACCGTAGCTCATGCAGCCCAGGCAGACACGTGACACCTCCAGACCGGTGCGGCCGAGCCTGACGTAGTCCAAGGCCTTCCTCCTCGATGGGGGCACACCGGATCCTCGCGGGCCCTCGGCGGGCGCGCAACCGGCCGGAGGGGTCGGCAGCCAAACGAGCGCCGGGCGATCTCCCGTGGAGCTCACGGCGCGGGCGAGGATCGACCGATCGCCGGCGAGCGGCGGGTCGTCCAGGGCTCGGCTGCGACGCGCGGATCGTGAATCTCGAGCGAACAGCGAGCCCAGGAACGACACGGAGCCTCGCCGCCTCACCTCCTGGATGCCGGTGAAGCGTCGCGCAGCCGGTGACCAGGCGGCCAGCTCGGCCGCGGCCCCTGGTCGGGGACCGGCGCTCGCCCTTCGGAGGCGGTATGGTCGGGCTCGACGTCGGGCAACCCGGAGAGAGACATGGAACCTGAGAACGACCGGATGAGCGCCGCAGTCCTCCACGGCATTCGCGACCTCCGATACGAGCGCGTCACCGTCCCGCCGACCAGGCCGGACGAGGTGCTCGTCCGGATCACCATGAACGGGCTGTGCGGGTCGGACATCCACTTCTTCAAGGAGGGGAAGCTGGGCCCGTTCATCGTCGACCGGCCCTACATCCCCGGGCACGAGGCCTGCGGGATCGTGGTGCGCGAGGCGGCCACGGGCGGCCCGCGCAAGGGCACGCGGGTCGCCGTCGAGCCCGGCGTCCCGTGCCGCCGCTGCGCCCTGTGCAAGTCCGGCCGGTACAACCTGTGCCGCGACGTGGTGTTCATGTCCGCTCCGCCCGTCAACGGGACCTTTGCCGAGTATGCCGCGGTGGCCGCGGACTTCGCTCATCCCCTGCCCAGCTCGGTCGACGAGGAATCCGCGGCCTTCGTCGAGCCCCTCTCCGTGGCCGTGCAGGCCTGCACACGAGCCGGCCTGGAGGCGGCGGCCACGGTGGCCGTGATCGGCGCTGGTCCCATTGGCCTCGTCACCATGCTCGCGGCGCGCGCCTTCGGCGCCGCCCGCGTGTACCTCGTGGACACCCTGCCCTCGCGCCTGGAGCTCGGTGCGCGGCTGGGGGCGACCGCGACCATCGACGCCCGCGAGTCCCAGCCGCAGGCCCGGCTCGCGGAGCTGACCGACGGGATGGGCGCGGACTTCGTGTTCGATGCCAGCGGGTCCGCCGCGGCCTGTGCTTCGGCTCCGGGGCTCGCGGCACGGGCAGGCTCGGTCACGATCATCGGCTGGCCCGAGAAGAGCTCGTTCCCCTATCCGGTGGAGACCATCATCGAGAAGGAGCTCGATGTCCACGGGGTGAACCGCTACTGCAATGCCTTCCCGCGAGCGATCGCGCTGCTGGCCAGCGGGGCGATCGACGTGCACCCGCTCGTCTCGCACCGTTACTCGCTGGACCGCGTGACGGAGGCGTTCTCGTTCGCCGCAGATCACCCCGCCGAGACCATCAAGGTGATGGTGCAGGCTTCGCCCTGAGAGAGGAGGTGCTCGTCCGGCCCCATTGCCCTCTCGGCGAGGGGGCGTGCGCGGACACCGGGGGCCCGTGTTATATGGAGTGCCATGTTCGGGCTCTCGTTCGGCGAGCTGCTGATCATCGCCGTGGTCGCGCTGATCCTGCTCGGCCCGGAACGGCTGCCCGGGGCGGCTCGGGCGCTGGGGAAGGGCCTCCGCGAGCTCCGGCAGGCCAGCGAGGATCTGAAGGACCAGCTCGAGACCGAGGTCCGCGGCGACGCGCCGAGGACGCTCCCCAGATCGGTGATCTCGGCGATGCCGCTGCCCGGGGGCGACCCTGCATCGGCGCCGGCCGAGCGGCCACCCTCTGCGGTTGCGAACCAGGACGCGCCCCCGCACGAGGCGGCGCTGCGCGAGCCGGCCGCTCCTGACGCCGGCCTCGCGGAACCGCCGCCGGGCATGAGGCAGGCATGAGGGCGCCCGCCCCGCGGCTCCCGCCCGCGAGTCCGGACCCGGAGAACGAGGTCAAGCTCACCTTCATGGAGCACCTGCGCGAGCTGCGGAGGCGGCTCCTGCACGCGTTCTACGGGGTCGCGGTCGGCATGGGGCTGATCGGGTGGTTCGTGCCCCGTATCGTGGACGGGCTCATGGCGCCGGTGGTGAAGGCGCTCCCCAGCGGGCACCAGACGATCGTGTTCACGAGCGCCATCGAGCCGATGATGGTCTACATCAAGGTGGCGCTCTACGCCGGCTTCTTCGTGGCCGCGCCCTGGGTGCTGTGGCAGCTGTGGCTGTTCATCGCCCCCGGGCTGTACAAGCGCGAGAAGCGCATGGTGTGGCCCTTCCTGTTCTGGGGGACCCTGCTCTTCTACTCCGGGGCGGCCTTCTGCTACTGGCTGGTGATGCCGCAGGCGTTCCCGGCCATGCTGGCCTTCGCCTCCGACCAGACCCTGACCCCGATGCTGGCCCTCTCCGAGCAGCTCTCGCTGGTGATGGCCATGCTGCTCGGCTTCGGGATCATCTTCGAGGTGCCGGTGATCATCGCTTTCCTCTCGATGATCGGCCTCGTCAACTGGCGGTTCCTGGCCAGGTACCGCCGGCACGCCATCGTGGTGAACATCGCCCTGGCGGCCATCCTCACGCCCACCGGCGATCCCTTCAACCTGGCGCTCATGGCCGTGCCGATGATCGTCTTCTACGAGGTCGGCATCGTGCTGGCGCGCGTGCTCGGCAGGAAGCCGGACGCGGTCGCGGGCTGAGGGACCGGCGGCGGCTCAGGCCTTGGGCGTTCCCTGGCCCGAGGAGCCCGGTCCGGCACGGTCCGAGCTCCCGTTCTCGTCGCCTTCGAGCGCCTTCTTGAAGCCGCGGAGGCTCTGTCCCAGCCCCGCACCGAGCTGCGGGAGCTTTCGAGCCCCGAACAGGATCACCACGATCGCCAGGATGAGCAGCAGCTCGGGCATCCTCAGTCCAAACATGGCGTTCCTTTCGGCATTCGAGTTTCCGCTCGCGAACCATACCACCCCGAGGACTTCCTGACCCCGGAGCGCAGCCCTGCGCGGCGGGCGCGCCAGCTGGAGCGATGAGGGCCGGAGCCGGAGGAGCGAGGGCCCCCGGCTCCGGCGTCCAGGACCTCTGATGTCCCGAACGACTACGGCTGCAGCGCGATCTTCACGCCCTTGCCGGCGAGCAGCTCGTCCAGACCCTTCTGGAACTCGGCCAGCGGCAGGTGGGTCGTGACGACCTCGTCGTGGCGGACGACGCCGCGGTACAGGTAGTCGATCGCCTTCGGGTAGCAGTACGGCCCGAGGTGCGCACCGTGGATGTTGAGCTCCTTGCGGTCGCCGATGATGGACCAGTCTGCCGTGGCCTTCTCGCCGAACACGCCGAAGGCGACGAAGGTGCCGAGCTTGCGCAGCATGTCCAGGCCCTGGGCCACCGCGCCAGCGTAGCCGGTGGCCTCGATGAACACGTCCGTGCCGTAGCCCCCGGTGAGCTTCTTCACCTCCGCCACCACGTCCTTCTCCTTCACGTTCACGGTATGGGTGGCGCCGAGGGTCCGCGCCCTCTCGAGCCGCTCGGGCTTGGCGTCGGTGACGATGATCTGCCCCGGGTTCTTCAGCTTGATGACCTGGAGCATGAGCAGCCCCAGCGTCCCGGCTCCGGCCAGGGTCACGGTGTCGCCGAGCTGAATGTCGCCGCGCTCCACCGCGTGGATGGCGCAGGCGAGCGGCTCCACCAGCACGCCCGCGTCGCGCTTGATGTCGCCCGGCATCTTGTGGACGCGGGAATTGGGCCCCAGCTTCATGAACTGGGCCCAGGCGCCGTTGCAGTGCTTCTGGAACCCGTACATGTCGTGGACTTCGCACATCCAGTACTGGCCGCGCTGGCAGAAGCGGCAGCGCTCGCACGGGTAGATCTGCTCGGCGATGACCTTGTCGCCCTTCTGGATCCCCCACTTCTCGGCCGCGCCCTCGCCCATCTCCACCACCGTGCCGAAGAACTCGTGGCCGGGCACCACCGGGGCCTTCACCCAGGAATCCCAGAACGAGGGCGCGCCGATGAAGGTCTTCCCGTCGCTGCCGCAGATGCCGGCCGCGTCGATGCTGAGGACCGCCTCGCCCGGCCCCGCGAACGGACGCGGGATCTGCTCGACTCGAAAGTCCCTGGGCGCATAGTTCCGGACTGCAAGCATCATCTCACTCATTCGGTACTCCTTTCGGGTTCAGCGGATACCCTCCCTGCACGTCCCGGAGCCGCGACCACGACCCCGGGCGGGCAAGGTCCCACACACGACCTGGGGCGATCGGGAAAGGGCGTCACCCCGCCCCGAGCGCCCGCAGGGACTTCGCCATGGTGGCCAGGATGAGGGCGCAGGATGTCGCGCCCGCGTCCAGCACGCCGCGGGAGCGCTCGCCCAGCCGACTGGCCCTGCCCACCTTCGCCACCATGTCCTTGGTCGAATCCCGCCCTCTCTCGGCGGCACTGGTCATCTCGTCGAGCGCGGTCGCGAGCGGCTTTCCCGCCTTCCAGGCCGCCACGAAGGCGTCACGCGCCGGGACCAGGGCGTCGAGCAGCGTCTTGTCGCCCACCTTGGCGTTCCCGACCTCCTGGATCGAGGCCAGGCCAGCCTCGAGCATGGCGGAGAAGGCCTCGGCGTCCACCGCCTCGCGATCGCCGAGCGCGTCGGACATCGCCAGGAACAACCCGCCGTAGAGCGGCCCCATCGACCCGCCCACGCCCTCGACCAGGGTCTGGCCCAGCACGGCCAGCGCCGCCGACAGGCGCGGGGCCGGGGAAGCGGTCAGGCGCTCTCCGGCGGCCGTGAACCCCTTGCTCATGTTGATCCCATGGTCACCGTCGCCGATGGCGCCGTCGATCTCCGAGAGGTAAGCGCGATTCGCGTTCATCGCCGCGACCAGGTCGGTGACCACGGACTGGGCGGCGGCGTTCCGGATGGCCACGGTCTTCACCCCTTCACGACGGTCAGTCCGAGCGAGCGGCACGGATGGGCGAGGCAGGCCTTGAGCTCATCGTCCAGCCTCATGACGGTGAGCGTGATCCCCATCATCTCCAGCGAGGTGAACAGGTTCCCCACGAAGTTGAAGCGCACTGTGATCTTCTTGGAGGCGAGGACCTCCGCCACCCGCGCGTAGAGGATGTAGAGCTCCATGATGGGCGTGGCGCCCAGCCCCGAGAGCAGGACGGCCACCTCCTGACCCGCCTCGAACGGCAGGTCGGGGAGGATGGTGTCGAGCATGAGGTCGGCCATCTCCTTGGCCGGGGTGGTCTTCATGACCTGCATCCCCGGCTCGCCGTGGTGGCCGATGCCCACCTCCATCTCGCCATCCTTGATCTGGAAGTTGGGCTTTCCCACCGCCGGGATGGTGCAGGGGGAAAGACCGATGCCGATCGAGCGAGTGCTGTCGATCGCCTTCTGGGCGGCCGCGATCACCTGGTCCAGGCTGCCGCCCATGGCGGCCTTGGCCCCGCCCACCTTCCACATCAGGATCTCTCCCGCCACCCCACGCCGCTTCTCGCGCTCGGTCTTGGGCGCGGACGGGACGTCGTCGTTGGCCACGACCGTGCGGACCTTGATCCCCTCCTTCTCCGCCATGCGGATGGCCAGCTTCACGTTCATGTTGTCGCCGGCGTAGTTGCCGTACAGGCAGGCCACGCCCTGGCCGCCGTCGGCGCTCTTCATGGCGTCGAAGAAGCTCTTGGCGGTCGGAGACGAGAAGATCTCGCCCACCGCCACCGCGTCCACCAGGTTCTCGCCCACGTAGCCCAGGAAGGCAGGCTCGTGCCCGGAGCCCCCGCCGGTGACCACGCCCACCTTCCCTGCCACGGGAGCGTTCAGGGCCTTGACCACGCGCGGGTTCTCGGCCGGCGACACCAGGTCCGCGTGAACGCGGAAGTAGCCCCGCAGCATGTCCTCCACCACCAGGTCGGGGTTGTTGAAGATGCGGTTCATGTCTCGCCCTCCGAAGGGTTGCTGCGACTGGACTTCGCTTCCGCCGCGGAGGGCGGGGCCTCCGAACGGGCCGCCCCCTCCAGACCTTTCCCTTGGACCGGAACCGCCTGTGGATGCGCGGAACGGAGATTCCGGAGGTGCAGGGCCCTCGCACGAGATGGATCTACCACTCGCAATTCGAAACGATTCAACGAGCGAAGCCTGAGCCGAGTCTCGGCGACCTGTCAACTCCATTCCGTGGACGCCCCGCCTGATGGGCGCCCATGCTCGGCCGCGACGCACCGCCATCCCGGCGAACGGATGTTGACCTTGACGCGGCGCGTCTCGACACCCGGGCCGGCCGCCCGGAGACGCTCCGCGCTTTGCGATGCATCCGCCGCGCGGCGGCAGCACACTTGCGGGCGAGGTCACGAACGCCATGAAGATCGCCATCGGCTGCGACGAGGCCGCGTACCAGCTCAAGGAGCTCATCAAGAAGTACTTGCAGGAGCTGCATCACGAGGTGGAAGATTTCGGGACCTTCGACGATCGCCCGGTGCTGTATCCCGACATCGCCTTCGCGGTCGCCGAGAAGGTGGCTGCGGGAACGTTTCCACGAGCCATTTTGATGTGCGGAACGGGGATCGGCATGGCCATCTGCGCCAACAAGGTGCCCGGGGTCCGCGCCGCCCAGGCGCACGATACCTACTCGGCCGAGCGGGCACGCAAGAGCAACGACGCCCAGGTCCTCACCATGGGAGCCAGGGTGGTGGGCCCCGAGCTGGCCAAGACCATCGTGAAGGCCTGGCTCGACTCGGAGTTCGAGCCAGCCCGTTCTGCCCCGAAGGTCGAACGGATCCGGGCCTACGAGCAGAGCAAGCGCTGACGGGGCACCGGGGCGACGCCCCGCCCCGCGGATCGCCCGCAGAAGGGGTGGGCGAACCGGAACGGCGGCGGCCGGGGTCTGACGTACCCAGAGGCGACCAGAGGAGCCCTCCACAGGGGTTGACGAAGGCAGACGGATGATGGGAGGCTACGGGCTTCGTTGGAACGTTTCAACGCTTGTCGCGCTGGCCCGGAGCTGATGGATGGGTTCGAAGGCGACGATGCTCGACGTGGCGAAGGCCGCCGGCGTGGCGCTGGGCACGGTGTCGAACCACCTGAACGGCTCGGTCCACGTATCGCCCAAGACCGCCAAGAAGATCGACAAGGCCATCTCGCTCCTCGGCTACCGGATTCATCTCGGGGCGCGGAGCCTGCGGGCGCAGCGAACGCAGAGCGTCGGCCTGGTCCTCCCCAACATCTCCAACCCGTTCTACGCCGAGGTGGCGCGCGCCGTGGAGCACTCGCTCTGGGAACGGGGCTTTCAGACCCTCCTGTGCGACTCGTCGCAAGACGCCGAGCGGGAGCGAAAGCACCTCGACAACCTCGAGAACCGGCGCGTCGACGGCATCCTCCTCATCCACTGGGATCGCCCTCCGCGCGAGCGCCTGCAGCGCATCACCGTGCCGGTGGTCTGCGTCGACCGCGTCGTCGAGGGCCAGCTGTCCGTGACCACCGACAACCAGCTGGGAGGGCGGCTGGCGGCTCGCCACCTGGTCGCCCAGGGCCACCGGCGGATCGCGATCCTGGCCGGGCAGCCGACCGACAACAACGTCCGGCAGCGGCTGCGCGGCTTCATGGCGGTGCTGAAGGAGCAGGGGGTGGAGCGACCCCAGGTGCTCACCGGGCCCGAGCAGGCCATCGAGCTCGGCTACGAGGTGGGCCGGTTCCTCGAGGGGAGCCGCGCCCCCCCGACCGCCATCTTCAGCACCAACGACATCGTGGCCGTGGGCGCCTGGCGGAGCCTTCTCGAGCTGGGCATCCGGATCCCGCAGGACGTGTCGCTCATCGGCTACGACGACATCGAGATGACCCGGATGCTCATCCCGCCCATCACCACCGTCGCGCAGGACAAGGCGGCCCTGGCGCGCGAGGCCACCGCCCTGCTGCTGCGGGTCCTGGAAGGCCAGGGCGGCAAGGACGAGCGGCGTACCGTCCAGATTCCGCCCCGGCTCATCGTCCGGGGCTCGACGGCACCGCCCAGCGACGCTCGGCTGGCCCTTCGGCCTTCCGGCGGGCGGGCGGCAGGAAGACCAGGAAGCGTCCCGCCGCCATGGCGCTGGCGCCGTGAGCGGGCGAACGAGGAGTCAGGAGAAGAACGGCGACACGAGCGGCACGATGCTGGCGGCGGCCGGCTCCAACAGAGCCTGAATACGAGGAATCGGCGGCCAGTCAGCAGGAGGAGGTTCGGTTTTGGGTGCGGAGGGACACGGTGCGACGCGAGGGGAGCCTCCCTGGGTGGCGCGCGCGTCCACAACCCCCCGGCGGCGCAGCCGGACGTCGGGAGCGTGTTCGATGGGTTTCGCGCGAGGCCCGCCAGGCGGGGCGAATGCGGCTCCCATCGTCGAAGGAGGCGACCGTCGTACCTGGCGGGCGTCGCGGTACCGCAGCGAGTGATCCACCGAAGCGCAGGTAGGTGTGGGACCAAATCGTGAGTCCTTGGAGGATGCCCAATGTCAGATCAGAAGAAGAAGGATCTCGTCCAGGCCTATTTCGACAAGAAGATGAGCCGGCGAGAGCTGTTCGACCGGATGGCGAAGCTCGGAGTCGGGGCGGCCGCGACGGGCGTCCTGATGAATAGCTTCACCACCAAGGCGCTCGCCGCCGACGGCCCGGACTTCCAGAAGTTCAAGGGCAAGTCGATCCGGCTCCTGATGAACAAGCACCCCTACATGAATGCTTGCATCAAGAACCTGGACAACTTCAAGTCCATGACCGGGCTGAACGTCACCTACGACATCTTCCCGGAGGACGTGTACTTCGACAAGGTCACCACGGCCCTCGCCAGCAAGGGCACCCAGTACGACGCCTTCATGACCGGCGCGTACCAGACCTGGAAGTACGGCCCGGCCCGCCAGATCGCCGACCTCAACCAGTTCATCAAGGACCCGAAGCTCACCTCCCCCAAGTACCAGTGGACCGACATCAGCGAGGGCCTCCGCCTCTCCGACTCCTGGGACGGCAAGGCCGGCTCCAAGCTGGGCGGCCCGGGCGCGAAGCAGTGGGCGATCCCCTGGGGCTTCGAGCTCAACAGCATCGCCTACAACAAGCGCATCCTGGGTGAGATGGGGATCGAGCCGCCGAAGAACCTCCCCGACCTCATCGAGAAGGCCGCCAAGATCAGCGCCGCGGGCAAGGGCGTCTACGGCTGCGGAGTCCGCGGCAGCCGCAGCTGGGCGACCATCCACCCCGGGTTCCTCTCGGCCTACGCCAACTACGGCCTGAAAGACTTCGAGCAGAAGGGCGGCAAGCTCTACCCGGCCATGAACACCCCGGAGAGCAAGGCGTTCCACAAGCTGTGGATCGAGCTCGTCCAGAAGGGCGGCCCGAAGAACTGGACCACCTACACCTGGTACCAGGTCGGGGACGACCTGGGCTCCGGCAAGTCGGCGATGATCTTCGACGCCGACATCCTCGGGTTCTTCCAGAACGGCGGCGAAACGAAGGAGAAGCCGGGAACCTGGCGTACATGCCCTTCGCCTCCAACCCGGCGGCAGAGCAAGCCCACCCCGAACGTCTGGATCTGGTCGCTCGCCATGAGCGAGTTCTCGAAGAACAAGGAAGCCGCCTGGTACTTCATCCAGTGGGCGACCGGCACCGAGAACACCGCCTTCGGCGCCGTCAACGCCGACCTGGTGGACCCGGTCCGCGACTCCGTCTGGCGGCTCCAGGCGTTCCAGACCCGTCTCGAGAAGAGCTACCCCGGGTACCTGAACCAGTTCCAGCAGTCGATCGGCCAGTCGCAGATCTACTTCACGCCGCAGCAGCTCTTCCCCGAGTTCACCACCGACTGGGCGGCCATGCTGCAGCAGATGTACTCGAAGCAAGATCCCGATCGACGAGGGCCTGGACAAGCTGGCCCAGGGCCTGGAGCGAAAGCTTCGCTCCGTCGGCCTGTAGTCGCATCTGATGCCGTCTCGAGCCGCGGGGGCGCCGGTTCGAGTCCGGCGCTCCCCGGCGCTGGACGTACGTCATCACTCGCCCGGGAGGGAAGCCGGTGGCCGAGATCGACGTCGCACGAATCGCCAGGGTAGCCAGCGCAAGAGAACGTCCCGCCTCACGCGCCTGCTTCCCTATCTGCTCAGCCTTCCGGCGCTGCTGGTGTGCATCGGGATCCTGATCCCGTTCGTCACCGCCATCATCTACTCGCTGCAGCGCTACAACCTGGCCTTCCCCGACCAGCGGGCCTTCATCTGGTTCGGGAACTTCGTCGACCTGGCCACCGACCCGACCTTCTGGCACACCGTCCGTCGTCTCCCTCGAGTACACCGTCCTCACCGTCGGGCGTGGAGCTGCTGCTCGGCCTCGGGATCGCGCTGCTCCTCGTCAAGCGGCAACTGGGTCCACGACGTCATCAGCGTGCTGCTCATCCTCCCGCTCATGGTCGCCCCGGCCATCGCCGCCCTCATGTGGAAGCTCATGACCAACCCCAACTTCGGGGTGATGAGCTACCTCGTCAGCCTGCTCGGCTTCCACGACTTCAAGTGGGGGTCGTCGCCCGGCACCGCCATGTTCACGGTGGTCCTGGTCGACACCTGGGTCTACACGCCCTTCATCACCATCCTGCTGCTGGCCGGTCTGCGCGCCCTGCCCAAGTCGCCCTTCGAGGCCGCCGAGCTGGACGGCGTGCCGGCCAGCTTCGTCTTCTTCCGCGTCACGCTGCCCATGCTGACGCCCTACATCCTGACCGCCACGCTCTTCCGCATGCTCGACAGCATGCAGCAGTTCGACATCATCTACTCGATGACGCAGGGGGGGCCAGGCGACACGCTGACCGTCTTCCAGGTGCAGGCCTACCTGGAGGCCTTCAACTTCACCAACATCGGGCGGTCGGCGGCGCTGGTGATCGTGCTGTGGGCCATCACCTACGCGCTATCGACCGTCTTCATCAAGAACTGGCTCAAGCTCCGCGCCAAGGCGCGCGGCGCCACCTAGCTCGGAGCGGCGACGCACATGGACAAGGCACTCTTCCGCAAGGTGCTTCGGGGCGTGGCGCTCACGGTCATCGTGTTCTTCTTCCTGTTCCCCATGGTCTGGGTGCTGCTCATGTCCTTCCAGACCAACGAGGACATCCTGCGCTCGCCGCCCAGCCTGTTCTTCAGCCCGACCCTGAAGAACTACGTGGCCCTGATCAGCGGCAAGATCGAGACCTCGGTCGGCACGCTGCCCGTCGAGTACATGAAGAACCTCTTCAACAGCGCCATCCTCAGCTTCTTCGCGGTCGTGCTCTCGCTCATCCTGGGCGTCCCGGCCGCCTACGCCTTCGCCCGCTTCAAGTTCCGCCTGGGCGAGGACATCGCCTTCACCCTCCTCTCCTTCCGGTTCGCGCCGCCCATCCTGGTGCTGCTCCCCCTGCAGCTCTACTTCCAGGACATCGGCCTCTACGACACCTACTTCGGCCTGGTCTGGGTCTACCAGCTCATCACCCTGCCCCTCATCCTCTGGATCGTCCGCGGCTACTTCGAGGACATCAGCCCGGACATCGAGCACGCCTACCGGCTCGACGGCCACTCCTGGTTCAAGAGCATGTGGAAGATCGCCATCCCGCTGGCGCGCCCCGGCATCGCCGCCGCAGGCCTGCTCTCGTTCATCTTCGCCTGGAACAGCTTCATCTTCGCGCTGGTGCTCGGCTCCGCCGACGTGCAGCCGGTGACGGTCGGCTCGCTGGCCTTCATGACGGCCTCCGGCATCCAGTGGGGCACCATCGCCGCCGCCCTGGTGCTGTCGGTCATCCCGACGCTGGTCCTGGCGCTCTACACGCAGCGGTACCTGGTCGAGGGTCTCAGCCTCGGCGCGGTCAAGGGGTGACGGCCATGGCCTATCTCGAGGTGAGGAGCGTCTCCAAGGCGTTCGGAAAGAGGAAGGTGCTCGACAGCCTGTCGCTCGAGGTCGAGCGCGGGAAGTGCGTGGTCGTGTTCGGGCCCTCCGGGAGCGGGAAGACCGTCCTCCTGCGGCTCATCGCCGGCGTGCTCGAGCCCGACCAGGGCGAGGTGTGGATCGACGGCAAGCCGATGAACGACGTCGGGCCGGAGTCCCGCGGGGTGGCGATGGCCTTCCAGAACTTCGCCCTCTACCCGCACATGGATGCGTTCGAGAACATCGCCAGCCCGTTGCGTGCGCGCGACCTGGCCGAGGCCAGCATCAAGGAGAAGGTGCACGAGATCGCGAGCATGCTCCGGATCGACCACGTCCTCGATCACCTGCCCAAGCAGCTGTCCAATGGACAGAAGCAGCGCACCTCGCTGGCGCGCAGCCTGGTCCATGGCCCGTCGGTGCTGATGCTGGACGACCCCCTGCGCAACGTCGACGCCAAGATCCGCTACGAGATGCGGCTCGAGCTGCCGCGCGTGTTCCGTAGATTCCAGTCCACCGTGCTGTACGTCACCCAGGACTACAAGGAGGCGCTCGCCCTCGGCGACCGCATCGGTGTGCTGCTGGACGGCAAGTTCGAGCAGGTCGACACGTCCGTCGGCATCTACACCAATCCCAGGAACCAGCGGGTGGCGAACCTGTTCGGCGATCCGCCCATCAACCTCCTGCCCATCCGCCCGGAGCTCGGAGCCGACGGTGCGCTGCAGGCGATGGTGGCGGGGCACCGGTTGACGCTCCGCGGCGCCCGCGCCGCGCTGGCCGGGCGCGATTGTGTGCTGGGCGTCCGGCCGGAGAACGTGGCCCTGAGCTTCGAGCAGAAGGACGACGGCATCCCGGTGGAGCTGGAGGCGGTGACGCCGTTCAACATACGCACCGTCACCTTGCTCAAGGCGCCCGATGCCACCGAGATCCTGGCGAGCCGTCCCGAGGACAACAAGCTGGCCACCGAGCGCGGCCACCGGAAGGGCTGGGCCTCCATCGACTTCGAGCGCGCCCTCTACTTCGACAGGGCCAGCGGCGCCCGACTGTAGCCGCCGTCCCGTTCCGCGATCCTCACGACCGGATACCGACCCATGGCCACACTGACCCTCGATCACCTCAGCAAGACCTACCAGCAGAAGGGCCGTCCACCCACGCGGGCCGTCATCGACTTCTCGCTCCAGGTGAAGGACGGCGAGATCGTGGGGCTGGTCGGGTCCTCGGGCTGCGGCAAGACCTCGACGCTGCGCATGGTGGCCGGCTTCGAGTCGGTGACCGAGGGCGCCGTCCGGCTGGGCGACCGGGTCCTCAACGACGTCAAGCCCTCCGAGCGCAACGTGGCAATGGCCTTCGAGACCTACGCCCTCTACCCGCCGCTCAGGGTCGCCGACAACATCGCCTTCAGCCTGCTGCGCAACAAGATCCCGAAGGCCCGGGCGAACGAGAAGGTGAGGATGATCGCCGAGCTCCTGGAGATCAGCGACATCCTCGAGCTCTATCCGCCCACGCTGTCCGGTGGACAGCAGCAGCGCGTCAGCCTGGCGCGCGCCCTGGTGCGGCCGGCCGACCTGTGCCTGCTCGACGAGCCCATGTCGCAGCTGGAGCCGCACCTGCGAGCCAAGCTCCGCGCGCGGATCAAGGACTACCTGATCGAGAACAAGATGACCTCGGTGTTCGTCACCCACGACCAGACCGAGGCCATGGCGCTGGCCGACCGCATCGCGGTCATGTCCGAGGGCGTCCTGCAGCAGTTCGGGACCCCGGTCGATCTCAAGGAGCGGCCCAGCAACCTGTTCGTGGCCTCGTTCATCGGCGAGCCGCCCATGAACCTCCTCAAGGGCGAGGTGGTCAAGAACGGGGAGCGCAAGGTCCAGGTCCTCGACGAGCAGGACCGACCGGCCTTCCTCATCCCGCTGCCCACCGAGGCGCGAGAGATCGCGGCCGGGAAGCGCGTTCAGGTCGGCCTCCGGCCGCACAAGCTGGCGGTGGGCGCGGCGACCGGTGCGGGCATCCCGAGCGTGAACGGGACCGTGATCTCGAACCAGTGGCTGGGCGACCAGACCTACCTGGGGATCGAGATCGGCGGCTGCACCTTGCTGGTCGTGAGCGACCAGCACACCCGGGCGGACGTCGACTCGCAGATCGCCGTCGGCCTGGTGCCGGAGGCGCTGCACTACTTCGACTCGGAGACGGGCGTCGCGCTGCTGCACGGGGCCGATCTCCAGTGAGCCTCGCGTCCCGCGCCTGGCGGCAGACGGGGCCTCGCCGGTCGGCGCACGGGACCACCGGGCAGGCGTGCTTGCGCTGCGCGCGGGCCGACCCCGGCCTGGAGGGTGTCGTCACCTCACGCCGCGCAGCGCGAGCACTCGCTCCTTGCATCGCTCCTCGACGTGCTTGATCTGCTCGCTCTCGGCGAAGGTGGGCGAGTTCCCGTCGACGGCCCATGAGTACGGGTGGAGCTCCTCCACCCCGGCCTGATAGCAGCTACAGTATCCCTGGGTTGCCGCCGGGCCATACTCGACGGCCACGTCGCCGTTCATGCATCCGTAGATGTAGAGGATCCGCTGGTCGGCGTTCCAGGCTGGCGCGGCAGGCGTCGCTCGCGGGCGCGAGGAGCAGCTCACGAGCGATGCGAGGAGAAGGGCTCCGACGGCGTCGCGGAGGAAGGCCCGGTATCTCACGAGCGTGGAAGCCGGAGTTCTGCGCCGCTCGTCGCCCATGTCCCCTCCCAGGCTCCGCAGGCCTCATGGTCGGGCTTCCGTGATCATGGATGCCGGCCAGCGCTCGGCATTGCTGGGGGATGCGATGCACGGACTCGCGCCGCGACACCAGGGTCGCCCACCCGACACACCCCTCGGAGCCGACGCCCAAACCGAAGCACCAGGCGCTTGCTGGCACCCTCGGGTGCCGCCCGCGCACGACGGCCCCCGCTCGCTCGCTCGGGGCCCCAGCCCTCGCCGCGGGAAGGTGGTCCAGCTCTTGCGCGAGCACCCGCCGAGATCGTCAGCTCAGCGCCTTCACCGCCTCGCGCTCGACGGCCAGCCCCGCCTTGTGGCGGGCGAAGAACTCGGCGAAGCCCTTCACGTCGCGCGGGTCGGGGCGGACGGGCTTGCCGATGCTCCTGGCGATGCGCTCGTCGAGGTAGTCGGGCAGCGACTGGGCGGCGTCGGCCCGGAGCATGTAGGCGGCCAGCACGGCCATGCCCCAGGCGCCGCCCTCGCCGGCGGTGGCCGGGATGCTGACCGGGACGTTGAGCGCGGCGGCCATCATCCGCTGGCCGGTGTCGCCGCCCTTGAAGAAGCCGCCGTGGCCGCGGATCTCCTCGATGACCACCCCCTCCTCCTCGGTGAGGATGTTCATCCCGGTCCGCATGGCGCAGAGCGAGGCGTAGAGCATCGCCCGCATGAAGTTCTCGAGCGTGAACTTGCTGTCCTGCCTGCGCGCGAACAGCGGCCGCCCCTCGGTGAAGCCGGTGACGTGCTCGCCGGAGACGTAGTTGATGGAGAGGAGCCCGCCCGCGTCCGGATCGCCCTCCAGCGCCAGCGGCAGGAGCTTGGCGTAGAGATCCTCGAGCGCGCGCCTCGGCGCCCAGCGCCCGGGCCACCTGGCCGAAGAGCGCGATCCAGGCGTCGAGGTCGGAGGACCCGTTGTTGGAGTGGGCCATGGCCACGGGCTTCCCGTCGGGCGTGACCACGATGTCGATCTCCTCGTGGACCCGCGACAGGCTCTTCTCCAGCACGATCATGGCGAACACCGAGGTCCCCGCCGAGACGTTCCCCGAGCGCGGGCGCACCGCGTTGGTGGCGACCATGCCCGTGCCCGCGTCACCCTCGGGAGGGCAGAGCGGGATGCCGGCCGGGAGCTTGCCCGACGGGATCGAGCAGCTTGGCGCCCTCGGCGGTGAGCTTCCCGGCGGGGCGGCCGGCGGGCAGGACGTCGCGGAGGATGTCCCGGAGCTTCCAGCCGAGCTTGCCGCGGCGCGATCAGCGCGTCGAACTTGGCCATCCGCGCGGCGTCCCAGTCGCCGGTGCGCGGGTCGATGGGGAACATGCCGGAGGCCTCCCCCACGCCCAGCTTCCGCTCGCCGGTGAGCTTCCAGTGGACGTAGCCGGCCAGCGTGGTGAGGTGGGCGATCCGCGGCACGTGCGGCTGGCCGTCGAGGATGGACTGGTAGAGGTGGGCGATGGTCCAGCGCTGCGGCACCGCGAAGTCGAGCAGCGGGGTCAGCTCGGCGCAGGCCTTGCCGGTGATGTTGTTCCGCCAGGTGCGGAAGGGCACCAGGAGCTTCCCCTCACGGTCCAGGGCCACGTACCCGTGCATCATCCCGCTGAAGCCCATGGACGCGACGGTCTTCGAGCTCCACCGCGTACTTGGCGCGCACGTCCTCGACGAGCGACGCGTAGCAGGCGGCGAGGCCCTTCCACACGTCCTCGCATGTCGTAGGTCCAGACGCCGTCCTTGAGCTGGTTCTCCCAGGCGTGCGAACCCGACGCCAGCGGCGTCGTGTCCGGCGCGATGAGGGAGGCCTTGATGCGGGTCGAGCCGAACTCGATCCCGAGGATGGCGCCACCCGACCGGATCAGCTCCGCCGCGTTGCCCTGATGCTGGTTCACCGGATTCCTCCTCGGCACGGTCCTGGCCGTGCCCGCGCCTGGGTTTCCATGGCGCTCTTCACTTCTGTCCGTAGTACGCGTTCTTCCCGTGCTTGCGCTCGAAGTGCTTGCGGATCAGGCGGTCCGGGAGCCGCGCCGCCGCCGGATCGAGGGTCCGCGTGACGAACGCCATCCGCGCCAGCTCCTCCAGCACGGCGGCGTTGTAGACGGCCTTCTCCGGCGTCTCACCCCAGGTGAATGGGCCGTGGCCGGCCACCAGCACCATGGGGGTGTGCAGCGGGTCGCGGCTCCTGAAGCGCCTCGAGGATCTGGTTTCCGGTCTCGACCTCGTAGTCCCGCTCCACCGCCTCGTCGGTCATGACCGCGGTGCAGGGCACGTCCTCGGCCAGGTGGTCGGCGTGGGTGGTCCCGTAGATGGGGATGGGCATGCGCGCCTGCGCCCAGCCGGTGGCGTAGGTGGAGTGGGTGTGGACCACGCCGCCCACGCCCTGCGAAGGCGCGGTAGAGGACCAGGTGCGTGGGCGTGTCGGAGGAGGGCCGGAGCTGTCCCTCCACCACCTTGCCCGGCCAGGTCGAGCACCACCAGGTCGTCGACCGTCGAGCTTCTCGTACTCCACCCCGCTGGGCTTGATGGCCATCACCCCGCGGGCGGCGTCCAGCGCGGAGACGTTCCCGAAGGTGTAGATGGCCAGCCCGCGCCTGGGGATCTCCTGGTTGGCGGCCCAGGCCCGTTCCTTCAGCTCCTGGTACGGCGAGCGCATGCGGCTACCGGCCCAGCTTGAAGGCCACGTCGTTCCAGCGCAGCTCGTTGCGGAGCGCGTGCAGGTCCAGGTCCGCGCCCAGCCGGATCGCCTCGAGCCCGGCCATGCCCGCGAAGTCCTCCCACTCACCGGCCGTGACGGCCTGGCAGAAGGCGGCGTGGTGCGCGCCGCCGGCCTCGATCCAGGCCTGGCAGCCGCGCTTGAAGTCCGGGCGCGGGATCCAGACCGCCCGGGCCACCGGGAGCTTGGGCATCGGGTGATCGGGCTTCACCACGTCCAGCTCGGCCACGATCATCCGCATCCGCCCGCCCATGTCGACCAGGGTGGCGTTGACCGCCGGCCCGGGCCGCGCGTCGAAGACCAGCCGGGCCGGGTCGGCCTTGCCGCCGATGCCCAGCGGGTGCACCTCCAGCGACGGCTTCCCGTCGGCGATGGAGGGGCAGACCTCGAGCATGTGCGCGCCCAGCACGCGCTCCTTCCCCTTCACCAGATGGTAGGTGTAGTCCTCCATGAAGGACACGCCGCCGGGGCGGCTCGCCCGTCATCACCTTGCCCAGGCGCACCAGGGCCGCGGTCTTCCAGTCGCCCTCGGCGCCGAAGCCGTACCCGTCGGCCATGAGCCGCTGGCAGGCGAGCCCGGGGAGCTGCTTCATCCCGTGCAGGTCCTCGAAGGTGGTGGTGAAGGCGCCGAACCCGCCCGCCTTCAGGAAGGCACGCATGGCGATCTCCTGGCGGGCCGCGTCGCGCAGGTTCTCGCGCTTGTCGCCGCCCTTCCGGAGCGGGGCCGCCACCGCGTAGGTGCCCTCGTACTCCTGGACCAGCCGGTCGACCTCGGCGTCGGAGACCTCGGCGATGCGGCCGACCAGGTCGCCCACCGCGTAACCGTTGGTCGACCAGCCCAGCTGGATCTGGGCCTCGACCCGGTCGCCACCGGTGACCGCCACCTCGCGCATGTTCATGCCGCCGAAGCGCGCGATCTTGAGCCGGCGCGACTCGGCCAGCGCCAGGGCGGCGCGCGCCCAGCCCGCCAGCTCGTCCACCACCTCCGGGTCCTGCCAGTGGCCGACCACGATCTTGCGGTTCATCCGCAGCCGCGCGCCGATGAACCCGTACTCCCGGTCGCCGTGGGCGGACTGGTTCAGGTTCATGAAGTCCATGTCGATCTCGCCCCACGGCAGCTCGCGATTGAACTGCGTGTGCAGGTGGGCGAGCGGCTTCTGGAGGCGGGTCAGCCCGCCGATCCACATCTTGGCGGGCGAGAAGGTGTGCATCCAGGTGATGACCCCGGCGCAGTCCGGCGCCGCGCTGGCCGCCACGCACGCCTCCTGGATGGCATCCGGGCCGGTCAGGACCGGCTTCCACACCAGCTTGGCCGGGAGCTTCCCGGAGCGATCCAGGGATTCGAAGATCTGCTGCGAGTTCTTGGCGACCTGCTTCAGGGTCTCCTCGCCGTAGAGATGCTGGCTTCCGGTGAGGAACCAGAGTTCCTGCGTCTTGGGCTCGGCCACTTTCGTCATCCCTTTCCTCGCACGGCGCTGGGCTGGGCCCGTGCGCGCCCCGCGGGAGGCGTCCTCGCCTCCCGCCCGGTCTTCATGCGCTCGCCTTGAGCGCCGCGCTCATGATGGTCTCCTGGCTGGCCTCGCCCTTGTCGAGGATGGCCTTGGCCCTCCCCTCGTGCATCACCAGCACCCGATCGGAGAGAGCCAGGATCTCGGGGAGCTCGGACGAGATGAGCAGGATGGCGACCCCCCGGTCCGCCAGCTCGGCGACGATCCGGTGCACCTCCGCCTTGGCGGCCACGTCGATGCCGCGGGTGGGTTCGTCCAGGATCAGGATGCGGGGCCGGGTGGCCAGCCACTTGGCGATCACCACCTTCTGCTGGTTCCCGCCGGAGAGGTTGTTCACCGCCTGCTCGCGGCTGGCCAGCTTGATGCGCAGCGCGGTGGTGAACTCGTCGGTGACCGCGTTCTCCTTGCGGCGCGAGAGGAAGGTCCGGAACCGCTTCACCGCGCCGTGGATGGCCAGGGTGAGGTTCTCGCGCACCGACATGGGCAGCACCAGCGCCTGCACCTTGCGGTCCTCGGGGACGAAGCCCATCCCGGCGGCGACCGCGTCGCGCGGGTTTCGGATGTGGACCTCCCGCCCGTCCAGGAACACCCGCCCCCCGGTCTTCCGATCGGCGCCCAGGAGCAGCCGCGCCATCTCGGTCCGCCCGGAGCCGATCAAGCCGGCCACGCCCAGGATCTCCCCCTTGCGCAGGGTGAAGCCGATGTCGCGCACCGGCCCGCCCGAGAGGTGCTCCACCCGCAGCACCTCGGCGCCCGGCGCGGTGGTGCGGTGCTCGGCCGCGAAGGACCCCAGGTCGCGCCCCACCATGAGCGAGATGAGCTGATCGATGGTGCCCTGCTTCGAGTCCAGGCCGCCGGCGTTCTTGCCGTCGCGCAGGACCACGACGCGATCGGTGATCTGGAACACCTCGTTGAGCTTGTGCGAGATGAAGACCACCGAGGTCCCGCGCGCCTTGAGCTCGCGGATGACGCGGAAGAGGTGCTCCGTCTCGCGATCGGTCAAGGAGGAGGTGGGCTCGTCCATCACCAGCAGCTTCACGTTGGTGAGGAGCGCCTTGCCGATCTCGATCATCTGCTGGACGGCGGTGGAGAGCCGGCGCACCTCCACGTCCAGATCGACCTCGACGCCGAGGTGCTCGAAGAGCTCGCGCGCCTTCCGGCGCATGACGGGGTAGTCGAGGAACCCGGTCCGGCCGCGGTACACCTCCCGGCCCAGGAACAGGTTGTCGACCGTCTTGAGGTTGGGGCAGTTGTTGAGCTCCTGGAAGATGAGCGAGATGCCCTCCCGCTGGGCTTCCTGGATGGTCCGGAAGGCGACCTGCCGCCCCTCCCAGACGATCTCGCCGGCGTCGGCGTGGTAGACGCCGGCCAGGATCTTCATCAGCGTCGACTTGCCGGCCCCGTTCTCGCCCAGCAGCCCCACCACCTCGCCGCCCTCGACGGAGAAGTCGACCCTGTCCAGCGCCCGCACCCCCGGGAAGGACTTGGTGATGCTCGCCATGTCCAGGAGGGGGGCCACGGCGTCAGGACCTCTTGGTCTTCACGTCGAGCACGGCGGCGAGCACGATCACCACGCCGATGATCGAGATGTGCCAGTACGGGTCCACGTGCATCAGGACCAGCCCGTTTCGCAGGACGGCCATGATGCAGGCGCCGATGATCACGCCCAGCACGCTGCCCGAGCCGCCGGCCAGCGACGTCCCGCCGATCACGGCCGCGGCGATGGCGTCGAGCTCCCATCCCTTCCCGATGTCCGGCTGCGAGGAGGCGTAGCGCGACACCAGGAGGATGCCGGAGACGGCGGCGAACCCCCCCGAGATCATGTACAGGACGAACTTGATCCGATCGACGTCGATCCCGGAGAGGAAGGTGGCTTGCTCGTTGCCGCCCATGGCGTAGGTCCGGCGCCCGAAGGCGGTGTACGTCAGGACCACGTGGGCCCCGATCGCCATGACCAGGGCGATCCAGACCGGCACCGGCGCGCCCAGCAACGACTCCTGCGCCACCCACAGGTACGACTTGGGGATGCCGGTGATGGGCCAGCCCTTGGTGAGCCCGAGGACGTTGCCGGACGCGAAGGACAGCATTCCGAGGGTCGCGATGAAGGGCGGAACCTTCACGTAGGCGATGAGGCTGCCGTTGATGGCCCCCATCACCACCCCGACCAGGATGCCGAACGCGAAGGCCAGCAGCGGATGGAGATGCGGGCTCCAGGTCGTGGCCAGCGACGTGCCCGCCGCGTCCTGCGTGGTCATGGCCCAGGCCGCGGCCATGGCGGCCCAGCCCATGACCGATCCCACCGACAGGTCGATGCCCCCCGTCAGGATCACGAACAGCTCGCCCAGGGCGACGATGGCGACGAAGGAGACCTGGCGCGACACCTGGGAGAGGTTCACGCCGCTCACGAACCGGGGCGCGATCACTCCGATCACCACCATCATGATGAGGAGCGCGAGCAGGATCGCGGATTCCTTGCTCCTGAGGAGAGCGGAGAGGAACCGGTTCTCACGCACGGTTGCGATGGCGTCCATGGTGCTCGCCCCTGACCGCGGCAGCAAGGGGCGCGGCGTCCGGAAAGGCGCCGCGCCCCCTCGCCGTGCAGCAGCCGGCTACTTGCCCGCGAACTCCTTCTTCATCTGGTCCATGTACGTGCCGACGTTGTCCTTGGTGACGAACAGGACGCCGGTGTCGGTGACCTTGGGAAGCTTCTTGCCCTTGGTGGCGTCGAGCAGCGCCTCGATCGAGAGCCAGCCCATCTTGAAGGTCTTCTGCACCAGGCAGAACGCGATGGTGCCGTCCTTGATCCCTTCCAGCGTGTCCTTCAGGTCGTCGAAGCCCGCCAGCAGGATCTTGCCGGCCTTGCCCTGCTGCTTCAGCACCTGCGCGGCGGCGGGCGCGCCCTCGGCCGAGACGGAGAAGATGGCGGTCACGTCCGGATAGGTCTGCAGGACGGCCTCGGTCTTGTTCATGGAGATGTTGAAGTCGCCCTGCTCGTCGACCACCTCGAGCACCTTGATGCCCGGATGCTTCGCCAGCGACTCCTTGAACCCCTGGGTGCGGAGGTTCAGGTTGGTGGCGCCCAGGCCGCCCTGGAGGATGACGATGTTCCCCTTGCCCTTCATGAGCTCGCCCATCTTCTTGCCCGCGGCCTCGCCAGCGCTCTTGTTGTCGGTGCCGATGTACTCGAGCGCCTCGGAGGAGGGCGCCGGCGCGTCGAAGGTGATGACCTTGATGCCGGCCTTGGTGGCGTCGTGGATGACCGGAACCAGCCCGGCGTCGTCGAGCGCCGAGATGGCGATGCCGTCGACGTGTTGCGCGATGAGGTCTTCGATGACTCTCACCTGGAGGGGCAGCTCGAACTTCTGCGGGTCGACCTTCTCGACCTTGACGCCGTACTTCTTGGCGGCGGCCTGAAAGCCCTCGTAGCAGGGCTCGTAGTACGGGTGCACACCCTTGGGGACCATCACGAACGTCTTCTGGGCGGCGCTCGCCGCCACGGGAATGAGCCACGATGCCAGCGCCAACGCCCGGAAAAGCCTGGTGCTCATTAGGGATTCCTCCAGTCCAACGACCTGTGCGGTCCTGCCGAAGCGGCGCCCGGCCGGGGGGCCGGACGGTGCCCTGGGTCTCGAGGGGCGACGGCAGTGTGAACGCTCACATGAAGGGTGTCAAGCCTGGTATAGATGGGTTTCAGCGACGAAAAACCGGCCCCTGTGGGCCGCTAAGTCGTGTCATCAATCGGGGCGACCCCAGGCCCCGCCCGCGAGAGAGGCCGATGAGCGCTCCACGCCTCAAGCCCGAGAAGCGTCGCCCCGCCGTCATGGCGGATGTCGCCCAGCTGGCCGGGGTCTCGCACCAGACGGTCTCGCGCGTGCTCCACGACAGCCCGCACGTGCGCGGCGACACCCGGGAGCGCGTCCTGGCGGCGATCCGACAGCTCGACTACCGGCCCAACTCGGTGGCCCAGGCGCTGGTGACCGGGCGCTCCAAGACCCTGGGCGTGGTGAGCTTCGACACCACCCTGTACGGGCCAGCGTCCACCCTGCTCGGCATCGAGCAGGCGGCGCACGACGCGGGCTACGCCGTGAGCGTCTCCAGCCTGCGCTCGCTCAACCGCGCCACGGTGCTGGCCGCCATCCACCGGCTCCGCGATCAGGGCGTGGACGGCGTGGCCGTCATCGCCCCGCTGCGCGCCGGCGTCGACGCCCTGCGCCATCTGCGGCCGGACTTCGCGGTGGTGGCGGTCGAGGCGGGCCCGGACGCATCCATCCCGGTGGCCACCGTCGACCAGGTCGCCGGCGCTGCGGCCGCCACGCGCCACCTGCTGAATCTGGGCCACAGGACCGTCTGGCACCTCGCCGGGCCGACCGACTGGAAGGAGGCCGAGGAGCGCGTGGAGGGCTGGCGATCCACGCTCAAGGCTGCCGGCGCCCCCATCCCGGCACCGCTCCGCGGAGACTGGACGGCGCGGTCGGGGTACGAGCTCGGGCGGAGCCTGCTGCAGATCCCGGAGCTGACGGCCGTGTTCGTCGCCAATGATCAGATGGCGCTGGGCCTGCTGCGGCGGCTGCACGAGGCGGGGCGAGAGGTCCCTCGCGACCTCAGCATCGTGGGCTTCGACGACATCCCGGAGGCGGCCTACTTCACCCCGCCGCTCACCACGGTGCGCCAGGACTTCGCGGAGCTGGGCAGGCGCTGCCTGCACATCCTGCTCGGCCGCATCGAGGGCGAGCCCGGGCCCACCCGCGTGGTGGTCGCGCCTGAGCTGGTGGTGCGCGGCTCGACCAGCGCGGCGCCCAGGCGCTGATCGGCCGCTGGCCCGGGGCGGCCATGTGAGCGCTCACAAGGCGCCCCCTCACCAGGGCGCAGGGCGGCAATCCTTGAAGAACAGACCGGCCGGGTGCCGGCCGGTGCGGAACCCGTCGAGGATCGGCGCCAGCACGCGCGCGGCGCCGTCCACCACGTCGAGCGGCGGCGAGAACGCGTGCTCCTCCGCCTTGCGAGCGGCCAGGTGGACGGGATCCTCGTCGGTCACCCAGCCGGTGTCGACCGCGTTGAGGTGGATCCCCTCGCGCACCAGGTCGGGGGCGCTGGTCCGGACCAGCATGTTCAGCGCGGCCTTGGCCATGTTGGTGTGCGGGTGCCGGTCGGTCTTGTGCTCGCGGTAGAACTGGCCCTCCATGGCCGAGACCATCACCACGTGCTTGGCGGGATCGGCGCTGGTGGCGGTGCCGGGTGGGGCCGCCCGCTGGCGCAGCATGAGCCCCCTGAGCCGTGCGGTCATGACGAAGGGGGCGGTGGCGTTCACGAGCAGCACCTCGAGCAGCTCCAGCGTGGGCACCTCGTGCAGCGCCAGCCGCCAGGAGTTGTGGGTGCGGAGATCGAGCTGCTGGAGGTCCTGGTCGAGGATGCCCCGGGGGAACAGCTCCAGCTCGCTGCGATCTTGCCGGGGGGGCCGGGTGAGGCTCGGCCCTCCCGGTGCCCCCGCTCGCCCCCCGGGCAAGAGGTCCGCCTCCGTCTGGATCTGCGTGAGCAGCGCCGGCCGCTGCGCGCCAGGGCCGGGACCGGAGGACCCGGCCCGGAAGGCCTCGTCGCTCTCCAGCAGCGCGCGCTCCGTGAGCGGAAGCGACGCGATGGGCCGCTGCTCCCCCTCGACCAGGTGGGCGTAATAGCCGGGCGGCCGGCGCACCGTCTGGCAAGCGTTGTGGATCTGGAAGTCGAGGCGCGGCAGCGTCGCCTCGAGGTGATGGCAGAGCCGCTCCACGGTGGGCGTGTGCCGGAGGTCGACGCCGTGGATCGAGAGGCGATGGCACCAGGCATCGAAGTCGGGTTCGCGCGCGTAGCGGGCGGCCGCGTCGCGCGGGAAGCGGGTCAGCGAGACGACCCGGCACCCGGCCCGCAGGAGCAGGATGGCTGCCTGGTAGCCGATCTTCACCCTCGCGCCGGTCACCAGCGCCACCCGGCCGCGCAGATCGGCGGTGGCGGCTCGACGGGCCTGGTTCTCGTCGCCGCAGCGGGGGCAGAGCTGGTCGTAGAACGGATGGAGCCGCCGGTAAGGTTGCTTGCAGACGTAGCATTTGCGGGGCTGGGAGAGCTCGGGGGCCGATGCTGATTCCGACCCCGATGCCGATGCCGGATTCCGATGCCGAGACGGATCCGGATCAGGAAACAATGCGGGCAACGCCGGCGGCGTCGGAAACACCGCCGCGCTCCGTAGCTTCTGGATCCCGGTCTCCTTCCGCAGCGCCCCGTCGCGCGCCTTCCGTGCGCCGCGCTCGCCTCGCGCCAGCGCCCGGCGCAGGCGGCGGCGCTGCTCCGGGCCGGGGCGGGCCAGCGCGCCGGCGGCCTTCTGCAGCCGCACGCGCTCCTCGGCCGAGAGGTCGGCCAGCGTTCCCCGGTCGGCCGCGGCCCGCTCCAGCAGCTCGAGCGCATCGGCCAGCGCCTGGGGAGCGTCCCTGGAGCGGTCCTTGCCGTGGGGCATGCCGGTTCATACCGCGGACCGGGCCGCCGTGCCCGGCCGCTACAGCGCCCGCTCGGCGATCTCCGTCAGCTCCGCATCGGTGAGGAGGATGGGGTTGGCCCTCATGCTGCTCGCCGTGCGAGCGCAGGCCACCAGCTCCGGGATGGCCTCGCGCGCCAGCCCTAGCCCGGCCAGCCCCTTCACGCCCAGATCCCGGCAGAGCTGCTCGACCCAGGCGATGCCGTCCTCGGGAGATGCGTCCGGGCGCCCGGTGAGCCAGCGCGAAAGATCGGCGAAGCGGGCCTCCGCCGGGCCGCCCGCGGCCCGCGCGCGCAGGGCGCGCAGGTTCACCGTGAGGCACGGCGCCAGCAGCGCCGCGCACAGGGCGCCGTGTGGGGCGCCCAGCGCGGCCCCGGCCGGCGCGGCGAACCCGTGCACCGCGCCCAGGCCGGCGTTGGCGAGGCACAGGCCGCCGAGCAGGCTGGCGAGCGCCAGATCCTCGCGGCGCGCGGGCGTCAAACCCTCCAGGCAGGCCGCCCGGAGCGAGCGGACCGAACGGCGGACGCCCTCGGCCGCGAACGCATCCGTGATCGGGTTGGCGCGGGAGGAGAGGTACGGCTCGACGAGCTGCGAGAGCGCGTCCAGGCCGCTCGCGGCCAGCACCTCGCGCGGCGCGCCCGCCAGGAGATCGGGATCGACCACGGCCAGCCGGGCCAGCAGGAACGGGCTGCGGAGGCTGGCCTTGGTGCCGGGGGAGCCCAGCACCGCGTTGCGCGTCACCTCCGACCCGGTGCCCGCGGTGGTGGGGACCGCCAGGAACGGGAGCGCCGGACGCGATAGCGGGCGGCCCCGCCCCACCACCTCCAGGTGTTCCAGCGGATCCGACGAGCCGTTCCCGAGCAGGCCCGCCACCGCCTTGCCGCAATCGATGGCGCTGCCGCCCCCCACCGAGATCACGCCCTGGCAGTCCTCGGCCCGCGCCCGCTCGACCGCGGCGCGGACCGCCTCGACGGTCGGCTCGCCGGCCACCCGCAGCGCAACGGCCGCGATCCCCCGGCCCGCCAGCCCCGCGGCGATGGGCTCGGCGCGGGCGCCGCTCGTCCCCGTCACCAGCAGGACCCGCGAGAGCCCCAGCGCGGCCACCTCCGCCGGGACCTCCGCCGCCCGCCCGGCGCCGAACAGGATCCGCGCCGCCGTCGCCAGCTCGAAGCTCACCATTCGGCTGCATCCGGCGAGACCACCGCGAACCTGCGCGGGGTTCGCGGCTCGGCCATGAGCGGCGCCACCGCGTCGCGCCAGGTCCGGTAGTGCGCCGTCTCCTTGTGGGCCGCCGCGCCGGCCTCTCCGCGGTAGACCTCGACCAGCACGAAGCGGGTCGGGTCCTCCAGATCCTGGACCACGTCGAAGCGCACGACGCCGGGCTCCTTCCGGCTCGCCGCCCCGTTCGGCAGGGTGGCAGCACGGAAGGCGTCGACGGCGTCGGGCTTCACGTGGACGTTCACGTGAACGACGATGAGTTCCTGGGACATGGGGGGAACATAACAAAGCGCCGCCCCGAGGGAGGAACTCGGGGCGGCGCCTTCCGCTGAAGCCCTCGCGCCGAGGAGGTCGCGGCGCGGGGTGCTTCTTGCTCCCGGGGCATCGACCGCACCTGCATGTTAGCGCTCACAACCGCCGAGTCAACCCGGCGCCCCTTCCGTGCGCAGCCGTTCGCCAGGGCGGCGCGGCGCTGGCGCACATCCCCTCACCGGCCGGTCCAGCCGGGGGGCGGCTCGGAGAAACCGTCGCTCCGGAACGGCTGGGCGGTGTCCCGGAGCCAGCGATCTCGGGAGGATGCGCGCCTGCCGTCCACGTCGATGCCCAGGGCGAGGAGGCCGGGGCGATCGTCGTAGCGGAGCGAGATCAGGGCGGTCGGCGTGGAGCTGGCGCGCTCGAATGCCACCTCCACCACGTGCGACTCGTGCCGCTCGCCGAACCCGGTTCCGAGGCCGGGGCGCTCCTTCTTGGCCGCCCCCTTCGCCGAGCCGCCGGCCAGCCCTTCGGCCGGGGCCGAGCGCGTCGACGGCGCCGCCGCCGAATCCCTATCCTCGCCGCGACTCAGCCCGGGCGGCTCGTAGACCGGCGGCGGGGGCGGCGGGAGCTCGGTGAACACCGCCGCGCCGATGACGCCCAGGTCCCGCGCGTCGCCCATCCGGGCGGCGTACGAATCCTCGACCGAGCTGAAGCGGAACGCGGCCACGGACTCGTGGGACAGCCGGAAGCCGTCGATGACGAGCTCTCCCCAGGGCTGGACCAGGTAACCGCGCTTGGAGATGGAGGAGGGCTTCCCGTCGATGACGTCGCGCCCGTCGACCGAGGCGACCACCTCGATCCGGCCGCGGGTCTGGTTCCGGATGCGGAGGAGGTAGCGGGCGCCGTGGCTGCCCAGGACGTAGGTCCTGCCGCGGTGGTGGAAGGTGGGGAGCGCCCGCCCTGCCTCGTCGATGACCTCCAGCGAGTACGGGCCGGAACTGGCGCTCTCGTGGGCGGCGGCGAGGCGTGGGCCGGAGCACGCCAGCAGGGCGACGGTCAGGGCGGCGAGGCGGATGTGGGACATGGTCGGTCTCCTCTCCAGGGAGCAAACGCGCCAGGTCCGGGAAGGATCTACCGCCGGGAAGCATCAGGGCCACGGAGGCCGGAACGCATCCCGACCCCCGTGGCCCAGGGTTTCTTTCGCGGCGGCGGCGCTGGCTACCCGAGCTCGACCGGGACGAAGATCCGCGAGTCGCCGCGCTGGACCAGGAGCGCGATCTCGTCCTTGGCGCCCTTCACCATGTCGCGGAGCTGGTCGACGTTCTTGACGGGGGTCCCGTTCACGGAGAGGACCACGTCGCCGGGCTGCAGGCCGGCGCGGGCGGCGGGACCGCTGACGCCCTCCACCAGCACCCCGCCCTGCACGTCGGCCTGGCGCTGTTCCTCGGGGGTGAGCGGCCGGACGGCGAGGCCCAGGCGGCCGCGCTCGGCGCCGCCCTGGTTCCTGGCCACCTCCTCGCCCTGGTTCTTGGCCGCGCCCACCTTGACGTCGAGCTCGTGCTGCTTGCCGCTGCGCCACACCGTCAGCTTGGCCGTGGCGCCGGGCTGGATGTCGGCCACGCGGGGCGGCAGGTCGCCGGAGCTGGCGACCTCCTGGCCGTTGAGCGCCACGATCACGTCGCCGGGCTTCAGGTCGGACTTGGCGGCCGGGCCGTTCTTGTCGATGCTGCTCACCAGCGCGCCGGTGGGCTTGGGCAGGCCGAAGGACCTGGCCAGCTCGGCGTTGACGTCCTGGATGGCGATCCCGAGCCGGCCGCGGGTCACCTTGCCGGTGCTGGCGAGCTGCTGCCCGACCTTCATGGCCACGTCGATGGGGATGGCGAAGCTGATGCCCATGTAGCCGCCGGAGCCGCTGTAGATCTGCGAGTTGATCCCGATGACCTCACCCCCCAGGTTGAAGAGCGGGCCGCCCGAGTTGCCGGGGTTCACCGGCACGTCGGTCTGCAGGAAGGGGATGTAGCCCTCGCCCGGGAGCGAGCGGGCCCGCGCCGAGATGACGCCGGCGGTGACGCTGTTCTCGAACCCGAAGGGCGAGCCGATGGCCAGCACCCACTCACCCACCTGCGCCCTGGAGGCGTCGCCGATGCGGACGGTGGGGAGGTCCCTGGCGTTGATCTTGAGGACCGCGACGTCGGTGTCCTTGTCGGAGCCGAGCACCTTGGCGCGGAACTCGCGCTTGTCGGTGAGCTTGACGGTCACCTCGCTGGCGTTGGCGACCACGTGCGCGTTGGTGAGGATCAGCCCGTCGGGCTTCACGATGAAGCCGGAGCCGATGCCGCGGATGATCTGGTTCCCCGGCTGCTGGGGCATCCCGAAGGGGAACGGGATCCCGAACCGGCGCATGAAGTCCTGCTCGGGGCCGCTCATCGCGTTGCCGTTGTCATCCTGCTTGGGGGTCTGGACCACGCTGACGTTCACCACCGCGGGGCCGAACTGGCGCACGATGGTGGTGAAGTCGGGCAGGCCCCGGACCACCGGAGCCGACGAGGCACCTGCCTGGCTCGTCGCCTCGGCGGCGGGGGCGGCGAGGGTGCTGGAGGGGCGGCCGAGGGCCAGCGCCCCGGCCACGAACACGCTGGCCGCTGCGAGAACGGCCACGGACGCGCGCTTGACTGTTCCTGACATGCTGTTTCTCCTTCCGCGGTGCGGCGGCGACGTCGCCGTCGTTTCGCAGGAACCGTAAGTACGCCGGCTTAAGAGAGGCTTAAGGGCGGCCTTCCCGGTGGGGTGCGGCCGGATGTCCTCGATCGTGACGCCGGGCGCGGTTCGTGGTGTGCTGTGCTCGAGGAGATTTGCGAGCCCCAGGGCAGGCGGATGAGCCTCCCCCGGAGCGAGCGGGGGACCGGGGGGCCGAGCCTCACCCGGCCCCAGGCAAGAAAGGAAGCGATTCGTGAGCGACCGGCAGGAGCTGCGCAGCGTGAAGGAGCCTCTCGCGGAGCCGCTGGACGAGCTGCTCGCCGGCCGGCCGATCCGGAAGTCGAGCAAGCTCGACGACGTCTGCTACGACATCCGCGGGCCCGTGCTCCAGCGGGCCAAGCAGCTGGAGGACGAGGGGCACCGCATCATCAAGCTCAACATCGGCAACCCCGCCCCGTTCGGCTTCGAGGCGCCGGAGGAGATCGTCGTCGACGTGATCCGCAACCTGCCGCGGCGCGTCCGGCTACTCCGACTCCAAGGGCCTCTTCTCCGCCCGCAAGGCGGTGATGCACTACTGCCAGCAGAAGCAGATCCGCGGCGTGGACGTCGAGGACATCTACCTCGGCAACGGCGTCTCCGAGCTCATCGTCATGGCCATGCAGGGGCTGCTCGACCCCGACGACGAGGTGCTGGTGCCCGCCCCGGACTACCCGCTCTGGACCGCGGCGGTGAGCCTCTCCGGCGGCAAGGCCCGCCACTACCTGTGCGACGAGGGCGCCGGCTGGCTGCCGGACCTCGAACGACATCCGCGCCAGGATCACGCCCCGGACCCGGGCCATCGTCGTCATCAACCCCAACAACCCCACCGGCGCGCTCTACCCGCCGGAGCTGCTCCGCGAGCTGCTCGAGATCGCCCGGCGCAACCGGCTGATCGTCTGCGCCGACGAGATCTACGACAAGGTGCTCTACGACGGCGCCCAGCACACCTCGATCGCCTCGCTGGCCGACGACGTGCTGTGCCTCACCTTCAACGGCCTCTCCAAGAACTACCGCGCCTGCGGCTACCGCGCGGGCTGGATGGTGGTCTCGGGCGAGAAGCGGCACGCCGAGGACTTCATCGAGGGCCTCAACATCCTCGCCTCGATGCGCCTGTGCGCCAACGTGCCCGGGCAGTGCGCCATCCAGACCGCGCTGGGCGGCCATCAGAGCATCGAGGACCTGGTGCTCCCCACCGGCCGGCTGGGCCGGCAGCGCGACGTCGCCTGGCAGCTCCTGGGCGAGATCCCGGGGGTGAGCTGCGTCAAGCCCAAGTCCGCCCTGTACCTCTTCCCGCGCTTCGACCCGGCCGCCTACCCGATCGTCGACGACCAGCAGTTCATCCTCGACCTGCTCCTGGAGGAGCAGGTGCTGCTGGTCCAGGGCTCCGGCTTCAACTGGCCGACGCCCGACCACGTCCGGATCGTGTTCCTGCCGCACGAGGACGACCTGCGCGACGCCATCGGTCGGCTGTCGCGCTTCCTGGGCCGGATGCGGCGCTGAGATCCCGGCGCGTCGGACCCGGACGCAGCGCATTCAACCCTCGCCTGGGTCCAGCCTTCGCGCCGCGGCCGCTGCTGCACGAGATCTCCCTAGCCGGAGCTCAGGGCCCCCCGAGCAGGTCGTCGACCTGCCCAGGGTCCACGGACACAACCGGGGGCGTGACCGAGAGGCGGGCAGAGGATCTCGTCCGGGGAACCGGTTCGGACGTGGCGCATGCCCTGTTCTGGGGGCTACTCGCGGCGGGCCTGGTCGTGGCCGGCATCGTCGCGGGCAGCCGCGGCCTGAAGGACTTCGACGTGGCGCTGGTGCCGTACGCGGGCGCGACCGTCTTCGCCGCCTTCGGCGTGGGCTACCGCTACTGCATGTGGCTGCGGCGGCCGCCCACCCGTCTGTACTGGCTCCGCGGGCGCGAGCTGTTCTTCGCGCGCTCGCGGCTGGCCGGGAACGTCCTCCGGCTGGCGCGGCAGCTGGCGGTGGACGTGGCGGCGCAGCGATTCATCCTGCACCGGGCCCGCTCGCGCTGGGCGGCGCACCAGCTCATCTTCTGGGGTTGCCTGCTGGCCGCGGCGGTCACCTTCCCGCTCTCCTTCGGCTGGATCCGGTTCGAGACGCTGCCGGACAGACAGGACACCTACCAGGCGTTCGTCTTCGGGGTCCCGCTGTTCCGGTTCGCGCTGGCCGGCGCCCTGGCGCCGCTGGTGTTCCAGGTGCTCGACATCTCGGCGGTGCTGGTGCTGGCCGGCCTGGCGATCGCCATGTGGCGGCGCGGCCGCGACCGAGGGGCGCTGGCCGTCCAGCAGCTGGCCTCGGACCTGGTGCCGGTGGTGATCCTGTTCGCCATCTGCGCCACCGGGCTTCTGCTCACCATCTCCACCCACTTCCTGCGCGGCTTCCACTACGTGTTCCTGGCCGAGTTCCACGCGGTGACGGTGATCTTCGGGCTCGTCTACCTGCCCTTCGGCAAGTTCTTCCACATCTTCCAGCGCCCCGCCCAGCTCGGCATCGGGTTCTACAAGCGCGCCGGGGCCGAGGGGCCGCAGGCGGCCTGCCGCCGCTGCGGGCAGCCTTTCGCCTCGGCGCTCCACGTCGGCGACCTGAAGGCGGTCGAGGCGGCCCTCTCCATCCGCTACGCCACCGCCGCCGGGCACTACCAGGAGATCTGCCCGCCGTGCCGTCGGCGCATGGTCGGGATCGCCCAGGACCAGCTCTGGCGGGAGGCTGGCCGCCATTCCTTCTGGGGGGCCGGGTGAAGCTCGGCCCCCCGGTCCCCGGCTCGCTCCGGCCCAGCCTCATCCGGCTGGGCCTACGCTCGCTGCTGTACGGCCGGAGAGGAGGATCTGATGGCTCGCCTGCCCGCCCCGGTGGAGGAGCTGGTGGCCCGCTTCGGGCCGCACGCCCAGCGCGTGCCCGCCGGCGGCTGGAGCACCCGCGGCGAGCCGGATCGCGTGGTCAAGACGCACTGCTGCTTCTGCGGCCAGCAGTGCGGCATCCAGCTCAAGGTGAAGGACGAGAAGGTGGTCGGCTTCGAGCCCTGGGAGGAGTTCCCCTTCAACCGCGGCAAGCTCTGCCCCAAGGGCGTGAAGCGCTACCTGCAGAACGCCATCCCGGACCGGCTGCTGCGCGCCGCTGGAGCGGGTCGAGGGCCAGGGCTTCCGCGCAGATCGGCTGGGACGAGGCGCTCGGACCGGACCGCCACCGAGATCCAGCGCATCCAGGCGGCGCACGGGCCGGACGCCTTCGCCATCCTCACCGGCGCCTCGCTCACCAACGAGAAGGCCTACCTGATGGGCAAGTTCGCCCGGCGTCGCCGTCCGCACCGCGCAACATCGACTACAACGGCCGGCTCTGCATGGTCTCGGCGGGCGCCGCGTCGAAGAAGGTCTTCGGGATCGATCGCGCCGCCAATCCCTGGAGCGACATCCCCCGGGCCGAGGTCATCCTGGTCGCCGGCGCGAACGTCGCCGAGTGCACGCCCATCACCACCGACTACATCTGGCGGGCGCGCGAGCGCGGCGCCAAGCTCATCGTCCTCGACCCGCGGCTGACGCCGATCGCGCGCACCGCCGACCTCTTCATCCCGGTGCGCCCCGGCGGCGACATCGGCGTCTTCAACGCCATGCTGCACGTCATGATCGAGCGCGGCTGGATCGATCGCGACTTCATCGCCGAGCACACCACCGGCTGGGACGCGGTGGAGGAGGCGGTCGCGACGATACACGCCCGAGGTGCGGCGCCCGCATCGCCGGCGTGCCGGCCTCGCTCATCGTCAAGGCGGCCGAGATCTGGGGGCCGGCGCCGCACCAGTTCCTGCTGCACGCGCGCGGCATCGAGCACCACACGCAAGGGCGTCGAGAACTGTCCTGGCCGCGCATCAACCTGGTCGCTGGCGACCGGCCGCATCGGCCGCGAGGGCTGCGGCTACGCCACGATCACCGGCCAGGGCAACGGCCAGGGCGCGCGCGAGCAGGGCAGCAAGTGCGACCAGCTCCCCGGCGCGCGCGACATCGAGAACCCGGAGCACCGCAAGGTACATCGCCGGCGTCTGGGGCGTGCCCGAGGAGTCGATCCCGCACAAGGGGCTCTCGGCGGTGCCGCTCGTCGAGGCGATCCACGACGGCGAGATCAAGGGCCTGCTGCTCATCTGCTTCAACCCGCTGGTGTCGCTGCCCGACCAGCGCTTCATGCGCGAGGCGCTGGAGCGGCTCGAGTTCTTCGCGGTCATCGACTTCTTCCTCTCGGAGACGGCGCGCCACGCCGACGTCGTCCTGCCCGGCTCGCTCATGGAGGAGGACGAGGGCACCACCACCAACGTCGAGGGGCGGGTCATCCACCACCGCAGGCGGTCGAACCGCCGCCGGGCGACGCGCGCCAGGACTGGCGGATCATCTGCGACCTGGCCGCGCGGCTCGGCGTCGGCGGCAAGTTCCCTTACCGCTCGCCGCGCGGAGATCTTCGAGGAGCTGCGGCGCGGCGTCGCGGGGCGGCATCGCCGACTACTCCGGCATCACCTGGGAGAAGATCGACGCGCAGCAGGGCGTCTTCTGGCCCTGCCCGACGGAGGATCATCCGGGCACGCCGCGCCTCTACGAGGGCGGCCGCTTCGGCCACCCCGACGGCAAGGCGCACCTCCAGCCGGTCGAGTGGCGGCCCGCCGCCGAGGAGACGGACGAGGAGTATCCGATCATCCTCACCACCGGCCGCGTCGTCTCGCACTACCTCTCCGGCACGCAGACCCGGCGCATCGGCGGGCTGGTCGAGCAGACGCCCGAGCCGTTCTGCGAGATCCACCCGCGCCTGGCCGAGAAGCTCGGCATCGCGACGGCGACTTCGTCCGGGTCGAGAGCCGGCGCGGCGCCCTGGTCGTGCCGGCGATGGTCGTCACCACCATCCGCCCCGACACCGTCTTCGTCCCCTACCACTGGCCGCTCGAGCGCGCCGCCAACCGGCTGCACCATCCGCGCCTTCGATCCGGTCTCCAACATTCCCGAGTTCAAGATCTGCGCGGTGCGGGTGGCGCAGCGTCGGAGCGGCCCGACGACGCGATGGCCGCGCCTGCCGCCCGAGGCCGGAGGGGTGCGCTGATGGCGAGCTCGCCTTCTTCATCGACCACTCGCGCTGCATCGGCTGCCGCGCCTGCGTGCAGGCCTGCGAGGAGTGCGACACCCACCGCGGGCCGCTCGATGATCCACCTCGAGGCCATCGACGCGCGGCGACAGCGTGCAGACCGCGCCGCAGGTGTGCATGCACTGCGAGGACCCGATCTGCGCCCGCGTCTGCCCGGCCGACGCCATCAAGCAGACGCCCGACGGCGTCACCCAGAGCTCGCTCAAGCCCCGCTGCATCGGCTGCTCCAACTGCGTCCTCGCCTGCCCGTTCGGCGTGCCCAAGCTACTAGGCGGCGATCGACCAGATGATGAAGTGCGACTACTGCTACGATCGCACCAGCGTCGGCAAGCAGCCCATGTGCGCCACCGTCTGCCCGTCGCAGGCGCTGGCCTTCACCACCCGCGAGGAGATCGAGCGCACGCGGCGCGGCCGGCCGTCAACCGCTGGGTCTTCGGCGACGAGGTGGTCCAGACCAAGGTGATGCGTGGTCGTCCCGGAGGGCACGCGCGAGGTGCGGCGTCGACCTGGTGCAGATCGGGAAGCCCGTGCAGCGGGCCGCCCGCACCAGACCGTACGACGTGGCCGCGCTCCTGGAGGAGTGATCGTGATTCGCGAACAGCGTTCGGAGAGCAGGGAGGGGGGACCCAGCGAAGCTGGGGGGAGGGGCGCCGCCCCTCCACCGCGGGGCAGCCGCGCACAGCCGCGAAGCGGCGAGCACGGCGCAGGGCCCCGCGGGGCAGGGGTGGGGCCCCACCGGCTATGCCGGCGGGGCGGGGCGGCACGCCCCGTGGTGACAGGAGTCCTGACATGAGCCGAGATCCCGACGCCGCACGCCGCGCTGGCGGCTGGACTTCCCCATCCGCTGGGACGACGACCAGTACGTCACCCGCCGCGAGCTGGCCAAGTTCCTGACCCTCGGCTCGGCGCTGCTGGTGGGGGCCACCGGCGCGGTCTCGCTCCTCCTCCGGCCGACCCGCCGGCCCGGGCCCGAGCTCCGCATCGCGGCCGCGGCCTCGATCCTGCCCGGCGGCACCGCTGCTCTTCCGCTATCCGACCGAGGCCGATCCCTGCATCCTCGTGCGCCTCGCCGACGGCCGGCTGGCGGCCTACTCGCAGGTCTGCACCCACCTCTCCTGCGCGGTCGTGCACGAGCCGGGCGGCGACGACCTGCACTGCCCCTGCCACCAGGGCTGGTTCTCCGGCGCCGACGGGCGGCCCATCGCCGGGCCGCCCACGCGCCGGCTCCCGCGCATCCTGCTCGAGGAGCGCGCAGGCGACGTGTACGCGGTGGGGATCGAGGTGTAGCCATGGAAACGCGCCGGCAGGGCCTGCCGCTGTTCACCGCCATCTGCTTCCTCATCGGAACGCTGGTGGTGATCCGAGCTCTGGCTCCTCGCCGCCGCGCTCGAGGCGGCGCTGTCCGCGGAGCGGAGCGCGCTGCTCCCGGTGACGCTGGCCTCGCTGGCGCTGTTCCTCGTCAACGCCGGCCTGCTCTGGTACGTGGTCGACTTCGACCGCCGGCTGCGCAGGGAGGGCGTCGATGGCTGAGGGCCGGCGCCCCCCGCTGCTGCTGCACTCGCCGGAGGTGACGCGGGGCCTGGTGGCGCGGCTCCGCCTCACCCACCTGCTGGGCCGCTTCGACGAGCGGCTGGTGTGGGCCTCGTTCATGCTGGTGAACGGCTTCGTCACCATCGGCATCCTGGGCGGCGGTGGCGGCGATCTCCCGGACGCCGTTCGTGTTTCCGTCGCTCGGCCCCACCGCCTTCCTCTTCTTCTTCAACCCCTCCGCCGCCGAGCGCCACCCCGCGCCATGCCATGATCGGCCACGCCATCGGCATCCTGTGCGGCTACGGCTCGCTGGTCCTGTTCGGCCTGCAGCACGCCGGGCCGGCCACGCAGGTCGGCGTCACCCTGCCCCGCGTCCTGGCCGCGGCGCTATCCTTCGCCCTGACCGGCTCGCTGATGGTGCTCCTCCGCGCCACCCACCCGCCGGCCGGCGCCACCACCCTGCTCGTCTCGCTGGGCGCGCTGACCCGGCCCTGGCACCTGGTGCTCATCGAGGTGGCCGTGGGCGTTCTGGTGCTGCAGGCCATCGCCATCAATCGTCTGGCCGGGCTCGACTACCCGCTCTGGTCGCGCCGGTCGGAGCCCGGCGCTACCCCGCCGCCGCGGGCAGCGGCTTCGGCCTCGGCGCCGGCGGCACCGCCCGCGCCGCCCTCGCGAACGACACCCTGACCGTCAGCCCGCCGCCCGGGGCGTCCCCCAGCGCGACCGAGGCGTCGTGGCGCTCGGCGATGGCCTTGACGATGCTGAGCCCCAGCCCGCTCCCGCCCTCCCCGGCCCCCGGCAGGCGCACGAACCGGTCGAAGACCCGCACGCGCTCGGCCGCCGGGATGCCGGGCCCGGTGTCGATCACCTCGAGGTACGGGGAGCCCCCGCCGCCGGCGGAAACGTCGATGCGGCCGCCCGGCGGCGTGTGGCGGATGGCGTTGTCGACCAGGTTGGCGAGCAGCGTCCGCAGCGCCGCCGGGTCCCCCTCCACCGCGGCGCCTTCCTCCACGTTCCCCGCCCCGAGGTCGATGCGCCGGGACTCGGCCAGCAGCGCGTGGTCGGCCACCGCCTGCCGCACCAGCTCCGGGAGGGCCACCGGAATCGGCGCCGGCGCCGGCCCGGCGCCCGGGTCGAGGCGGGCCAGGGTGAGGAGCTGCGCCACGAGGTGCGAGCCCCGCTCCAGCCCGTCGGCCAGCTCGGCCAGCGCGGCCGTGCGGGCAGTGCCCTCCGGCGCGCGCTCCGCCAGCTGAAGCTGGAGCTTGAGGGCGGCCAGCGGCGTCCGCAGCTCGTGGGCGGCGTCCGCCACGAAGGCGCGCTGCGCCGCCATGGCGGTGCGCAGGCGCCCCAGCAGGTCGTTCAGGGAGCGCACCAGCGGGAGCGCCTCCACCGGCACCCCGGCCTCGCCGAACGGCTCGAGCGCGGCCGGCGTGCGCGCCGCGGCCGCCGACGCCAGCCGGTTGAGCGGAGCCAGCCCCCGCCCCACGATCTGCCACACCAGCAGCGCCATGAGCGGCAGCAGGACCGCCAGCGGCACCAGGGTGCGCGAGGCCGCCTGGAAGGCGAGATTGCCGCGGACCTTCTCCGGCTGCCCGACCTGGATGACCTGGCCGCCGATGGCGGTGGCGTACACGCGCCAGCGGCCGCCCGGGCCTTCGAGGGTCGAGTACCCGAGCTCCCGCACCTCGGGGAGCGGAGCCTCCGGGCGCGAGAGGTAGAGCCGGACGCCGTCCTCGTCCCAGACCTGGATGGAGAAGTCCAGCTCCGGGCCGGCCCGGCGCGCCGCCGCCTGCGCCAGGGCGCGATCCGAGAGCGAGAGCGCGATCTGGCGCAGGTGGTAGTCGAAGACGTCGTCGAGCTGCTGCCGGGCCACCTCGTAGGTGGCGAACACCCCCAGCAGCATGACCGCCACCACCCCCAGCAGCAGCGCGATCAGGAGCTTGCGTCGGACCGAGGTCACCGATCCTGCCTCCCCGGGATCATGTAGCCCACCCCGCGCAGCGTGCGGATCCAGTGGGCACCCAGCTTCTTGCGGAGCGAGCAATACGTAATGGGTCAGGCATGGCGATA
>CAVTOU010000004.1:0-181411 GCA_963736345.1 uncultured Pseudomonadota bacterium | reverse complement strand
CCCTCACCCTCCCGCTCGACCGCGGCCAGCCGTCCCCGCTCTCGGTGCAGATTGCCCGCGGCCTGACCGAGCGGATCCGGGCCGGCGCGCTCGGGCCCGGCGCGCCGCTGCCCTCCTCGCGCGCGCTGGCGAGGATGCTGGGTGTGCATCGGAACACGGTGCTGGCAGCCTACGGCGAGCTGGACGCCGAGGGGTGGATCCGCACGCAGCCGGCCCGCGGCACCCTGGTGGCGGAGGACCTCCCGGCGCCGCCGCGGGCCACCCCGGGCGCGGCGGGGCAGGGCGGACGCGCCGGGTTCGACGTCCCGCCTGCCGAGCGCGATTCGCGCTGGGAGCCGCCGCCGCCCGGAGCCCTGCAGCTGCTGGGCGGCCTCCCGGATCCGCGCCTCTTCCCGGCGGCGCTGCTGGCCCGCGCCTACCGGCGCGCGCTGCGCAGGCGCGAGAACCTGCTCTACGGGGATGCCGCCGGCCATCCACGGCTGCGGGCCGCGCTGGCCGCCATGCTGGGCGAGGTCCGGGGCATGCCGGTGGGGGCGGACGGCGTGCTCGTCACCCGTGGCGCGCAGATGGCGTTCGCGCTCGCGGCGCGGGCGCTGTTCCGGCCCGGCGACGCCGTGGCGGTCGAGGCCATCGGATACCGGCCCGCCTGGGAGGCGTTCCGCGCGGCCGGGCTGCGGCTGGTTCCCATTCCGGTGGACGCGGGGCGGCCTCGACGTCGAGGCGCTGGCGGCACGAGCGCGGGGCGGGCGGGTGCGAGGGGTCTACCTCACGCCCCACCACCAGTACCCGACCACCGTGACCCTCTCGGCGGCGCGCAGGCTGGCCCTGCTCGAGCTGGCGAGGCGCGAGCGCATGGCGGTGTTGGAGGACGACTACGACAACGAGTTCCACTTCGAGGGCCGCCCGGTGCTCCCGCTGGCCAGCGCCGATCGCGCCGGGGTGGTGATCTACGTCGGCACGCTCTCCAAGGTGCTGGTCCCAGGCATCCGCATCGGGTTCCTGGCCGGACCGCGCCAGGCCATGGCGGCGCTGGCGGCGCACCGGAGCTACCTGGACCGGCAGGGCGACCTGGCCCTGGAGGCGGCGGTGGCCGAGCTGTTCGAGGAGGGCGAGGCCCAGCGCCAGGTCTGGCGCGCGCGGCGGGCCTACGCCGAGCGGCGGCAGGCCTTCGGCTGCCGCGCTCCGCGCCGAGCTGGCCGGGGCGCTCGAGCTCTCGAGTCCCACCGGGCGGGATCGCCTTCTGGTGCCGGGTCGCGGAGGGCCTCGAGGCGGAGGCCTGGGGGCGGCGCGCCCGCCAGGAAGGGGTGATCGTCCAGGTCGGGACGCAGTTCGCCTTCGACGGCCGGTCGCTCCCGTACCTGCGGCTCGGGTACGCGCGCCACGATCCGCGCGAGCTCCTCGACGCGGTGCGGCGGCTGGCCCGGGCCCGGCCCGGGCGTGCAGGGAGGGACCTGGCGCCTAGCCCCACACCTCGCGCGCGGTCTCCACGATGAGGCGGAGCTTGTCCACCTCCTCGGCGTGGGTGAGCACGTTCCCCTCCACGGTGGAGGAGAACCCGCACTGCGGGGAAAGGCAGAGCTGCTCCAGCGGGACGTACTTGCTCGCCTCGTCGATGCGCCGCTTGAGGACGTCCTTGTTCTCGAGCGCCCCGCGCTTGGTGGTGACCAGCCCCAGCACCACCTGCTTGCCGGGGGGCACGAAGCGCAGCGGGGCGAACGAGCCCGAGCGCTCGTCGTCGAACTCCATGAAGAAGCCGTCGACCTGGAGCTCGTTGAAGAGCGCCTCGGCCACGAAGTCGTAGCCGCCCTCCGCGACCCAGGACGACCGGAAGTTGCCGCGGCACATGTGCACCGTGATGGCCATGCCGGCGGGCCGGGCCCGCAGGGCCTGGTTGATCTGCCGGATGTAGCGCTGGTGCAGGTGCTCGGCGTCCTCGCCCTTGGCCGCCATCTGCTGGCGCTGGCGGGGATCGTTGAGGTAGGCGAGGCTGGTGTCGTCGAGCTGCAGGTAGGTGCAGCCCAGCGCGGCCAGCCTGCGGACCTCCTCCGCGTAGGCGGCCGACAGGTCCGACCAGAACTGGTCGACGTCCGGGTAGACGGCCGGATCGATGGCGGCGCGTCCGCCGCGGTAGTGGACCATGCTGGGCGAGGGGATGGTGAGCTTGGGCGTGCTCCGGGTGACGCTCTTCAGGAACTGGAAGGCTTCGCCGAAGATGGTCTTCTCGAGCCCGACCCTGCCGTCCACCTTGAGCGCGGCCGCCGCGAACTCGAGCGTGCCCTGCGCGTTCCGGAACTGGACCTGGATCTTCCCGTCCGCCCGGTGGATGCCGCCCAGCTGGTAGATGAAGTCCATGTGCCAGGCGGTCCGACGGAACTCCCCGTCGGTGGCCGACTGCAGCCCGACCTCCTCCTGCATCCGCACCACCTCGCGGATGGACTCGTCCTCCACCGCCCGGAGCTGCTCGGCGCCGATCCGGCCCTCGGCGTGGTCCTGGCGGGCCCGCAGCAGGCGGACGGGCCGCAGCAGGCTGCCCACGTGATCGGCCCGGAAGGGTGGGGTGGTTCGACGGGACATGACTGCCTCCGGCGGCGCGCGCTGGCGCGCACGGAGCCCTTCATAAGGAGGCCGCTCGAGCACCGGCGGCCATTTTCGGGTGCGCACCGCGGGGGGAACGTCTCTCAGGCGGCGGCCGGGCGGGCCCCGCGCGCCAGGGCGCGATTTCGCAGCAGGACTCCCACCGTCCCGACCACGCCCGCCACCGGCAGCAGCAGGTCCTCGGTCATCCCGAGCAGCACCGCTGCCGAGGCCGCGAAGAGCGACCAGATGGCCGGGACCACCAGCAGCCACCCGGGCACGCGGGAGGTGGCGAGCAGCAGCACACCGAACGTGAAGATGGTGGTCGGGCAGGGCGCGACGCCGAACACCGGCGAGCGCGGGTAGTGGTGCCCGACCGCCAGGCCGGCCAGCGGATACCCGACCATCGCGTAGAGCACCAGGATCAGCCCGATGACCGCCCAGGCGTCGCGCCGCCACCCGAAGGAGAAGCTGCCGCGCGCCGTGATCCAGGCGAACCCGAGGCCGGTCAAGGTGAAGAGCACGCCGGCCGGGAGCGCCACGCCCGAGATGGCCCGGAAGAACCCGAGGTGGTACCCGGCGCCCATCAGCACCCAGCAGAACGCCAGCAGCGCGGTCAGGGCCAGGCTGCCGGTGCGCGACGGATGCCAGAGCAGCCAGCCCACGATCGTCGCCGCCGCGACGTAGATGGCCACCTGCACCGGCCAGATGGAGAGGTTGTACCGCATGAACACGGAGAGGAAGTCGTCGATCGTGAACGGGAGGGCCATGGCCACTGGCGTAGCACGCGGGGCGGCGGGCGCGATGACGCACATCAAGATCGGCGCGCAGCGGTAGTGGCCGCTCGCCGGATCCCTCCGCTACAATGCGCCCCCGGGCAGCCCGGTGCACGGAGCGCCCAGGAGGGCCCGCGATGCCAGCAGTCCCCGTCTCGCTCGGACCCCAGCCCGACCGCTCCATCTTCGCGGGCACCATGGTCGAGATGACCTGGCCCGAGGTGGAGGAGGCGGCGCGCCGCCGGGACGTGGTCCTGCTGCCCGTCGCCATCGTCGAGGCACACGGGCCGCACATGGACCTGAGCCCCGATGTCCACCTGGGGTACCTGTACAGCCGGCTGCTGCGGCAGCGCCTGGAGGCCGCGGGGATCCGCGCGGTCATCGCGCCCCCCCTCTACTGGGGCGTGAGCGAGGACGTGAAGCGGTACGCCGGGACGTTCTCCGTCCGCCCCGAGACCATGCGCGCCCTGCTGGCCGACGTCCTCGCGTCGCTCGGGTCGTGGGGGTTCGACCGGACCTTCATCGTCAACTCGCACGGCGACCGGGTGCACCGGGCCACCATCACCCAGGCCATCCGGGATCAGGGCGAGGCTCCCAGCTTGCGGGTCTGGGACCTCGGGAACCTCGACGTCCAGGTGACGGGCGCCCCGCCGTATCCCGCGCCGCGTCCGGGCCGCTTCCCGGAGGACTACCACGCGGGCGCGAACGAGACCGCCTGCATGCACCTGTTCTTCCCGGACCGCGTCGACACCGCCCTGGCGCGGACGCTCCCGCCGCAGCGCGGCTGGGAGCCGATGCCGTACTACGGAGACCCGGCCAGCTATCACCTGGAGCGGGACGTGGTCGCGTACTACCAGGCCGACCTCGAGACCGACGTGCTCAAGATCCAGGCGGTGCTGCGGGACGCGGCGCGGCCCTGACCAGAGGCCGGCGGCGAGGACCCCGGTGGTCCCGGGATCCTCGCCGGATGCGCGGGCGGCGCGCGCGGCTGCGGCTACAGCGACTTCAGGTACTCGACCAGATCGGACTTCTGCTCGTCCGTGAGGCCCAGGGAGCGCCGCGAGTCGTACCGGTCCACCACGTCGGCCAGCGTGGCGGCCGAGCCGTTGTGGAAGTAGGGCGGGTGCTGCCAGACGCCATGGAGGGGCGCGGTGCGGTACATCTTGGTGGCGCTCCGGGAGGCGTAGCTCGGAACGCCGGGCGCCTCCGGCTCGCCCATCGAGTCGCTGGGCGGGTGCAGCCGCTCGTTGGCGTCGGTGAGCTGCGGACCGCTGTGGCAGGTCGAGCACTTCGCGACGCCGGTGAAGAGCGCCTGGCCGCGCGCCGCGGCCGCGGGATCGAAGCTCCCCGCGGGCGGAGCGGGGGCGGGCAGCGCGAGCTGGTAGGCCTGCAGCGAGGGCAGCTTGCTGGTGACCAGGTCGTCGGTGCCGTTGGTGACGTCGACGCCGGTGCGGGGCTCCTGAAACGTCCCGTGCCCGCCCATCTGCGTCACGGCCACGTACCGGTTCCAGTACATGATGTCGTCGCCGTCGCCGGTCACGGTGATCTTGTGCACGCCCTGCAGCCCGTAGGCGGGCGGGATGACCTGCGGGCCGTTCTGGCCGTCGATGTTGAAGCGCGGGTCGTACATGCCGGGGCCCCAGGAGTTGAAGATCGCCTTGGTCGGCGCGTCCAGCGCGGGGGAGAGGGCGACGATGGCCCCGACGTTGAGGTCGTGGTTGGGCCAGCCGTCCAGGCGCTTTCCCACGCCCTTCGTGAAGGAGTCATCCACGGTCGAGTGACAGAGCGCGCAGGTGACCCCGAGCCGCGTCACCTGGTCCTTGCCGCCGACGTTCTCGACCGTTCCCTTGAGGCCGACCACGGCGTCGAGCTTGATCAGCGCCACGGTGGTGGCGGGGTCGGTCAGGCTGATGGTGTGCGACTGGATGCCCGCGACCACGTCCGGCGGCAGCGCCTCGGAGTCGACCTTCAACCCCACCGCCAGCGCCGTGGTGGGGTCCACCACGTTGACGACCTCGTGCAGGCGCAGGGTGTCGGACCACTTGGTCTCGTCCCCGAAGGTGTCGAAGCGGAAGATCTGCTGGCCCTCGGCGGCGGAGCCGGTGGAGTTGCTGGAGCTGCCGTTGCACGCCGCGACCGCTCCCATGGCGGCGCAGAGGAGGGCAGCTCGAAGGCGCGGCAGGAGGCGCGCGGCAGGGCCGGAGCTCAGGAGAAGGGGTGCGGACTGCGAGTGGATCATGGCGGAAGCCTCCGGGTTGCGTGACGGCATTGGCGGAACTCTCCACCCGGGCGGCGCAATGCGCCCGGGCTTTCAGGGAAACCCGCTTCACGTCGAGGCAGGACGACGTCTGACGGGGACCGAATTCCCGATCGCTCGGGCTCGGACGCAGCGTCTGGCATCCCCTCTGACGCGACCGTCGAGCCGTGGGTTACCGCTCAGCGATGGCCTGGGTGGGGCGGGCGCCGCCAGGAACGTCCCGGGCTCCCTGTCCACCAGCGGCGAGGCTGCCGGTCGGTGTGCTCAGCGCCGCCGCTTCGGGCCCCACGACCCGACGCGGCGCGAAGTGGGCGTGCCGCCGGCCCCGCCCCGCGCCGCGGTAGAGGCCGGCCGCGGGGAGGCGCCTTCCTGCGAGCTCGTCGCCCTGGGCGCGGCTGCGCCCGCGCTCCGCCGGGCGTTGTGCGCCGCCGCGCGCCTGCGGTTGCGGTTCAGGCCCGGCGGCTGCGCATCGGGACCGGGCCGGGCCTGCGCCGCGGCGGCGCGGGAGAGCTCCGCCTGGAACACCGCCGAGGCGCGCGGGACCTCGGCGCGCGGCAGCGACCTGCGGGTGAGCTTCTCGATGCCGCGCAGCAGATCCGCTTCCTCGGGGGCCGCGAAGGCCGAGGCGCGCCCGCTGGCCTCGTGCCGCGCCGTCCGCCCGACGCGGTGCACGTAGTCCTCGGCCACGTGCGGGAGGTCGAAGTTCACCACGTGGCCGATCTCGGCCACGTCGATGCCACGGGCGGCGATGTCGGTCGCCACCAGGATCCGGTACTGCCCGTCGCGGAAGCCCTCCAGCGCCATCCTGCGCTGGGCCTGGGAACGGTCGGCGTGGATGCGGGCCGCCTTGAGGCCGGCGCGATCCAGCGCCTTCCAGATCTTGTCGGCGCGCCGCTTGGTGCGGGTGAAGACCAGGGTGGAGAGCTGGTCGTCCTCGAGCAGCGCCAGCAGCAGGGGCAGCTTCTCCTGCTGGTCGGCCAGGAAGACGCGCTGCTCGGCGCGCTCCGCGGTGGTCCCGCTCCGCGCCACCTCGAGCTCCACCGGATCCCTGAGGTGGGCGCGCGCGTAGTCGGCCACGTCGCCCGAGGTGGTGGCCGAGAAGAGCAGCGTCTGGCGGGCGCGCGGCAGGCGGGCCAGGATGCGGTCGAGCTGGGGCTTGAACCCCATGTCGAGCATGCGGTCGGCCTCGTCGAGCACCAGGATCTCGATCCGGTCGAGGCGGGCCTTCCCCTGCTGCAGGTGATCGACCAGCCGCCCGGGGGTCGCGACGACCACCTCGTGATCCCGGAGCTCCTCCGCCTGGCGCCCCATGCCCACCCCGCCGATGACGACCGCGCCGCGGACGTGGCGGCCGCGGCCGAAGCGGACCAGCTCCCCCTCGATCTGCAGCGCCAGCTCGCGGGTCGGCGCCAGCACCAGGGCGCGCGGGCCGCGCGGGCCCGCCTTCGCCGAGAGCCGCTCGATGATGGGGAACAGGAAGGCGGCCGTCTTCCCGGTCCCGGTGGCGGCGGTCCCGATCACGTCCCGCCCCGCCAGCGCCGGCGGGATGGCCTGCGCCTGGATCGGGGTGGGGCGCTCGAATCCGGCGCGTTCCAGGGCGTGGAGGGACGTCTCGGTGAGCCCCAGCTCGGCGAAGGTGGTCTTCAAGGGGCGCGAAGCTTACCCGGGATCGTCCCCCCGTGCACGGAAAGCGCGATCGCCCTCCGTGCGCGGATGGCGTCCGCTATAGATCGAAGCTCCCCCGGAACCCGATCTCCAGCCACCCGTGGAAGGACTGGTTCTGGATGCTCTGCGAACCGGCGCTGGTGGTGTCCACGTTCGCGTACTGCCCGGCGGAGTACGACAGGTACGGCCCGATGCGCGCCATCGGCGACACCGCCAGATCGAGGCCGGCCGAGAGCCGCGGGAAGAGCCACCCGCCGTACCGGAACCGCTCCGCGAAGCAGGCGCCGGTGCTGTCGCAGCCGGTCGCATGGAAGCTGAGCCACTCGTAGCCGACGCCCATCCCGACCCAGGGATCGGCGCGCCGGTACGGGGTTGAACCGATAGCCGGCCCCGACGCCGATCACGAAGTCGTTGTTGACGACGTCGCCGAGGGGGCCGTCGCCCTCGTCGGAGATGTTCCCGCTCGGCACGCCCACGCCCAGCCAGGCGCTCAAGGTCGGGCCGGAGGGGGGCGGGCCATATCCCCAGTGGCGCACCCGGCGCGGACCGTACTGGGCGGAAGCAAGGGTGGGGAGGGCAAGCGTCAGAGCGAGAACGGCCAGTCTGCGGAACATGCATCCTCCCATGGGGTGCACTCCAGCACCTCCTGCTCCGCTCCAAACACGGGGCACGGGAAAAGTCTCCGCCCCGGATCGTCGCACCTCCCGGCCGGGTGCGCGCCGCGTCGCCCAGCGCTCCCGCCGTCACCTCCCCGGCGGCGCGCCCGCCTCCTCGGCCGAGATCCGGGAGAACACCGACCAGTCCTGCTCGCCGTAGCCGTGGGCCAGCGCGGCCAGCATGCGGTCGCGGACGAGGCTGGCCAGCGGGAGCGGCACCTGGTGCCGCTCGCCGGCCTGCAGGAGGAGGCGGTTGTCCTTGGCGCCCAGCGGCAGCCGGAACCCCGGCGGCGTGAAGCGGGACTCGAGCAGCGTCCGGCCGTAGGTCCGGTAGACGGGGGCGGCGAAGAGCGTCTCCGTCAGGATCTCGATGTAGGCGGCGCGATCGACCCCGGCCTTGCCGACGAGCGCCAGCGACTCGGCCAGGGCCTCGATGGCCGCGGTGATCATGAAGTTGCCGGCCAGCTTCACCAGGCTCGCCTGCGCCGGGTCCTCGCCCAGGGTGAAAACGCGCTGGCCCATGACCTCGAGCACCGGGCGGCACCGCGCGATGTCGGCGCCCTTCCCGGCGGCCACGATGAACAGCTTGGCCGCAGCGGCCGCGTCCGGCCGCCCGAACACCGGCGCGGCCACCAGCGCCTGGCCCGCCTCGGCGTGCTCCCGGGCCAGGTGCTCGGTGGTATCGGGGGAAAGGGTGCTCATGGAGACGTGCAGGCCGCCGTGTGGGAGGCCGGCCCGGATCCCCTCCGCGCCGGCCGTCACCGCAGCCACCGCATGGTCGTCCGCCAGCATCGAGATCACCACCCCGGCGTGCGCCGCCTCGGCCGGCGTCCTCGCCAGCGAGGCGCCCTGCTTCTGCAGCTCCTCCGCGCGCTCGGGCGTGCGATTCCAGGCCACCACCTGGTGGCCACCTCGCAGCAGCACCCCCGCCATGGCACGACCCATGCCGCCCAGTCCGACGAAGCCGACCCGCATCCGTCACCTCCGAGAGAGAAAGAGGCCGAACCTATACTCAGCCGCCGGCGAGCGGGCAGATCCGCCACCGACGCGGTTTCCGTTGCCGAGGGCGCGCCGCACCGGCATGGAAGACACATGCTGGGCCGACGCGACACCCTCAAGGTCATCGCCGCCGGTGCCGCGGCCGCGGCCGCCGGTGGCCTTCCGGGAGGGGCCGCCGCGACCCGCAACGGTCTCCACCGCGGCAAGAAGCCCGCCCATTCCGGGCGCATGCCCTCCATCTTCCTGGCCCACGGCGCGCCCCCGCTGCTGGACCTGCCCGGCTGGGTGTCGGAGCTGCACGCCTGGGCGGGTGCGCTGCCGCGCCCGCGTGCGGTCCTGATGCTCTCCGCGCACTGGGAGAAGCGGCCTGTGACCCTGGCCGCCACGCGCACGGTCCCGCTCATCTACGACTTCTACGGCTTCCCCGAGCACTACTACCGGCAGCGCTATCCGGCGCCCGGCGCGCCGGAGCTGGCCGCCCGCGTCCGCCGGCTCCTCTCCGCGCATGGACCGGTGGCGGAAGACCCGGATCGCGGGCTCGACCACGGCGCCTATGTCCCCCTGGTGGCGATGTACCCGGAGGCGGATGTCCCGGTGCTGCAGGTGTCGCTCCCCGGCCTGGCGCCGCGCGACCTCTTCGAGCTGGGGCGGGCGCTGGCTCCGCTCCGCGACGAGCAGGTGCTGATCATCGGGAGCGGGTTCCTGACGCACAACCTGGGCGGCCTGGTGCTGGAGCCCACCGAGGGGCCGCCGGCCTGGTCGGTGGACTTCGACGCCTGGGCCGCGGACGCGCTGGCGCGGAAGGACGTGGACGCGCTGATCGACTTCCAGCGCAAGGCGCCCGGCGCCCGGCTGGCGCTGCCGACCACGGAGCACTACGTCCCGGTCCTGGCGGCCCTGGGGGCCGCCGCGGACGTGGAGCGGCCGCCCGCCTTCCCCATCACCGGCTTCTGGATGGGACCTGACGCGGCGGTCGGTGCAGTGGGGATGAGAGGGGGGACCATGAAGCGAATCCCGTGGGTGGCACTGACGATGGCGGCGGCCTGCGCCTCGAGCCAGGGCGGGGGCGCGACGGGTGCGCAGGCGGCGGCCGGGACCGGCGCGGCGCACGAGCCGCCGGTGGTGATGTACCGCGTGCTGGAACGGAACGGCCCGAGCCCGGTGGTCCGGATCCCGTACGATACGGCGCGGAAGATGGGCGTGTCCGAGCCGACCTTCGCGAGCCCGGCCATGATCGACCAGCTCCAGGCGTCGTGCGGCCAGAGCAGCCAGCCGGTGCAGTGCCGGCGCGAGCTCCAGGACTGCTACTACAAGACCTGCCGCATCGTGCCGGTGTACTGAGCGGGCGCGGTCAGGGCCTGGGCCGCGGCACCGCCGCCCGGAAGGCGACGCCCGATCCCTCGAGCCGGTAGCGCCCGGTCGACGCCGGCACGAAAGCTGCGCTTCCGCGGCGCAGCGCCAGGCGCCCGCCGTCGTTCACACCGGCGATCTCACCCTCGGTGCAGAGGAGGATCTCCGGGCCCCACACCGCCGTCTCGAACCCGCCCGGCGACGGCTCGATGCGCGAGAGCTCGAAGCGACGGGCGGGCGTCTCGTAGATCCGCTCGCCACGCCGGCCCTGGCGCGGCCGGACCACGGGGATGGGCGCCTCGTCGAAGCGCAGGACGCGCAGCAGCTCCGGGACGTCCACGTGCTTGGGGGTGAGCCCGCCGCGCAGCACGTTGTCCGACGAGGCCATGATCTCGATGCCGACGCCGTGCAGGTAGGCGTGCATGTTCCCGGCGGGGAGGAAGAGCGCCTCGCCGGGCGCCAGGTGCACGGGCCGCAGCAGCAGCGCGACCACCACGCCGGGATCGCCCGGGTAGAGCGCCGCCAGCCGCCCCGTCCAGGCGAACGCATCCGCGAACGGGCCGGGCGCGGCGCGGGCGGCCGCGGCGACCACCGCGTCGACCAGCGGCCCGCGCTCGGGACGGGGCAGGGTCACGAGATCGGTGAACGCCGCGCGCAGCCCGTCGGCCCCGCTGCAGCCGACGAGGCGCTCGCGCACCGCCGCCAGCGCCGGTGTGCCGAGCGCGTCCAGGATGGCGACCACCTCGGCCGCCGGCCGGAACCCGCACAGCGCCTCGAAGGTGGAGAGGGCGCAGAGCAGCTCGGGCTTGGGCCAGGGATCGCGATAGTTCCGGTTCGGGGCGTCGCGCGCGATCCCCGCCGCCTCCTCGCGATCGAACCCCTCGCGCGCCTGGCGGTCGTCGGGGTGCGCCTGGAGCGAGAGCGGCTGTTCGGCGGCGAGCACCTTGAGCAGGAAGGGAAGCTGCGCTCCGTGCTCGGCCAGCGCGCGCGCGCCGAGCTCCGCCTCCGGCGCGCGCGCCAGCACCTCCGCCAGCGAGGAGCGAACCCCGCCCCGCAGGATGCGGGAGGGCGCCAGCGGGTGCGCCCCCATCCACAGCTCGGCCTGTGGGCCGGGGGAGGGGACCGGTTCGCCGCGCAGCTCGGCGATGGCGGTGCGCGAGCCCCAGGCGTAGGGCTGGATGGTGTTCTCGAGCAGGTCCACCTGCCACCCGTGCGGACGGCGGAGCGCCGCCGCCCCGGTGCATCCCGCGGCAGGCTAGGGGGGACGGCCGGCAAATGCAACCCGCCGCGGGAGCCCTCAGCGCCCCGCCCGGATGCGCCGCGGGGTGGCCGCCGCCCGCGCGTAGGCCTCGCGCAGGGTGCCGGCCAGCCGCCGCAGGGCGGGCCCGACCGGCGCGCCCGGCCGCCATACCAGGGCCAGGGTGCGGTGCGGCGCCGGGCTCGCGAACTCACGCAAGACGAGCTCGCCGCGGCGGGCCTCGGTGGAAACGGAGAGGAGGGGGAGCAGGGTCACCCCGGCGCCGCTCGCGACCATCTGCACCAGCGTGGGGAGGCTGGTGGCGCGAAACTCGCGCTCGCGGGCCCGCCCGCGGGAGCACACCTCCAGCGCCTGGGCGCGCAGGCAGTGTCCCTCGTCCAGCAGGAGCACGTCGGTGCCGCGCAGCTCGGGGACCCGGGCCGCCCCCGCCCCGGCGACCAGCGGGTGCCCGTGCGGCGCCGCGAGCAGGAAGGGATCCACCGCCACCACCTCGTGCTCCACCTCGCCCAGCTCGGCCTCCAGGGCCAGCAGGGCGCCGTCGAGCGCCCCCGCCCGGAGCCGCGACACCAGCACGGCGGTCTTGTCCTCCAGCCACTCCAGCCGGAGCCGCGGGAACTCGGACCGGAGCGCGGGCGAGGCCGCCGGCAGGAGGTAGGGGGAGACGGTGGGGATGACGCCCAGGCGCAGGGTGCCGGCCAGGGGATCGCCGGCCCCGCGGGCCGCCTCCAGCAGGCCGTCGGCGGCGGCGGCGACGGCCCGGGCGCGCTCCAGCAGCCCCTCGCCGGCCGGCGTGACCAGGACGCGGCGGCGGTTGCGCTCGAAGAGCCGCACCCCCAGGGCCTCCTCCAGGCCGGCCACCTGGGCGGACAGGGAGGGCTGGGCCACGCGGCAGCGCTCGGCCGCGCGCCGGAAGCTGAGGGTCTCGGCCACCGCCAGCGCGTACTGCAGCTGGCGCAGGGTGAACGGATGGGGGGCTCCGGGCATGATAGGCCCAGTCTAATACGGAATTCGGAAGGATGTATTGGAGCTTTCAGGGCCGGCAGGCCACATTCGGCCTCGACGCCGGCGATGGACGCCGCGCCTCAGACGACCTGGAGAAGACATGCTGACCGTTGGAGACCGGCTCCCGGAGTTCAAGCTGCAGGCGGTGGTCGGGCTGGAGCCCGGCAAGGAGTTCACCGAGATCACCCGGGAGTCCCACCCGGGCAAGTGGACCGTGCTGTTCTTCTGGCCCATGGACTTCACCTTCGTGTGCCCGACCGAGATCGCGGAGTTCGGCCGCCACGACCGCGACTTCCGAGATCGCGAGGCGCAGGTGCTGGGCGCCAGCACCGACACCCAGTACGTGCACCTGGCCTGGCGGAAGGACCACCCCGATCTGAAGTCGCTTCCCTTCCCGATGCTGGCCGACAACAAGCGCGAGCTGGCCACGGCGCTGGGCATCCTCCACAAGGAGGACGGCGTGGCGCTGCGAGCCACCTTCATCGTCGATCCGGAAGGCCTCATCCGACACGTGACCGTGAACGACCTCTCGGTGGGCCGCAACGTGGAGGAGACCCTGCGCGTGCTGGACGCGCTCCAGACCGAGGAGCTCTGCCCCTGCAACTGGAAGGCCGGCGATCCCACCCTGAAGGTGGCCTGAGGTGGCGGCGCTCGACGCCATCCGGGACGCCATCCCGGAGCCGGCCCGCGACGTGCGGCTGAATCTCGCAGCGGTGCTGCAGCCGGGGGTCCTGACCCCGGCGCAACGCTGGGGGGTGGCCGTCGCCGCCGCGGCCGCCGCCCGCAACCCCGCGCTGCGCGATGCGCTCCTGGCCGACGCCTCGTCCGAGGTGGACGCCGCCGTGATCGACGACGCCCTGGCGGCGGCCGCCCTCATGGCCATGAACAACGTCTACTACCGGTTCCGGCACATGGTCGGGAAGGCGTCCTACTCCGAGAAGCCGGCCCGGCTGCGCATGAACCGGCTGGTGAAGCCGGCCACCAGCAAGGTGGACTTCGAGCTCTTCTCGCTGGCGGTGAGCGCGGTCAACGGCTGCGAGGCCTGCGTGCGGGCCCACGAGCAGGTGGTCACCGCCGGCGGGCTCGCCGAGGAGGCCGTCCACGACGCCGTCCGGATCGCCGCGGTGGTGCACGCGGCGGCGGTGGCGCTGGAGCTGCCCGTTCCCGCGGCGACGTCCTCCCCCGGGGTTGCTGCGGGATAGCCGGGATCCGGCCGGACGGTTGCACCGAAGTGCGGCGGAGGGCTCCTTCCGGGGCCCGATGAGACCTTCGTCCACCCTGCGTCCAATCGGCGAACGGCGAACGCGGAGGTGGAACATGGAGGCGGCGAGGCAGGCGGTTCCGGCGGTGCGGTGGCGGGGGAGGACGGCGGTGGGCCTGAAGGTGCTGGTGGTGGCGTTTCTTCTCTTCGACGCGGTGGGCAAGCTGCTCCGGCCGGCGCCGGTGGTCGAGGGGACGACGCAGCTCGGCTTCTCGGTGGGGGTGATCGTGCCCATCGGCGTGGCGCTGCTGGCGATCACGATCCTGTACGTCATCCCGCGGACCGCGGCGCTGGGGACGGTGCTCCTGACCGGTTACCTGGGCGGCGCGGTCGCGACGCAGGTTCGCGTCGACGCACCGACGTTCAACATCGTCTTCCCCATCGCCTTCGCGACCCTGGCCTGGGGGGCGACCTACCTCCTCGACGAGCGCGTGCGCGCGCTGCTGCCGGTCCGGAGGTGAGGCTGGCGCGAGCAGGCGGGCCGGCCGGCGGGCAGGGTCGGCTCGTCCCGTGGTACGAAGAGGAATGCACGCAAGCTCTCCGCGCCGGGTGCCTGCGCTCACCGCAGCCCTGGCGCTCTCCTGTGCGGGGTTGCCGGCTGCCGCGCCGCCCTCGACCGAGGACCGCTGTTCGCGCCTGGAGCGCCCGGGGTGGGAGCTGGCCTGGCACGACGAGTTCGACGGCCCGGGGATCGATCGGACCAGGTGGGCCTTCGATCAGGGCGGGCTGTGGAACAACGCAGAGCTGCAGTTCTACACCGACCGGCCCGCCAACGCCCGGATCGAGGGAGGGCGGCTCATCCTGGAGGCGCGGCGCGAGGACTACTTCGGGAACGACTTCACCTCGGCGCGGCTCAAGACCGCCGGGCTGGCGAGCTTCCGGTACGGCCGCATCGAGGCGCGGATGCAGGTCCCGGCCGGGCAGGGGCTGTGGCCGGCCTTCTGGATGCTGGGCGACGACTTCTCGCGGGTGAGCTGGCCGGGGTGCGGGGAGATCGACATCGTCGAGGTCATCGGGCGCGAGCCGGCCACCGCCCACGCGACCGTGCACGGCGCCCGGTTCCATGGCGTGGCGGGCATCCACCGGGCGTACACGCTCCCGCGCGGCGCCCTGGCCGACGCCGAGCGCGTCTTCGCCGTCGAATGGGAGCCGGGCGTCATCCGCTGGTACCTCGACGACGTGCTGTACCAGACGGTCACGCCGCGGGACCTGCCCGACCCGTCGGGCTGGCCGTTCGAGAAGCCGTTCTTCATCATCCTGAACCTGGCCGTGGGCGGAACCTGGCCGGGCGACCCGGACGCCGCGACGCCCTTCCCGGCGCAGCTCCGGGTGGACTGGGTCCGCGTCTACCGGCGCCCGGGCTGAGCGGGCCCGTACAGCTTGCACAGGAGCTCGGTCCCCATGGCGCTGGCCAGGAACCGCTCCTTGCGGTCGGCGAGGAGGTCCTGGGTCCAGGAGGTGAGCCCACCCGCGCAGCCTCCAGTGCGAGGGCGACGGTCGGATCCGCCAGCACCTCCGCGCCGCGCAGGGCCAGGAGGACGTTGTTGGGATCGATCCCGCCCAGCGCCGAGCAGGTCCCCAGCGGCACCACCGGGGAGAGGTCGAGCGCCTCGAACCCGCCGGCCGCCCCGAGGGCCGCCGCGTCGGCCTGGTGCAGCAGCCGCGCGTCGACCGAGGACGGCTGGTGGACGGCGCGGCCCTGGTGCACCGCGCGGACGTCGGAAGCCGCCAGCCGGGAGACCCGCGCCCGGAACACCGCCAGCAGGAGCGAGCCGAGCGGGCTGGCGTCCAGGTCGGCCAGCCGGGCCGGGAGACCCGGGATCCCGAGCTCGCGCGCGACCGAGGCGGCGATCCGGAGAGTGCGGTCCGTCCGCATCGTCCGTTCATACGGGAGTCGAAGGGTGGCGCGGCGTTCCCGGGAGGGGCAGGGGCGGCTCCAGCGCCGCCCGCCCGCTCACCAGACGATGATCGCGGCGCCCACGAACGCCAGGGCGGTGGCGAGCCCGTGCCACGGGGTGAAGCGCTCCTGGAGGAAGACCGCGGCCAGGACCACCGTGAAGAGCGTGGTGGTCTGGTTGAGCACGGCGGCGCTGGCGGTGGCCCCGTACTTGAAGCCCGCCAGCCAGAGCATGAGGGTCAGGTAGGTGCCGATCACCGCCGCCGGGATCGCCACGCGCCAGCCGCGCTGCGGCACGAAGGTGCCCAGGGCGCTGCGGCCGGAGGCGAAGGCCGGCGCGAGCAGCGTCAGCCCCAGCACCCCACCCAGGAGCCGCGCCCCCGCCGACCAGAGCACGGGGTACTCGGCCAGGATGGGCTTGATCGCCACCACCGATCCGGCCGTGGAAGCCATGGAGAGCGCCCCCAGCAGGATCCCGCGCCGGAGGACGCCGGGGGCCAGGTCGTGCGAGATCTCCCGGACCTGGGTGAGCAGGACGGCGCTCACCACCAGCAGGCCGCCCACCATCTCCTTCACCGTCGGCATCTCGCGCAGCCACAGCATGGAAGCCGCCACCACCAGCGGCGTGTAGAGGCAGCTCACGATGGCGGAGCGCGCCGCGCCGATGAGGCCCAGCGTGCGGAAGAAGAGGGTGTCGGCGACGGCGACGCCGAAGAAGCCGCTCCCGAGCAGGAGCAGCAGGTGCGCGCGCGGGACCTGGGGGAAGAGCGCGATCCCGGCCAGCGGAAGCGTGACCGCGAAGAGCAGCAACGCCAGCACGCTCTTGAAGTAGTTCAGGCCGAACGCGTCGAAGTGGTCGCCGCTCTTCTTGAAGAGCACCACCGCCACCGCCCAGGCGATGGCCGAGCCGAGCGCGAACAGGTTGCCGGTCATGGACGGGGTGGGCCCCAGCGGCTTCGCCGCCGGGGCAGGGCGGCGCGCCCCGTCAGATCCGATTCAGGAAGACGGGCAGCCCGCGCTTGTTGGCGTAGTTCGGCCGGAGCCGCTCGGTGTTGTACATGGTGGCGATGTCGACCCGGCGAGGCCCGAGCTTGGGATCGGGGATGGGGACCAGGTCGTACTTTCCGTCGACCAGCGCCGCCATCAGTCCGCTCTGGTTCTGCAGCACCGCATCGAAGCCCATGTTGCCGTAGGTGGACGCGACCAGCTTGTCGATGAAGTCCGGGTCGCCGGAGCGCAGGTCGTAGGTGAGGTCGGAGACGATGGTCTCCTCGCCCGAGCGCCGCTTGATCTCGTCGGAGAGCGACTCGGCCACGCTGGACTTCTTGCGATGCCCGAAGGCGTCGGGGTCGCCGTACTCCTGGACCTTGTACCCCTCCCACTCGGCGCCCTCGGAGAGGACCACCAGCGAGTAGGCGGAGGGATTGCTGCGCTTGTCGCGCACCAGCAGGTCGATGAGGTTCTCGATCTTCGGCTTGTACTCGGGGATGACGCAGCGGATGGAGGTGACGTGGGCGGTGTAGAGCGCGGTGAAGCCGGCGTCGCGGCCGAAGACCCGGAAGATGCCGATGCGCTCGTGCGAGCCCACCGTGGTCCGCTGCCGCTCGATGGCATCCATGGCCCGGGTGATGGCCGTGGAGAAGCCGATGCAGTACTCGGTGTTGCGGACGTCGTTGTCCATCGTCTTCGGGATGGCGATGACCTTGAAGCCGAACTGGTGGAGCTTGGCGGCGTAGGCGAGGGTGTCGTCGCCGCCGATGGCCAGGAGGTAGTCGAGGCCGAGGGCCTCGAGGTTCCTCAGCACCTGCTTCGAGACGTCGTAGGTGGTGGTGACCACTCCCCCCTTGGTGGTCTGGGCGACCGGGAAGTCCTTCCCCTCCATGTGCTTGGGGAGGCGCTGTATCTTGGACGGGTTGGTGCGCGACGAGTGCAGGAACGTGCCGCCGGTCCGGTCGATCGTCCGGGTGTTCTCCCGGTTCAGGGGCAGGATGTACCTGGCCTTGCTCTCCGGATCGTCGAGGTTGAGGTGGGTCAGCCCCTCCCAGCCCCGCCGGATGCCGATCACCTGGTGGTCGTACTCCGCCCCGCGATAGACGACGCTCTTGATGACCGAGTTGAGCCCGGGAACATCGCCGCCGCCGGTGAGGATTCCGATGAGTTTCTTGGCCATGTGCGTATCCTAGCGCTCCGCGCGAAAAGGGGGCGCTCTCCTCGACCGGCGGCGAAACGCCACGCCACCGGAGCGGTCGGACAGGGCGCTCCGCCAGGACCTTGCCACGCGAAGGTCGGGACGAGACCATCCCCGGCATGCGAGACCGCCTCCATCCAGACACCCTGGCCATCCATGCGGACCTCGGGGTCGAGCCGGCGCCCGACATCGCCCCTCCCATCCACGTCTCCACCACCTTCGCGGCGGATAACCCGGAGGGGCTGGTCTATGCACGCGAGGCCCAGCCGACCCGGTCGAGGCTGGAGACCGTCCTGGGCGCGCTGGAGGGGGGCAAGGCGGTCACCTATTCGTCCGGCCAGGCCGCCACGACGGCGGCGCTTGCGCACCTCTCGCCGCGGCGGGTGGCGCTGGGGGCCGGGGGATACCACGGCACCCGCGCAGCCATCGAGGCGCGGATGATCGAGATCATCTCCCTGGAGGCACGGCTCTCCCGCGGCGACCTGGTCTGGCTGGAGACCCCGCGCAACCCCACCGCCGAGGTGCTCGACGTCGAGGCGCACGCCTCCCGGGCGCACCAGGCCGGCGCGACCTTGGTGGTGGACAGCACCTTCGCCACCCCGGTCCTGCTCCGCCCGCTGGAGCTGGGGGCCGACCTGGTCATGCACTCCGCCACCAAGTTCCTGTCCGGACACTCGGATGCGGTGGCGGGCGTGCTGGTGGCGCGCGATGCCTCGGTCGCCGAGGCGCTGATCGAGGAGCGCACCATCTCCGGTGCCGTCCCGGGCGCGCTCGAGACCTGGCTGGCGCTGCGCGGGCTGCGCACGCTGCCCCTTCGCATCCGCCGTCAGAGCCAGACCGCGGCCGCGCTGGCGGCGTGGCTGGCGGGCCGGGTGCCTCGGGTGTGGCACCCCTCGCTCCCGGATCATCCCGGGGCCGAGATCGCCCGCCGCCAGATGTCCGGCCCGGGCGGCATCCTGGCCTTCGAGCTCGGCTCCGAGGAGGAGGCGCGCGCGCTGCCGCGGCGGCTGCGGCTCATCCGCGAGGCGACCTCGCTGGGCGGGGTGGAGTCGCTCATCGACTGGCGCCGGCGGCACGATGCGCATGCGCCCGCCGGGCTGCTCCGGCTCTCGGTCGGCCTGGAGGACTTCGACGATCTCTCGGCCGACATCGAGGAGGCGCTGCGCGGCTGAGCCGGCGGGCGGGCCCGCGCTCGCGATGCCACGACCTCGATCCCGGGCGCGCCCTAGGTTCTCCTCGGGGGGGATTCCATGCGGCGCGTCCTGGGGGTGCTCGCCGTGGTCGTCGGCGTGCTCGTGGCCGTGGCGGCCGCGGTCCTGATCGCCCTGCAGCCGCTCGCCCGGTGGGAGACCCGCCGCATCCTGGGAAGTCTCCAGGGCATGCGGGGAACGTTCGAGTCGGTGCACGTCACCGTCCGGGATCTCTCGTACGAGATCCAGGGGCTGAAGGTCGACAAGGTCGCTCCCGACGGCGAGCACCACCCCTTCTTCCGGGTGGCAAAGGCGCGCGCCGGGATCTACTTCCGGCAGCTGCTGCACGGCCACGTGGTGGCGGCGGTGGAGCTGGACCGCCCGCGCGTCTTCCTGGCGGAATCGAACCGGCCCGCCGAGCGGCGTACCCCGCAGGAGGCGGGCGGGGTCGCCCGGCACGTGCAGAGGCTGTTCCCGCTGCGCATCGACCGGCTGCAGGTCAAGGACGGCGAGGTTCGCTGGGTCGAGGCGCGCGAGGCGGAGAAGCCGGTCCTTCGCTTCCACGGGGTGCAGGCCACGCTCGAGAACTTCGCCACCCGCCCCGCGCTGGCGCAGGGCCAGCCCACCGTGCTCTCGGGGACCGGGATCCTGCAGTCGACGGGGAAGGTGCAGTTCTTCGCCACGGCCGACCCCCTCGCCAAGACGCTCACCTTCGCCGGCCAGGGAAGCGTTCGCGAGCTGGCGCTGCGGGAGGTCGCGCCGCTGGTCGGGTCCAAGGCCGAGGTCGCGCCCACCAAGGGCACCATCGACATCTTCGCCCGCTTCCAGGCCCGCGACGGAAACCTCCACGGCGGCATCCGCCCGCTGTTGCACGGCGCCGACCTGAAGGCCCACAAGGAGGGGATCGGGCCCAAGATCAAGGAGTGGCTGGGCGACCTCGCGCTCGGGATCTTCAGGAACAAGAAGACCGACAGGGTGGCCGCCACCATCCCGATCGAGGGAACGGTGAACGGCCCGCAGACGCAGGCCGTCCCCACCATCATGGCCGTGCTGCGGAACGCCTTCGTGCGCGGCCTGGAGGGCGGCATGGGTGGGCTGCCGCCGCCCAAGGCCAAGCACCCCCAGAGCGTCCTCGAGCAGGCCCGGCGGGCCCTGTCGCCCCGCCACGGGCAGCCGCAGGCGCAGCCGCAGGAGGGCAAGAAGCCATGACCCATCGCATGGTCGCGATCGCGCTGGCGGCGGCGCTGGCCGCCGGCTGCGGAGCCGCCGGCCAGGAGAGCCGCCGGGGCGGGGAGGAGAGCGCCCGCCGTGAGCGCGGGGGCGAGCCCGCCCGCGGGAAACGCCGGGGCGAGCGGGCGCAGGAGCAGGGTGGGGGGGCGCAGGCCGGCGTCGCGCCGCGGGGCAAGCAGCCGCGCGTCCCGGCCACCCCGGAGGCGCTGCTGGGCCGGGACACGGTGGCGAAGGTGCAGCAGGCGCTCGCGGAGCGGCGGCTGCTCGGTCCCCACCGGCAGGGAGATCTGGACCAGCCCACCCGCGAGGCGGTCCGGCGATTCCAGCGGCAGCAGGGCCTGGCCGCCACCGGCGTGCCGGATCGCGAGACCCTCGAGGATCTGGGCGTCGACTCCGACCAGGCCTACGGCCCGCGGCACGGGGGCAAGGGCTGACTCAGGGCTTCACGCCCGAGGCCTCCCATCGCGAGGCGACGGGGCGGTGGTCCAGGAACGCGTCGATGAGCGCGTCGGGCTCGCGGGCCACCAGCAGCGCCTCGCGCAGGTGTCTCGGCAGGTAGCCCTCCGACACCATCCGGTCCGCCATCTCCAGCAGCGGATCCCAGTACCCGCCGACGTCCAGGACGCCCACCGGCTTGGAGTGGATGCCGAGCCCGGCCCAGGTCCAGGCCTCGAACAGCTCCTCCAGCGTCCCGATCCCGCCGGGCAGGGCCACGAAGCCGTCGGAGAGCTCGGCCATGCGCGCCTTGCGGTCGTGCATGGTCTCCACCACGTGCAGCGCCGTCATGCCCTTGTGACCCAGCTCGCGGTCCATCAGCGCGCGGGGGATCACGCCGATGGCCTCGCCGCCCAGCTCGAGCGTGCCGTCGGTGGTCGCACCCATCAGGCCCACGCGGCCGCCGCCGTTCACCAGGCCGATCTTCCGGCGCGCCAGCGCCCGTCCCAACTCCCGGGCCGCGTCGGCGTGCTCCGTCCGCCAGCCGGCGGCCGATCCGCAGTACACGCAGATCCGCATGCTCGTTCTTGTAGCAAGATCGCCTGACGGCTGTCCGGGTCCCGGCGGGACCGTGGTAGCGTCTCGCCGGTCGCTGCCGCCCTCGTCGTCCTCGGCCGGCGCCGCTCCCGATCTCCGCGAGCTGCTCTCGCGATGGATCGGCCTGGCGCACCCGCGCCAGGGCCCCCTCGCCGCCTCGAGCCTGACCGTGCCCGGCGAGCGCGGTCCCGGCCATCCCGGGATCGCGTTCCGCACCGTGCACCCCGCCTTCGCGACCGGGCTCCGGGTGCTGCTCGACCGCAGGTCCGCGCCAACCTGGTCCTCGACCTGGGGTGGGCGCCCGGGATCGGGGTCGGCTTCTACCTGAACGCCAACGAGACGTTTTGACCCGGGCTGCGCCGCTCCCCCGCGCTGCGCGCGGGGCCCCACCCTGCGGACTGCTTGCGGGTGCCGGTCGGTCCTCCAGCGCCCCCCGTCGGAGAAGGGTGCCGGCCGCCCGCCGCTGCAATAACGGTGGTGGCGCGCGCGGGATCCCCCGGCGGGAGGACGACAGTGACCGAGCACGAGGAGGTACTGGGGCAGGCGGGCGCCTGGGGCGAGGCCGGGCTGGGCGTGGCGCTGGCCACGGTGGTGAGCACCTGGGGGTCGGCGCCGCGGCAGGCCGGCAGCCACCTGGCCATCAACGAGCGGGGCGAGTTCGCGGGATCGGTCTCGGGCGGGTGCGTCGAGCCGGCGGTGATCAAGGAGGCGCTGGCGGTCATCCGGGACGGGGCGCCCCGGCTGCTCGAGTTCGGCGTGAGCGACGAGCGGGCCTGGGAGGTGGGGCTGGCCTGCGGGGGGACCATCCAGGTGTACGTGGAGCGCGTGGGATGAAGCGCGAGGTCCTGACCGAGGTCCTGGCCGATCTCAAGGCCAAGCGGCCGGCGGTGCTCGCCACCTGGCTCGACGGCGGGCGCTCGCAGGTGCTGCACCCGTTCGATGCGTCGGAGGCGGGAGACGCCGCGCTCCGCGCCGGCGCCCGGGCGGCCGCGGAGGCGGATCAGGCGCGCCTGCTCGAAACCGCGGAAGGCCGCGTGCTGCTGCGGGTCTTCAACCCGCCGGTGCGGGTGGTGATCGTGGGGGCGGTGCACATCGCGCAGGCGCTCGCGCCCATGGTGCAGCTCTGCGGGCACGACGTGCTGGTGATCGATCCCCGGCGGGCCTACGCGGCGCCCGAACGGTTCCGGGGCGTGCCGCTGGTGACCGCCTGGCCGGAGGAGGCCCTGGCGCAGGCGGCGCTGGACCGGCGCGCGGCCCTGGTGGCCATGACGCACGATCCCAAGATCGACGACCCGGCGCTGATCGCGGCGCTGCGCTCGGACGCCTTCTACGTCGGGGCGCTCGGATCGAAGAAGACGCAGTCGGCCCGGCGGGAGCGCCTCTCGGCCAAGGGATTCGACGGCGCCGCGCTGGCGCGGATCCACGGGCCGGTGGGCCTCGCCATCGGGGCGCGCTCGCCCGGCGAGATCGCCGTCTCCGTCCTGGCGCAGATCGTGGCGCGGCTGCGCCGCGCCGATGCGGCGGTGGCCGGGTGAGCGAGATCATCTACCAGGAGGCGCTGCTGCGGCTGGCGGCGTCGGCGGACGGCGCCGGGCGGCTGGCCGCGCCCGATGCCACCGCGCGCCGCGACAACCCGCTCTGCGGCGACGAGGTCACGCTGGAGCTACAGCTGCGCGGAGGACGCGTCCAGGCGCTCGCGCACCGGGTCCGGGGTTGCCTGCTCTGCCGCGCCTCGGCCGCGGCGCTGGCCCGCGGCGCCGCGGGGCGGAGCGCCGCCGAGCTGGGCGAGGTCCACGCGCGCCTGGCGGCGATGCTGCGCACCGGCGGCCCGCCGCCCGAGGGCCCGTTCGCGGAGCTCTCGGCGTTCCTCCCGGTCCGGGAGGTGGCCAGCCGACAGGAGTGCGTGCTGCTGCCGTTCGAGGCCCTGGAGGATGCGCTGCGCCAGGCGGGAGGATAGCGATGGCCATCGAGATCGAGGAGCGGTTCATGGTGCAGGCGCCGGCCGCGGCGGTCTGGGCGTACCTCGTCGACCCCCGGCGCGTGGTGGGCTGCCTGCCCGGCGCCGAGCTGGTGGAGGTGGTGGACGAGCGCACCTTCCTCGGCAACGTCCGGGTGAAGGTCGGCGCCCTGGGCCTGACGTACAAGGGGCGCGTCCACCTCGACGAGATCGACGAGGCCGCGCGGCGCGTGCGCATGAGCGGCGAGGGGCGCGAGTCGACCGGCACCGGCCAGGCCCGCATGACCATGCAGAGCGACGTGGTGGAGCGCAGCCCGGCCGAGACCGAGGTGGTGGTGCGCGCCCAGGTGGACGTGGTCGGCCGGATCGTGCAGCTGGGCCGTGGCATGATCGTCGAGGTCGCGCACCAGCTCTTCCAGCAGCTGGCGAGCTGCGTGGCGGCCACCCTGGGCGCCGAGGCCGCCGCCGCGTCCGCGGCCGCGGCTTCGCCGGGAGGTCCCGCCGCGGCGCCGCCGCCCGCGCTCGCCACCCACCCCACGCCGCCGCCAGGCGAGGCCGTGCGCATCGTGCCGATCCTCTTGGCCGCGCTCTGGGCCTGGCTGCGGTCGCTGTTCGGACGGCCGCGGACGCCGCGGCCCCGGAGGGTCTGACCGCGCCGTTCACCGCAAGGCTGCCGGTGGAACGCGATCGGCCCAGGGTCGAGCCGCCTCGAGCTGGGCGGCCAGGCGGAAGAGCATCGCCTCCCCGCCGAAGCGCCCGACGATCTGGACGCCGACCGGCAGACCGGCGCGCGTCCAGTGGAGGGGGACGCTCATCGCCGGCTGGCCGGTCTGGTTGAAGAGCATGGTGTTTCCGGTGGCGTCGAACGAGCGAGCCCCGATCTGCTGGAGCATCTTCTCGATGAGCGCGCGCGACCGGAGGCGCGCCACGATCCGCACCAGCGCGCGCTCGGCCCGGCTGGTCCTCACCGCGCCGATGGGCAGCGCCGGGTGCGCGGTGGTGGGCGTGACGAACGCGTCGACACCCTCGAAGAACGAGGCGACCGCGCGCGAAGCCCGGTTCATCTCCATCTCGGCGAGGACCAGGTCCCGGGCGGACAGGACGGACCCTCCCGCCACCACGCCCCAGGTCTCGGGCTCGAGGTTGGCCGGTCCCGGGCGCCGTCCGCTCGAGCGCGCGGCCTCCTCCACCTCGGCGGCGACCCCCGCGCACACGGCCACCAGGTAGGCCCGCACCAGCGCGTCGCGGGAGAACGCGGGCCGACCCTCGGTCACCTCGTGGCCGAGCTGTTCCAGGAGCCGCGCGGCGTCCTCGACCGCGGCGGCGCACTCCGGGTGGGTCGACCGCCCGAAGAGCGACTCCCTCGTGAACGCGATCCGGAGCTTGCCTGGAGGGGTCCCGACCTCCTCCAGGAAGGGTCGCGCGGACGCTGGAGCGGCGTAGGGGTCCCCGGGAGCCGCGCCCGCGATCCCGTCGAGCAGCGCTGCCGAGTCGCGCACGCTGCGGGTGAGGACGCCGTTGGTGTCGAGGCCCGACCACGACTCGCCGAGCGCGGGGCCGCTCGAGACGCGGCCGCGCGTCGGCTTGAGGCCGAAGATGCCGCACGCCGACGCCGGGATCCGGATGGAGCCCCCGCCATCGCTTCCGTGCGCGCAGGGGACGATGCGAACCGCCACTGCCGCTGCGGATCCTCCCGAGGAGCCCCCGGAAGAATGGCCAGTGTTCCAGGGGTTCCGGGTCGGTCCGCGCAACCCCGGCTCGGTCGTCCCGAGGATGCCGAGCTCGGAGGTGTTCGTCTGGCCGAAGATGACGAGGCCGGCGCGCAGGAAGCGCCGCACCACCTCGGCGTCCTCCTCCGCGGCGACCCCGGTGAGGAGTCGCGCCGAGCTCGTCAGCGGATGGCCCTTCCAGGCGGCGAGATGGTCCTTCAGCAGGAAGGGCACCCCGGACAGCGGTCCCGGGGGCAGGGGGCCGCTGGCGCGCCGCCTGGCCTCGTCGTCGTAGCGCGCCACGATGGCGTTGACGCGGGGGTTCCGCGCCTCCGCCCGCTCCAGGGCGGCCTGGAGGAGCTCCGGTGCGGAGGCGGCGCCGCTCGAGACGAGCTTTCCGAGCGCAACGCCGTCGAGCTGATCGAATTCCGGGAAGCGCACGCTGGTGTCCGGTCGTCGTCGATGGCCCTGCAGCGATCCGGTGCGCCGGCCAGTCTGCTCCGCCGCGAGGCGGGCACGGACGAGATCCCCGGGCCCACCCCAGCAGGGACGCGATCCAGCCAGGGATGCCGGCGAGCGGGGTCCGGCGCCGGCTTCACGCCCCGGTCGCGCGCCGGAACCGCCCGGCGTGATCGGGGATGGCCGTCCGTGCCCCCGGCACCTCCCCCAGCGCCTCCGCAAGCTGGCCCAGGCTCTCGAGATCGTGCACCGGGCGGAACTCGTCCACGCACGGCAGCATGGCGCGAATCCCCGCCGCCCGCGGCTCGAACTCCGCATAGCGCAGCAGCGGGTTGAGCCAGATGAGCCGGCGGCAGGAGCGGCGCAGGCGATCCGCCTCCTCCGCCAGCCCATGCGCTCCCTCCCGGTCGAGCCCGTCGGTGAAGAGCAGCACCACCGCGCCCTGGGCGAGCAGCCGCCGCGACCAGCGCAGGTTGAACTCCCGCAGGCAGGCGCCGATGCGGGTTCCGCCGTCCCAGTCGGGAACGGCGCGCCCCACCGCCGCCAGCGCGGCGTCGGGATCGCGATGCCGGAGCAGGCGGGATACCTCGGTGAGCCGGGTTCCGAAGGTGAAGGCATACACGCGCGGCCGGTCCCGCGCCAGGGCGTGCAGGAACCGGAGGAGGAGCCGCGCGTAGCGGGTCATGGACCCGGACACGTCACAGAGAGCCACCACCGCGGGCGGCCGGGAACGAGGCGAGCGCCAGCGGAGCGGGATGGTGGAGCCCCCCGAGCGCAGGACCGCGCGCAGGGTGGCGCGAGGATCGAGCCGGCGTCCGCGCGGATTGGGGCGAAGCCGTCGGGTGGGCAGCTCGGGGACGGGAAGGCGCAGCGCGGAGATGGCCGCCTCGGCCTCGCGCAGCTCCTCGGCCGAGAGCTGCTCGAAGTCGCGCGTCCGGAGCGCCTCCACCGGCGACCAGGCCATGAACGCCTCGCGCACCTCGCGCTCCACCTGCCGCCGCGGTGCCGCGGATCCCGCCAGCGCGTCCTCCACGCGGCGCGAGCCGGGGGGCGGCCGCTGCGCGGGAGGGAGGACCCGGCTCCCCGGGAGCGGCGGGACGGCCACGCCCGGCTCCCGCCAGAATCGCTGGAAGGCCTGGTGGAACAGCGCGCGCTCCTCCTCGCGGCTGACCAGGGTGGCGTGGAGGGCCCAGTACAGGTCCTCCCGCGAGGCGACCCCGACCAGCGTGGCGGCGTGCAGCGCCGCGTGGACGCGGCCCGGACCGACCTTCATCCCCGCCGCGCGGAGCGTCCGCGCGAAGTGGACGATGTTCTCCGCGAGATGGCCGGTTGCCTTCAAGGCGCCGGCGCCTCGCCCGCCGCGGCGCGCACCAGCGCGGCCGCCTGGGCGCCGCGGACCCGGCCGATGTCGTCCTGGTACTTGAGCAGGGCGCCCAGGGTGGCGTCGACCGTGCCGGGGTCGAGCGCGGTCCGGTCCAGGGCCACCAGCGCCTGCAGCCAGTCGAGGGTCTCGGTCACGCCCGGGCGCTTGAAGAGGTCCTTCGCGCGCAGCGCCTGCACGAAGGCGACCACCTGCTCGGAGAGGCGCACGGGCGCATGGGGGACCCGCACCCGCACGATGGCCAGCTCGCGCTCCGCGTCGGGGTAGTCGACCCAGGCGTAGAAGCAGCGCCGCTTCAGGGCGTCGTGGATCTCCCGGGTCCGGTTGGAGGTGATGACCACCAGCGGCGGCACCGGCGCGGCCACCGGGCCGAGCTCGGGGATCGTGACCTGGTAGTCGGAGAGGACCTCCATGAGGAAGGCCTCGAAGGGCTCGTCGGTGCGGTCCAGCTCGTCGATGAGCAGGACGGGCGGGCCGGCCGGATCCGGCTCCAGCGCCTGCAGCAGCGGGCGCTTCACCAGGAAGCGCTCCGAGAAGAGATCGTGCTCGAGGCGCGCCCGGTCCAGGTCGTGGGCGGCCTCGGCGATGCGGATCTCCAGCATCTGCCGGGCGTAGTTCCACTCGTAGGCGGCCGACGCCAGAATCCAGCCCCTCGTAGCACTGCAGCCGGATGAGCCGCCGGCCCAGGGTGCGGGCCAGCACCCGGGCCACCTCGGTCTTCCCCACCCCCGGCTCGCCCTCCAGGAAGAGCGGCCGGGTGAGGCGCAGCGCCAGGAAGAGCGCGGTCGCCATCGACCGGTCGGCGACGTAGTCGCCCTCGGCCAGCAGCGAGACCACCTCGTCCGGGGACGAGGGCAGGGGGCGAGGTCCGGGGGAGGTGCTCGTCACGGCGAGACCCGCCCCCGGAGGCTCACGTGCACGCCGCCACCGCCCGGCGTGCCAGCACGCCGATGAGGTGGGCCCGGTACTCGGCGCTGGCGAAGCCGTCCGATTGCAGCCCCTGCGACGGCATGCTCACGCCCTCGATAGATTCGGGGCGGAAGCGCTTCGACAGCGCAGCCTCCAGCGCCGTGGCGCGGAAGACGCTCGGGCCGGCGCCGGTCACCGCCACGCGCACCCCGCTCGGACCCTCCGCCACCATCACCCCCACCAGCGCGAACCTCGAGGCCGGGTGCGGGAACTTGGCGTAGGCGGCCCGCGACGGGATGGGGAAGCGCACCGCGCTGATGATCTCGTCCGCCTGGAGCGCGGTCTCGAACATCCCCTTGAAGAAGGCGTCGGCCGGGATCTGCCGGCGGTCCGTGACCACGGTCGCCGACAGGGCCAGCACCGCCGCCGGGTAATCGGCGCCGGGGTCGTCATGGGCCAGCGAGCCGCCCAGGGTGCCGCGGTTTCGGACCTGGGGGTCGCCGATGTGCCCGGCCAGGTCGGTCAGGGCCGGGATGGCCGACCGCGCCTCGGCCGACTCGGCCACCTCGGCGTGGGTGGTCATGGCCCCGACGACCAGCTCCTTGCCCTCGCGGCGGATGCCGCGCAGCTCGGCCACCTTGGCCAGCGACACGAGATCGCTCGGCGCCGCCAGCCCCAGCTTCATGACCGGGATGAGGCTCTGGCCTCCGCCCAGGATCTTGCCCTCGCGGGCGGCCTTGAGCGCCCCGACCGCGCCCGCCACGTTCTCCGGACGGTGAAACCCGAACTCCTGCATGGCTAGGCCTCCTTGCCCTTGCGCTCGCTGATGATCCGCCAGATCCGCTCCGACGTGGCCGGCATGTCCACGTGGCGCACCCCCGGGTCCTGGAGCGCGTCCACCACCGCGTTGATCACCGCCGGGGGGGAACCGATGGCCCCCACCTCGCCCACGCCCTTGACGCCGAGCGGGTTGTGGGTGCAGTGGGTGACCTTCGTCGCCACCTCGAAGCGGGGCAGGTCGCTGGCCCGGGGCATGGCGTAGCTCAGGAACGAGCCCGAGAGCAGCTGGCCCGATTCGTCGTAGCGCGCTTCCTCGATGAGCGCCTGGCCGATCCCCTGGGCCAGGCCGCCGTGGACCTGGCCCTCCACGATGATGGGGTTGATGACCCGGCCCACGTCGTCGACGGCGGTGAAGCCCACCACCTGCGTCACGCCGGTGTCGGGATCGATCTCCACCTCGCAGACGTGGCAGCCGGCCGGGTAGGTGAAGTTCTTGGGATCGTAGAAGGCCGACTCCTCCAGCCCGGGCTCCAGGCCGGCCGGGTAGTTGTGCGGGACGTAGGCGGCCAGCGACACCTCGGCCAGGGTCTTCTTCCGATCGGTCCCCGCCACCCGGAAGGCGCCGTCCGCGAACTCGACGTCGGACTCGCTCGCCTCCAGCAGGTGGGCGGCGATCTTCCGCGCCTTGGCGATCACCTTGTCGGCGGCCTGGGCGATGGCCGACCCTCCCACCGCCAGGGAGCGGGACCCGTAGGTCCCCATGCCGAAGGCGGACTTGGCCGTGTCGCCGTGCACCACGTCGATCTGCTCGATGGGAACCCCGAGCTTCTCGGCCACGAGCTGGGCGAAGGTGGTCTCGTGCCCCTGGCCGTGGCTGTGGGTCCCGGTGAAGACGGTGACGCTGCCGGTGGGGTGCACGCGGATCGCGCCCGACTCGTACAGGCCCGCGCGCGCCCCGAGCGCTCCCACCAGCGCCGAGGGCGCCAGGCCACAGGCCTCGACGTAGGTGGAGAGGCCGATGCCGCGCAGCTTGCCCCGCTTCTTGGCCTCGGCGCGGCGTTGCTCGAAGGTCGACCAGCGAGCCTTGTCGAGGGCGGCGTCGAGCGTGGCCCCGTAGTCGCCGCTGTCGTACTGCACCGCCACCGGCGTCTGGTACGGGAACTGATCGGGGCGGATGAAGTTCCGGCGGCGGATCTCGACGCGATCGATTCCCAGCTCGCGGGCGGCCGTGTCCACCAGCCGCTCCAGCAGGAACACCGCCTCGGGCCGGCCCGCCCCGCGGTAGGCGTCCACCGGGACCGTGTGGGTGAAGACCGCCTTCACCTCCACGTAGATGGCGGGCGTCCGGTAGGCGCCCGCCAGCAGCGTGCCGTAGAGGTAGGTGGGAATGGCGGGCGCGAAGGTGGAGAGGTAGGCGCCCATGTTGGCCAGGGTCGAGACCCGCAGCCCCAGGAAGTTGCCGTCGCCGTCCACCGCCAGCTCGCCGTGCGAGAAGTGGTCGCGCCCGTGGGCGTCGGAGAGGAAGGACTCGTAGCGCTGCGCGGTCCAGCGGACCGGGCGCCCCAGCTTGCGGGCGGCCCACAGCACCAGGAACTCCTCGGCGTAGTGGTAGATCTTGGAGCCGAACCCGCCGCCCACGTCGGGCGCCACCACCCGGAGCTTGGACTCCGGCACGCCCATGCTGAACCCCGCCACCAGCAGCCGGATGAGGTGCGGGTTCTGGCTGGTGGTGGTGAGTGTCAGCTCGCCGCTGGCCTTGTCGTACTCGCCGATGGCGGACCGCGGCTCGATGGCGTTGGGCACCAGCCGGTTGTTGATCACGTCCAGCGAGACGACCTTGTAGGCCTTGGCGAAGGCGGCCTCGGTGGCGGCCTTGTCGCCCAGGTGCCAGTCGAAGCAGACGTTCCCCTTGCCCTGCTCCCAGACCTGGGGCGCGCCGGGCTCGACCGCCTTGCGGACGTCGGCCACCGCCGGGAGCTGCTGGTAGTCGATGTCCAGGAGGTTGGCCGCCTCGCGGGCCTGGTCGCGCGTCTCGGCGATCACCATGGCCACCGCGTCGCCGGCGTAGCGCGCCTCGCCCTGCGCCAGGGCCGGGTGCGGCGGCTCGACCATGGGGGAACCATCCTTCGAGTGAATGAGCCAGCCGGTGGGGATGTTGCCGATCTTCTCGGCCGCCAGGTCCGCCCCGGTCAGCACCGCCACCACCCCGGGCGCCTTGCGGGCGGCGTCGGCCTTGATGGCGCCGATGCGCGCGTGCGCGAAGGGCGAGCGGACCAGGTGCGCGTGCAGCTCGCCCACCTTCCTGGCGTCGTCGGTGTAATGCCCCACGCCCGTGAGGAAGCGGCGGTCCTCCTTGCGGAGCACGGCCGCGCCGATCCCGTCCTTGGCCATGGCTCACCTCCCCGCCGTCGAGGCCGCCTGCACGGCCTTGACGATGTTGTGGTAGCCGGTGCAGCGGCAGAGGTTCCCCTCCAGCCACTCCCGGATCTCGCCCTCGGTGGCGCCCGGGCGGCGCTGGACCAGGTCCAGCGCGCTCATCACCACCCCCGGGGTGCAGAATCCGCACTGCAGCGCGTGGGCCTCGTGGAAGGCCGCCTGCATGGGCGCCAGCTCGCCGTCGCGGGCCACGCCCTCGATGCTGGTGACCTCGCCGCCGTCGGCCTCGACCGCGAACATGGTGCAGGACTTCACCGACCTGCCATTCACGTGGACCACGCAGGCGCCGCACTGGCTGGTATCGCAGCCGACGTGCGTACCGGTCAGGCCGAGCCGATCGCGCAGCAGCTCCACCAGCAGCGTGCGCGACTCCACCTCGGTGCGGACTTCCTTTCCGTTCAACCTCAACGTGATGCCGGGCATGGTTCACCTCGGGAACAGGGTGCGCCGCGATCTGCTCGGTGCGCCGACGCGCCGCATCGCCCTGGCGTGACGAGGGCTCGCGCCGCAGCGCGCCATGCCGGCGGCCGGTGCCGGAGCGCGCCAGGGGTCACCCGCGCGCCTGACCGTCGACCGTGCCGCGCGGGGCTCGACGGATTCCCCGCGCTCGGGTGGGCTGCAAGCGGTCGATGACACCGGTGGGTGCGCGCGCCCGTCGCCGTCGAGCGGCCCATGGGCGTCTTGGTCTGGCGGGCGGCGGGCTCGCGCACGGGCCAGGGCTCGGGTTTACCCCGAGTCGTCCCTGCGATCTCGTAGGGGTCCGCCACATTTCAGGGCTGCCGCCCGCGTCAATTCGACCTATGGGTCGATGCACAATCGTGACGGAGCTCTCGTGAAGCACTGGCAGGAGGCGGCGGCGATCTTCGAGCGGATCGCGGCCCGCGGGGATCCTCCGGTCCGCCAGGCCCTGGCGACGGTGGTCCGGATCTCGGGATCGGCGTACCGGCGGCCGGGCGCCCGGCTCCTCATCCCCGAGCGCGGCCCGACCTTCGGCGGGGTGAGCGGGGGATGCCTGGAGGCGGACGTCCGCGAGATCGCGCAGCAGGTGATGCGCAGCGGGATCGCCCGGCTCCGCCACTACGACACCGGCTCGGACGAGGACACGGTCTGGGGCCTCGGGCTCGGCTGCGAGGGCGCGGTCGACATCCTAGTGCAGCCCGTCGATGGCGCCTTCCTCGAGGTCCTGGTCCCGCGGGCTCGCCAGCTGATGGCCGCCGGGGTGCCGCTGGCGCTGGCCACCGCCGTCGGCGGCCCTCGGACGGGCCGCACCGCGCTGTGGGGCCGCGGAAGCCTGGCCGCCCCCTCCGGCGACGCCGAGCTGGATGCCGCGCTGCAGCGGGACGCGCCGGGCCTGGTCGAGGGCGGCGCCAGCCAGGTGATGGAACGCGGGCCGCACACCCTCTTCGTCGAGGTGCTGACGCCTCCCCCGCACCTGGTCGTGTTCGGCGCCGGCGACGACGCGCTTCCGCTGGTCCGGCTGGCCCTGGTGGTTGGGTTCCAGGTGACCATCGTCGATCACCGGCCCGCCCATCTCACCCCCGAGCGATTCCCGCCCCCGGCCCGGCTCTTGCTGCGCCGCTCCGAGGAGGGGGTGGAAGGGCTGGACCTCGGGCCGCGCCATCAGGCGGTGGTGCAGACCCACTCGCTCGCCCATGACCGGGGTTGGATCCGCGCGCTGCTCCGCTCTCCCATCGCCTATCTCGGGCTGCTCGGGCCCAAGGCGCGCCGCGCGGAGCTCCTGGAGGAGCTCGGGATCCAGCCCGCCCATCGCCTCTACGCGCCGGTGGGGCTGGACGTGGGCGCGGACGGCCCCGAGCAGGTCGCGGTGAGCATCGTGGCGGAGATGCTGGCGGTCCAGTCGGGACGCCGACCCGGGCACCTGCGCGACCGCGAGGGGGCCATCCATGCCGGTTGAGCGCGGAGGGACCGTCGCCGGCGTGGTCCTGGCCGCCGGCTCCTCCAGCCGGCTGGGCCGGAACAAGCTCCTCCTCCAGCTGGGCGGCACCAGCGTCCTGCGCCGATCGGCGCACACCGCCCTCGAGGCGGGGCTGGACCCGGTGCTGGTGGTGCTGGGGCACGAGCTCGATCGCGCACTGGCCGAGCTGCGCGGACTCTCCGTCCGTCCGGTCCCCAACCCGGACCACGCCGCCGGGATCAACACCTCGCTCCGCGCCGGCATCCGCGCCGTCCCGGCGGACGCCCCGGCCGCGGTGGTGCTGCTGGCGGACATGCCGCTCGTGACCGCGGACATGATCCGGGCCCTGGTCGAGCGTTTCCGCGCCGGGACCGCTCCCATGGTGCTGTCGAGCTACGGTGGCGTGCTCGCGCCCCCGACCCTGTATGCGCGGGCGCTCTTCCCCGAGCTGGGCGCGGCCCAGGGAGAGGGGTGCGGCAAGCGCGTCACGAAGCGCCACCGCTCCGAGGCGGTCGAGCTGAGCTGGCCGGCCTCGGCGCTCGCCGACATCGACCTGCCCGGGGACGTGGACCACGCCCGGGACGCGCTGGGAGGGCCATAGATGCGAGCCGAGCTCCTGCGGATGGCAGCCGACCTGGCCCGCAAGGGCGAGCCGTTCGTCCTGGCGGTGGTGGTGCGGCGCGAGTCGTACAGCTCCGCCCACCAGGGCGACATGGCCGTGATCACCGCCGACGGCGGCTACCACGGCTGGCTGGGCGGCAACTGCACCCAGCCCACGGTCAAGCGCGAGGCCCGGCGCGCCCTGGCCGACGGGCAGCCCCGGCTCGTCTCGCTCTCGCCGGAGCCGGACCGCGACGCCCGGCCGGGCGTGACCGCGCTCCCCATGACCTGCCACAGCGGTGGGAGCGTCGACGTGTACCTGGAGCCCATCCTGCCGGTGCCGCGGCTGCTGGTCTTCGGCCCGTCGCCGGCGGCCCGCGCCCTGGCCGGGCTGGGCCACGCCATGGGGTACCTGGTGGACGTGGTCGACCCCGGCGGCGACCGCGCCACCTTCCCCGGCGCCGATCGCATCCTGCCCGGCCCCTCCGCGCCGGAGGTCGGCGCCCTGGCCGCCGGCGCCGAGAACCTCTTCGCGGTGGTGGCCACCATGGGCGAGAGCGACGAGGACTCGGTGGCGGCCGCGCTGGCGCTCGATCCCGCCTACCTGGGGGTGGTGGCGAGCCGCAAGCGGTTCGCCCTGATCCGCGAGACGCTGGTCTCGCGCGGCATCCCCGCCCAGCGGCTCGATCGCGTCCGGAACCCGGCCGGCCTGGATCTGGGCGCGCGGCTTCCGGAGGAGGTGGCGCTCAGCATCCTGGCCGAGATCGTCCAGGTGCGCCGGTCGCGCCTGGCCGAGCTGGCCCGCGAGGCCGAGGTGAGCGCCCCGCCGCCGGCGGAGGCCGAGGCGATCGACCCGGTGTGCGGCATGACGGTGGTGATCGCGACCGCCCGCGCCCGCGCCGAGCACCAGGGCCGCGCCTACTTCTTCTGCAACCCCCGCTGCCGGGAGAAGTTCCTGGCGGCTCCGGAGCGGTATCTCGCCAGCGAGCTATCGGGCTCGGGGTCGGTCACGGGAATGGGCACGGAGGGGCGATGAGGGCGGAGGTGCGAGCCCTGCAGGAGGGGATGGCCCGCGAGGGCTACATCGCCGACGAAGCCATCGCCACCGCGCTGCTCCTCACCGGCGAGCTGGGCAAGCCGCTCCTCATCGAGGGCGACGCCGGGGTGGGCAAGACCGAGATCGCAAAGGTGCTGGCCAGGCTCCGCGACACCGAGCTCATCCGGCTGCAGTGCTACGAGGGGCTGGACGTCTCCACCGCGCTCTACGAGTGGAACTACCCGCGCCAGATGCTGCGGGTGCGGATGTCCGAGCAGGAGGGGATGGATGCCGATCGCATGGAGCAGGCTGTGTTCGGGCGCAGCTACCTGCTGGAACGGCCGCTGCTGCGCGCCATCACCCGACAGGAAGGGCCGGCGGTCCTGCTCATCGACGAGGTGGACCGCGCCGACGAGGCCTTCGAGGCCTTCCTGCTCGAGGTCCTCTCGGACTTCCAGGTGACCATCCCGGAGCTGGGCACCATCCGCGCGGCGCACGTCCCGCACGTGGTCCTCACCTCCAACTGCACCCGCGAGATTGGGGACGCGCTGCGCCGCCGCTGTCTGTACCTGCACCTCGATCACCCGAGCCTGGAGAAGGAGGTGCGCATCCTGCGCGCCCGCGTCCCGGGGGCGAGCGAGGCGCTGGCCCTGGAGATCGGCCGGTTCGTGCAGGGGCTCCGCGCCCGGCGCCTGGCCCGGAGCCCCGGGGTGGCCGAGAGCATCGACTGGGCCCGCGCGCTGGTCCGCCTCCACCAGGATCACCTGGACGAGGAGGTGGTGCGGGCCACCCTGGGCTGCGTGGTGAAGGATCGCCACGACCTCCGCGACCTGGAGCCGGGCGAGCTGGGGCGGCTGGTGGGCGCGGCACGCGTCGGGGAGGCGTCCGCGCCGTGAGCGCCGACCTCACCGTCCACCTGGCCCGCTTCGCCGGCAGCCTCCGCACCGCCGGCATCCGGGTGACGGTGGGCGACGAGGTGGACGCGCTGCGCGCCATGACCCGCGCCGACCTGGGCGATCCCGAGGACGTGCGCCTGACCCTGCGCTGCACGCTCAAGATCCGGCCGCGCGACGCCGAGGCCTTCGAGGACCTGTTCGCGCGCCTCTGGCTCGGGGCGGGGAGGGCGCCCCGGCCGGCGCCGCCGCGCGCCGAGCATGGGCCCGGCAACCCCGGCGTCTCTGGGCTCGTCCCCGCCGCACTGCGGCCGGTGGAGGTGGAGGTCGAGGTCCCGCGCGGCGACGAGCCCGGCTGGAGCCGCGACGCGCTCCTCCGCCGGAAGCCGTTCGAGGCGTGCGACGACCGCGAGCTGGCTCGCCTGGAGCGGCTGGTGGTCCGGCTGGCCGAGCGCCTCGCCACGCGCCGGAGCCGGCGCCTGGTGCCGGTGCACGGGCGCGGTCGCCCGGATCCGCGCCGCAGCCTGCGCCGGGCGGTGGCCACGGCCGGGGAGCTGGTCTCGCTGGCGCGGCGCGAGCGGCCCATCGAGACGCCGCGCCTGGTGCTGATCTGCGACACGAGCGGATCGATGGATCCCCACGCGCGCTTCCTGCTCGCCTTCGCCCGCGCGCTGAAGAGGGTGGCCCGGCGCACCGAGGTGTTCGCCTTCAACACCGATCTGGTGCGGATCACCTCCTGGCTCTCGGGCGGCCAGCAGCGGTCGGCGCTGGACCGGCTGGCCGCGGCCGTGCCGGACTGGTCGGGCGGGACGCGCATCGGCGAGTGCCTGGAGACCTTCGCGGCGCGCCACCTGGACGAGCTGGTGGACTCGCGCACCATCGTGATCGTGCTCAGCGACGGGCTCGATCGCGGGGAGCCCGAGCGGCTGGCGGAGGCCATGCGGCGCATCCAGGCGCGCGCCCGCCGCATCTTCTGGCTCAACCCGCTGCTGGGCGATCCTCGCTACCAGCCCACCGCCCGGGGCATGGCGGCGGCGCTGCCCTTCGTCGACGCCCTGCTCCCCGTCCACAACCTCGAGTCGCTGGAGCGTCTGCTCCCGCAGCTCGCGTCCTGAGACCGCCATGGCCCTCGAGATCACCAAGACCGTCGTCATCAAGGCCCCGCCCTCCCGCGTCTGGGAGTTCCTGGTGGATCCGCACAGCGTGGCCCGCTGCATGCCCGGCGCCGCCATCACCGGCCGACTCGACGAGAAGACCTACGGCGGCACCATGACCGTCAAGGTCGGGCCGGTCCAGTCCAGCTACCGGGGACGGGTGGTGTTCGAGCGGCTCGACCCGGAGACGCGCACCGCGGAGATCGTGGCCACGGGCCAGGACGTGCGCGGCAAGGGCGGGGCGGATCTGCGCCTCACCAGCCGGCTGCGCGAGGTGGGCCCGCAGGAGACGGAGGTGACGGCCGTCTCGCAGGTGAACATCACCGGCATCCTGGCGCAGATGGGGCGCGGGATGGTCGAGGACGTGAGCGACCAGATGTTCCAGATCTTCTCGCAGCGGATGCGGGCGGAGCTAGAGTCCGCCGCGCCCGCCCAGGTCCCCGAGCCCGCGGCCGCCTCCGTGGCTGCCGCGGCCGTGACCGCGGTCGCCGCGGCGCCGGCGTCGGCCGGCATCGCCGTGGCGGTCCCGCCGCCGAGCCCGGCGCGCTCCCCCGCGCCGCGCACCGCCGCGCCGGAAGCGCTGGACCTGGGATCGCTGGGCGCCCGGGTCGCCGGCCGCGCCGCGGCGCGCACGCTCGGCGCCCCGACGCCGCTGTGGCTGGCGCTGCTCCTGGCCGCCGCCGTCGCCTTCCTGCTGGTCCGCCGCTGAACCCGCTGCCCCTCACCGAAGAGGAGGAACGATGATCCCGTCCGGCTTCGACTACCACGCACCCGCCACCCTCCCGGAGGCGATCGCGCTGCTGCGCGAGCACCGGCGACGACGCCAAGGTGCTCTCCGGGGGGCAGAGCCTCCTGCCGCTCCTCAAGCTCCGGCTCGGCTCGGCCGCCCACCTCGTCGACATCGGCCGCATCCCCGGCCTCGAGTACGTCCGCGAGGAGCGCGGCATGCTCCGCATCGGCGGCCTGCACGCGCGAGGCCGCGCTGGAGGACTCGGAGCTCGTCCGCACCCGCTACCCGATCCTCCTCGACACCGCCCGGGTCATCGCCGATCCCGCTCGTGCGCAACCGCGCCACGGTGGGCGGCAACCTGGCCCACGGCGACCCGGGCAACGATCACCCGGCCACCATGCTGGCGCTCGGCGCCGAGGTGGTGGCGGTCGGGCCCGAGGGCGAGCGGGTCATCCCCATCGACAAGTTCTTCGTCGGGCTCTTCGCCACCGCGCTGCGGCCGGACGAGATCCTGACCGAGATCCGCATCCCGGTGCCGGGCTCCCGCAGCGGCGGCGCCTACCAGAAGCTCGAGCGCAAGGTGGGCGACTACGCCACCGCCGCTGCCGCGGCCCAGGTCACGCTCACCGCCTCGGGCGACCATCGAGCGGGCGGGCCTCGGGCTCACCAACGCCGGCCAGACGCCGGTCCAGGCCACCGCCGCGGAGGCGTACCTGCGCGGCCAGCAAGCCGGACGCGGCCACGCTGGCCGAGGCGGCGCGGATCGCCGCCCAGGGTGCCTCCCCGACCGCCGACCGGCGCGGGGCGGTCGAGTACAAGCGCGAGATGGCGCGCGTCATGGCGGCACGGGCCCTGGCCCAGGCCGTCGAGCGGGCGGGGAGGAACTGAACCATGTCGACCCATGACATCCAGGTCACCGTGAACGGGGTGGCCTACCAGGCGCAGGTCGAGTCGCGCCTGCTGCTGGTCCACCTGCTCCGCGAGAACCTGCGGCTGACCGGCACGCACATCGGCTGCGACACCACCCACTGCGGCGCCTGCACGGTGCTCCTCGACGGGACGCCGGTGAAGTCGTGCACGGTGCTGGCGGTCCAGGCCGACGGCCGCAAGATCACCACCGTGGAGGGCCTGGAGAAGGACGGCAAGCTCCACCCCGTCCAGCAGGGCTTCACCGAGCAGCACGGCCTGCAGTGCGGCTACTGCACGCCCGGGATGATGATGACCAGCTGCGCGCTGCTGGCCAGGAACCCGGACCCCAGCGAGCTGGAGATCCGCGAGGCCATCTCCGGGAACCTCTGCCGCTGCACCGGCTACGTGAACATCGTCAAGGCCGTGCAGCACGCGGCCGAGCGCATGCGGGCCGAGGGCTCGTCGGGCGCCGAGGCGCCGCGCACCGCCGCTGCCGCCGCCAGCCGATGAACGGAGGGTGACATGGGAACCATGAACGAACCCAGGACCGACGCCAAGATCTGCGGGATGGGCCACTCGATGAAGCGCAAGGAGGACCCGCGCTTCATCCGCGGCCAGGGCCACTACGTCGACGACATCGTGCTCCCGGGCATGCTGTACATGGACATCGTGCGCAGCCCCTTCGCGCACGCGAAGATCAAGTCGATCGACACCGCGACGGCGCTGCAAGGTCCCGGGCGTGCTGGCGGTGATCACCGGCGAGACGCTGGCCAAGTACAACCTGCACTGGATGCCGACCCTCTCGGCGGACACGCAGATGGTGCTGCCGACCGACGACGGTCATGTACCAGGCGCAGGAGGTGGCGGCGGTCATCGCCACCAGCCGCTACGCCGCCGCCGACGGCGTCGACGCCGTCGAGGTGGACTACGAGCCGCTGCCGGTGATGGTCGACCCCTTCAAGTCGCTCGCGCCGGGCGCGCCGGTGCTGCGCACCGACAAGAAGGACAAGAAGGACAACCTCGCCTTCCACTGGGAGGCGGGCGACCGCGCCGCCACCGACAAGGCCTTCGCCGAGGCCGACGTGGTGGTGTCCCAGGACATCTACGTCCCGCGCATCCACGTGGCCTCGATCGAGACCTGCGGCTGCATCGCCGACTTCAACACGGCCGAGGGGAAGCTCACCGTCTACATGACCACCCAGGCGCCGCACGCGGTGCGCACCGTGTTCGCGCTGGTGGCCGGGCACGTCGGCCTCTCCGAGGAGCGGATCCGCATCATCTCGCCCGACATCGGCGGCGGCTTCGGCGGCAAGGTGCCGGTCTACCCCGGCTACGTCATCGCGGTGGCCGCCTCGGTCGTGATCGGCAAGCCGGTGAAGTGGATCGAGGACCGGATGGAGAACCTGCAGGCCGACTCCTTCGCCCGCGACTACCACATGCACGCCGAGCTGGCGGCCCGGAAGGACGGCACCATGCTCGGGCTGCGCATCAAGACCGTGGCCGACCACGGCTACACCAACGCCTCGGCCAACCCGTCCAAGTTCCCGGCCGGGCTGTTCTCCATCTGCACCGGCTCCTACGACCTGCAGGCCGCCTTCTGCGAGGTGGACGCGGTCTACACCAACAAGCCGCCCGGGGGCGTCGCCTACCGCTGCTCCTTCCGCGTCACCGAGGCGGTGCACGCCATCGAGCGCATCACCGACGTCCTGGCGCAGGAGCTCAAGATGGACCCGGCCGAGATCCGCATGAAGAACTTCATCAAGCCCGAGCAGTTCCCCTACAAGTCGGTGCTGGGCTGGGAGTACGACAGCGGCAACTACCAAGCCGCCCTGCAGCTGGCGATGGACAAGATCGGCTACGCGGAGCTCCGCAAGGAGCAGGCCGAGAAGCGGGCCCGCGGCGAGCTCATGGGCATCGGCATCTGCAGCTTCACCGAGATCGTCGGCGCGGGGCCGTCCAAGGACTTCGACATCCTCGGCCTCAAGATGTTCGACTCGGCCGAGATCCGCGTCCACCCGACCGGCAAGGCGCTCGCGCGCCTCGGCACCAAGTCGCAGGGGCAGGGCCACGAGACCACCTACGCGCAGATCGTCGCCGAGGAGCTGGGCATCCCGGCCTCCGACGTGCAGGTGGAGGAGGGCGACACCGACACCGCGCCCTACGGCCTCGGCACCTACGCCAGCCGCTCGACGCCGACCTCCGGCGCCGCCTGCGCGGTGGCCGCGCGCAAGCTCCGGGAGAAGGCGAAGAAGATCGCCGCCCACCTGCTCGAGGTGCTCGGAGGACGACCTGGTCTGGGAGCCGGGCAAGTTCTCGGTCAAGGGCGCGCCGCAGCGATCGAAGACCATCCAGGAGATCGTCTTCGCCGCCTACACCAACTATCCGAAGGGGATGGAGCCCGGCTTCGAGGCGACCTCCTACTACGACCCGCCCAACCTGACCTTCCCGTTCGGCAGCTACATCTGCGTGGTGGACATCGATCGCGGCACCGGGATGGTGAAGGTGCGGCGCTTCGTGGCGGTCGACGACTGCGGCAACATCATCAACCCCATGATCGTGGACGGGCAGATCCACGGCGGGCTGACCCAGGGCCTGGCCCCGGCGCTCTTCGAGGAGATGACCTACGACGAGAACGGCAACAACCTGGCCGGCAGCTTCATGGACTACCTGCTCCCGACGGCCATGGAGACCCCGGCCTGGGAGACCGACAAGACCGTGACGCCCTGCCCGCACCACCCGCTCGGCGCCAAGGGCGTGGGCGAGTCGGCCACGGTGGGCGCGCCCCCCGCCATCGCCAACGCGGTGGTCGACGCGCTGGCGCACCTGGGGGTGAAGCACATCGACATCCCCATCACGCCGGAGAAGGTCTGGCGGATCCTGAAGGAGAAGGGGGTGGCGGAGTAGCTTCCGGCGCGCCTGGCCCGGTGCGGGTCCGGCGTTCCTCACCCGAGCGGCTGCCGCGAGTCGCGGTCCACCCGGCGGTCCCGCGAGATGGCGACAGCCGTATTCGCGACGGCGGTCGCCATTCCGTGTCAGACTCGCGGCATGTCGACCGGCGTGGGCGACATCCGCTCTCGGATCGAGGCCGTGGTGACGGAGTACCTGGGCGCGCGCACCGCCTCCAGCGCGGTGCGTCTGGCGTCCACCGCCTGGGCGCACCGCGAGCCGGAGCAGCTCCGGCTCGAGGACCTGCCAGCGTTGCGGCGCGGCCTCGAGCCCATGCTGCGCACCTTCCTGGGCGCGGAGGTCACCGCGGTCGTGCTGCGGCGGCTGGACGAGGAGGTGCGCGCGTGATCCGGATCGCGGTGGTGGTGGCCCTGACCGCAGCCCACGTGGTGGTGTGCGCCCTGCTACCGGCCGGCGCGCTCCCCGGGTGGCTTCTCGGCAGCCACGTGGCCGCCAAGCTCCTGGCGGCGGCCGGCGCGCTGGCCGCCTTCGCGGTGCTGCAGCCCCGCGACTACATGCGCCGGTTCTGGGGGCCGCTGGGGCTGGTGTACTTCCTCCTGGTGGTGGCCGAGGATCCGGTGGCCGGTGCCATCGCCGCCGGAAACGTGCGCGCCGGCCTCCTGCTGGCCTCGGCGGCGCTGGTGGTGGCGAACGTCATGAGCGTGTTCGCCAGCGCGGTGCTGGCCCTGACCTTCCGGAACGCGGGGCTGGAGTCGGCGCTGGGGTGGCGGCCGCTCTCGGCCTACCTGGTGGCGGCAGTGGCCGCGGCCGGCCTGGTCTGGAGCAATGCCAGCCACGACCTGCAGGACGCACTGGGTGGGGGTGGAGCGGCGGCCTGGGCGAGCGCCATCTCCTACGTCTGCGATGCGCTCACCTTCGTGCTGCTGGTGCCGGTGGTCCGCTACACGCTGCGCCTGGGTAGGTCCAAGCTGGCGGCGCCGTGGTGGACGTTCGCGGCGTCCGGGGGCTGCTGGCTGCTCTTCTCGACCGTCGAGAAGCTGCCGTTCCTGGGTGACTCGCGGCTCCTCCCCGAGGCGCTGCGCACCGCGGCCACGCTGCTGGCCGGCCTGGCCGGTCTCTACCAGCGCGACCTGGTGATGGAGGCGCGCGGGCAGCTCCAGCTGCAGCCGCGCCCGGGCTGACACGCTCAGCCCTGCACGGCCGCGGCCTTCTGTTCCTTCAACCCGCGGGTGAGCCACCCGCGCAGCGCCACCGCGCCGAAGCAGCCCACCAGCCCGATCAGGCTCAGGATGAGCCACATCGCGGCCGGGCTGTTCCAGTACGCGACCTGGCCCGCCGCCATCCGGGGTCCGATGCCCTCGGGGCACCACCGGACCAGCAGGTGGCCAGAGATGACGCTCACCAGCCCCTTGGCCAGGAACCAGGGCACCATGGAGATGCCCAGGTAGGTGCCCTCCTGCCCCTCGGGCGCGATGGCGGCCGTGTACTCGTAGAGCTTGGGCGACCAGACCACCTCGCCCACGGAGAGGGCGATCATGCACAGGATCGACATCACGTAGTGCGCGCGCGCGATGTCGGCCGACACCCAGGTCCAGGGGATCGCCAGGAGGAGCAGCGACACGGCCGAGATCATCGCGCCGTAGACCAGCATCGAGTAGAGCCGGAACCGGCCCACCAGCGGGATGAACAGGATGATGCCGATCACGATCAGGATGGGATTGATGGCCTGCAGCGTCCCGATGGAAGCGTTCTCCCCGATGGTGCGGAGCCAGTACTTGGGCATGAGCAGGTACAGGTACGCGAAGACGGCGCGCGCGCCCAGGATGAGACCGATGAGGACCACCAGTCGCCAGAGCGTCGGCTCGCGGATCACCGCCAGCGCGATCTGCAGCGGGTTCCGGCGCTCCGCCGGTGCCGGGGCGACGGCCGCCGCTTCCTCCGGCCCGGCCGGCGCGGTGCCGCGCAGGTCGAGCTGCTGTTCGCTGTGGATGGTGAGCCAGGCGATCGCCGAGCAGGTCAGCCCACCCACTGCACCGATGGTGAACACGTGCGCATTCGACCAGCCCAACCACTTCCGCACGATGTCGATGAGGAACCCGCCTCCGGCGGCCCCGATGTTCATGGCCAGGTACCAGAGGCTGTAGCCAGCGCTCCGTGATCGCTCGGTGGTGAACCGCTTGTTGGCCGCCTGGAAGACGGTCTGGATCATGGCCATGAACGGGGCCATCAGGAGCAGCAGCACCGTGGCGAGCAGGCCGCGGTGCGGCAGCCAGGGCAGCAGCCCCACCAGCGCCACCCCCAGCCGGAGCGCGCCCTGGGCCAGCATGGCGATGTGGGTCGAGATCCGGATGCCGAGCCAGTCGGTGACCGTGCCCGAGAAGAACAGAAAGATCGTGGTGGCGGTCGTGAACAGAAAGATGGCGTAGCCCGCATGCTCGTCGTCCAAGCCGACGTTCTCGGACAGGAACACCGAGGCGATGTTGAGGAGCCCGAAGTACATCGCGCAGTCGATCAAGTTGACGAGCTGGATGCCCCAGTACTCGGAGCGGGTCTCCCGGAGCACGCGGAAGTCGCGGAAATACTGCAGGACTCGGTCGCCGAAGGACGGGGCGGCGGCGACTGTCTCTGCGCCGGCGGTGGTGGTGGGGGGCATGCCGTAGGCTAGGCTGGACGAGGGACCGCTTCAAGGAAGCGGAACCGCGGGGCCGCTGCCCCCCCGCCCGGCCTCTGGTAGGCTGCGCGCGCCGCCGAGGGGCGTCATACCTGGAGGAGTCCCGATGAGCGAACTGTCCAGCCTGGAGCCGCGCCGCCTGTGGGGCTACTTCCTGGAGCTCTCCAGGATCCCGCGTGGGTCCAAGAACGAGGCGGCGGCCGCGCGATGGGCGGCCGAGCAGGCGATGGGCCTGGGGCTGGAGGTCGAGGGGGACGCAGCGGGGAACGTCCTCGTTCGCAAGCCGGCCACCCCGGGGAAGGAAGGCCGGCCCGGCGTCGCCCTCCAGGCCCACCTGGACATGGTCTGCGAGAAGAACGAGGGGACGGCGCACGACTTCGCTCGCGACGCCATCCAGGTGATGCGCGACGGCGACGTGCTCCGGGCGCGCGGGACCACCCTCGGCGCCGACAACGGCGTGGGGGTCTCGGCGGCGCTGGCCGTCCTGGCCGCGAAGGACCTGGCCCATCCCGCGCTGGAGGTGCTGCTCACGATCGACGAGGAGACGGGCCTGACCGGCGCCAACGCCGTCCGGCCCCTATGGCTCCGCTCCCCCCGGCTGCTCAACCTGGACAGCGAGGAGGAGGGCGAGCTCACCATCGGCTGCGCCGGCGGCGTCGACACCTCGGCGACGCGTCCCGTCGTCTTCACGGCGCCGGGCGAGGAGCGGACGCCGATGCGCCTCAAGGTGTACGGGCTCAAGGGCGGCCACTCCGGGATCGACATCGCCGCCGGCCGCGGCAACGCCCTGCGGCTGCTGGCCCAGATCCTCGGCGAGGTGGTGCGCGCCCACGATCTGCAGCTCGCCGCCGTGAAGGGCGGGAACAAGCGCAACGCCATTCCGCGCGAGGCGGTGGCGGTGGTCCACGTCCAGCCGTCGCACCAGGCGGCGCTGGCCGGCGACGTCGCCCGGCTGGGCCGGGAGTGGCGGGCGGCGCTGGGCGCCCTCGATCCGGGGCTGGCGGTCTCCCTCGAGCCGCTCCCGGCGGACGATCCCGCCGCGCGGCGAGTGCTCTCGCCGGCCGATGCCGCAGCGGTGATCGGCTTCCTGCTGGCGGCGCCGCACGGGGTGGAGGCCATGAGCCCGGACATCCCCGGCCTGGTGCAGACCTCGACCAACCTGGGCGTGGCCGAGACCGGCGAGCGGACCATCGAGGTGACGTTCCTGACCCGCAGCTCCATCGACGCGTCCAAGGCGGCGCTGGCCTCGCGGATCTCCGCCATCGCGGCGCTGGCGGGGTTCGTCACCCACGGCTCCAACGGCTACCCGGGATGGAAACCGGAGCCGGGCGCCGGGATCGTGAAGCTCGTCGACGGCGTCCACCAGGAGCTGTTCGGGAAACCGATCGTGGTGAAGGCCATCCACGCCGGGCTGGAGTGCGGGATCCTGGGCGGCAAGTATCCGGGGATGGAGATGGCGTCGATCGGGCCCAGCATGTGGGACGTGCACACGCCTGACGAGCACGTCAGCATCCCCTCGGTCCAGAACTTCTGGCGGCTGCTCACCGCGGTCCTCGAGCGCGCTTGACCATCCACTTCCGGGCGCCCCCGCCTCCGCCCTGCGTCACGTGATCCAGAAGGAGAAGCCTCGACCATGACCACCCCCGCTTTCGAGTACCAGGATCCGTTCCCGCTCGCCGCCGACGACACCCGCTACCGGCTCCTGGGGAGGGACGGCCTGTCGGTGGCCAGCTTCGAGGGCACCGAGGTCCTCAAGGTCGAGCCGGCGGTGCTGACCCGCCTGGCGCGCGAGGCCATGCGCGAGATCTCGTTCTACCTGCGCGCCTCCCACAACGATCAGGTGGCGAAGATCCTGTCCGACCCGGAGGCCTCGGCCAACGACAAGGGCGTGGCCATGGCCTTCCTGCGCAACGCCGAGATCGCCGCCCGGGGCGAGCTGCCGCTGTGCCAGGACACGGGCACGGCCACCATCGTGGCCAAGAAGGGCCAGCAGGTCTGGACCGGCGTCAAGGACGAGAAGGCCCTCTCCGAGGGCGTGTTCCTGACCTACGCGCAGGAGAACCTGCGCTTCTCGCAGACGGCGGCGCTGGACATGTACCGGGAGGTGAACACCGGGACCAACCTGCCGGCGCAGATCGACATCTACGCCACCAGCGGGATGACCTACGAGTTCCTGTTCGTGGCCAAGGGCGGCGGGTCGGCCAACAAGTCCCAGCTCTGGCAGGAGACCAAGGCGCTCCTCACGCCGGAGCGGCTCGAGGCCTTCCTGGTCGACAAGATGCGCCACCTGGGGACGGCGGCCTGCCCGCCGTATCACGTGGCGGTGGTGGTGGGCGGGACCTCGGCCGAGACGGCCATGAAGACCGTGAAGCTCGCCTCGGCGCGGTACCTGGACGGCCTCCCGACGGAGGGCAACGGGCTGGGCCGCGCCTTCCGCGACACCGAGCTGGAGGAGAGGCTCCTCGCCGCGGCCCACCGGCTCGGCATCGGCGCGCAGTTCGGCGGCAAGTACTTCGCCCACGACGTGCGGGTGATCCGCCTCCCACGCCACGGGGCCTCCTGCCCGGTGGCCATGGCGGTGTCGTGCTCGGCCGACCGCAACGTCAGGGCGCGCATCGACCGCGACGGCGTCTGGCTGGAGGAGCTGGACCACGACCCGGGCCGCCTGGTGAAGCTCTCGCCGCGCCGGCGCCAAGCACGCGCACGGCCAGCGCGTCGACCTGAACCGGCCCATGAAGGCCATCCTGGCCGAGCTGACGAAGTTCCCGGTCTCGACCCCGCTGCTGCTCGACGGGACCCTGGTCGTGGCCCGCGACATCGCCCACGCCAGGTTCAAGGAGATGCTCGACCAGGGGAAGCCGCTGCCGAAGTACCTGCTCGACCACCCGGTCTACTACGCCGGCCCGGCCAAGACGCCCAAGGGCAAGCCCTCCGGCTCCTTCGGCCCCACCACGGCGGGACGCATGGACTCCTACGTGGACCTGCTCCAGTCGAAGGGCGGATCGCTGGTGATGATCGCCAAGGGCAACCGGAGCCGGGCGGTCACGGACGCGTGCCAGAAGTGGGGCGGCTTCTATCTCGGCTCCCCCGGCGGCCCGGCGGCGGTGCTGGCGGAGGAGAACATCAAGAAGGTCGAGTGCATCGACTTCCCGGAGCTGGGCATGGAGGCGGTGTGGAAGATCGAGGTGGTCGACTTCCCGGCCTTCGTGCTGGTGGACGACAAGGGGAACGACTTCTTCGAGAGGATGGGGTGCTGAGCAGGCGGGCTAGTCCCAGTACACGCCCAGCCGCCCCTCCGCGAACCAGGCGTCCTTGTCCTTGTCGTTCACCTTGATCCGCTTGGCGAGCGCGCCGGCCTCGATGAAGGCGCCCAGGCCGAGCGCGCCGATGCGCACCCCGAGGGCAGCACCGTAGCTGAGGCTGGATGGGCCTTCCACCAGGCCGCTCACGCCCAGGATCCCCCGGGCGTACACGGGGAAGAGCGGCGGCTTCACCACGATCATGGGCCGGAGATCGACGTCGAACTTCGAGTTGCTCGACGTCCGCCAGGTTGCCCAGCACCCCCAGCTCCAGCTTCACCATCCCGGGAAGGAGTACCCGCCGGTGAGCATGAGGTTGGTCGGGATGCGATCCCCGGCGTGTGGCGAGCCCAGGGGAGGCCGCTGCCGACCGAGCCCTCGAACAGCAAGCCGGCGCGGGCCGAGAGCGGTGCCAGCAACAGCGCAGAGGGCGACGAGCCGCCGAGAAGAGCTTGGCCATGGCTTCCCTCCTGTGCGGCCGGCCAGGCAGCCGGCTGGGTGCGAGCAGGCCGAACGTGAGGCAGAGTCTACGCTCGAACGTGCGCAGGGTGAAAACCCCGGCCGGGAGCCGTGTGGTCGGAAGGGAGGAGGCGCCTACGGCACGGCGTCGTAGCGATCGAAACGCATGGTGAACAGGGCGCGCCCCTGGGTGAGCGAGCGCAGCTCGGTGGCATACCCGAAGAGCCGGCGCAGCGGGGCCTCCCCCTCGATCACCTTGACCGCCGTTCCACGCTCCGAGACGTCCAGCACCGTTCCCTTGCGCCGGTCCACGCTGCCGATGGCCTCGCCCAGGTACTCGGCCGGGGCGACGATCTCCAGGCCCATGAGCGGCTCCAGGATGACGGGGCTGGCGCGGCCGGCGGCCTCGCGCACCGCGTCGGCGCAGGCGATCTTGTAGGTGAACGGCTTGGAGGACCCCTCCCGCCAGGTGGCGCCCGTCACCGTCACCTGCACGTCCTGGAGCGGATGACCCTCCAGCGCTCCGGCCTCGGCCGCCTCGCGGGCGCCGTCCTCCAGCATGCGCCGGACGTCGTCGCGCAGGAAGGGGAGCGCCGCCACCTCGGGGAGGAGGTGGAAGCGGAACCCGCCGCCGCGCGGCAGCGGCCCCACCCGCACCGAGACGTGGCCGTAGAGGGCGCCGTCCTCCAGCGTACGCTCGAAGGTGGCCTCCCCGTCGGCCTCGGCGGTGAGCGTCTCGTGGAGCAGCACCTGGGGCGGGCCGGTCCGCACCGAGAGGCCGAACTCGCGCCGCAGCCGCTCGGCCACGATGTCGAGGTGCAGCTCTCCCATGCCCGAGAAGAGGAGCTGGCCGGTGTCGGCGTCCTCTCCGTAGCGGAAGGTCGGGTCCTCGTCGGCGATGCGGGCCAGGGCCTCGAGCAGGGCCTCGCGGTCCTTCTGCGAGCCGGCCTCGATGGCCTGCGAGATGACCGGCTCGTAGCTGCCCAGCCGCTCCAGCACCAGCGGGTGCGCCTTGTCGGTGAGGGTGTCGCCGGTGCGGGTCTCCTTCAGGCCGGCCACCGCGAAGATCTGGCCCGCCCCCAGCGCCGCGACGCGCTCCTTCTGGACGGCGTGCATGAGGAGCACCCGGGTGACCTTCTCGAACTTCCCCTGGCTGGCGTTCCAGACCGCGTCGCCCTCGCCCAGGCGCCCCGCGTACACCCGCACGAAGACGTACCGGCGCCGCTCGTCGAGGAGCGACACCTTGAAGGCCAGCGCCAGCAGCGGGGCCGAGTCGCCCACCGGGCGGGACTCCTCCTTGCCGGTGTGCGGGTTGTGGCCCACCGGCGCGGGGACGTCCAGCGGGGAGGGCAGGTAGTCGCAGACCGCGTCCAGCACCTGCGGGATGCCGCGGTTGCGGAGCGCCGCGCCGGCCAGCAGCGGGACGAGCCTGCCCGCCAGCGTCACCCGCCGGATGGCGGCCCGCAGCGACTCGGGGTCGACCTGGCGATCGTTCAGCACCGCCTCGGCGGTCGGGTCGTCGTGGTCCGCCACCGCTTCGACCAGGCCCTGGCGCACGGCCTCTCCCTCCGGCGAGATGCCCTCGGTCACCTGGAAGTCGCGCGGGTCGTCCGGGTCGCCGAAGCGGATGGTGCGGCGCGCCACCAGGTCCTCGAGGCCGGTGAAGGCCGCCTCGGCACCGAGCGGCCGCTGCACCGGGGCGATGGCGTGGTCGGGGAAGTGGCGGCGCAGCGAGGCCAGGGTCATCTCGAAGTCCGCCCCGACCCGGTCCATCTTGTTGGCGAAGGCGATGCGCGGCACCCGGTAGCGATTGGCCTGGCGCCAGACGGTCTCGCTCTGCGGCTCGACGCCATGCGCCGCGTCGAAGACGGCCACCGCGCCGTCCAGCACCCGCAGCGAACGCTCCACCTCGATGGTGAAGTCCACGTGGCCGGGGGTGTCGATGAGGTGCAGCTCGTGGCCGGTCCACTCCAGCCGCGTCACCGCCGAGGTGATGGTGATCCCGCGCTCGCGCTCGAGATCCATCCAGTCCATGACGGCGGCACCCTCGTGCACCTCGCCCATCTTGTGGGTGCGTCCGGCCACGAAGAGGAGACGCTCGGTGAGCGTGGTCTTGCCGGCGTCGATGTGGGCCATGATGCCGATGTTGCGGATGGCGCGCATCCGCCGCTCTGCACCATCGACACGACCCTCCGCCATGGCCGACCCTCGCTCCCCTGCGTTCCGGGGAGTATACGGCGGGAAACGGTCTGCGCTCGAAGGATTGACCTGGACCTGGAGCTGAACCTGGTCCTGGATTCTGGGCCGGATGGGACGCTTGGTGCCCGCGCATTCCGGGTCCAGGCTCGAGCCCTTGCTCGCGGGGCGAGGTCCCCTTACTCTCTCCCGCCCGTGCGCGAGAACTGCCGCCGCTGCCTGCGCCCCGTCGAGCTCTGCCTGTGCGCCGATTCTCGCGCCCGCGCCATCCCGCACGCGGGTGGTGATCCTCCAGCACCCGCGCGAGGCGCGGCTCGCCATCTGCAGCGCCTGGCTGGCGCGGGTAGCCCTCCAGAACGCGGAGCTTCACCAGGCCGTGGACCTGGACGCGCACCCGCGCGTGCGCGAGCTGTGCGGACGTCTTGCCGGGTGGGCCGAGAAGCCGGCGCCCCCGGAGCATCGATTGCCCGGGCTTCGCCCTCGCGCCGTCGGCGGGCAGAGCCCGCCTCCTCCTCCGCTCGCTCCGGGCGCGGCGCTGCTCTTCCCGGGCGGTGACGCCGCGCCGGCTGGGCTCCGGGCGGGCTCGCCGCCCAGCCACCTGGTGGTGGTGGACGGCACCTGGCACCAGGCCGAGCGCATGATCGGGCGCAGCCGCCTGCTCTCGGCCCTCCCGCGCCTCTCGGTGGAGCCGGACGGCGGCGAGGGCTACGGCGATCTCCGACGCGAGCCGGGCGCGCACTGCCTCTCCACCCTGGAGGCGATCGCCCTGGCGCTCTCCGCCCTGGAGGGCGACGCGGGTCGCTTCGCCCCGATGCGGGCGGCCTTCAGGCGGATGGTGGCGCAGCAGCTCGAGTGCGCCCGCGGGACGCGCCGGAACCCGCGCCACCGGCCGGGCCGGGCCAGGGCGCGTGCGCTGGCGAGCGGGGCAGGGTAGGGCTACTTCCCCTCGCCCTTGGCCTGCTTCCCCAGGATGGCGTCCATCTGATCCATGGTCTCGTTCATGTCGGCCATGGCCGCCTGGAACGGGCCCGAGGTGGTCATGTCCACGCCGGCGCGCTTGAGGAGCTCGACCGGATAGTCGGACCCGCCCGAGGAGAGCATCTTGAGGTAGCGGTCGCGGGTCGCGGTGCTGCCCTTGGCGTCCTCGTCGCGGATGGCCTTGGCAAGCGCGGTCGAGGCGATGACGCTGGTGGCGTACTGATACACGTAGTAGTCGTAATAGAAGTGCGGGATGAAGGCCCACTCCACCCCGTACAGCGCGTCGACGTTGCAGACGCCTTGGTCGTGGCCGTAGTAGTGGCGCACCAGCCCGAGGTAGATGTCGCTCAGCTTCTCGCCCGTCAGCGCCTCGCCCTTCTCGGCCCGCTGATGGATGGCCAGCTCGAAGTCCGCGAACATGGTCTGGCGGAAGAGCGTGCCGCGCAACAGCTCCAGGTGCTGGCCCAGCAGCGAGAGGCGCTCGGCGTCGGTCTTGGCGTCGGCCAGGGCCTTGTGGAAGAGCAGGTTCTCGTTCAAGGTCGAGGCCACCTCGGCCACGAAGATGGCGTACTCCGAGGTCGGGTAGGGCTGGTTCTCGAACGACAGCAGCGTGTGCATCGAGTGCCCGGACTCGTGGGCCAGGGTGGACACGTCGATCCACCGACCGTTGAAGTTGAGGAGCTGGTACGGGTGGATGCCGTACACGCCGGTGGAGTAGGCGCCGGAGCGCTTGCCGGTGGAGGGGAGGAAGTCGGTCCAGCCGCTCTCGTACCCGTGGCGCAGCTTGGACTGGTAGTCGGGGCCGAGCGGGGCCACCGCGGCCAGCACCATGGCCTGGGCCTCGCCGATGTCGTAGGTGCGATCGAGCCCCTTCACCAGCGGCGTGTACAGGTCCTCGTACCCGAGCTGGTCCAGCCCCATCATCTTCTTCCGCAGCCCGAGGTAGCGGTGGAGCGTGCCCAGGTTGGCGTTCACGTCCTTGAGGAGCTGGGAATAGACCGCCGTCGGGATGGCATCGCGGAACAGCGCCGCCTCGAGCGTCGATCCGAACCGATGGGCCTGCTGGTCGAACAGGTGCGCCTTCAGGGCCGCGTCCAGCGTGGTCCCGTCGGTCGCCTCGAACTGCTTGAGCGCGCCGAAGAAGGCATGGAACACCTTGACCCGGTCGCCCCGGTCCGGCGCCTGGCGGGTCTTCTCGTAGCCGGAGGAGTCGAGCCGGACGGACTCGCCGCTGGAGAGCTGGACGGTCGGGTAGGGGAGATCGGCGTTGGCGAGCACGTTGTAGGTGGTGGCGGGTGCGGCGGCCAGCTCGCCCGCCATCGAGACCAGCCGCTCCTCGTCGGCGCGGAGGGTGTGGGGCTTCCAGCGGAGCACGTCCTGGAGGTAGAAGCGCCAGTCCCGGAGCCGCGGCTCGGCCGCCAGCGCGGCCTTGATCTTGGCGGGCGGGAGCGCCAGCAGCTCGGGCCGGACCCAGGAGGCCGCAGCGTCCAGTTTCACGCCCAGGCTCTCCGCCTCGGAGCGCATGCCGCGGGAGGCGGCCACGCGCATGTCCTCGTCGTTGCGGGACTGGGCGTAGACCCGGATCCTGTCGAACTCGTTGTGGAGCGCGCCCATCTGCGAAAGGATATCCCCCATGGCCCTGGGCCCGTCGCCCAGGTGTCCGCGGCGCCTGGCGAATGCGTCGACCTTGGCGGCGAAGGCGTCCTTGGCCTGCGTCCAGGACTCGTCGGACGCGTAGAGCTCCCCCAGCTTCCACTTGTACTGGTCGGGGACCGCGGAGCGGTTGGCGGCGGTCTCGGCGGCGGCGAGGGCGGGCATGGCCAGGGCGACTGCGGCGAGGGCGGCGGAGAATGGGCGCATCGGGATCCTTCCGGGGCTCAGAGGTGCGTGAGACCTATCTCACGACCCGGGGATCGTCGAGCAAAACGAGCCGGGTAGCGGTCGGCTGCACCCGGACGGCGCGTGCGCCCGTCGGGGGGTCGGGGGTAACGTTTGGCGCTGACAAGCGGGGAGCGAGCACTTACCCTGCGCTCATGAGCAAGCCCGGTTCTCGTCGCTGGCCGAAGGTCCTCGCCATCATCGTGGCGGTGCTGGTGGTCGTGGTGGCGGTGGGCGTCCTTGCGCTCGATCGCATCCTGCTTTCGGTCGGGAAGAAGCAGGCTGCCACCCTCTCGCAGGAGCTCTCGCGGCCCATCTCGATCCAGGGGGTGGCCACCAAGCTCTGGGGTGGACTGGGCGTGAAGGTGACCGGGGTGTCGATCGGGCCGGGGCGGGGCGAGGGGGTCCAGCTCCTCGACCTGCCGCGGGCGGAGGTGTCGGTCGGCATCCTCCGCGCGCTCTTCTCCGGCGGCAAGGAGATCGTGGTCCACCAGGCGGTGATCCACGGCCTGAAGGTGAACGTGGAGAGGCTCGCCGACGGCAGCACGAATCTGGAACACCTGGCCCGCCAGCTGCAGGAGCGGAGCGCTCGTCAGCCCGCGCAGGCGCAGCCGACGCAGCAGCCGGAACGAGAGCCGAGCCGGCCCCCGGCGCTGGAGGTGGGCCGGGCGGCGGTGGAGGACGCCCGCTTCGCCTTCCTCGATCGGACCGTGCCCGGCGCCAAGGAGCTGTTCGTCGATCACTTCGACGCCGAGGTCCGCGACCTGGCGGTGGGCAAGCCCCTCGAGCTGGTGGTGAAGGCGGCGGTGCTGGCCCAGAGCCAGAATCTGGAACTGCGCGTGAAGGCGGCCCCGCTCCCGCCCAGCCTGGTGCCGGTCCCCGAGCAGGTGACGCTCAAGGTGCAGCCCATCGATCTGACGCCGCTCGCCCCCTTCCTGCCCAGGAGCGTCGGGCTCCAGGGTGGCCGCTTCCAGGCCGACCTGCAGGCGGCGCTGGGGGCGGCGGTGCCGGGCGGGACCGGCGAGACCAAGGTGCTGGGCGGCTTCCGGGCGACCCAGCTCGCCTTCGCCGGACAGGAGGGGGGAAAGCGGCTCGACGCCTCGCTCGACGCCAACCTGACGGCCGACCCGCGGGCGGGGGATCTGAACCTCCAGAAGCTGGAGCTGGTGGTGGGCCCGGCCACGCTCTCGGGCCATGGCAAGGCCAGCGGCCTGCTGGGCGCGTCGCCCAAGGTGGAGGGGCTGGAGATCACCTCCCGCGGCCTGGATCCGGCGGTGCTGACCGAGTATTACCCGCCGCTCCGCAAGCAGATGGGCGGCGCGGTGGTGGCCGGTCCGGTGGGGCTCTCCATCCGCGGCCAGGGCTCGGCCGCGTCCCAGCGCATCGATCTCCGCGTGGACCTGACCCCGGTCCGGCTGGAGGTGCCGCACCAGCTCGAGAAGGCGGCGGGCGCGCCCATGGTCCTGAGCGCGGGCGCCGACGCGGCCCAGGGTGGCGGACGCATCCGCTTCGACACCAATCTGGACCTGGCCGGCGTGGATCTGCGACCGGGCGGCACCGTGGCCAAGAAGCCCGGCGATCCCCTGTCGGTGAAGGTCTCGGGGGCGTACCAGAAGGCCGGGCAGGGCCTGGAGGTGGCCATCTCGCAGCTGGTGGTGAACCTGCTGGGCGACCCGCTCACCGGGAAGGGCGACGTGAAGCTGGCCGGGGCCGGGAAGTCGCGGACGACCCGCTTCGACGCGGAGATCTCCGGCGACCGCCTCGACCTCGATCGGCTCCTGGTGCAGAAGCCGGAGGAGGCGAAGAAGCCGAAGCCTGCCGCCAAGCCGTCGCAGCCCAGCTCCGCGTTCGCCGGCCTCTCCGGCGAGGCGCGGCTCAAGCTCGGATCTCTCCGCGTGAAGGGGACGGAGGCCCGCAACGTGCTCGCCACGGTCAAGGTGCAGGAGGACACGGTCACGCTCCAGCAGGCCCAGCTCGAGGCGTTCGGGGGGACCGTCAACGCCGCCGGCACCCTGGTCCGGCTGGCCCACCCGGAGGAGCCGTTCAAGGTGATCACCAAGGTGAAGGGCATCGAGGCGGCGCAGGCGCTGGGGCTGTTCACGAAGCAGAAGGTGCTGTCCGGCAATCTGGATGCCGACGTGGAGCTGAACGGCCCCGGGCTGGCCAAGGTCGATCTGCTCAAGGCCCTGTCCGGCGTGGTGCAGGGTGATCTCAAGGACGGCCAGTTCCACGGCAAGGACCTGATGGCCTCGGTGGCGGCGCCGCTCGCCGGCAAGCTCCCCTTCGCCAAGAAGGTGGCCGAGGGCGGCTCCACCAGCCTGGGCAAGAACCTCCCCTTCGCGGTCAAGATCGCCGACGGGGTGGCGCAGCTCACCAAGCCCATCCGCATCGACACCGGCCAGGGCCAGCTGGAGCTCAGCGGCGGCATCGGCCTCGACGGGAGGCTGCAGATGCCCGCCACCGCCAACCTGGCGCCCGAGCTGATCGCCAGGATCACCGGCGGGCGGGTGAAGCCATCCGCCCCGATCCCGCTCACCTTCAAGCTGGCCGGGGCTGCCACCAGCCCGCGGCTCGACGGCCTGAACGTCGACGCCGCGGCCAAGGCGCTGGCCTCGCAGGCTGTCACCGGCGGGATCGGCAAGGCGCTCGGGCTGGGACAGGACGGCACCGATCAGGGTGCCGGGAAGCAGGGGAAGCAGGAGTCCCCCAAGAAGCAGCTCGAGAACGAGGCCGCCAAGAAGCTCAAGGGGCTGTTCGGGAAGTGACGTCCGCGGCCGCGGCGCCATGACGACGGAGCCGGTCCCGAGGGGCTCGGGACCGGCTCACGAGCTCCGCGCCAGACGCGCTTACTTGACGGCTACCTTGGCGTTCTGCGTCTTGGCCGTCTTCTGGGTCTTGGCGGTCTTCTTGGTCTGCTTGGTCTGCGTGGTCTGGCTCTTCGCCACCGCGGGCTGCTGCTCGGTGGTCTGCGCGGTGGTCTGCTGCATCATGTCGGAGCAAGCCAGCGCGGGCGCGCAGAACGCAACCGCGGCCAGGATCGCTCCCAGGCGCATCAGGGTCTTCATAGCCGCTCCTCGCCGGCGAGTGGTTCACCGGACCGGTTCTCGATGGCGGGCGCAGCGGCCCGGCGCAACCCCTTCGACAGGCTCCGGGCAGGCGGCCGTGGGCCGTGGGGCCCGAGCGGGGAGAAAGAGTTCGCTTACCGGGCGGTCACGCCGCCAGGTCGCGATCGGTCCGTGCGTGGGCGCTGAGCCACTCCGGGATCCAGCGCTCGGGCTTGAGGGCCACCACCGCCCGGGCATCGCCGCGCGCGGCCAGGGCGATCATCGCGCCCAGGTCCGCCAGGAAGCGCTGGTGCTCGCGCGCATGGCGCACCAGGCTGGGTGCGCGCGCCTCCCGCAGCCGTCGCTCCTCGGCCTCGAACTGCTCGCGAGCGGTGGCCAGGAGCTGCTGGGCGAGACCCGCCAGCGCGCCCTGCTGCCCGCTGCCCAGCGCCTGCACGAGCCGCTCCGCGTCGCGGAACATGGCCTTCCGGAGCGCGTCGATCCTCTCGTCCGGGCAAACGACGGCGGTCCACTCATGGTCCATGCGGTTCTCCTGGGAACGGGGTCGAGCTGCGAGGAAACCAGAGCCGGGACGGCGGCACAAGTCCAAACCGCACGATTTTGCCTGTGGGAGAGGCGTTTCCTCGCACGCACCTGTTCACCCGTCTCCGCCCCCGGTGAAACCACGGGAAAAGGAGAGGGGCCGCTGTAGGTGACATGGGTGCAGCGGCGCGCGCCCGCGGGCCGGCTGCGATTCCCGCCGCGGCGCGGCCGGTGGCGGCGAACCGGTCGCAGGGGAACTACTTGGGGACGGGTGCGTGGAAGGCGGCGATCTCCTCCGGCGTCGGCTGCGGCTCAGGCTGGGCGATCGCCGGGGCCGGGCTGGGCTGAGGCTCGGCCGCCGGGCCGGGGTCGATGGGCTCGGCCTGCACCGTGGCCTGCGAGGTATGCCCGCCGCGCGTGCAGGCGCACGGCGCCAGGAGGACGGCGGCCAGGACGGCGAGGGAGGTCTTCATGTTTCGCTCCGTTCGAGAAGGTGTCCGCTTTCGGACGATGACGGTCCAGTGCACCCCACGTGCCGGCACAGGGACGCAGTCCGCACGAGGCCATGGGCGCTGTCGTGTCCCGGCGGACACGGCGCCGGGCGTGTCCCGGCGAGATCGCCCGGCCGGCGCTTGTGCGGTACGCCCCGTGAGGCTAGGTCCCAGGGCATGGACCAGAGGCTGAGGCTGGGGGTCATCACCGCCAGCATCCGGGACGGGCGGCAGGGCGAGGCGGTGGCGCGCTGGTTCCGGGGGCTCGCCGCGCAGCGCCCCGAGCTCGAGGTGGTCGATCTCGACCTCCGCGAGATCCGGCTTCCCCTCTACGAGGACCGCCTCCACCCCAAGATCGCCGAGCCGAGCTACTCGGGGGTGGCCCGGCGCTGGGCCGAGCTGGTGGGCGGCTGCGACGGGTTCGTGATCGTGACCCCGGAGTACAACCACGGGTACCCGGCCTCGCTCAAGAACGCGCTCGACTTCGTGTACGCGGGGTGGAACGGGAAGCCGGTCGGGTTCGTGAGCTACGGCGGGTCGAGCGGCGGCGTGCGGGCGGTGCAGCAACTGCGGCAGGTCGCGGTGGAGCTGCAGATGGCGCCGGTCCGCGACGAGGTGAACGTCCCGTTCGTCTCCCGGTCGCTCGACGAGCACGGCGCGCCCAAGGACCCGCACCACCTGGCGCGCGCCGGTGCGCTCCTCGATCAGATGATCTGGTGGGGAGAGACCCTGCGCCGAGGGCGCGAGCGGGCCAGGTTCCCTCCGCCCCCGGCCTCGGCGCGCAAGGCGTGAGGTCGGTCCGCATGCGCGCCGTCCCGTCCACCGTCGGCGATCGCGGGTATGCCCCGCCATCGGCTGCTTTCCGGATCTCTACCAGGCGCTGGCGGAGCGCGGGTGGATCGGGTCCTCACCCCGTGGCGGCCGGCGGCGGCGAAACGGGGTCCACCTGACGGGCGAGGGCCTTCCCGCCGCAGCCCGCCCATGTGTCCGCGGGGCTGCCTCCCGCTAGGATCGCGGCATGGCGCGCCGACTGCTCTGCCTTCACGGCCATTTCTACCAGCCGCCCCGCGAGAACCCGTGGATCGAGGCCATCGAGGTCCAGGACAGCGCCGAGCCATTCCACGACTGGAACGGTCGCATCGCCGCGGAGTGCTACGGCCCCAATGGCGCCGCCCGCCTCAAGGGGGCGGAGGACCGGATCCTCGACATCGTCAACAACTACCTTCACCTGTCGTTCAACTTCGGCCCGACCTTGCTGGCCTGGCTGGAGCGGGCCCGGCCCGAGATCTACGCCCGCGTCATCGAGGCGGACCAGCGCAGCGCCGAGGCGCGGGGACAGGGGAACGCCATCGCGCAGGGCTACTCGCACACCATCCTGCCGCTCGCCAACGCACGGGACCGGCGCACGCAGGTGCGCTGGGGCATCGCGGATTTCCGACGCCGCTTCCACCGGCCGCCCGGCGGATTCTGGCTGCCGGAGACCGCAGCCGACTCCCCGACGCTGGCGGACCTGGTCGCCGAGGGCATCCGCTTCACCATCCTCTCGCCCTACCAGGCGCTGCGGGTCCGCCCGCCCGGCGGCGAGTGGCAGGACGCGCGCGGCGCGCGCTTCGACCCCACCCGCCCGTACCGGGTGCGGGTCGAGGGCGGCGAGCTGGTGGTCTTCTTCTACGACGGCCACATCGCCCGCGACCTGGCCTTCGGCGACGCGCTCGGCTCGCCGGCCAAGCTCATCGGACGGCTGCTGGGCGGGTTCGACGCCGGGCGCGGCCACGACGAGATCCTGACGGTGGCCTTCGACGGCGAGACGCTGGGCCACCACAAGAAGGGCGGGGACGAGGTCCTGGCGGCGGCGGTGCGCCAGCTGGTGCGCCGGAGCGACGTGGAGCTCGTCAATCTGGAACAAGCCCTGGAGCGCGTCCCGGCCGAGTGGGAGGCCGAGATCGTGGAGGGCTCGTCCTGGAGCTGCGCCCATGGCGTGGAGCGCTGGCGGTCGGACTGCGGCTGCAACACCGGCGGCGGGCCGGGGTGGCGCCAGGCCTGGCGGGCGCCCCTGCGGGCCGCCCTGGAGTGGCTGCGCGACCGGGTGGACGCGATCTTCGAGCGCGAGGCCGGGGCCCTCTTCCCGGACCCCTGGCGGACGCGCGACGCCTACGCCGAGCTGGTGCTCGACCCCGAGCGACGGGAGGCCTCCGAGTTCCTGCGGCGCCAGGCGGGGCGGGACCTCTCGCCGGAGCAGGAGGTGCGCTCGCTGCGACTGCTGGAGATGGAGCGCCAGTCGCTGCTCATGTTCACCAGCTGCGGCTGGTTCTTCTCCGAGATCTCGGGGATCGAGACGGTGCAGGTCCTCAAGTACGCCGCCCGCGCCATCCAGCTGGCCCGCGACCTGGTGGGCCTGGACCTGGAGCCGGACCTGCTGGGAAAGCTAGCGCTGGCGCCCTCGAACGAGCCGGCGCTGCAGGACGGTCGCCAGGTCTACCAGCGGATGGTCAAGCCGAGCGTGGTCACGCTGGAGGGCGTGGCCGCACATCTCGCCATCTCCAGCTCGGTGCGCGAGAATCGCCGACGAGGGACGGGTGTTCTGTCACGCCTTCCGCTTCGAGGGGCGGCGGACGGTCCAGGCCGGCCCCGTCTCCACCGCCCTGGGCCGGCTGCGCCTCGAGCACCTGCTCACCCGCGAGCGCCTGGACGCGCTCAGCTGCGTCCTGCATTTCGGCGAGGCCGACTTCCGCTGCGGGCTGACCCCGTACCGCGGCCCCGAGCACCAGGCCGAGGTGGAGGTGTCGCTGCTGGAGCGGGCCCAGTCCGAGTCCCTGGCCCACCTGCTGCGCGAGACGGATCGGTTCTTCCCGGGGCGCGACTACGGGCTGCGCGATCTGTTCCTGGACGAGCGGCGGCGGGTGGCGGACCTGCTCCTGGAGGGGACCATGCGCCGGTACTTCGATCACTACCAGGAGATCTTCGAGGACAACCGGCGACTGATGGAGTTCCTGTGCGAGATCGACTCGCCCATCCCCAGTCCGCTGCGGGTGGCGGCCGACGTCACCCTGACCGCCCGCCTGGTCCGCGCCACCCGGGCCGCCCGGGAGGGCGAGCTGGAGCTGGCCGCGGCCGAGGCGGAGCTGGAGGAGGTCACCAGCCTGGCCCGCCGGCTGGAGGCACACCTGAACGGACCGGCCATCCGGCGCGAGGTGGTGAAGCTGCTCGATCACAACGTGCAGGAGCTGGTGTCGGGGAAGCCGCCGGCCCGACCGGCGGCCCTCCTCTCGCGCCTGGTGAGCCTGGCCAAGCGCCTCGGGCTGGAGCTGGACCTGTGGGACGCACAGAACCGGCTCTGGGCCTGGGCCGGGTCGGCGCGGGTCACCGTCGATCGCGAGGTGGCGGCCGCGCTGGCGCGGAGCTTCTGGTTCGACGAGCAGACCCTGCTGGCGCGGGCCGGATACTCCGCCTGAGAAGGGGCCCTCAGGCCTCGGGAAGCGCGTAGGCGCTGGCGGCGTGCTGCAGGCCGGCCGACATGTCGTGAGCGCGGCCGGAGAGATCCCCCAGCATGCGCGCGCCGTCGCGGATGGACTCGGAGGCCTTCTGCATGCTGGCCAGCGCGTGCGTCACCTGGGCCACGCCCGCCTGGTGCTGCCGGGCCGAGCCCTCCACCTGGCGCATGAGGCCGACCGCGTCGCCCACCGTGACGCCCAGCTGGCCGATGACCTCGCCCAGCCGCTGCACCAGCCGGTAGCCCTCCTCCACCGTGGTGGACCCGGTTCCGGCCGTGCCGCTCACGTGGATGGTCTGCTGGCGGATGCTCTCCAGCGTCTCGCGGATCTGTCCCGCCGCCTTGCGCGAGTCGGCCGCCAGCGAGCGGATCTCTCGGGCCACCACCGCGAATCCCTTCCCCGCTTCTCCGGCGCGGGCCGCCTCGATGGCGGCGTTGATGGCCAGGGTGCTCGACTGGTCCGCCAGGAAGGCGACCGTCTCGGTGATCTCGTCGATGCGGCGGACGCGCTCGGTCAGCGAGCCCGCCTCGGCGGTCAGCTTGCGGAGCGCGTCGGCCACCGCGTTCATGGCGGTGACGGCCCGCCCGGCGGCATCGCCGCCCTCCTCCACCACGGCCGTGGCCGCCTCTCCCTGGCGGATCAGCTCTCCGGCGCGATCGGCCGAGACGGCCGAGGTCTGCGCCATCTCGGTCATGGTGTTGGCGGTCTCCGTCACGGCCGCGACCTGCTCGGTGGTGGCGGTGGAGAGCTGGGCGGCGGCGGACTGGAGCGAGACCACGATGTCGTCCACCCGGGCGGCAGCAGCCTGCGTGCCGCCCACCATGGTGCGCAGGTTGCCGGTCATCCGCTGCAGTGCCGCGCCCAGCTCCCCGGGCACGTTCGCGTCGCCTCGCAGGTCGCCGTCGGAGATGGTCCGGGCCTGCAGCACCGTGGCATCCAGGGCGGCCCGCAGCCGCTCGAAGGCCTCGCCCAGGTCGCCCGGGATGCGGTCGCCGGCGGCGGCCTCGCCGCGGCAGAGGGCGGTCATGCGCCGGACCAGCTCCAGCATGGCGGTCCGGGAGCGCCGGAAGGCCTCCACCAGCCCGCTCTCGCCGCGCAGCTCCTGCCCCAGGTCCCCGGCGGCCATGGCCTTGAGCTGGGCGAAGGCTTGCTCCATCTCCGCCGAGATCCCCGCCGCCACCGAGGCCAGGTCGCCGATCTCGTCGGTGGCCACCCAGGCCGGCAGCTTCGGGGCGCCGGCGGCCAGCGCCCGGAGCGAGGCCTCCACCGAGCCGGCCGCGCGGGCCTGGCGGCGGGCCATCGCCCAGCCGCTGAAGGCCAGCAGCACCAGCAGGACCAGCGCGATGCCCAGCACCTGGAGGCCGGCCGCGCCCGCCAGCCGCGACACCTCTCCGCGCACCGTCTCGGCCACCTCGGGGGCGGAGAGGAGGAGCGTGAGGACGGCCAGGAGCCGGTCGGTCGCGTCCCGGAAGGCGGCCACCAGCACCGTGCCCGCCAGCGCCAGCAACGACACCAGGGCCACGCCGAAGGCGTAGGGCAGGTACCAGGCCTGGCGCGGCCAGAGCACGCCCCGGGGTGGCAGCGTCAGCCCCGGGGACCGGCGCGATTCCTCGAGCGCCAGGGGCAGCAGGTCCGATTCCAGCCAGTGGAAGATCAGGATCCCGGGGAGGAGGGAGGAGAACAACGCCACCGCCACGCACCCCAGCGCCGCCCCCGCGCCGCGGCTCGGGGCCATGCCCGCGCCCACCACCAGCGCGCCGGTGATCCAGGCGGGCATGCTCGCCAGGAGCTCGACGCGCCGCGGAAGCTCCAGGATCCGGACCAGGCGCGCGCCCGGGCCGTCGCCCGGCGCCAAGAGGGCGCTGCGCACCAGCCCGCGCGAGACCAGCAGGAACTGCAGCGCGGCCAGCGCGATGCCGGCCGCAGCCCAGGCCACGGCCCGGGCGCGCTCGTCCTCGCCCAGGCGCTGCATCACCGAGACGATGTAGAAGGCCACCGCCGCACTGGGTGCCGTGGCCACGGCGGTTCGCAGGAGGACGCGGTGCCAGGCTCGGCCCGCGAGTTCGTTCGGGAGGGTCACGGGTTCCACTCCTTGGCAACCGACTCTATCACCGCGCGGGGATGGGTTTGCGGCGGTCCCTGCACCGCGCCGGTGTGGGATTTCCCGCATCGATCCACGGTGCGGATGACCGGGTCCGGCCGGTTCCGCCGGGTCGATGGTGAGACCCAGGGCAAAATGCGACCCTGCCACTACGGGTGAGGATGGGCCAAGGCCATGGGACCCAGGGTGCACCGGCAAGCGCCCCGGATTTCGCAGGGACCGGGAGCGGACGCTGGGGGCGGGTTCACGGACGGCACGGCTCCTGCCTGCACCGCACCTACTGGCGAATCCGCTCGTCGGTGTCGGACGAGATCGTCGTACACCGGAGGTAAACGTGCAGAACTTCCTGCGCCTGTGCTTCGCGGGGGTGGTGCTCCTGGGCGCCTGGTCTGCCCGGGGTGAGGTCCCCATCGTCGGCTCGGGGGAAAGCTTCCGGATCGACGGGTACTTCAGCCTGGAGTTCGAGCGCCAGCTGGAGAAGAAGGGGCGGGGCGATCCCAACGGCTCCATCGACGCGGATCTCTTCGACCTGGTGCTCAACTGGTCGGCCAGCGACAACCTGCGCCTGGCCGCCGACGTCACCTGGGAGCACGGGGCGGCGACCGAGGACGGGCGCGGCAACGTGGGGGTCGAGTACGCCTGGGCCGAGTACGCGTTCACGGACTGGGCGCGCATCCGCGGCGGCAAGATGTTCACGCCCTTCGGGATCTACAACGAGATCCACACCGCCAAGCCGGCGTTCCTGACCGTCAAGGAGCCGTTCTCCACCAACAAGACCGACAAGTTCGGGATGGAGCACCGGCTCTATCCGCGCTGGACGGCGGCGGTGGTCCTGCTCGGGAACGGTGCCTCGGGCATCGGCGACTGGGACTACGTCGTCGGCATCGGCAACGGCGACAACGAGGCGGGCACCGCCAACCCCTTCGAGGAGGACGACAACAAGCAGAAGGCTTTCATGGGCCGGATCCGGCTGGCGCCGCTGCCGCGCCTGCAGCTGGGCGGCTCGTTCTACTCCGACCAGATCACCGAGTACGCGGCCGACGAGGACACCGGCAAGCGGACCGCACTGCTGGCCTACGGCGGCCAGCTCAGCTGGTCGCTGGCGTCGCCGGCGGTGGGGATCGAGCTCGAGTACGTGGGCGGCGATCGCCGGCCGTCCTCCGCATCCGGCCTCCCCCGGGTGAAGTCCAACGGGGCCACGGCCATGGTGTGGTGGACGCTGGCCGAGCGCATCACGCCCTACGCGCGCTTCGAGTGGCTCGACCCCGACACCAAGCGGTCCCGGGATCAGGCCACCCTGGTGTTGGGCGGTCTCAACGTCAAGGCCGGCGGAGGGCTGGTCCTCAAGGCGGAATACGACGTGTACCGCGCCGGCTCGGCCAACGGGCGCTTCTCGGAAGGCCGCAACAAGTTCAGCGAGATCAAGGCCGCCGCAGTCCTGGGGTTCTAGCCATGACGCGAACGATCCGTCGTCTGCTGGTCGGGCTCGCGCTCCTCTCCCTGCCCACCCTCGTCACCGCAGGTGACTTGGTCCTGATCGCTCATCCCTCCGTGAAGGCCACCTCCGTGCCACGGAGCCAGGCGGCCCGCTTCTTCCTGCGCCAGGCCACCACCTGGCCCGACGGCGAACACGTGAAGCCGGTCGATCAGGTGCGCACCACCAGTGTTCGTCAGGACTTCACCCGTGTCGTGCTCAAGCGCACGCTGGCCGAGGTCGAGTCGTTCTGGACTCAGGCCATCTTCTCGGGGCGTGCGGTGCCTCCCCCGCAGAAGAAAAATGACGACGAGGTGCTGGCCTACGTTCGCGACACCCCGGGCGCGATCGGATACGTGGACGCGTCCGCCTCGCTCGACGGAGTGAAGAAGCTCACGCTCGAGGAGGACTGAGAAAGCATACCGGGGCGCACCACTCACCGGGGAGGCCGGGCCGAGGCGTCTCATCCGTGCCCCGGGAGCCGGCCAGGCACTCCCCATCGACTCGGAGGGTCTCCCATGCGCCACGCTCGCATCCCCGCCATCGTCGCCCTGGCCGTCGCCGCCCAGCTGCTCACCGCGGCCCCGACCCGGGCCTGCGACGAGCCACGTTTCGGCAGCCCGGAGCAGCGGCTGCAGTACCTGCTGGCACCCGGTTTCGGCGTGTGGGGGTACAACGTCGTCTACCTCCGCAACTGGCGGCTGAACTTCCTCCGAGACTTCCCTGCCGTCACCGAGGACGGGCTCGTCAACTGCGTGGTCGAGATCCCGGCCGGCGACGACCGCAAGTTCGAGACCGATCCTGCGACCGGCAAGATGGCCTGGGAGCTGAAGGACGGCGTCCCCCGCGTGGTCGCGTTCCTCGGGTATCCGGGCAACTACGGGGCCGTGCCGCGCACCACGGGCGGCGATGGCGATCCGCTCGACATCCTCACGCTGGGCAAGATGGATCTGCGCGGCGCCGTCACCGGCGCCAAGCTCGTCGGCGCCATCCGGCTCGTCGACGACGGTGAGCCGGACGACAAGCTCATCGCCGTGCTGCCCGGCACCGCCCTGTACCAGGTGAACGACATGGCCGAGCTGGACGCCTCGTTCCCCGGGATCACCGAGATCATCCGGGAGTGGCTGGTCCACTACAAGGGGCCCGGCAAGGAGCTGCAGTTCGGGGGGTTCGTCTCGCGCGCCGACGCCGAGCTGATCCTGCAGGACGCGATCGCCAGCTTCCGGTGACGCAAGGTTCGTGGAGCGGGGCCCGGCGCGATGCACGCGCCGCGGCCCCGCGTCGTTTCTCGGGCGAGCACCGCCCCCGCCTGCGCGTACCAACCCGCAGCTGATGCTTCCCCGGGCGGCGCGATCTGTAACAGCAAGCCCCATCGTCGCTGCTTGCTGGGGAGTTCCCCCGAGACGGTCTTTCCGTCCGTCCTGCTCATCCTACTTTTCGTGACTATCGCGCAAGCCGAGCGCGCTCGCCGCCCCGGAACCGGGTGCGGGACCGAGGAGGGCGTCTCTCCCCAACGACCAAGGAGTCCACATGCAGCGGATTCACGTGATTTCCTCGAGACATCGGTATGCACTCTTCGTCATCGCGGTCCTCGGGCCGGCGGTGGCCCTCGGCCAGACCGATCCCGGCCCCCGCGGCGGGTCCGCCGGGGCAGGAGGTCCGTTCGCCTCGCTCAACGCCGCGGAGAAGGCGCAGTTCGCGGCCACGCTGGGCGTCTTCGCCGAGGTCGATTCCGTCTCCGGCGGCGTCGCAGGTGAGGACGGCGCGGGCCTGGGTCCGACCTTCAACGGCAACAGCTGCGCGCAGTGTCACGCCCAGCCGGCCATCGGCGGCAGCAGCCCCGGCCTGAGGAGCCCGCAGCACCCGGTTCCCAACCCGCAGGTGGCGCTGGCGACCCTGGATGGCGCGCGCAACACGGTCCCGTCGTTCATCACCGCCAGCGGTCCGGTGCGCGAGGCGCGCTTCATCACCACCACCGGCAACCCCAACGATCCGCTCGACGGTGGAGTCCACGGTCTCTACACCATCGCGGGACGCATCGACGCGCCCGGGTGCAGCCTGGCGCAGCCGAACTTCAGCGCCGCGCTCGGCGCCAACAACGTGATCTTCCGCATCCCCACCCCGACCTTCGGCCTGGGGCTGGTGGAGGCGACGCCGGACCGCGTGCTGCGGGCCAACCTCGGCGCCAACGCCAGCGCCAAGGCGGCGCTGGGCATCCAGGGCGCGCTCAACACCTCGGGCAATGACGGGACCGTGACCCGGTTCGGGTGGAAGGCCCAGAACAAGTCCCTGCTGGTCTTCTCCGGGGAGGCCTACAACGTCGAGCAGGGCGTGGACAACGAGAACTTCGGGAACGAGCGCGCCGACGTGGCCTCCTGCATCTTCAACCCGAGCCCCGAGGACCACAGCGACCTGACCACGTCACCGGCCGGCGCCTCGGACATCGTCAGCTTCGGCATCTTCATGCGGCTGAGCGCGCCGCCCGCGCCGGGGTTGCAGACCGCCTCGACGAACAACGGCCACGCGCTCTTCACCAGCATCGGGTGCGCCCAGTGCCACACCGAGACGCTCACCACCGGGCCTTCGCAGTTCACGGGGATGTCGAACGTGAGCTACCACCCGTACTCGGACTTCGCGCTCCACCACATGGGATCGACGCTCGCCGACGGCATCGTCCAGGGCGGGGCTGGCCCGGACCAGTTCCGCACCGCGCCCCTGTGGGGCCTCGGCCAGCGCCTGTTCTTCCTCCACGACGGCCGGACCGCGGACCTGCTGCAGGCCATCCAGGCGCACTTCACGCCGGCCCAGACCTGCGTCCAGACCCAGCAGCAGTTCAGCTTCACCGTCAACGGGACCCTCCACCAGCCGCACACCATCGACTCGTTCTGCGGCGGGTCCGAGTCCAACACGGTCGTCAACAACTTCAACGCGCTCTCCGCCTCGCAGAAGCAGGACGTCCTGAACTTCTTGCGCTCGCTGTAGGGTGCTCCACCCCGAGCGCGTGAGCGATCCCCGGGCGGAACCGAGGACCGCTCACGCCGCTCGCGGGGGCGGGCCGCGGCCGAGCCCGGCGGCGAGCTCGCGCTTCAGCACCTTCCCCATGGCGTTGCGCGGCAGGCGCTCCACCAGCTGCACCTGCCGCGGCCGCTTGTGGGGCGCCAGCAGCGCGGCCACGTGCTCGGAGAGCTCCTCCGGGCGGGGTACCTGCCCCGGGCCGACCACCACGAAGGCCACGATCCGCTCGCCCAGGTCGTCGTCCGGCGCGCCCACCACCGCCGCCTCGCGGACCGCCGGGTGCTCGAGCAACGCCGCCTCCACCTCGCCGGCGCCGACCTTGAACCCGCCGGTCTTGATCAGGTCGGTGGCCCGACGGCCCACGATGCGGATTTCGCCGGCGGCGGTCCAGGAGGCGATGTCGCCGGTGTGGAAGAAGCCGTCCGCGTCGATGGCCGCCGCGGTCGCCTCCGGTCTGTTCAGGTAGCCGGCGAACACCGAAGGACCCCTCACCAGCACCTCGCCCAGGGCCTCCGGCTCGCGCGGCAGCGCGCGGCCCTGGTCGTCCGCCAGGTGGAGGGCGAGCCCGGGCAGGGGAGTCCCGACCGTGCCCGGCGTGCGCGGTCCGTCGTGGCGCGCCGCGCACAGGATCAGGGTCTCGGTGAGACCGTAGCGCTCGACGACCCTCCGCCCGGTCAGGGCGGCCAGCCGGTCGTTCACCCGGACCGGCAGCCCCGCCAATCCCGAGACCAGCAGCCTGGCCCGGGCCAGCCGGCGCGCGTCGGCCGGGTCCGCCTCGGCGTGCTCGGCGAGCCGGTGGTACATGGTCGGCACCCCGAAGAGGAGCGTCGCGCCCTCGCCCATGGCGGCGCACACCGCCTCCGGCGAGAACCGGGGCAGGAGGTGCAGCGCCGAGCCGACCCGCAGGCTCCCCAGCACGCCCAGGACCAGCCCGTGGACGTGGAAGAGGGGCAACCCGTGCACCAGCGTGTCGTCCCGGGTCCAGCCCCAGGCGTCGGCCAGGGCGTCGAGATCGAAGGCGGCGTTGCGGTGGGTGAGGACGGCGCCCTTGGGCGGCCCGGTCGTGCCCGAGGTGTAGAGCACCAGCAGCGGGTCGTCGGCGCCCGGCGGCGCGGGCCGCGCCGGCGGGCCCTCCAGGGTCAGGGCGCGCACGCCCGGCGTCCGCGGCGCGAAGGCCGCCGGGTCGGAGGCCAGCACGAGGCGCGGGGCCGCGTCGGCCAGGACGTGCTGCAGCTCGCGCTCGCCCAGCGACGGGTTGAGGGGCACGGTGGCGGCTCCGTGCAGCGCGTTCCCGACCAGGGCGGCGATGGTGCGAGGATCCGGCGTGGCCCACACGGCCACGCGATCTCCGGGCCGGATGCCCTCGGCCGCCAGCCGGCCCGCGTGCGCCCGCGCCGCCGCGGCCAGCTCGGCGAAGGTGAGGCGCGCGTCGCCCAGGCGCAGGGCGAGGTGTCCCGGCGCGGCGTCGAGATCCGGCAGGAGCGGGTGCATGGCCGTGATGTATCCGGCGGGCGGGCGCCGGGCCGTCGCGATCGGGTTTCCGGGTCGGGGTGGGTCCGGGGCGTCTTCGGGCGGGGCGGTCCGGCCCCGGGTCGCGGGCCAGCCGCGCATTCACTGCAAGGCGACGGGCTGCGCCGGCGGCCCCTCGGCGGCGAGCCGCGTGAGCAGCTCGGCCAGCCGGCGCGGATAGATCTCCTCCTGCGCCGCCGCGAGCTCCTCCACCGACCACCAGCGCGCCGCGGTGATCCCCTCCACCGCGTGGTGGTGCTCCACCCCGCGCGGGAGCTCCTCCGCCGGGGCGCGCACCAGGAAGAACCGCTCCAGCTGGATCCGGGCGGTGCCCTGCAGGTCGAACCGGTCCTCCCAGATCCAGGGCCCGACGGGCAGCTCCAGCCCGGTCTCCTCGCGCAGCTCGCGCTGGACGGCCTGCTCGAAGGACTCGGCCGCCTCCAGGCCGCCGCCCGGGGTGGCCCAGAACGGCGCGCGCGGCCCGCGGTGGCGCAGGAGGAGGATCCGCCCGGTCGGGGCGAGCAGCACTGCGCGGGCGGCCAGGCGGACCTCCGGCCAGGGGGAGCGCTCGGACATGTGGAGCCTGAAGTAACACGGATCGGATGGGGCGCCGATCCCTCCAGGTCCGTGGTACCGTTTGGCTGCCGAAGGGCGGGCGGCGGGGCGCGGAAATGGCCGAGGGCTCGACGGACATCATCAGGACCTCCGATCCCGGGTGGCTGGAGACGCTGGCGCGCGCCTATCGCGAGCGCGCCTCGGTGGTGGTGGTGGACGACGCCGGCGCGGGGATCGACCCGGCCCGCCAGACCATCTTCGACATGGCCCGGCTGGTCCGGCTCACCGCCAGGGAGATCGCAGCGGTGGCGGTGGCGCTGGGGATGGGGGGCGCCGGGGTGCTCATGATCGTCCTGGCCTTCCTCGATCCGGAGCCCACCAGCAAGCTGGGGCTGCTGGTGGGCGGGGGGGCGATGTGCGTGTTCACCGGCGGTCTGACCGCGATCCGCATCCTGGTCAGCCACAAGCCGCCCCGCGTGCGCATGGACGCGGGGCGGGTGGCGCGCTTCGAGATCTCGTGGGATTGAGCCGGCGGCTCCTCACAGCGAGCGCAGGAACGCGACCAGGTCGGCCTTGTCCTGTGCGGTCAGCCCGAGCGCGAACCGCTGGTCGTAAAACTCCACCACCGTCTCCAGATCGCGGGCCGAGCCGTTGTGGAAGTAGGGCGCCCGGGCGGCCAGGCCGCGCAGGACCGGGCCCTTGAAGCGCCCCACGTCCTTCCACTTGCCGGTGATGAGCGCCCGGCCGGGATCGGTCGTGGTCACGATCTCGCCGCTGGTCGTGTTGCGCAGCGTGTAGACCGGCAGCCCCGACGCATCCAGGCCGCCCACCGGCTGGGGAAGGTCGGTGCCGATGCGCAGCGGCGCGGGCACCGAGTGATCGCCGGCGTGGGGAGTGTCGTGGCAGGTGGTGCAGGTCCCCTGGATGGCGTCGACGCCCAGGTCGTCGTTCAGGCCGGAGACGCCGGTGATCTGGATGGGACGGGTGTTGAAGATCGACTCGCCGCGGGCCACCGAGGCGCGGCCGGAGAAGCGGGAGCCGTTCCACGCGTCGTACTCGGTCATGACCACCGGGTCGAAGGGGCCGCCGTCGAGCGGGTCGTTCATCGCGAAGGTGAAGGGCTGCAGGGAGAGCGCCTGAGGCCCGCCGCTGGCGCCCCCCGCGGTGAGGCTCCCTGCCAGCCAGTCCCAGCGCTGGGCGGTGAAGAGCTGGCTCTCGAAGTCCACGATGGCCTGCGCCTGCTCCGGGGTGAGCGGCGCCGCGGCCTGGGCGTGGCCCAGGGTGGCCCCGTTGGCCTGATGGGCGAGATCCGCCGCCAGCGGCGCGAACCCGGTGGGCTGGGAGGGGTCCTTGAGCGTCTCGCGGCCGTCCCACATGACCGTCGAGAGGAAGCGGAGATTGGCGGCGGGGAGCGGCCGCCGAAAGAGCGACAGCTCGGCGGCGCTGGCGTAGCCGTACGGATCCTGCACCGACACCAGCTCGAACTCGGCGCCCTCGGGGATCCCGATGCCGACCCGGATCAGCCCCTTGGCGAGCAGCATGCCGAAGGCTGCGCGTCGCGCCTGGACGGTCGAGACGTCGGCCAGCGGCGAGGTGGAGCCGTCCACGGTGCGGAAGATGGGATCGGTGCCGCCGGTGGCGGCGAAGCGAGCCTGAACGTGCGCGGGCGTGATGGTCATGCCGTCGCGGACGTCGTGACAGGTCGCGCAGGAGCGGCCATTGGTGCCGAGCGACTGGAAGAAGGGGTTGCTCCGGTCGACCACCGGTCCCCCGGAGGCGTTGATGGTCAGGGCGATCCCCGACGGATCGAGGGCCAGCACCGCGCTCGGCGCGGCCTGATCAGCGGCGTCGGGGGCCAGCGCCGCGGAAGGTGGATCGGCCGGCGACGATCCTCCGCAGGCCGGCGCCAGCAGCGAGAGAGACGATCCAGGCCAGGTTCCGGTGAACGCCAGCGTCCAGGTATGCGCACATCGCGTGCCTCCTCCTCGACCGGGGCGGGACCTGCGCCAGCGCAGCCGCCTCGGTGTCCGTTCTCTCCATCGGAATCCGCCGCGCGAACCCGCCATCGAGTCACGCCCGGGAGCCGGCGCGTTCACCAGGCATGAAGGCGACGTTTCGGCTAATCACCAGAGGAGGCGCATGTCCCCCGTCGTCACGGCGCACGAAACGGAACGCGTGGCCGAGCTCGGCCACCTGCTCCAGCTGGTGGAGCGCCCCGAGGGGCACGCCCCGGCCGAGCTGTTCCAGGCGCTCTACCGCGAGCTGCACCGGATGGCCGAGAGGCTGCTCGGGCCGCAGCGCGCCAGCGTCAGCGCCACCACGCTCCTGCACGAGGCCTACCTGGAGCTCTCGGCCCGCCGGGCCAGGTTTCCCGACCCGGCCCGGTTCTTCGCCTACGCAGCCCGGGCCATGCGGGGGCTGATCGTGGACTTCGCCCGGTCCCGCCGGGCCCAGAAGCGGGGCGGCGAGTTCCACTTCACCGGGCTCGGCACCGGGGCGGAGGAACGCCCGGCCGAGGACCTCTCGCGCCTCAGCGAGGCGCTGGATGCGCTGGGCGAGACCGATCCAGCGCTGGCGGAGCTGGTCGACCTCAAGTTCTTCTGCGGATTCACGCTCCGGGAGATCGCGGACATGCGCGGCGCCTCGGAGCGGACCGTGCAGCGCGACTGGAGCAAGGCGCGGCTCTACCTGCACCGCTTCCTGCAGCCCTGACCGCCAGCCAGGACGGCGGCACGCCTCCCGCGGGGCGGTCCGCGAGCCTCGGCGCGCGCTGCCCTGGCCCCGCCCGGGAAGATCGCGGCCGTGCGGCGCCGGCCGTGCGACCCGGGCATGATCGCCCGGTGGAAGACGCGCGCAGCTCCCGGGTCCGCGCCGCCGCCCGGGACATCCTCGACCGGTACGACGCCTTCACCCAGGAGCGCAAGGCCATCACCCGCCGCGCCCGCCCGCGGTTCGAGTCGCGCGACTGGGCGGGCGGGCAGCGGGATGCCCGGGAGCGGCTCGACCTGCGCGACCAGGCCGTCCACGAGACGGTGGGTGTGTGCCGGGCGGAGCTGGCGGGCGCGGCCCGCGAGCGTGAGGTGTGGCTGGCGCTGCGGGAGCGCTACGACGCCGAGGTCGAGTCCCGCCCGGACGCGGAGATCGCGCGCTCCTTCTACAACTCCGTCTCGCGCCGGGTGCTGGGAACGGTCGGGGTGGCGGCGGGGATCGAGTTCCTGGAGGGCCCGCGGCCCGGGCTGGGAACGCCGCGCCTGCGGCGCTTCCCGCGCGAGGTGACCACCGAGGCCCTGCTGCGGCGGGTGCTGGAGTCGTACGCGTTCGCCGTCCCGTACCAGGACCTGGGGCGCGACGTGCGCATCGCGGCGGTGGAGCTGGAGGCGCACCTGCGCGAGCTGGCGGACGCGCAGCCGGTGGAGGCGGTCGAGATGGCCGAGCCGGTGTTCTACCGGGGAAAGGGCGCGTACCTGGTGGGGCGCCTGCGCCGGGGCCGGCACACCACCCCGGTGTGCTTCGCGCTGGTGCACGAGCCGGGCGGGGTGGTGCTCGACGCCATCCTCTTCACCGAGGACGACCTCTCCATCGTCTTCAGCTTCACGCGGTCCTACTTCCTGGTCGACGCCGACCGCCCGCAGGACCTGGTGGCCTTCCTGGGCGCGCTCATGCCGCGCAAGCGCTGGAGCGAGCTCTACACCGCGCTGGGCTACAACAAGCACGGCAAGACCGAGCTGTACCGAGAGATCGTCCGCCACCTGGAGTCCAGCTCCGACGCCTTCGTGCCGGCGCGGGGCGATCGCGGGATGGTCATGTCGGTGTTCACGCTCCCCGGCCTGGACGTGGTCTTCAAGGCCATCCGCGACCGCTTCCGGCCGCCCAAGCAGACCAGCCGGCAGGAGGTGATGGATCGGTACCGGCACGTGTTCCAGCACGACCGGGCCGGGCGGCTGGTCGACGCGCAGGAGTTCGAGCAGCTGGCGTTTCCGCGGGCGCGCTTCTCGCCGGAGGTGCTGGCCGAGCTCGGGGCCGAGTGCGGGGAGGGGGTGCGCGTCCTGGGGGACCGCGTCGCCATCCGGCACCTCTACGCCGAGCGCCGCGTCACCCCGCTCAACCTGTTCGTGCGCGAGCAGGACGAGTGGACTGCGCGCCGGGCGGTGCTCGACTTCGGCCAGGCGCTGCGCGACCTGGCGGCCACCGGCACGTTCCCCGGCGACCTGCTCACCAAGAACTTCGGGGTGACGCGGCACGGGCGGGTCATCTTCTACGACTACGACGAGATCTCGCGCCTGACCGACTGCGCCTTCCGCGATCTCCCCGCCGCCGCCGACGACGACCAGGAGACCGCCGGCGAGCCCTGGTTCTACGTGGGCGAGCGGGACGTGTTCCCGGAGGAGCTGCTCCCGTTCCTGGGGCTCCCGGGACGCCTGCGCGAGATCTTCCGCGAGGCGCACCGCGACCTGCTGGGCGCGCGCTGGTGGCGGCAGATCCAGGAGCGGTTGCGGGCGGGCGAGATCGTCGACATCTTCCCCTACCGCGACGAGCAGCGGCTCCGGCACGCGTGGTGAAAGCGCCTCACCGCACCGGCGAGCGCATCCGCCGGACGGCCGCGATCACGTTCGGCAGCGGCCAGCCGTTCTTGGCGGCGGCCTGGGCGGCCTCGAACGCGCCCAGCCGCTCGAGCTCCGCGCCCCCCCCGCGCGCGAAGAGCTGCGCCTCCGGACCGCCCTCCACGTACATGGCCTGGCGCAGGTCGATGGGCGAGCTCGAGCAGCGCGTTCACCAGCTCGTGCACCGGCCAGGCGGAGCGGGCATGCAGGAAGAGCACCCGCCCATGGCCGTCGAGGCCGACGGCCGCCACCGAAGAGCGGCGCTGGGAGGGCGCCCAGACGTTCCTCCGCTCGCAGGACACCATCCGGATGGACTGGATCACGGTGCCGTACGAGCGGGTGGCGGTGCCCAGATCGTCGCAGTCGCGATCGACCATCCGCACCGGCGGGAGCTTCCCGTCCAGGGGATCGAACACCAGCGCGGCGCGGTCGCGCGAGATGCGCCGCTGGTTGACGTGTTCGCGGGTTCGCATCAGCGAGACGGCGGTGCGGTAGTCCTCCTGGTACATGCTGGCGTTGATGACCGCCGAGGCGCCCGCCCTGTCGGCCCAGGCGCGGGCCGAGGCCGGCACGCCCTGTCCGGGGGCCGAGGAGTTGAGGAGCCGCAGCTCGAAGATGCCCGGGTCGATGCGCACCACCGCGATCTTCCCGTCGCCCGGCGCACCGGGCGGGCCGTCGAACAGGCCGACCTCGAGCCCTGGCTCGAGGGTCCGCCAGCCGGAGTCGGGGATTCCCGGACCCGCGGTGAGCAGGGCGGCGACCAGGGCGGCGGGAAGCATGCGGCCCATTTTCCGGCCCGCGCCAGGTCGTGACAAGCCCTGTCGTGAGCCCTGTCGAAGGACCGGGGACCGTGCCACACTCCTGGCATGGTCCATCCCCTCGCCGGCAAGCCCGCCCCCCGCGAACTCCTGATCGACGTGCCCGACCTGCTGCGCCGGTACGCCGCGGAGCAGCCCGATCCTCGCGACCCGGCCCAGCGCGTCGCCTTCGGCACCTCCGGCCACCGCGGCTCGGCGCTGCGGCGCAGCTTCAACGAGGCCCACATCCTGGCGATCGCCCAGGCCATCTGCGAGCACCGCAAGCAGGCGGGCGTCGACCGGCCCGCTCTTCCTGGGCGCGGACACGCACGCGCTCTCCGGGCCGGCCGAGCGGACCGCGCTGGAGGTGCTGGTCGCCAACGGCGTGGAGGTGGTGGTGTCCGAGGGCGGCGGCCCGGTGCCGACGCCGGTCATCTCGCACGCCATCCTCACGCACAACCGCGGGCGGAACCAGGGGCTGGCCGACGGCATCGTGATCACCCCGTCGCACAACCCGCCCGAAGACGGCGGCATCAAGTACAACCCGCCCGACGGCGGCCCGGCCGACACCTCCATCACCGCCGCCATGGAGAAGCGCGCCAACGCAGCTGCTCGAGGGGAACGAACGCGAGGTGAAGCGGATCCCCTACGCAGCGGGCCCGCGCCGCGGCCAGGGCGCGCGACTACGTGCAGCCCTACGTGGACGACCTCGGGAGCGTGGTCGACCTGGAGGCGCCGCGGCGGCGCGCGGCTGCACCTCGGCGTCGACCCGCTGGGCGGCTCGAACGTCGCACTACTGGGGCCGCATCGCCGAGCGCTACGGGCTGGACATCACCGTCATCAACCCCACGCTCGACCCGACCTTCGGCTTCATGCCGCTCGACCACGACGGCAAGATCCGGATGGACTGCTCCTCGCCGTACGCCATGGCCAACCTGGTGGCGCTGAAGGACCGGTTCGACCTGGCCTTCGGCAACGACGCCGACTCGGACCGGCACGGCATCGTCACGCCCACGGCGGGCCTCATGAACCCGAACCACTACCTGGCGGTCGCGATCGACTACCTCTTCCGCAACCGGCCGGGCTGGGCCGCCGGCGCCGGGGTGGGCAAGACGCTGGTCTCCTCGGCCCTCATCGACCGCGTGGCGGAGCGGCTCGGCCGCCGGCTGGTCGAGGTGCCGGTCGGCTTCAAGTGGTTCGTCCCCGGGCTGCTGGACGGCTCCATCGGCTTCGGCGGCGAGGAGAGCGCCGGCGCCAGCTTCCTGCGCCGCGACGGCACCACCTGGACCACGGACAAGGACGGCATCGTCATGGATCTGCTGGCGGTGGAGATGCTCTCCCGCACCGGCAAGGATCCGGGGCAGCTCCACCGGGAGATGACCGCCGAGCTGGGCGCGCCGATCTACGCCCGCGTCGACGCGGCCGCCACCCCGGCCGAGAAGAAGATCCTGAAGGCGCTCCGGCCGGAGTCGGTCGAGGCGACCACGCTGGCCGGCGATCCCATCACCGCCCGCATCACCCGCGCGCCGGGGAACGGGGCCGAGATCGGCGGGCTCAAGGTGACGACGGCCGAGGGCTGGTTCGCGGCCCGCCCCTCCGGCACCGAGGACGTCTACAAGATCTACGCCGAGAGCTTCCGGAGCGAGGAGCACCTGGCGCGCATCCTGGAGGAGGCCAGGGCGATCGTCTCGGCGGCGCTGAAGGGCCCCTGAGCGCGGAAGCCGTTGCGGCCGGCCGAGCCTCGGGGGAGGATCGCGGCATGGCCGACCCCGACTTCCTCCGCCGCGAGATCCCGGCGCTCCGCAAGACCGTCTTCCGCCTGGGCCTCTCCTTCAGCTTCGGCCTCGACGACGGCGGGGTCCGCGAGGCCCTGGAGCGGATGCAGTACCTGTTCCTGACCTCCCGGATGCCGATCGCGCCGGTGCGGGACGCTCTGGCGCGGGACCGGGAGCGGTACGCGGTGGTGGCCGGTCCGGTGCTGGGCTACTTCCCCGGCTCGGTGCGCAGGGGGGTCGAGAAGTGCCTGCGCAGGTTCGGGATCGACCAGCTCGACGTGCTGCAGCTCTACTGGCTGGGCAAGATGTCGGCCTTCACCGGCGCAGTGCAGGAGGAGATGGCGCGGCTACGCCAGGAAGGGAAGGTGCGGGCCCTGGGCGTCTCCATCCACGACCGGCCGCGGGCGGGGCGGCTGGCGGAGGACTCGATCCTGGATCTGCTCATGCTCCGCTACAACGCCGCGCACCCGGGCGCCGAGCGGGACGTCTTTCCGCACCTCCAGCGGAGGCGGCCCGCGGTGGTGGCCTACACCGCCACCTCGTGGCGGAAGCTGCTCCGGGCGCCGCGCGGCTGGACGGGCAGGGTGCCCAGCGCGGGCGACTGCTACCGGTTCTGCCTCACCAGCCCGCACGTCGACGTGGCGCTGTGCGGGCCGCGGACGGTGGCCGAGCTGCGAGAAAACCTGGCCGCCCTGGAGAGGGGGCCGCTCGACGCCGCGGAGATGGAGTGGATGCGATCGTTCGGGAAGGCCGTCCACGGATAGCCTTCACGCCGCGCCGGTCGGATCCCAGGACGTCCGGTACCCTTCGTCGAGCCCGTCCAGCGCGGCCATGTCCTCCGCGTCGAGGGCGAAGCCGAACACCTCGGCGTTCTCCCGGATCCGTTCCGGCCGCGCGGACTTGGGGATGGTGACCAGCTCGTGCTGGATCCCCCACCGGATGAGCACCTGCGCCGGCGTCCGGCCGTGCTTGGTGGCCGTCCGGACCACCACCGGGTGGTCCATGCGATGCCCTCGCACCAGCGGACCGTAGGCCTCGAGCTGGATGCGGTGGGCGCGGCAGGCCTGGAGGAGCTCCCGCTGGTGCAGGAACGGGTTGAACTCGACCTGGTCCACGGCGGGTGCGATGTGGCAGTGGGCCAGCAGCTCGTCCAGGTGCCGGATGGTGTAGTTGGAGACGCCGATGGCGCGCGCCTTGCCGTCGGCCAGGAGCCTCTCCATGGCGCGCCAGCTCTCGCGCCGGCCCGGCGCCGGCCAGTGGACCAGGTACAGGTCGAGCTGCTCGAGCCCGAGCCGCGCCAGGCTCTGGTCGCAGGCGCGCAGGGTGCGGTCGTAACCGTGATCGCTGTTCCAGAGCTTGGTGGTCACGAAGACGCGCTCGCGGGGAACGCCGCTCTCGCGGATGGCAGCGCCGACGTCCGCCTCGTTCTGGTAGATGCGGGCCGTGTCGACGAGGCGGACCCCCGCCTCCAGCGCGGTCCGCACGGCCGCGCGCGTCTCCTTGCCCGCCGGCGTCTGCCATACCCCCAGCCCCAGCACCGGCATGTCGACCCCGCCGGCGAGGGCCACGGTGGAGTCGATGGTCCAGGTCTTCGCCACGCTGCCCTCCTCCCGGGAGCCCCCCGGGGCGCGCGCTCCGCGCCCGGGACATAATGACGGGCGCGATGCACGTCCTGGTGGCCGGATGCGGGTGGCTGGGCACCGAGATCGCCCGCCGCGCAGCGGCCCGCGGCGACCGGGTCACGGCGGTCCGGCGCGACCCCTCCCGCGCGGGCGCGCTCCGCGAATCGGGGCTGGACGTCCTCTGCGCCGACCTGTCCGCGCCGGGCGCAGCGGAGGTCTTGCCGCGGGCGGACAAGATCGTCGCCTGCCAGGCCGCGGCCGGCGACGGGGTGGACGCGTACCGGGCGACCTACCTGATCGTCAACGAGCGCCTCCTGGCCGTGGCCTCCCGGTGGGGGGCGCGCTTCGTGTACACCGGCTCCACCGGCGTCTTCGGTCAGCGCGACGGCTCGACGGTGGAGGAGGGGACGCCGCCGGCCCCCGCGACAGCATCGGCCGAGGTCCTGCTCCAGGCCGAGGAGCTGGTCCTCTCGGCTGCGCGGACGGGGGTCGATGCGAGCCTGGTCCGGCTTTCTGGATTGTATGGCCCCGGGAGGGTCGGGATCCTGGAGAGGGTGCGGAGTGGAAGGCTTGCGCTCGGGCCGGGCGACGACGCCTGGATGAGCTTCTGCCATCGGGACGACGCAGCCGAGCTCGTCCTGGCGGCGCTGGTGCGGGGCGAGCGGGGCGCCGTCTACCACGGGAGCGACGCCGAGCCGGCGCGCAGGCGCGACGTGGTCTCCTGGATCGCACAGGCCCTGGGCATCTTGCCGCACCGCGAGGACGCGCCCTGGTCGGGTCCGAACCGGAGGGTCTCGTCGGTGCGGACCCGAAGCTCGCTCGGCGTCACGCTGGTCTACCCGTCGTTCCGCGAGGGGCTGGCACCGCTGCTGCCGGTTCCACCCTGAGTGGCTGGCCCCCGCCGAGCGAGCGTCCGTCTCAGTGCCCGAGCGTGAACGTCCTGGGTGCGGCTCCTCGCCCGGGGCGGGGGGGTTTCCGCGTCGCGGATTCACATTGCGTGCATCACTCGTGCGGTACGTTGTCGCTGGAGGGCTTCCCATCGACCGGCGGGTGCCTACCCTCGGCGCTTTGCCGCACGCGTGTCGGTGCGCCGCGGCACGGCCCGTACCGGGTTGTTATATCGTTTCGAAACACTTTGCCTGAGGCGGGGTCGGCCGATGCGCGTTCCGGACCCGCGGCAGGACCGCGGCCCGTCGGAGCCAGGGCGCCCGGGAATGACCCTCCCGCTCGCCTGTTTCCGTCCCAAGTCGCCATCCGGGAGTCGAAGGTGCACAGCCAGCCCAATCCAACTCCGCTCGCCACCCTCATCCGCTCCGAGGCGACCGTCTCCGGCCACCGGAACCTCTACTGCTTCCACTACGACGCCTGTCTCGACGTCGCCGTGAAGCTCGACTGGGACAGCTGGTCCTGCGAGAAGTGCCCGCTCTTCCGCGTCCAGGAGGAGCCGCGCGCCTTTGCCGGCAACTTCGCCAACGATCGGCGAGGTCCCGGCGCGCAGCACTGAACGCCCCTCGGCCGACGAAGATGCGCGCAGGGCGAGCGGGACGTCCCGCTCGCCCTGCCTGTCCGTGGGCTCGCTACCGCGTGGGGTCGCGATCCACGTCCTCGTCGGTGCGGCGGCGCGCCGACTCGTCCTCGACCTCCCCGATCTTCTTCTTGAGCTGGCCCTTCTTCTCCTCGACCCAGCCCTCCGCCTGCTTGCCCGGATCCTCGGTCGCGCCGCCGATCCGCTTCTTCACGTTGCCCTTCACCTCTTCGATCTTTCCCTCGATCTTGTCGCGGTTCACGATCGACCTCCTCACCGGACAAGATGGGCACGAGGTAGCCGCGCCGCTCCCCTGACGCCGCACGCTTGGCGAGCGGAGGGGCAGCCGGATGAGGCTGCCCCGCAGCGAGCGGGGGGAGCGGGGGGGCCGGCTTCCTGGCCCCCCCGGCAAGAAGGGAAGCGCCCCGCCGGATCGCCCGATGGTCAACCCTCCTGCCGCGCCCGCATCGAGAGGGCGCCGCGCGCCGCCTCGACCAGCGCCACGACGCCCGGGTGGCGGAGCTTCCGCTCGACGGTGATGGCGTAGAAGGACTCGCGCACCTCCTCGGCGCGCCCGATCACCACCACCCCGTACTCGGTGCGGATCTCGTCCTCCAGAACTTGCGGGGCCGCGAAGAACCCGGTGCCGCGCGCCCCGAACACGTTCATGAGCGCGCTGTCGTCGAACTCCCCGGCCAGCCTCGGCTGGATGCCGAGCCCGGCCAGCCAGGCATCCACCGCGCGCCGCAGGGCGGTCCCCTCCGACGGCAGCAGGGCGGGCGCGTTCTGGAGCGAGCGGGGGAAGTCCTTCCTGAGCTGCGCGAGCCGCGGGGCCGCGAAGAAGGTCGTGCCGCAGTCGCCCAGCCGGTGGTTGAAGGCCTTCACCTTGATGGCCTCCGAGGCCGGGACGTCCGCCAGCACCACGTCGAGCTCGTGGATGGCCAGGGCGGCCAGCAGCTCCGGCAGCGGGCCCTCGCGGCACACCAGGATGAGATCGGGGTAGGCGTCCACCGCAGGCTGGAGCAGGCGCGCCGCCATGCGCTTGGGGATCACGTCTGCCACCCCGGCCATCAACCGCAGCCGCTGCCCGGTGGGAAGCCCCTTCACCGCCCGCTGCAGCTCCTGCCCGGTCCGGAAGATGTCGTCCGCGTAGCGCAGGACGGTCCGGCCCACATCGGTGAGCACCAGCCGCCGCCCCTGTCGCTCGAGCAGCTTGACCCCCAGGCTTCCCTCCAGGGTCTTCAGCTGGTTGGAGATGGTGGGCTGGGCGAGCCGGAGCTCCTGGCCGGCCCGGGCGATGCTGCCGGTCCGGGCAACCGTCCAGAAATAGAAGAGGTGATGATAGTTGAGCCACTCCATTCGAAAATCCTAACGCACCCCGCGAGAATCTGTTGGTCCCACGCGCGGCGGAAGGGCGTAGTGTTCGACGACGGCCCTGGTCGGGCCACCAGACCATGTTGACCACCGGCTCCCCCGTCCTCTGGATCTCCTTCCTGGTCCTGATCCTCTTCTTCCTGGCCCTCGATCTCGGGGTCCTGAACCGGAAGGATCACCAGCTCACCGCCGGCGAGGCGCTGCGCTGGGTGGCGGTGTGGGCGACCTGCGCCATCGCCTTCTGCGGCTTCGTGGCCTGGCGGTTCGGCAGCCCCAAGGCGCTCGACTTCCTGACCGGCTACGTCCTGGAGCTGTCGCTCTCGGTCGACAACCTGTTCGTCTTCGTCCTGCTCTTCGGGACCTTCCGCATCCCCGGCCACCTGCAGCACCGGGTCCTGTTCTGGGGGATCCTGGGCGCGCTGGTGCTCCGGGCCACGATGATCATCGGCGGCACCGCCCTCCTGTCGCGGTTCGCCTGGCTGATCTACGTCTTCGGCGCGTTCCTGCTGGTCTCGGGGGTGAAGCTGCTCTTCCACAGGGAGGAGGAGCACCACCCCGAGAAGAGCTGGGCCTTCCGCACCCTGCGGCGGTTCATCCCCTCGACCTCGCGCATCGAGGGCCACCACTTCGTCGTCCTCGAGAACGGTCGCCGGGTGGCCACGCCGCTGCTGCTGGCGCTCATCCTCATCGAGCTCTCCGACGTCGTGTTCGCGCTCGACTCGGTGCCCGCCATCTTCGGCGTGACGCTGGACCCGTTCATCGTCTTCACCTCCAACGTCTTCGCCATCCTGGGCCTGCGCTCGATCTACTTCGTGCTGGCGCGGCTCATGGGCCGCTTCGAGTACCTGCACTTCGGGCTCTCGGCGGTGCTGGCCTTCATCGGCGGGAAGATGCTGCTCTCGCACTGGGTGCACGTCCCCTCGGCCGCGTCGCTGGGCGTGGTGGTCGTGCTCCTGGGCACGTCGATGCTGTTCTCGGTGTGGCGCACCTCGCGGACCGAGCGCGCCGGCGTCCCCGCCAACCCGGGGCTGGGCCGCCCGAGCGCCGCCGAGCGGCGGGCGCGCTAAATCCAGTCCCGCGGCGTGCGCAGCACCTCGAGGAGCGCCTCCTCGGGGCTCCCCGGTTCGGGCTGGCGCTGGTACTCCCAGCGGACGCGCGGCGGCAGCGACACCAGGATCGACTCGGTCCGGCCGCCCGACTCCAGGCCGAAGACCGTGCCGCGGTCGTGGAGCAGGTTGAACTCCACGTAGCGGCCGCGGCGGACCTCCTGCCAGCGCCGCTCGGCCTCGCCGTGGGGCAGGTCCTTGCGCCGGGCCACGACCGCCAGGTACGCCTCCAGGAAGGCGCGGGCCACCTCGACCGAGAAGCGGAGCTCGGCCTCGAGATCGCCCCCCGAATCCTCGTAGAAGATGCCGCCCACCCCCCGGTGCTCGCCCCGGTGGCGGAGAAAGAAGTACTCGTCGGCGGTCCGCTTGTGGCGCGCGTGGCTGCCGGGCAGGTGGCGCTCGCAGGCGCCGCGCAGCGCGCGGTGAAAATCCCGGCAGTCCTCCTCGAAGAGGTAGTACGGGGTGAGGTCCGCGCCCCCGCCGAACCAGGCGGCGTCGCCGCGTCGGACCAGCCGGATGTTGGCGTGGGCGGTGGGGGCGAACGGGTTCTGCGGGTGCACGATCACCGAGAGCCCGGCCGCCGCGAAGGCCCCGCCCTCGCCCGCCACCCGCTGCTCCAGCCCCGGCGGCATGCGCCCGTGGACGTGCGAGACGTTGACCCCCGCCTTCTCCAGGACCGCGCCCCCCTCCAGCACCCGCGTGACCCCCCCGCCGCCGCCCGCCCGCTCCCAGGCGTCGGAGGAGAAGCGCCCCCGCCCGTCGAGCCGCTCCAACGCCGCGCACATGTCGGCCTGCAGCCCCCGGGTGGCCGCTGCCATCTCCTGCATCAGCCTATCGAGCAGCTCCGGGGGGGCTGGGGTGGGCATCCCGGGATCGTGGGTGACCGCCCCACCAGGCGCCCTTCCCGGGCGGGGCTAGCTGAACACGACGGTCTTTTTTCCGTGCACGATGACCCGGTCCTCGCAGTGCCACCGCACCGCGCGTGCCAGCACCCGGCGCTCCAGGTCGCGCCCCAGCTGCTTCAGCGCGTCGACCGAGTCGCGATGGGACACGCGGGCCACGTCCTGCTCGATGATGGGGCCGGCGTCCAGCTCGGCCGTCACGTAGTGCGCCGTGGCCCCGACCACCTTCACCCCGCGGTCGTACGCCTGTCGGTACGGGTCCGCCCCCACGAACGCCGGGAGAAACGAATGGTGGATGTTGATGATCCGCTCCGGCCAGCGGGCCACGAACTCCGGCGAGATGATCTGCATGTAGCGGGCGAGCACCACCAGGTCCGCGTTGCCGATGGCCTCCGCCATGCGCGCCTCGGCCTCGGTGCGGGTGGCCGCCGTGTTGGGGATGTGACGGAACGGGACGCCCAGGTTTGCGACGGCCTGGCCCAGGTCGGGGTGGTTGGAGATGACCGCGGTGACCTCGGCCCGCAGCTCGCCGCGCCGCCAGGCCCAGAGCAGCTCCAGGAGGGCGTGATCGTGCTTCGACACCAGGATGGCCACACGCTTCCTGCGATCGGAGAGCGTCAGCCGCCAGCGCATCTGGCACGGCCTGGCCACGTCGAACTCGAATGCCTTCTCCAGGTCCTCGAGCGGGAGGTCGATCTTGTCGGTCTGGAACTCGAGCCGGGTGAAGTAGACCCCCGCGTCCCCGCTGACGAGCGGGGGGCCCGCGGGGGCCGGCCTCATCGGCCCCCCCGCCTCAGAGGTATGTTGATCGAAGTCCAGGATGTTGGCCCCGTGCCGGAACAGGAACGAGGAGATCGCCGCCACGAGCCCGGGGCGGTCCGGGCACTGGACGAGGAGGATGGCGCGGGGCTCGGTCATGGAGCGGCCCAACCTAGCAGGCCGCAGGGCCGACGCAACGAAGCGGCGCGAGCGTGAGCGGGCATCCCTGCCCGTCGAGTATTCGGCTCAGGGCACGCGGAGATCGCTGCAGGAAGCCGCGGGCTGCCGGGCCTGACCACGCTGCGTTCCGAAACGTTGAACGCCGAATTCCTCAACGACCTTGATCTACATCAAGGTATGCAAACCCGCTTCGTGCGTAGAAGATGCTGTATTCACGGAAGTTCGCGAGGTGCGGCGGGATGTCGGAGCCTGCTGAAACTTCCAACGGACAGGACGTCCCACCTGGAGCCCCGGCCGCGGCCGGCGAAGCGCCTGAGGTGGCGGTGATACCTGCCGGGCGCCCGGGCGGCCGGCGGGCTGCTGCCGGGCCCGCCCTCCCGAGCTCGCTGGGCGCTCTCGGCCTGGACATCCCGTGGCACGAGCGCCTGTCGACGCGGATCTTCGCGGCCACCGGGCTGGTGGCCTTCATGACCATGATCGCCATCTTCCTGGCGGCGGTCGCGATCCAGCAGCACCTCCTCACCCAGGTGACCGAGGAGTCGGACCTCGTCACCCAGACCATCCGCAACGCCCTCCACCGCGCCATGCTCCAGGACCGGCGCGGCGACGCCTACGCCATCATGGAGGACATCGCCCGGCAGGCCGGGATCGAGCGGATCCAGTTGACCGACGAGTCAGGGCGCGTGACCTTCTCCACCGACACCGCGGCGGTGGGCACGCGCGTCGACGTCCACACGGAGGCGTGCTGGGCCTGCCATCGCAACGGCCTGACGCGGGGAGACCTGAACCTCTCCGAACGCAAGCGCGTCTTCGCCACCGACGACGGGCACCGGGCGCTCGGCATCCTCACCCCCATCCGCAACGAGCCCTCCTGCTCGACCGCCGAGTGCCACGCCCATCCCCAGTCGCGCACGGTGCTGGGGGTGCTGGACGTGGGAATCTCCATGGAGCGGCTCGACAAGGACACCGAGACGTTCCGGCGGCGGGCCATGGGGGCCGCCGCCCTGGCGGCGGTGGTGCTCGGGCTCCTGGTCGGGTGGGTCGCTCGCCGCCAGCTCGTCCGCCCGGTGGTCGCCCTGGTCCACGCCACCCGGCGCGTGGCGAGCGATCAGCTCGAGGCGGAGATCCCCGTCACCTGGAGCGGGGAGCTGGGCGCGCTCGCCACCTCCTTCAACGAGATGACCGGCTCGCTCCGCCAGGCCAGGTCCGAGGTCCAGGACCTGATGCAGGGGCTGGAGCAGCAAGTCCAGGACCGGACCTCGGCGCTGCGCGCCGCCCAGGACCAGCTGGTGCGGTCCGAGAAGCTCTCATCGCTGGGCCGGCTCTCGGCCTCCATCGCCCACGAGATCAACAACCCCCTGGCCGGCATCCTGACCTTCGCCAAGCTGATGGTGCGCATGCTGGAGGGGGGCGTGCCCGACGACGGCACCCGGCGCACGCTGGTGAAACACCTGCAGCTGGTGCAGCGCGAGACCGAGCGCTGCACCGCCATCGTGCGCAACCTGCTCGACTTCGCGCGCGAGCGCCCGCTGACCGTCAAGGAGGTCGACCTCAACGCCGTGGTGGAGGAGGCGCTCCAGCTCCTCGCCAACCCCATCCAGCTCCACGATCTCCGGCTGGAGAAGTCGCTGGCGCCGCTCCCGCCGGTGCGGGCCGACTTCGGCCAGCTGCGGCAGGCCTGCGTCAACGTGATCATGAACGCCTGCGAGGCCCTCCCGCGGGGAGGCCACCTCTCGGTGGGGACGCACCTGGTGGAGGACGGCCGCTGGGTGGAGATGGAGTTCCGGGACGACGGGCCGGGCATCCCGGCAGAGCGGCTCCCGCACATCTTCGACCCGTTCTTCACCACCAAGGAGAAGGGGACCGGCCTGGGCCTCTCGGTGGTGTACGGGATCGTGGAGCGACACGGCGGCACCATCGAGATCCAGAGCCAGCCCGGGGAAGGGCACCCGCGTCGCCATCCGCATCCCCCCCCTGGCGCCGACGGCCGCCGGCGGCGAGAAGGCGCGGGGATGAATGGCCTTCATCGGGATCGGCTGGATCGGCGAGGGGCTGCCGGATCGATCCCTGCTGGGGCACGTGGTGAAGCACGTGAGCAAGGCGTTTCGGGCGGAGGTGCAGGAGCTGCAGGCCCCGGGCTGGCCGCGGCACGCCTTCGACGAGCGCCGCAACCAGCACTCCTCGGGCGAGATCCTGAAGTGGCTCCTCCCGCTGACGCCGCCCGGGGGGAAGGTGCTGGGCATCACCGACCGCGATCTGTTCATCCCCATCCTCACCTACGTGTTCGGCGAGGCGCAGCTGAACGGGGCCGCGGCGGTGGTCTCCACCGCGCGCCTGGGCGACGAGCTGGAGCTCTTCGGGCCCAAGGTGGTGCGGGAGCGCGTGGCCAAGGAGGCGGTGCACGAGCTGGGGCACTGCTTCGGGCTGCGGCATTGCCATACGCCGGGGTGCGTGATGGGCCGCTCCTCCAGCGTTCGCGACGTGGACGAGAAGGGGCAGGGGCTGTGCATCGATTGCCGGGCCCGGCTGCACGGGCCCTGAGAGAAGAGGATCGTATGTCGAACGAGAGCACGCGGATCCTGGTGGTCGACGACGAGGAGATCGTCCGCGAGTCGCTCGGCGGCTGGCTGGAGAAGGACGGCTACTTCGTGGCCAAGGCGCCCGAGGGCGCCACCGCCCTGAAGATGCTGGAGGCCGAGCCGTGGTCGATCATGATCGTGGACCTGAAGATGCCCGGCATCGACGGGATGCAGGTCCTGGAGCAGGCCAAGAAGCGGACCCCGGACCTGGCGGTGGTGATGATGACCGCCTACGCCACGGTGGACACCGCGGTCGGCGCCATGAAGCTCGGGGCCTACGACTACCTCGTGAAGCCGTTCGATCCCGAGGAGCTGTCGCTGATGATGCAGAAGATCGTCGCCCAGCAGGCGCTGCTGCGGGAGAACGCGGTGCTCCGCCAGGCGCTCAAGCAGGAGTACCGGTTCCGGGACCTGGTCTCCAAGAGCCCGGCCATGCAGGCCATCTTCGACCTGGCCCGCACCGCGGCGCGCTCCAACTCCACCATCCTCATCCTGGGCGAGTCGGGCAGCGGCAAGGAGGTGCTGGCCCGCGCCGTCCACCAGGAGAGCCCGCGCGTCCAGGGGCCGTTCGTGGCGGTGTCGTGCGCCTCCCTGACCGAGAGCCTGCTCGAGTCCGAGCTGTTCGGCCACGAGAAGGGCGCGTTCACCGGCGCCTTCGCGCGGCGGAAGGGCAAGTTCGAGTCGGCCGACGGCGGGACCCTGTTCCTCGACGAGGTGGGCGACGTCGGCCCCAAGCTCCAGCTGGACCTCCTGCGCGTGCTGGAGGAACGGCGCTTCCATCGCCTGGGCGGGAACACGCCCGTGGACGTGGACGTGCGCATCGTGGCAGCCACCAACCGCGACCTGCGCAAGGCCGTGGAGGAGGGCCGGTTCCGCGAGGACCTGTTCTACCGGCTCAACGTCATCCCCATCTCCATCCCGCCCCTCCGGCAGCGCCGCGAGGACATCCCGCTCCTGGTGGACAGCTTCCTGGAGCGGCTATCGGCCGAGATGAAGAAGCCGCTCGAGGGCGTCTCCTCGGAGGCGATGAACGCGCTGCTGGCGCACGAGTGGCCCGGGAACGTGCGCGAGCTCCGCAACGTGCTGGAGCGCGGGGCGGTGGTGTGCACCGGCACCATCATCCAGCTCCCCGATCTCGGCCTTCCGGTGCGGGCCGAGGCGAGTGCCCGGGCCGGGCCGCTCACCTCCCTGGAGGAGGTGGAGCGCCGGCACGTGGCTGCGGTCCTCTCCCATACGGGGGGAGACGTGAGCCAGTCGGCCCGGATTCTCGGAATCGACCGGGTCACGCTCTACAACAAGATGAAGAAATGGGGACTTAGGCGCGATGGGGAAGAGGCGCCGACCAAGGTCGAGGGCTGATGTCGAGCTCCACCACGGTGTAAATAATCTCACCACTCGGGTGTCCGTTGGCCGTAACCAACTATAAACACAGGTCAATTGGTCGTCGGCAAGCCGCAGCCTCCAGATGAGCTGATGAAGGCCTCGGCGGCTGGCGCGGCCGCCGATGAGGCGGACCTCCGCAGGTCAACGCGCCGACCTCACGCAACTACCCGGTAGCAGGCCGTTTCTGAGGCGAGGGCGATCCCGCCAACGGGGTGGCCCGCCGCTTGCCCTATGGATCGTCGGGACGAGCGGACATGACCTGCCCATACCTCAAGGAAGTTCGGATGGTCTTCTGCCGGGCCTACCCGGTGAAGAAGCTGGTCCCCCTCGACCAGCTCGTCTCGGTGAGCTGCTGCGGCACCGACTGCGCCTTCCAGTCGTGCGCGGCCTTCCAGGAGGCGCGGGCGCACGTCGAGCAGGCTGTGGCCGAGGGATCGCTCGTCGACCGCCTCACCTCCACCTCCCAGGACCCGGACAACCCGGGGAAAGGACCGACGCCATGATGCTCGCGTTCCTCGTTGCCCTCTTCGGCGTGGTCGTCCTCGCCGGAATGAGCCTCGCCGCCCACCGCGGGTGAAGGAGCGACCGTGCGCATCGGCCGAAGAGAGCTGTTGCAGGTGGCGGCCGCGACCGCCGCCACCGCCGCGGTGGGCGGGGCTGCCCGCGCCGCGGAGACCGGGCCCGTTCAGCAGGACGGCGCCGGGATGCTGGTCGACACCACCCTGTGCGTGGGCTGCCGCGCCTGCGAGGCGGCCTGCGCCGAGGCGAACCAGCTGCCCGACCCGCCCGGCGACGAGGTGCTGGCGACCCGCCGCGACACCAGCGAGACCGCCTTCACGGTCGTCAACCGCACCGAGAAGGCCCCCGGCATCGCTCGCTACGCCAAGAAGCAGTGCATGCACTGCGTGGCGCCGGCCTGCGCCTCGGCCTGCCCGGTGCGCGCCATGAACAAGCTGCCCGGCGGGCCGGTGGTCTACGACCCCGAGAGGTGCATGGGCGTGCCGCTACTGCATGCTGGCCTGCCCCTTCGACGTGCCCAAGTACGAGTACGGCTCGAACGCGCCGCGCGTCCGCAAGTGCTCCTTCTGCGCCGCGCGCCAGGCGGCCGGCGAGAAGCCGGCCTGCGCCGAGGTGTGCCCCTCGGGCGCGCTCACCTTCGGCCGGCGCGCGGAGCTGCTCGAGATCGCCAAGACCCGCATCTACACCAACCCCGATCGCTACCTGCACCACGTCTACGGCGAGACCGAGGCCGGCGGGACGAGCTGGCTGTACCTGACCGACGTCGAGCCGGAGCTCCTGGCGCTCAAGGGCGGCGTGCCGGGGAAGGCCTACCCCGAGCTGGTCTCGGGCGCGCTGGCGGCGCCGCCGCTGGTGATGACGCTCTGGCCGCCCCTGCTCATGGGGCTCTATGCCTTCGCGCGCCGCCGTGGGGAAGGGGAGGGCGAGGCCGCCTCCCGGAAGGAGGAGTCGCATGGCTGAGATCCTGGCCCCGGCGCAGCCCTCGTTCGTGCAGGAGAAGATCCTGCTGGGGATGCGGCCGCGCGAGTACGTGCGCAACCTGGTCACCCCGTTCAACGTCGCGGCGGCTGCCATCCTGGCGGTGGGCCTGCCCCTGCTGGTGCTGCGCTTCTGGAAGGGGCTGGGCGCGACCACCCACCTGTCCCAGAGCACACCCTGGGGCATCTGGATCGGCTTCGACATGATGACCGGGATCGTGCTCGCCGCCGGCGGGTTCACGATCGGTGCGGCGGTCCAGATCTTCGGGCTGAAGCGCTACCACGCCATCGAGCGGCCGGCCATCCTCACCGCCTTCCTGGGCTACGTCATGGCGGTGTGCGGGCTGCTGGTCGATCTGGGCCGCCCCTGGAACATCATCCAGGCGCTCTTCCACTACGGGACCGCCTCGGTGCTGTTCGAGGTCGCCTGGTGCGTCATGTGCTACAGCACCGTGCTGGCGCTCGAGTTCACGCTGCCCTTCCTGGAGTGGCTGGGCTGGGACCGGTGGGTGGTCCCGCTCCGCAAGGCGCTCATCGCCTTGACCGTGCTCTCGGTGGTGTTCTCCACCATGCACCAGTCGGCGCTCGGCTCGCTCTTCCTCATCATGCCCACCCGGCTCCACCCGCTCTGGTACTCCAGCACCATCTACGTGCTGTTCTTCGTCTCGGCGGTCATCGCCGGCATCTGCATGGTGATCGTGGAGAGCTCGCTCTCGCATCGCATCTTCGGCGACAAGTCCGGCGGACACCACGTGGACGTCGACGAGCTCACCCTGGGGCTGGGCAAGGCCGGCGCCATGGTCACCTTCGCCTACTTCTTCCTCAAGCTGCAGGGGGTGGTGGACGGCCACGCCTGGCACCACCTGGCCACTGGCTGGGGCGCCTGGTTCGGGGTGGAGGTGCTCGGGTTCGTGCTCCTGCCCTGCCTCCTGTTCGCCTACGGCGCTCGCGAGCGCAAGGTGCGGGCGGTGCGGATTGGGGCGGTGCTGGGCGTCCTGGGCATCGTCCTCAACCGCCTCAACGTGTCGGTGATCGCCCTCAACTGGGAATCCACGAACCGGTACGTGCCCAGCTGGATGGAGGTGGTCATCTCGCTGACGCTGGTGACCATCGGCCTCCTGCTCTTCCGCTGGATCGTGAACCGGATGCCCATCCTCGAGGCCCACCAGGCCGCTGAACGGAGCCGTCCATGAGCTACGACCTGCTCTCCGTCTATCCCGCCAAGCTGCTCGAGTACGGGCTAGCCATCGGGTACCTGGTGCTGTTCGTCTTCTTCTGGAAGTACGTGCAGGGCGGCAAGCTCGCCGCGGCGCGGGCCGCGGTGCGCTCCTCGGTGCTGCGGCATGCCGGCGGCTGGTTCCACCTCCCCGCCGGCGTGCACCTCCACCCCGGCCACACCTGGGCGCGCGTCGAGGCGGACGGCCTGGTGACGGTGGGCATGGACGACCTGGCCACCAAGCTGGTGGGTCCCATCGCCATCCAGGTGCCGGCGGTGGGGGCGCCGGTGCAGCAGGGCGAGGCGGCGCTGTCGGTCACGGACGGCGCGCGCGCGGTGAGCCTGATGGCGCCGGTGGACGGGACGGTGGTGGCGGTGAACTCGGCCGCCAAGACCCACGAGGATCCCTACGGCGCCGGCTGGCTCTTCCGCGTCCGCGCCCCGCGGCTGACGGCCAACCTTCGCCAGCTGCTCTCCGGCTCCGCGGCGCTCCGCCTGCTGGAGGACGCCTCCGAGCGCCTGGCGCAGAGGATGAACCCGGAGCTCGGGGCCGTCCTGCAAGACGGCGGCGTTCCCATCAGCGGCATTGCCCAGAACCTGGCCGGCGACGGCTGGGACGCGCTCGCCCGCGAGTTCTTCCTGAGCTAGGGTGGGAAACGCCATGCGAATCCTCCACACCGCGACCGTGGCCGCCCTCTTCCTCGCCGTCGCGGCGGCGCGGGCGGGCGACCTCCCCAAGCTGCCCAAGGCCCTGTCGCTGCCGGCGGGCGAGGACAGCCCGGGGAAGGTGACGTTCAACCACGACACGCACGTCGACTCGGCCAAGCCGAGCTGCGTGGCGTGCCACCCGCGCCCCTTCCCGATGCTGAAGGGGTCGGCGCTTCCCAGGGGCGCGATCACCCACGAGAAGATGGAGAAGGGGCAGCTGTGCGGCGCCTGCCATGGCAAGGGCAAGGCCGCCTTCGACCTCTCGGACGACAACTGCCAGAACTGTCACGCAGGTTGACGCAGCCGCCGGCCGGGCGCGCGGGGCGTCGGCCCCCGGCTCGGCGCCAACTTTGCGCGGCCAGGGCAGGCGGGGGCGGAGCCGGCACGCAGGGTTTTCGCGCGTGTTTCCGGTGATCTGCGCGTTGGACAAGATGCGCATCCCCTGGTAAGGATTCGCCCTCGGCAGCGTGTGCGGATTGTCGCGTCCGCGCCCGGCGACCATGTCCAGAGCGCTCCTCCCCCTGCTGGTGATCCTCGCCGCTTGGCCGCCGCTGGCCCGCGGCGCCGACGAGGTCGCGGCCTGCCTCGAGTGCCACGCCGATCCCTCGATGACCTACGACCTCGGCGACGGCAAGGCGCTGCCGCTGGCGGTCGACCGGGCCGTCTTCGAGAAGTCGGTCCACGGGGAACAGGGGCTCTCCTGCACCGACTGCCACCCCGGCAAGACCCCGGACCACGCCACCGGTTCCCTGGCGGTGGTGAGCCGGCACGAGCTGGCGCGCCTGAGCTCCCAGGTCTGCAGGAACTGCCACGACGGCCAGGTGGCGGAGGGCATCCACCACGCTCCCATCGCCCGCGGGGAGCAGGGCGTTCCGGCCTGCTCCGAGTGCCACGGCGCCCACGACGTCCTGCGCCCGAAGGACTTCCGCACCCACATCCCCGCCAAGTGCGGGGCCTGCCACGTCCAGGAGGCCGCCACCTACCGCCAGAGCGTGCACGGCAGCGCGGTGGACTCGAACGACGACGTCCCGGTGTGCACCGATTGCCACCGGGTCCACAAGAACGCCGACACCAGCCCCGGCGCGCTCTCGCTCAGGACCCCCATCATCTGCGGGCGCTGCCACACCGACGAGAAGCGGATGAAGAAGTACGGCATCTCGACCAAGGTGGTGTCCACCTATCTCTCGGACTTCCACGGGATGGTGACCACCCTGCAGCGGGGGACGGAGAAGGGTGAAGGCGTCAAGCTGGCGGCGGGCTGCACCGACTGCCACGGCGTGCACGACATCCAGCTGACCAAGGATCCGCGCTCGCGCGTGATGGCCGCCAATCTCCAGAAGACCTGCCAGCGTTGCCACGAAGGCGCGCCGGCCAGGTTCCCGCAGGCCTGGCTCTCGCACTGGGAGCCGTCGCCGAAGAAGGCGCCGGCCGTGTGGGTGGTCCTCCAGTTCTATCGGCTCATGATCCCGTTCATGGTGGGCGGGCTCGTCCTGCAGATCAGCCTCCACCTCTTCAGCGTGGCCAGGAAGAGGAAGCCATGAGCTCCGAGCAGATTGTCCGCTTCAGCCGCAGGCGGCGGGCCGAGCATCTCACCGTGATGGTGCTGTTCGTGCTCCTGTGCCTGACCGGCTTCCCGCAGAAGTTCTACACGCATCGCTGGGCCGAGGTGCTGGTGCACGCGCTGGGGGGCATCGACTGGACCCGCCGCATCCACCACCTGGCCGGCTACATGCTGGCGGCCATGACGGTGGTGCACTTCGGGGCCGGCCTGGCGGGGATGCTCTCCCGGCAGATCCCGTTCTCGATGATGCCCACTCGCAAGGATTTCGAGGACGTGTTCGGACAGCTCCGGCACTATCTCGGCACCGCCCCCCACGCCCCGCTGTACGACCGGTACACGTACAAGGAGAAGTTCGAGTACTGGGGCCTGGTGATGGGGAACGTGGTCATGGTGGTCACCGGCTCGATCCTCCTGTTCCCGCTGCAGGTGACGATGTTGCTCCCCGGCGTGCTGGTCCCGGCCGCCAAGATGGCCCACTCCAACGAGGGCCTGATGGCCTTCCTGGTGATCACCATCTGGCACATCTTCAACGTGCACCTGAACCCGGACGCCTTCCCCTTCGATCCCGCCATCTTCACCGGCAAGATCACCCGCGAGCGCTACCTGCACGAGCACCCGCTGGAGCTGGCGCGCCTGGAGGGCCGGCCCCCGCCCAGCCAGGGCGATCCGCTCCCCGGGCACGGTCCGGCCGGCGGGAAGGAGCAGGCATGACCGAGCACTTCCCCGGCGGGAGCGCGGTCCCGGGAGGCTATTACCTCAACACCGCCCGCTGGTCGTTGGCGCCGGTGGCCCGCGACGGCGACCGGCTGCCCCCCGGGCCGGGTCAGTGGCGGCGCGTCCCGGTGGTGGTGGCGCTGGCGCTGGTCCCGATCCTGGGCGTCACCTTCCTCATGTTCATGCCGGTGGCCGGGTTCCTGGTGCTGATCCAGCACCTGTTCACGAAGGCGCGCGGACCGTTCGTGCGCGCTCCGGCACCCACCCCCGCAACACCGCCTCCGGCGGAGGGGAAGGACCAGCGAGCGTCCAGCGGGTGAGGGCGCCTTCCGGCTTGCCGGAAGCGCCCCGGTCACTCGAACACGGCGCCCAGCCTGGGCGCAGCCAACCCTTCCTTCTCGGCCCGCAGGCCGTGGTACACGGCCGCGGCGGCGACCGCCTGCAGGCCGAGCGCCGCCGCCAGCAGGATCCCGCCCAGGGCCAGGACCGCCCGCGCGCCCAGGTCGCCGAACACCTCGACGAGCACGGCCTGGGCGAAGCTCACCGCGATGGGGAACGCGAAGAACAGCAGCAGGACGCCCAGCACCCCCCAGCGATGCCCGCGGGTCAGCGACCAGCTCCGCTGCAGGCAGGCGCTCACCGGCTTGCCGGGCTCCGCCACCACGGCCGCCGCCGCCACGTAGAGCCCGGCGGCCGCGATCAGGCCGGGGACGATGGCCAGGGCCAGGCCGAGGAGGGTGATGAGCCCGACCAGCATCGAGGCGCCCAGCACCGGGAGCCCGCGCCCGAGCCCCGCGCCGAAGAGGGCGGAGAGCCGCGGCGCACGCCCGTCGAGCGAATCCAGCGTGCCCCGCGTCAGGGCGGCGGTGGTGAGGCAGCCGAGGACGTTCCAGAGAATGGTGCCGATCCTCGACGGCTCGGGCCCGCCCTGGGCAGCCATCTCGACCACGACGGCGGGCCCGGAGAACACGGCCGCCACCAGGCCGAAGGCGAGCGCGTTCCGCCCCGAGGTGCGGAAGGCTCCGCCGATGGCCTTCCCCGCCGTGAACGCCGGGTTCGCCAGCGAGGTCGGCACCTCGGACGCGTCGGTGCCGGTGCTGCCCAGCGCGAGACCGCTCATGCGGCGATCGCACACCGCTCCGCACCGAACGTCAAGGAGGCGGGCCCCAGAACGCGACCAGCGGCGAGGAGCGGAACGGGCGGATGCGCGAGAATGCCTGGTGGCCTACCCGCACCGGGATCCGCGTCCTGCCCACCTCGCGCCGGATCCGGATCCGGGTCGGGGGGGCCGGACGCGCTCCATGTGGAGAGTGCCGCAGGGAATGCTCGTGCCCGGCGTAGCCGGCGTCTATCTTGGCCCGATGCCCCAGACCATCGCCCTGCTGGCGCTGCTCGTCCGCGACTATGACGAGGCCATCGCCTGGTTCACCGGCGCGCTCGGGTTCGAGCTTCTCGAGGACACACCCCTGGGCGCCGGCAAGCGATGGGTGCGGGTCCTGCCCCCCGGAGCCAGGGAGTGCGGGCTGTTGCTGGCGCGCGCCGCCACCCCGGAGCAGGTGGCCGCCGTGGGACGCCAGTCCGGGGGGCGGGTGTTCCTGTTCCTTCACACCGACGACTTCCGGCGCGATCACGCCGCCATGCAGGGGCGCGGGGTGCACTTCATCGAGGAGCCACGGCACGAGCCCCACGGCACCGTGGCGCTCTTCGAGGACCCGTACGGGAACCGGTGGGAGCTGGTGGAGCGGAAGCCCGCCGCGCCCTGACTACCCCACCATCCGGTCGTCGATCTCGACCGGCGCGCCGTCGGTGGGCCAGTCGATCTCGATGGCCAGGGCGTGCAGCTCCTGGCGCAGCTTGTCCTTGGCGCGGATCTCCAGCTGCCGCGCGCGCTCGCGGGAGAAGCCGAAGTGCTCGCCCAGCTCCTTCAGCGTCATCGGCCGCGTCGCTCATCACGCGCTGCTCGATGATGAAGCGCTCGCGCGGATCCAGCCGCGTGCAGCGCCGTCGCGCACGCGGCTGCTGATGATGCCGCGCCTCCTGCCTGGTCCGGCGAGCTCGTCGTCCTGCGGACGGCGGCGCTCGGACTCACGAAGTCCACGTGGCGTGGTGCCGCCGTCCTCGCCCATCGGCGCGTCCAGCGACAAGTCGCGGCCGTCCATGCGCTGCTCCATCTCGCGCACCTCGCCGGGCTTCACGTGCAGCTTGCGGGCGATCTCGTCGCGCGTTCGACGATGTCGCCGTCGCCGCCGCCGAGCTTCTCCAGCTCGCGGCGGGTGCGCGCCAGCGAGAAGAACAGCTTGCGCTGCGCCTGGGTGGTGCCGAGCTTCACCAGCGACCAGGACTTGAGGATGTAGTTCTGGATGTACGCGCGGATCCACCACACCGCGTAGGAGATGAGGCGGATGCCCTTGTCCGGATCGAACTTCTGCACCGCCTTCATCAGGCCGATGTTCCCCTCCTGGATGAGGTCGGCCATCTTGATGCCGTAGGAGCGGTACTCGTAGGAGACCTTCACCACGAAGCGCAGGTTGGCCGTCACCAGGCGGTGGCCGGCGCGGCAGGTCGCCCTTCGCGGAAGCGGCGCGCCAGCTCCTGCTCCTCCTCGCACCGTGAGCAGCGGGTACTGGTTGATCTCCGCGAGATACAGCTCGAGGGAACCGCTGGTGCCGCCGGTGAACGAGCGCTTCATTCCGTCCTCCTCCCAGGTACGGAATACCATGAAGCAACGGCTGTGCCGATATGCGCCCGATGGGGGATGGCCCTGATTACGCTTGGTTGGCTGAGGGGCGGCGGCGGGGATGGCGGACATCCTCCTATAAGCATTACAGCCCCCTTCCGATAACCCCTCAGATTGGCCGTTTTCCGGATGGAAGGAAGTACAGCCACCGGGTCGCCGCCCCACTTGCGGGCGGTCGCCCGCCTCCCCAAGGTATACGGTCGTGGAGCGGAGACCGAGACAGGCATGGAGACCGCGGACAGTCAGGCTGGTGGAAGTGCCCCGGCATCCGCCGGGGACGTTCGAAGTGACCACCTGGGCTTCGTGGCCCACGAGGTGCGAAATCCCCTGTCGACCGCGCTCTGGTCGGCGGAGCTCCTGGGCCGCATGACGCCGGAGGAGCGCGGCGGCGCCCGCGGCGAGAAGCTCACCGCCATGTGCCTGCGATCCTTGGGGCGGGTCCGGCAGCTGATCGAGGACCACTTCCTCTGCGAGCGGCTGGATGCGCACGGCATCCCGGTGCGGCTGGAGACCGTCCCGCTCCGCGCGTTCCTGGACGAGCTGGTCGGCCGCCGCACGCTGGAGCTGGTGTCGCCGGAGCTGGACGTCTCCGACGAGCTGACCTTGCTGGCGGATCGCGTTCTGCTCGACCGCGCGCTCGATGCGATGCTCGCCAGCGCCGGGCGCGAGGGGGCGGCGGTGCGCGTCACGGCCAGCCGGGAGGGCGGCCGGATCGCGATCCGCATCGTCGGGACCGCCCCGGCCCCGAACGCGCTCGAGGATCCGAAGAAGGGCGCCCACGGCGATCCCAAGGGCCGGGCGCTGGCGCTCCCCATGGCGCGCCGCATCGCCGCGGCCCTGGACGGCTCGCTGGCCCTGGAGGGCGATGCGCTGGTGATGTCGGTCCAGTCGGCGGCTGAATACGACGCCAGCTCTCCCGCCGCCACCCGGGCCCGCGAGACGGGGCCCTCGGCCCGCTGATGGCGGCCCGGCGCGGACGGGAGAAAAGCCGCGCGGCTTCGCGGGCTTCCCTTGACAGCCCGCCCGCAGGCAGGTAGAAGGCCACCCCTCTCCAAGGCACGTCCTCCGCGGCCCTGCGACGCGCGGCGGACCGATGCGAGGGCCACATGACAACCGGTTTGCTGGCGAAGAAGGTCGGGATGACGCAGCTGTTCACGCCCGAGGGCGACTGCGTCGCCGTGACGGTGCTCGAGGCGGGCCCCTGCACGGTCGTGCGGCGAAAGACGGCGGAGAAGGACGGCTACGACGCGGTGGTGCTCGGGTTCGGCCCGGTCGACGAGAAGCATGCGCACCGCCTGTCGAAGCCCGAGCTCGGCGTCTTCAAGAAGGCCGGCACCGGCATCTTCCGGCACCTCCGCGAGCTGCGCGTCCAGGACGCGAAGCTGCTCGGCGAGCTCAAGGCCGGCGACGTGCTGACCGTGGACAATGTGTTCAAGCAGCACCAGCGCATCGACGTCTCCGGCGTGACCAAGGGTCGCGGCTTCGCCGGCGTGTTCAAGAAGTGGGGCATGAAGGGCGCCGCGCGCGACAGCTCCACCTCGCACGAGCACCACCGGCACATCGGCGCCATCGGCCAGCGCAAGACGCCTGGCAAGGTGTGGAAGGGCAAGCACATGCCCGGCCAGTACGGCGCCGACAACGTCACCATCCAGAACCTGACGGTGATGGGCATCGAGGCCGACAAGAACCTGCTGCTGGTGTCCGGCGCCGTGCCGGGCCACGCCGACGGCCTGCTCTTCGTGAACACCGCCGCCAAGGGCCAGCCGCGCCCCGTCCAGAAGACGGCGGGCAAGAAGGAAAAGAAGTAACGGCGGCCGCAGAAGCCGCAGGCCACGAGCGCCGCCCGGGGGGAATCCCGAGCGGCGTTTGTGTTTCCTTGACCCCTGGTCACGGGTCACGCTTCTCGCCGACCCGGCGTCCAGTCAGGTGACCCCCTCCAGGGAAGGTGCGCCGACCCGCGAGGGGGAGTTTCATTGTAGAAAGCCTGCAAACCTGCTCCAGGAGGGGAGATGCGGGTACTCGTCCGCGCGGCTGCACTATCCGTCATCATCCTGATGAGCCGTCAGGCCGCCGCCGTGGAGCCTCTCCGGCCCCGCCTCGTCATCCGCTTCGGGAGCGAGGTGGGTCGTCCGGGCGAGGCCGTGACCGTCGAGGTGGCCTCGCTCGACGGCGCCGGTGCTCCGCTGGACGCGGCGGTCACCGTAGACGTCGAGGCGGGCAAGGCCACCCCGCCGCAGCGGACCGGACCCGGGCTCTACCGCTCGACCCTCACCGTTCCGACGCGGCTGCCGGCCTCGCGCACCCTGCTGGTCCTGGCCCGGGCGGGCGCGCTGAGCGCCGATGCCTCGCTGCGGCTGGCCCCCGGTCCGGCGACCACGTTGCGCCTGGAGGGGCCGGGGAGCTGTTCCGAGGACGCGGAGGCCTGCCGCATCGACGTCATCGCCGCGGACGCCTACGGCAACCCTGCCGCCGAGGTCCCCGACGCCAATGCGGAGCTGGGCCGCATCTCGGCCGCCGGCGCCGCGGAGCCGGGGCGCTGGGTGATCATCTACCACTCGCCCCGGGTCGATCGAGAGCAGACCGATCGGGTCACGGTCGAGATGGGGAAGCTCAAGGCCGTTCACGCCATGCGGCTGTCGCCGGCCAGCACGCGGCTGGGCATCGCGCCGCTGCTGGGTGCGGTGAGCGAGAAGGGGCACCTGGGATTCACCGCCGGCGGCCAGGTGCTGGCGGAAGGCGCCGTCGGCACGGGCTGGCTGATGGGGGCGGGCCTGGAGGGCTCCTGGTGGAGCGTCAGCCACAGCGCCCAGGCGGCCGGGCTCGACGTGAAGACCGACCGCAGCGAGCTGGCGGTGGCGTTCTTCGTCCAGGCCGAGCGGCCGCTGGCGGGCCGCACCATCGCCACGTTCTCGCTCGGCGGCGGGGCGGTGCGCGTGAACGGCACCGCCCACGTCCAGGGCCAGCCCGGCGTCTCCGACTCCGGCTGGGCGCCGATGGCGCGCGGCACGGCGGCCCTCGGGTACCGCCTCGGCCGCGCCATGCCGTTCCTCGAGTTCCGGGGCGCCTGGGTGGGGGATGCCCATCTCGTCACGGATCCGGGGGCCAAGTGGCCGCTATTCCTCCAACTGGGATTCCGCCTGGATGTCCGCTAGCCCGCATGCCTGGCCGCGCGCCGCCGCGGCCATCCTGCTGCTCCTCGCCGCCGCGGCCTGTGGCGGGGGCGGGGGAGGGGGCCCCGACATCCCGGCGCCGGTGGTGCTCTCGGTGATGGACGAGACCGGGGCCGCGCCGGTGAAGCTGGTGTTCTCGGGCGACCGGAAGCGGGTCACCATCAAGGGCAACAACTTCCTGGCCACCGCGACCGGCGACACGCGCCACCACGCCTTCGTGGACGGCGTCGAGCTCACCGGCTGGCGCCCCGGCGTCCCGCCCGAGCCGGCCATCGTGGAGGTCGACCAGGTCCAGTGGGTCGACTCGCACACGCTCCGGGCGGTCATCCCTGCGGGCCTGGAGGCGGGGTCGAAGACGCTCACGGTGGAGAACGCATACGGCAAGCGAGGCAGCCTCAAGGACGCCTTCACGGTGCAGACCACCGCCGGCGCGGCCCTGGCGGTCGACCTCTCGCTCACGCCCACCACCGTGAACGTGGGCCAGACGTTGACGGTTCAGGCGACGGTCAAGAATGCGGGGAGCGCGGCGGCGACCGGCGTGGTCGCATCGCTGAAGCTGTCCTCGACGGACGGAGCGTCCGGCAGCGTCACCGCCGGCCCGGACCCGACCTCGGTCCCGACGCTCGCGCCGGGCGAGAGCGCAACCTTCTCCTGGGCGGTCACGGCCACCGGCCCCGGCACGCTGGCCATCGAGGTGGGCGCCACCGGGCAGGACGTCTTCTCCAACCTGCCCGTCACGAGCGACCCGGTCTCCGAGAGCGAGGTCGTGCAGCTCCCGGCCGGGCTCACCGCGACCATCGTGGCCACCAACGCCGTGGTCGCCTCGCGGCATACCGTGGACGTGGGCCAGGCCATCTCCGTGACCTTCTCGGTGGCGAACGGCGGCACGGCCACCGCCGACCTGAGCAGCGTGGCGCTGGTGAACACGGGCACCGCCACCGGGGTGACCTGCACCGGTCCCTCGCCGGCCATACCCCAGAGCGTGGGCGCGCAGGAGAAGCGCGACTTCACCTTCAGCTGCAGGGCCACCGGCGCGGGGGTGCTGCAGATCGGCGGAAACGTCGCCGGCACGGACCACACCTCTCACGCGCCACTGAGCGACGCCGCCACCCCGGACACCATCTCGGTGCAGACCCCGCCCTCGCTGAGCGCCGCGCTGACGCGGGATCCCACCACCATCAGCCTGGGGCAGACGGTGTCGGTGACCTTGACGATCAGCAACGCCGGAGGGGCGTCCGCCACGCTCACCCGGGCGCCCGTCCCGACGGCGGCCGTCGGCACCGACCAGACCAAGGTCTCGTGCGGCGCGCCCAGCCCGGCCTCGCTGCAAAGCATCCCCGGCGGCGGCAACGTGACCTACACCTGGACGTGCGCGCCCATCGCCACCGGCACGCTGAACCTCGGAGCCCAGGTCTCGACCTCCGACGACAACACGCACGTCGCGCTCGCCCAGGTCAACGCGCCCAACGTGACCGTCAGCGTGCAGAACCCGGCCACGCTGGTCGCCGTGACGCAGGCCACGTCGACCGCTCCCAATCCGTCGACGGTCGATGTCGGGCAGACCGTCAGCGTGACCTTCACGCTGATCAACGGCGGCAGCGCCGCCGCCGACGTCAGCTCGGTGGCGGCGGTGGTGGACCCGACCAGCACGGCTGCCGCCGCCTGCACCGCGCCGCTCCGGAACGGCCAGCCGCTGGTCACCCCGTTCTCGATCCCGGGCAACAGTAACGCAATCCTGACGTGGACCTGCGTGCCCAGCCCGCTCGCCTCCGGCACGTCGGCGACCCTGGTGCTCTCCGGGGCGGTGGTCGCCGCCGATCACAACTCCGGCGCCGTTCTCACGCCGACGGTGACCACTTTCTCGCTCACGGTCCAGACGGCGGCCTCGGTGACGTCGACGTCGCTCATCGCCACCCCGACCACCGTGGACTCGGCACCGCCGCCGGGACAGAGCTCGGCGATCGTCCTCACGCTACGCAACAGCGGCGGCGCCACCGCTCGCGTCACGGTGACCCCCACCGCCTCGCCGGCGTCGGGCGTGAACTGCGGACCCACGCCGACCCCCTCGCAGGCGATCGCCGGGATGGGCACGGTGGAGGTGGGCTGGACGTGCACCTCGACCGTCGCCGGCACCCACGCCTACGGGGCCAACGTCACCGCGGTCGACGTGAACACCGGCGCGAGCATCTCGGTCCCGGTGACCGCGGCGTCGGTGCTGGTCCAGACGCCGGCCAGCCTGGTCGCCGCTTTCAGCGTGCACCCGACCGCGGCGGACACGAACCAGCAGGTCTCGTTCACGCTCCACGTGACGAACAACGGCGATGCCACCGCCAACGTGGCGACCGTCACCCCCCTCCCGCAGGCAGGTCTGAGCTGTCCCGGTCCCGTCACGCCGACCCCCTCCACCACCAGCATCGCCGGCCACGCGTCGCGGGACTTCGCCTTCACGTGCAGCGCCGCGGCGGCCGCCTCGTACACCCTCGGGGCGACGGTCGGCGCGGCCGACGCCAACAACGGCGGGAGCGCGGACGCGACGGCAGCGAACGTGGCACTGGCCGTCCAGGCACCGGCGGCGCTGACCGCCTCGCTGGCGGCGAGCCGGACGACGATCGACGTCACCCAGGCGGTGAACCTGACGCTGACGGTGAACAACACCGGGGGTGGGAGCGCGCAGGTGACGGCGGTCGCGCCCAGCCCGGCCAGCGGTGCCGTGACCTGCCCGAGCGGGCCGACGCAGACGCTGCCGGTGACCATCGCGGGCGGCGGAACGGCCACCTTCACGTGGGCCTGCACCGGGGCGTCGGCGGGGACGGCCACCCTGGACGCGACCGTGACGGCCGCCAGCGTCAACACCGGGGCGGCGCTCTCGCCCCCCGTGACCGGCGTCGGGGTGACCGTCCAGGCGGCCGCGGCGCTGACCGCCTCGCTGGCGGCGAGCCGGGCGACGATCGACGTCACCCAGGCGGTGAACCTGACGCTGACGGTGAACAACACCGGGGGTGGGAGCGCGCAGGTGACGGCGGTCGCGCCCAGCCCGGCCAGCGGGGTCGTGACCTGTCCCACGGGGCCGACGCAGGCGCTGCCGGTGACCATCGCGGGCGGCGGAACGGCGACCTTCACGTGGGCCTGCACCGGGGCGTCGGCGGGGTCGGCCACCCTGGACGCGACCGTGACCGCGACGAACCTCAACACCGGGGCGGCGCTCTCGCCCCCCGTGACCGGCGTCGGGGTGACCGTCCAGACGGCCGCGGCGCTGACCGCCTCGCTGGCGGCGAGCCGGACGACGATCGACGTCACCCAGGCGGTGAACCTGACGTTGACGGTGAACAACACCGGGGGTGGGAGCGCGCAGGTGACGGCGGTCGCGCCCAGCCCGGCCAGCGGTGCCGTGACCTGCCCGAGCGGGCCGACGCAGGCGCTGCCGGTGACCATCGCGGGCGGCGGAACGGCGACCTTCACGTGGGCCTGCACCGGGGCGTCGGCGGGGACGGCCACCCTGGACGCGACCGTGACCGCCGCCAACCTCAACACCGGGGCGGCGCTCTCGCCCGCGGTGACCGGCGTGGGGGTGACCGTCCAGACGGCCGCGGCGCTGACCGCCTCGCTGGCGGCGAGCCGGGCGACGATCGACGTCACCCAGGCGGTGAACCTGACCTTGACGGTGAACAACACCGGGGGTGGGAGCGCGCAGGTGACGGCGGTCGCGCCCAGCCCGGCCAGCGGCGCGGTGACCTGCCCGAGCGGGCCGACGCAGGCGCTGCCGGTGACCATCGCGGGCGGCGGAACGGCGACGTTCACCTGGGCCTGCACCGGGCTGGCGGCGGGGACGGCCACCCTGGACGCGACGGTGACCGCCGCCAGCGTCAACACCGGGGCGGCGCTCTCGCCCCCCGTGACCGGCGTCGGGGTGACCGTCCAGACGGCCGCGGCGCTGACCGCCTCGCTGGCGGCGAGCCGGACGACGATCGACGTCACCCAGGCGGTGAACCTGACGCTGACGGTGAACAACACCGGGGGTGGGAGCGCGCAGGTGACGGCGGTCGCGCCCAGCCCGGCCAGCGGTGCCGTGACCTGCCCGAGCGGGCCGACGCAGACGCTGCCGGTGACCATCGCGGGCGGCGGAACGGCCACCTTCACGTGGGCCTGCACCGGGGCGTCGGCGGGGACGGCCACCCTGGACGCGACCGTGACGGCCGCCAGCGTCAACACCGGGGCGGCGCTCTCGCCCCCCGTGACCGGCGTGGGGGTGACCGTCCAGGCGGCCGCGGCGCTGACCGCCTCGCTGGCGGCGAGCCGGGCGACGATCGACGTCACCCAGGCGGTGAACCTGACGCTGACGGTGAACAACACCGGGGGTGGGAGCGCGCAGGTGACGGCGGTCGCGCCCAGCCCGGCCAGCGGCGCGGTGACCTGCCCGAGCGGGCCGACGCAGGCGCTGCCGGTGACCATCGCGGGCGGCGGAACGGCGACCTTCACGTGGGCCTGCACCGGGGCGTCGGCGGGGTCGGCCACCCTGGACGCGACCGTGACCGCGACGAACCTCAACACCGGGGCGGCGCTCTCGCCCCCCGTGACCGGCGTCGGGGTGACCGTCCAGACGGCCGCGGCGCTGACCGCCTCGCTGGCGGCGAGCCGGGCGACGATCGACGTCACCCAGGCGGTGAACCTGACGTTGACGGTGAACAACACCGGGGGTGGGAGCGCGCAGGTGACGGCGGTCGCGCCCAGCCCGGCCAGCGGTGCCGTGACCTGCCCGAGCGGGCCGACGCAGGCGCTGCCGGTGACCATCGCGGGCGGCGGAACGGCCACCTTCACCTGGGCCTGCACCGGGGCGGCGGCGGGGACGGCCACCCTGGACGCGATCGTGACGGCCGCCAACCTCAACACCGGGGCGGCGCTCTCGCCCGCGGTGGCCGGCGTGGGGGTGACCGTGCAGACGGCGGCGGTGCTGACCGCCACGCTGGTGGCGACGACGCCGACGACGATCGCCGTCACACAGACCGTGAGCCTGAGCCTGACGGTGAACAACACCGGGGGTGGGAGCGCGCAGGTGACGGCGGTGGCGCCGAGCCCGGCCAGCGGGGTGGTCAACTGCCCGGCCGGGCCGACCCAGGCGCTGCCGGTCACGATCGCGGGCGGCGGATCGGCGACGTTCACCTGGGCCTGCACCGGGGCGTCGGCGGGAACGGCCACCCTGGACGCGACCGTGACCGCCTCGAACGTCAACACCGGGGCGGGCCTGTCGCCGCCGGTCACCGGGGTGGGCGTGACGGTCCAGAACGCCGGCCAGCTGGCGGTGTCCATCGCCGCGACCCCGACCACCGCCAACACCAACCAGTCCGTGCCCGTCACCGCGACCTTCACCAACAACGGCGGCTCGGCGGTGACCGTCTCGGCGCTCGCCGGCACCGTCGCCACCGTCAGCGGGAGCTGCGGGTCCTACAGCCTGGCGGTCCCGTTCATGGTCCCGACCGTTGGTGGCCCGGTCACGCTCACCTGGAGCTGCTCCGCCACGGCGACCGGGACCGCCACCCTGGGCGCCACGCTGACGGCCACCGACGCGAACAGCGTGGCCGTCACCCCGGCCGTCACCACCGATTCGCTGACGATCCAGACCCGGGCCCAGTTCACCGCCACCTCGCTGGGCGCAAGCCTCGCCACCGCCGCCGTGGCTCAGCCCGTGACCATGACGCTGTCCCTCACCAACTCCGGGACCTCGACCGCCCGCATCTCGGTGCTGACCCCGAGCTTCGCCGCCGGGACCTGCGGCTCGCCCACGCCGGCCGTGCCCTTCGACGCGCCCGCCGGCGTGACCACCGTGACCTGGACGTGCACCCCCGGCGCCGCGGCCTTGTCCGCCTCGCTGGGGGTCGCCCTGACCGCCACCGATCTGAACGACTCCGCCAACGTGAGCCCGACGGTCGCGCCCACCTCCGTGACCGTCGTCGAGGTGCCGCTCACGGCGACGCTCGCCGTCATCGCCGGCCTCCCCGTCTCGGCCGCGACGGGCGGCACGGTCACGCTCTCGCTCGTGGTCACCAACCCGGCGATCGCCTTCGCGTCGGCCCACCTGAGCTCGGTGACGGCGAGCGTCGACGCCACCAACGCCGCCGGCTTCTCGTGCACCGGCCCGACCGTGACCGCGCAGGACCTCGCGCCCAACGCGAGCACCGCGGCCATCTCCTGGGCCTGCGCGACGGCGGGTGGCGCCGTGAACGCCGCCTCCACGCTGGGCACGAACGTGGGAGCCACCGATCTCACCAGCGGCGGAAACGTGAGCCCCGCCGTGAGTGGCGTGATGGTGGCGCTCCAGTAGCGGCCGGGGCGATCGCCTAGGGCTCGACCGGGCTGGCCTCGCCCTTCTTCCGGTCGCGCTCCAGCTTGTAGCGCGTGTTCTGGTCGAGGAACTTCTTCCGCAGCCGGATCGACTCCGGCGTCACCTCGACCAGCTCGTCCTCGGCGATCCACTCCAGCGCCATCTCCAGGGTCATCTGGCGGGGCGGCGTGAGGATGACGTTCTCGTCGCGGCCGGCGGCGCGGATGTTGGTGAGCTTCTTCTCCTTGCAGATGTTGTAGTCGATGTCGTTCTCGTGGCCGTGCTCGCCGACGATCATGCCCGAGTACACCTTGTCCCCGGGCTTCACGAAGAGGCTGCCGCGCTCCTGGCCGTAGAAGCAGGCGTAGGCCACCACCTCGCCGATCCGGTCGGAGACGATGGCACCGGTCTTGCGCTTTTCGATGCGCCCCTGCCAGGGCTCGTAGCCGTCGAACTGCGACGACATGATCCCCTCGCCGCGGGTGATGGTGAGGAAGTCGCCCCGGAAGCCGATCAGGCCGCGGGCCGGCACCCGGAACTGGAGCCGGGTCCGGTGCGAGCCGATGGGTTGCATGTCCACCATCCGGCCGCGGCGCGGGCCCATGTTCTGGGTGACGCCCCCCACCCAATCCTCGGGGAGGTCGCAGACCAGGAGCTCCATCGGCTCGTGGACCTCGCCGTTGACGGTCTTGAGGATGGGCTCGGGGTTGGAGACGGTCAGCTCGTATCCCTCGCGCCGCATGTTCTCGACGATCACCGCCAGCTGCAGCTCGCCCCGCCCCACCACCTTGAAGGCGTCCGGGGCGTCGGTGTCCTCGACGCGGATGGACACGTTCCGGTAGGCCTCCCGGTAGAGCCGCTCGCGGATGTTCCGGCTGGTGACGTACTTCCCCTCCTTGCCGGCGAAGGGCCCGTCGTTGACCTTGAAGATCATCGACATGGTGGGCTCCTCCACGCTGATGCGCGGGAGGGCCTCGGGGCGCTCCTTGTCTGCGATGGTGTCACCGATGCCGATCTCGTCGGCGCCGGCGATGCACACGATCTCGCCCGGCCCGGCGTCCGGCACCTCGATGCGCTTCAGGCCGTCGTAGACGTAGAGCCGGACCACCTTGGCCGGGACGATGCGCCCCTCCTCGCGGATGACGGCGATGGGCTCTCCCTCGTGGACCACCCCGGAGGCGACCCGGCCGATGGCCAGGCGGCCCACGTAGTCGTCGTAGTCGAGGTTGTCGACCAGCATCTGGAGAGCGTGTCCATCCCGGCCGGCGGCGGCGGGATGTGCGAGAGGATGGCGTCGAAGAGCGGCTTGAGCGAGTCGGCCTCGAACGCCCCCTGGAGCGTGTGCGCGGCCTTGCCCTCGCGGGCGATGGCGTAGAGCACCGGGAAGTCGATCTGGTGCTCGTTGGCGCCGAGGTCGATGTAGAGCGAGTAGACGAGGTCCAGGACCTCCTTGGCGCGCGCGTCCTGCCGGTCGATCTTGTTCACCACCAGCACCGAGGGCAGCCCCATGGAGAGCGCCTTGGAGAGCACGAAGCGTGTCTGCGGGAGCGGCCCCTCGGCCGCGTCCACCAGCAGCAGCACGCCGTCGACCAGGCGCAGCGCCCGCTCCACCTCGCCGCCGAAGTCGGCGTGCCCGGGGGTGTCGACGATGTTGATCTTGACGCCCCGGTAGGTGACGGCCGTGTTCTTGGCGAGGATGGTGATGCCCTTTTCTCGCTCCAGGTCGTTCGAGTCCATCACCCGCTCGACCAGCGTCTCGTTGGCCCGGAAGACGCCCGCCTGGCGCAGCATGAAGTCCACCAGGGTCGTCTTGCCGTGGTCGACGTGGGCGACGATCGCCACGTTGCGGATCTGCTCGCGGGGGATCATGGGGCTCCGGTCAGCAAAAGGCCGGAATGTATAGTCCTTTTTCTCCCGGGCTCGCAAGCGGAACCGCGGGACGGGAGGCCGCAGCCAAAGCCCGCATTCCCGGGGCCGTTTCGCCTCCGGGTGGGCAGGGCCAGGGCGCGCGCCTTGCCGCGGAGGCCGGACCTCTACATGAACCCCATGCGCCGGGTCGAGGCGAGGACCCGCGCCACCTCGTCCAGGATGCGCATGGCCCGGCAGGCCTGGAGGAAGGCGAGCGTCTCGCGCTCCGGCCGTTCGGACAGGTGCACCAGATCGGCGACGCTCTTGGTGCCGTCGGCGATGGTGAGCAGGTGCGCCTCGGCTGGCAGGATCCGCAGCGCGTACAGCTCGAAGGCCGGATCGGGCCGCGGCGCCAGGTGGGCCTCCGGGGGCAGCTCGGCCCGCAGCCGCTCCAGCGTGGTGGCGCGACGCATGCCGTCGAGGATGAGATCCCCCGGATCCAGGTGCAGGGGCTGGCGCGCACCCGGTGGTCGGCCGGCCTGGAACCGGTACGAACCCTCGCGCCACTCGAAGGTGGACCAGGCGATGGCGCGGATCTGCGCGGTGACCAGCTCGGCGCGCCGCTCGGGCGTGAGCAGGCCCGCGCCCAGGAGGAGGTCGGCGGTGCGCTGGTCCGGGGCCGCCCTGCGCAGCTCCTCCAGGCGCTGGGCCGTGGCGATGCCGCGGCGCACGCAGATGGCCGCGAACCGCTCGGCGGTCACGTTCGAAGCGGCGTAGACCGGCGCGCCGCGCTCGACGGCCACGATCTTCTTCACCGGGCCGCGGGCCAGGGTGAGCGCGCCGGTGGCCTGCCCGACGTGGAGCGCCACCAGCAGCCGGGGCACGGTCGCGAAGGCCAGCTCGCCGGTGGGAGCGGGCGACGCGTCCGGCTGCGTGACACGGACCCGGCCTGCGTCCGGGAGGGGCCGCGCCAGCCCTTCCAGCTCCCGGCGCGGCCGCTGCACGCTCGGGTCGACGACCAGGAAGGGATCGGCCGGCATGGTGCCGGCCTGGAGCGGCACCGATCCGGTGACCTCGTCCTCGGCGTCCACCTCGGCGGGTGGGGCACCGCCGCCCAGCGAGTTGGCGATCGAGGCCAGCAGGGCGTCGAGAGGAAACGGCTTCTCCAGGAGGTCGCGGGCGCCCAGGCGGCGCAGCTCGGCCGAGGCGCGGGGGCCGCGGTAGACCCCCGAGACCACCACCGCCGGGATGCCCGCGCGCACAAGCTCGGCCAGCAGCGCCGTGGCCCCCGCGTCGGCCACCGGCAGATCGAGCACCGCGGCCTGTGGCCGGGACGTCTCCAGGACGCGCAGGGCCTCCTCTCCGGTGGCGGCCCGGACGGCCTCGCCGCCCAGCTCGGCCACCGCGCTGGCGAGCACCGCCGCGAGCTCGGCGTCCTCGGAGAGCAGGAGCAGGCGCTTGCCGGCGAGCGGGGAGGTCACGCGCCGCGAACGTAGCATGGGCGAGCGGCGGCGAAGCCTGGCCGCTCGTCCCATGTTCGCAGGGGTGGCCCCTTCCCGAACCGCCCCCCGCCGTCTAGGCTCCCGGCCGTGCTCGCCTTCCACCACCTGGCCATCCAGTGCGCCGATCTCGAGCTCTGCGAGCGGTTCTACCGCGAGGTGCTCGGCCTGCCGGTGCTGCGGCGCTGGCCGGCGGAGGGGGAGGATGGGGACCGGAGCGTCTGGCTCGCCGTGGGCGGCACCGAGGAGGCGGGATTCCTCGCGCTGGAGCGGGTGGAGGGCTCCCCCGAGCCGCGCCCGTGGCGCGACGGTCGCCCCGGGCTGCACCTGGTGGCGCTGCAGATCGCGCCCGGCGAGCGGGCCGGCTGGGAAGAGCGGTTGGCCGCGGCCGGGGTCGAGGTGGTGCACCGGACGAGGTGGACGATCTACTTCCGCGACCCGGAGGGGAACCGGGTGGGGCTGACGCATTACCCGCGGGAGCCGGAAGGGTAGGCGGTCTGCTCCAGCATCGGAGAGCGAGTGTGACGGCGATCGGGATCGCGATCACGATCGGGATCGCACCACTATCCCCCGAGCGGGGGCAGCTTCCAGCAGAATGGCTGCCGCAACCTTGATCGAGCGGTAGGAACTCCCGGATGCCCTTCCTCCGCCGCCGCTACTTCAGCGACAACTACCTGTACCTGCTCTCCGGCGGCGACGACGCGGCCCTGATCGACCCCGGCGACCCGGATGCTGCGCTGGCTGCGGCGGAGGAGCTCGGCGTCCGCCCGCGCTGGATCCTCCACACCCACGGTCATGCCGACCACACCGGCGGGAGCGCTCGCGTCCGCGAGGAGCTTCACGCGGAGGTGCTCGGGCACTCCGCCGATGCACGCCTGTTCGCGCCCGACGTCGACCTGAAAGGCAAGGGCGAGATCGAGCTCGGGGCGCTCCGGCTCCGGGTCCACCCTGCGCCCGGCCACACGCCCGGGTCCGTGCTGCTCGAGTGGCAGGGGCGCCTCTTCACCGGCGATACGCTCTTCGGGATGGGGTGCGGCAACTGCCGCCACGGCGGCGACCCCGCCCGGCTGGCGGAGAGCTTCCTCGGCGTCATCGCCGGGCTCTCGGGGGCGCTCGAGGTTCACCCCGGCCACGACTACGGGGAGCGAAACCTGCCCTTCGCGCTCGCGCTCGAGCCGGACGGCGCGGCGGCGGCGCGCGGCCGGGCGCTGGCCGCGGCGCGCGCGGCCGGGCGGGAGCCCGAGGCGGTGACGCTCGACCAGGAGCGGGCCGCCAACCCGTTCCTGCGGCTGGCCGCGCCCGGCGTGGCGGGGGCCATCGCCCGGGAGGCGCCGGGCGCCCGGACCGACGTCGAGCGCTTCGTGGCCCTGCGGGCGATGCGCGATCGGGCCTAGGTTCGATCCCTCCCACGTTCACGGTGCGTTGGGAGCGCACACGCGATGTGCGCTCCGTCACGCGAGCTCACCCGCAGGCCGGGGACCGCGCCGGCGGCGACACCCGGGATCGGCGAAACGACGGGTGATTCCGGTCACAGCGCCCCGCGGCGTGCGTTCGTAGAGTGGGCGACGTCGGTGCTAGAATTCCCGGCGTCCGCGCTCGGTCCCTGGTGGGGAGGCCCTGACGGAACGAGGAGTGCTCATGCGGATCCCACTCGCCATCGCCGTCGCGCAGGCGCTGCTCCTCGTCCCCGCCGCCCGGGCCGAGGAAGGCAAGGTCGACTGGGAGCACAAGGTGGTGAGGTGCACGGGGAGCGGGGCCGCCAACCTGAAGGACGCCGACGGCAACCCGGCCGTGGCCCGCATCGGCGCCGAGAAGGCCGCCCGCATCGACGCCCTGCGAAACTGCCTGGCCACTCTCCGCGGCGTCCAGATCGAGTCCGGCCGCACGGTGGGCAGCGCGCTCGAATCCGATGCGGCGCTGTCGGGCAAGGTGCAGGGGCTGGTGCGCGGGTTCCGCACCGTCGGCAAGCCGCGCTACTTCTCCGACGGCGGGGTGGAGATCGACGTGGAGGTCCCGCTGGAGGGCGCGCTCTCCGACGCGCTGCTGCCTCGCGAGCCGGAGTCGGGCGCCGCCGACCCGGCCCCGGCCGCCGGCGGGCCGACCTCGCTGGTGGTGGATGCGCGCGGCCAGAAGGTCACGCCGGCGCTGGCACCGAGGGTCAAGGACGACGCCGGCCGCGAGGTCTACGGGCCCGGCAAGCTGGCCGACGCCGGCCGCCGCGCCGGCGGCGCCGCCGCCTACGCGCCGGACCTCGAGTCCGCCCGCAAGTCGCTCGGCGACCGGATGGGGGATCGTCCGCTGGTGGTGAAGGCGGTGCGGGTGGAGGGGACCGACGTCGTCATCTCGGCGGCGGATGCGGCCCTGCTGGGCGGCCCGGTCCCGGCCTTCCTGTCGCTGGGCAGGGTCGTCATCCTCGCGGACTGAAGGAGCCAGCTTCCATGAGAACCGCCGCCACGCTCGCCGCGCTCCTCTCGCTCGCCGCCGCCGGCGCGGGCCGGGCCGCAGAGGATGTCCAGACCACCGAGGCGACCGGCCAGGCCCCCGTCGCCGGGGACCTCCTGGCCGCCCGCGATCGCGCCAAGGACGACGCGCTCCGGAACTGCGTGCAGCAGGTGGCCACCACCATCGTGACCGCCGGCACGGAGACCGACCAGGCGCAGCTCCTCTCCGACAAGATCTACGCGCACTCGGTGGGCTACGTGCGCCGGTTCCAGATCCTCGAGGACCGGCAGGACGGGAACACCTGGGTCACCAAGGTGCGCTGCGACGTGTCCGAGGCCAAGCTGGACGAGGACCTGCTGGCCTTCGGCATCTCCTACCAGCGGGCCGGGATGCCGCGGGTGCTGGTGCTGGTGGCGGAGCAGGCCATCGACGCCAGCCAGGCCACCGGGTGGTGGCAGGGCGGCGGCAACTCCGCCGACCTGCGGGTGGTCGAGAACTCCTTCATGGACCGGATGGAGAAGTCCGGCTTCACCTTCGTGGACGCGGAGGTGCTGCAGGGCAAGGTGAAGCTCGAGTCCATCGGGGCCGATCCCAACGTGCAGCAGGCGCGCGAGGTGGGGGTGAGGAGCGGCGCCGAGCTGGTGATCGTGGGGCGCGCCATCGCCAGGCCGCTGGGCGAGATCCCCATCGACAACGGCACCTTCTACTCCTCGGTGGCCAACGTCTCCGCCCGCGCAGTCCGCACCGACACCGGGCAGGTGGTGGCGGCGGCCGAGTTCACCTCACCGGCGGGCAAGGGCTTCGAGCGGACCACCGCCGGCCGCAACGCGCTCTCCGAGGCCGGCCGGATGCTGGCGCGCGAGATGTTCACGCGCGTGGGCAAGGTCTGGACCCGCGAGCAGTCCGGCCTGCGCCGCATCGCCATGACGGTGCGCGGGGTCGACGACTACGGCCGGCTGGCCGCCTTCAAGAACGTGCTGGTGAACTCGGTCCGCGGCGTCAAGGACGTGCAGGAGCGTTCCATGGAGGATGGGCGGGCCGAGCTGGAGGTGGCCCTCTCCAGCACCAGCCAGGCCTTCGCGACCGAACTCGCCACCCGCAAGTTCCAGGGCTTCGCGGTCAAGGTCCGCAAGGTGACCGCCAACGCCGTGGAGGTGGAGCTCAGATGATCCGCCCCACGCCGCTGCTCATGGCGGTGGCGCTGGCCGCCGCCGCGCGCGGCGACGAGCCGGCCGCGCGGGTGTCGTTCCTGGACGGCGAGGCCACCCGCAGCGCCGGCGACAAGATCGAGCGCCTGGCGCTGGGGAGCGCGCTGCAGGAGGGCGACCAGCTCGAGACGCGGAAGCGGACGCGCCTGGAGCTGACCCTGGCGGACGGCAGCGCCGTCCGGCTCGGGCCGCTCTCGCGGGCCCGGCTCGAGACGGCCGCCTTCGGCAAGTCGCCCGACGACCGCAAGGTCTCGGCCCGCCTGGTGGTGGGGAACGTCTGGGCCAACGTCGCCAGGGCGGTGGGCGGTGAGTCGCGCTTCGAGGTCAAGACCGAGAACGCCGTGGCCGGGGTGCGCGGGACCACCTTCCGGGTCGACGCCGCCCACGACAGGGCGGTGGTGGTGCGGGTGTACAGCGGGGCGGTGGCGGTGGCCGGCGGTGGCCTGCCCCGCCCGGAGCACCAGCCCGGCGAGCCGCGTCACCAGGTCCCCGGCCCCCAGGAGGTCACGCGCGAGCAGTGGGAGAAGATCGTCACCACCATGATGGAGGTGCGGGTCTCCGCCGCCGGGCAGCCGGAGGAGCCGCGGGCGTTCGCGCTGGCCGCCGACGACCCGTGGGAGACCTGGAACCGCCAGCGCGACGAGGGCATGCGGTAGGGCCGTGCGAGGTTGGCGCGTGAGCGCGTTCGACGGCGAACGACGAGGCGGAGCGGCGGGGTCGCCGCTGAACCTCGCCAATGCCCTGACCGCCCTGCGCATCGCGCTGGCCCCGGTCTTCCTGGTGCTCTACGTCCAGGGCGACCGGGTGCGCGCGCTGGCGGCCTTCGCCGCGGCCGCCGCCACCGACGTGCTGGACGGGCTGGTGGCGCGCGCGCTCCGGCAGCCCACGCGCCTGGGCGCCTTCCTCGACCCCATCGCCGACAAGTTCCTCGCGGCCTGCGCGCTGTTCGCGCTGGCGGCCAGCGGACAGCTCCCGCTCTGGCTGCCGGTGCTGGTCGTCACCCGGGACCTGATCCAGCTCCTCGGGGCCGGCATCCTGCGGACGCTCCACCACACCATCCCGGTGGCGCCCACCCGGATCGGCAAGTACACCACCTTCGCCCTGGCGGCGACGGTGCTGCTGGCGCTGGCGGGCGAGTTCGGCGCCATCCCGGCCGGCCCGGCTCGCTCGCTGGTGGCCGCCTTCGGGCTGCTCGCGGCCGAGTGCCTGGCGGTCTCCTGGGTCCAGTACTTCCTCTTCTTCCTGGGGGCGGTGCGGGGAAGGCGAGCCGAGGCGGACCCGTGAACGAGCCCGAGCCCGGAGGAAACGCGCCGCAGCTCACCCGAGCCGGGCCGCCAGCGCGGAGCGAGTCCCTCGTTGACACCCGATGCGGTCGCGCTATAACTCCGCGCCTCGCCTGAGCAACAGGCCCGTAGCTCAGTGGTAGAGCACTACCTTGACACGGTAGGGGTCGTCAGTTCAATCCTGACCGGGCCTATCGAGAAACGGGAGGTTGGCTTCGTTGCCGGCCTCCCGTTCATCGTTGCTGGATCGGTTGAGGTAACGGGCAGGGTAACAACGCCCGGCGTCGCCTGCGCTCCCGAAACATGAGATTCGGTGGAGCTACGATGCCCAGCATGAGACCGACTACTCGGGGAGATCCGGCGTCGCCGGCAGGATCTCGCCGGACACGATCCTGCCCGGCGGTTTCGACGGCTGAGTCACCCCGGGAGCGACCGGTACCGTCCGATCTCCACGACCTCCACTCTTTCGGTTCCAGCCCACGTTGCGGAGGGCGCGCTTGATCCTGCGGTCCCTCTCCGCGTCCGAGATCGGCTCCTCGGAGTCGTAAATCACCTCGCCCCCCATCGTCATCCGTGTCGGGCGCGGGGGGCTCTTTCTCCGCTCATCGGCCATCGGTCGCCCTCTGACAACTCTTGTACTCCAGCCTGTGCGAACGGGCCCCCCGCCCTCCAGGGCCCGCACCGCTCGGGCCGTGGCCAAGAGGGGCGGGGGAGGACGCCGCGCGCGTCCTTTCCCCGCGCCGCGGACGTCTCTGCCTCGTCCTGGGCTATCCTTGGAGCGCGTGGAGGCCCCAGAAACATGAGTGTCGACACCCCGGCGGTAGGCCGGCGCGGCGTGGTTCAGCGCAGCGGAAACGAGCCACTCCTTCCGCCTACGCTCCACCGTGCATATCTTACCGCCCCGGGCTTTGCGGCTTGTCCCGCGCGGATCCTCCGGGGCGGAGCACCGAAGGGCCAATGAGAGAGCGCAAGTGGGCCCGCCTCCGAAGGCGGTTCAAGGTCACCTTCGGCCAGAGCGCAGCCTTCACGATCGACGTGTGCGGCGGCGGGTTCTGCGCGCTGCTGCTCCGCGCCATGCTCCCTGGCACGCCGGTGGAGGGAACGATCCTGGTGAAGGGCCGGGCGCTCCCTTACGCAGGGCGCGTGGTGTGGGCCAGATCTGGCGACGTGCGCCTGGGCGTCCAGGGCCGGAACGGCGTCGCGTTCACGAGCGTAGAGTCGATCCTTCCTGCACTCCTGGGCGACAGTACGGCGGCTGGATCGGCACTGTCTCATGCCAGCCAGGCGGACTAGAGCTTCACAGCCTCTCGTCGCTGCGCGCGCCCGCGAGCCACGGAGATGCAGAGGAGTCCGGGATCAAGCTGGGCGCCGGTAGCCTGGAACCCAATCCTCCCGCTTCCCTGGAGGTGCCCTGGCAACGTCGGGCATGCTCATCCGGAGAACGTCCATGTCAGGATCTCCTGAACCGACGAGAACCCGCCGGTGGCCCCCGTGAACCCAACGTAGCCAGTCGTGCTGCCGATGGTGGCAGGGATGTCGATGCTGTAGCTCTTCGTGAACGTCGGATCAGGAGCCGGCACGGATTGGTCCGTGAGCGTGACCGACAAGTTCATCCCGTCGTAGGTGATCTGTGCGGCGAAGACATGGCCGCTGTGGAGGTCGGCCCCCGGGAGCGTGTCCGCCGGAACGGTGGGGGAGGAGCCGTTCGTGAAGACACCGATCGAGTCGTCGCCCTCGCCGACGTCGTCGAAGGTGTCGAACTTCACTGCCACGCTTCGATCGATCCTGGAATTGTAGGTGCCTTCGATCGGCTCGGCTCCGTAGCCGAGGCCGCCGCCCCTGGAGCCGAGCGCGAAGGGCCCGACGTTCTGGACCGTGAAGGTGAACCCGTCGGCCATCTGTGTCGTTCCGATGGGGCTGAGCTGGAACGCGAAGGTCGTGGTGAAGGACTGGACGTTCACCGGGGTAACGAAGAAGGAGCTTCCGGACTGCCAGCCAACGCCGTCGGTGAGCTGCAGCCGGGTTCCGCTCAGGGCTGCATCGCCATTCAGCTGCTGGTTGGAATCCGCGGTGAATCCCGCAGAGAACTCCGGTGTGAGCGGCTGGTTGGAAGCTGGGATGATGGAGTAGGTCACGCTGACCGTCGAGCTTCTCCTTCCGCCGGCGAGGGAGAATGCCTTGACGGTGGTGCTGGCGAGTAGCGTGACGGCGTGGCTGCCGCCGGTGAAGTTCGGAGAGAGGATCTGGGCCGTGTTGTCGGGCTCGCTCCCGTCGGTGGTGTAGTAGACCACCGCATCCGCGGACGGCGCCGTGATGGTCACCACCAGGCCAGAGGGGTAGCTGCCAGCCTTGGGACTCACCGTGAGCGTTTCCGACTCTCCAGTGCTCCTGGGGCTGCCGCATGCCATCGATACCAGCAGCACCACGCCCGCGAAGACCGACCGCGAAGGCCTCATGGATGCCTCCAGCTCGAGAGCGAGCTCGCCTGCGAGGTGCGACGGAACGATGCCGGTCCCGGTCGCTGCCCCGCGCGGGCAAGGCGCAGGGCCTGTTTGCGCATGAGCCAAGTCCCTTCTGGACCAAACTTACGCACGGGCCGTACCAAGGGCGCCTCCGCCCACCCATTCGACAAAGCCCTTGCTGCCTGGATCCTTCGTGCGTCCGGGAGCGTTCGGAGAACGTTCGGGGCCGGGGTGACCCCGCCCCGCCGGTCCGGTTGCCGCCGGCGGCGCGGCGGCGTAGGACCGGAACGGATGACGACCCAGTCGAGTGACTCCGCGCAGCGCGCCATCGGCAGGGCGGAGGCCGGGGAGCTGCTACGCGCGGGCACGCCGGCGCGGCTGGTCGAGGGGCGCCGGGTCCTGGTCCTGACCCCGGACGCGACCCGCACCTGTCCGCTCCCCATGCTGGTCCGGGCGGTCCACGACGCCTTCGGCGCGTCGGCGGCCGCGCTCGACTTCATGGTGGCGGTGGGCACGCACACGCCGCTCGACGAGGCCGAGGTCCTGCGCCTCTACGGGATCGCGCCCGCCGAGCGCGCCGCCTTCGGGAACGCCAGGTTCCTGAGCCACCGCTGGGACGTGCCCGGGACGCTCGAGCGCATCGGGTGGCTCGAGGAGGAGCTGGTGGCGGAGCTCTCGGAGGGGCGGCTCCGCGAGCGCGTTCCGGTGGACCTGAACCGGGCGGTGGGCCAGGACGACCTGGTGCTCATCCTGGGGCCGGTCTTCCCGCACGAGGTGGTCGGGTTTTCCGGCGGCGCCAAGTACCTCTTCCCCGGCATCTCGGGCGGCGAGCTGATCCACTTCTTCCACTGGCTGGGCGCGGTCATCACCTGCGCCCGCATCATCGGGCGCAAGGACACGCCGGTCCGGCGGGTGATCCACGCCGCGCTGGAGAAGGTGGGGCGACCCGTTCACTGCGCGGCGGCGGTGGTGGACGCGCACGCCGCGGTGCGCGGCATGTTCGTCGGGGGCGCCGTGGAGGCCTGGTCGAAGGCGGCGGACCTCTCGGCCCGGCTCCACGTGCGCGAGGTTCCGCGGCCGTTCCACACCGTGCTGGGCCAGGCGGCACCGCTCTACGACGAGCTGTGGACCGCCGGCAAGGTCATGTACAAGCTCGAGCAGGTGGTGGCCGACGGCGGCGAGCTCATCATCCACGCGCCGCACGTGCGCGTGGTGAGCCGCACCTGGGGCGCCGAGATCGAGCGCATCGGCTACCACGTGCGCGACTACTTCCTGGCCCAGCCGGAGCGGTTCGCGGGGATTCCGCGCGGGGTGCTGGCCCACTCGACGCACGTCCGCGGCGCGGGCTCGTTCGAGGGGGGCGTGGAGCGCCCTCGCATCCGCGTCACGCTCGCCACCGGGATCCCGGCCGACGTATGCGCTCGGATCAACCTCGGATATGCCGATCCGGCCCGCATCGACGTGGAGCGGTACCGGGGCCGCGAGGCCGAAGGCATCCTCCACGTGCCGGAGGCGGGCGAGGTGCTGTACCGGCTGCCAGGCTGACGCATTCGCCCGGGAAGCTGCCCTTTCCGGGGTGGCGCGCGCCACGCCAGACCGTGCGCCCGATCCCCAGGTGAGCTGCCGTCTCGGACTGACCATTCGGGACGTTCCGTCGGGAGCGCGTTTGCACTGGCGTGGCTCTATAGACAGAGTCGATTCCGGGAGGGCGCTTCGCCCGCGAGGTTGTCCACCATGGCCAACAGCTCCGGGAGAAGCTCGCAGCGGCGCTCGCGCTCGGACCCGCAGCCGCGGCGCTCGATCGAGAAGGCGTGGTCGGGAATCCGGGGTCTCGACGAGATCACCGGGGGTGGTCTCCCGCGCGGCCGGCCCACGCTGGTGTGCGGCGGCCCCGGCTGCGGGAAGACGCTCTTCGCGATGGAGTTCCTGGTGCGCGGGGCGGCAGAGCACCGCGAGCCCGGCGTGTTCATGTCGTTCGAGGAGACCGAGGCGGAGCTGGCCGCCAACGTGGCGTCGCTCGGGTTCCAGGTGGAGCGGCTGGTGGCGCAGAAGCGGATCGCCATCGACTACGTGCGGGTGGAGCGGGCCGAGATCCTGGAGACCGGCGAGTTCAACCTGGAGGGGCTCTTCGTCCGGCTCCAGCATGCGGTCGAGTCGGTCGGCGCCCGGCGGGTGGTGCTCGACACGGTGGAGTCGCTCTTCGCGGGGCTGCCCAGCCCCGAGGTCCTCCGGTCGGAGCTGCGCCGCCTCTTCCGGTGGCTCAAGGACAGGAACCTCACCACGGTGATCACGGGCGAGAAGGGGGAGGGGTCCCTCACCCGCTACGGCCTCGAGGAGTACGTCTCCGACTGCGTCCTGTTCCTCGACCACCGCATCATCGATCAGATCTCCACCCGTCGCCTGCGGGTGGTGAAGTACCGCGGCTCCACCCATGGCACCAACGAGTACCCGTTCCTCATCGACGAGGGCGGGATCTCCGTCCTGCCCATCACCTCGCTGGCCCTGGAGGGCGCGGCATCCAGCGAGCGCGTCTCGACCGGCCTGCCGCGGCTCGACGAGATGCTGGGCGGCAAGGGGTTCTATCGCGGGACCACCAACCTCGTGTCGGGCACCGCGGGGTCGGGGAAGACCAGCACCGCCGCCGCCATGGCCCTGGACGTGTGCCGGAAGGGCAAGCGCTGCCTGTACTTCGCGTTCGAGGAATCGGCCTCGCAGATCCAGCGCAACATGCGCTCCATCGGCATCGATCTCGAGCCCTGCCTGCGCGCGGGAAGCTTGCGCATCTCCTCCTCCCGTCCCAGCGTGTTCGGGCTGGAGATGCACCTCGTGGCCATGCACCGGGCCGTCGAGGCGTTCGAGCCGGGGCTGGTGGTGGTGGACCCGGTCTCGAACCTCATGAACGCCGGGACCCTGCTCGACACGCGCTCGCTCCTCACCCGGCTCATCGACTACCTGAAGGTCCGCGGGATCACCACCCTGTTCACCAGCCTCACACCGGGCGGCAACAGCCTCGAGGAGACCGAGGTCGGCGTCTCGTCCCTGGTCGACACCTGGCTGCTGCTCGAGGTCGTGCGGAGCGGCGGCGAGCGCAACCGGCTCCTCAGCATCATCAAGTCGCGGGGCATGCGGCACTCCAACCAGGCGGTCGAGTTCCGGCTCTCCGACCGCGGGTTCGGGTTCCTGGATACCTACCTGGGCCAGGGCGGGGTCCTCTCCGGGTCGGCGCGGGTCACGCAGGAGGCGGAGGACCGAGCGGCGTCCGCGGCCCTCGACCAGGAACTCGTGCGCCGGGAGGCGTTGCGCGACTCGCGCCGACGGGCCTTCGAGGCGAGGGTGTCCGCGCTCCGGGACGAGTTCGAGGCAAAGGACGCCGAGCTGGTCATGGAGATGGAGGAGGTGCGCGGGGAGCGGGACCGGACCACCCGCGCCCGGACCGAGATGGCCCGCTCGCGCCAGGCGTTCGGCGCGAGCCAGGCGCCCGCCGGGAAGCGCACCAGGCGCAAGGAGGATGGGGCATGAAACCGAGCGAAGGCGCGGCAGGGCGAAGGCGCAAGGGGGGCACGCGCACGCGGATGCCCTCTCGAAGGGGCCTGTCCTCCTGGCAGCTCCGGCTCTACATCGCCGGGCAGACGGCCAAGGCCGCCGCGGCCATCGAGAACCTGCAGCGCATCTGCGAGCGGCGTTTGCACGGACGGTACCAGCTCGAGGTGGTGGACCTGCTCAAGAACCCTCAGCTGGCGCGGGGCGACCAGATCCTCGCCATTCCGACCCTGGTGCGGAAGCTGCCCCCGCCGATGAAGAAGATCATCGGGGATCTGTCGGACGAGGAGCGGGTCCTGGTCGGGCTCGACCTCCGCCCTACCTGAGGTCGCCATGCCCAGCCGCCAGCGCCAAGCCTCCCGACCTCCGGTCCGAAAGCAGCCGCGCCCGGCCGCGCGCCAGGAGATCGACGGGCCGGCCCGCCGGTCGGGCGGGGAGCGATTCCTGCTGCGCCTGTACGTGACGGGGGCGACGCCGGCCTCGCAGCGCGCCATCGAGAACGCGCGAGCATTGTGCGAGCAACACCTGTCCGGCCGGTACCAGCTCGAGGTCTACGACATCTACCAGATGCCGACCCTGGCCAAGGACCACCAGATCATCGCGGCGCCGACGCTGGTCAAGGTGCTCCCGCTGCCGCTCCGCCGTTTCGTTGGCGACCTCTCCCGCAGCGAGAAGGTCCTCTTCGGGCTTGACGTGCGCGAGAAGCCATGAGGCGGCCACGGGCACACGGGCGGCCGCGCACGTCCACGGCCGACCTGCAGCAGCGGCTCCAGGAGGCCGAGCAGGCGCTGGACGCGATCCGCACCGGCAAGGTGGAGTCGCTGGTGGTGGATGGGCCCGAGGGCCCGCGCATCTTCTCGCTCGAGGGCGCCAGCCACGCCTATCGCGTGCTGGTCGAGGCCATGAACGAGGGCGCGGCCACGGTCGGCCTCGACGGTACCATCCTGTACTGCAACGCGCGGCTGGCCAGGATGCTGGCCACCCCCCTGCAGGAGGTGGTGGGCAGCGCGCTCGCAGCGTGGGTCGCGCCCGGCTCCACGGCCGCCCTGGAGGCGCTCCTGCGCGAGGCGCGCGGGGCGGACGGCCGGGCCGAGCTGTGCCTGCTGGCCCGGGGCGGCGAGGAGATCCCGGTGCTGCTCTCGGCCAGCGGCATCCAGGACCAGGGCCGGGCCGTGCTCTGCGCCGTGGCGACGGATCTCCGCGAGCAGCGCCGGCAGGAGCGGGTGGTGGCCTCGGAGCTGTTCGCGCGATCCATCCTGGAGCAGGCGGCGGACGCGATCGTGGTCTGCGACGAGTCGGGGCGCATCGTGCGCACCAGCCGCGCGGCCGAGCGGCTGTGCGGGCGGAACCCGCTCCGGATGCGGTTCGCCGAGGCGTTTCCGGTCAAGCTGGGGATCGACGGGGGTGCCACCCTGGCCGAGGTCGCGCTGAGCGGCGTGATCGTCAGCAGCGCGCCGGCTTCGATGCCCTCGCCGGACGGAGGAATGGCGGAGCTGCTGGCGAGCAGCGCCCCGCTGCACGGCCAGGGCGAGGAGCGGCTCGGCTTCGTGATCACGCTGGTGGACATCAGCGACCAGCGGCGGGACGAGGCGCAGCTCGAGGCGGCGCTGGGGCGGGCCGAGCAGGGCGAGGCGCAGAAGGAGGCCGCGCTCCAGGCCCTGCGGGAAGCCGACCGGAACAAGACCCACTTCCTGGCCATGCTCTCGCACGAGCTGCGGAACCCGCTGGAGCCGATCCGGAACTGCGTCTACATCCTGGAGAACGCGCCCCCCGGCGGCGAGGAGGCCGCGCGGGCGCGCAGGGTGATCCAGCGCCAGACGCAGCACATGGCGCGGCTCATCGACGACCTGCTGGACATGACGCGCATCTCGCGGGGGAAGGTCCAGCTCCTCGTGGCCCCTGTCGATCTCCGGGAGGTGGTGCTGCGCACCATCGAGGACCACCGCCCGGCGTTCGAGGCGGGCGGCATCGAGCTGCACCTCGCCGTGCCCGAGGAGCGGCTGGTGGTGCAGGGCGATCGGATCCGGCTGGCGCAGATCCTGGGCAACCTCCTGCAGAACGTGGCCAAGTTCACGCCCCGCGGCGGCCAGGCGTGGGTCTCGCTGGCCCGCGACGAGCATGGGAACGCGGCCCTCCGCGTCCGGGACGACGGCGTCGGCATCCCGGGCGCCATGCTGCCGCGCCTGTTCGAGCCGTTCTCGCAAGCCGACGAGACGCTCGATCGCAGCCGGGGCGGGCTGGGGCTGGGGCTGTCCCTGGTGCGCGCGCTGGTCGAGCTGCACGGCGGGCAGGTGTCCGTCGACAGCGCTGGCCTACATCGAGGGACGGAGGTCATCCTGCAGCTGCCGCTCTCGCCGGCCGCCGTCGACCCGGTCGCCGCGCGCTCCGCTGCCGGGGTGAGGGACCGGCGCGTACTCGTGATCGAGGACAACGTCGACGCCGCCGAGACGATCCAGGACGTGCTGCAGATGGCCGGACACCGCGTCGAGGTCGCGCGCACCGGTCCGGACGGGATCGAGCGCGCCCGCGAGTTCACGCCCGAGGTGGTGCTCTGCGACATCGGCCTGCCCGGGATGGACGGTTTTGCGGTGGCCCGGGCATTCCGCGAGGACCCGAACCTGCGCACCGCGTACCTGGTGGCACTCTCGGGCTACGCGACGCCCGACGACGTGGCGCGTGCCCAGGCGGCGGGCTTCGATCGGCACCTCGCCAAGCCGGTGGACGCGGAGGCGCTGCAGGAGCTCATCGGAGCGGGCGAGCTGTCACCAGGCGTGCGTCACCCCGAGCCGAACGCCGCAGGCCTGAGGAACCCGGATGATCGCGTGCACGGCGGGGCGTGACGCCCTACCCGGCGGGGCCTGCTCGGCGCAGCGCGGCATCACGCGGAGTGAGGTCGTCGCGGCGAAGTGGGATCCAACGCCACACTCGGCAGGTTGACGCAGGATCCACGGGGGGTACCTTTCCTTCACCAGAAGTTTGCAGCCGTGTTCGACTCCAGTTCCGCGCACCCGGCCCGCGGTCGAGGGGGCGCCCAGGGGAGCTCTCGCATGAACACGCTCTACATCGTGGTGATCGGCGCCATCGCCATCTACCTGGCTTACAACTTCTACGCACGGCGCGTCGATCGCGGCGTGATCGGCTCGGACGAGAAGCGCGCCACGCCGGCCCGGATGTACATGGACGGCGTCGACTTCATGCCCACCAGCCGGAACATCCTGTACGGCTATCACTTCAAGTCGATCGCGGCCGCCGGGCCCATCGTCGGCCCCATCACCGCCGCCAACCTGTGGGGGTGGGCGCCCTCGCTCGCCTGGCTGGTGCTCGGGGTGAGCCTGATCGGCTGGGCCAGCGACTACTCGGCCATCATGGTGTCGATCCGCAACGACGGGAACAGCCTCTCGGCCATCTCCCACAAGCTCATCGCGCCGCGGACCCGCACGCTGCTCTTCGTCTTCATCTTCTTCTACCTGATGCTCCTGGCCGGCGCCTTCGTGGGCATCCTGGCCTCCATCCTCTCGGCGCGGCCCGACGTCCCCTTCGGCATCGTCATGCTGGCGCTGATGGGCTTGCTGGCCGGGCAGATGATGTACCGCTGGAAGGTCGGCATCATCCCCACGACGGTGGTGGTGGTGGCGGTCACGCTGCTGGCCATGGTGCTCGGCCCGCTCGGCCAGACCAAGGACGACAAGGGCGCGGTCCGGCCCGGCCCGGTGGCGGCGGCGGTCCGCGGCGTGAACGGCGCGGTGGACACCCTCTCCGGCGGACAGGCGCTCTTCTCGGTCGAGGACCCGACCCTGTCCGACCCGCGCATCCCGGCCCCGGCCAAGGACGGGAAACGACCAACCACGGCGGTCTACGACTCGGCCAGCGGCCAGATCCGGACGCTGCCCAGCTACCTGCTCTGGATGGTGTTCCTGTTCGTCTTCTCCTACCTGGGCGCCAACCTGCCCATCTGGCGATTCGCACAACCGGTGAATTACATCGGGTTCTGGGTCACGCTCATCACCATCGTGCTGTCCGCCATCGGCGCCGTCCTGGCGCCGCTCACCGGCGCCACCGACGCCGCCGGGAACGCCATCGGCGCCTTCGCCCTGCCGGCGGTGAAATCGATGGGGTTCGCCCTCGAGTCCGGTAAGGCCTGGCAGCCCATCTGGCCCATGCTCTTCGTCACCATCGCCTGCGGCGCGGCCTCGGGCTGGCACGCGCTGGTGGGATCGGTGGGGACGGCCCGGCAGGTCGAGTACGAGACCGACGGGCTGCCCATCGGCGCCGGCGCCATGTTCGGCGAGAACACGCTGGCCCTGCTCTCGCTCATCGCCGTCTCGATCGCGGGGGTGGGCGGCGGGGGCGGCCGGTTCGCGGCCGGGGTGGGGAAGCTCATCTACGCGGCGACGTTCGGCCTCGTGCCGGAGGTGTTCGGCACCGCCCTCGGTTTCGGCGCCTTCGTCATGATCGTCCTCACCGTCACCCAGCTCGTGTTCCGGGTGATGCGCGTGACGCTGACGGAATGGGTGGGCGATTCGCTCCCGGCCGTGCGCAACATGCACGTGTCCAGCCTGATCTCGATGGTGCTGACGCTGGCCCTGGTGCTGACCGGTACCTGGGTCTACCTGTGGCAGCTCTTCGGCGCGTCCAACCAGCTGATGGCGGCGCTGGGGCTCCTGGTCACGGCCGTGTGGCTCAAGTCGGAGGGCCGGAACCCCGCCTACGCGTTCTGGCCGTTCGTGTTCATGTACGTGACCACCCTCTTCGCCACGGTGGTGACGGCCAGGAACCTGTACGTCTCCATCGCCGCCAATCCGGCCATGAGCACGCTGCCGGTGGCGGGCGCCTGGGCGATGATCATCGTCTCGATCCTGCTGCTGGTGGCGGCCCTCTTCATCGGCTGGGACGGCATCAAGGCCTACCGGCGCTACAAGGCCCGGCCCACCGCGCCGGCCCCCACCACGGGTGCGGCGCCGGCCTGAGGACTCAGTGGGAAGCCCGTTCGCCGAGCTCGCGGACCGTCCGGAAGAACGCGTCCGCGGGCACGCCCGGGCCGGGGAGCGCGAGGTGGAGCTGGAGGTGCGGGGCGCCGCGGCGGACCGAGAGCCGCGGCACCGCCACCCCGATGCGCGCCGCCAGCGCGACCAGCTCGTCGGCGCGCGCCAGCGCCGGCGCCGCCTGGTAGTAGACCGGGGGCGCGCCCGGGGCGGGCTCCCGGACGGACCACTGGGCCTCGGCCAGCCGGTGCCGCACCTCGCGGCCGGACCAGCTCCGGGGATCGAGCACCTCGAGGTCCATGCGGGGCGGGTCCTGGAGCAGGGCGCGCACGATCAGGATGTCGCGCCGTCCGCGCGGGTGGGAAAGGGCCCACATCCAGGGCACGTCGCGCGGCTCCAGGAACACGATCAGGGTGACTTCCTGGAACGGCGCCCGCGGCTCGCGCAGGACCATCTGGACCGCGGTGGTTCCCAGCCAGCGCACGGTGGTGCGCGCCCCCAGGGCGGGGAGGCCGCCCTGCATCCAGCGCAGCACCTGGCGGCCGCGCCGCACGTTGTAGATCGAGCCGGCCGCGAACCAGGCCACGACCATGATCGCCAGCCCGGTGAGGATCGCCGTCACGAAGGGTCCGCGGACGGCGGGGCGCCGGACCGGACGGAGGGTCATCCTCCGCGGAGCGTCCCACCGCGCGGGCGGATGATAGCATCGGCCTGGCAAGCCGGCGCTCGACGATGGGAGCGGTTCGTGAACAGCGGTGGCAGGTGGAGACGGTCGATCCGCGAGTTCCTGTACGGGATGACCGCGTACGAGTTCGAGCACCAGGCGCTGGAGATGCGCCGCTCGATGGAATCGCTGTTCCTGCTGGTGGTCTTCGGCGACATGCTGGGCGTGCCCGTGCTCCCACCCTGCCACGCGCTCCGGCTCCTGCCCTACGCCATGCCACGGCTCGGGCCCTGGAAGCGGCGGCTCCTGCGCGAGCGGGAGCTGGGCGACGACCACGAACATCATCTGCACGGGATGTGACAACGGGCGCCAGCCCACGGTGGAGGAGCGCGACATGTCGGAGAACGAGAAGAAGGGCGGCAAGGGGTTCTGGCGCGGCATCCGGGAGACCATCTACGGCATGGCCGCGCACGACATGAGCCGCTACGCCGCTGCGAACGCGCGCCAGCATGGAGCACCTCTTCATCCTGATCACGATGGGCGATATGATCGGCATCCCAATCCTGCCGCCGTACTACAGCCTGCGCCTCCTGCCCTACGTGGTGCCGCAGATCTCCACCTGGAAGCGGCGCCTGCTGCGCGAGAAGGACGTGTCGGACGCGATGTTCTGAGCCGACGACGGCTCGGGTCACCAACAGTGACTACGCCCTGGACCAGGAGCGACAATGAGCCTCAAGGACGTCTTCCTGAAGAACCCCGATCGCCGCTACATCATGTTCGGCGGCAAGGGCGGGCTGGGCAAGACCACCTTCTCCGCCGCCACCGCCTACTGGCTGGCCTCGCAGGGCAAGAAGGTGCTGGTCTTCTCGGTGGACCCGCAGGCCAGCCTGTCCGACATCTTCCAGAAAGACATCTTCGGCAAGGGCCCGGTCAAGATCATGGACAACCTGTGGGCCCAGGAAATCGACGCCGACAAGCACATCAAGGCCTACCAGAACGAAATCCGGAAGAAGATCCTGGACATGTACGGCCTTCCGAGCCGTGCCCGAAGAGATCGAGAACTACATCCAGGCCGCCTCCGCCGAGCCGGCCATGGAGGAGAGCGCCATCTTCGACGCGGTCGTCGACATGGTCGTGGAGGGCGACTACGACTACTACATCTACGATCTGGTCCCGCTGGGCCACGCGCTCTACTACCTGAGCATGGCCAAGGTCTACGACGAGTGGATCAACAAGATCACCCACCTGCGCGAGGAGATGCGCGAGTACGAGGAGATGGTGAGCCGGCTGAAGCGCGAGAAGGAGACCGAGGAGGACCAGATCCTGAGCGAACTGCAGTACATCAAGCAGCGCATCAACGCCTCCTCGACCATCCTGACCGACAAGGACAAGACCGCCTTCTTCTTCGTGGTCATGCCGGAAGAGATGATCATCATCGACACCAAGAAGGCGGCGGACCTCTTCGCCCAGTTCGACGTGCCGATCGGCGGCTACGTGGTCAACCGGGTCGTCCCGCGCGAGCTGCTCGAGCAGAAGATCCCCGACTACCTGCGCAACCGCATCCAGATGCAGGACGGCTACCTGGCCGACATCCGCTCCACCTTCGGGGAGGAGGTGCTGGCCCTGGTGCCGGAGCTGGAGCGGGATGTGACCGGGCTGCCCATGATCGAGAAGCTGGCCGAAATCATGTACGGGTCGTGAGGGCGCGCCATGGACGGCATCGAGACCTCGATGCAGGACTACCTCAAGCAGCACGAGGCGCTCAAGTACGTCTTCTTCGGCGGCAAGGGCGGCGTGGGCAAGACGGTCATGGCCGGCGCCACCGCCATCTGGCTGGCCGCCCAGGGGCGGCGGATCATGCTGGCCTCCACCAACCCGGTCCACAGCCTGAGCTCGCTCCTGGGCCAGGACGTGTTCGGCAAGCACACGCCGGTGCAGGGCGTCCCCAACCTGTGGGCCTACGAGATCGACACCAAGGAGACGATCGAGCGGTCCAAGACAGGAGATCCGCGACAAGATCAAGTGGTTCCTCAAGTTCGCCGACATCTCCACCAAGGCCGAGGACTTCGTCGAGTCCGCCACCATGAACCCAGCCTTCGAAGAATCGGCCATGTTCGAGAACATGATCGACCTCATGTTCAAGAACGAGTACGACGTCTACGTCTTCGACACCGCCCCCACCGCCAACGCCCGGCGCCTGCTGGGCATGTCCAAGGTCTACTCGCTGTGGGTCAACAAGATGCTGAAGAGCCGCGAGGAGGCCCGCACGCTGCGCGAGCTGCTCTCCTTCACCAAGAAGAAGGAAAAAGACCCGCTCATGGAGTACCTGGTCGGCTTCCGCGAGCGGATGGAGCACGCGCGGGTGCTGCTGACCGATCCCAAGCTCACCGCCTTCTTCTTCGTGACCCTGCCCGAGGCTCTGCCCATCGCGGTCATCACCCGCTTCATCGACTGGTTCCGCGACTTCGGCATCCCCGTCGGCGGCGTGCTGGTCAACATGCTCATCGACCGGGCCCTGGTCGGCGCCGACGCGGCCGACTTCGTCAAGAACCGGGTGGCCATGCAGGCCGAGCACATGCAGACCATCTGGCAGAAGTTCGACGGCTCGGTGCGAGCGGTGGTGCCGCTCTTCGAGACCGAGATCCGCGGGGTGGAGTCGCTCAAGAGGCTGGGGACGGCGGTGTTTCCGTAGCGGGCGCGTTCTCTGCTATGAAGCTCCGATGCGCTCGCACGCCTGGTGCGCTCTCGGGGCAGCAGTCCTGTCCGTCCTCAGCGGCCGGGCCGCAGCGCAGGTGGCGGTGACGGGCGAGGACCGGGCGCGCGCAGCGGAGCTCTCGAAGGGTTGCGACGGGAAGGTTCCTGCCGCCTGCTTCGACCTGGCACGGATGCACTGGGCCGGGAAGGTCACGGGCTGGATCGACGACCGGAGCGGCCTGGAGGCGTTCCGGAAGGCTTTCGCCGGCGACCGGGAGGCGGCGATCGCGTCCCGGACGCAGAGGTGCGAGGGCAACGACGGCGAGGCCTGCGACAATCTCGGGTCCCTGTACCTGCTCGGCGAGGCGGCGGCCAGGGACGACGGCAAGGCGGTCGGCTTCTTCGAGCGGGCCTGCAGCCTCGGGTGCCTGCGGGGCTGCAGCGACCTCGGCGGGATGGTCGGCTCCTCGGACGCGGTGAAGCTGGAGAAGGCACTCGAGGTGCTCGGGCGCGCTTGCGACGGAGGCGACGCGCTCGGCTGCTCGACGCTGGCCGGGCTGTACCTGGCGGTCCCGAGCCTGAAGGACCTGCGCAAGAGCGTCGCCTTCGCCGAGCGCGCCTGCGCCTCGGGGCACCGCCACTCCTGCGTCACCGTCGGCGGCGCCTACGCCTTCGCGAAGGGCTTCCGCGACGTGCCCAGAGGCGTCGCGCTCCTCGAGAAGGCCTGCGCGGCCGGGGACGGCCAGGGCTGCGGCATGCTGGGCAGCGTCCACGCCTTCGCCGAGGGCATGAAGGATCCGAGGAAGGCGCGCGCCTATCTGGAGAAGGGCTGCGAGCTGCGCGACCCCGACGCGTGCCACAACCTGGGCGCCATGTACGCGCGCGGCATCCCGGGCGTGCCCCGGGACGACGGCAGGGCCATGCGCGTCTTCCAGAGGACCTGCGACCGCGGCAATCCCCAGGGCTGCACCGAATCTCGGCCGGGTGTACGAGGAGGGGCGCGGCGCTCCCCGGAACGCGAAGAGGGCGGCCGAGCTGTGGCGATCGGCGTGCGACGCAAGCAACGCCGAGGGGTGCCGGCGCCTCGGCGATGCCTATGCCGCCGGGCGGGGCGTCCCCCGGGACCCGGCCAAGGCCGCCGAGCGGTGGCGCACGGCCTGCGACGCGGGCGAGGAGGAGGCCTGCGCCGCGCTCAAGGAGCACCCCGCTCCCTGAGTGAATGCGGGGTGGGGGCCCCTGTGAAGCAGGGGAGGGGCGCAGCCCCCCGTGAGATCGACCGGCTGGCCTTTTTGCCGGACCGAAGGTAGGCATAACGGCATGTCCGAACTCGTGAAGGTGACCCTCCCGGACGGGAGTTCCAAGGAGGCCGCGCGGGGCACGACCATCCTCGACTTCGTCAAGGCGTCGATCGGCGCCGGGCTGGCCAAGGCGGCGTACGTGGCCAAGCTCGACGGGCAGCCGGTGGATCTGTCGCGGCCGCTGGACCACGACACCAAGCTCGAGGTCGTGACCACCAGGAACCCCGAGGCGCTGGAGGTGGCGCGGCACGACGCGGCCCACGTGATGGCCAGCGTGGTGCAGCGGCTCTACCCCGGCACCCAGGTCACCATCGGTCCTGCCATCGAGGACGGGTTCTACTACGACTTCGCCCGCGACAAGCCCTTCACGACCGAGGATCTGGAGAAGATCGAGGCCGGCATCCGCGAGGAGATCAAGGCCGACCATCCCTTCGTCCGCGAGGAGATCTCGATGGACGAAGCCATCCGGCTCTTCGAGCGCCAGGGCGAGAAGTACAAGGTGGAGATCGTCAAGGACATCGCCGCCAAGGGGGCCAGGACCCTCACCCTCTACAAGCACGGCGGCTGGGTCGACTTCTGCCTGGGGCCGCACGGTCCCTCGACCGGCCGCATCGGGGTGGTGAAGCTCCTCAACGTGGCCGGCGCGTACTGGCGCGGCGACGCCAGGAACGCGATGCTGCAGCGCATCTACGGCACCGCCTTCTTCGACAGGAAGGACCTCGAGGCCTACCTGCACAAGCTGGAGGAGGTGAAGAAGCGCGACCACCGCAAGCTCGGTCCCGCGCTCGGGCTCTTCGCCTTCCACGAGGTGGCGCCGGGATCGGCCTTCTGGCTGCCCAAGGGCACCACCCTCTACCACGCGCTGGCGGACGCCATGCGCCGGATCGTGAAGGCCAACGGGTACCAGGAGGTGAAGACGCCGCTCCTCTTCAACAAGCGGCTGTGGGAGCAGAGCGGCCACTGGGGCGTGTACCGGGAGAACATGTTCCTGGTGCTGGACAAGGAGTCGGACCCCTCCTTGCCCATCGAGGAGCGGCTCAACATGAGCCTCAAGCCCATGAACTGCCCGTCCCACTACCTCCTCTACAAGATGGGCAAGCGCTCCTACCGCGAGCTCCCCGTGCGCTACTTCACGGTGGACGTGCTGCACCGGAACGAGCTCTCGGGATCGCTGGGCGGCCTCACCCGCGTCCGGCAGTTCGCGCAGGACGACGCCCACATCTTCGCCATGGAATCGCAGGTCCCGGACGAGTTCCGGCGCTTCATGGACCTGATGCGCAAGGTCTACGGAGCGTTCGGGCTGGAGTTCAAGCTGGGCTTCTCCACCCGTCCGGTGAATCCGGCCGACCGCGTCGGCGACGACGCGCTCTGGGACAAGGCCGAGAGCGTGCTGCGCGCGGCGCTGGACGGCGTCGGGCTCCCCTGGCAGCTCAACCCCGGCGACGGCGCCTTCTACGGCCCCGAGATCGACTTCGCGGTCACCGACTCGCTGGGCCGCTCCTGGCAGACCTGCACCTTCCAGCTCGACTACGCCGCGCCCGAGCGCTTCGACCTCACCTACGTGGGCGACGACAACAAGGAGCACCGGCCGGTGGTGATCCACCGCGCCGTCTACGGCTCCTTCGAGCGCTTCATCGCCATCCTCACCGAGCACTACGCCGGCGCGTTCCCGGCCTGGCTGGCGCCGGTGCAGGCCCGGATGGTGACCGTCTCCGATCGCTTCCAGGACTGGGCGCGCGAGGCCGCCGCGGTCCTCTCGGCCCAGGGCTGGCGCATCGAGGTCGACGAGAGCTCCGACAAGCTCGGCGCCAAGATCCGCAACGCCGAGCTGGAGAAGATCCCGTTCACGGTGGTGATCGGCGAGAAGGAGGCGTCGGCCCGGGCGGTGGCGCCGCGCCGGCACGGGGGCGAAGATCTGAAGTCCATGCCGCTGGAGGCGTTCGCGGAGCTCTTGAAGCGCGAGGCGACGCCGCCGTACTGACCGCGAATCGCCGGGGGCGGGTACGGCCGCGAGCGGCACGCCCGGCGGGCTCGCCTGCAGCCGGGCAGCCTGGACGGGGGTCGGGCGCCCCGGCCCGCCCGGGCGGCATCCGCCTCGCCGCAAGTCAGTACGACCCGGCCCGGTCGTGGACGGGCCCGGCGCCGGAATTGACTCCTACATCGGTTCCGCCGAGCGGAGGTTTCTGCTAAGCTTCATGGTTCACATTTCGTTCTGCCGCGCGGATCTGCGCCTAAGCGCGCGGAAGGAGTGGCGAAACCGTGAACGAGGCCGACAAGGTCATCATCTTCGACACGACGATGCGGGACGGGGAGCAGTCGCCCGGGGCGTCGATGAACCTCGAGCAGAAGCTCCGGGTGGCCAAGGCCCTTCGGGATCTGGGCGTGGACGTCATCGAGGCCGGATTCGCCGCCGCGTCGCCGGGCGACCTCGAGGCCATCCAGGCCGTCTCCCGCCAGGTGGAGGGCCCCGTCATCTGCAGCCTCTCCCGGTCGAGCAAGGGCGACATCGACGCCTCGGTGAAGGCCCTCGCCGGCGCCCCCCGCCAGCGCTGCCACGTGTTCCTGGCCACCAGCCCCATCCACCGCGAGTTCAAGCTGAAGATGGCCAAGGACGAGATCGTCCGGCGGGCGGTGGAGGGCGTCGCCTACGCGCGCGAGCACTTCGAGGACGTGGAGTTCTCACCCGAGGACGCGGCCCGCACCGAGCTCGAGTTCCTGACCGAGGTGGTGGAGAGGGCCATCGCCGCCGGCGCCACCACCGTCAACATCCCCGACACGGTCGGCTACGCGCTTCCCTCGACCTTCGCCGAGACCATCCGCTACCTGCGCAAGCACGTGCGCGGCATCGACAAGGTGATCGTCTCCGTGCACTGCCACAACGACCTGGGGCTGGCGGTGGCCAACAGCATCGCCGGCGTCCTGGAGGGCGCCCGCCAGGTGGAGTGCACCATCAACGGCATCGGCGAGCGCGCCGGCAACGCGTCGCTGGAAGAGATCGTGATGGCCTTCAAGACGCGGCGCGACGTGCTCCACGTCACCACCGGCGTCCGCACGGAGAAGCTCTACCCCACCAGCCGGGTGGTCTCGCAGGTGACCGGCCTGCACGTGCAGCGCAACAAGGCCATCGTCGGCCAGAACGCCTTCGCCCACGAGGCCGGCATCCACCAGCACGGGATGCTGACCAACCGCGAGACCTACGAGGTGATGCGGCCGGAGGAGGTCGGCTTCACCCACAGCTCGCTGGTGCTGGGCAAGCACTCCGGCCGCCACGCGCTCAAGGAGCGGCTGGTGCAGCTCGGCTACGTGCTGGACGAGAAGGCGGTCGACCAGCTCTTCCAGGAGTTCAAGAGCCTGGCCGACAAGAAGAAGGACATCTACGACGCCGACCTGGAGGCGCTGGTGGTCCACGGCCAGATGCTGGCCCTGGGCGGGCGCGCCTGGGAGCTGGAGTCGCTCTCCACCACCTCGGGCACCGGAACCTTGCCCTGCGCCTCCATCGCCCTCCGCTCGCAGAGCGGGGAGCGCTTCCAGGAGGTGGCGGCCGGCGACGGCCCGGTGGACGCGGTCTACCGCGCCATCGAGAAGGTGACCGGCATCCCGGTCAAGCTCCGCAACTACGAGATCGCCAGCGTCTCGACCGGCGAGGACGCGCAGGGCGAGGTGACCATCGAGGTCGAGCACCCCACCGGCGTGTACCGCGGCCGGGCCTTGTCGACCGACATCATCGAGGGCAGCGCGCGAGCCTTCCTGGATGTCGTGAACCGCATCGCGCTCAAGCTGGCTCCGCGGCCGAGCGAGGCCCGCGACGAGATGGGGACTCCGTAGATGGCCGAGGGACGACGGGCGAGGACGATCTTCGAGAAGGTGTGGGACGGCCATCTGGTGGCCGCCGAGACGCCGGACACCCCGGCCATCCTCTACATCGATCTCCACCTGGTGCACGAGGTGACGAGCCCGCAGGCCTTCGCCACCCTGCGCGAGCGGGGCATCAAGGTGCGGCGCCCGGAGCGGACGCTCGCCACCATGGACCACTCCACCCCCACGCTGCCGCGCCGCGCCGACGGCCGCTGGCCGTTCGTGGACGCGCAGGCCGAGGCCCAGGTGCGGCAGCTGGAGAAGAACGCCGTCGACTTCGGCATCGAGCTGCACGGCCTGGGCGACGAGGCGCAGGGCGTGGTGCACGTCTTCGGCCCGGAGATGGGCGCCACCCAGCCGGGCATGACGGTGGTCTGCGGCGACAGCCACACCGCCACCCACGGCGCCTTCGGCGCGCTGGCCTTCGGCATCGGCACCTCCGAGGTGAGCCACGTGCTCGCCACCCAGTGCCTCCTGCAGCGCCGCCCGCGCAAGCTGGCGGTCCGGGTGGAGGGCGCGCTGGGGAAGGGCGTCTCCGCCAAGGACCTCATCCTGGCCATCATCGCCAAGCTGGGGGTGGGCGGCGGCACGGGCCACGTCCTCGAGTACCTGGGCCCGGCCATCCGGGCGCTCTCGATGGAAGGCCGGATGACGGTCTGCAACATGTCCATCGAGGCCGGGGCGCGGGCGGGCCTCATCGCCCCCGACGACACCACCTTCCAGTGGCTGGCCGGCCGGCCGCGCACGCCCGGGGGGAAGGACTTCGACGCGGCGGTGGCGCGCTGGCGCGGCCTGGCCAGCGATCCCGGCGCGGCCTACGACCGCGAGGTGGTGATCGACGCCTCGTCGGTGGCCCCCTGGATCACCTTCGGGACCAACCCGGGGCAGGGGATCCCCGTCAACGGCGTCATCCCCGACCCGGCGCGCGAGGCCGACGCCTCGGCGCGGAGCACGCTCGAGGCGGCACTGCGCTACATGGCGCTCGAGCCCGGGCAGAAGCTGCTGGGCCACAAGGTCGACGCGGTCTTCATCGGGTCGTGCACCAACGGGCGGCTCGAGGACATGCGCGAGGCGGCCCGGGCCATGAAGGGGCAGCGGGTCAAGGTGCGGACGCTGGTGGTGCCGGGGTCCCACCGCGTCAAGAAGGCGGCCGAGGCGGAGGGGCTGGACCGCATCTTCCGCGAGGCCGGGGCGGAGTGGCGCGAGCCGGGCTGCTCGATGTGCATCGCCATGAACGGCGACAACCTGAGCCCGGGCCAGTATTGCGTCTCCACCTCCAACCGGAACTTCGAGGGGCGCCAGGGCGCCGGGGGGCGGACGCTGCTCGCCAGCCCGCTCACCGCGGCCGCGGCGGCGGTGGCCGGGGCGGTGGCCGATCCCCGCCGGCAGGCGGAGAGGGGCTAGCCATGGAACCCATCCGCCTCATCCACAGCAAGACGGTGGTGCTGCCCCGCGAGAACGTGGACACCGACCAGATCATCCCGGCCCGCTTCCTCAAGGGGACCGACAAGAAGGGGCTGGGCCAGGCGCTCTTCACCGACTGGCGCTACGACGCCAGCGGGGCGCCGCGCCCGGACTTCGTCCTGAACCGCCCCGAGGCCCGGGGGTGTCGGATCCTGGTGGCCGGCGACAACTTCGGGTGCGGTTCCTCGCGCGAGCATGCGCCCTGGGCTCTGGTCGATTACGGCTTCCAGGCCGTGGTCTCGACCCGCATCGCCGATATCTTCCGGTCCAACGCCCTCAAGAACGGGCTCGTGCCGGTGGTGCTCGATCCGCAGAGCCACGCCCGCCTGGTCGCCGCCCCGGGCGCCGACGTCTCCATCGACCTGGAGAAGTGCACCCTCACGCTGCCGGGCGGCGGCACGGCGTCGTTCTCCATCGACGCCTTCGCGCGGTACTGCCTCATGAACGGCGTCGACGAGCTCGGCTTCCTGCTCTCCCAGGATGCGTCCATCGCCGCCTTCGAGGGGGCGAGATGACGGTCGTTCTCGTCGTCCGCCTTCCCGGCCTCCTCGGGATCCTCGCGTCGCTCGTATAGCGGCGGGTCGCCGCGCCACGGGCCTCGGGCCCGCGGCGAGGAGGGACCCGCCTCCCGGCTTTCCGCGAGTGAACCCGAGCTTCGAGAACTGAACCGAGACGGATTCGAGGAACGACATGGCAAAGCAGAAAATGACGGGTGCCCAGGCGGTCCTGCGCGCCCTGCAGGCCGAGGGGGTCGAGGTCATCTTCGGCATCCCGGGGGGAGCCATCCTGCCCCTCTACGACGCCATCCACCAGGCCAAGTCCCCCCGGCACATCCTGGTCCGGCACGAGCAGGTGGGCGGCCACGCGGCCGAGGGGTACGCGCTCGCGACCGGGAAGGTGGGGGTGTGCCTGGGCACCTCCGGGCCGGGCGCGACCAACCTGGTCACGCCCATCGCCGACGCCTACATGGACTCGGTGCCGCTGGTGGCCATCACCGCCAACGTGGCGCTCCCGCTCATCGGCACCGACGCCTTCCAGGAGGCGGACATCACCGGCATCACCGTCCCCATCACCAAGCACAACTGGCTGGTGACGGACGTGAACGAGCTGCCCGAGGTGCTCAAGGAGGCGTTCTACATCGCCCGCACCGGCCGGCCCGGACCGGTGCTGGTGGACATCCCCAAGGACGTCCTCAACGCCACCCTGGAGTTCGAGTACCCGGAGGCGGTCGACATCCCCGGCTATCACCCGCCGGTCCGGGAGGAGCCCCGGCTCAAGGACGCGGCGCAGCTCATCCGCTCCTCCACCCGGCCGGTGGTCTACCTGGGCGGCGGCGTCCGGACCGCCCAGGCGCATGCCGAGGTGTTTGCCTTCGCCGAGTTCCTGGACGCGCCGGTGGTCACCACCGTCCACGGCAAGGGCGCCTTCCCGGAAACCCATCCACTCTGCCTGGGCATGTTCGGCATGCACGGCAGCCGGTACGCCAACTACGCGGTCCAGGGATCGGATCTGCTGGTGGCCCTGGGGGCTCGCTTCGACGATCGGGTCACCGGCAAGCTCTCGACCTTCGCTCCCGAGGCGAAGATCGTCCACCTGGACATCGATCCGGCCGAGATCTCGAAGCTGGTGACCGCCACCGTGCCGCTGGTCGGCGATCTCAAGGTGCTCCTCCCCAAGCTGCACCAGGAGGTGCGCCGCGCCTTCGAGGCCCACGCCCGGCCGGACATCTCCGCCTGGAAGAAGAAGGTGGCCGACTGGCGCGAGAAGCACCCGATGCACTACAAGCAGCTGCCGGACGGGCCGCTCCTCCCGCAGTACGTCATCGAGACGCTGTGGAAGAAGACCGGCGGCAAGGCCGTGGTCACCACCGGCGTGGGCGAGCACCAGATGTTCGCGGCCCAGTGGTGGAAGACCACCGAGCCGCGCCACTTCATCACCTCGGGCGGCCTGGGCACCATGGGCTTCTGCTTGCCCTCGGCCATCGGCATCCAGCTGGCCCGGCCCGACGCGCTGGTGATCGGCATCGACGGCGACGGCAGCTTCCAGATGACGCTGCAGGACCTGGCCACCGCCTCGGAGCACAAGTTGCCCTTCAAGATCTTCATCCTCAACAACCTGTTCCTGGGGATGGTGCGCCAGTGGCAGGAGCTCTTCTACTCGGAGCGCTTCGCCGAGACGCCGCTGGCCGATCTGCCCGATCTGGTCAAGCTGGCCGAGGCCTACGGGTGCCTGGGCCTGCGCGCCCGCACCGTGGCCGAGCTGGACCAGGTCATCGACCGGGCCCTGGCCAACCACGAGGGCCCCACCATCGTGGACGTGCGCATCCGCCCCGAGGCCAAGGTCTACCCGCATGGTGCCGGCCGGCGCTCCTCTCAACGACATGATCGACGGTGAGTGACATGGAACAGACCGAGACCCGCCCCAACGGTTCGACCCACACCCTGAGCCTGCTGGTGGAGAACAAGCCCGGCGTGCTGCACCGGATCGCCGGCCTCTTCTCGCGCCGCCACTACAACATCGCCAGCCTGACCGTCGGCCCCACCGAGGTGCCCGAGTACTCCCGCATCACCATCGTGGTCCGCCTCCACTCCAAGTCGGTGGAGCAGGTGGTCCGGCAGGTCCAGAAGCTGGTGCCGGTGGTGGAGGTGCGCGAGCTGTCGCCCCAGGACCTCATCGAGCGCGAGCTCATCCTGGTCAAGATCAGAACGCCCGAGAGCAACTACTCCGAGCTGCGGGCCCTGGCCGAGACCTACGAGGCCACCATCGTGGACGTGTCGCCCGACGCACTGGTGGTGGAGGCCAGCGGCCCGGCCGGCAAGCTGGACGCGCTGGAGGAGCGGCTGCGGCGCTTCGGCATCCAGGAGCTGTGCCGCTCCGGGCGCATCGCCCTGGAGCGCGGCTTCAAGACCCTGGCCCCGCCCGCCCTGAAGGGCGAGCCGCCGCCCCCCCAGATCTCCTCGCCCTGAAGCGAAAGGTGAACGCCGTGGCAGCGATCATCCATCACGACAAGGACGCCAACCTCGACCTGCTCAGGAGGCGGAAGGTGGCCATCATCGGGTACGGCTCGCAGGGCCATGCCCACGCCCTCAACCTGCGCGACTCGGGCATCGACGTTCGGGTCGGCCTGGCCGCGGGGTCCAGGTCCCGCGCCAAGGCCGAGGGCGCCGGGCTGCGGGTGGTCTCGGTGGCGGAGGACTCCAGGGAGGCCGACCTGATCATGGTCCTGGTCCCGGACCAGACGCAGAAGGAGGTCTACGACCAGGAGATCGCCGCCGCGCTCGGCAAGGGGAAGGCGCTCCTGTTCGCCCACGGGTTCAGCATCCACTTCGGGCAAGATCCGCCCCACCCCCGAGGTGGACGAAGCGGATCCTGCGGGAGATCCAGACCGGGCAGTTCGCCAAGGAGTTCATCCTGGAGAACCAGGCGGGGCGGCCGGTGCTGGAGCGGTCCCGGGAGGTCGAGAAGGCGCATCCCATCGAGGAGGTGGGCAAGCGCCTGCGCGACAATGATGAGCTGGATCCGCGAGGCCAGGAAGGACTCGTCGGAGCCGGGGAGCCGATAGCGGAATGGAGAAACCCTTGGAAGGCTACGGGCTTCAGGGTTCAGGCAGCGGGGCGGGCGTGCCCGGAACGGGTTTGCCTTTCCCTGGGCATGCGACCCCCGGCCCGCAGCCTCCCCGGCGCCCGTTCGGGTTGACAAGCTCAACGAAATCCTTATTCTACGGCGTCTTTTTCGTAGTCACGGAGGCCCATGGCCATCCCGCAGAGAGATCCCCGAGGCGGCGGTAACCGCGACGCGCGCACCAACCGGCGCATCAAGGCGCGCGAGGTCCGGGTCATCGGTCCAGAGGGTGAGCAGCTGGGAGTGCTTCCCATCGAGCAGGCGCTGGCGCGCGCGCAGGAGCTGGGGATGGACCTCGTCGAGGTCAGCCCCATGGCCAAGCCGCCCGTCTGCAAGATCATGGACTACGGGAAGTTCAAGTACCTCGAGAAGAAGAAGCAGAACGAGGCCAAGAAGAAGCAGGTCGTGGTCCAGCTCAAGGAGGTGAAGCTCCGCCCCCGGACCGAGGAGCACGACTACGACGTCAAGCTGAAGAAGGTCCGCGAGTTCCTGGGCGAGGCCAACAAGGCCCGCATCACCGTGATGTTCCGCGGCCGCGAGATGTCGCACAAGGAGCTGGGGCAGAAGGTGCTCCAGCGCGTCATCGAGGACCTGCGCGACGTGGCGGTGATCGAGGCGGCGCCGCGGGTGGAAGGGCGGCAGATGTTCATGATCCTCGCCCCCAACCCGCGCATGCTGCAGGCGCAGCGCGACCGCGCCCGCGCCCAGGCGGCGCAGCCGGCCGCCCCCGGCGCCCCGCCGCCCGCCGCAGCGGCCCCGGCGCCCGCCGCAGCGGCCCCGGCACCCGCCGCGGCGGCCCCGGCGCCGACCCCGGCGCCCGCGCAGCCGGCCCCGGCCAGCCCGGGCCCGCGGTAGTCATTCGAGAGCACACCGACGAGAGGGACGTGAGGAAATGCCCAAGCTGAAGACGAAGAGCGGCGCCAAGAAGCGCTTCGTGGTGAAGAAGAGCGGCAAGGTGAAGTTCCGCCGCGCCGGCGTGCGCCACCTGGCCACCTTCGGCAAGACCAAGAAGCAGAAGCGCCACCTGCGTGGGACCGATCACCTCACGCCCATGGACGCGAAGAAGATCAAGGAGAACTTTCCGTACGCTCGGTAGTCCCTGAGCTTGTCGAAGGGTCCCGCAGCACCCCGGAAGCACGAGCGCCCAAGCGGGGTCACGAAGTGCGCGCCGTCCGTCACGGAGCGTGACGGAGGCGAGGCCTCCCGCCGGCATGGAGAAGGACGATGCGCATCAAGAAGGGTGTCAAGGCCCGCCGCCGCCGCAACCGCGTGCTCAAGCTCGCCAAGGGCTTCCGCGGCCGCCGCAAGAATTGCTACAAGCGCGCCAACCAGGCGGTGGAGCGCGCCCTCAACTACTCCACCCGCGATCGGCGCCAGAAGCGGCGCGACTTCCGCTCGCTGTGGATCGTCCGCATCAACGCGGCCGCCCGCCTCAACGGCACGACCTATTCTCGGCTGGTCGCGGCCATGAAGAAGGCCGGGGTGGCCCTGGATCGCAAGATCCTGGCCGACCTGGCGCTCTCCGTCCCCGGCGACTTCGCGGCGGTGGTCAAGGCCGCGCAGGGCTAGGGCGCCGTGGCCGATCTCCTCGCGCAGCTCGAGGCCCTGGCCCAGAGCGCCCGCCGGGCCATCGAGGCGGCTGCGGACGAGAAGGGGCTCGAGGACCTCCGGGTCCGCTTCCTGGGCAAGAAGGGCGAGGTCTCGCAGGTGCTCCGCGGCATGGGGCAGCTGGCGGCGGACCTGCGCCCGAAGGTGGGCGAGGTCGCCAACCGCGTCCGCGACGAGGTGGAGAAGCTCCTGGATCACGGCCGGGCCCGGCTGGAGGCGCTGGCCCTCGAGGCCGAGCTGTCCGGGCCGGCCATGGACGTGACCGTGCCGGGGCGGGCGCTCCTGCCCCGCGGCCACCGCCATCCGGTCACCCGCGCCACCGAGGAGATCACCGCCATCTTCGCCCGCCTCGGCTACGACGTGGCGAGCGGCCCGGAGATCGAGCTCGACGCCTACAACTTCGAGGCGCTCAACATGCCGGCCGATCACCCGGCCCGCGACATGCAGGACACGTTCTACGTCGACGAGTCGACGCTGCGTACGGGCGTGAAGCCCGGGACGGTCCTGCTCCGCACCCACACCTCGCCGGTGCAGATCCGCTCCATGCTCCGGCTGGGCAAGCCGCCCGTCCGCATCATCTGCCCGGGCCGGGTCTACCGCTCCGACTACGACCAGACCCACTCGCCCATGTTCCACCAGGTCGAGGGGCTGTGCGTCGACGCCGACATCACCTTCGCGGATCTCAAGGGCACCCTGGCCGCCTTCGCCCGCGCCTACTTCGGCCCCGGCACCCGCACCCGTTTCCGCCCCAGCTACTTCCCCTTCGTCGAGCCCGGCGCGGAGGTCGACGTCTCCTGCAGCATCTGCGGCGGCAAGGGCCGGCTCCCCGACGGTGACGGCGGCACCCGCCGCTGCGGCACCTGCAAGGAGACCGGCTGGCTGGAGGTGCTGGGGGCGGGGATGGTGCACCCCAAGGTGCTCGAGAACGGCGGCATCGACCCGGAGCGAAACACCGGCTTCGCGTTCGGCATGGGCGTCGAGCGGCTGGCCATGCGCCGCTACGGCATCGACGATCTGCGCCTGTACTTCGAGAACGATCTCCGCTTCCTGGAGCAGTTCTAGGCGGCCCTCGACAGGCTCAGGACAGGCTCAACGATGCGCATCTCGCTCAAGTGGCTCTCGGAAATGGTCGCCGGCGATGTGCCGGCGCCCGAAGAGGTCGCGCGCCGCCTGACCGCGGTCGGCCTCGAGGTCGAGGCGGTCGAGCGGCTGGGCGCGGGGCTGGCCGGGGTGGTAGCGGCGCGCATCCTGGCCTCCGACAAGCACCCCAACGCGGAGAAGCTCTCGGTCACCCGGGTCGAGGCGGGGCAGGGCGAGGCGCTGCAGGTCGTGTGCGGCGCCAGGAACTACCAGGTCGGCGACGTCGTGCCCCTGGCCACCGTGGGCGCCGTGCTCCCCGGCGGGATGAAGATCGAGAAGGCCAAGCTGCGCGGGGTCGAGTCGTTCGGGATGCTGTGCAGCGCCCGCGAGCTGGCCCTGGCCGAGGATGCCAGCGGGCTGCTCATCCTGCCGCCGGACGTGGCCCCGGGGACCCCCATCGCCCGGGCACTGGGTCTCGAGGACGTGGTCCTCGAGGTGAACGTCACCCCCAACCGCCCGGACGCGCTCTCGCACCTGGGCATCGCCCGCGAGCTGGCGGCCCTCCTGGGCGCGCCGGTGCGCGCGCCCGAGGCCCGCCTGGCCGAGGCGGGCGCGCCCGCGGCCGAGGCGGTCCAGATCCGCATCGACGCGCCGGAGAAGTGCGCCCGCTACACGGCGCGCATCATCGAGGGGGTCGAGATCGGCCCGTCGCCGGCCTGGCTGGCGCGGCGGCTGGAGGCCTGCGGCGTCCGCTCCATCTCCAACGTGGTCGACGCGACCAACCTGGTGCTGCTGGAGCTGGGCCATCCGCTCCACGCCTTCGATCTGGAGCGGGTCGCCGGGCACCAGATCATCGTCCGCACCGCCCGGCCCGGCGAGCACATCACCACCCTGGACGGCAAGGACCGGGCGCTGGATCCGGACGACCTGCTCATCGCCGACCGCGATCGCGGCAGCGCGCTGGCCGGGATCATGGGCGGCGGCGATTCCGAGATCTCCGACGGCACGAGCCGGGTGCTGCTCGAGTCCGCCTGGTTCCAGCCCTCCACCGTCCGGCGGAGCTCGCGGCGGCACGGGCTCAAGACCGAGGCCTCCTACCGCTTCGAGCGCGGCGCCGATCCGGGGATGGTGGTCCCGGCGGTCGATCGCTGTGCGGCTCTCATCGCCGAGCTCTCCGGCGGGAAGGTGCGGCCCGGGGTGGTCGACGTGAACCCGCGCCCCCTCCGCCCGCCCGAGGTGCGGCTGCGCTGGCACCGGCCCGCCGAGGTGCTGGGGATGGACGTGCCGCGGGACGAGGCCGAGCAGATCCTGACGCGGCTGGGATTCCAGGAGCGCAGGGCCGACGCCGAGGGCGCCACCTGGACGGTCCCGAGCTGGCGGGTCGACGTCTCGCTCGAGGAGGACCTGATCGAGGAGATCGTCCGGACCAGGGGCTACGACGCCATCCCGGAGACGCTGCCCTCCAACGCGGTCGAGACGCCCTCCGAGCCGGACGAGGCGCGCGCCCTGGCGCGGATCCGCGCCGCCCTGGAGGCGGCCGGGTTCAGCGAGGCCGTGAACTTCAGCTTCCTGGCGGCGCGGGAGCTCGAGCCCTTCGGCGAGGCGGTCGCGACGGGCGACGGCACCGGCCGCGCGCTGGGCGTCGCCCTCAAGAACCCCATCAGCGCCGACCTGGCCGTCATGCGCACCAGCCTGGTGCCGTCGCTGCTCAGGAACGCGGTCTACAACCGCCGGCAGCGCGTCGAGGACCTCCGGTTGTACGAGATCGCGCGCACCTACCATCCGAACCCCTCGCCCCAGGCGCAGCCCTCCTCGGAGTTCCTGCAGGTGGCCGGCGTCCTCCTCGGCCGTCGCCACCCGGTCGGCTGGGCGGTGGGCGGGGACATGGCCGATTTCTACGACGCCAAGGCCGCCGTCTCGGGCATCCTCGAGTCGCTGGGGATCGCGGGCGTCGCGTGGAAGGCGCCCGGCGATGGCTGGCTCCACCCGCGCCACTCGGCCGTCCTCTCGGCGGGCGCGGACGTTCTCGGCGACGTCGGCGAGCTCCACCCGCGCGTCGCGCAGGCCTTCGACCTCCCGCGCGGCGTGCTGGCATTCGAGCTCCACATCGACGCGCTGCTGCGCGCTGCCAGGCTCGTCCCGCGGTACCGACCCATCCCGCACCTGCCGGCGGTGCTGCGCGACCTGGCGGTGGTGGTGAACGAGGCGGTGGCGGCGGAAGCCGTCGAGGCTGTGATCCGCGAGGAGCTGCTGGTCGAGGACGTGACCCTGTTCGACGTGTATCGCGGCGCGCCGCTCAAGCCCGGGACGAAGAACCTGGCCCTCGCCATCCGCTACCGCGCGCCCGATCGTACCCTCACCGACGCGGAGGCCGACGCGGCCCACAAGAGCATCCTCGAGCGGCTGGCCAAACTCGTCGGGGCAGAGCTCAGGGGGTGAGGATGGCCGCGGGGAGGAACCTGGCGCTGGCGGCGTTGGGCTTCGCGCTGGCCGCGGCGCTCTCCTCCTGGACCCCCATCGCAGCCCCTTTCGGGCTGGTGGTGGGCCTGGTCGCGGCGTTCCTCTCGATCCGGGCGTTCCGGCTCGGCGGCCGGCGGGCCGTGGCGGTGGCGGCGCTGGCCGTCTCGGTGCTGGCGGTCGCGGGCAGCGGGCTCGTGCTGGCACTCACGACCGGTGTCGGACGGGATCTCGACGGGCGCGCCAGTCGTCTCGGGCGCCACGGGTGCTGAGGCGAAGGAACTGCTCGATAAGGAGGAGGAGCGGACGCGGGCTGCCAGGGCGCGAGCCCGGGAGGAGCTCGGCAAGGTGGGCGGCGACTCGACCCCCGCCCGCAAGGAGGCCCGGAAGCCGCGCTAGGGGAATGCAGGCGCCCGGACCGCGCGTTTGACATGGGCGAGAAATTCAGCTATCGAATTCGAGGTTTACGCCGCCGGGGAGCGAACCGTGACCAAGGCCGACATCATCGAGAGCGTCTACGAGAAGGTGGGCTTCTCCAAGAAGGAGGCCGCCGAGGTCGTCGAGATGGTGTTCGACACCATCAAGGAGACCCTCGAGCGCGGCGAGAAGATCAAGATCAGCGGCTTCGGCAACTTCATCATCCGGGACAAGAAGTCCCGCGTGGGCCGGAATCCCCAGACCGGCGAGGAGATCGAGATCAGCGCCCGGCGGGTGCTGACGTTCCGGCCGAGCCAGGTGCTGAAGAACGCGCTGAATTCAGCTGCGGAGGCGGAGGCGACACCCGCTCCGCAGGGTCCGTTGGCGGAGTGACGCAGGCCCCACGCTCGCCGTTCGCCCTCGACGGGCTCGGCCGGCTGGAGCGCGCTCGACGTCAGGCGCTCACAGATTTCCGTTGCGCGGGCCAGCCTGCAGCGGCGCGGGGGCGTCGACGATCGGCACGGCCTCGGTCCGGTGCGCGGCCGGGGTCTCTCCGATGAGCCGGTAGAGGGTCTTCCGGTCGATGCACAGGATCTCCGCCGCTCGCGTCTTGTTCCCGCCCGTCTGACGCAGGACCTCCCGCGCGTAGCGCCGGTCCAGCTCCGAGAGGCTGGGCCGGCCGCGCTTGCCTGAGGCGCGCGGTTCCTCCGGACCGAGCATCTCCAGATACGCCCCCGCGAGATCGGCGGCGAGGGCGACGGGATGACCGGCGGACTCAAGGATGCGGCCCAGCTCGGCACGGCGTTCCGGATCGGATTCGACCAGTACGGTGCGCATGGTGACACCTATCCCCCGATGTTCCAGACGCGTGGCGGCTTCTAGAGTTACAGTCCCGGGTGGTCCGCAGCGCCCCAGTTCTCGGTAGTTCGAGGAAGTGTGCCCCAGTGGGGGGCTTATGAGCGACCCACGCGGTTCGAATACACATGGGTTCATGCGGAGGAGGGTGGCACGGCTCGCAGACCTGCCCGAGCGGTCGGGCTGGCTCGTCGAGCTGGAGGACGGGCGCGAGGTGGCCCTCTTCCGGCGAGGCGCCCAGGTGGTCGCGCTCGACGCGGTCTGCCCCCACCGCGGCGCCATCCTGGCCTTCGGCGACGTGCGGGACGGCATCGTCCACTGCCCGCTGCACGCCTGGGGTTTCCGGCTGGACGACGGCTCCTGCCCCGAGTTCCCGGGGCTCTGCGTCGAGACCTACCGGGTCATGGTGGAGGGCGGAGAGGTCTTCGTCGAGCTATAAGGGGCGCATGGCCGCCATCGACTATCGCGACCGCAGGCGCATGCGGCTCGACGTGGAGTTCACCTTCGCGGCAGCCCACCGCCTCCCGCGCTACGAGGGCCCGTGCTTCCGGCTGCACGGGCACAACTACCGCTTCTTGGTGGGGCTGGAGGGCGAGGTCGATCCCCAGAGCGGGATGATCATCGACTTCGGCGTGCTGAAGCAGGCCGTCCAGGAGCACGTGCTGGCGCGGGTCGATCACCGCGACCTGAACGACGTCCTCGAGAACCCGACCGCGGAGAACATCGCGCGCTGGATCTGGGAGGTGCTCGAGCCTCGGCTGCCGGGTCTGTGCGAGGTGCGCCTGTACGAGATCCCGGATTCGTGCGTGACGTACCGGGGGCCGGGTGGTCGCTAGGGCCCGCCCGTTGCCGGCCCGCGCCTCGGCCGCCGCCGCGGCGGTGGACCGGTTCCTCGACGCCCTGGGCCTGCCCGAGGGCGTCCGCCGGTCGGCCGACCTGGCCGGCACGCCGGAGCGCGTGGCGGAGGCCTGGCTCGAGGACCTGGTCGACGGGTACAGGATCGATCCCGGCCAGGTGCTGGCCGACGGCACCTCGAGCACCTCGCGCGACCTGGTGGCGGTCACCGGCGTCGAGTTCCACTCCATCTGCCCGCACCACCTGTTGCCGTCGCGCGGCGTGGCGCACGTCGGCTACCTTCCGGGCGGCAGGCTGGTCGGGTTCGGTCAGATCGTCCGCCTGGTGGATGCGCTGGCGCACCGGCTGGTGCTGCAGGAGGACCTGGCGAGCCAGGTCGCGGGGGCGCTGGTGGAGCACCTGGGCGCGCGCGGCGCCGGGTGCGTCCTCGAGGCCGAGCACCTGTGCCTGACGGTCCGCGGCGAGCGCCGGGCGCGAGCCCGCGCCCATGCCGAGGCCTACGCCGGGGCGCTGGCGCGCGAGGGTGCCGCGCGGAAGCGGTTCCTGGCGGCCATCGCGAGGGCGGAAGGGCGCGAACGGCGGGGCAGGAGATGACCGAGAGGTTCCGGAGCGCGGTGGTGACCGGGGGAGGGCGCGGTATCGGCGCCGCCATCGCGCGGGAGCTGACCGGACGTGGGCTGAAGGTGACCGTCTTCGCGCGGACCGCCGCCCAGGTCGAGGAGGTCGTGCGCAGCGATGGGGCAGCGCTGGCCATCGCCGGCGACGTGCGCAGCGAGGCCGACGTGCGGCGGCTCCGCGAGGAGCACGAGCGGATCCTCGGGCCCGTGGACGTGCTCGTGAACGCGGCCGGGATCCTGGTGCGCGGTCCGGCCGAGGATCTGTCGGCCGAGGTCTTCCGGGAGGTGCTGGACGTGAACCTGGTGGGCCCGTTCCTGTGCGCCCGCGAGGTGATCCCGGGAATGAAGGCGCGCCGGCGAGGGCGGATCGTGAACCTGGCCTCCATCTCCGGGACGCTGGGCACGCCGCTGGCCAGCCCATACAACGCGTCGAAGTGGGGTCTCATCGGCCTCACCAAGTGCCTGGCAGAGGAGCTCCGGGCCTCCGGGGTGCAGTGCCTCTCCGTCTCGCCGGGCAGCGTGGATACCGAGATGCTGGCCCGGACCCCGTTCCCGCCGCAGATGCAGCCGGCCGAGGTGGCGCGGGTGGTGGCCTTTGCCGCCCTGGACGCGCCCGACGCCATGACCGGCTCGAACGTGGAGCTGTTCGGATGAGGCCCGGCCTGGCCGAGGCCCTGGCCGAGCTGCGGCGCCTGTTCCCGGCGGAGCGGCTCTGGCTCGACGCCGAGCGCCGCGAGACCTACGGCCGGGACGAGTCGGACCTGGTGGCCCTCCCTCCGGATGCCGTGGTGCTGGTCGAGCGCGCCGAGGAGGTCCAGGCGATCTTCAGGGTGGCGACCCGGCACCGCGTGCCTGTCATCCCGGTGGGCGCGCGGAGCGGCAAGTCCGGCGGGATCATGGCGGTGGAGGGCGGGATCGCCGTCTCGGTCGAGCGGATGAACCGGATCCTGGAGATCTCGCCGGCCGACGGCCTGTGCCGGGTCGAGCCCGGGGTCATCACCGGCCAGCTCCAGACCGAGGTGGAGAAGCACGGCCTCTTCTATCCCCCCGACCCGAACTCGCTCGACCTGTGCTCGATCGGCGGGAACGTGGCCGAGAACGCCGGCGGGCCGCGGGCGCTCAAGTACGGCGTGACCCGCGACTACGTCCTGGGCCTGACCGCGGTGGTGCCGACCGGCGAGGTCCTTCGGGTCGGCAAGCGGTGCATCAAGGGGGTGGCCGGCTACGATCTCACGGCCCTGTTCGTGGGGAGCGAGGGCACGCTGGGCATCATCACCGAGGTCACGCTGGAGCTGCTCCCCCGCCCGCGCCACGTCGCCACCGGCCTGGTCGCGTTCGCCGATGTGCGCCGAGCCGCCCGCGCCGTCACCCGGCTGCTGACCGGGGGCGCGCTCCCCCGCTGCCTGGAGCTCTTCGACGACGTCTCGCTGGAGGCCGCGGCCCGGACCTCGCCCTACCGCTTTCCCCCCGGCGCCGGCGCGGCGCTGCTGGTCGAGGTGGACGGGAACGACGAGGAGGCGGTCCTGGCCGATCTGGTCCGCATCGCCGAGGCCGTCCAGGCGGAGGCCCAGGGCGAGATGGTGGTGGCGCAGAACGAGTCGCAGCGCCGGGACGTGTGGGAGACGCGCAAGCTGCTCTCGCAGAACCTGAAGGCGGTCCACCCCCGCAAGCTGTCGGAGGACGTGGCCGTGCCGCGCTCCCGGATCCCCGAGCTCATCGACCGGGCCAAGGACATCGGGGCGCGCCAGGGGCTCACCGTGGCGACGTACGGCCACGCCGGCGACGGGAACCTGCACGTCAACATCCTCTTCGACCGCGAGGAGGAGCGCCCCCGGGCCGAGGCGGCCGCCGCCGAGGTGCTGCGGACGTCGGTGGACCTGGGGGGGACGATCACCGGAGAGCACGGGGTGGGCTACTCGAAGCGCGGCTTCCTGGAGATCGAGCAGGGGCCGGCGGTGATCGCACTGGAGCGCCGCATCAAGGCGGCCTTCGACCCGCTTGGACTCCTCAACCCTGGCAAGATCTTCGCGCCGGGGTGAGGGGACTTTCTACCGGGGGGGACCGGGTGAGGCTCGGTCCCCCCAGACCCCCCGCTCGCTCCGGCCCAGGCTCATCCGCCTGGGCCTGCGCTCGCTGCCCTGAACCGTTTCCATCCGTCTTGACTCCAACTCTTGAAGCCTGTTTAGAGTGCGGCTCCGCACTCTTCGGACCCCCCGCCGCGACCACCTCCCGGCCCCGCGCGGATCCGCAATGGAGGCCATCGCAACATGGCGACGCAGAACACGCCGTCCCGGCGCAAGGTGCGACAGGTCGAGGCGGTGACGATCCGGTTCGTCGGCGATTCCGGCGACGGAATGCAGCTCACCGGCGCGGAGTTCACGCGGGCCAGCGCGCTGGCCGGCAACGACGTCGCCACCTTCCCCGACTTCCCGGCGGAGATCCGGGCGCCCGCCGGCTCGCTCTATGGCGTTTCCGGCTACCAGGTGAACATCGGCGCCCACGATCTGCTCACCCCCGGGGATACGCCCGACGTGCTGGTGGCCATGAACCCGGCCGCGCTCAAGACCAACCTGGGCGATCTCAAGCTGGGCGGGCTGCTGGTCGTGAACACCGGTGCGTTCACGCCCCCGAACCTGGAGAAGGCCGGCTACGAGAAGAACCCGCTCGAGGACGAGGTGCTGCAGAGCACCTACCGCTACGTCGCCATCGACATGAACCGCCTCACCGAGTCGGCCCTGGCCGGCTCGGGGCTCTCGTCCAAGGACGTGGCCCGCTGCAAGAACTACTTCGCGCTCGGGCTGCTCAACTGGCTCTACAGCCGGGACGCGGATCCGCAGGTCGAGGCCATCCGGAGGAAGTTCCAGAAAAAGCCCGAGCTGGCCGAGGCCAACATCAAGGTCTTCCAGGCCGGCTTCGCGTACGGCGAGACCTCCGAGCTCTTCTACGAGCGGTACGTGGTGCCCCCCTCCAAGCTGGCCCCCGGCACCTACCGGACCGTGACCGGCAACCACGCTGCCGCGCTCGGCTTCGCCACGGTGGCCAAGACCACCGGGCGGGAGGTGTTCTTCGGCGGCTATCCCATCACCCCCAGCACCGAGATCGTCCAGGACCTCTCCAAGTGGAAGGAGCACGGCGTCGTCACCTTTCAGGCCGAGGACGAGATCGCCGGCATCGGCGCGGCCATCGGCGCCGCCTTCGGCGGCTCGCTGGCCGTGACCGCCACCTCCGGCCCGGGCCTGGCCCTCAAGGTCGAGATGATGGGCCTGGCGGTGATGCTGGAGCTGCCGCTGGTGGTGGTCGACGTCCAGCGCGGCGGCCCCTCCACCGGCATGCCCACCAAGACCGAACAGTCCGATCTCCTCATGGCGCTGTTCGGACGCCACGGCGAGGCGCCCATGCCGGTGCTGGCGGCGCAGAGCCCTGGCGACTGCTTCTGGGCGGCCATGGAGGCCATGCGGGTGGCGGTGAAGTGGATGACCCCGGTGCTCCTCCTCAGCGACGGCTACCTGGCCCAGGGCTCCGAGCCCTTCCGGATCCCGGATTTCTCCGAGCTGCCCCGGGTCGAGCCGCGTTACCAGAAGGAGCCGAACCGCGGTGAGAAGTACATGCCCTACCTGCGCGACGAGAAGCTGGTGCGGCCCTGGGCCATCCCCGGCACGGCCGGCCTCGAGCACCGGGTGGGCGGGCTGGAGAAGGACTCGCTCACCGGCATGGTCTCGTACGACGGCGCCAACCACGAGCACATGATCCGGATCCGCGCCCAGAAGGTCCGGAACGTGGTCGAGGACGTGCCCGACGTGAAGGTGGACGGGCCGGAGAAGGGCGATCTGTTGCTGGTGTCGTGGGGCGGCACCTACGGCTCGGTCCGGACCGCGGCCGAGGCGCTGCGCGCCCAGGGCAAGTCGGTCTCCCACGCCCACCTCCGCTGGCTGAACCCGCTCCCCCGGAACCTGGGCGAGGTCCTGCGCCGGTTCAAGAAGGTGATGGTCCCCGAGGTCAACGACGGGCAGCTCGCCTTCTACCTGCGCGGCTCCTTCCCCGGCATCGACCCCATCTCCCATACCCGCATCAACGGCAAGCCGCTCCGCGTCTCGGAGCTGGTCGAGAAGGCCAACCAGATCCTGTGAGCGCGGAGCATACGAACATGAGCACGACCACGACGGCCCCGGTCATCCCGGCTTACACCAAGAAGGACTTCGAGTCCGGCGTCGATCCGCGCTGGTGCCCCGGCTGCGGCGACTACTCCATCATCAACCAGGTGCAGCGCGCGCTGCCCTCCGCCGGGGTAGCCCGCGAGAACATCGTCTTCGTATCGGGCATCGGTTGCTCCTCGCGCTTCCCGTACTACATGCACAACTACGGCATGCACACGGTGCACGGGCGGGCGCCGTCCTTCGCGGCCGGCCTGAAGCTGTCGCGCCCCGAGCTTCAAGTGTGGGTGGTGACCGGCGACGGCGACGCCCTGGCCATCGGCGGCAACCACTTCATCCACGCGCTGCGCCGCAACATCGACATCAAGATCCTGATGTTCAACAACCGGATCTACGGCTTGACCAAGGGCCAGGTCTCGCCCACCTCCGAGCTGGGCAAGAAGACCAAGACCACGCCGCACGGCTCGCCCGACTACCCGTTCAACCCGCCGGCGCTGGCGCTCGGGGCCGGCGGCACGTTCGTGGCCCGCTCCATCGACGTGGAGGGCGCCCACCTCGGCGCGGTGGTGCAGGCCGCCCAGGCGCACAAGGGGACCGCCTACGTCGAGATCTACCAGAACTGCCCGGTCTTCAACGACGGCGCGTACCAGAACCTGACCGACAAGGCGGTCAAGGCGGACCGCCAGCTCCGCATGGAGCACGGCAAGCCGCTCCTCTTCGGCAAGGACATGAAGAAGGGGATCCGGTTCGATCCGAGGACCGCGCACCTCGAGGTGGTGACCGTCGGCGAGAACGGCGTCAAGGAGGCGGACATCCTGGTGCACGACGCCCACCGCGACGATCCCACCCTGGCGTTCATGCTCGCCAACCTGGACCAGGCCCCGGGCTTCCCCACCCCCATCGGCGTGTTCCGCGACGTCCGGCGTCCCACCGTGGACGAGATCACCTGGCAGCTGGTGGGCGAGGCGAAGGCTGCGGCGAAGAAGCAGCTGTCGGTGCCGGAGTTCCTGGCGCAGGGAGAGACGTGGACGGTGAAGGGGTAGGGGGCGCCCGCGGCTCCTCCGGCGCCCCCGCGCACGCCCTCGCCCCCGCGATGCTCTTGCGGCACTGGGCCAGCGCCGGGTTCACCTCCAGGCAGCGGGCGCAGGAGGCGACCGCCTCGTCGCAGCGGCCCAGGCGGACCAGCGCCAGGCACAGGCCGTGGTGGGCTTCGGCCGAGCGGGGGTCCAGCTCGGTCGCGCGCCGGTAGAAGGCCTCGGCCCGCGGGAAGCTGGCTTCCAGGTAAGCCATGAAGCCCAGGTCGTGGTGGGCAGCCGCGCGGCCCGGGTCCGCCTCGATCAGGTGCAGGATCTCCCGCCGCGCCGCCGCGAAGCAGGCGCTCCGGTCCTGGCCCGGCTCCAGACCGCGCCAGAGGAGCAGCCGGGCCAGGTTCTGGCGCGCGTCGGCGAGGTCGGGATCGATGTCCAGGGCGACGCGCAGCCGGTGCTCGGCCTCCTGGCCGTCGCCGTCCGCCAGCAGCAGCTCGCCGAGGTTGGCGTGGGCTTCCGCGAAGTCGGGCCGGAGCGAGATGGCGCGCTCGAAGGACCGGCGCGCCGCGGCCAGGTCGCCCCGCGTGCGGGCCACCAGTCCCAGCCCGTTCTCGCCCTCGGGGAAGTCCGGATCGAAGGCCAGCGAGTGGCGGAAGGCGACCTCGGCGCGCTCGGCGTCCCCGGAGGCAAGGTAGCCGTAGCCGCGAGAGACCTCCTCCGCGGCACGGGGGTGGAGGCGCGGCGGGACAGGGCAGGCGGGGAGGAGCAGCGCGAGCAGGGCGACCGCGAGGAAGCGCATGCCCGACGGCAAGTGCGCGAGGCGTGCCGCGAGCGGGGCAGGGGCCCACGAGCGGCGGGCTGCAGGTCGAGACGCCCGAGGACACGGAGCTTTTCCGGGGCCGGTGGCCCCTCGCCCAGGGCGCTCGCGAACCCCCGGGGCGATGCGTCGGTCGCCGGCCGACCCCCCGGCCGCCCCGCGGACTACTTGTCCTTGCCGGTGTCCTTCTCGCCCGGCGCGGCCGCCCCCTCGGCCTCGCCACCGGACCGCTTGTCCCAGCGATCCACCTCGCCGTCGCCGTCGAGATCGACGCCCACCCGGTCCAGCTCGCCGTTCTCCCAGTACTCCCAGGTGTCGATCTTTCCGGCGTTCTTGGTGTCCCGCTCCTTGCGGACGAGCTTGCCGTTCTCGTAGTACGCGACCGTCCGCGGCATGCCGTCGAACCCGGGCGCGAACTCCTTCTTCACGAGCTGGCCCTTCTCGTAGGTGATCACCAGGTCCGGCTTGCCGTCGAAGTCCAGGTCGTAGGCCTGCTTGGTGACGTTGCCCTGGTCGTCGTACGCCTCCCACAGGTCGACCCTGCCGTCGCCGTTCAGGTCGCGCTCCTTGCGCACGACCCGCTCCTGATCCTCGGCGACGAGCACCGAGTACACCCACAGATCCGGCTTCCCGTGGCCGCCCACGTCCCGCCCGACCACCTTCTCGCCGGGCTGCGGCGCCAGCTCCGGGATGGTGCTGACGGCCCTGGCCGCCTCGGCGGGCGCGGTGCCGGCGGCCGTTTCGGTGCGCGTCCGGTGAGCGCAGGAGAGGGCGAGGAGACCGGCGGTCAGGATGAGCACTCGGCGCATCGAGCGACCTCGTGGAGTGGAGCGGATTCTAGCATCGGCCCCCCGGGGGGCGGATCCGGCCGGAGAAGCCATGTTTGACACTACATCAGCAGTCACATAGCTTCCAGCGAAGCGCCTGCGCAGGCTCGAGGACAGGCCTGGGATGAGGTCCGCGCGTGGCCCGCCGGAAGATCTCGACGACGATCTACATCACGCCCGAGCAGGACGCGCGGCTCAAGCTCCTGCACGAGAGGACCAAGGTGCCGGTGGCAGAGTACATCCGGCAGGGCATCGATCTGGTCCTCGACCGCTACCGGGGCGACCTGCCGGGGCAGCTCACCCTCGAGGACGTGAGCGCCAAGAAGTAGCGGCGCCGGCCCCGCCGCGGCGCGAGCCCGTTCCGGTCGGGGCGATATCACCGTTTCCGGGCCCCGCCGGCGGCTGTGGTAGATCCGGCGGCGCCCTGGCGAGAAAGGCAGATCATGGGAAGACGAGTGCTCATCACCGGAGGGGCCGGGTTCATCGGCTCGACGGCGGCGGACCAGTTCCTGGCGGCGGGCTGGGACGTCGCCATCCTCGACGATCTCTCCAGCGGCAAGCGCGGCAACGTGCCGGTCGGGGCGCGGTTCTACCCGATCGACATCCGCAGCGAGGCGGCCGTGGAGGCGGTCAAGAAGGAGCGGCCGCAGGTGATCTGCCACCAGGCGGCCCAGATCGACGTGCGCCGGTCGATGGCCGACCCGCGCTTCGACGCCGACGTGAACGTGGGGGGCCTCCTCAACCTGCTGCAGGCCGCGGTGGCGGCCGGCTCGGTCGAGCACGTGGTCTTCGCCTCCTCGGGCGGGGCCACCTACGGGGACACCGAGGTCATCCCCACCCCCGAGTCGCACCCGCAGCGCCCGGTCTCCTGTTACGGCGCCGCCAAGGCATCCAGCGAGATCTACCTGGGCGTGTACCGCGCCAACCACGGCATGAAGGTCACCGCGCTCCGCTACGCCAACGTGTACGGGCCGCGGCAGGATCCGCACGGCGAGGCCGGGGTGGTGGCCATCTTCTGCGGCCGGCTGCTGGAGGGAAAGCCCTGCACCATCTTCGGCGACGGCGGGCAGACCCGCGACTACGTCTTCGTGGGCGACGTGGCCCGGGCCAACGTGCTGGCGGCGGAGAAGCGGTTCGACGGACCGCTCAACATCGGTACCGGCGTCGAGACCGACGTGAACGCCATCCACGACCACCTGGCCCGCGCGGCCGGGGTGACCCGCCCCGCCGAGCACGCGCCGGCGCGGATGGGCGAGCAGCGACGCTCGTGCATCGACCCGCGGGCCGCGCTGGCCGCCATCGGGTGGAGGCCCGAGGTGGCCATCCAGGACGGCCTGGAGCAGACCATGGAGTACTTCCGGAAGCTGAAGTAGCGAGCCGCTATCCCTGGTCCGGAGCGTCCTCCTCCGGCGGCTCCTCCTGATCCTGGGCCGGCCTGGGGCCGGCCAGGATCCGCTCCAGCTCCGCGCTCGCCCGCTCGTGCTCCTCGGGGGAGAGCCGTCCTGCCTGGGCCATCCGGTCGAGGAGGCGGCGGGAGCGCCGCTGGATCCAGGTCGAGGGCTCGGCCAGGTTCACCTTGCGCGGGGCCGGGAGCATGGAGGCCATCACCACGCCCTGGGCAACCGAGAGGTCGGCCGCCCCGACGCCGAAGCGAGAGCGGGCGCCCGCCTCGATCCCGAACACCCCGGATCCCCACTCGGCCACGTTGAGGTACAGCGCCAGGATGCGGCGCTTGGAGAGGGCGCGCTCCAGCTTCCAGGCCAGCACCGCCTCCTTGGCCTTGCGGAACAGGCTCTTCTCGGTGCCGAGCCAAAGGTTCTTGGCCAATTGCTGGGTGATGGTCGAGCCGCCCCGGGCGAAGTGGCCCCGGGCCAGGTCGTGCCCGGCGGCCTCGCGCGTCGCCTCCCAGTCGATCCCCTCGTGGCCGAAGAAGCGGGCGTCCTCGGAGAGGAGCACCGCGTCCACCACGTGGCGGGGAACCCGGTCGAGGGGGACCCAGGTGCGCTGGGGGTGGAAGCTGCGCTTGTGGGCGCGCGCCTCGGCGCGCCGCTGCTCGATGAGGGCGGTGGTGGTCGGGGCCGCACGGGCGAGCGGCGACGGGTCGGGCAGGGTGACCCACGGGATGGCGAGGCCCAGCACCAGGAGGGCCAGCGCGGCGCCGGTCGCGAGGAGGACGCGCTGGAGCGGCTGGAGGCGCTTCTTCTTCTTCATCGGGTGGGGAACATACCACCGGCAGCGCCGCGGCCTGGAGGTGGCGCTTGCCCGCACCCGTCCCCGATCCCGAGCCCGGGTCTCGATTGCCTCTCCGTGAATCTCGCGGTCCCTTCCCGGGGCCCCCACGTGTACCTTGACACGTCCGGGGCCCAACCCTAACTCCCGGTTTCACCTGGAAACTCGAGGGCGCGGGAAGGCCCGACGGAGGGCAAAGATGGCCGACGTGAAGAAGTACAGCCCGCAGGATTTCTCCAAGGTCCGGGGGCTGAACGGCATCTCCGACAAGCAGGTCGAGGAGCACCTCAAGCTCTACGAGGGCTACGTTAATAACTCTCACAACAATTCAGTCAAATATTGCAGCCCTCAGTAATGGGGGCTGCTTGGTATTTACAAACAATGACTTAACTGATTAGCGGCAGATTCTTTGGCATGAATTCCTGCAAGGCAAACAGATGCTCTTATATGATATTGGAAATTAGTGCAAATGGGTAAATATAGCTTCTAATTGAATTCACTTTCCCAGCGATGTGGATAATAAGTTACCAGCAAACCGTAAATTACTGAAAGAAGCAAAATCGCCTGGTTTGTGTTTAAACTGAACGAGTTAGAATTTTCACACGGGAGAAAAAACAGTTTATCCTTCATGTTTGCTGGATCCCAACCCTCACGGGAATTACACTATCGGATAAAAGATGCAACGACTGCTTCGGAGTCATTCCCCCCGGTAGGCACTTTGCAGTTGTGCGATGTCAAATTTTACGGAACTGAATACCACTTTGGAAACGCGCTCAAAGCGCTCCTTGTCGGTATCTGTCATCATTTCATCCATGAAATCAGGAACTATCTGCCAGGACAGACCGAACTTGTCCTTCAGCCAGCCGCACATGACTTCTTTGCCGCCGTCAGCGGTGAGGGCGCTCCAGTAGTAATCAATCTCTTCCTGGGTGTGGCAACTGACTACGAAGGAAAAGGCGTCGTTGAGCCCGAAAGAAGCCGGGGCGCTCATCAGCATTACTTCCTGTCCCACCAGATGCATAGTGACAATACAGACCTGCGCTCCTGCGGGGTCGTGCATGGGCGAACTGCTGATAATGCGGCTGTCCTTGAAAACATCAGCGTAAAATTCTGCCACTTGCCTGGCATCGGTATGGAACCATAAATGGGGTGTAATCTTTGTGCTCAAAGCATCACCTCCTGCAGATTCCAGTTTTTAAACAAATCGCATATCGGTCAACGGAAAAAGGAACGCCGAGAGGGGTTGTGGCACGGACATTGTTGTCCGTGCAACCGGTCGTCAGCACAGGCAATCCCGCCTGTGTGCTTTAAACAGACAGGATTGTCTGTTCTACTACATTTGTTTTCTTAAGCAGACAAAAGTGTCTGCGCCACGACTTTCACAGGCTGGGTTACTTCTTTCCAGGAATGACTAAGGCAAACCAGATTTCAGCCTTCACTGGAACGACGGAAAAGACATAAAGAAAACAGGATGAACAAAATTCATTAAATCCGAGGGGGATAAAAATCTTTAGCAATGAATCGAATATTTAATATTTAAAGGTATGGCGCGAAACATGCAAGTAATATTACTTGCATCCGGTAAGCGGATTATCCGTAAAAAAAGTGAGGTAAATACAATGAAAAAGATGATTATGGTTCTGCTTTCATTAATGGTTTCCATGATGTTGTTGGGTTTACAGCATGATTTCAATAACGGTAAATCCAATTTAACCCCAGGCTCAGCATACAGGAATGCACGGTTTATTCCGCCGGCACAAAGAACCATCGGTTGGAGACTGAACGAACAATTACAGGTGGGCTTTGACGGCGATACGCTAATGGCAAGCCATAAGTATGATTATTATTATGGCAATACTACCACTTCCCAGCCGGACAGCATAATCTATTCACTCATTGATGAACAGACAGAGCCGGATACATGGTTTGCCAATGATAATTACTCTTTCTATTATGATGGAACGGGAGAGTTCATTACCCAGATGGATTACGTATTTCTGGTCACCAGGGATGTCCTGCACAGGGTTACGGGAGTTTATGACGGACAGCACAGGCTGACGGAAGCCATCGAATATTCCTATTACTACAGAACTCTGCACCCGATAATGAGGACGAATTTTGCCTATGCCAATGACCGGATAGCTTCCATAGATTATTATTATTATCCCAGTCTGACGGGAGGCGAAGGTTATGGAAGAACCACGTATGAATATGATAATCAGGGAAGAATCACAATCGAGACAAGGCAGTTTTCACCGGATTCATTAAGCTGGCAGGACGAAAGCCGCACGCTGTTTACCTATCATCCGGAAGATACATCCGACGGCTTATCCTATATTGATTATCTCAGACATGACTTTATCAAATCGTGCTATAACTATTTGGACCTGAATGTGGGAATGGCGGGCATGGTAAGTTCCATGACCAGCCAAATGATGTATGACAACGTCTGGACAGACAGCTACAGATACATTTATCAATATGATGACGCTCACAGGCTGTTATCAAAGACATACCAACATATGCAGAATACGTGGATTGATTCGTCCAGCGAGAATTATACTTATAATAACAACGGCAATCTGGTGATGCTGTCTTCCAGCTACATTGATATTGACGGCTACGCACATATCGGCAACATGCATCTTTATACCTGGGAACAATTCACCGGGAATGAGGATGAAACGCTGGCACCCGCAGCCCTGAAGCTGAGTACATATCCCAATCCCTTTGCATCAGGTGTGAATGTCAATCTGGAAAGCAAGAGTAATGCTCCAGTGAACATGAGAGTCTATAATCTCAAGGGACAATTAATCAAAGCTTTAGGCAAAAGTAAAATACAGACTTGGGATGGTACGGATGATAACCGTCATGCTGTCAGCAGCGGGATATACTTCATCAGAGCAGAGCAGGACGGGCACTCTGTCAGCAGCAAAGTGGTAAAGATAAAGTATAACAGGCTTAATTATAATTAACTAATCGCTTATAACAACAAGGATTATCTGCGTCAGGAGCAGAGCAGGACAGAGGCTCTTTCCTTAGAAAGCCCCTGATAAATATCTTTCCGTCACTATAGTTGATTGACTTCCCCTCCATCCCGCCTTTGATAAGAAATCATTGACAAAATAACAATAACTTTAAATAATGAAACATTATGAAAAATAATGGGGAAAAACAGTGCCCAAGACGGAAGAAAGCGCTCCGCAACTGAATCAGACTGGAGTCGGATTTCACCGTTCCTACCGCAAGCTGCATTACGGCAGCCTGACGGGACGGCTGGCGTCGCACACCCTCATTCTGGTCATCATCGTAGGCATTGTCCTATTTTTCCTGGAGCATTTGAGCCTGCTTTATTCCTCACTGGCAGCTGGGCTGCTGAATGGTAGTATAGCCGATCTGCATCTGCACGCCATCCGCATTCTGAATATCAAGGTCTGGCTGCTGAACGGACAGGGGAGATTCCCTTCGCATTATCTTTTGGCGCTGACGGCGCTGCTTTCAGCCCTGGCGTGGATACTGGTTATTCTCATCAAGAAAATCCCACTGCCTATCCGCTTGCTGATCAAACTCGTCGCTGCCCTGAACCTGTTTGGCTGCCTGTTTTTCTGGCTGTGGGGGTCCCACTTTCCCTACCACCTGAACGACTTTTCGGTGCTGTATGTAAGCTCGGAGGTCGGGATGTGGATTGCCATACCGGTCCTGCTGATTTTTGCCCTGATGCCCGTGCCCATCTCGCTCTTTGCCAAAACGCTGTTGGTCGTCTTTACCAATGTGTTCATCTATATCCTCGGAATTCTACGCTATGCGCTGTTCCTGTATATCCTCACCCGCTTTTCATATTTGTGGATGGCGCTGCTGTACTTCGGCTTCGGAGTATTGCTGGATTTTGCCTATGTCATCACTTTTTACAGCTATTTTGTGAGCGTCGCCGCACCCAGCATCACGAACAAGAGAAAGATATGGCGCTGGTTGTACTCCTCCTAAGAAGCTATATCTTCATCGTGGCGGCGGTGATGGTCATCTATTCGCTGCGCAGCTTTATCTTCACCCTAAACCGCGCTTACGGGGAGCAATTCCTTTATTACCACGACATTCTCGATATCAAGCTGCCGAGCGTGACCATCGTGATTCCCATGCACAACGAAGAAAAAGTCGTGCGGAGCTCAATGGAAGCCATGCTGCTGCTGGATTACCCGGTGGAAAAGCTGGAAATCATCCCCATCAATGACCATTCGGACGACAGCACCGGCAGAGTACTGGAGCATTACGCCGAGCTTTATCCAGGTTTGATTAAACCTTTTAACCGCAACGAGGGACGCAGGGGAAAACCGGCAGCTTTGAACGATACGTTGGAAAAGGCGCTGGGCGAAGTCATCATCGTGTTCGACGCAGACTACATCCCGCCCCGCAATATTGTGCGCGATTTGGCTGTCTGTTTCATTGACCCGGAAGTGGGTGCCGTGATGGGACGCGTTATCCCTCTCAACATCACGGAGAGCACGCTGGCAAGATTTCTTGACCTGGAAAGGACAGGTGGCTACCAGGTGGACCAGCAAGCGCGCTTCAACATGCACCTGATTTCGCAATACGGCGGAACAGTAGGCGGTTTCCGCAAGCAAATCACAAAAGACCTGGGCAGCTTTGACCCGACCAATTTGACGGAAGATACGGAGCTGACCTTCAAGCTCTATATCAACGGCTGGAAGGTGGGTTATGCCAACCGGATGGAGTGTTACGAAGAAGCGCCGGAGACCTGGACGGTGCGTTCGCGTCAGGTGAACCGCTGGTCACGGGGGCATACGCGTTGCATGATCAAATACATCGTACCGCTACTCAAATCGCCCTACCTGACCTTCAGGGAAAAGCTGGACGGAGTGCTACTTCTCGGGATTTACCTCCTGCCTTTGATTTTGCTGCTGGGTCTGGTAGATTCACTGCTGCTCTTTTACCTTGGCGATATGACCATTCTTCACAGCAGCCTGATCATGCTTATCCTGGCGGTGTATAACCTGTTCGGCAATACAGGTCCGTTTTTCCAGATTGCCATCGGTGTTCTGATAGACGGCGGTAAACAAAGGCTGCGCCTGCTTCCGCTCATCATGATCAGCTTCGTGGTTTACCTCTTTAGCACTTCCAGAGGTGGATTTGACGCCATCCTGGATTCCATCTTCAACCGTGTCCCGCTCTGGGCAAAAACCATCCGCTTCCGCAAGGTTGTGTAATGAAGCCCAAACGATTATTACTGTTAAGTTTGACCTTGTTGATAAGCTTTGTCAGCATAGGTTTATCTGCAAAAAGCCTGGCGGAAAAATATACGGCTTCGGATAGCGTGTTAGCTGCCAATTCAGTTCTGCTGCCAGCCCGTGACATGAACCGGGGTTTTATTGACTTTGCACAGGCAGCGCAGGGCAAGGTCAGCGGACTGATGCAATCGCAGGGCGGTTTAATCCTGTTTGTCGTCCTGTTTTTCCTGCTATTGGCTGTGCCTCTTATCCCCGCCTGGCTGGAAGTGTTTTTCCCGAAAGATAATCAACCGCTTTTTATAGATTTGACTTATATCCGCGACCCGCGTTTCTTTGACAAACAGTTCCTAGGGGAGCTGCAGCCGTATTTGAACGAACTCAAAAAGCTGCGTAACAACGAGCTGAAATTCCGGGGCAAAACGCCGATTGAGTACTTTAACTTCCTGGACAAGAAGGACACCAAGACCGTCAGCAGCTTGTTGGTCATCAACGGCAACCTGACCTCTACAGGGCGCTGCTCATTTCAGCAACCGATCTATATCAAAGGTAAGGCGGAAATCGGAGAGCAAACGGAGCTGAATATTCTGATAGTGCATGGTGACGTCAGCATCGGTAAAAACAGCGTGATCAAAGGCTGGTTGAGTTCCTACGGGGAAATCCGGGTCGGGGGAGGCGTCGCCTTGACCAATCGGGTAGTGGGTGATAAAAGCCTCAGCCTGGCTAAGGGCTGCACCTTCAACAGCCTGTATGCCATGCCCATTGCCACCTATGAAGCGGAGTTTGTCAGCCGCAAGCCTGCAACTGTCTCCGTGGTTGCCCAGCCGGCTAAGACCGATTCCATGCATCGGGTAAGTGATTTTCACTGGTACGGGACGCAGAAGTTTGTGACTGTTCCGCCCTTCAGTACTATCAATAATTCACTTATCGTCAAGTCCGACCTGATTTTGCACCGGGGCACTGTCATCAACGGCAGCGTCAAGTGCTACGGCAACCTCATTCTGGAAAGAGATGTGACCGTCAACGGTGAAGTCATCAGTGAAAAAGATATTGAAATTGGGGAAAATTGCATTGTGAGCGAAAATGTCTTTTCCCAGGCAAACATCCGCATCCAAGGCGGATCGCGAATCGGGGCACCCGGCCTGTATAAATCAGCCATCGGGAAAAAAGGTGTCTGGCTGGGAAAAAACGTTATAATATATGGGTATGTGATGACCGCCGGCAAGGGGACGGTCGTCTGAGAAATGAGTTGATTCAGGAGCAGAACCGATGAAAATCATGGTTGTATTTGGGACCAGACCGGAGCTTATCAAAGTCATTCCGGTAATTTTCACTTTAAGATCCGACCACCAGGTCGTCGTCGTGCATACCAGGCAACACGAGGAGCTTACGGACGACATACTTGATTTTTTTAAAATCACTCCGGACTATTTTGCGCCTGTGTTGCTGAACATAAATAACAGCGTCAAGACGACAGAACGCTTTGGCGGCGAGTTACCTGAAATCATGCGCAAGGAAAAGCCAAACCTGGTAATAGTCCAGGGCGATACCTTGACTGCTTTCCTGGGCGCGCTGGTGGCATTTGAACTGAAAATCCCGGTACTGCATCTGGAAGCAGGACTGCGTACGGGTAACCGCTTTTCACCTTTTCCTGAGGAAATCCTCCGTATGCTCATCACTCAGATAGCCGAATTTCATTTCGCTCCGACCCAGAGAGCTGCCAAGGAATTGGTTGATATCGGAGTCCCGCGTGACCGGGTCTATATCACCGGCAATACCGTCATTGACGCCGCCATCCTGACCACGAGCATGCTCAATGAGGATAACAACCGCCTGGCTATGAGCAAGGTCTGCAAGGATATCAACGACCCGACTGAACTGAAGAACCTGGTGCTCATTACGGCACACCGCAACGAAAACATCGGCGAACCTCTGAAACGCATCTGCCAGAGCGTCTTGCAGCTCAGCAAAGAATATCCCGACTTGCAGTTTGTCTGGCTGCAGCATCGCAATCCCAAAGTTCGCGACATTGTCAGCAAAGAATTTGAAAACAGACCTGATAACATCTGCATGATAGAAGCTGTGACCTATCCGCTGATGATTTGGCTGATGAACTGGTCCAGGTGCATCCTGACCGACTCCGGCGGAATCCAGGAAGAAGCCACCGCACTCCATGTTCCGATTATCATTTTAAGGGAGCATACCGAAAGACCGGAAGCTTTGAGCGTCATCAGCGCCTACCTGGTGGGTAGCGATCCGGAGCTCATCATCAGTTCTTTTCATAGCGTCATCAGCGGCTCCAATCCGGTGGTCAGCCGCCCCAGCCCCTTTGGCGACGGCAAGACGTCACTCCGGCTGAAGAAATTCCTCGAAGTCCCTGCCGTAATTGATTTCCTGGAGAATTATCCCGCAGCAGGAAACAGGATTTTCAGCCACAGCGAACGCTGGATTGAAGTTGACTGATGAAAATCAAAACTGCAATCTTCCTGTCTGTTCTCGGTCTGACAACTTTTACCGGACTTTTCGCAGAGCAAGGCTTACCGCAAAGAAACGGTGAAGTAACCCTGGCTTATGACCTGATGTCACCGGATTCCGTATATGATGACTGGAAAACTGCCGAATTCAGATATTTCCATCGTTTTAATCCAAATAACGCAATGGTGCTCATTACAGGAATGTCCCAACGCAATGAAGACCTGGCTTGGCTGCAGGGAGCAACTTATCGGGACTGGTTACCCAGGCTATATACTTACAGTTCAGTAGGCTTGGCTTCCAAGACTGAATGGATGGGCAGGCTGAGATTTGATAATACACTCTTCTTCAAGATGGGGAAAAAGCAGAGTTTCGTCGTATCAACAGGGCAGACCATTATTTCCTATGACGAGCATAAACCGGATTTCCTGCTTTCAGCCGGATACATATATTACTTTACACACGTTGTGTTTGAAGGTAACGCCATATTTAACAAGGCATTCAACAAGAAATCCTGGTTTAATACGGTAAATCTGACCATTAGCGGCGGAACGCAGGGAAAATACTGGATTGTGTTACATTCATCCACAGCCGCGCAGGATTACTGGAGTATCAGCAACCTGGCGCCGATTGGGCAGAATGTAAATAGCGTAAACCTGAATCAGCAAATCTGGTTCAATTCAGAAAGCGGCATCAAAACAGGTCTGGGCTACCTGAAAGTTAAGTCAGCTTATGAAAAAATCCACTTCAGCCTGGGCTACTTCCACAATTTATAGCTATAACAAATAGAGAAAATACTGCTTTCAATACAGTGCTTTTACCCGGTAGAACCGCCTGGGTTCAGTTTCCGTGATGGCATACTGGTTTACTGTAACTGTAGCCAACACATCCCAACTAACTGGATAAGGAGTGGTCGCAGTTTCAATCTGGTAACCGCTGGCAGCGGGAATATCATTCCAGTTTAGCGTAATTCCCAGCGAATCCCGCACAATCATGATATTTGTGGGTGCGATTCTCTGTAAAGTCAGTTGTATGGTTTGTTCCGCCAAAGGATTCAGGTAGAGGCTGTCAGTGCTTTGACCGCCAAAATCAACAATCTCCCAACCCACAGGAATAATGGTTTTCATGCCAATCGGTACGCCCTGGAAATATACGTAAGAGCCGCCGGAGAGCGTAATCCTGTTGTTGAATGTCACTGTTGCAACTTCCGGCGGGGTTATCTGTAAATTTACCACGGCTGTTCCGGGCAGACCGAAGTTGCTGACGATTGTTCCGCGCAGGAAGTCCGGACGGTTGGTGGCAAAAGTCCTCAGTGCTTCCACTTCTCCCTGCCACAAGCTGAAATTGCCAGGGAAATTCCAGCGCTCTATCTGGGCTGGAATGGTATTGGCATAGAGATTCTCCAACTGATTGATTTTAGCTATTACCTTCACTGGTTTCCAATTGTAATTCAGCCGGTCAGCCAGTGTATTGATAAAATTATTCCTGAACCCGGTATTCGTGATGATGTTTCGAAAGAGCAGTGTTCTCCAGTCCAAGGTCGGATTGAGGCAACGTGCCAGGGTGTCATGCACCCAGGAAGGTGACTGGTATAGCCCCATGCTGTAATCCAAATCATAGACCAGCCATCTCCAGCGTCCGTCATGTCCGTAGGGGGCGCCGGGTGTGAAAGGAACACGTTTCCGCCAGTAGCGGTTGTTATTGCCCGGCCAGTCAGAGTTTCCGGCTATGATTTGTCCTGCCATATATTCCGTGTAATTATCAAAGTCAATCCGGGTTTCCAGATATTGCCAGACTGCCGGATCAGATTCATCATTCTGGGTAATGTAGCTCAGCAATTCAGCATAATCAATGGAATCCCCTGTTTGAACTTCCAGGTTGCTTTCCAGTAAATCAATTTCTTCAACGGGGATATTGAAATGATTGGAAAGGTACTTCTCTTTTGAGTGTTCCTGGACACTGTGAATACCCCAGAATTCTCCGTTCAGGAAAACAACATAGGGTTGAAATCTTGATATTGGCAATCCCTGTTCCCCCAAAAGTGTTTCCGCCAGGTTGTCGCGTAGGAGGCTGATATGCGCGTCGTTCCCATGATTCCTGAGAATCAGGGATTCAAATTCTGTCAGGTAATCCGTTCCGAAAAACGGGTAGTTAAAGGACAGTGGTCCGGTCAAAGAGCCTGATTTTAAGCGCAGTGATTTTTGCCCGGCGCGGGTTGTATAGGTTCCCTGGATTCTGACCTGGCTGCTTTTTTGATAGAAGTGGTTGCCATAACGGTCAAACCAATCAGACACCACGTCTTTGTCCCAGGGCTGCATGAAATTGGCTGTGTCAAAGCTTACTCCATCGTAACCATTGCCTGCCACATATATTCCGGTATCCGGGTCAAACAGGTCGTCCGGGTTCATGGTCAATGATATAACAGGGAATTCATACAGGTTGATGCCCACCATGTAAACTCTGGTGACGATATTGCTGGGCAAGGCTCCCGGCCCGAAACTGCGGATTTTGACGGTATGGATTTTGGGTACCAGGGTCTGGGGTGGAAACCACATGTCAAGCTCGCTGACGGGCGGTGGAAGGTTGGGCAGAACGGTCGAAATCATGGAAAGAAGGTTCGGATCATCGCTGCGATTATGCAGGGTCTGCGGACCGCTCCAGACCGGCGAACTATCTGTCGGGTCGCTGCCGTCAACGGTGTAATGCAGCACTGCCAAGGTATCTGTCGTGGTGAAATTCACGTCCACGGGGTTGGAAAACCAGCCGCTGTTGTTATTGGCAACGGGATCGCTCAATAAGGCGGAATAGCCCTGCGTGGTGTTTTCTGCCCGGGGAGTCGGTACAACAAAGTAATACCAGTCCAACCCGGTAAATGTCCTGCCCCGGCTTCTGTCCGTGTCTATCCTGTCGGAAGGACACAAATCAATCGGAGAGGCGACATTCAGTTCATTATACAACGACAGGACGATGGGTTCGCCGGAGGACGAAATGGCAAAATTCGTGCCCCAAAAATCCCCGTTGGGGTCGATCACCGGCGTTACGTTATTGACAGCCCAGACCATGATAATTTGCCCCGGAGCTATTTTGCTGCCAGCGGGAAATCTGAATTTATAAATGTTGGTTTGGGAATCGGACAGACCATATAAATGCAAATCCAGGGTATCGGAGGAAGTGTTTTTCAGCTCAATCCAATCGCTCCACAGTCCGTGTGAATCCTGCAGAAGGCTTGCGTTGCTGGAGCAGACTTCGTTGATTATCAACCCAAAGTCCGGAGTAGCGCTCAGGGACTGGACACTGATATCATCAAAGCGCCATTTTCCCGTGGCGGCGTAAGTACTGGTCGGATTGGAGGGCAGATACTGCGTATTGGTGGAATCTGCAAAAGCGGAGACAATCCGGAAGGCGAGATTGGCGTTGTCATCCAGACCGGGGATCTGGGTACCGTCAAAACTCCTGACAAACCAGGCATCGCCGTTAGGGTTATTGTAAGTGGCAGCCTGCGTCCAGACCGGTTCCGTGGCGGTCTTGTCCAAGGTGTAAAACAGGACTTCCCGGTTGGCGGAAGTGTTGCTGTGTCTGGTTACCCAGTTGAGAATGATGTTCCAGTGCCCTGTGGTCGGAGCTTCAATCTGGATTCCGCCGGTCAAATTATTAGTGCCCTGGAGGGGATAATTCATGGTTGACCAGGCGTAGCTGCTGTTGTAACCGCTGTTGAAAGTATCGTGTGTGACCCCGCCTGTCAGGCTGATAATCCCGCTTCCGGTGGAAGGTTCCAGGGACTGGGATTCAAAATTCCATTCCGTAATCACGGTTGAGCCCAGGTAGCAGGCTACGACCAACAAAATTAATATAAGTCCGATACGGTTCATGATTTTCCTCTCCGGATTTTATTTTTTACTTCGTTTTTTCCAACAATTCTCTCTCGACTAATTGTAACATCCCTTGTTATTATGTCAAGCGAAATCATTCTTTTCGCCAATCCGGCTGTCATTCGACCCGTTTTTTCCCAGCTCTCCGGTTTTTTCTGCCAATCGTCGTCCGTTTATATATAGAAGCAAAAATATCCGGATTTGTAATACACTTTCCACCCGGTTTGTAATACATGATATATAGAGAGAGAAATCGGACAAGGTAACATAGTTGGGGGGTGAAACTTCCCGCAATAATTAATAAGAGGTATTTTTTATGCGTACGTTACGCAAGGCGGACGGGAGAACATATGAAAGTCCCCCGTCAAGTGAGGGACGACAATGCAAAAGGAGGAAATAATCATGCCACAAAACACTGTATTGCAGCCGGAAAGCCCGGTTGCCGGGCAGGCAAAACCGCCTGCGCATTATTTCAAGGCTGAGCTTTCGGGCAAGCTGCTCGTGGACGCGGAAAACTTATGCAAATGCCTGACCGACCGCGGCTGGCGGCGTCACAGGAACATGTATGCCCGGGTAAACGGCAGAACCGTCATTCAGGGCGATAGGGGCGACGTCGTGCGTGATTTGTCGAGGGTTCTGGCGGGCGATGAGGACGAGGTTCGCCACCACATCATGAAAATCATCAACCAACTGTCCAGCCAGAATTCGCTGGAGCTTCTCCCCGAGCTGGAGGAGGACATCTTGCGCGACGACCGGGAGCACATTTATCTGCCCTTCCGCAACGGTATCCTGAGCATCGGTAAAAACGGTCAGGAACTGCTTCCTTACGAGGCTTTTGACAAGCTCGTCTGGGCGCACAAAATCCTTGACCGCGACTTCCTGGTACTGCCTGAGGAGGAATACCAAAACTCCCCCTGGTACCGCTTCCTGCGCTACACCTGCACCCGTCCGAAGCAAATCGAACGCGGGGACAACCTTGAAGCGCGGGTGGAAAGCTTTGATTCGGAGCGCTTTACCGCTTTGCAAGCCACCCTCGGAAAGCTCATTCACACCTACAATAACCCGTCCAACCCCGTCGCCGTCATCTTTACCGACGAGACCGGCTGGGACGATGAAAACGCCGGCGGAACGGGCAAGTCCCTCCTCGCGGACTCCGTGAAGCATCTGCGTAAAGTCATTGCCATCCAGTGCCGCGACAAGCGCAAGGGCGACGCCTTCTTTTTCGACAGCGTGGTCGGGGACATTGATTTGCTCATCCTTGATGACCTGGACCCTGCCGTGATGGCGTTTTCCAGCCTCTATGGTCACCTGACGGGCGGTCTGGAGGTCAACCGCAAGGGCGAGCATCTCTTCAAATACGGTTTTGAGGACAATCCCCGCTTCGCCATCACCACTAATCAAGCTATCAAAGGCAGCGACATCAGCGACCGCAGAAGACGCTGGGATATCCAATTACTCCCGTTTTTCGACCTGAAAATCCAGCCCAAAGACATCAATCACGGCAACAACTTTTTCGAGGACTGGTCGCCGGCGGACTGGCTGCGCTTCGACAACGCCATGGCGGAATGCTGCGTAGCCTACTTCCAGAGCAACGCCAACGACCACGGCTGTCCCTTTTACCTGAGCAACACAGAGGAGAGGAATATCCGCCAGGAAATCGGCAACGAAATCGTGGACTGGCTGGATTGCTACAAGGCGGATAAGTCCGAAAACGGAGTCTGCGAGTGTTTGGAAACATTATATGACTTTCGGGAAAAGTTTAACACAGACACAAATTCCAAGATCAGGAATACTTTTACCCGGCAATTAAAGAAATGGGCTGCATTGCGTAATGTTAACCTCGAAGTAGTCCAGGAAAGGTATGACGGCAAATCACAAAAAGTAATCAGGATTTCCTGGGTGCCGTTTTGAGGAAGGTGTTTCTATGTTTCTATTTATTGTCTTATCTATAACTGGTATTAGAAAAAAAAGAATATATATATAGGGATAGGAAATGCAGTTTTTTTAGAAACATAGAAACAGAATATTGCTGGTATGGATAACACAGTAAAAACATCAATGTCGGAATCAGGGCTCTTAATACCCAAACGCTTCTCGTTCAGAGGATTAGGACAAGGCAAAGCCGGTATATGGCTTCAGCCTGTGTTTATCCTGCGTTTGAGGAGTGAAGGGGGATTAAGGGCAAATTAAGAATCAAGAATTAAAAGAGTGAAAAGGTGAAAAGGTGAAACAGTGAAAAGGTGGTCAATCTACCAGTTTGCGCAGCTTCCACCGTTTTACTGTTGCACCGTTTCACTGTTGCACTAAAGGAGAAAAAAATGAAGGTCTTATTCAAACACCTCATCGCAGGCTACACGGGCAAGATGGACGACGCTGTCATCTATTACAACCGGTATCTGAACAAGGTGATTATCCGCAAAATACCGAAGGTCAAAATCGGAGCGCATCATCTGAAATTCAAGGCAATTTCGCAGAATATTTACGGGCTGAATCCGTCGCAGGGCTACAAGGACGACCTCATCCGCTACGCGCAGGCTCTGCACAAGCAAAAGGCGCACCGCTACGACGGTGTCATCGTCTGGAATAACCTGTATTCGCGCATCATGTTCAACCTGGCAAAAAAGTACCCGGAAACGGTCGATTTAGCCACTCTGACGCGGGCTCAAATCGAACTTGAGGGCTTACCCTGCCGGACAGTTAGAATGGCTGTGGAAGCGGATTTGATACCTTCCGTGGCAAACTATCTGGAGCTGGAAAATCAATTATAAATTATAAATTATAAATTATAAATTATGAGGTGCGGATGCGGTCGTAGCGGTACTTGAAGCTCTTTATTCCTTCAAAGATGGTTCTGGACAGGCGTTCTTCATATTGCCTGTTCACCAGGTAGGCTTCCTCCGCAGGATGGGAGATGAAGCCCATTTCAATCAGGACAGCAGGCATGAAAGCGCCACGCAGGACATAGAAATTCGCCTGGCGGACGCCGCGGTTGGGGGATTTGGTTCCGGCGCAGATATTCATCTGTAGCTTGAGCGCCAGGTTATTGCTCTGCTCAAGGTTTTCCGCCTGGAGGATGTCTGACAAAATGAGCGCCAGGTCGTCGTATTTCTCCAGGGCTGCCTTACCGCCTTCATACAGCTCCACGACAGAGTTTTCGAGGGCTTCGACGGCACGGGATTCCGTGGTTTTCGAGGTGGAGAGGTAATACATTTCAATCCCGCGGCTGCTGCGGTCACGCGAGGCATTGGTATGGATGGAGATGAACAGGTCTGCCTTGTTTTCGTTGGCAAACTTGGTTCTGTCCTGCAAAGAGACGAATCTGTCGTCCGGTCTGGTCAGCATAACGCGCACGTTAAGTTCCTGTTCCAGAAGGGTTTTGAGCATCAGAGCGACATTCAGATTGATGGTTTTTTCGTAGGCTCCGATGGTCCTGCCCACCGCGCCGGGGTCGCGTCCGCCGTGCCCGGGGTCCAGAACAATGGTTTGAATAGTGTTGTTCTGCGGTTTGGCTATGGTGATTTTACCCTTGGCAAAGCTGACCTTATCCTTGAATAAAACAGGCAGAAAATCGGTGACGAATTCGAGGGAAACATACACCCTGTTCCTGTTGGAGAGCAGAGGCGCGGAGAGCTGATAATCCTCATTTTTGAAGGAAAAATAAGGAGTGAAAGTGAGGAAGATAAACTGCTCGTCGTAAAGATTGAGGTAGATGCGCTTGTCGGCGCGCTCTTCCTTCAGATTGGCGTGAAACAGGGAGGCAATCTCTTCCAGGTCGCAGTAGTTCCTGCCATTCAGGCGGAAGGTTTTCAGGTAGTGCGATTCGGCGGTGCCTTTGGTATAAACTTCCAGGGAATCACTCGTCTCTAACGCAGCCAGATGGGCGGATAAAAAGAAGATTCCGAAGGCAGATAACAACGAGGAAGAAATATTCCTGAATACCAGGTGTTTTGTTCTGCCTGTCATTTGCTTTCCGTATTGATAAAATCAGGCGTCCAGTCCGATGAGCAGGACAGTTCCTGGGTAAATCCGTGCGTAAAATTCAGTCGTTCCAATGTATGCAAAACCTCTTCATATTCGGCTGGGGTGATGCCCCTGTTTATTTCGGGGTGACGCTTTGCCAGCCCCGCGGGATAATACTGCGCCATAATGCTTATGCACGTATCGTTCCCTAAATTTTCGCTAATCCACTTTAATGATTCAGAAACTCCGCCCACCTGGTTCGGCATCACCAAAAGCCTGACGATCAGACCCCTTTGGGCAAGGTCGTTTTCATCGCAGACAGAGGTCGCCCACCTGGCGGTGCATCTCTTTCAGCGCGAGCCTCGCCACCGTTGGATAATCCGTCGCATGGGAATACTTTTCACTATGTATTACAGCGGCATACTTCAAATCCGGCAAATAAATGTCCACCAGACCTTCCAGACGGCGCAAGGTTTCCACCTTTTCATAGGCGTTGGAATTCCACACGACAGGAAGGAACAAACCCTTTTCCCGGGCTTGTTTGATGACATCAATCAACTGGAGGGAATAATGCGTTGGAGTGACCAGGTTGATGTTGTGAGCGCCCTGGGTTTGCAGTTCCAGAAGGATGGCAACGCACTCATCTGTAGTCTTGGTTTCACCCCAGCCGCGGCAACTGATGGAGTAATTCTGACAGAAATCACACTTGAGATTGCAGTGGGAGAAAAAGACAGTACCGCTACCCCGGGTGCCACTCAGGACGGGCTCTTCGCCGTGATGTAATTGATACAGATTGATTATCAAGTCAGCCGGAGCGGAGCAGAAACCAGTTGTCTGATACCGGTTCACGCCGCAAAGGCGCGGACACATTATGCAATGGGTCAGTTCGGGGTTTTGCTCAGTCATTCGGCAGATGGAAGCGTTCCGGTAAAAGCTTTGCCAGCGTGGTTTCTCTGCTTTCTGTGCGGTTGACGATGAAGACCGGCAAGTCGTCGGTAAATTCAGCCAGAACCTGACGGCAGGCTCCGCAAGGTGGAAAAGACAAGTCTGAATCGACATAAATAGCTATGGCGACGAAATCCCTGTTTCCGTCCGAAACAGCCTGGAATACAGCATTGCGTTCGGCGCAGCTTGTCAATGAATAGGAAGAGTTTTCCACGTTTGAGGCAGAATAAATTTTTCCGTTTTGAGTGAGCAGAGCAGCGCCCACCCGGAATTTGGAATAAGGGGCGTAAGCTTGGTGGGAAGCGGCTTTAGCCAGTTCCACCAGTTCAGCTTTCTTATTATCGTTGAGCAATATCATGTTATTTCCTAATGGACTAAGGCCAGAATGAGCCCGCCGGCTATCACTGAGCCGATTTGTCCGCCCACGTTGGCGCTGACGGCAGGCATGAGTAAAAAGTTGAAGGGGTCTTCTTTTTGTCCCATCTGATGGATGACCCGCGCGGACATGGGAAAGGCGGAAATTCCGCAAGCGCCGATCATGGGATTGATTTTATGTTTACGAAACAGATTGAGGAATTTGGCGAAGAGCACACCGCCCGCCGTATCAAAAACAAAGGCTGCCAGACCGAGCAGGATGATAATCAGGGTCTGCATCCGCACGAAATTCGCGCCTGTCATGGTGGAGGCGATGGTAATTCCGAGCAGGATGGTTACCAGGTTTGCCAGCTCTTTCTGCGCCGTCAGGGAAATGCTTTCCAGGACTCCGCTTTCACGGATCAGGTTGCCGAACATGAGGAATCCGATTAAAGCTACGGAGGCGGGAGCCACCAGTCCGGCTAAGAAAGTCACGGCGATGGGGAAGATGATTTTGACTGATTTGGGTACGGAGCCGGAATGGTAATCCATGCGGATTAATCTCTCCCGCTTGGAGGTCAGAAGCCGCACCACCGGCGGCTGGATAATCGGCACCAGCGCCATATAGGAATAGGCTGCCACGGAGATGGGTCCGAGTAAGTGTTGGGCAAATTTATTCGCCACATAGATGGAGGTCGGACCGTCCGCCGCACCGATAATTCCGATGGAAGCCGCTTCCCGCAAAGGAAATCCGAACAGCGCTGCCAAGGCAATGGTGGCAAAAATACCGAATTGCGCCGCTGCTCCGAACAGCAACATATACGGATTGGTCAATAGGGGTGAAAAATCTATCATAGCGCCTATAGCTATGAAAATCAGGAGTGGAAACAACTCTGTGGTGATTCCGTATTTGAATAGAATAGTCAGCGGACCGTGTTCTCCGATGGCTGCTGAAAAGGGAATATTCGCCAAAATCGTGCCAAAGCCGATGGGCAGCAGCAAAGCGGGCTCGTAGTTCTTCTTGATAGCCAGATAAATCAGGGTAAGCCCGACCAGCAGCATTACGAGCTGTCTCCAGTCCAGCGAGGTCAGACCGGCTAAAAACATTTCCATCGTCATTCTCCTTCTCCATAAGCAATCTATCAGATGCATGGCTAAATGTCAAACAAAATCGGCTTACTCCTGTTCAATCTCACCCTGGCATCCTCATGGGGTCCATCTGGGCTGACCCCAAGAGGATCCCAAGCGGAACCCAAGCTGGAAGTATGACGGCGTATGTCGGGAAAATTCAGGACAGAGCGGGACGAAGGATTTCTAAGTTGACAGAATGCCAATTTGCTATTTGATGACAAAATGCTGAAAAACGTAAATAAATAGCTAAAAGGAGAGACCGATGATACAGGAAAAGCTGATTCCCTATTTGGAGAAATCCTTTAAGGATTACTGGAACCTTCCCGCGTTTACGGATTATCCCGGGTCTGCTGTAACCTATAAAGAGGTTGCCAGACGAGCGTTATGGCTGCATAAGATGTTTCAGCTTTACGGACTGAACAAGGGCGACAAAGTAGCCCTGGTCGGGAAAAACTGCACGAACTGGGCAGTGGTCTGGATTGGTGCAGCTTCCTATGGTCTGACCCTGGTGCCCATTCTCTACAATTTCAGTCCGGAAGACACTCAGCATATCATCAACCACTCTGATTCGAGGCTGGTCTTCATTTCCAAAGAAAAATACGATGCCATAGATGCAGACCTGTTGAAAGACATAGCAGGTATTCTGGACCTGGAAAACTTCTCAGTTTTGCCCTATAAAGATAAAGTCGCCGGGCAGGCGCTGAAGCCACTGGATGAGATGGAGGAGCTGCGTTCACTGACGCCGGAGAACTTCCATCTGAACGACGTGTGCGACAATGAAGACCTGGCTGCCATTATTTACACTTCCGGTACGACGGGCTTTTCCAAAGGCGTGGCACTCCCGCACAGGGCTTTTCTGGCAAATCTGATTTACTCCAGAGATATGCTTACCTACAAAGTGGGGGCTCATCTGCTGAGCTTTCTGCCCCTGGCGCATGCTCTTGGCTTTACCATAGACTTGCTGTATCCTTTTACAAGAGGCAACCACATCCATTTCATGGACAAGATTCCGGCGCCCAAACTGCTATTAGCTGCCCTGGCAGACGTCCAGCCGGAAGTAGTGGTGGCGGTTCCCTTCTTGGTGGAGAAGATTTACAAAAAACAAATCCAGCCACAGATAGAATCACCCCGCATCAAGAAGCTTTATAGGCGTTCCCATTATTAAATCAACTGATCTATAAGAAAATCAGGAGTAAGCTGATAGGCGCCTTTGGTGGCAAGCTGAAGCACTTGTTGGTAGGGGGTGCACCCCTGAATGCGGAAGTGGAAAACTTCCTGTGCAAAATCAAGTTTCCCATCACGGTCGGTTACGGCATGACAGAATGCGCTCCGCTGATATCCTATGCAGCCTGGAATGAACGGAAGCTGACCTCTTCCGGACGCGTCATGACCCTGGCGGAATGTAAAATTGATTCCAAAGACCCGGTCAATATTCCCGGCGAAATCCTGATTCGGGGCGACATCCTGTTTACAGGTTATTACAAGAACCCGGAAGCGACTGCGGAAACTTTGGTGGACGGTTGGCTGCACACCGGCGATATCGGCACTCTGGACAAAGACAATTTCGTCTTTATCAAAGGGCGTTGCAAGAATGTTATCCTCGGTCCGGCGGGTGAAAATATCTACCCGGAATCGGTTGAAGAAAAGCTGAATAACCTGCCCTACGTCCTGGAAAGCCTTGTCCTGGAAAAGGAAGGACGCATGATTGCACTGGTTTATCCGGATTTTGAAAGCCTGGACAGCAACCATATTCCGGAAACACAAGTCACGGAAATCATGGAGCAGAACAGAATTGCCCTGAATAAATCCCTGGCGGATTTTTCCAAGGTGACCAAACTGCAGATTGTGGCAGAGCCTTTCCAGAAAACGCCGACCCAGAAAATCAAAAGATTCTTGTATAGCTAAAGGAATTTTATAAGTATGAAAACACCTCATCTGAAAGGCCTGATGGAGTTTCTGGACAACTCTCCGACCAGTTTTCAGGCAGCGCAGCAAATCGAACAAGTTTTACTGGCAAAAGGCTTTATTCGCCTGGAAGAAACAGAGCCGTGGAAACTGAGCGCCGGGAAAAAGTATTTTGTGGTTCGCAATCAATCCGCGGTAGTAGCCTTTATCATCGGCAGGGATAAAATATACAAAACCGGATTTCAGATAGCCGGCTCGCACCTGGACAGCCCTGGTCTGCGCATCAAACCTGACGGAGCCAGGCAGGAACGCAATAACACCAAGCTGACGGTGGAACTTTACGGAGGTCCGATTGTCAGCACCTGGCTGGATCGCGAACTTGCCATCGCAGGCAGGATAATGGTCCGCAAATCCACTACAGGAAAAAAAAGTTTCAGTAGACTGGGAAAGCAGGCTGCTGGATACTAAAACACCCTTGGCAATCATTCCCAACGCTAGCCATCCACCTGAACCGGGAGATTAACAAAGGCTTTGAATACAATGCCCAGAACCACCTCTGCGCAATAATTCAAGCCACTGTTAAGGACGGCAAAAACAAGTCTTTGAAAGAAATCCTGGCGCCATATGCTAAAGTAAAAGCAGAACAAATCGGTGAGTGCGACCTGTTTCTGTATGACCCTACTCCAGCAGCTCTGATTGGAGCAGATAGGGAAATGTTGGTCAGCGGCAGGCTGGATAACCTGGCGATGTCGCACGCTATTTTAGCTGCCGTTTCAGAAGCAGAAGGCTCTGCATCGACCAAAGTGGCAGCTTTTTTTGACCAGGAAGAGATTGGCAGCAAAACCCCGCAGGGCGCGGATTCATCCATTCTGACCGATATTCTGCAACGCATCTGTTGGGCACAGAAACTCAGTCCGGAAGAAACTCAGATAGCTTTCAGAAAAACCTTCCTGATTTCTGCCGATATGGCGCATGCCGTGCATCCCAATTTTGCCGATAAGCACGACCCCTCTTACATGCCTCTGATGAATCACGGTCCGGTCATCAAGATGAATGCCTCGCAACGTTATGCCACCACCGCGGAAAGCAGTGCGCGCTTTGAAAGTTTGTGTGAACAGGCGGGGGTACCTGTTCAGAAAGTCATCAACCGGTCAGACTCTGTTTTCGGGTTCAACCATTGGACCGATTGCAGCCGCGAAGTTGGGTATTTCCACAGTGGATATCGGCAACCCGATGTGGGCAATGCATTCCATCCGAGAAACCATGGGTGTTTATGACCACGAATACCTGATCAAAGCCCTGGCTGAATATTACAAATAAACAATAAATAAAAACAGAAACAGGAGATACCTGAATGGCAGTATTCAAACCTTTCAGGGCAGTGCGACCCTATCCGGAATATGCTGCAGAAATTGCATCCCCACCCTATGACGTGATGGATTCCGATGAAGCCCGGGTAGAAGTCAAAAAGCACCCTACTAAGCTTTATCCATGTGGAAAAACCGGAAGTTGACCTGGCACCGGAAATTGACCTATATGACGCCGCAAGTTTATGCCAAAGCAAAGGAGAACCTCTATAACTATTTAGCCCATCAGCAGATGTTCCAGGACGAGAAACCTGCCTTTTATATCTACAAGCAAACCATGGACGGACGTCCGCAGGTGGGGCTGGTCGGCTTGGCCTCCATTGATGACTATCTGAAAAACCGCATAAAGAAGCATGAACTGACCAGGGCTGACAAAGAGGCAGACCGCATCCGGCACGTGGATACCTGCGAAGCGCACGCCTCACCGGTGTTCTTTACTTACAGGCACCGCAGGTCATTGATGATACAGTAAAAAGCATAATGACTGAAACGAAACCAGTCTATGACTTCATTTCAGACGACGGTATCGGGCATGCCTTGTGGCTGATGGATAATCAGAAGACATCAGGACCATTGAAACGGCTTTTGCTGAATTGCCCTGTCTGTATGTGGCGGACGGGCATCACAGAACCGCTTCCGCTGTGCGCGTCGGGCAAATGCGCAGGGAGAAAAATCCCGACTACAAGGGCGATGAGGAATTCAACTATATAATGTCTGTGATTTTTCCTGACAACCAATTGCACATCATGGATTACAACCGCCTGGTGAAAGACCTGAATGGCAATTCCAAGAGCAGTTCCTGCAACTGGTGCAAGACAAGTTTGAGATTGAAGAAAAAGGCTCCGGGCTTTACCATCCTGAGGCGACGCATACGTTTGGCATGTATCTGAACGGCAAATGGTATAAACTCACGGCAAAAGCGGGTACCTGGGATGACACGAACGTAGTGGCAGCGCTGGATGTTCCGATTTTGCAGGGTAATCTGCTGCATCCCATTTTGGGTATTGAAGACCCGCGCCGCGACAAGAGGATTGATTTTGTCGGCGGTATTCGCGGTCTTGTCGGAATTGCAGAAACGCGTCGATTCCGGCAGGGAAGCGGTGGCTTTTGCCCTTTACCCGACTTCCATGGATGAGCTTATCAATATAGCTGATGCCGGTGAAATCATGCCCCCCAAGTCCACCTGGTTTGAACCCAAGCTGCGTTCCGGGCTGTTTATTCACCTCTTGAAGTAATGCAGAAATTCGGTCTGCTCAGCCTCGGCTGTCCCAAAAACCTGGTGGACAGCGAAACATTCTGCTACATAGCCGAAAAGCACGGTTACAGGCAGGCTGAGGAGTTTGTGGATTTGGATTTCGTTCTGATCAATACCTGCAGCTTCATCACGGAAGCAATCGACGAACTGGAACGGGTTCTCAAGGAAGTTGTCCAGAATAAAAGACAAGGTATCGTGAAGAGAATCTTTGTCACCGGCTGCATCATGAAAAGGTCGCTCAGAGCTATGCAGACAGCCTTTCCGGACGTCGATGCCTGGATTGGCATCAAAGATTACAAAGCTTTTGAAAGCCTGCTTTCCGGTACGCCATTATCCGCATATCACCGCGTCCAGTTGACCGACGGACCTTACGCCTATCTGAAAATCAGCGACGGCTGCAATAACCAATGCTCCTACTGCACGATTCCCTCCATCCGGGGCAAGCTCGAAAAGCGGAAAATTGAGGACCTGGTGCGGGAAGCCACCTTTCTGGCAAATACTGGCGCCAAAGAACTGGTGGTAATCGCGCAGGACACTTCTGCTTACGGTGTGGATTCGTACAAAAGCACAGACCTTACCCGAATTCTCAAAAGGCTGCATGAGATTCCAGGTTTTCATTGGATTCGCCTCATGTATCTGCATCCCAAACACGTCACAGAGAAGCTGATTCAGACCATTGCCGCACTGCCCAAGATGGTGCACGCCTTTGAAATGCCTCTTCAGCACTGCAACAGCGCTATCCTGCAAGCGATGAACCGCGGCTATGACAAGGCTGATATCATCCGTGTTTATCAGATGATCAAAGCAGCCATGCCCGATGCCGTCTTCCGAACTACTTTCATTACCGGCTTTCCTGGGGAGACCAGGAAGCAATTCAATGAGCTACTGGATTTCATACAGCAGTATCCTTTCCTGCGCCTGGGAGCTTTTGCCTATTCCAGGGAAGCAGGAACCCCTGCCTTCGGTTTTGCTGAACAGGTGACTGAAAGGACGGCATTGAGACGCAAAAACGAATTGCTGACTCTGCATAAAACCTTGTCGGAGCAATACCTGGTCGCATATCTGGGCAAGAATATCGACGTATTAATTGAAGAAGCATATCCCGGGGAAAATGATTACTATGGCAGAGCCTGGTTTGACGCGCCCGAAATCGACGGGATAGTCAATTTTACCGGGCGGAGCTTGGGTTACGGTGACCTGGTCAAGGTCCAAATCGATGATGTGATAGACATCGATTTGTTTGGTAGGGCTGTCAAAGTAATACAGAAATATGACTTTATTGACACTGAGGATTAAATGCAAAAGAAAATAGCCCTGACGGGCATCAAACCCACCGGAACACCCCACATCGGCAATTACATAGGAGCCATCAAACCGGCTTTGAAACTGGCTGAAACCTGCGAGGCGCGCTATTTTATCGCCGACTACCACGCTCTAAATACGATAAAAGACCCCAAGCTGTTGCATGACCTGATTTATGAACTGGCTGCCACCTGGCTGGCATGCGGGCTGGACCCTGAACAAGTCTTGTTTTATCGTCAATCCGAGGTGCCGGAAACATTTGAATTACTGGCTCTGCTTTTGGCTTTTACGCCCAAGGGTTTGATGAATCGCGCCCACGCCTACAAAGCCATTGTTGCAAAAGAACAAAGAGAGCGGTTCAGACCCCGATGACGGCGTCAACATGGGTCTTTTCACCTATCCGGTTCTGATGGCGGCTGATATTCTGCTGTTTGACACAGACTACGTTCCCGTGGGCAACGACCAGTTTCAGCACGTGGAAATGGCTGTGGACATTGCCGAGAGTTTTAACTTCATCTACAAAACTGAGGGATTCAAATTACCGGAAGCCCTGGCTACGGAGCACACCAGGACAATTCTGGGTCTGGACGGGCGCAAGATGTCCAAAAGCTACGGAAATATCATACCGCTTTTCGCTCCGGAAAACGAGCTGAAGAAGCTGGTGATGCGGATTGTCACGAATTCCCAAACTGTAGAAGAGCCCAAGGATCCTGATACCTGCAGCGTTTTTGCCCTTTACCGTAATTTTGCCACGCAGGACGAGATAGAGGTTTTGCGTCAAAGATACCAAGCCGGCGGAATGGGCTGGGGACACGCCAAAACAGCTCTGTTTGAAGTAATGAACAGGGTTTTGACCCCTCTACGCTCCCGTTATGAAGAGCTTCAAAATAACAGGGATTACATCGATAAAGTCCTATTAGACGGTTCTGTCCGGGCCAGGGAACTCGCTTCCGTTAAAATCAACAGGCTTAGGCAGATTGTCGGCTTGTCTTAATTTTCACGTTGCTTGCGAGAGCGGTTCGGGAACGAAGCTCACCTTGCCTTCCCGTTGACCTTTCCCGGGGTGCGTGAAATCGGAGACCGGTAAAGGTTTGAGAGCCGGGGCAGAGAGAATTCGGTTGACAAAAAAGCAGGCTCTGAATCTTTGAAATCAAAGATATATATGCTATAAATTGAGGTTAAAATGATATTGTACTCGGCTTTATTGGTAATTCACGTGGCAATTTGTATCGGTCTGGTCCTGGTGATTTTGTCCCAGACGTCCAAAGGCGGTCTGGATGCCACTTTGGGCGGAGCTGCCATGAATGTGTTCGGTGGCAGCGGTGCGTCTTCATTTTTGAAGAAATGGACCCAATATTTGGGTATGGCATTTCTGGTTTCCTGCGTCGGGTTGGCTTTCCTGGTCAAAAACATGAAGACTGTCAGCCAGACCAATGATCTCCAGAAGCGCATCAATACGGAAGCGCCGGTCAAGAAATAACAGTCTGTATCCGTAGATTTTCAGTAATCAAAATCAAAACAGCAAAAGCAGAAGTGGTGGAACTGGCAGACACGCAAGACTAAGGATCTTGTGCCTGTAACGGGTGTGCGGGTTCGAGTCCCGCCTTCTGCACCAAACTATCTCAATCCCATTCTCAAAATCCTCAATCTCTTTTCACTATTCAAAGATTGCATTTTCAGGACTGATTTGCTTTTTCCTTTGCTTATTTCTTCCTCAATCACCTGAAGTCTGCGCCAACACAATTTCTTCACAAGCTGTTCGCTGCCACTGGCTTTATCCTGCGAATATCTCCTGAACGTGCTCCGAACGGGTAAGCGAGGGGGATGCAAGGGGAAATGGAATAATTAAGCGCTGTATAAACCTGCCAGGCTGATAATTACTTCCGCAGATTTCTGCACGGCAAGGACGGGAATCCACTCTTTTTGGGAATGGTACAGTAAGCCTCCGCTGAAAAGATTGGGGGTGGGGATGCCCATGTAGCAAAGCCTGGCGCCGTCTGTTCCACCCCTGATGGCACTACGGATAATCGGGACTCCGATAGCCTGCATGGCTTGAGCCGCTTTCTCAACTACTTCGGGATGCTGCTCCAGGATTTTATACATGTTCTGATAGGAGTTTTTGACTTCAAGCTGAATGGCAAGACCAGGGTAGCGCGCCAGGAAGAGCTCTCTGAGCTGCTTTAGATATGTAATGCGCTGCTCGTTTTTGGCAGAGTCAAAATCGCGGAGGAGGAAGCTTAGTTGGGCAGAATTTTCATCACCGGAAATATCGGTCAGATGATAGAATCCTTCCCGTTTTTCCGTGTGTTCCGGGGTTTGAGCTTCTGGCAGAGCGGCAACAAACCTGGCTGCAATAGCTGCGGCGTTGACCATGATGTTCTTAGCGCTGCCCGGATGGACATTTCTGCCGGTAAATTCAAGTCTGGCGCTCCAGGCAGCAATGCATCTGTACCAAGGTGTAGCTAGACATACACA
>CAVTOU010000003.1:0-36820 GCA_963736345.1 uncultured Pseudomonadota bacterium | reverse complement strand
GCCTCGACGCGGCCGCAGTGGACGACCTGTCGCCCGCCGGACGCGCTCCAGAGCACTGATCCAGGCTCGGCCGCGGCGCGAAGCCGACCCCGATCGGGCCATCGATGAGCGGCTCCTCGAGCACGCCCGGCGCTGCCGGAGCGCGGAGCGCGCCCCGGCGCTGCGGCCTGCGCCGCGGCCCCGCTGCCACCGACCCGCGCCCAGCCGGCCGCGCCCCCGAGCCGGCCGCGGCCGAGCCCCCCCAGCACCGGCGGCTGCAGGTGGAGGTGGACATCGCTCCGAGCTGCCCGGTCCCGGCGGTGCGCGCCTTCCTGGTGGTGAAGAAGCTGGCCGGGCTGGGCGCCGTGGCCCGGTCCTCGCCGGCGTCGACGATCGAAGGCGGGCCGGATTCCGGAAGCGGCTGGAGGTGCTGATCGACACCCCGGAGCCCATCCCGGTGCTGGAGCGGACGCTGGGCGAATTGGACCTGGCCGGCGTGACCATCCGGACCATGGAACGCCTCCCAGGCGCCCGCCCCGGCGGCCGCGCCGCCAAGGCGGCGCCGCTGCCCCCGAGCGCGCCCTGGAGGCGCTGCGCACCGTCCGCGTCCGCACCGAGATCCTGGACGAGTTCCTCGACTCAGTCGGCGAGCTGCTCCTGGCCACCGCCCGGAACCTGCGCAGCTGGGCCGAGCCGTGCCCGCCCGCACCGGCCCGCGCTGCTCGAGGGCGTGGACCGCTGCACGCCATCGTCAAGGACCTGCACGACAAGGTCATGACCCGTGCGCCTGAGCCGCCCGCTCGGTCGTGACCGAGCGGCTGCCGCGGTCGCCGCGACGTCGCGCGCAAGGTGAACAAGCAGGTCGAGGTCCAGGTGCAGGGCGCGGAGATCGAGCTCGATCGCGCCATCCTCGAGGAGCTCTCCGATCCGCTCATGCACCTCATCCGCAACGCCGTCGATCACGGCATCGAGGCCCCCCACCTGCGAGCGCCTGGCCGGCAGAGCGCCCGGCCGGGCACGTCACCGTCAGGCCCGCCGCGAGCGGGACGCGGGCACGCTCGGAGGTGCTCGGACGACGGCGCGGATCGACCCCGCCATGCTCAAGGCGCCGCGGTGAGCCGCGGCACCCTGGCCCCCGAGGCGGCGGCCGCGCTCTCCGACCGCGAGGCCATGATGCTGGCCTGCCTGCCCGGGCTCTCCACCGCCGAGGCCGTCACCGATCTCTCCGGGCGCGGGGTGGGTCTCGACGCCGTGAAGCGCACCGTGGAGGCGGTGGGTGGGACGCTGGAGATCGACAGCACCCTCGGCCAGGGCACGCGCTTCACCCTGCGGCTGCCGCTGACGGTGGCGGTGCAGCCGGTGCTGCTGGTCCGGGTGGGCGAGGAGGTGCTGGGGCTCCCCATCGGCAAGGTGCACGGGGCGGCGCAGGTGGCGCTCTCGGCCGCTCGATCGGGCCCGGGGCTCGCCGGTGCTCCCCTACGACGGCGAGATGGTACCGGTCGCACGATCTCTCGCGCCTGCTCGGCTTCCCCGAGGCGCAGGGGCGCGACGAGCGGGCGGTGGTGGTGACCGAGGCCGGCGAGGGCTCGCGGGTGGGGCTGGCGGTGGACACGCTCATCGGCCAGCAGGAGGCGGTGCCTGAAGCCCCTCGGCCAGCCGCTCGAGAACGTGGCCGGCATCTCGGCCGTGACCGTGCTCGGCAACGGGCGGCCGGTCTTCATCCTCGACGTGCAGCGGCTGGGGGTCGCGTGAGGCGGGACGGCCTTCGGCCCGCGCGAGGTGGATGCGCTCCAGGAGCTGGCCTCCATCGGCTGCGGCCAGGCCATCACCGCGCTCGGCAAGCTGGCCGGCCGCCGCTTCGACATGGACGTGCCCGAGGCCTGGGTGGGCGCCGAGACCGGGGCCATCGCCTCGTTCCTGGGCGCCCTCGGGCAGGACGTCCTGGCGGTGGGCGTGAAGCTGGTGGGCCGGCTGCAGCGGCGACCTCCTGCTGGCGCTCCCCGAGCGCGACGCGGAGGCGCTGGCCGCCATCCTCGGCTTTCCCGTCGAGCGGGCCTCGGGGAGCTGGAGCGGCATGGCCGAGAGCGCGCTCCTCGAGTCCGGCAACATCGTGGGCAGCGCCTTCGTCTCGGCGGTGGCCGCGCTCGTCCAGGAGAAGCTGCTCCTCTCGGTCCCCTCGCTGGCCCGCGGCAGCGCCAAGTCCTGCATCGAGGCGCTGGTGAGCCACGCCGGCTCGGTGGCGCTGGCCACGCGCTTCTCGTGCCCCGCCTCCGGACAGGCGCCGGGCGCTGGAGGGGCTCATCCTGGTCATGCCGGATCCGACCGGGATCGCGGCGCTGGTGGGGCATCTGCTGAGTGAGGAGGGGGATTAGTGGACGAACGACGACTCCGTGCCCTGCTCGCCCGGCGTCGTGAAGGGCGAGGCGAGCCTGGACGAGGCGGTCGCAGGCCCTGAAGCACGCCCCGTTCGAGCGGCTGGGCGACACCGCCACCATCGACCACCACCGCGCGCTGCGCGTGGGGATGCCCGAGGTGGTCCTGGCCGAGTCCAAGACCGCGGCGCAGGTGGCCGCCATCGCCCGGTCGGTCTGGCCGCGCGCGGCCCGCTGCTCGTCACCCGGCTCTCGCGGGAGAAGGCCGGTCCGGTCCGGCGGGCGGTGCGGGGCTCGGTCTACGATCCCGTGAGCCGGACCCTGCGCAAGGGGCGGATGGACGCTCCCGACCCGCGGCCCGGTGGCGATCTGCTGCGCCGGCACCTCGGACATCCCGGTCTGCGAGGAGGCCGCCGTCACGCTGGACGTCATGGGCGTGCCGGTGGTCCGGGTCTACGACGTGGGGGTGGCCGGCATCCACCGGCTGCTGGCGCGCCGGCGAGATCTGGACGGGGCGCGGGCGGTGATCGTGGTGGCGGGCATGGAGGGGGCGCTCGCCTCGGTGGTGGGCGGGCTGGTGGGCAAGCCGGTCATCGCGGTGCCCACCTCGGTCGGCTACGGCGCCTCGCTGGGCGGCCTGGCGCCGCTGCTCACCATGCTCAACTCCTGCGCGCCCAACGTGACCGTGGTGAACATCGACAACGGCTTCGGGGCGGCCTTCGTGGCGGCGCTGATCGCGCGAGGAGTAGACTCGACCATGAACGACGCCCTCCTGCTCGAGCCGGTGGGCGGCATCGCCGGCGACATGTTCCTGGCCGCCGCGCTCGACCTGGGCGTGGACCGGGCGGCGCTGGAGGCGGCGCTGGCCACGCTGCCGCGTGGGCGGCTTCCGGCTGGAGCTGTCGCGCCGCGCCGGAGAGCGCCATCCACGGGCACCCACGTGGACGTGGTGGTCGAGGGCGAGCAGCCGCAGGCCCGCGGCCTCCGCGAGATCCTGGAGCTGATCGATCGGAGCGAGCTCTCGCCCCGCGCGCCAAGGCCGCGCGCCCGGGCGCTCTTCGAGCGGATCGGCCGGGCCGAGGCCAAGGTCCACGGCATCCCGCTCGAGGAGGTCCACTTCCACGAGGTCGGGGCGGTCGACTCGATCGTCGACCTGTGCGGCGCGGCGGTGGTGCTCGACCTGCTGGGCTGGCCGCGGGTCTTCTCGCGCGCCGCCGGAGCTGGGGCGCGGGATCGTGCGGACGGCGCACGGGCCCATGCCCGTCCCGCCGCCGGCGGTGCTGGAGCTCCTGACCGGGAAGCCGGTCCGCCCCGGCGGGCCGCACGGCGAGGCGGTGACGCCCACCGGCGCCGCCATCCTGGCCGAGCTGTGCGAGGTGGGCCCGCTGCCGGCCTTCACGCCCGGCCGCATCGGCTACGGCCTCGGGCACGCGGAGCTGGCCGGACCGGCCCAACCTCCTGCGCATGACCCTGGGCGCAGCTCGCCGAGGCGGGAGCGGCGCGCAGCCGGCGGCGATGCGCTCTGGGTGCTGGAGGCGAACCTCGACGACTGCACCGGCCAGCTCGTGGCGCGGGCCATCGAGGCGGCGCTGGAGGCCGGGCGCGCTCGACGCCTGGGCGGCGCCGCTCACCATGAAGAAGGGCCGGCCCGGGCGTCCTCCTGGGCGCGCTCGTGCGAGGAGCCGCGGCGGGCCGCGGTGACCGCGGCCCTCTTCGCCGAGACCACCACGCTGGGCGTCCGCCGCCACCGGGTGGAGCGCGACGCGCTGGGCCGGCGGCTCGAGTACGGTCGAGACGCCCTACGGGACGGTGCGGGTCAAGGTCGCGCTGCTGGGCGGGCGGGAGGTGGGGGCCCACCCCGAGTACGACGACTGCCTGGCGCGGGCGCGCGAGAAGGGCGTGGCGGTGCGCGAGGTGATGGCGGCGGCGCTGGCCGCGCACCGGCGGGAGGTGAGCCGGGCGGCAGGGCTCGCGCCGGCTTCGGTCCAGGCAGGGCTGTCGGCGACGATCCATCGTGATCTCGGGCGTGGCCGGCCACGAGGATCCCGGCTCCGAGGCGCCCCGGAGCGGGTCCAGCGGCTGCGCGCCGCGCTCCAGGGGCAGAGGCGCGCGCCGAGCACGCGGAGCGGCTGGCCGCCCTGGGCGGCTCCTGGCCGGCCTGGTCCACGAGCTCAACAACCCGCTCACCGCCGTCACCATGTACGCGGACGCGCTGGCCTCGCGCAGCGACGATCCCTCCGAGCACGAGAAGGCGCTCGCCATCCTGGAGGCGGGCCGCGCGGCTGCAGCGGCTGGCGCGCGAGCTGATCGGCTTCGCGCGACCCCGCGGCCACGAGCTCCATGCGATCGACCTCGGCGAGGTGGTCGCCGACGCGCTGGCGCTGTGCCGGCCGGAGCTCGAGACCGCGGGCGTCACCTCGGCGCACGCCCGGCACGGCCCAGGCGCTGGGCAGCCGCGAGAGCCTGGTGCAGGTGGTCTTCGCGCTCGTCTCCAACGCGACCCAGGCCAGCGCCAGCGGCGCGCGTCCGGGTGACGGTGTGCGCGGCGCCGGGGAGGCCTGGCTCACGGTCGCCGACCAGGGTGCGGGATGACGACGCGGTCCGGCGCGGGCCTTCGAGGCCTTCTTCACCACTCGGTCCGGCGAGGCGCTCGGCCTCGGCCTCTCGACCGCCAAGGCCATCGTCGAGCGCACGGCGGCCGCATCACGCTCGAGAGCGCTCGGCGGGACCACCGCGGTGGTCGTGCTGCCCGGGAGTGAGCACCCCGCCACAGGCGCGGCGCCGGGGGCGAGCCACGGTTCGGTTCGGGCAGCGCAGCCTCACGTCGCCAGCGACAGCACCGCGTAACCCGAGAAGCTCGGCAGCACCGTCGAGAGCGAGTAGCCCGACGGATTGAGGGGGATCCGGACGTCGCTCCCGTCGGCCGAGACGAAGCGGCCGCGGCGGACGCCGCCGGCGACCTGCGAGCCGAGGAACAGGGTCACGCCCTGGGCGCGCTCGGAGCCGAGCGAGACCAGGTGCGCGTCCACCGATTCCCCGGTCTGCTGCAGCACCACCAGGAGCTGCGCCCGGCCCGAGACGCCGGCCGCGCGGCGGCCCCGGCCGAGCAGCGTCGCCAGCGCCTTCTCGAGCGCGGCGGGCTCGATGGGCTCGGGGGATCCCTTCTCGGGCGTGAGCGAGGGGAGCTCGGCCAGGGTGCCGCTCCCCACCTTCACGCCGCCCGGCCTTGCCGCCGGGCAGGAAGGAGCCGGCCGGTCGGCCGCACTCGTCCACCAGGGCGGGCTCGCCGAAGGCCAGCACGGCGGTGCCGCCCTCCAGCCGGCGCCGGACCTCCTTGGCCTCGAGCGGCGAGAGGGCCACCGCGTCGGCCAGCACCAGCGCGGCCTCGGGCGGCGCGTCATGGACCCGGGTCACCACCGGCGACTGGAGGTGGAGGCCGGCCAGGAGCTCGACGGCCCGGGCCACCGAGAGCCGGTGCCGGCCGTTGGTCCACAGGTCCGCCTCGGACGAGTACAGGACGCAGCACTCGGCCACGGGCTTGGCCTGCGCCGGCGGCCGGCCGGCCTGCTGCGCCAGCTGCCGGGCCAGGCGGCGGACCTGGAAGATCTCGCCCGCCACGGGTCCAGCGGGGTCGAGGCCGGAGATCTCGACGCCGCAGGTGGCCGCCACGGCCGAGAGTCTCGCCAGGAGCGGCGCGTTCGTAAGCACCGACCCGTCGGGCGTCGCGATGGCGACCGGGCGGCGGCCCATCACCGCGCGCAAGAGGCGGAAGTGCCCGATGCCGATGCCGGCCACCTCCGGCCCCGGGAAGATGGCGGCGTCGAGGTGCCGGGCGGCGCGGATCTGGGCCGGCCCGAGCGCCTCGAACTGCGCCACCGCCTCGAACGATCGCTCCAGGCCCCGGGAGGCGTCGCGCGCCCCGCGCACGTAGGCGCGGACCGCGTCATCCAGGCTCTCGGTCCGGAAGCGCCAGAAGTCGCGGCCGAAGGGGAGCTGGTCGAAGGTGACCGCGCCCGAGGACACGGTGAACACCTCGCGCGCCATGGAAAGGTAGTCGACCGCCTGGAAGTTATCGCCGTACTCGCGGGACAGGTGTCGGCCGAAGTCGCCCTGGCACTCCGGGCAAAACCCCGCACCCAGAAGTCCCAGGACCAGGGGGGCATCCGGTCGGTCGAGGCAGATGCCCCCGAAGCCGGCCGAGAGCGCGTCCCGGGCCGCCTGGGCGACGCGCTCCCGGTGGCGCGGCGACGAGAGGCAGGCGCGCGGAGGGCCGGACAGGCCCGAGGGCGTGCCGTCGGCAGCCTGGCAGGCCTGATCGGCCGAGGGTGCTCGCCCGGCAGGGATCTCGGCCAGGGCGCGGTTCAGGAGGCCCGCCGGCAGGGGATCCGCGGCTCCGGCCACCAGCGGTTCGGCCGCGAGCTCGCCCGCGAGACGCGCCACCTCCTCCGGAAGCACGCCCGGTGTGAGGCGGTACGGGGCGAAGGCGACATCGAGCGGCATCAGGACCGGTCCAGAGCCGGCGAGGTTACGCCGGCGACCGCCCTCGGGCAATTGCCGGGCGGGGGAGATCGGGTACACGATGAAGCGGCGCTGGAAAGGCGCACGCAGCGTGCGGGCAAGGTGCGTGTCGGGAGTACCCCCGACGCGTTGCGCCTGCAAAATCCCCGTGATAGGGGTTCGAGGACCCAGGCAAGCGCGCGATCGTGGGGCAGCATCGGGCGCGGCCCACCTCCAGAGGACGGCTCGGCAATGGGCGACATATTCGGAACGATCGCGAAGCACTACCACGAGGGTGCGTGGATGATGCACCCCATCCTCGTCGCGCTGATCTTCGTGCTGGTGCTGATCGTGGATCGGATCGTGGTGCTCTACTTCTCGGCCGCCTGCAGCAAGGAAACCTTCCTGAAGGGGCTGCGCGAGCACATCTACCGGGGCGACCTGGACCGGGCCATCAGCTACTGCGCCTCGCAGAAGAAGACCCCGCTCGTCTCGGTCGTCAAGGCCGGGCTCATCAACGTCCCGAAGGGCGAGGCGGACGTGCAGGCGGCCATGGACGAGGCCACGCTGCGCGAGTCGCCCCGGCTCGAGAAGCGCACCGGCTACCTGGCCATGCTCGGCAACGTGGCCACGCTGATGGGCCTGCTGGGCACCATCTCCGGCCTGATCAGCGCCTTCGCGGCCGTGGCCACCGCCAGCCCCTCCGACAAGGCCACCATCCTCTCGAAGTCGATCTCCGAGGCCATGAACTGCACCGCCTTCGGCCTCCTGGTCGCCATCCCGGCCCTGGTGGCCTACTCGGTGCTGCAGGGGCGCACCCAGCACATGCTCGACGACATCAACGAGTCGTCGGTCTCCGTCCTGAACCTCATCATCGCCAACCGCGACAAGATGAAGATGCCGGCCACGGTGGCGGAGGAGGCGGTGGGGTGAAGCAGGCCTGAAGCCTCCACTCGGTCCGGAAAGGAGCCTTAGATGGGCGGCGGCGCGATGCCCGAGCAGGGCGGCGGCAAGAAAGGCAAGAAGGCGCTCGACGCCGTCATCAACGTGGTGCCGGCCATCGACCTCCTCTCCTGCTGCATCACCTTCCTGCTCTACACCGCCGTCTGGACCCAGATCTCCCGGCTCCAGGTGCAGCAGTTCGGCTCCGGCGCCCCCGAGCCGCCCGCCGGCGAGCAGCAGAAGACGATGCTCGTGACGCTGGCGGTGGGCGAGCGCGGCATGAACCTCACCACCACCGCCGGCCTCAGCGTCGACATCCCGGTGGAGCGGGTGGGGACCGAGGTCCACCAGGATCTCAAGGCACTGGGCGACAAGCTCAAGCAGCTGCGGGCCGACTACCCGGAGGCCGTCTCGGTGACGGTGTCCTCCGAGGACACCATCCCCTACGGCGATCTGGTGCAGGTGATCGACACCTGCATCGGGCAGGGGCTCGTGTCCGTATCGGTCACGGGGGTGTAGCCGACCATGGCCATCGTCACCCCCGGCAAGCGGCCCGCCCAGCGTTTCGAGAAGTCCCGCATCCTGGGCGGGAAGATGCAGCGCGGCCGCAAGGCCTTCAACGCGGACCTGAACGTGGTCCCCATGGTCGACATGATGACGATGCTCGTCATCTTCCTCCTGCAGCAGTTCTCGTCCACGGGCGAGGTGCTGTACATGCAGAAGGACATCCGGCTCCCCGACGCGCGCCACGGGCAGATCATCGACGTCGCACCGGTGGTGACCATCAGCCCGAGCGAGGTCGCGGTGGTGGGCGTCAAGGTGGCCGACTTCTCCGAGCTGGATTCGGCCGACTCCGGCTACCTGAACATCCCCGGGCTGGAGGAGAAGCTGCGCGACGAGAAGAAGCGCTGGGACTTCATCCACCAGCAGGACCCGGACAAGAAGTGGGAGGGCCAGGTCAACATCCAGGCCGACAAGGCCGTGCCCTTCCGCGTGGTGAAGCGGGTCATGTACTCGTGCGGGGTCGCCGGGTACTTCAGCGTGAACCTGGCCACCCTGGACGCGGGGTCGTATGCCGCCACCACCGGCGTGGTCGAGCCGGCCGGCGGAACCTGAGCGCCGCGCCGCACCCCCGCCGGGTGGCCCGACACACACCCGGACCGCGCATCGGGGGCCCCGCCCCGCGGGGTCCACGTTTGGTTGCCCGCGCCCATGGCACAACGTATCTCTTGCGCCTGCCGTCGGGACGGGTGAGCGGCATGATCCGGACCCGGCAGCGCAGCATCCGTCGGCGAAGCACCGGGTAGAGGGGAACGTGCAACCATCCTCGCAGCTTTGGGCCGTGGTGCTCCCGGCGAGCGACCCTGCGGCCAGTCGAGCCACGCCGCGCACGGACCCAGGGCATGGCTGAGCGGCGCAGCGAGCCGGAGCGGATGCGGGCGCTGCGGAAGGCCTGCGCGGCGCTGAAGGTGTTCCCGCTGTACGGGGTGGCCGTCATCCCCGGCACCCCCACCCCCCTGCACGTCTTCGAGCCGCGCTACCGGGCGCTGGTGCGCGACGCGCTCCAGGGGGACCGGATCCTGGCGGTGCCGCAGCTCCACGGCGCCGAGGGGCTGCGCGAGCTGCACCCGCCGGTGCGGCCCATCGCCGGCGCCGGCTACATCGAGCACCACTTCGAGCACGAGGACGGAAAGTACGACATCGTGCTGCGCGGCCTGGCGCGCGTCCAGCTGGGCGACGAGCTCTCCTCCGAGGCCGCCTACCGGACCTTCCGGGCCGAGATCGCGGAGGAGCGCTGGCCGCGGGGTGGGCCGGAGGTGCTGCAGGACCAGCTCGAGTCCTTGCGGCAGCTCGTGCTGGAGCTGTCGACCCGGCTCCCCCCCGAGTCCGGCGCGCCGGCGCTGGCCGAGGCGGTGGCCCAGCTCAAGGACCCGTCGGCGGTGGTGGACCTGGTCGCGGCCGCGGCCGTTTCGGAACCCGAGGCCCGGCAGGCGGTGCTGGAGGAGCTGGACGTGGGCCGCCGGCTCGAGCGGGTGGTCTCCGAGGTGGCCTCGGTCGTGCTGCTCCTCTCGCGGGGGAAGAACGCGCAGGCGTGAAGCGGGCGCTCGGCAGGCCCGACGCCGCGATCCAGCCCGGGCGCGGGCTAGGGCTCGTTCACGGGTCCGGCTCCCCGCCGGAAGGCTTGCCGGGGCGCGGACGCACCCCGAGTCTTCAGGGGGATGACCGGGGACTCCTGGGGGGAGCGCATCGGCGGGCGGAGCGCCGTCGTCGGGGTGATCGGCCAGGGCTACGTGGGGCTCCCGCTGGCGCTGGTCTTCTGCGAGGCGGGGTTCCCGGTCATCGGCTTCGACCTGGACCCGGCCAAGGTGGCCGCGCTCACCCGCGGCGAGTCGTACATCCGGCACATCGGGCCCGAGCGCGTGGCCGCGGCGCGCCGGAAGGATCGCTTCATCGCCACCACGGATCTGGGGCTCCTGCGCGAGTGCCACGCCATCGTCATCTGCGTGCCCACCCCGCTCGGCCCGCACCGGGAGCCGGACATACTCCTACATCCACGCGACCGCACGCGAGCATCGCGGAGCGGCTCCGGCCCGGGCAGCTGGTGGTGCTGGAATCGACCACCTACCCCGGCACCACCGAGGGCGAGGTGCTCGAGATCCTGCGAGCGGAGCGGGCTCGAGACGCCCAGGGACTTCTTCCTGGCCTTCTCGCCGGAGCGCGAGGATCCGGGCGCAAGGACCACACCACCCGCACCATCCCCAAGATCGTGGGCGGCGCGAACCCGCCGTCGACCGCAGGCGGCGGCGGCGCTGTACGGCGCGGCGCTGGAACGGGTGGTGCCGGTGTCGAGCGCCCGGGTGGCCGAGTCCGCCAAGCTCCTCGAGAACATCTTCCGCTCCGTGAACATCGCCCTGGTGAACGAGCTGAAGGTGATCTTCGACCGCATGGGCATCGACGTCTGGGAGGTGATCGGGGCGGCCGAGACCAAGCCCTTCGGCTTCATGCCCTTCTATCCCGGCCCCGGGCTGGGCGGGCACTGCATCCCGCTCGACCCGTTCTACCTGTCCTGGAAGGCGGCCGAGCACGGGGAGTGGGCGCACTTCATCGAGCTGGCGGGCGAGATCAACCAGCGCATGCCGGCCTGGGTGGTGGAGAAGGTGGCCGAGGCCCTGAACGAGGACGGGAAGGCGCGTGCGGAGCTCGCGGGTGCTGGTCCTGGGCCTGGCCTACAAGGCCAACGTCGACGACGACCGAGAGTCGCCGTCGTACGAGATCCTGGAGCTCCTCAGGGAGCGCGGCGCGCGGGTGGATTACTGCGACCCGCACTTCCCGCGCACCCACCGCACCCGCCGCCACGACCTGGGCCTGGAGTCGGTCCCGGTCGACGCGCGCGTCTTCGCGGCCTACGACGCGGTGGTGGTCGCGACCGCGCACGAGGCCTTCAAGCAGCGCGAGCTGTTCCGCTACGCGCGGCTGGTGGTGGACACGCGCAACCTGGTGGGGCCGCTGTTCCCGGAGGGGGACGGGCCGCGGATCGTGAAGGCGTGACCGCTAGGCAGCGTCGGCGGACCGCCCCACCCCGTAGTACGTGAACCCCGCCTCGCGGGCCTTCCTCGCGTCCCACACGTTGCGCCCGTCGAAGAGCACCGGCTGCTTCATGAGCTGCTTCAAGCGGCCCAGGTCCAGCTGGCGGAACTCGTTCCACTCGGTGACGAGGAGGAGCGCGTCGGCGCCCTGGGCGGCGGCGTACGGGCTCCCGACCAGCTCCACCCCGCGCCCCTGGAAGAGCTGCGAGGCCACCGACTCCGCCACCGGGTCGTGGGCCCTCACCCGGGCGCCGTTCCCGAGCAGGCCCTCGATGACGGTGATGGACGGCGCCTCGCGCATGTCGTCGGTCTTGGGCTTGAACGCCAGCCCCCACACCGCGAAGGTGAGCCCCGCCAGCGTCGCCGAAGTGCTTGCGGGCCTTCTCGACCAGCCAGCGCTTCTGCCGCTCGTTGACGCGCTCCACCGCCCGGAGCAGGTCGAAGTCGAGGCCCAGCTGGCGGGCCATGGCCATCACCGCCCGGACATCCTTCGGAAAGCAGCTCCCCCCGAAGCCGACGCCGGGGAAGAGGAACGGGTGGCCGATGCGCCGATCGGAGCCCACGCCGCGCCGGACCTGGTCCACGTCGGCGCCGAGCCGCTCGCACAGGGTTGCCATCTCGTTCATGAAGGAGATGCGCACCGCCAGCATGGCGTTGGCGGCGTACTTGGTCAGCTCGGCGGAGCGGACGTCCATGAACAGCACCGGCTGCTCGGCGCGGACGAAGGGCGCGTACAGCTCGGCCATGACCGCCCGGGCGCGCTCCGAGGAGACGCCCACCACCACGCGGTCGGGCCGCATGAAGTCGTCGATGGCCGCCCCCTCCTTCAGGAACTCGGGGTTCGAGACCACGTCGAAGGGCTGGGAGGTGTGCTGGCGGACGATCTCGGCCACCTTCTCGGCGCTCCCGACCGGCACCGTGCTCTTGTTCACGACCACCGTGTAGCGGGTGAGGTGCTTGGCCAGCTCGGCGGCCGCCTGGAGCACGGAGGACAGGTCGGCCTCGCCGGTCTCGCCCGGCGGCGTGCCGACCGCGATGAAGACCACCTCGGCCGACTTCATGCCCTCGGCATACGAGGTGGTGAAGGCGAGCCGCGTCTCGCGCACGTTGCGCCGGACCAGCTCCTCCAGGCCCGGCTCGTAGATGGGGACCCCGCCCGCCCTGAGCGTCTCGATCTTCCTGGGATCGATGTCCAGGCAGGTGACCGTGTGGCCCGACTCCGCGAAGCAGGTCCCGGTGACGAGGCCGACGTAGCCGGTGCCGATGACGGTGATGTTCACTGCGTCGCCTCCGCGAAGGATCTCGAGCCGTTCGCCCTTCGATCTGAGCCGGGGAGCCTACCACGCCCTCAGGGCGCGACCACCAGCCGCGCCACCTCCTCGGTCCCGCGGAGATGTCGCAGCCGGGAGGGATCGCGCGCCGCATCCACCACCCGGTCCACCGCCACCCGCTCCGCGGCGGGGAGCTCGGGGCAGAGCACGGCCGCCTCGCTCGCGACCTCGGGGAAGAAGTGCGACAGGAGCCGGCAGGAGCCGTACAGCGCGCGCGCGAGCCCGACCGCGGCGGCCCGCTCGCGAACGTACGCGGCGTCGAGGCGGAGCCGGACCAGCTGGCGCAGATCCACGAAGGTGATGAGCGGCGTGAGGAGCCCGTTCACCGCCTGGTCCCCCACCGCGGCCAGCAGCGCATCCTCCGGCGATGGACGGGCGGCCGAGGGCCCGAACGCCCGGTGGGGCGTCCGGCGATCGAACAGCTGCGCGTCGGCAGGACCGCCCGGCCACAGCCCTTCCTGGGCGGTGACCGTGATTCGCCCATCGGTGAAGACGGCGAGACGCCCGGCGTGCTCGGTCCGGTCGAGCGTGAGCTGGTCCTTGACGGCCTCGGCGAAGCGGGCACCGTCCTCACCCCGGAGGGCGATGCGCAGGTCGCCAACCGGCCGGAACGCCATGTGCGGGTACAGCCAATCGACGTAGGCCGCAGCCTCCAGGAGGACGACCGGTACCTCCGGGGCAGCCCGGAGGGAACCGCGCAGCCCGACCAGCTTCAGCACATTGTCGTTGATGACGCCCTGGTACTGACCCAGGAGCGCCTCGCGGAAGGAGGGCGAAAGGCCCGCGCCGAGCCGCGTGTGCTCCACCTGGTAGGAGGCGAGCGGCGCGAGCCCGTGCGCGGTCAGGACGTGCGCGAGCTCGGCCAGGTCGCACTCCGGGAGCGCAGGCGGCGGGTCGAAGGCGGTCAGGGCGCGGATGGCGTCGAGAAGGGCCACGGGCGCCTCATAGCCCGCCGGGCGGCGCAGGACAATCGCGCTTCGCCGCCGGGGTGCGCAGCGTCGGGGCCGGACGGAGCAACGCAGCGGAAAGGGAGGTCGGACATGTCCGTGCTGGATGGCACGCTCGCCGAGCTGGCTCGCATGCGGAGCGGCGACGAGCCGATCGTGAGCCTGTACCTGGACATTCGCTGGGGGGACGAGCAGCAGCGCGAGCGTGTCCGGCTCTTCGTCCAGGACCGGGTTCGCAAGACGCTGCTCCAGTACCCCGAGGGCAGCCCGGGGCGCGAGGGGCTGGCGCGGACGCTGCAGCGCGTGCAGCAGTACGTGGGCGAGCTCACCGCCCAGAAGCACGAGCCGGGGAAGAACGGGGTGGCGCTCTTCGCCAACCAGGCGCTCAACCTGTGGCGCACCCACTTCTTCCGCCGCTCCTTCCAGAACGAGCTCTGCACCGATCACATCCCGCACCTGGCCCAGCTGGCCCGGCTGGCCGACGATCACGAGCCCGCCATCGTCATCGTCCCCGACTCGACCGGCGCCGACATCTACCAGGTGGTGCTCGGGGACCTGGCGGTCGAGGAGAGCCTGCGCGGGGTGGTGCCGCGCCGCGACAGGGAAGAGTTCAACCCGGGCGCCGCCCAGCACGGGCGGCAGTCCGAGCGCGTCGAGAAGGACGTGCGCCACGCCGAGGCCCTCGCGCAGAAGAACCGGCGGCGGGTCGCGGAGGAGGCGGCAGCGCTCTTCGACCGGGTGCCCGGGACGCACCTCGTGCTGGTCGGGACGGCGGAGAACATGGCCGCCTTCGAGCGCGAGCTGCCCGAGCGGATGCGGGCGGCGGTGATCGCGCGCCTGCCGCGGCCGCGCGAGTGGACGTCGGCCGACGGCAAGCGGCGGGACGGCGTGGTGGCCGGCGCCGCGGCCGCCATCCGCGAGCACGAGCGCGGCAGCGAGCAGCGGGTGGTGGACGAGGTGGTGGGGCAGTCGCTGCGCGGCGGCCTGGCCGTGCTCGGTCCCGAGGACGTGGTGATGGCGCTGAACGAGCACCGCGTCCACCGGCTGGTGCTGGAGGAGGACTTCTCCCGCGCCGGCTGGCGCTGCACCAACTGCGACGCGCTGGGCGCGAACGTGCAGTCGGTGGAGGCGTGCCCCTACTGCCGCGGCGACATCACCGCGGTGCTTCACCTGGGCGAGGCGCTGGTGGCACGGACGCTGGGCGAGGGCGGCGAGGTCGAGGTGGTGGCCCACACCAACAAGCTCCACAGCTACCGGAGCGTGGCCGCGTTCCTGCGCCAGGCGTCTGCCAGCGGACACAAGGGGCTGGGCGCGCCGGTGCGGTGAGCCTCGCCCGCCGCGCGGAGGAGTGCCGCGGCGGGCGTAGGGACAGGTGGTCGCGAAGCGCAGGTCCAGGCGGGTGCTGGAGGCCCGACGGGCGAGGTCCGGGTCACCACGGGTGATAGCGGGGTGATAGCGTGGGCCCACCGGAGGGAACCCATGCGCTTCGCGATCCGACATGCATTGGCGATCGCCTGCTCGGCGATCCTCCTCGCATCGTGCGGCGGCGGCTCCTCCAGCGGCGGCGGCGGAGGAGGAGGAGGCGGAGGAGGAGGCGGCGGCGGCGGCTCGGGGACGGTCGGCCCCGGGGGACGCGGTCCCGCGCTGGCGCCCACCGGCGCCGGCGTGACGCTCCACGTCTCGAAGGGCGGCAGGGACGCGAACGATTGCTCGCTGGCATCGCCCTGCCTGACCATCCAGCGCGCGGCCGACGCGGCAGCCGTGGCGGGGAGCGTGGTGCTGGTGGAGGACGGCGACTACGCCGGGTTCTGCTCGGTGCACGACGGGATCACCTTCTTCGGGAACGGCGATCACGTGCGGGTGACGAGCGAGCTCGACGGGGCCGACTGCAACCAGCGGGGCCGGGTGGGCATCAACATCGAGGGGAACGACGAGGTCGTGGTGGCCGGCTTCGCGGTGGTGGGGATGCAGTACAGCGGCATCCGGGCGGTGACGGACCGCGGGGTGGTGATCCGGCACAACCGCCTCGAGTCGAATGGCCAGTCCGGCCGGGCCTCGGGCATCCTCACCGGGTTCGCCATGCAGGTGCAGGTCCTCCACAACGAGACCTTCGGGAACACCGAGCACGGCATCTACGTCTCGAACAGCGACGCCCCCGACGACCGGCCGGTGATCCGCGGCAACGACTCGCACGACAACGACGCGAACGGGATCCAGATCAACGGCGACTGCTTCACCGAGTCCGACAGCGGGACGGACGGCAAGGTGGAGAACGCGACCGTGGACGCGAACCACGTCCACGGCAACGCCTACAAGGGCCTCTCCATGATCTCCGCGCCCGGCGTCTTCATCAGCAACAACCTCATCCACGACAACGGCCCGGCGGCGGGCGGGGTCCACCTCGTGAACGAGCCCGACTGCCCGGCCTCGGACTCGACCATCGGCGCGGTGGTGGTGAACAACACCATCGTCGAGTCCAGCATGGCGGCCATCCGGGTGAACGAGGACGCCACCGGGGCGGTGATCTTCAACAACATCCTGGTGAGCGATCGGCCGGTGGCCATCGACTCGGGCGATCCCGCCCCGGCGGTCTCCGCGTCGAACGTCCAGGTCGGCTCGACGGGCGGCCTCTTCGCGAGCGGGTACGAGCTGGCCGCGACCAGCCCGGCCCGGGACGCCGGCGAGGCGAGCTACCAGGGGAAGCCGGCGCCCGCCAAGGATTTCGCCGGCGCGGCGCGGCCGAAGGGCGCCGGGTACGACGCGGGAGCGTACGAGACGTTCTGACCGGGGTTTCGCTCTTTTGGTCGTGGGGCCTGAAGCCTGAAGCCTGGGTATCACTCCCAGGCGCAGAGCCCATCCACCCACTCCGCGGACCCGTCGCGCAACCAGCCGTCGAGCTGGGCCTGGTCCTTGAGCTGCTGCCCGCGCCGGCGCGGCACGGCCACGAAGCGCGTCTCGACCTCGGACAGCGTGGTCATGTCGACCCAGAGCTTCTCGAACTGGGTGACGGGGAAGACGTCCTCCTGCCCGTGTCCCCAGCGCTTCTTCACGTCCTTGAGGGTGACGTAGGTGGGCATGCGCGCCGCCAGCGAGCGGACGGCGGCCGGGACCTTCGGCGTGTCGCCGGCCGCGACGTCGTCGCGGGTGAGGCCGAAGACGGCCAGGAGGCGGTCGACGTCGATCCAGCAGGTGTTCGAGTTGTAGTAGGAGAGCCGGAACTCGTCCTCCTCGCGGGGCATGGCCAGGCCCTCGACGAGCCGCGGCCGGCCGTTGACCCGGGCCAGGCCGCCGCCGTGGTCCTCGATGCGGCGCCGCATCACCTCGAAGGTGAGGCAGGCGCCGGTGGCGAGGTGGTGGCCGAGGAGAGCGGGGTCGACGTCGGCCCCGAGGGTGTCGACGTTGTGCAGCATCAGGACGCGCAGCCCGGGGCGCTCGGCCAGGAGCCGCGCCAGGACGCCGTTCCGCAGCAGATTCGGCACCTCGTACCAGTGGCCGACCGGGTGGAGGCACTGGAGCGGGACGTTGTCGGTGTAGTCGGTGGCCTCGCCGGTGGCGCGGGCCCAGGCGATGAGCGCCGCGCGCAGGCTGTCGCGCACCTTCTGCTGCTGCTCGTCGAGGACCTGCTGGGGCATCTCCTCCCAGGCGAAGCGCAGGTCGCGCTCGGTGGGCACGAGCCGGAGCCCGACCGCGCGCCCGGGCGAGAGGAGGAGCGGCCCCTGGTAGCCGTACTGCTGCACGCGGTCCAGGAACTCGGCCGATGGGCTCGTGCGTCAGGTAGCTGGTCGTGAAGACGTGGGGGATCGCCGGTGCCGACCTCGCGGCCGACGCGGCGGGTCTTGGCGAGGTGCGTCTCGAGGAAGGTGCGGTGCCGGCCGGAGAGCCGGCAGAAGGGATGGAGGGCCTTGACGACGCCGGCCCCCTGCGTCCAGCGGCTGCCGGCGCCGGCCGCCAGCGTCACCACCGCGACCTCGCCCCGCGTCAGGGAGGCGAGGCCCGCCTCGCGCAGGGCGCGGTCCTGGGCCAGCTCGGCCGAGCCCGCCACGTCGCCCGCCCGGACGTCCTCGATGTCGGCGTTCGCGGGCAGGCGGTTCTGGGCCAGGCCGATGCGGCCGTCGCGCAGGTCGGCGCGGATCTGCTCGTGCTGGGCGCGGTCGAAGCCGTGCTGCTCGAGCAGCTCGGCCAGCGAGACCTCGCCCGTCGACCTCGCCCCGGGTCCGCGGCAGGAGCGCGTCGAAGAGGGCCTGGACCATCCCGCCCAGCTCGGTGCGGCTCCGGCAGGCGGCGCCGAACTTGTCGAGCTCGGCCCGCCGCGGCGCCGGCAGCGTGCGCCGGTCCTGGCGGATGCAGCATGGGCACGGTGAGCGCGTAGTAGCCGGGGGCAGGAGCGCCTCGGCTCCCTGGAGCAGGTCGGCCCAGGTCCCGCGCTCGTTGATGGCGAAGTCGTAGACCACGGGCTCCATGGCGAAGGGCAGCGCGTTGCGGAGCTCGTGCTTGGCCTGCGACATGATCTCCTGCAGCCGCTCCTGCGCCTCGGGCTTGCGGTCCGGGGCGAAGATGAAGCCCATGCCGCCGCCCGACATGCCGCCCAGCATCCAGAAGCCCCAGAAGTCGGCGCCGAACGCCTCCCGGGCGCGCGCGATGAGCGTCTCGGTGTAGTCGTTGCTGGCCCAGGGGATGATGGTCTGGATGGGGTCGCGGAAGTTCCGCGTGGTCGCGGCGCCGAGGCCCTGCACGTCGCCCGTCCGGAGGGCGGCCAGGATCTCGTCGAGGATCCCCATCATGTCGCCGCCGGGCCCTCCACTCGGCCTCGGAGCGCAGCAGGTACTTCTCGGTGACCATCTCGAGGATGGGGCCGACGTTCTGGGCCATGCCGCCGTGGACGAGGACCAGGCTCTCCTGGAGCTGCCGTCGCGTCTCGGGCGATGCGTCCTCCGCGCCCAGGATGCGATGCGGCGGCAGGAGCCGGCCGCGGCTGATGCCGAATTCCGGATCGCCCTCGCCGGCCAGGACGCCGGTGATCAGCTTCATCCCGGGCCAGACGCCGCCCGAGTCCTGCCAGCCGCCGCCGGAGCCGCCCAGCCACTCGCCGAGGATCGCCCGGGCGAGCGACCAGGCGCCGCTCCTCCTCGAGCAGCGGCCCGTCGAGCGGACCGGGCCTGGCCGGTGGCGCGCATGCAGGCCGAGACCAGGGCCGCCAGCAGCGTGGTGGAGACGGCGAGCCGCGAGCCCTTCGGGATGTCGTTGACCTTGCTCACGATCTCGAGCCCGAGGCCCGGGCCGACGACCCGCGCCAGCAGATCGGCCAGGCTCTGCCCCGAGCCCTCGATGCCGGGCGGGACGATGCCCGACGGCGATGACCGCCGCCTTGAGCAGGCCGAGGTAGTCCTTGGCGAAGTCGAAGACCTCGGCCAGGCTGGTGATGTCGGCGGTGGCGCCCAGGTCGACGCTGGCCAGGCGGAGGACCGGCTCGTCGATGACGCGCAGGTAGGCCTCGACCGGCGGGCGCGGAGCGGCGTCGCGGCCGTGGACGCCGAGGTCGATGGAGACGTTGAGCACCCGGGCGCCCTCGGGGTAATCCATCCCCAGGAAGAAGATGTCGCTCCAGCCGCAGTGGGTGAGGTCCATGCGGACCGGCGTCCGCTCGCGCAGGATCGGGTAGGTCCCGTCGGCGTCCTTGGCGAGCAGCTCGCGGCTGCACCCGCAGCGGATGGTCGGCCGGGTGGCCGATGCGGAACATCCACTGGTTGCCGCGCACCGAGCGCACGCTGCGCCGGACCTGGTCGGCCAGCGTCTGGAAGGCGAGGCGCTGGTAGGCCGCGGCCAGCGCGCTGCGAGACGCCGTCGCTCGGGCCCTCCGCGGCCTGGACGGCGAGGAACGCGTCGATGGCCTCCTCGAAGCGGCGGGCCAGCAGGTGCTCGAACCCGCGGAACGGGATGAGGCCGCGGCGGACGGCCGGGTGGTCGCCTCGGCCGCGAGCCGCCCGGGAGGTGGAAGCGGTGGATGGCGTAGAGGAAGAACAGCGCCCGGACGCGCTCGTAGAGGTTGTCGCTCCGCGCGCCGGAAGGCGTCGAGCTCGGCGCACTCGGCCAGGAGCTCGGGGAGCGCGCAGCCCGTCGCAGGCGGCGTCCAGCGACCGGTTCCGCAGGGCCGGGTCGGTCGGCGGTGATGAGGCCGGTCAGCATCGCGTCCGCGCCGCCAGGAGCTCGACCAGCATGGAGAGCACCTCGTCCCGGTCGCGGCCGGACAGGGCCAGCGCGAGCTGGGCCGAGAGCAGGCCGTACTTGACGCCGATGTCGTAGCGGGTCCCCGCCAGCTCGTAGGCGAGGTAGCGCTCGCGCGAGGCGAGCCTGGCCAGCGAGGGGGTGAGGGGGACGCCGTGCCGGCCGTCGGCCTCGCGCAGCGCCTCGCCCAGGAGGTCCATCACCGGCGGCGAGAGCACGTGCATCCCGAAGAAGCACAGGTAGTGCCCGGCGCGCAGCCCCGGAACGATGCAGCTTCTGCTCGGCCTCGGTGGGCGTCGGCTTCTCGATCACCTGGGCGACCTCGTACAGCTCCTTGCCGGTTGGCGACGCGCTGGCCGCCCACCGTGCCGTAGAACGGGAGCTTGCTCTCGTGGGTGGGCTGGACCGCGGAGACGCTGCAGCGCTCCGCCTTCGCCACCTCGACGAGCTGCTGCGCGCAGCGCTTCTCGCTGCCGCTCACGTAGAGGTGGTCGCCGACCATGAGGAGGAACGGCTCGCCGCGCGTGAAGTCGCGGGCGCAGTGGACCGCGTGACCGTAGCCGGCCGGCTTCTCCTGGACGACGAAGCGGAGGCGCTTGGCGTGCGGGCCGGCCGCCAGCGCGTAGGCGGCCTCGTCGCCCGGGGCGATGATGACGCAGATCTCCTCGATGCGCGCCGCGAGGGCTTCCTCGATGACGATGCGCAGCGCGGTCTTGGTCTGGCCGTCCCGGTCCACCAGCGTCTGCAGGGGCAAGGTTCGCTGCGACTCGCCCGCTGCGGTGATGACGGCGCGCTTGGTCTCCACTGGGGTGTGCCTCGCGGTTCGTGCGGGGCCCCGCCGCCGGGCGGGGTCGCGGGGGGCGATTATCCACGATCCGGCGCCCGGCGCGAGCCGCGGGGGCGACCGTCACCCCTGCGAACACGTGTGAGGAGTCGATACGCGGGTGTCGCCGCTACCCGGTGCGCGTATTCTAGGCGAAGTCGTGATTCCGGGCGGTTACAACCCTGGCACCGCCCCTGCTTGAGGGGTGGTCGTCGTCACACTCACGCTTCGAACGAGGAGGCGCCCATGAACCGCACCGCATTCGTCGGTCTGCCTGGCACTGACTCTCCCGTCCGCCGCGTTCGCAGGCCCCGGGGACCGTCACGAGATGGAGAAGAATCGTCGGCGCGCTCAAGGACGACCTGCGCGACCAGCAGTTCGCCACCGCACTCCTGCGAGAGTTCGACCGGGCGGTGGCCACGCGCAACGGCCGCGCGATCGCCCGGGTCGAGGAGCGGGTGTCGAAGGCTCTGAGCGAAGAGATGGCGGAGGCGGCCCGCGAGACCGGCCAGGCAGCCGGCGAGTACAAGCGGTCCGATCAGGAGGCGGCCTCGGATGCGCGCCGGGGCGATCGCCGGGAGTTCCGCGATGACCGCCGCGATGCCGCCAAGGATCGCCATGACCTCATGGAGAAGTCGGAGTACCGGCAGCGCATCCAGACGCTCAACGACGAATGGGTGCGGATCCGGCCGCTTCGCGGGCCGAAGTGGATGCAGCGGAAGCACGGCATCCTGGTCGAGCTGGTCGAGCTCTCCCGGCGCGAGATCCGCTCGGACGTCGGCGAGATCCGCGAGGACCGCGGCGAGCGGCGCGAGGACCGCGAGGAGCGGTGGGAGGAGCACCACCGCTGAGGCGGTGAACCGGCCGGGCCGGCGTGCCCGCGGCGCTAGCCGTGCCGCGAGACCGCCGGGCCGGCGCCGGCGCGCTGCTCGCGCTCGGCGAGCTCGAGGTCGGCGTCCATCATGAGCCTCACGAGCTCCTGGAAGGTCGTGCGGGCGGCCCAGCCGAGCCTGGCCTTCGCCTTGGAGGCGTCGCCGAGGAGGTAGTCGACCTCGGTCGGCCGGTAGTAGCGCGGGTCGATCTCGACGAACTCGCGGTAGTCGAGGCCGACGTGGCGAGAAGGCCAGCTCGCACAGCTCGCGGACCGAGTGCGCCTCGCCGGTGGCGACCACGTAGTCGTCGCCCTGCGGCTGCTGCAGCATGAGCCACATGGCCTCGACGTAGTCCTTGGCATAGCCCCAGTCGCGCTTGGCCTCCAGGTTGCCGAGGAAGAGCTTCTTCTGCAGGCCGAGCTTGATGCGGGCCACGGCGCGCGTGACCTTGCGGGTGACGAAGGTCTCGCCGCGCCGCGGGGACTCGTGGTTGAAGAGGATCCCGTTCGAGACGTGGATCCCGTACGCCTCGCGGTAGTTCACGCCGATCCAGTAGGCGTAGACCTTGGCGCAGCCGTAGGGGCTGCGCGGGTAGAAGGGCGTCCTCTCGTTCTGCGGCGGCGGCGAGGCGCCGAACATCTCGGAGGAGGAGGCCTGGTAGAAGCGGGTGTCCTTGAGGCTCAGCTCGCGGATGGCCTCGAGCAGGCGGCAGCGCGCCCAGGCCCGTCACCTCGCCGGTGTACTCCGGGACGTCGAAGGAGACGCGCACGTGGCTCTGCGCGCCGAGGTTGTAGATCTCGTCGGGGCGGAGCTTCTTCAGGAGCAGGTTCAGCGAGGAGCCGTCGTTCAGGTCGCCGTAGTGCAGGAAGAGGCGGCAGTCTGGCTCGTGCGGGTCCTGGTAGATGTGGTCGATGCGGCTCGTGTTGAAGGACGAGGAGCGGCGGATGATGCCGTGGACCTCGTAGCCCTTGTCGAGGAGCAGCTCGGCCAGATAGCTGCCGTCCTGGCCGGTGATGCCGGTGATGAGCGCCTTCTTCACTGGATGCTCCCGCGGTTCCTCTCGAACCAGTCGATGGTCTCGCGCAGCCCTTCCTCGAAACCGATCTTCGCCTTCCAGCCGAACTCGCGCAGAGCCCGGGAGGTGTCGAGCATGCGCCGCGGCTGGCCGTTGGGCTTCGTCGTGATCCCAGACGATCTCGCCCTCGAACCGGCACAGCCGCGCGATCTGGGTGACGAGGTCGCGGATCTCGATCTCGAAGCCCGCCCCCAGGTTCACCGGGTCGGACCTCTCGTAGCGCTCGGCCGCGGCCAGGATGCCCTCGGCCGCGTCGCGCGCGTGCAGGAACTCGCGCGAGGCCGCGCCCGTCGCCCCAGACCACCACCTGCCCGTCGCCGCGCTCGCGCGCCTCGACGCACTTGCGGATGAGCGCCGGGATGACGTGCGAGCGTCCTCGGAGTCGAAGTTGTCGCGCGGGCCGTACAGGTTCACCGGGAAGAGCACGATGGAGTTGAAGCCGTACTGCTGGCGGTAGGCCTGGCTCTGCACCAGCAGCATCTTCTTGGCGAGGCCGTACGGCGCGTTCGTCTCCTCCGGGTAGCCGTTCCAGATGTCCTCCTCCTTGAACGGCACCGGGCGTGCTTGGGGTAGGCGCAGATGGTGCCGAGCGCGACGAGCTTCCGGAGCCCGACCTGCCGGCCCACCTCGATGAGCTGGATGCCCATCATGAGGTTGTCGTAGAAGAACAGCCCCGGGTTGTCGCGGTTGGCGCCGATGCCGCCGACCCGCGCGGCCAGGTGGATGACCAGCGTCGGGTCCATGTCGCGGTACATCCGACGGATGGCGTCCATCTGGACGAGGTCGTAGTCCTCGACGCGCGGGACGAGGACGTTCCGGGCACCTCGGGCGCGAAGGGCCTCGAGCACGAACGAGCCGAGGAACCCCGCCCCACCCGTCACCACGACGCGTTCGCTGGGCCAATCGATCGGCATGGCTTCCGGACACTAGGTGCAGTCCGGAGAGGCGTCAAACGGAACGAGCGGGCTGGTGGGCGCTCACCCGCCGCGCGATCAGTACAAGAACGGGCGGGACGTCACCCCTTCCGGAGCACCCCCGCGAAGTACTCGATGGTCTTCCTGAGCCCCGTCTCGAGCGGCACCCGCGGTTCCCAGTCGAGGAGCTCCCGGGCGAGCGAGATGTCCGGCTGCCGCTGCCTGGGGTCGTCCGCCGGCAGCGGCTTCTGCACGATCTTCGACCGCGACCCGGTGAGCTCGATGATCCGCCGCGCGAACTCCATGATCGAGGTCTCGACCGGGTTGCCCAGGTTGACCGGCCCGGTCACGTCCTCCCGCTCCATCATGCGGATCATGCCCTCGACCAGGTCGTCGACGTAGCAGAAGGAGCGCGTCTGCGCTGCCGTCGCCGTAGACGGTGAGGTCCTCGCCCCGCAGCGCCTGGACGATGAAGTTGGAGACCACCCGGCCGTCGTTCGAGCGCCATGCGCGGGCCGTAGGTGTTGAAGATGCGGACGATGCGGATGTCCACCTTGTTCTGGCGGTGGTAGTCCATCATCAGCGTCTCGGCCACGCGCTTGCCCTCGTCGTAGCAGCTGCGGATGCCGATCGGGTTCACGTTGCCCCCAGTAGGCTCTCGGTCTGCGGATGCATCGAGCGGATCGCCGTAGACCTCCGAGGTGGAGGCCTGCAGGATGCGGGCCTTGACCCGCTTGGCCAGCCCCAGCATGTTGATGGTGCCCATCACGCTGGTCTTGATGGTCTTGACCGGGTTGTACTGGTAGTGCACCGGGGAGGCCGGGCAGGCCAGGTTGTAGATCTGGTCGACCTCGAGCAGGATCGGCTCGGTCACGTCGTGGCGGATGAGCTCGAAGCGGTGGTTGTCCGAGCAGGTGCGCGATGTTGCGCCTTGCTGCCCGGTGAAGAAGTTGTCGAGGCAGATGACGTCGTGCCCCTCGCTCGAGCAGGCGCTCGCAGAGGTGCGAGCCGATGAAGCCGGCGCCGCCGGTGACGAGGATGCGCATGCGCCGGGACAGTAGGGGTGGGGCCACAGGAGGTCAACCGTGCCAAGCATCCTCGGCTCGCCCGGGGCGCCGCCGAGGAGAAGCCGCTAGCCACCCGACCGCCGGATGACGTCCTCCAGCGTCGCCAGCACGAGCCGGTCCTTCGGCGCCGTCGATCCCCGCTTCAGTTCCGCGAGCGTTTGCAGCCGTACGACCCGCACCGGCTGATGCTCGATCTCCAGCGTGATGATCTCGGGCAGCAAGCTATCGAAGTCCCGCCCATGCTCGATGGCCCCGAGGAGATCGAGCGGGCCGAGCGAGGTCGTGAGCAGGTGGTGGCCACTCCCGAGCAGCACCTCGCGCGTGGGCCGGATGATCTGACCGGCGGGTCGGCCGCGATACCGAGCGTCCACCTCCGCGAGGAACGCAAGGAGCCGCTCGACGTTGTCCGGCGTGCGGCGGTGCACGACGTCGACGTCAAAGGTCATCAGCGGGGCGCCCTGCGCCACCGCGGCGAGGCCGCCGACGAGCAGGAACTCAGTCCCGCTCGCTGCCAGCCGTGCGAGCAGGGTCGCCAGAGCGGGCGGCTGCGAAGGCATCTTGGAGCTCGAGGGCCGTGGCAACCGCCCGATCGTTCCAGCGGAGCCTCTCCTCCGGCGAGAGGTCACGGAGCGTGTCGAGCAGTGTGGCGTCGCACACCACCGGGTCGGAGGCCTCAGGGGCGTGTCCGTGCGATGCGGTCACGCCAGGAATGTAGCACCCCTGGACGAGTCAGGGGAGGGGCATTTGCGGCAAGCGGCAGCCGCGTTCACCGCTCCCCCAGCTCCCAGCGCAGCCCGTCCGGCGCCTGCCCCGACACGCGCACGTATCCCTTGTGCACGCCGTGCAGGTGGTGAGCGAGGCAGAGCGAGGTGCGGTTCGGCTCGCCGTGCCCACCCCCGTGCGATCGGAAGCGGATGTGGTGCGAGTTCGCGGCCGCCCTGCTGCACCCCGGCACCGTGCACCAGCCCTCGTCCCGGTCGCGCGACCGCTTCGCCGGAGTGTTCCGTTCCTTCAGCACCTCCTTCCAGGTCAGGATGAAGTGCCTGGACATGAGCACCAGCGCCTCGGAGGTGGTGACGAGCCGTCCCTCGGCACGGGTCGCGGCCCGGCACGCCGCCGAGAGGAGGGCCCTCACCCGCTCCGGCAGCACGAGCCGCAGCTTCCCCCGCGCGCACATCTGCTTCTCGGCGTCCGCCTCCACCGCGCGCCGTAGCTCGATGCAGGTCATCCTCTCTGCCATCTGGATCCAGGCCTCGACGTACTCGCGGTCCTGGCACCTGGCCACGAGCCGCGCCTGCTCGTAGCCGATGCGTCCCTCCCGCATCGCCTTGCGGATGGCTGGCAGCTCCCACATCCGCCGCTCCAGCCAGGCCCGCTGCTCCATCGCTCGCCCCGACATGCCCAGCCGCTCGGTCGCGTACTGGTTCACGTCCGCGAACTTCATGTCGCGCCAGAGCCCGGCGTTGATGACCAGGAGCGAGAGGTGGCCCACCAGCTCGTCCCACCCCCTGCGCATGGCCGCCAGCTCGCGCAGGCGCGCGTGGATCCGGCGCGCCCGGTCGAGGTCGTCCACCCCCGCGTCGGGCGCCGGCACCGGGTCCGCCTCGTGGAGATGGCTCCAGCGGTCGTACTCGCGCTCCAGCCAGGTGTGCAGATCGGTGGCGCGGCGCATGCTGGCGTTCAAGGCGTCGATGAGCGCCCGGTGCTCCTCCGGTAGCTCGCTGCCCGCCCGCCTCTCATCCTCGGCCGGGTCCGGGTGCTCGCCCAGGTACTCCTGCGAGATCGCCTCGACCCGCTGCCACCGCGGCGCGGCCCGGCCCAGGACCTTCCCGGCCAGGTCCATCGCCTCATCTACCGTCTTCCGGTGTACAGGCTCGAGATCGAGCGTGAGCCGCTCCCAGGACTCGTCAACCTCGTCGGGGGCATCCCCTCCTCTCGCCGCGAGCCTGAGCGCCTGGACGGGCTCGCGCTTGGCCCTCGCCACCCACCCCGCCTCCGCCTCCCCGACCGCGACCCCGAGGATCGCCGCGGCCTTCTTGGTGCTGATCTCGCCGGATCGGACCGCCTCCCGGAGCAGTGGACGCGTGCGAAGCTCCCGGGCCAGCCTAGCCATCTCGAACGCGGTCCTCCCCGCGATGGAGAGGTTCTCCCGCGCGTAGTCGCCGATCCCCGAGTAGCCGAGGCGCATCGGTCCGTCACCCGAGCAGAGGGCGCCCAGGCACTCGCCCATGGCGACTGCGATGGCGCCGCTCGATCGGGCGACCTGCACCAGCAGTCGATCCACCAGCTCCGCCGCCTCGTCGCGGAGGAGGTGCTTCCGCTCCTCCGGCGCGACCGGGAGGAGCGGCCAGGCCTCGGCGGCGAGGGCGCGGAGGCGCTCCGCGGAGGGCGCCAGCGGCACGGCAACGATGGAACGCGCAGGCCCCATGCTGAACATCTGTTTAGCACAACGGTCTGTCAACGGGAACGTGCAGAGCGCGTCCCTGAAGGGTGGACGGCGCGTGGCGCAGTCCTCCATCGAGCGACCGCACTCGGTGTACCCGCCCCCGGTGCTCGGACCCCGGCGGGGGAACACTGCGCCCGTTTCAGCTGCCCGACCGCCGGATCGTGTCTTCGAGCGTGGCGAGCACCAGGCGATCGGCGGAGGTCGCCGCTGCCCGCTCCAGCTCGGCCAGCGTTCGCAACCGGACCACGCGCACCTGAGCGGCTGCGAAGGCATGGCGGAGCTCCAGGGTCGTCGCCGCGGCCCGTCGGAGGGTTGGCTTGCCATATCGACCGTAGTCGAATAATTATTCAGATATGCCAGCGGTGGAGTTCCGTCGAAGCTACCTCGAATGCCGGGAGCTCCTGACCAGTCGCCTCGCCGAGCCCGCCCCGGGCCGCATCCAGCTCCTGGCTGGACCGCGCCAGGTCGGCAAGACCACGCTGCTCCTGGAGATCGCCGACCAGCCTCGGCAGGCAGGCGGTCTACGCTGCGGCCGACGCGCCCGAAGCCGCCCTCCCTGGCTTCTGGGAACGGCTCCTCGCCAGGGCCGAGGACACCGGCCGCCTCGCGAGGGACGCGCGGTCGTGCTCCTCGACGAGGCCCACCTCCTCCACGACTGGGCGGCGCACCTCAAGGGCATCTGGGATCGCTTCCGGCGCAGGAAGACGCCGGTCCACATCGTCGCCACCGGCTCGTCGGCGCTCCACCTCGCTGCGGGCTCGCGCGAGAGCCTCGCCGGCCGGTTCGAGCGGATCACGCTTGACGCACTGGTCGGCGGCCTCGATCGCGCAGGTCTTCGACGTCGAGCCCGCGGAGGCGGCCGACCTCGTCGTGCGCATGGGCTCCTATCCGGGCGCCTTCCCGCTGCACGAGGACGTGCCGCGATGGTCGGCGTACGTCCGCGACGCCATCCTCGAGCCGGCCATCGGCCGCGACATCCTCGCCCTGGCGGCGGTTCGGCGCCCGGCGCTGCTCCGGCAGGTGTTCGGCGTGGCCGCCTCGTCGCCGGCGCAGATCGTGTCGCTGCAGAAGATCCAGGGGCAGCTTCAGGACGCCGGGCGCCCTCGAGACCGTCGCGCACTACCTCGCGCTCCTCGAGGAGGCGTTCCTCGTGGCGCCGCTCCCCAAGTACTCCGCGCAGCGCGCGCGCGGCGCCGGGCGGCTCCGCCCAAGCTCGTGACCCTCAACAACGCGCTCGTCGCGGTGATGGACCCGCAGGGGATCGCCGACGCGGCTCGAGACCCGAAGCGCTTCGGCGCCTGGGTCGAGAACGCCTGCCTGGCCCACGCCTGGAACGCGGGCCAGCACGTCTCCTACTGGCGCGAGGAGCCGCTCGAGGTCGACGGCGTCGTCGAAGGGAGCTGGGGATCGTGGGCCATCGAGGTGAAGACCGGTCGCTTCCAGGCGAGCGACCTGAAGGGACTCCTCGAGCTCGTCCGCCGGCATCCCAGCCTGCGGCCGCTGGTCCTCTGCGACCGATTGGGGTTCGCGACCGCGGAACGCGCCGGCATACGGGCAATCACCTGGCAGGAGTACCTCCTCCAGGGGCCGGCCGTCCGATAGCCCGGCGCGAGCCTCATGCATCAGCTCGACCGCTCCGCCCCGTCGAAGAACGCGTCCTCGGTCGCCTTCGCTGCCGGAAGCGCCGGCGCCGCCGGCAAGGGATGCCGCGCGACGGCGATGAGCGAGAGCGGCGGGAACGGCAGCACCCGGTCGATGAGCCGGAAGATGCGGCGTGAGCAGGTTCAGGATCTTGATCTGCACGAGCCCGAAGGTCCGCCTGCGCATGAGCTTCCCGTTGAGCCACCAGGCCGGCCAGCCCACCCGGTTGAAGCGGACGATCTGCTCGACCTCGAGCCCCGCGTCCTGCGACGAGCTTGCGGAGCGTGGCCTCGGTGTAGCGCCGCTGGTGCCCCAGCACCTCGTCGAGCGTGCCGAAGAGCGTCCGGTCCGTGGGGGACGAGGACGATGGCGCGGCCGTCCGGTCGCCAGCACGTCGCGGATGTTCCGGACCGCGCCCACGTCGTCGTCCACGTGCTCGATCACGTTCAGGCACACGACCGTGTCGAAGCCGCCCTCGACGCGGGGGAAGGACGTCGCCCTGGGTGACGTCGGTGAGCGTGACGTCGAGGTACGGGCCGGTCGATGGTCAGCGCGCGGAGCGTCTGGAGGTAAAGCGGGTTCACGTCGGAGGCGACGTAGGAGTCGCGCGGCACGAGCCGCCGCGTGAGGTTGCCGGTGCCGCTGCCGATCTCGAGCACGCGGCTGGCCGCAGAAGGGACGGATGGTGTCCGCCATCCAGGCGTTGAAGCGCGGCGCGCGCGCCGAGCCGGCCGAGGATCTGCGAGCCGTACGCGTCCTCGGCGTAGACGCGGTCGGAGACCGCGAAGCGGAGCATGGCCCAGAGCGCGCGGAAGCCGTCCCGCCAGTCGATCTTCTTCCCCTCCTGGTAGGTCCGGCCCGAGTAGCTGATCGGGATCTCGAAGATGCGCGCCTCGCGCTTCGCGAGCTTGATGGTCAGCTCGGGCTCGATCCGGAAGTCGTTCGAGAGGATGGGGATCGACTTGAGCAGATCGGTGCGGACCGCCTTGTAGCAGGTCTCCATGTCGGTGAGGTTCACGTTCGTCACCCAGGTTGGTGAGGAACGTGAGGAAGCGGTTGCCGAGCTCGTGCCGGAAGAGCAGCACTCGCCGCGCCTCGCCGCCGGCGAAGCGCGAGCCGAAGACCGCGTCCGCCTGCTCCTCCACGAAGATCTTCACGATGCGGAGGAGGTCGCGCGGGTGGTACTCGAGGTCCGCGTCGTGGATGACCGTGATGCTCCGCGTCCGCCTCGGCGAGCGCCGTGCGGACGGCCGCCCCCTTGCCGCCGTTCAGGACGTGGCGCAGGAAGACCCACTCGAACTTGCCCTTCTTGCCGTAGCCCTTCAGCTCCACGCCCTTTTCGATGCGGCCCTCCTCGTGCCAGGTGAGGCCACGGGAGCGCGGCGAAGGAGCGGAGCACGTCCGCGGTGCGGTCGCGCGAGCAGTCGTCCACGACCACGACCTGGACGCGCTCCAGGTAGCTCCGAGTTCTCGAGCACCTCGAGGCGCGAGAGCGAGTTCGCGACCAGGTACTGCTCGTTGTAGGCGGGGACGAGGATGGAGAGGGAGGTCATGAATGGCGACTTCTTACCAGACAACGGACAGATGAGGCACATCCGGTCGCGATGACCGGGAAGTGTACCAGGCCACGGTCGGGCGGGATTCAGCGCGTCAGGGCCACGACGGACACCAGCACCCCGAGCACCGTTGCGACCAGGATCGACCGGATGATGCGGCGGCGGCGTACCCGCGCGGCCAGCGTGTCCCGGTATGACCGGCGGGGATCGGTCGGCACGGAAGGGATCGCTGCTTCCTGATGCGCCGCCCTGGGGGCGGACCAGGCCAAGTGGTAGCCGCGGTGGCCGCACTCGCTGCAGCGGTGGAATCGCAGGGGCGTGACGGATCGCAGCACTGATTCGAGCGAGTTCTTCGGATGCGAGCGGTGGATGCGGTGCGACCCGCACCGGTAGCAGGTGAGCAGGTGAAGCCCGTTCCCATCCTCGGGAGAGGATGCCACGTCACGGCGCTCCTGCGTCAGCTCGGCCACGGCACGGAAGTGTATACCCGAGGTGCTCGCCGCGCCTCGGACCGGCTGGAGCTCCGAGGGAGCGTGAACCGTCCGGTACACTCCCCGGGTTGCGCCTCTCGGACGGGGCATCGTACTCTCCACGGCCTTCCGCGGAGGTGTCCGGCATGCGTCGAGCGCTGGTGACCGGGGTGGCTGGCCAGGACGGCTTCTACCTGTCGCGCCTCCTGCTCTCGAAGGGATACGAGGTGCTCGGGTGCGGACGGCCCGGCACGCTCCTCGGCCGTCGCGGCGACGAGTACCGGGCCATGGGAATCAGGCTGGTCGAGGTGGACCTGCTCGATCGCTACGCGACCCTTCGAGCGGTCGCCGAGCTCGCGCCGGACGAGGTCTACAACCTCGCCGGCCACTCGTTCGTGCCCGAGTCCTGGGAGGACCCGGCGACGGCCATCCGCATCACGAGCTCGCCGGTGATCCACCTCCTGGATGCCATCCGGGAGGTCCGGCCGGCTGCTCGGCTGTACCAGTCCTCGACCAGCGAGATCTTCGGGAACACCACCGAGTCGCCCCAGCACGAGGACAGCCCGAAGATTCCTGCGAACCCGTACGCCGCGGCCAAGGTCTTCGCCCACCAGCTCGTCGGCCTGTACCGGCGCCACTACGGCCTCTTCGCCTGCGCCGGCATCCTCTACAACCACGAGTCGCCCCGCCGACCGCAGCGGTTCGTCACCTCGAAGGTCGTCCACGCCGCCGTCGCGATCCGCCGCGGCAAGCAGCGCGAGCTCGTCCTGGGAGACCTGGACGTCACGCGCGACTGGGGGTTCGCGGGCGATCACGTGGACGCGATGTGGAGGATGCTCCAGCAGGACGCGCCGGACGACTTCATCATCGGAACCGGGATCGCTCACACGGTCCGCGATCTGTGCCGGCTGGCGTTCGAGGAGGTCGGGCTCGACCACCGCGAGTACGTCCGCTCCGACCCGACCTTTCAGAGGCCGGATCAGCCCACGCGATTGCTGGCGGATCCACGGCGCGCGCGGGAGCGCCTCGGGTGGCAGGCCGCCACGCGATTCGAGGATCTGATCCGGATGATGGTGTCGGCCGCGGCGGAGTGAGCGGTCAGGACTCGACCGCCGCAGGTGGCGGCTGGCACGAGTCGACCATGGTGCCGGTCGCGATTCCCGAGGCGATCGCGACCAGCACGAGGAGGACCATCCGCCGCCGCTTCAGGGCCGCGGCCGTGAGGTCCCGCACCTCCACCGGGCGCACGGGGACGCTGGGCACCCTTCGCTCGCGTCGGTGAGTGCTCATCCGGCCCCAGCGCGACCCGCGGTGGTGGCAATCGCGGCAACGGTAGTAGTGGAAGGCCGTCGCCGCCCGGACGAGCCGCTCCCAGCCGTCCTGCGGGACCGAGCGGCGGACCCGAGACGAGCCACACCTCGGGCAACTGAACCGACGGGCTGAGGCCAAACCCGGCATCTGTCTGCGCGTTATCTCAGAGTCAGGGGCTGTCCGGCAACTGGGGCCCCTGTGCCCCGGCCTCGCGGGCGCGAAGCGCCGCGATCCTGGCGTCATAGGCACCCAGGTGGAGTCCCCGGGCAGCGCGGCCGCGCGCTGGAGCGCCGCGACCGCTTCGGCCGGCCGTCCGAGCTTTTCCAGGACCGTGGCAAGCAGCTCGAGCGGCTGGCGCGCGCCCCTCGCCGAGGCGGCCAGCTCGAGGTGTCCGGCCGCTTCCTCGTCCCTCCCCTGGGCGATGAGGATGCTGGCGGTCAGCAGCTCCCGAGCCGACATCTCGGCCGTGGTCTCCGGAACGATCGTTTCCACGAGCCGCCGCGCCTCGTAGTAGCGCCGGCGCTTGACGAGCGGCCCGACGAGCTGCGTCACGAACTCCGGACGGCCCGGGCTCACACGGTTGGCCTGCTCCAGGAGAGCCCACGCCTCGTCCTCGCGGCCCAGACGCTGCAGCGCCTGGAACGCGACGAGGGTTGCTCGAACGTCCCCAGGCTGGGTTCCCAGCACGGCGCGCGCCGCCTCGAGCGCGCCCTCGTCGTCCTTCGCCCGGAGGCGCGCCTGCGCGAGCAGAGGAACGACGTCCTCCTCCCCGTAGTCCCGCCAGAGGCCCTCCAGGACCCGCGCCGCGTCGGCTGGGCGATCCGCTGCGATGGTCTCCGCGAGCAGGCGGTGCCCCGCGGGCGTGTCGGGCGTGGCCTGGAGAAGATCGTCGAGCGAGGCGAACCAGCGGGCAGCCTCCTCGAGCGCGACGGCGTCGCCCAGCTCGGCGGCCAGCCGGAACTCGCGCTGCGCGAGGGCGGCCTGGTGTGCCGCGGCGAGGCAGCGGGCCACGTAGTGATGGGGCACGGCAGCGGTCGGGTTGAGCAGCATCGCGCGCGAGAGCCAGGGCATCCCCTCGCTACACCGATCCGCCCTGACCAGCGATACGCCCACCGCGGCGTGCGGCAGGTAGTCGGCTGGGTGCGCTGCCATGAACGGACGGGCGGCGGCGACGGCACCGTCGGGGCCGGCCGCCTCGACGCGCGCCACGACATCGTCCTTTGGGTATCGGTGCCCCGCTGCGAGGGCCAGGGCTCCCGCCGCGACCGCGACGACAGCGGTGCCCCTGAGGAGCCAGGAGGGGACGCGGCGTCCGAGACGGGGCGCGACGGTGCACAGGGCCACCGCGGCGGGAAGGGCGACGCCGGGAAGCTCGAGCGAGAAGTCGACCAGGTTCTGCAGGGCGACTGCGCCCACGCCGGCGATGGCACCCACCTCGATGCGGGAGAGATCCTTGCGCGCCATCGCTCGCCAGAACGCCCAGCCAAGCGCCCCGAGCACGAGCAGGCCGAGCGGGAGGCCGACGTCGATGGGGATCTGGAGCAGCTCGTTCTCGACGTGCGTGTACGTGTACGGATCCGGCTCGGTCTTGTACGCGGCGAAGGTGGTCGCGAACGCGCCACGACCGATCCCCAGGGCGGCATGGTCGCGGATGACCCGAAGCGCCACGGGCCAGAGCTCGAGCCTCCCCTCCCGGGAGGTGTCGCGAACGGTCTCGAGCCTCTCCAGGACGGGACCGGCCGCCAGCACGCCGGCGACCAGGACCACGCTGCCCACCGCACCGAGGAGGAGCGCGCGCTGTCCAGGCCGGTGCTGCCCCTCGCTCGCGAGCGCCCGGGTCTGCAGCCATCCGAAGAGCACGGCCCCCACCACGAATGCCGAGATGCCGCCCCGGGACAGGGACAGGGCCGTCTCCGTGCCGCACACGAGGAATGCCGTGAGCCAGAGCGCCCTCCGCGTTCCCCGGGCGCGGACGGCGAAGCCGAGCGCCGTGAAGCCCGCCAGGTTCGTGAGGCTCGCGAGGTGGTTCTTGTTCACGAAGACCACGCGCGGCTCGAGGTACGAGGCGACGCCTCCAAGGGAAGCACCGAGCGTGACCAGCGCGACAACGACGCCCCCCACGGCGACCCCGCCCAGGAGCCGTCCGCGAAACCTGGCCTCGTGCGCGGCAACCGCGGTCGCAAGGGCCACCATCGCGAGGGCGACGGCCCTGGCGAGCTCCGCCGCCGTGGCCCCGGGGTCCAGCGAGAGCGGTCTCATGCTCGGGTAGAGGCCGACGGGCTGGAGGAAGCTCTGGAGGTGAGCTGCCGTTGACGGGGCGACCACCTCGAGCACCCGCGCAGGCAAGGGCAGGAGCTGGAGCGCCTGCAACGACCGCGAGCAGCCCGAGCGCAAGGGCCGCGCCGCTCACGACGGCGTCGGACCTCCGGGGGGCGAGCAGGAGCGCCAGACAACCACCCGCGAGCGCCAGCACCTGTGCGGGAATCGTGAGGCCGCCCCGACCCAGCGGCACGAGCATGCAAAGCACCGCCAGGATCGCCACCGCGATCGCTCGTCCGGAAGGGAGGGGGATGCGCGGCATCTGCGAACCCATTCTAGTCGGTGCGAGGAAGTCCCGGCCAGGGCGGCAACGCCTCGACTTCAGGTCGGTTATCCCCTAGAGTTCTCGAGCCTTCGCGCCCACCCGGAGCCGATTTCCCCGATGTCCACAAAGCCCGACAGTCTCGAGGCTTCACTCGCCCTCACCGATTCCGGCGAGTCCCTCAACCTTCGCGAGTACTGGCGGATCATCCTCCTGCGGAGGTGGCTCGTCATCCCGTTCTTCCTCGCGACCGTCGTCGTGACGGGGATCGTGACGCTCCGCCAGACGCGGATCTACGACGCGACGTGCAGCATCATCATCGATCTGGCGGCGCCGCGTGTCCTCGACAAGGATTCGGTCCAGGACGTGGTGGACACCGGGCCGGGCGGCTTCTACTACACCCGCGAGTACTACGAGACGCAGTACAAGGTGATCACCAGCCGGGCGGTCGCCCAGCGGGTCTCCGACAAGCTCCAGCTCGGGCGTAACGATCACTTCCTCGGCCTGGATCGAGTCGATCCGGCCCAGAGGGACCAGATCCGCGCGCGGGCGAACCCCGTCGCCATCGTCCAGGCAGGGCTGAAGGTCGAGCCGGTGAAGGACTCCCGGATCGTCCGGATCCGTTTCGAGAGCCCCGATCCGGAGATCGCCGCCCTCGTGGCGAACGCAGCCGCCGACTCGTACATCGCGGAGAACCTCTCGGTGAAGAACGCGGCGTCGCTCAACGCCTCGGACTGGCTCGAGCAGCAGGTCGCCGAGCTCGAGGGGAAGCTCGAGAAGAGCGGCAAGGACCTCTTCGAGTTCAAGAAGTCCCACGACATCGTCGCCACGAGCTGGGAGGACCGGCAGAGCATGATCAGCCAGCGGCTCACGGCGATCAACGACGCGCTCATCCGCGCCCGGGTGTCGCGCGCCACGCTCCAGGCGCGCAACGACGAGATCGCGGCCCTGGGCGATGCCATCGACGCAAACGACTCCGCCGTCCAGGCGATGCAGCCGGTGGCCGGGAGCGCCACCATCCAGGCGCTCAAGGTTCGCTACATCGAGGTCACCGCCGAGTGCGCGGACCTCAAGCTCAAGTACCTGGCGGATCACCCCAAGCTCGAGGCCTGCGAGGAGAAGCTGGATCAGACGCGGATGAGCCTGAAGAAGGAAGTGCAGACCGCGCTCAACTCCGCACGCGCCGAATACAGCGAGGTCGTCAAGACGGAGCGGAACCTCGTCGCACTCCTCGAGCAGACCAAGGCCGACGCCTTCGGGCTGAACCAGTACGAGCGCGAGTACAGCGAGCTGAGGCGGGTCAACGACAACAACGCGCGGCTCTACGACGTGCTCCTGAAGCGGCTCAAGGACACGAGCGTGACGAGTGCGCTCCAGGTCAGCAACGTGAGGATCCTCGACCGCGCCCAGCCCCGGCGCACGCCCCTCCGCCCCAACCTTCGTCAGAACGGCGCCCTCTGCGGCGACCTGGCGTGGCACCGCCACACTTCGGCCGAGAGAACAATGCGGCTCTTCGGCAGCCCCATTCCTCCGGGGTGCGCCGCCCGACAGCAGCGCCGATTGCACCATGGCCTCGTGCGTGACCTCGCGCGCCTCGCGCGGCTCGGGGTGCTTCGAGTTCTCGTCCATCAGCGGCGTCAGCAGTTCCTGATCGAGCGAACCCCAGGTTCACGCCAATACGGTACCGGCTTGCCGTGCTTGATCGCCATCTCACTCATCTGGTGAATTGTGGGTCGCGCTTGTTCTTGAAGCCGACATTACCGGGATTGATGCGATATTTGTCGAGCGCCTCGGCGCAGCCGGGATAGTTGGTCAGGAGCGTGTGACCGTTGTAATGGAAATCGCCGGTGATCGGCACCGGCACGCCCATCTGGCCAAGCCGCTCCCTGATGCGCGGCACGGCGGCCGCCGCCTCGTCGCGGTCGACCGTGATGCGCACGAGTTCTGAGCCGGCGCGCGCCAGCGCCGCAACCTGCTGCGCGGTACCTTCAACATCGGCGGTGTCATTGGTCATCGACTGCACGACGATCGGATGGCCGCCGCCAACCATGATACCGCCGACGTCGACGGCGATCGATCTATGACGTTCCTGTGCGCTCGTGCTCATGTAGCGTTCTTTGGGACAATCCGGGTCATCTCGGTGCTCAGACTAAGCAGCACGCGGGCGACGCGACCTGTTTACCAGCA
>CAVTOU010000002.1:0-166809 GCA_963736345.1 uncultured Pseudomonadota bacterium | reverse complement strand
ACTCGCGGTTCTTGGCGAAGGCGGGCGGAATCAGCACCACCAGGTCGAAGGCGGGCGGCTCCTCGGAGCGGTCGCGGAGGTAGTCGAAGGCGTTGGCCTCGACCACCTCCAGGTTGGCGGCCCGGTTCCGCACCGCGTTCTCGCGCAGGAGCGCCAACGCCCCCGGCCTGCATCTCCACCGCCACCACGCTCTCGGCCCGCCGCGCCAGCTGCAGCGCGAACCCGCCCGAGTAGCTGAAGCAGTCCAGGCATCGCCCGGCGGCGTAGGCTCCGGCCTGGAGGTGGTTCTCGCGCTGGTCCAGGAAGGCGCCGGTCTTCTGGCCGCCCAGGACGTCGAGCCCCATCCGCACCTCGCCCTCGCGGTGCTCCATCCCGGCGGGGATCTCGCCGCGCAGGACGCCCTTCACCTGGGCCAGCCCCTCCAGCTCGCGGACGCGCACGTCGTTCCGCTCGACCACGGCGCTGAGCGGGAGAGCGCCCGCCAGCAGCTCCGCCAAGAAAGCCTTGCGGCGGTCGGTGGCGGGCACGAGCGTCTGGAGCACCGCCACCGGCCCGTAGCGAATCCACCACCAGGCCGGGGAGGAGGTCGCCCTCGCCGTGGACCAGCCGCAGGAACGCCTCCTCGCCGAGCACGCGCCGGCGGAGCTCGATGGCCTGCGAGAGCCGGCCCGCGAAGAACCCCTCGTCGATGGGGACCTCGTCCAGCGACACGACGCGGATGGCAATCTTGGAGCGGGTGGACCAGAACGCCTTGGCCAGGAAGCGCCCGCGCCCGTCGACCAGCGCCACGGTGTCGCCCGACTCCAGCGAGGCCGGAGCCCTCTCCACGTCGGCGCGGTAGACCCAGAGGTGCCCGCGCGCGATCCGCTCCGCGCCGCGCCGCGATATCGTCACCTTGCGCTCGTCCATGCCCCGCTGGTACCGCACCCGGCCCTCTCGCGCCACAAGCCTCTACATGAGGGCCGGGCCGTCACCGTGACCGTTCCCGGTGCCGAGCGGCGCGCGGGGACGGTCACCGGTGACGGGAGGGGGGTTCGCCTCCCCCCCCTCCGTCCTCACCACGGTGATCTCCGCACCCGGGACGCGGCCTACCACCAGGGCACGGTGTGGAGCTGGCTCATCGGGCCGATGGTCGACGCCTGGTCGAAGGTGCACGGCGAGGACGCGGCGGGCGCGCGCCGGCTCCTGGACGGCTTGGTGGCGCACCTGGGGGACGCCTGCCTGGGGCAGATCTCGGAGGTATTCGACGCCGAGCCGCCCTTCACGCCGCGCGGGTGCGTGGCGCAGGCGTGGGGGGTTGCGGAGGTGCTGCGGGGCTGCTCGCAACGGGGGGCCAAAGTACCCGAACCCGAACCCGAACCCGGCTTCGCGTGACCCGTGATCCGAGTCCCGAGGCCCGTGCTCCAGCCCTGCCGTCGGACCACGGCCAGGGGCCACGGGACTCGGGACGCGATCACGGAACAGGGATGACGGGTTCAGGCACGGGTTCGGGTTCGGCATGGCAACGAACGCTGCGTTAAGTACCGCCCATGCCCACCCCCACCGTCCTCATCCTCGGCGCCGGTGCGGCCGGCCTCTCCGCCGCCCGCGCCCTGCGCCGCGCCGGGGTGCGGGCGGTGGTGCTGGAGGCGCGCGACCGCCCCTGCGGCCGGGTCGACACCCGCACCGATCCGGTGCTCGGGCTCCCGGTGGAGCGGGGGGCGGAGTTCGTGCACGGGCGGCCTCCGCGGGTGCGGGCGCTGGCGCGCGAGGCCGGGGTGCGGCTCGTGTCCGTGCCGCAGTCGCATCGCATGCTCCGGCGCGGAGGCCTGTCCGACGCGCAGGCGACCTTCTCCCGGGGCCAGGAGCTCTTCCAGTCGGCGCGCCCCCACGACACCGTGGCGGCGGTGCTGGCGCGCGCCCGGCGCCAGCGCCGGGCCGGCCGGCCGAGCTCGCCATGGCGCGCTCGTTCGCGGAGGGGTTCTACCTGGCCGACCCGCGCAGCGCCTCGGCCGCCGCCATCGCCCGGATGGACCGCGCGCTCGACGCCATCGGGGGCGATCGCAGCTACCGCCCCGAGGGCGGCTGGGCGGCGCTGCTGGCGCCGCTGGTGGCGGAGGCGAGGCGGCCGCCCGGCACGCTCCGGCTGGGCCTGACCGCCACGCGGGTCCGGTGGCGCCCCGGCGCGGTGACCATCGAGGCGCGCGGGCCGGCGGGCGGCGCGGTGGCGCCGGTGCGCGGGCATCGATTGATCGTGACGCTTCCCATCGGCGTGCTGCGGACCGGAAGCGTCCGCTTCGAGCCGCGGCCGCTCCCCGCGTCGCGGGCCTGGGGGCGCCTGGAGATGGGCCCGGTGGTGAAGGTGGTCCTGCGCTTCCACCGGCCGCCCTGGGCCGAGCGCGGCGCGCGGCGGCCGGCCTTCCTGCACCTGGCCGGCGCGCCGGTGCCGGTGTTCTGGACCCTGGCGCCTCGGCGCGCCCCGCTGCTGGTCGGCTGGGTGGGCGGCCCCGGCGCGGAGCGGCTCTCGGCCATGGACCGGTCAGCCGCGCTGCGCGCGGCGCTGCGGGGGCTCGCGCCCGCCTTCGGCCTCGCCCCGGCGGCGCTGGAGGACCGGCTCGACGGGGCCGAGCTGGTGGACTGGTCGAAGGACCCGCTGGCCGGCGGCGGGTATGCGGTCTTCCCGGTCGGCTCGGAGGGTGCCAGCGAGGAGCTGGCCAGGCCCGTCTCTGGGACGCTGTTCTTCGCCGGCGAGGCCACCGAGGCGGACTTCGCCGGGACCGTCGACGGGGCGCTCCGGAGCGGCGAGCGGGCGGCCCGCCAGGTGCTGGAGAGCTTCTGAAGCGCGCCTCGGCGCGGGGCGCTATTGGGTGGAGGAACGGAGGAAGTTCCCTTGTTCCGCACGACACAGGACGTGGTCGAGCTCCGCCGCTGGGCCGAGGCGCACGGGGCGCGCCCCTGCCGTGACGAGCACACCGGCCGCCTGGCGCTGCTCCTGCCGGGCCAGGCGGGCGCGTGCGCCGTGGGCTGGGACGAGTTCGAGCCCGCCTTCCTCGCCCACCAGGACGTGTTCGTCTACGACGAGTCGCCCGGGCGCCCCCAGTGCTTCATCGGCCCCGCCGCCGAGGCCCACGCCTTCATCTGCGGCGGCGCGGCAGAGGGCCCGCACGCGGTCGGGTGACCTCCGGCCATGCCGCAGGCCGAGCCGGCCGGAAGCCCGCGGGCGCAGATCGCGCTCCTCTTCGCGACCCGCGCCCTGCGCATGTTCGCGTATGGCCTGACCTCGGTGGTTCTGGTGCTGCACCTGGCCGCGGCCGGGATCCCGCAGCCGCGCATCGGGCTCTTGCTCAGCCTGACCCTGCTGGGCGACACGGCCATCTCGCTCCTCCTCACCACCCGCGCCGATCGGTTCGGGCGCAGGCGGACGCTCCTGGCGGGCGCGGCCCTGATGCTGGTGGCGGCGGTCGCCTTCGCCACCACCACCTCGTTCATCGCCCTGTTGCTGGCCGCCACCGTGGGAGTGCTCTCGCCCTCCGGGAACGAGGTCGGCCCGTTCCTGGCGGTGGAGCAGGCGGCGCTCTCCCAGGAGCTCCCTCCCGCGCGCCGGACCTCGACCTTCGCCTGGTACCAGCTCACCGGCTCGATGGCCACCGCCGCGGGCTCGCTCTGCGGCGGCGGACTGGTACAGGGGCTCCAGGGCGCCGGCCTCTCGCCGCTGGCCAGCTACCGCGGGGTCTCGGTGGGATACGGTCTGGTGGGGCTGCTGCTGGCGGGGCTGTTCCTGCGTCTCTCGCCGGCGGTCGAGGCGCCGCGGCGCGCGCCGGGAGACGCCCCGCCGCCGCGCGCCATGCTGGGCCTGCACCGCTCGCGCGGCATCGTGTGGCGGCTCTCGGCGCTGTTCGCGCTGGACGCGTTTGCCGGGGGGCTGGTGGTGCAGAGCTACGTGGCCTACTGGTTCCATGCGCGCTTCGGCGCCAACCCGGCCACCCTGGGCGGCATCTTCTTCGGGGCCAACGTGCTGGCCGGCCTCTCGGCGCTCTCGGCGGCCGCCATCGCCCGACGGATTGGCCTGGTGAACACCATGGTGGCGACCCATCTCCCCTCCAACGTGCTCCTGGCGCTGGTGCCGCTCATGCCCACGCTGCCGCTGGCGGTGGCGGTGCTCTTCCTGCGCTTCTCCATCTCCCAGATGGACGTGCCCACGCGCCAGTCCTACACCATGGCGGTGGTCGAGCCCGATGAGCGCTCGGCCGCCGCGGGGGTGACCGGGATGGTGCGCACCGTCGGCGCCGGGCTGGCGCCGCTCCTGGCCGGACCGCTCTACGCCGCCGCCTCGCTGGCGAGCCTGCCCTTCGTGCTCTCCGGCGGGCTCAAGATCGCCTACGACCTGGCGCTGTGGCGGAGCTTCCGCGCGCTGCGGCCGCCGGAGGAGCGGGCGGCGGCGGGCTAGCTCATTCCTCGGCCAGCCGCGCCAGCTCCCGCTCCAGCAGATTGGGGCGGAACGGCTTGGCGAAGGTGCGGTCCGCGTCCACCGGCCGCTCGTCGAGGTAGCCGCTGGCGACGATGACGCGGCGGTGGCGATGCTCGGGCGAGGCGCGCAGCCACTCCAGGAAGGTCCGCCCGTCCAGCCGCGGCATGGCCAGGTCGAGGAGGATCACGTCCGCATCGAACCCGGCCTGGAGCAGGTCGATGGCGTCCTTGCCGTCGGCGGCCTCCGCCACCTGGTAATGGCGGGTCTCGAGCCAGCGCGCGATGAGCTCGCGCAGCTCGTGCTCGTCCTCGACCACCAGCACCCGGGCACGGTAGTCGAGGCGCAGCGAGGTCTCGTCCGACTTGGTCTGGGCGGTCTTCTCGGGGGCGGTCTTCTCGGCGGCGGGCTGGGCAGGTTCGCTCATGGGTGGTCCCTCCCCAACGTGATGCCCCGGCCCAAGGGGCGCAAGCAATACCTGCATCCATCCGGGCGCATGCCGGCGTGCGCTCCGGACGGGGCGGGGGCCCGGCGATCCGCTGGCATCCAGCGGAGGGTCGGCCCGCGCAGGCGCTCGTCTTCCGCCGCCGCGGAGCGCTCAGCCGGTCCCGGTGCGGGCGGGCGACGTCGAGGACCTCGCGGACCCGCGCCAGCAAGGCCGAGGCCGTGAAGGGCTTGGCCAGGAACTGCCGCGGGTCGGTCACGCCCTGGTCCGCCAGGCCGTCGCCGGCGTAGCCGGAGACGAACAGGACGCGGAGCCCGGGAACGCGCCGCCGCGCCTCCTCCGCCACCGCCCGGCCGCCGAGGCCGGGCATGACCAGGTCGGTGATGAGCAGGGCGATGTCCGTCGATCGCCGGGCCACGATCTGCAGGGCCGTGTTCCCATCGCCCGCGACCAGGATGCGGTAGCCGGCCCCCTGCAGCGCGCGGACGGTGACCTCGCGGACCCGGGCGTCGTCCTCGACGAGCAGGACGGTCTCGGTTCCGGGCTTCGACTCGGGCGGCGCGGGCGCGGGGGAAGCGTCGGCGAAGTCGGTGCGCGGGAGGCAGATCTCGAAGCGCGTCCCCGCGCCGGGCTCGCTCTCGACGCGGATGTGCCCGCCGCTCTGCGTCACGATCCCGTGGACCGTGGCCAGGCCCAGGCCGGTCCCCTTCCCCGGCGCCTTGGTGGTGTAGAACGGCTCGAAGAGGTGCGCCCGGACGTCCGCGGGCATGCCCACGCCGTCGTCGCGGACGACGAGCTGCACCCACTCGCCCTCGGGCCGGTCCAGCGCGGCGGCCGCCGCCTCCACCCGGAGGTTGCGGACCTCGATGGCGAGCGTGCCTCCGCTGGGCATGGCATCCCGGGCGTTCACGGCCAGGTTGAGCAGCACCTGCTCGATCTGGCCGGGATCGCACCACACCGGCCAGAGCTCTTCCTCCACCTCCACGGCCAGGGCGACGTCCTCGCGCAGGACGCGTCGGAGCAGCCGCTCGCTGTTCCGAGCCACCGCCCCCAGGTCCAGGCGCACCGGGGAGATCACCTGCTTGCGCGCGAAGGCCAGCAGCTGCCGGGTGAGGTCGCGGGCGCGCGCGCCGGCGCCTCGATCGCTCCACGTCGTCGGGCAGGCCGATCTCCCGGCCGCCAGGTCCATCCGCAGGGCCTCGGTGCAGCTCAGGATGACCGTGAGGAGGTTGTTGAAGTCGTGGGCCACGCCTCCGGCCAGCTGCCCGATGCTCTCGAGCTTCTGGGCCTGGCGGATTCGTCCCGCGATCGCGCCGCTCCTGCTCGGCCTGCTTCCAGGCGGTGACGTCGCGGGTGATGGACAGGATTAGCTTCTCGCCGCCGGGGACGGTGATGAGCCGCGCCGACATGAGCCTGGTGATGGTCCGGCCGTCCTTCCCGCGAAGTGCGTCTCCAGGTTGTCGACGGGCTGTCCCGGGCCGCGTGGCCAGGCGGTCGCGATCGGCCGGCTCGGGCCATACCCCCAGGTCCACCGAGGAGCGCCCCAGCACCTCCTCCTCGGTCCAGCCGGAGATCCGCGTGAAGCCCCTCGTCGACCTCTCCGCGACGAAGACGGCGTCCGACAGGCGATTGAGGTTGATCGAGTCGCGGTTGGTCTGGAAGTGGCGGTTTCCGGCTCAGCTCCTCGCTCTCGCGTACTGCTCGTTCCGCGCCTGGCGCCGGCGCCTCGCGGACGAGCGCCTGCTCCTGGAGCGGAACGAGCGGCTGCGCGAGAGCGAGGAGCTGTTCCGGATCGCCTTCCAGACCAACCGCGACTCGATCAACCTCAATCGCCTGTCGGACGCCGTCTTCGTCGCGGTCAACGAGGGGTTCACGCGGATCTCCGGCTGGACCGAGGAGGAGGTGCTGGGGCGCTCCTCGGTGGACCTGGGGGTATGGCCCGAGCCGGCCGATCGCGACCGCCTGGCCAGCGGCCTGGCCCGGGACGGCTTCGTCGACAACCTGGAGACGCACTTCGCCGGGAAGGACGGCCGGACCATCACCGGGCTCATGTCGGCGCGGCTCATCACCGTCCGCGGCGAGAAGCTGATCCTGTCCATCACCCGCGACGTCACCGCCTGGAAGCAGGCCGAGCAGGAGCGCGATCGCCTGCGGGAGCAGATCCGCCAGGCCCAGAAGCTCGAGAGCATCGGGCAGCTGGCCGGAGGCGTGGCCCACGACTTCAACAACCTCCTCACGGTGATCCTGAGCTGCACCGAGGCCCTGCGGATGGACCTGGCGGCCGGGAGATCGGCCTGCCCCGACGACGTGGAGCAGATCGACGGCGCCGGCGCGCGCGCCCGCGACCTCACCCGGCAGCTGCTGGCCTTCGCGCGCAAGCAGGTGATCTCCCCGGTGCGCCTGGACCTGGGGGCGGTGGCTCGGAACAGCGAGCGGCTGCTCCGACGCGTCCTGCGCGAGGACGTCGCCCTGGCCGTGGAGGTCGAGGAAGAGCTCTGGCCGGTGTGGTGCGATCCCGGCCAGATCGAGCAGGTGCTGCTCAACCTGGCCGTGAACGCCCGGGATGCCATGCCCAGCGGAGGCACGCTCGCCATCGAGGTCCGCAACCTCCGGGTGGAGGCGGCGGCCGCCGCGCTGGACCGGCCCGAGGGCGAGTGGGTGCAGCTCGTCGTCCGCGACGACGGCGTGGGCATGCCCGCGGACGTCCGGGCGCACCTCTTCGAGCCGTTCTACACCACCAAGGCGCCGGGGAAGGGGACCGGCCTGGGCCTGGCCACGGTCCACGGGATCGTGACGCAGAGCGGCGGGCACATCCGCGTCGAGAGCGAGCCCGGCGCGGGGACGCGCTTCGAGATCTGCCTCCCGCGCACCGACTTCGCCGACGCTTCCCCCGCGCCCGCGCCGCCCGAGTCGAAGCCCGGAACCGAGACCGTCCTGCTCGTCGAGGACGACGCCCGGGTCCGCGAGGTCACCGTCCGCGCGCTGCAGGGGGCCGGCTACCGCATCCTGGTCGCGGGCGATGGAACACGGCCCTGCAGATCGTGGCCCAGCGATCGACGGACATCGCCCTGCTCATCACCGACCTGGTCATGCCCGGCCTCGGCGGCCGGGCGGTGGCGGAGGAGGCGCGGCGGCGCGTTCCCGGGCTCCGCGTCCTGTTCGTCTCCGGCTACGCCGGCGACGGCCTGGCGGACCAGGGCGTGACCGACCCGCGGCAGTTCCTGGCCAAGCCCTTCACGGCCTCGGCCTTGCTGGCGCGGGTCCGCGAGGTCCTCGACGTCGCCCCCGCCCGCACCGGGACCGGCTGAGCGCTCCGCGGCGGCGGAAGACGAGCGCCTGCGCGGGCCGACCCTCCGCTGGATGCCAGCGGATCGCCGGGCCCCCGCCCCGTCCGGAGCGCACGCCGGCATGCGCCCGGATGATGCAGGGTATCGCTTGCGCCCCTTGGGCCGGGGCATCACGTTGGGGAGGGACCACCCATGAGCGAACCTGCCCAGCCCGCCGCCGAGAAGACCGCCCCCGAGAAGACCGCCCAGACCAAGTCGGACGAGACCTCGCTGCGCCTCGACTACCGTGCCCGGGTGCTGGTGGTCGAGGACGAGCACGAGCTGCGCGAGCTCATCGCGCGCTGGCTCGAGACCCGCCATTACCAGGTGGCGGAGGCCGCCGACGGCAAGGACGCCATCGACCTGCTCCAGGCCGGGTTCGATGCGGACGTGATCCTCCTCGACCTGGCCATGCCGCGGCTGGACGGGCGGACCTTCCTGGAGTGGCTGCGCGCCTCGCCCGAGCATCGCCACCGCCGCGTCATCGTCGCCAGCGGCTACCTCGACGAGCGGCCGGTGGACGCGGACCGCACCTTCGCCAAGCCGTTCCGCCCCGATTTGCTGGAGCGGGAGCTGGCGCGGCTGGCCGAGGAATGAGCTAGCCCGCCGCCGCCCGCTCCTCCGGCGGCCGCAGCGCGCGGAAGCTCCGCCACAGCGCCAGGTCGTAGGCGATCTTGAGCCCGCCGGAGAGCACGAAGGGCAGGCTCGCCAGCGAGGCGGCGGCGTAGAGCGGTCCGGCCAGGAGCGGCGCCAGCCCGGCGCCGACGGTGCGCACCATCCCGGTCACCCCCGCGGCGGCCGAGCGCTCATCCGGGCTCGACCACCGCCATGGTGTAGGACTGGCGCGTGGGCACGTCCATCTGCGAGATGGAGAAGCGCAGGAAGAGCACCGCCACCGCCAGCGGCAGCGTGGGCATGAGCGGCACCAGCGCCAGCAGCACGTTGGAGGGGAGATGGGTCGCCACCATGGTGTTCACCAGGCCGATCCGTCGGGCGATGGCGGCCGCCGAGAGCGCCGAGAGGCCGGCCAGCACGTTGGCCCCGAAGAAGATGCCGCCCAGGGTGGCCGGGTTGGCGCCGAAGCGCGCATGGAACCAGTAGGCCACGTAGCTCTGCACCACCAGCCCCCCGGCAAACGCGTCCAGCGCGAACAGCGCCGAGAGCCGCCACACGATGCCGCGCGAGCGGTGCAGGCCCAGCATGGCGCGCGGCGGCGGGGCGTCTCCCGGCGCGCGCCGCGGCGCCTCGACCGCCGGCGAGAGGCGCAGGAACAGCCCCGCCAGCAGCAGCCCCACCAGACCGTATCCCACCGAGACCCCGCGGTAGCTGGCCAGCGGCGAGAGGCCGGCGCCCTGGAGCCCCTGTACCAGTCCGCCGCCGCAGAGCGAGCCCGCGGCGGTGGCCATCGAGCCGGTGAGCTGGTACCAGGCGAAGGTCGAGGTCCGGCGCGCGGGAGGGAGCTCCTGGGAGAGCGCCGCCTGCTCCACCGCCAGGAACGGGCCGACCTCGTTCCCGGAGGGCGAGAGCACTCCCACGGTGGCGGCCAGCAACAGGGCGAAGAACGAGGTGGTGGTGGCGAAGGCGACCGCCGCCACCAGCATCAGGGCCGCGCCCGCCAGGAGCGTCCGCCTGCGCCCGAACCGATCGGCGCGGGTGGTGAGGAGGAGCGAGATGGCCGTGTCGCCCAGCAGGGTCAGGCTGAGCAAGAGCCCGATGCGCGGCTGCGGGATCCCGGCCGCGGCCAGGTGCAGCACCAGCACCACCGAGGTCAGGCCATACGCGAACATGCGCAGGGCGCGGGTCGCGAAGAGGAGCGCGATCTGCGCCCGCGGGCTTCCGGCCGGCTCGGCCTGCGGCATGGCCGGAGGTCACCCGACCGCGTGCGGGCCCTCTGCCGCGCCGCCGCAGATGAAAGCGTGGGCCTCGGCGGCGGGGCCGATGAAGCACTGGGGGCGCCCGGGCGACTCGTCGTAGACGAACACGTCCTGGTGGGCGAGGAAGGCGGGCTCGAACTCGTCCCAGCCCACGGCGCACGCGCCCGCCTGGCCCGGCAGGAGCAGCGCCAGGCGGCCGGTGTGCTCGTCACGGCAGGGGCGCGCCCCGTGCGCCTCGGCCCAGCGGCGGAGCTCGACCACGTCCTGTGTCGTGCGGAACAAGGGAACTTCCTCCGTTCCTCCACCCAATAGCGCCCCGCGCCGAGGCGCGCTTCAGAAGCTCTCCAGCACCTGGCGGGCCGCCCGCTCGCCGCTCCGGAGCGCCCCGTCGACGGTCCCGGCGAAGTCCGCCTCGGTGGCCTCGCCGGCGAAGAACAGCGTCCCAGAGACGGGCCTGGCCAGCTCCTCGCTGGCACCCTCCGAGCCGACCGGGAAGACCGCATACCCGCCGCCGGCCAGCGGGTCCTTCGACCAGTCCACCAGCTCGGCCCCGTCGAGCCGGTCCTCCAGCGCCGCCGGGGCGAGGCCGAAGGCGGGCGCGAGCCCCCGCAGCGCCGCGCGCAGCGCGGCTGACCGGTCCATGGCCGAGAGCCGCTCCGCGCCGGGGCCGCCCACCCAGCCGACCAGCAGCGGGGCGCGCCGAGGCGCCAGGGTCCAGAACACCGGCACCGGCGCGCCGGGCAGGTGCAGGAAGGCCGGCCGCCGCGCGCCGCGCTCGGCCCAGGGCGGCCGGTGGAAGCGCAGGACCACCTTCACCACCGGGCCCATCTCCAGGCGCCCCCAGGCCCGCGACGCGGGGAGCGGCCGCGGCTCGAAGCGGACGCTTCCGGTCCGCAGCACGCCGATGGGAAGCGTCACGATCAATCGATGCCCGCGCACCGGCGCCACCGCGCCGCCCGCCGGCCCGCGCGCCTCGATGGTCACCGCGCCGGGGCGCCACCGGACCCGCGTGGCGGTCAGGCCCAGCCGGAGCGCGCCGGGCGGCCGCCTCGCCTCCGCCACCAGCGGCGCCAGCAGCGCCGCCCAGCCGCCCCCGGGGCGGTAGCTGCGATCGCCCCCGATGGCGTCGAGCGCGCGGTCCATCCGGGCGATGGCGGCGGCCGAGGCGCTGCGCGGGTCGGCCAGGTAGAACCCCTCCGCGAACGAGCGCGCCATGGCGAGCTCGACCGGCCCGGCCCGGCGCTGGCGCCGGGCGCGCGCCAGCACCGCCGCCACGGTGTCGTGGGGGCGCGCCGACTGGAAGAGCTCCTGGCTCCGGGAGAAGGTCGCCTGCGCGTCGGACAGGCCTCCGCGCCGGAGCATGCGATGCGACTGCGGCACGGACACGAGCCGCACCCCGGCCTCGCGCGCCAGCGCCCGCACCCGCGGAGGCCGCCCGTGCACGAACTCCGCCCCCCGCTCCACCGGGAGCCCGAGCACCGGATCGGTGCGGGTGTCGACCCGGCCGCAGGGGCGGTCGCGCGCCTCCAGCACCACCGCCCGCACCCCGGCGCGGCGCAGGGCGCGGGCGGCGGAGAGGCCGGCCGCGCCGGCGCCGAGGATGAGGACGGTGGGGGTGGGCATGGGCGGTACTTAACGCAGCGTTCGTTGCCATGCCGAACCCGAACCCGTGCCTGAACCCGTCATCCCTGTTCCGTGATCCGCGTCCCGAGTCCCGTGGCCCCTGGCCCGTGGTCCGACGGCAGGGCTGGAGCACGGGCCTCGGGACTGGGGACGCGGGACTCGGATCACGGGTCACGCGAAGCCGGGTTCGGGTTCGGGTTCGGGTACTTTAGCCCCCCGTTGCGAGCAGCCCCCGCAGCACCTCCGCAACCCCCCACGCCTGCGCCACGCACCCGCGCGGCGTGAAGGGCGGCTCGGCGTCGAATACCTCCGAGATCTGCCCCAGGCAGGCGTCCCCCAGGTGCGCCACCAAGCCGTCCAGGAGCCGGCGCGCGCCCGCCGCGTCCTCGCCGTGCACCTTCGACCAGGCGTCGACCATCGGCCCGATGAGCCAGCTCCACACCGTGCCCTGGTGGTAGGCCGCGTCCCGGGTGCGGAGATCACCGTGGTGAGGACGGAGGGGGGAGGCGAACCCCCCTCCCGTCACCGGTGACCGTCCCCGCGCGCCGCTCGGCACCGGGAACGGTCACGGTGACGGCCCGGCCCTCATGTAGAGGCTTGTGGCGCGAGAGGGCCGGGTGCGGTACCAGCGGGGCATGGACGAGCGCAAGGTGACGATATCGCGGCGCGGCGCGGAGCGGATCGCGCGCGGGCACCTCTGGGTCTACCGCGCCGACGTGGAGAGGGCTCCGGCCTCGCTGGAGTCGGGCGACACCGTGGCGCTGGTCGACGGGCGCGGGCGCTTCCTGGCCAAGGCGTTCTGGTCCACCCGCTCCAAGATCGCCATCCGCGTCGTGTCGCTGGACGAGGTCCCCATCGACGAGGGGTTCTTCGCGGGCCGGCTCTCGCAGGCCATCGAGCTCCGCCGGCGCGTGCTCGGCGAGGAGGCGTTCCTGCGGCTGGTCCACGGCGAGGGCGACCTCCTCCCCGGCCTGGTGGTGGATCGCTACGGGCCGGTGGCGGTGCTCCAGACGCTCGTGCCCGCCACCGACCGCCGCAAGGCTTTCTTGGCGGAGCTGCTGGCGGGCGCTCTCCCGCTCAGCGCCGTGGTCGAGCGGAACGACGTGCGCGTCCGCGAGCTGGAGGGGCTGGCCCAGGTGAAGGGCGTCCTGCGCGGCGAGATCCCCGCCGGGATGGAGCACCGCGAGGGCGAGGTGCGGATGGGGCTCGACGTCCTGGGCGGCCAGAAGACCGGCGCCTTCCTGGACCAGCGCGAGAACCACCTCCAGGCCGGAGCCTACGCCGCCGGGCGATGCCTGGACTGCTTCAGCTACTCGGGCGGGTTCGCGCTGCAGCTGGCGCGGCGGGCCGAGAGCGTGGTGGCGGTGGAGATGCAGGCCGGGGCGTTGGCGCTCCTGCGCGAGAACGCGGTGCGGAACCGGGCCGCCAACCTGGAGGTGGTCGAGGCCAACGCCTTCGACTACCTCCGCGACCGCTCCGAGGAGCCGCCCGCCTTCGACCTGGTGGTGCTCGATCCACCCGCCTTCGCCAAGAACCGCGAGTCCATCCCCGCGGCACGCCGCGGCTACAAGGAGATCAACCTGCGGGCCATGCAGGTGCTGAAGCCGGGCGGAATGCTGGTGACCTCGTCCTGCAGCTATCACCTGTCCGAGGAGATGCTGGAGGAGCTGGTGCTCTCGGCCGCCATGGACGCGGGGCGCCGCGTGCAGGTGCTGGAGCGGCGCGGCGCGGGAAGGGATCACCCGGTGCTGCTGGGGGTGCCGGAGACCCGCTACTTGAAGTGCTTGTTCGTGCGGGTGGTGTAGCAGCCCGAACCCGAACCCGTGCCTTCACCCGTCATCCCTGCCCCGAGACCCGCGTCCCATGTCCCCTGGCCCGCGTCCCGACAGCGGTCGGAGCACGGGCCTCGTGCCAGGGGACGCGGGACTCGGGTCAGGGTTCACGGGCGCCGGGTTCAGGTTCGGGTTCGGGTTCGGGTACGATGACCGTCGTGGCCACCCGCCCCCAGGACACCGCCGACCCGGTCCTCGCCCGGAGCCCTCTCCTGTGCCGGCTCGACCCCGGGATGCGCGCGCGCTTCCTGGGCCGGACCGAGCAGGTGGTGGTCCCGCCGCGGACGCGCCTGCACGGCGACGCGGACGCGGGCAAGCACCTGTTCGTGATCCTGGCCGGCGAGGCCAGCCTCCGACACGAGCACCAGGCGCTGCGCCGCCTCGGGCCGGGCGATCACTTCGGCGAGATTGCCGCGGCGGGGGGGCGGCACCGGGGCGAGGTGGTCACCTCGGAGGGCGCGCTGACCGCGGCCCGGCTCTCGGCCTCTGCCTGGACGGCCATGGAGCGCGAGGACCCGCCGCTGGCGCTGGCGCTCTCGGTGGGCCTCACCGCCGACCTCCAGGAGACGCTCCTCCGCGCCACCGACGCCATGGACCTCCTCATCCGCGGCCGCACCCTGCCGCGCGCCCAGGAGATCACGGTCCAGGTGCTGGGGCAGGAGCGCCGCATCCGCACCGGCACCCGGGTGGTGGACCTCCTCCCCGCGGAGATGGGAGGCGACCTGGTGGTGGCGGGCCTGCTGGGGCAGAAGCCGGTCTCGCTCTCCACGCCCATCTTCACCGACACGACCATCGCGGCCCTGACCCTCTCGCACTGGGAGGGGCGGCAGATCTACGCGCAGTCGGTGGGGCTCCTGCTGCTCGAGGCGGCGCACCAGATCGCGCCGGAGCTGCCGGTGCGGCTGGGCCCGTCGCGCGGGCTCCGCCAGGCCATCGAGGTCGAGGGCGCCGCCCAGCCCCATCCCGCCGAGCTGGCGGCGCGGCTCACCCAGGCCATGGAGCGGATCCGGCTCACCGACGCGCCCATCCGCGGCGAGAACTGGCCCACCGACGAGGCCATCCGCTACTTCCAGGACCGCGGCTGGCAGGAGGCGGTGCTGCTCCTCCGCACCCGCCGGGTGGCCACGGTGCGGCTGGTCTCCTGCGGGGAGCTGTACGCGATCTCTCCCGGGCCGCTCCTCCCTGCGACCGGCGCGCTGCACGGGTTCCGGCTGGAGGCGGACGCGGACGGGCTGTGGCTCGAGCTGGGCCAGCGCGATCCGCGGCTGGTGGAGCCGGCGCCGACCGCGCCCGGCCACGTGCACCCGCAGCAGGGCCGGATGGTGGCCGAGCACCAGCGCTGGCTGGCAGCCATGGGCGTGACCAGCGTGGGCGCGTTCGCGGAGCTGTGCATCTCCGGCCAGGTATCGCAGCTCATCCGCGTGGCGGAGGGGTTCCACGAGAAGCAGATCGGGGTGATCGCCGACCGGGTGGCCGCCGCCCGCGACCGGATCCGCATCATCTCCATCGCCGGCCCCTCCTCCTCGGGCAAGACCACCTTCATCAAGCGGCTCACCGTCCAGCTGCAGATCGACGGCGTCAACCCGGTCGGCATCGGCCTCGACAACTATTACGTCGACCGCGACAAGACGCCCCGGGACGAGAGGGGCGAGTGGGACTTCGAGGCCCTGGAGGCGCTCGACCTGGCGCTCCTCCAGGATCACGTCCGGCGCCTGCTGCAGGGCCAGGAGGTCCAGACCGCCCGCTACGACTTCCTGACCGGACTCTCGCACCCGGAGGGCGGCCCGCGCATCCAGCTTCGGCCCGGCGACGTCCTCATGCTGGAGGGGATCCACGGCCTGAACCCGAAGCTGCTGGGGGCGCTGCCCCGGGCCGGGGAGCTGTTCCGCGTCTTCATCCACCCGGCCACCACCCTGCCCTTCGACCGGCTCTCCCGCGTGTCGGCCACCGACCTGCGGCTCCTGCGGCGCATCATCCGCGACCGGCACCAGCGCGGCTACTCGGCCGCCGAGAACATCCTGCGCTGGCCTTCCGTGCAGGCCGGCGAGCGGCGCCATATCTTCCCCTTCCAGGAGGAGGCCGACGCGGTGTTCGACTCGGCGCTCATCTACGAGCCGGCGGTGCTCAAGGTCTACGCCGAGCGGTACCTGCTGGAGGTCGCTCCCGAGCACCCCGCCTACCCGACCGCCATGCGGCTGCGCCATCTCATCGACCGCTTCGTGTCCATCTACCCGGACCATGTCCCGCCCACCTCCCTGATCCGCGAGTTCATCGGCGGGAGCGGGTTCGAGTACTAGGAGCTCGACATGGCCGAGCGTCGAGGCGTCCTGTGCGGTGGCTGCATCGTCATCGACGTGAACAAGACCATCGACGCCTATCCGGCGGAGGAGCGGCTGGCCTTCATCGCGAGCGAGGCGGCCGAGTCCGGCGGCCCCGGGTTCAACCTGCCCGTCAACCTGACGCGCCTGGGCGCGACCTTCCCGGTGGAGCTGGTGGGCGTGGTGGGCGACGATCCGCACGGCGCCCTGGTCCAGGAGATCTGCCGGAAGGCCGGCATCGGCGCGGCCGGTGTGGCGACGCGCCCGGGCGCCCGCACCGGCTACACCGACGTCTACGTGGTCCGATCGAGCGGGCGGCGGACCTTCTTCCACCACCCCGGCGCCAACGCGCTCCTCACCCCCGAGCACTTCGACCTCTCGCGCACACAGGCCCGCATCCTCCACCTGGGCGCGCCGGGCATCCACGACGCCATGGACCGGCCGCGCCCGGCCGGGAACGGTTGGGTGGAGGTGCTCTCCCGTGCCCGGGCCGCCGGCCTCAGCACCAACATGGAGATGGTGACGCTCACGCCGGAGCGGCAGCGCGAGCTGGTGCGGCCGTGCCTGCCCTTCCTCGACACCATCGTGGTGAACGAGCTCGAGGCCGCGGCGGTGGCCGAGGTGGAGACGCACACCGGCGGGCGGCCCGACTTCGCCCGGGCCGAGGCCGCCGCGCTCCGGCTGCTGGAGCTGGGGGTCTCGCAGGCGGCGGTGGTCCACTTTCCCGAGGGCTGCGTGGCCGCCGCCCGCGGCGGCCGGACCTGGCGCCAGGGCTCGGTGCGCGTCCCGCCCGAGGACGTGAAGAGCACCAACGGCGCCGGGGATGCGTTCGCCTCGGGCGTCATCCTGGGGCTGCACGAGGGCTGGCCCATGGAGCGGTGCCTGGAGGCGGGTGTGTGCGTGGCGGCGGTGAGCCTGGGTGCGTACAGCACCTCCGGCGCCATCCGTCCCGTCGACGAATGCCTCGCTTACGGACGGGCGCACGGGTTCCGGAGCAGCGACCGGGCGTCGACCTGAGTCGGACCCAGGTAGGGAAGAAGGGTGTACTGTCCGTGACCCTCGATCGACTGAAGCCACCGTGACCCGTGGCGGCCTCCGCTCCGCTGCGTGTACAGTGACGGGCGGTTGGTTCGCCGTGGGTGAATCTGCCCTCGAGAGCACGGGCATGGCGGGGCGGACCGGACCGAGCACCTCATCCCCATTGATGGAGGCGAGACTCGTGCGTCTTACGAAAACGGCAGCCCTGCTGGGCGCGATCCTGGCGCTCGCAGCCTGTGGCAAGAGCAGCAGCAGCAAGACCCCCAACCAGTTCTCGGTTCACGGCGGCAAGGCGAGCGCCGGCGTCGGCGGATCGGCCGGCGGGATCTACGTCTACGCGCAGGGCGGCCAGATCACCGTCAAGACCGACGGCGGGCTCCCGGCGCTGCCGACCTGGGCCTACACGGCGCCGGCCCTGGGCGCGAACCCGCTCACCATCGACGCGGACACGGCCTTCACCGTCGGCGCCATGGTCATCGGTGACGATGGGGTCAACCCGGCCACCGGGATATGGGTGAAGAGCGGGGTCACCGTGACCCTCACCCCGGAGACCGAGCCCACGGTGAGCATCATCGTCCCGGAGGGCATCCTCATCGAAGGAACGGTGGTGATGGCGCCGCTCGCCGGAACCCGCAACTCGTCGTCCCTCCACATCGAGGCCAGCAACGCCGCCGTGCGCGGCAGCGTCAGGGCCGTGGGCGCCGACGGGGCGACCGGCGAATCCGGAGGCGACGGTGGAGGCATCTCGGGGCTGGTGAGCAACGACGTCTTCATCACCGGTTCGGTCCTCAGCACCGGCGGAAAGGGAGACACCGGCGGGAACGGCGGGGAGATCGACATCACGGTGAAAGGTCCGCCCTGGGCGGCGGACGTCACCCCCAGCACCATCGCGGTCACCGGAGTCGTCGACTCCTCCGGCGGCGAGGGCCTGGCCGGGGTGGGCGGCACGGCCGGGGGCGCCGAGGTGTGGGGCAGCTGGGGTTATGACGGCGCGTGCAACTTCTTCAACTCGGGAGCGTTCCGGTCCCGGGGTGGGGATGGGACCACCGGAGGCGGCGACGGGGCGTACCTGTACGCTTCGAGCTGCGCGGTCGGCTCGACCGTGAACAAGGGAACGTTCGACTCCTCCGGTGGCTCGGCCACCGTCGACGGCCAGGGCGGCGCGGCGGCAGCGGACTGGGCCCTGGAGATCGAGGCGGCGGACGGGGTCATGTACGCCGGCGGCAAGCTGCTGGCCATGGGCGGCAAGGGCGCGGGCACCGGCCAGGGCGGCGCAGGCGGATCGATCGACATCAACGCCGACCTGAACGACCTCGCCGCCACCCCCTCGCTCGGCGTTCACGTGGCGGCGCGAATCGACGCCTCGGGCGGTGAGGGCGCGGCCGGCGGTTCGGGCGGCTACGTCGAGGTGTACGACGATGGAGCGCCCACCGATGCCGGGATCACGCTCCACAACTATGCCACCCTCGACTGCACGGGCGGCGACGGCACCACGGCGGGCGGCGAAGGCGGCGACTGCGAGGTCTACCCCTACAATCGATACGACGCCGACCTCGACGGCAACGTGGTCCGTCCGCTCCTCAACCAGGCCAAGGTCGACGCCAGCGGCGGCGATGCCTCGGACGGCGCGGGCGGCGGCGGTGGCTACGTCTGGGTCGGGACGTCGATCGACAACACCGGCTACACGCTCCTGAACCCCGAGACCGTGCTGACCGACTCCCTGGGCGCGATCCTGGCCCAGGGCGGCAAGGGAACCACCGCCGGCGGGGCAGGCGGCCAGGTCGAGGTCTACGACGAGGTCGCCCTCTTCTCGAAGGCCACCATCGACGTGTCCGGCGGCGCCGGCGGAACGGACGTGGGCGGCGCGGGCGGTGGAGTCCACGCATACGGGCCGGCCGCCGTCACCGTCACCGGGAAGATCCTCGCGTCCGGCGGCACCAGCGCCTCCGCCGACGGCGGCGCCGCCGGAGGGGTGGCGTGCGACGCCGTCACGGCCAGCCTGGCCGCGGTCACGGCCGACGGCGGGGCGGGTGCGACCGCCACCGGCGGCAACGGCGGCACCGTGTCGCTGACCAGCAGCACGACGCCCTCCGGCCTGACCGGAATCATCTCGGTCCGGCCGGGCGCCGGCACCACCGCCGGCGCGGAGGGAACGTTCACGATGGACGGCACGCCCATGACCCTGATCGAGGGGCGCTACAGCCCGCCCTAGCCTCGGCCAGCGGAGCTCGGTTGCAGGCGGCGCCGCCGGCGATCCCGGCGGCGCCGCTCTCGTTCGAGGGCAAGGACCTTCAGTTCTCCTCGCTGAGCGTGAAGTCGTCCAGGTTCCCCCAGTCGCCGGCCCGGCCGCTGGAGGTCACGCCCACCACGCAGCTCCCGCCCGATCCGTCGAGCCCGGAGATGGTCTGCTGAACCCAGTTCGGCCAGCCGGTGAGCGCGAAGTCGAGGGTCCGGGTGACCCCGTTGCAGGTCGCGAAGGCCTGCATCGGCTCGCCGGCGTTCCCCATGGCCCAGACCGCGAACGCGTAGCTCTTCCCGGCGGCGAGGCCGGCCACGGTCTGCTGGATGCCGAAGGTGAAGGCGCTGGCGTCGAACCAGTGGAAGGCGTAGTTGCCGGTGTGGGAGTTGCCCGGGTCGTTGGGAACGCCGGTGATGCCGGCGGGGTCGGTGACGGTCCACCCGGAGGCGTTCGCCGTCTCGAACCCGGGGTTGGCCACCAGCGTGATCGTCACCGGAAGCGTGGCGCGCAGGCTGGTGCCGACCACTGTGCCGCCCAGGTCGAAGCTGCCCGGGGTGGCCCAGCGCGACGGGTCGACCGGGTCCCATGCCACGTAGAGGGTGCGCACCGAGTCGTCGCTGTACACCACGTTGGCGCCGGCCGGGAGGGTGGGCGTCGTTCCCCGCGGGACGAGGAGCGGCGGCTGCGGCGTGGTCGAGACCGGGACCGCCCGCACGGCCGGCCGATCCTGGGAGACCGCCCGGAAGACGTCGAGCGAGGGCAGCACCTTGCCCGAGTGGTCGAAGAGCGTCTGGTTGTCCCAGCCGTCTCCACCGCGGGTGTACCAGCCGGCGCCGGGCACCGCGATCCAGTCCGGCTCCCAGTAGAAGACGCCCAGGCCGCGGCCGTCGGGCACCCTGGCGACGATGTCCATCAGGTCGCGAAGGAAGGTGGCCTGGCCCTGGACGGTGGGGAGGTAGGGGCCGGTCGACGCCAGCCCGGCGCCGTTCTGGTTGTTCGGCTCCGCGTCGGCGTCCACGGTGGTCCAGGGATAGGCCGTCTCGGCGATGGCCACCGGCTTGTTGAAGAACCGGCTCACGTCGTTCAGGTTGGCCAGCAGGGCCGGCATGGGGCCGTGCCAGTACGGATAGTAGGAGAGGCCGATCACGTCGAAGTCGACCCCGGCGCCGATCACGTTGGAGAAGAACCAGCTGGTAGAGCGCGTTATCCCCGCCGCGGTCGATGTGGATCATGATCTGGATCCGCGGATCGACGTCCCGGACGGCCCGCGACGCCAGCCGGAGCAGCGCCGTGAAGCCGTCGAAGGCGCCCGGGCCCGAGCCGATCCGGCCCAGCGGCCAGAGCATGCCGTTGGTCACCTCGTTTCCGATCTGCACCATGTCGGGCCCGGCGCCGGCCGCCCGCATGTCGGACACCACCTTCCTCGTGAACTGGTAGAGCGCAATCCCCAGCTGGTCCAGCGTCAGGCCCTCCCAGGCCTGCGGCAGCCACTGCTTGCCGGGATCAGCCCACCAGTCGCTGTAGTGGAAGTCGAGCAGGACCTTCATCCCCAGCGCCCGGGCCCGCTTCGCGATGGCGATGTCGCGGGCCACCCTCCGGGCGCGGGGGAGGACCCGCGAGACCATGGCCGTCATGGCCGGGCAGAACGTGCTCAACGCGGTGGGAAACTGCCTGCTGCTGTTCGGGCTCCTGGGCCTGCCCCGCCTCGGGGTGGTGGGGGTGGCGATCTCCGGGGTGGTGAGCCGGGTGGCGGCCTTCGTCGCGCTCCGCGCCCTGGTGCACCGCCGGACCGGGGTCCGCCTGACCGTGCGCGACGCGCTCTCCTTCCCGGCCGCGCAGGTCCGCCGCGTGCTGGAGCTGGGCGTCCCCATCGCCGGCGAGAACATCTGCTGGGCCCTGGCCTACATGGTGGTGACGTCGTTCGTGGCCCGGATGGGCGCGAGCAGCCTGGCCGCCCAATCGTACACCATGCAGCTCACCACCTGGGCCACCTTGCTGGGCGGCGCGGTGGCCTTCGGGAACCAGATCCTGGTGGGACACCTGGTCGGCGACGGCGACCTGGACCGGGCCTATCGCCAGGTCTGGGCCAGCCTGCGCGCCGGGCTCTTGCTGGTGGTGTCCATGCTGGCCGTGCTCGGTGCGCTGGCGCCGCGGCTCATGGGCTTCTTCTCCTCCGACCCGGCCACCGCCGGCACCGCGGTGCTGCTGGTGCGCATGGCCGTGCTGCTCGAGACCGGCCGGGTCTCGAATCTCATCGTCATCAACGCGCTGCGGGCGGCCGGCGACGCCCGCTTCCCGGTGCTCATGGCCATGGCCTCGATGTGGGCGGTCCAGGTCCCGCTGGCCTGGCTCCTCGGCCTCCGCCTCGGCCTGGGGCTGCCGGGCGTCTGGATCGCGCTCGCCGCCGACGAGTGGCTGCGGGCGGTCATCATGCAGCGGCGCTGGAGCCGCCGGACCTGGGTCCGCCACGCGGAGCGGAGCCGCGCCATGGCCGCCATGGCCCGCGCAACCGAGCCGTGACCGCCCGGGGCGCCCCAGCCGCGGCTAGAGCCCCAGCTCGGTCAGCCCGGGGTGGCCGTCCGGGCGCGGCCCGAGCGGCCACCTGAAGAGGCGATCGGCCTCCTCGATGGGGACGTCGTTGATGCTGGCCTCGCGCCGGTGCATGAGCCCCTCCTCGTTGAACTCCCACTGCTCGTTCCCGTGGGCGCGGAACCAGCGCATGTCCTGGTCGTGGAACTCGTAGGCGAACCGGACGGCGATCCGGTTCCCGGTGTGGGCCCAGACCTCCTTGATGAGCCGGTACTCCTGCTCCCGGCGCCACTTGCGCGTCAGGAACTCGATGATGGCCTCGCGCCCGCGGAGGAACTCGGAGCGGTTCCGCCAGCGGCTGTCCTCGGTGTAGGCCTGGGCCACCTTGACCGGGTCGCGGGTGTTCCAGGCGTCCTCGGCCAGCCGCGCCTTGCGCGCGGCGGTCTCGGCGGTGAAGGGCGGGAGCGGAGGTCGGGCCATGGGCATCTCTCCTGGTTTCGGGCGGTGCCAGCCATGTAGTCCTCGGACGCGGCGGCGGCAGCGCCCGTTCCGGTAGGCGGCGCGCCACGGCTCCGACCGGGGACGCAGCCCGCCGGCGCTCCGCCGCGCTGTCCGGCGGCGGCGACCCCGTCTAGAATGCCGCCATGCCCGAGACCGCCCCGCTCCCGCTGCTCGTGGTCGGCGCCGGCGTCTCGGGCCTCTCCTGCGCCCGGGAGCTGGCCGCCGCCGGATCCGCCCCGCTGGTGCTCGATCGGGCCCGCGGGGTGGGGGGCCGCTGCGCCACGCGGCGCCTGGAGGAGCACCCCTTCGACCTGGGTTCCTCGTTCCTGCACGGGCGCGACCCCGACTTCCTGGCCGCGGTCGGGGCCGTGTCGGGCACGGCGCTGGCGGGCTGGCCCCGCGAGGTGCGGGGGCGCGGCCGACCGTGCCAGCCCGAGGCGTTCTCGGAAGGTGAAAGGCGCCTGGCCCTGGCCGAGGGGATGACCGCCTTCCCCAAGCACCTGGCGCGCGGCCTGGAGGTGCGGCTGGGCGCGGCCGCGGTGGCCCTCGAGCCCGGCCCGGGCGCGGTGGCGGTGCGGCTGGAGAGCGGCAGCGTGGTCCAGGCCGGCACGGTGGTGCTGGCCATGGCCGCCGAGGAGATGGCGTCCCTGCTCGCCACCGCCCCCGGCGAGCCGGAGATCGCGGCCGCCGCGGCGGTCCTGCGGCTCTCCCGCTCGGAGCCGTGCCTGGCGCTGGCGGCGCTCTATCCGCAGGGCGTCGAGGCGCCCGCCTGGCAGCTGGCGCTCCCCGAGGAGTCCCGGATCCTGCAGGTCGCCTCGAACGAGTCGAGCAAGCGGCGCCTGCCGGCGGCGGCGGTGGTCTACCAGGCGCATCCGGCCTGGTCGCGCGAGCATGCCGACGATCCCGGCTGGCCCCAGGCGATGCTGGCCGAGGCGGCGCGCCTGTTCGGCGACTGGGCGGGGGCGCCGCGGCTCACCCACGAGCACCGCTGGCGCTTCGCGCGCGCCGGCCTGGCCGCGGAGCTGTCCGCGCCCATGCTGCTCCGCCTGCGCGGCGGAGGGCGGCTCGGGCTGTGCGGCGATCGCTTCGGGCGCGGCGGCGGGATGGAAGGCGCCTGGATCTCCGGTCGAGCGCTGGCGAGGCGGATCCTCGCGGAGGAGAAGGGATGACGTCGAAGGATGCGCTGGCGGCGCTGGTGGAGCGCGATCAGGACCATGAATGCGAGGGGTTCGGCCCGTCGAAGGTGTGCGTGCGGGCGGTGGCCGTGGCCCAGCTCCCCACCCGCTTCGGCCCGTTCCGGATCGTGGCCTTCTGGAACAACCGCGACGGCAAGGAGCACGTGGCGATGGTGCACGGGGACGTGGTGGGGGCCTCGGAGGTGGCCGTCCGGCTCCACTCCGAGTGCCTGACGGGCGACGTGATGGGATCGCTGCGCTGCGACTGCCGCGACCAGCTCACCGAGGGGCTGGCCGCCATCCGCCGCGAGCCGCGCGGGGTGCTGCTCTACCTGCGCCAGGAGGGGCGCGGCATCGGCCTCATCAACAAGATCCGGGCCTACGCGCTGCAGGAGCGGGGGCTGGACACGGTCGAGGCCAACCTGGCGCTGGGCTTCCGGGACGACGAGCGCGACTACGCCGTGGCCGCCCACATGCTCTACAGCCTCGATCTCCGCTCCGTCCGGCTCATCACCAACAACCCGGAGAAGATCCGGCAGCTCACCCAGCACGGCGTGAAGGTGGCGGGACGGATCCCGCACGTCATCCCGCCCAACGAGCACAACCGGTTCTACCTGGAGACCAAGGCCCGCCGGTCGGGCCACTTCATCGACTTCGCCGAGGCCCCCCGGCTCATGGAGCAGAGCGATCCGGTGGTGGTGGAGGGGATGGCAGGCGAGACCGCCGGGAAGTGAGCCGGAGGGCCTCGTCAGCCGACCCGGGTCGTGCACCGGTCCACCAGGTGCACGATCGACTGGTACGGGATCCCGGCGTGCACGGAGAGCCCGATCTGGCAGGTCCGGCTGTTGGAGTAGCCGGCCTCGCAGCCCGGCGGGAGGCCGGCCCGCAGGTCGTGGAGCGCCGAGGCGTTGAGCTCCGGGTGGCTGAATCCACGGTCGCCCGCGAAGCCGCAGCACCCCGAGGTCGGCTGGACCACGCGCTCGGCGCAGGCCTGCGCCAGGGCGCGGAGCCGCTCGCCCACGCCCATCTTGATGGAGCTGCAGGTGACGTGGATGGCCACCGTCCCCGCCCGGCGCTCGAAGCGGAGCCGCTCGCGGAGCAGGTCGTGGATGAGCTCGGCCGGCTCGTAGGTGCGGAGCCGCGGGTCGAGCCGGAGGCGCATCTGCTGGGTGCAGGGGCTGGTCTCGCACAGCACCGGGAGGCGGCCCCCCTGGCTGGCCTCGAGCAGCGCCGACTCCAGCTCGGCGGCCTTGCGGGCCGCGAGCTCCGGGAAGCCCTTGCTCTCGAAGGTGAGGCCGCAGCAGAGCGAGGAGAGGTCGCGCGGGAAGCGCACCTCGCACCCGGCCTTGTCGAGGATCGAGAGCATGGCCTCGAACTCGGCCCGCGCGTCCGGGTCGCCGCGCGCCGGCCCCATGGCGCGCACCACGCAGGAGGGCAGGTACACCAGCGCCGGGCCGCCGCGGCCCGGGACGGTGCGGAAGTCGTGGCGCGGCGCCGGGCGGGGGAGCGCGGCGTTCCAGAGCGGCAGGCGCCGGCCGCTCGCCGCCCGCAGGCCGCGCGAGAGCCCGGAGAGGCCTCGCTCGCCCAGGACCGCCCGCGCCGCCGCGGCCGCGCCCAGCGCCACCCGGAGCGAGCCGACGGCGCCCCCGTAGTGATTGGCCAGCGCCGAGGCGGTCCGACGTGCTGCCGGCGAGCGCGCTGCGGCCCGCAGCGCCTTGACCAGCTTGCCGGTGTCGATGCCCACCGGGCAGGCCGTGGCGCACAGGCCGTCGGTGGCGCAGGTCTCGTCGCCCAGGTAGCGCCACGCCTCCTGGAAGCGCGCGCGCCGCCCGGAGCCGTCCGGCGCGGCCGCCAGGCGGGCCATCTCCCGCCGCACCACGATGCGCTGGCGCGGGGTGAGGGTGAGCGCCCGGGAAGGGCAGCGCGGCTCGCAGAACCCACACTCGGTGCAACGGTCCACCAGCGGGTCGGTGGCCGGGAGCGGCTTGAGCGCCTTCACGTGCGCCCGCGGATCCGGGTTGAGCAGCACCCCGGGGTTGAGGATGCCGCCCGGATCGAGGAGCTCCTTCACCCGCCGCATGATCCCGTGGGCCCGGGCGCCCCACTCCAGCTCGACGTAAGGGGCCATGTTGCGCCCGGTGCCGTGCTCGCCCTTGAGCGAGCCGTCGAAGCGCCGGACCACCATGTCGCAGACCGCGTCCATGAAGCGCCGGTAGCGCTCCACCTCGGCGGGATCGTCGAAGCCCTGCGTGAACACGAAGTGCAGGTTCCCGTCGAGCGCGTGGCCGAAGAGGATCCCCTCGGCGTAGCCGTGCGCCGCGAGCAGCTCCTGCAGCGCCGCCACCGCCTCGGCCAGGTGGACCATGGGGAAGGCCACGTCCTCGATGACCACCGTGGTGCCGACCCTGCGGGCCGCCCCCACCGCCGGGAAGAGCCCGCGCCGCACGTCCCAGAGCGCCTCGGCCTCCGCCCGGATGGCGGTGAACGCCACCTGGGCCAGGGTGGGGATGCCCGCGATCCGCTCGGCGGCGCGGGCAATCGCGGCGGAGAGCGCGCCGGGATCGGCCGCCCGCACCTCGACCAGCAGCGCGCAGGCGCGGTCGGGCAGGCCGCGCAGCGAGGCCGGCATGCCCGGCTTGGCCTCGACCGCGCGCAGCGAGGCCCGGTCCATCAGCTCCGCCGCCGAGACCAGGCCGCCCTGGAGCGCCTGGGTGGCCCGGGCCGCCTGGACCACGTCCGGGAAGAGCACCAGCGCGCTGGCCCGGTGGGCCTGGTCCTCGACGGTCCGGAGGGTGACCTCGGAGACGAAGCCCAGCGTCCCTTCCGAGCCGACCAGCAGGTGCACCAGGATGTCGACGGGATCGACATGGTCCAGGAACGAGTTCAGCCCGTAACCGGTGGTGTTCTTGATCCGGTACTTGTCGCGGATCCTCGCCGTCAGGGCCGGGTCGGCCAGGATCTCCCGGCGGATGGACGAGAGCTCCTCCAGGGTGGCCGCGTGGCTCCCGGCGAAGGCGTGCCGTGAGGCCGGATCGCCGGAGTCGAGGACCGTCCCGTCGGCGAGCACCAGCCGCATCCGCTCCAGGGTGCGGTAGGTGTTCTGGGCCGTCCCGCAGCACATCCCGGAGGCGTTGTTGGCGACGATGCCGCCGATCATGCAGGCGTTGATGGAGGCGGGATCGGGACCGATCTTGCGCCCATGCGCCGCCAGCAGCGCGTTGGCCTCGGCGCCGATGATCCCCGGTCCCAGCGTGATGGCGCCGCCCTGCTCGTGGACGAGCGCCCTCCGCCAGGCCCCCGGCGCCAGGGCCAGCAGCACCGAGTCGGTGACCGCCTGGCCGGAGAGGCTGGTGCCGGCGGCGCGGAAGGTTACGGGAACGCCCAGCCGTCCGGCCGCGCCCAGCAGCCGCCGGACCTGCTCCTCGGTCTCGATCCGGATCACCAGCCGCGGCACGAGGCGGTAGAAGCTCGCGTCGGCCCCGTACGCCAGCGTCCGCACCGGATCGGCGATCACCGCTCCCGGCGGCAGGAACCCGGCCGCCTCGTCGTGAAAGCGACGGTACGGCTCGGGGAGCGCGCGGACGTCGGGGGACATGCGCGGATCCTACTCCCCCGGCCCACGCCGGGCATACCCGTCCCCCGCGCGCGTCGATCCTCCGTCACCGCTTCCGTCACGCCGAGCGGCCGCTCGGCGGCAGGGGTCAGACCCTTCCACTTTCCACATGAACCGGGGGCGGTTGCCAATTCGCATGTGGAAAGTGGAAGGGTCTGACCCCTCTCTCTTTCCCTCTCTCTTACGCCTCGATCCTCGACCCCAGCACCCTGAGGAACTGCTTCATCCACTCCGGGTGCGCAGGCCAGGCGGGCGCCGTGACTAGGTTCCCGTCGGTGACGGCGTTGGAGGCGGTCGAGTTCACCTCGCCGTAGCGCGCGCCGGCCGCCACGCACTCCGGGCCGACCGCCGGGTAGGAGATGCAGGTGCGGTTCTGGAGCACGCCCGCCGCGGCCAGGATCTGCGGCCCGTGGCAGATGGCGGCGATGGGCTTCTTGGCCTTGTCGAAGTGCTGCACCAGCTCGATGACCCGCCCGTTGAGCCGCAGGTACTCGGGGGCACGCCCGCCGGGGATGACCAGCGCGTCGTAGTCGCCGGGCTTGATCTCCTCGAAGGTGGCGTTGATGGCGAAGCGGTGGCCCGGAAGCTCGACGTAGGTCTGATCGCCGACGAAATCGTGCACCGCGGTCTTGACGGTGTCTCCGGCCTTCTTGCCCGGGCAGACCGTGTGCACCTGGTGACCGACCATGGTCAGGATCTGGTACGGGACCATGGCCTCGTAGTCCTCGACGAAATCGCCGACCAGCATCAGGATCTTCTTTGCAGACATGGGGCACCTCCGGTGGGGACGGCGAGGGTATACCCGCCGGCGCAGGGCCGCCGGATCCCTTCGGGGCGGGCACGACTGGGCGGCGGCCGGACCGGTCGGTGGCGGCTTCCCGTCTGGCGCCGCGCGACGCGAAGCGAGGCTCCCGCTGCAACCAGGCCCTGAAGCGGCTGGCGCCTCCGCCGCGGGACGCGGAGGCGCCAGCGCCAGACTCCTAGCGGATCCCTTGATCGATGAGCGGCTTGATGGTCCCGATGTTCTGCGGGGTCGCGGTCCCGACGCCGGTGTCGATGTGCAGACCGGGGATCAGGTAACGCTTGGTCCAGACGATCTGCATGACGGGGAGGTAACCCTGCAGGTAGAGCACCTGGTCGAAGCTGGCGGTGATCCAGCCGCCCTGGATGGCGCTGACCGTCGCGGGGGAGAGGTCGATGCCGCCGCAGATGATGTCACCCGGCTTCTTCCCCGCCGCCTGCAGGACCTTCGGCAGGATCGCAGTGATGCTGCCGTGCTGGGTTCCGATGGCCTTGAGATCGGGGTGGGCCTGAAGGTAGGCGGTGAGGATCGGGATGGCCAGCGACGTGTCGCTGTCGACTGCCGCCGAGACGTCGAGCTTTTCCACCTGGAGCCCGGCCTTGGTCAGCGCGTCGTAGACGCCCTGGCTGCTCCGGCTCCGGCCTTCCTGGTGCCAGATGTCGTAGACCAGGGCCTTGTCCCCTTGCTTCAGCCCTGCCTTGACCATCGCCTGCCCCGTCAGGAAGCCTCCCTGATACAGGTCGGCGCCGGCATACCCGAAGCCCTTCGACTGGTACTTCGCTTCCAGGCCCGGCAGCGGGTTGTTGCCGCTCGTGATGATGATGCCGTCCTTCTCCGCCTGATCGACCAGCGCCGCAAAGGCCGGCTCGCCAGGATGGCCCATGATCGCGATGCCGTCGGGCTTGGCCGCCAGCGCCTGCTTGAACTGATCGATCATCGTCTGCTGATCCCACTTCGAGTACTGCTCGATCAGCTTGACGTTGTTCGCGGCGGCGGCCGCCCGGGCCCCATTGGTGCGCGCCAGCGTTGCGCCGTCGCCCTGCGTGCCTCCGCACTGCATGTAGATGACGATCTGCTTGTCGGCGGCGCTCGCCTGGGTCGAGAAAAGGACCCCGAAGAGAGCCGATGCCAGAATCAGCCAAATCGATTTGCGCACGGAATCCTCCGTCTGTGTAACGGAATGGACCACGGCCCGCGACACGCGCGGCCGCTCACGTGAACGACGAAACAACCGCACCCCCTTTCTTGCTATCGCGATCCCGTGCCCCGACGGCGCGCTCGCTCCCTCATGGTCCGTCCGGGCCCGGCGGTTCACCGATCGCGGGGGCCTGCGATCGCAGGCCCCATTTCCGAGCGGTTCGAGACAGTGCGGGTATCCCATCCTCCCCGATGATCACGTTCAAGATCACCACGGCCGCCATGACGAGCCCTTCGACGAGTTGCACCCAGTAGCCCCCGATCCCCGTTGCCACGACGCCCGCTTCCAGGGAGCCGATGATGTAGGCGCCGAAGAGGGTCCCCACCAGCACGCCGTGGCCGCCGGCGATCGAGGTTCCGCCGATGAACACGGCCGCCATGGCCGTCAGGAGCATCCCCTGTCCCTGGGTCGGGAAGAACACGTTGACCTCGAGGGTGAGCAGGATCCCGGCGAAGGCGGCGATCATCCCGTGGATGGTGAAGAGCCAGATGCGCGTGGACTCGACGTTGATCCCCATGACCCGGGCCACCTCGGCGTTGTCGCCGATGAACATGATGGCCTCGCCGAACTTGTGCCGGTTGAGGATGAACCAGAGGAACACCGTGAGCGCGACCCCCCAGAGTGCCTGGACGGGGAAGACCCCGAACAGGCGACCCACGAAGAGGCCGTGGAGCGTGGTGGTGGTGACCGACTCGATGTTGATCTGGAGCCCTCCGGCGATCAGGACCGTGACCCCGTACCAGAAGAACTGCGTTGCCAGGGTGGCCATGATCGACGGCACCCTCAATCGCGCCACCAGGAAGCCGTTGAGGTAGCCGACCAGCGCGCCGGCGGCGATGGCCAGGAGGAAACCGATCACGGTCGCCTGGAACGTCTTGAAGACCCAGGTGAAGACGAACCCGGACAGCGCCAGCACCGCGGGGAAGCTCAGGTCGATCTCACCGGCCGTGATGACGAACGTGAGCCCCAGCCCGAGGACGAGCATGGGGGGCACGGTCTGGAAGAAGGACATGTAGATGCGGTAGCCGGTGAAGACCGCGGGCGCGGCCAGGACGAACACGCCGTACAGCACGGCGAGCACGACCGCGATGGGAAGGCCCTCCAGCCGACCCAGCAGCCCGAAGCGGGGGTTGGCTCGGCTCATGGCTGCACCTTGTCCTTGAGGCCGTGCGAGTACTCGAGGAGGAACTCGTCCAGCTCCTTCAAGGAGATCTTGGCCTTCGGGATGCTCGCCACCAGCTCCCCCCGGTCGATGACGATGAAGCGGTCGGAGATCTCGTAGACGTCGGTGATGTTGTGCGAGATGTAGATGCTCGCCTTGCCCGCCTCCTTGATCTTGTGAACGAAGTTCAGCACCTTGCGCACTTCCTTCAGGGAGAGGGCGACCGTCGGCTCGTCGAGGATGATGAGCTCGGCCTCGAAGTGCATCGCCCTGCCGATCGCAACCCCCTGGCGCTCGCCGCCGGACAGCTTGCTGGCCTTCGAATCGACGCCGATCCCCTTACCCCGGAAGCCGATGGTGTTGACCATGATCTCGGTGGCGATGTCCTTCTCCGCCTTGACCTTCAGGAAGCCGAGTGGATACGTGAGCTCGCGGCCGATGAAGAAGTTCCTCCACATGGCCTGCTTCTCGCCGAGGGACCTGTCCTGGTAGACCGTCTCGATGCCCAGGGAGTGCGCCTTCTTCACCGAGTACGAGCCGGTGTCGACCTTCCGATCGGCGATGTACAGCTCACCGGACGTGGGCGGAAAGACTCCGGTGAGGATCTTGACCAGCGTCGACTTGCCGGCTCCGTTGTCGCCGATGAGGCCGACGATCTCGTTCTTGCCCACCTCGAAATTGATGTTCTTCAAGGCACACACGGATCCGAAGTACTTCTCGACGTTGACCATGCGCAGCGAGGTGCGCGCCTGGGAAGGCTCAGCCACGAAGCATTCTCCTTTCACGACGGTGCGCCCGCCGGACGGGAACCGTGGTGCTCCGTTCCAGGTAGAGGTCTGCGAGAACGCGTGCTGCGAACGGCGCTCCTGCGCGACTCCCATCCTCCGGGAAGAGCGCCAGACGCGTCATCGAGCGACCAGGGGGAATTCATTGCGGAGTGTAGGGCGGGTACCGGTCCGCATCGCCATCCGAGTTCTCGCGTGGGGTGGGCGAAGCGTATCAAACGGCGGACGGCACGTCTTCGTGGAACCAGCTCATTCGAGGTCCCGCCTGGGTAGGTCTCATCATGGCCCGCGGGGCGGCCTTCACCATCTCGGGCGGGCAGCCGGTCTACTCGCTGCCGGACTCGTTCCTGGCCATCTCCGGGCACACCGCGATGGTGCCCATCCCGGCGCTGATCATGATCGCCATCTTCGTGCTGGGCGGGCTGGTGCTGAAGTACACCAAGCTCGGGCGGTACACCTACGCCATCGGCGGGAACGAGACCGCCAGCGTGCTCTCCGGGATCGGCGTGCGGGCCTACAAGACGGTGATCTACACGCTCTCGGGGCTGACCTGCGCCCTCTCGGCGGTCCTGCTCACCGCCAAGCTCGACACGCCGTGCCGGTCGCTGCCGACGGCTACGAGCTCGACGCCATCGCCGCGGTGGTCATCGGCGGCACCAGCCTGATGGGCGGCGAGGGGAAGCTCTCCGGCACCCTCATCGGCTCGCTCATCATGGGAGTGGTGAACAACGGCCTCGACCTGCTCTTCGTCCCGCAGGGCCCCCAACGCATGGTGAAGGGGGGCGATCATCATCCTGGCGGTGTGGGTGGACCTGCTGACCAAGCGCGGCCGGCGATGATGGAGCGCGCGACCCTTCCGGGATGGATGGGGCCGGCCGCTCGTGCGTTCTGGCATGGAATCCTGGTCTCGCCCAACACGTGGAGGACCCGTGCCCACCATCCGATCGGCCGCCCTCGCCCTCGCCTTCGTCGCTCCCGCAGCCGTCCTGGCGCAAGCCGCCACCTCGCCGCCCTCGCCACGCGCGATCCACGTGAGCGGTGAGGGCAAGGTGTACGTCACCCCCGACGTGGCGCACGTGGTGGTCGGCGCGGTCACGACCGGGAGAGACCTGGGCAAGGTGACCGAGGACGCCGCGGCGGTGCTGCGCAAGGTGCTGGCGGAGATCTCCAGGGTCGGGATCGCGCAGAAGGACGTGCGCACCGTGCGGCACGACATCCAGGTGGAGCGGCCCTGGAACTCCAAGACCGCAAGGCCCGGGGTCATCTCCGGCTACACGGTGAGCGATCAGGTCCAGGTCACGGTCCGCGACCTGACCAGGCTGGGCCCCGTCCTCGAGCAGGTCACCAGCGCCGGCGGAAACACCATCGAGCAGCTGTCGATGGAGAAGGAAGAGCTGGGCCCCGATCGCGTCCGGGCGCTGGCGCTCGCCTACGCGGCCGCCCGGAGCAAGGCCGAGGCGATCGCCAGGGCCGCGGGCGTGACGCTCGGTGACGTGCTCGAGGTCCAGGAGAACACCGGGCAACGCGGGCCGACCCCGCTCATGGCCGCGTACCGCGCCGCCGAGAGCTCCAAGGGTACCCCGGTGTCCGCGGGCGACCTGGAGGTGTCGGGCACCGTGTCCGTCAGCTTCGCGATCCGCTGAACCGAGCGGCGGAGCCGCGTCATCGTTCCCAGAAACCGCTCGCCGGGAAGAGCAACACCTCGTCGATCGACTCGGCACCCGCGAGCAGCATGAGCACCCGGTCCCAGCCCACGGCCACGCCCCCCGACGGCGGCAACCGGGCCAGCGCCCCCAGGAAGCGCTCGTCGAGCGGGTAGACCGGCCGCCCCAGCCGCGCCCGGAGCTTCTGCTCCTCGGCCAGCCGCGCCCGCTGCTCCTTCGCATCGGTGAGCTCGGTGAAGCCGTTGGCCAGCTCCAGCCCGCCGGCGTAGAGCTCGAAGCGCTCCGCCCAGCGCGGGTCGTTGGGCTTGACCCGCGAGAGCGCCGCCATCGAGGCCGGCCAGTCGACGAGCCAGGTCGGCCGGTCCACCCCCAGCCGCGGCTCGACCGCGTCCAGCATGACCCGGAAGAAGACGTCGTCGAAGCTCTCGCCGCCCGGGCCCGGGTCGTGCCCCGCCGCCCGCGCCGCCGCCGCCAGCCGCGCGGCATCGCCGCCGCAGGCGGCGAGGTCGAGGCCGGCGTGGCGCTGGAAGGCTTCCTGGACCGTCACCACCTCGCAGGGCGCGGTGAAGTCGAGCGCGCGCCCCGCGCGCGCCACGAGAGCCGCGCCGTCCCCCGCGAGCGCGCGGGCGCAGGCCGCCAGCGTCCGCTCGGTGTCGGCCATGATCCCCCGGTAGTCGGTGCCCGCCCGGTAGAGCTCGAGCATGGTGAACTCGGGGTTGTGGGTGCGGGAGATCTCACCGTTGCGGAACACCCGCGAGAGCTGGAAGACGCGCTCCATCCCGTCCGCCAGGAGCCGCTTCATGGCGTACTCCGGGCTGGTGTGGAGCCACAGCGGCCGCTCGGGTCCGCCCTCCGGGCGGAAGGTGGCGCGGAAGGCGTCGATGTGCGGCTCCATCCCCGGGGCCGGCACGAGGCAGGGGGTCTCCACCTCCTCGTACCCCATCCCGCCGAGCGCCGCGCGCGCGGCGGCGTTCAGGCGAGCCCGGACGCGGGCGTTGCGGAGCTGGGTGGCGGTCGGCATGGCCAGGAACCTCGGTCGGGACCCAGACGTAGACCCGGTCCTGGTTCGAGTCCAGAGCAGATCGATCGTGCCGAGGACCGGACCAGATGGGGCCCAGATCCGCGCCAGCCCTGGGCTGATAGGGATCGACCCGGGGGGCTCCCGCCCGAACACGACTTCACGGTCGGGCGGGAGCCGGCGCATCCCTCGAGGCGCGCAGGCGGCTAATCCACCAGGTCGTGCTGCATGGCGTAGCGCGTCAGCTCGACGTTGGTGCTCAGGCCGAGCTTCCCGGCGATGCGCTGCCGGTAGGTGGAGATGGTCTTCTCGCCCAGGCACAGCTCGGCCGCGATCTGCTTGAGGCTCCGGCCCGCGGCCACCAGCTGCAGCACCTGGAGCTCGCGAGGGGACAGCGCCTCGTGCGGCGCCCGCGGGGCGCTTCCGTCCATGAGCCCGGCCAGCCGTTCGGCCAGGTGCGGCGTGGCGTACTTGCGCCCCTCCATGGCGATGTGGCACGCCGCCACCAGCTCGTGAGCGGCCATGCTCTTGGCCACATACCCCGCGGCCCCGAGCTGCAGGCACCGGATCGCGAACTCCTCCTCGGCATAGGCCGAGAGGACGATCGCCGGCAGGCGCGGCCATCGCCTCCTGGTCTCCTCCAGCAGGTCGAGGCCGCCGCGACCGGGCATGGCCAGGTCCAGCACGACCAGCTGCCACGTGCCGCCCTCGAGCTTCGCCAGCGCCTCCGCTGCCGTCCCGGCCTCGGCGAACTCCGCGCCCGGAAATCCACCGGACAGGACCTGCCGGACGCCGGCTCGCATCACCTCGTGATCGTCCACCAGCAGGATCCGGGTCATGGGGCGACCGCCCCGGCGCCCGAGAGGGGCAGGCGCGCCTCGACCCGCGTGCCGCCCTCGGCCCGGGGGAGCACGGCGAGCTCGCCGCCTTCGAGCGCCGCCCGCTCGCGCATGCCGGCGAGCCCGAGCGATCCCGACACGTCCGGATCGCCCGGATCAATCCCCATCCCGTCGTCCTCGATGGTGAGGACCGCGGCCCCCGCCTCGGCGCGGAGCCGCACCCGGACCTGGCTGGCCCGAGCATGGCGGGCGACGTTGGTGAGCGCTTCCTGGAAGATGCGGTAGAGCGCGGTGGCGGCATCGGCCGGCAGGTCCCCGAGCGCCTCGGTGACGTCGAGGTGCACGGGATCCCCGTTCGCCCCTGGAAGCGCCTGCCCTCCTGCTGGAGCGCCGCATCCAGCCCGAGCCGGTCGAGGGCGGCCGGGCGCAGATCGGTGGCGAGCCGCTGGACCTCGCCGATGGTCTGCTCGGCCAGCTCCGAAGCCGCCACGGCCCGTTCCACCAGCGAGCTCACGACCGGCGTGGCCGGGAGCGCCTCCGGCCGCTCCTCGAGCCACAGCAGGTCGAGCTGCACCCCGTTAGGAGCTGACCCAGCTCGTCGTGCAGGTCGCGCGCGATGCGCGCCTTCTCCTCCTCGCGCACGTGCTGGAGGCGGGCCGCCTGACCTGTTCGGTCACGTCGCGTGAGTTGATCATCACCCCCGCCACGTCGGGGTTGGAGCCCAGGTTCCGGCCGACCGCCTCCAGGTGGCGCCACGACCCGTCCTTGTGGCGGATCCGGTAGCGCTGTCGCTCGACGTGCCCCTCGCTCCGCCAGGAGCCGCTGCAACGCGCCCATCATCCGGGCGCGGTCGTCCGGGTGAGTGGTGGCGAAGGGTGGCTGCGCCATCAGCTCCTCGGCCGGGTAGCCGAGCACGTTCCGCACGGCCGAGCTGATGAAGCGGAAACGCCCGTCGCCGCCGATGACGGCGGACACGTCGGCCGAAGCCTCCTGCAGGTTGCGAAAGAACGCCTCGCTGCTGCGGAGCCGGTCGACGGCCCGTCGCTGCGCGGTGACGTCCCTGCCGAACACCGTGATCCCGAACACCCGCCCTTCCCGCTCGAGGAGCGCGAAGTGGAGCTCCAGGACCAGCGACGCCATGCTGGTGCCGTACTCCATGGTGTACGGCCCCTCGCGCAGCGCGCGGCGGTAGAACCCCTTCCAGCACTCGGCCAGGTCGCCCGCGGGAAAGAGCTCCTCCTGCGTCATGCCGGCCCGCAGCTCGAGCTGGCTCCCGACCCTGAAGTACTCCCGCAGGGCGCGGTTGCTGAACCGGAGCGTGAAGCGCTCCGCGCCCACGCACCAGACCAGATCGCTGGTGCTGTCCACGATGGCCGTGAGCAGGTGGCGGGGCTCGAAGGCGGACTGGGGATCCTCGCCCGGAACCGTCACGATCCCTCCGCGCGGCCGCGCGGCCGCGTCGGTGCTGGACCGAGGCATAGCCCGCGCCCGCCGCGGGAGCGATGCCGGCCAGGGTGCTCGCGCGCCAGGGCCACGGTGGGGCCAGCCTGGTCGTCCGGCTGCTCGCCGCGCCGCCCCGGAAGAACACCTCGATGAACCCGCCCGCCTCGGCCACGATCGCCTGCACGATGGTCAGGCCAACGAGGCCTACGCGCGGATGCTGGCCAACAACGTGCGCTTCCGCGCGGTGCCGCGGGTCCGGCCGTAGGCCCACCCAGCGGCGGACCCACCCGCTCATTTCTTCCCGGGAACCTTCGCGCCTTTCTTGCGCGCCTCGGACAAGCCGATCGCGATGGCCTGCTTGCGACTCCTGACCTTCCCGCCCTTGCCACCCTTGCCGGAGCGGAGCGAGCCGCGCTTTCGTCTCTTCATGGCACTCTCCACGCTCTTGCTCGCCGCCCGGCCGTACCTGCGACTCGACCCGCGTCTCTTCGAGCTCTTGGTGGCTGCCATCTTTCGGTCTCCTGTTCAGGCATCCTGCGTCTGCTCCTTCTGCCGCGAGATCCAGCGCTTGCGCAGCGCCTGGAACTCCTGCTCGAACTCGCGCAGCTCGTCCTCGGTGGCGTGCTCCAGGTCGGCGAACACGTTCCGCGCCCTGTGCTGCGAGCGGATGAGCTCGTCCAGCTTGAGCTGGAGCGCCTTCCCGTCGCGATTCTGGGTGGCCTGGATCAGGAACACCATCAGGAAGGTGACGATGGTGGTGCCGGTGTTGATGACGAGCTGCCAGGAGTTCGAGTAGTGGAAGAGGGGTCCGGTCAGGGCCCAGACGAGCACCACGCACAGCGCGGCGAGAAAGGCCCAGTGGGTTCCCATCCCCGCCGCGACGCGGCACGAGAGGCCGCGAAACCAGCTATCTCGACGAGGCTCACCCACCGCCCAAAAGTTAGGCGGCCGGCTGGACGTCCACAAGCCTGGGTCCTGGAATGCTCGGGCTCGACGAGATCCCGAGGCGCGAGCTGGCGCGGCGATCGAGCGGGGGCCTCCTCAGGTGCGCTGGGTCGGTGCCCCCGGCTCGTCGCCGGGCGGCGGTGGCCCCGGGCGGGCTGGCTAGGGCCGCACGCCGGCGCACGCCAGTGCCGTTCCCCGCGGTGCTTCGCGTCCGTCGGTAGGGCCCAACCCTCACGCCGGAGCGATGCGCCTCACCCGGCGCACACGCTTGCGAATGAGCGCCGCGAGCTTCGCCTCCGACGGCGGCGGGCCGGTGCGGACCCGCCGGCCGTCCACGAACAGCGCGTCGCACTCGCCCCAGGCGAGCATCGTCTCGCGAACGGTCGTGTCCACCACGCGGCACTCGACGAGGTCGCCGAACGGCGCCGCTGCCCGCCTCGCCCGCTCGAAGGCGAGGTTCTGTGCTGGGCACCAACCGCTCAGGCACCCGGTCACGAGCACCTTCCCGGCGACGGGCTCGGGGCGCCTCCCGGTAGCCTTGGGCCATCGCGGCGGCTCCGCCCCGTCGACGAATGGCTTCCAGACGAGCGACGCGAGGCCGCGCCGGTCCACGCGCCGGTAGCCGTGCCGCTTGAACCAGGAGGCCCGCATCCAGACGGGCAACGCGAGCCCCCATGCGGCCAAGCCGCTCACGCCGCGCTCCCGGGCATCTGCCTCGGCGGCCTCGAGCAGCGCCGACCCCAGCCCGCGCCCCTGGAAGTCGCCGCGGCCCTGGGCGTGGCCGTGGACCCAGATGCACAGGATGAACTCGAGCCCGCGCCCCTCTGCCGGGGAGCGCTCGATGGGTAGGTACTGGATCATCCCTCCCACCCGGCCGTCCGCATCGAGAGCCAGCTTCACCCGCAGCCCGCGATCGCGCATCTGGCGGTACCAGCGGGCCTTGTGATCGCCCGCCTCGGCCATCTCGGCGCCCGGCCAGTCCTCGAGACAGACGAAATACAGGGCCTCGTTCTCGGGGGAGAGGTCGATGACACGGACCCGCGGAAGCACGGAGTTCATCGGGCGAACCTCGAGCGAATGCTACCCCCGGGAGAGGTTCTCGCGTCCAGTGTTCTTTGGGCATCCAGGACTCGCGTTGGGGTGCGCAAGCTCGAGCCTCACGGAGCTCCGAAGCGCTGCCGGGGCATACGATCGAGCAGGCACCTGGAGGGGAAACCACCGCGGGCTCGGCGCGGCCGGCCTCCTCAGGTGCGCTGGGTCGGTGCCCCCGGCTCGTCGCCCGGCGGCCGTGGGGTCCGCGGGGGCTGGATCGCGGCCGGGGACCGGCGCGCGGCGTCGTCCACCCGCGGGCGAGCCGCGGGCGCGCGCCCCCGCTCGGCCGCCAGCGGCGCCGCCCGCACCACGGCGTTGTAGTCGGGGATCCCGGAGAGCTTGCCGCGGGTGGCGGGGGCGCCGGAGAGGAGCACCTGGGACTCGGGCCAGTGGACCTGCAGGTTGCCCGGCGCCACCGGGGCGACGTGCACCCGCCCTTCCATGCGGCCCTGCGCATTGGAGAGGACCACACCGTCCCCCTCGCGCAGGCCCAGCGCGCGCGCGTCGGCCTCGCACATGAGGACGGCGTCGCGCCCGGCGCCGGTGAGGGGGTCGTCCGCCTCCTGCACCATGCTGTTGAACTGCTTGCCCCGCCGTGTCGAGACCACGAAGGCCCCGGCCGGCCGCTCGATGGCCGGCGGCCACAGGGCCGTGAAGTGCGCCTTGCCGTCGGGCGTGGCGAAGCGCCAGCCCGCGCACAGGTGCGGGCCGCCGTACTGGAACTGGTCGCCCTCGCGCGCCAGCCGCTCGATGCCCTGGTAGGACGGGATGGTGCGGGCGATGTCGGCGCGCACCTCGGCCGTGGATCGGAAGTGGATGCGATCGGCCTGCTGGGGGTGGACCCGCTCCGCCAGCTCCATGAACACGCGCCACTCGTCGCGCGCCTCGGGGATGCGCGGCCCCGGGATCTCGGGGCTGAAGATGACGCGCCGCTCGGTGGAGGTCTCGGTCACGCCGCCGGCCGTCTCGTAGCGGGTGGTGGCGGGGAGGATCAGCACCTCCTCGCCCGGCTCGAACAGCATCTGGGCCGAGGGGACGATGTCCATGTGCACGCGCAGCGGGATCGCCTCCAGCGCCGCCCGGACCCGGTCCGGCTCGGGCAGGATCTCGTGGAAGCTGCCCCCCACCGAGAAGAGCACCTCCAGCTCGCGCCGCTCGGCCGCGTCGATCATCTCGGGCGCGGTCAGGCCGCGGGTGGCCGGCACGGGGAAGCCCCACAGCTGGGAGAGCTTCTCGGCGTTGGCGGGGTGGATGGCCAGGCCGCCGGGGAAGACGGTCGAGTAGGCGCCCATCTCGGCCCCACCCTGCACGCCGGAGTGGCCGCGCACGGGCATGAGCCCGCAGCCCTCCCTCCCCACGAACCCGCGGGTCAGGGCCAGGTTGATGATGGCGCGGACGTTGTCCTCGCCGAACGGATGCTGGGTCACCCCCATGCTCCAGACGAAGACGGCCCGCTTCGCCTTCCCGACCATCTCGCCCAGCGCCGCCATGTCCGCGCGCGTCGCGCCGGACCGGCGCTCCAGCTCCTCCCAGGACTGGCCCGCCAGGCTGGCCTCCAGCTCGGCGAAGCCGGCGGTGTGCTGCTCGACGAACGGCCGGTCCACCAGCCCGCGGGCCAGCATGTGCTTGACCACGCCGTTCAGGAAGGCGACGTCGCCGCCGGTGGTGATGAGGAAGGTGCGGTCGGTCACCTTGGTCCCGAAGAGCGCCGACTCGATCAGCGACGGTACCCAGTACCGCTCCATCCCCGGCTCGCGGTAGGTGTTGACCATCGCCACCTTCACCCCGTTCCGGCGGGCGTAGTGGAGGTACTTCATCGCCACCGGCTGGTTGTTGGCCACGTTCGACCCGATGAAGACGATGAGATCGGTGGCGAGCCAGTCGGCGTAGGAGCAGGTGGTGGCGGCGGCGCCCACCCCGGCCTTCAGGCAGGAGGTGCTGGGCGAGTGGCAGACGCGCGCCGCGTTGTCGATGGAGTTGGTGCCCAGCAGCCGCACCGCCTTCTGCGCCACGTAGTACGTCTCGTTGGCCAGGCCCCGGCTGGTCAGGTAGAAGGCGAGCCGCTCGGGACGGGACCGGCTCACCCGGTCCGCCATGAGCCGCATGGCCTCGTCCCAGGAGACGCGGCGGAACCCCGGCTGGCCGCGGCGCCGCAGCATGGGCGCCGGCAGCCGGCCGAGCGCGCGCAGCTCCGCGCTGCTCCGGGCGCGGAGCGGCGCCACCTGGGACAGCAGCGCCGGGTCGAGAGCGGGCATGGTGTTGAGGCGGAGGAGCCGGAGCCGGACGTTGCACAGGTGCACGCCCGGCATGGTCCAGTCGTGCAGGCCCCTGGTGCCCAGCGAGCAGCCGTCGCAGCAGCCGTGCTCGAGGATCCTCCAGGCATAGGCGAGCTGGTCGCGGTTCTCCGCCATGGCGCGGAACACCTCGCCGAACCCGTTGGGCCGCTGCTCCCCGATGCCGAACGGCTTCCAGCTGGCCCAGATCGAGGGCCTCCACCTCTTCGACACCTTGGGCATGGCGCCCTCCTGGCGATGCTTCGAAGCTCCCTGGCTCCCGCCGGCGCGCGGACCGGTGCAGGAACGGGAAGCGCGGCTCGCCGGCCGCGCCCGGCCTGCGGACCACCGGGGCAGCCCCCCGGGAATAGCGGCACCGCGCCGCGTGCGCGCATCCCGCGTGTGTGGAGCCGCCCTTCGAGGTCCAACTGACTCCGACTGCCTGCGTGGCGCGACGCTCGGGCCGGCGGCAATCGCCCCTTCGCGCGGCTCCAGAATCTGCCGGTATGCCGTGAACGAGCGCGGACTGGAGTACCGCCCGGAGCGCCGCGCGGCGACACCCGGCTCGACCGGAGGCGGCTCGCCCTGAGCGACCCGCGTGGGCTGGCGGGCCGCGCCTCTCGCTCGCCCGTCCCTTCCCGGCCGCTACTCGCTCGTTCCGCTCGTCCCGGTCGCTCCGGCGCTGCTGGTCGAGCCGGCGTCGCTGGGGACGCCGCTCTGGACCGCGCCGCTGACCGCGTCGTCGGTGTCGACGCTCGAGCTCCCGGTGGAGCCAGCGCTCGACGACCCGGTAGAGCGCGCGGTTGCCGTTCCATGCGTGCAGGCGGCCCCCGCCAGGAGCGTCACCACCAGCGCCGCCAAGACCCGATTCCTGGTCATCTCGAACTCTCCCGACGGCAAGCTGCGCGCTCCTGCGCAGGGCGGCCCGCCCGCCCGCGCCCTCGGCTTCGCTCGACGCCTGCGAAGAAGAGAACGGCGGCAGGGAGATCCCGTTTCGCCCGGGCTCCATCAGGGAGACGACCGCGCGGCGGTGGCCGCCGGCCGCTCACTCGAACACGCGCTCCAGGTGCGCTGCGGCGGGCCCCTCGCTGGCGATGCGCAGCTGGTGGTAGGCGACGGCGGTGGCCGTCGTGAAGATCGACGTGTACACGCCCTGGAAGAGCATGTTCGCGGCCTGGATCGCGCCCATGGTCCCCATCGCCCGCTCCGCGCGTTCCGCGCCCGAGCCGACCAGCGCCGCGACGACCGCGGCGGCCGTCACGCCGTACAGAACGCAGTACACGGCGAGCACCGCCACGAACACCACCAGGAACCCGGCGAACACCTGCAGCCGGAGGCCGCGGGTGAGCCTCCAGCTCCGCTCCATGGCCGCGATCGGCCCGAGCCGCTCGGAGATCATGGCGGGGAGCGCGGCCGCCCACGCGCTGAGCAGGATGAACGGGACGACGATGGTGATGGCCGAGATCAGGGCGGCCATCCAGACCAGGAACAGCAAGGCGATCGCCGGCAGATAGCAGCGGAGGGCGGTCCCCAGCATGTCGCCCAGGGCGAGCGGCTCGCCCTGCAGGCGGCGGACACCCGCCCGCGCGACCGCGAGCATCGCCACCGGGACGAGGATCAGGAGCAGCACCCAGGTGGCGCCCATTTGCGCGAGAAGCGAGGTCGGATCGGGCGGGGTCGATCCCGCGAGCGAGATCCCCGCGTACATCCGGTACATGGTGACGGCGGAGGGCGCGTACAGGAGCATGCACAGCGGGACCACCCACACCGCGTTGCGCCCCCAGGTGGTGAACGCGCCGCCGATGAACCCGCCCACCGTGAACGGGGACCCCACGGTGCCGCCCGGGATCGGGGGCGGCGCCGGCGGCACGCCGGACGGCACGTTCGCCCAGCCGTCGGCGGAGGGCGGCCCCGGTGGCGCGGGAGGAGGCGCGGCGTTGCTCTCCCAGCTGGCCGGTGCGGCGGGAGCGGGCGCGGACACCTTTCCCCACCCGGAGGCGACGGGGTGCCGGCACCGCGGGCACAGCCCGTCGGGGCGCGCCACGTGCTTGAGCTGACAGCTGGGGCATTGCGTCCACTCGGCCATGGCAACCCCCTCGCGCGGCCCGGGCGTACCGAGATGCTACGCGACCCCTGCGCGGTGGGCCATCTCCAGGCCGCGGTACGAGGCCAGGCCGTGTGCAAGACGAGGAGGCGGACGCACCTGGGCAGCGATCGACTGGAGGACGCCCCAGACGCCGGCGGCGGCGGTGAGCGGCCCGCCTCAGCGAGGCGCCGGCCCCTCCACCACCTCGACCAGGTCCTCCGGTCGGATCCATCGCCGGAAGGCGGCCTGGACCGCGCGCGCGTCCAGCGCCAGCCAGCGCCGCGCGGCGCGGATGGGCTCGTCGAGCGGCTTCTCCTCCTGGACGCGGTGCAGCATGCCCAGGCCGATGCGCGAGACGCTCGACTCCTCCAGCTGGACCGCGCGCAGGAGCGCCGCCTGGGCGGCGCGGAGCTCGCCGGGCGTGACCGGCGCCCGGCGCATGGCCTCCAGGTCGCGCACGACGACCTGGCGGGCGCGGGCGACGTTCTCGGGATCGGCGCCGAAGGCCACCGAGTAGGTGCCGCGCGTGACCGAGACGTCGAGTGCGGTCTGAACGGTGTAGACCAGGCCCCGCTCCTCGCGCAGGTCCCGGTACAGCCGCGTGGCGTAGAACCCGCCCCCGAGCACCTGGTTCCCGAGCGCCAGCGCGTAGTAGTCCGGGTGCGCGCGCGTGAGCCCGAGCGTCTCGGAGAGCGTGACCGACGACTGGACGCGGCTGGCGTCGGGCACCACCGACGCGGACGCATGGTTGAGGGGCACCGGCGGGAGGCGGGTGGGGGGCTTCGGACCTCCGGCGCACCAGGTCCCGAACGCCTTCGCCACCAGGGCCCGCGCCCGGGCCGGGGCCACGTCCCCGATCACCACCAGCGTGGTCACGTCCGGCCGGAACACCCTGGCGTGGTAGGCGCGCACCTGCTCCAGCGTGAGCGCCTTCACGCTCTCGGGGGTGGCGTGCCGGAGCGAGGGATCGCCGGGCGGGAAGAGCGCCTCCTGCAGCGCGTGCTGGGTGAGCCAGTCGGGGCTCTCCAGCGCGCCCGCGACCGCGTCGGCGGTCTGTGCCCGGACCACCTCGAACGCCTTCTCCGGGAGGGCCGGCCTCACCAGGTCGTCGGCCAGGAGCTCGAGCCCGCGCTCCAGGTCGCCGGGGAGAACCTCGAGCGAGAACTCCGCCCCGGCCGAGAGCGTCGCCCCGATGTCGTCGAGCGCCTTCTGGAACGCGAGCCGGTCGAGCTCTTCGGTGCCGTACTCGAACAGCCCGTTCAGCACCTCCTCGACGCCCTCCTGTCCCGGCGGCGCCTCGACGTCGGGCTCGCTCTGGACCAGGCCCAGGACCGTCACGGTCCGGCTGATGGTCTCGCGCTCGACGATGAGCCGGAGGCCGCTGGGAAGCCTGGACACGACCGGGTGCACCGCCGGGGTCGGGACCGCCAGGCGCTTCAGCGCTCCGGCCGCCCAGGAGGGCAGCGCCACCGGTTTCGGGCTCGCCGGGCGGAACGACTCCGCGCCGCCGAAGCCCTTGCTGGCGACCGGTTTCCCCGAGGGCGCCGGCGTCAGGACGGCGACCACGGCGTGGTCCGGGTCGAGCGCCTGGCGGAGCAGGCGATCCACCTGCGCCGGCGTGACCCGCTCGATGGCCCTGGCGAGCTCGTCCGGCGACTCCCTGCCGTCCACCGCCAGCGCCCGGGACCACTCCTGGGCGAGGCCGGACACCGAGTTGCGCTCGAACTCGTGCTCGGCGAGCGCGCGCCGCTTGGCGGCCTCGACCAGCTCGGGCGGCAGCCCGCTGGTGCGATCCGCGGCCAGCACCTCCCGGACCTCCCGGAGCACCGTCTGGCCGTCCGCCGCGGCGGGGAACGCGGCCAGCGCGAACCCGAGGCTGGCGTCCGGCAGGCCTTGCACCTGGAACCCCGCGTAGAGCGCCTTGCCGGCCGGGACCAGCGCATAGAGGCTGCCGCGCGGGCTGGAGAGCACGTCCGAGAGCACCCGGGCCGCGGCCCAGTCCGCCGACGCGCTTCCGGGTAGGCGATAGGCAACCACCGCCAGGCCGTAGGGGAGATCGGTGACGAGCCGGAGGGTGGCCGGCTCGACGGGCTCCAGCTCGATCTCCGGACGCGCCGGCAGCGGGCGGGCCGGGATGTCGCCGAACAGCTGCTTCGCCTCGGCCAGCACGCGGGCCGGGTGGACGTCCCCCGCCACCACCAGGATGGCGTTGTTGGGTGCATACCACGCGTCATGGAAGCGCCGCAGGTCCGCACCGCTGGTCTTGCCGAACGAGGCGCGGGTGCCGAGCGCGTCGTGCGCATAGGGGGTCCCGCGGAAGATCGCCGCCAGCAGCTGCGTGTACACCTGGTACTGCGGGTTGGAGAGATCCCGGGACACCTCCTGCTCGATGGCCCCGCGCTCGTTCTCCCAGAGCGAGTCGTCGGGGAGCAGTCCGCGCATGCGGGTCGCCTCCACCCGGAGCGCCACGTCGAGGTCCTCGGCTGGGACGGTGAAGAAGTACTGGGTGACGGTCTGCTGCGTGTCGGCGTTGAACTCGCCTCCCATGGCGGCGCTCACGTAGGCGAGCTGGTCGGCGGAGAGCCCTGGGCTCCCCCGGAACATCATGTGCTCGAGGGCATGGGCGGTCCCGGGAAAGCCCTCGGGCGCCTCGTTCGAGCCGACCAGGTAGTTGATCTCGGTGGTGACCACCGGCGCCAGCGGGTCGGACACGACCACCAGCCGCAGGCCGTTGGAGAGCGTGGCGCGGAGCACCTCCGGCTCGGCCGGACCGTGCGCCGCCGCCGCGGGGGCGGCGCGGGCCTGCGTCCCGATCGCGACCAGCGCGGCCGCCGCCAGCCCCATCCATCCGGTCCTGCGACCCCGGCCCTCGCCCGCCGCTCCTGCTCGCGTCCTTGCACGCAGCATCGCTCTCGTGGTCCTCCGTGCGGCCGGCAGCGACCGCGGGTTCGCGCCCCGGGCGCGCGCCGATCATTGCCGGGCGCTCCCCCCCGTGCGCCGCCTGGGAGGGGCGGGCGCGGCCGGCCGGACGCCCGCCGGCCCCGCACCCGCGGACGCCGGCGCCGGCGCGGCCGGGCGGTGAGCCGCTCCATTCCCGAAAGCGCGCCGGCTCGGTACCATGGCCCGTGCCCCGAGCCCTCCCGTCCCCGCCGCGCCGCCGCCTGGCCGCGATGGGCGTGCTCGCCCTGGCCTGCGCGCACGGTCCGGCCCGCCCCGCCCCGGCGCCGCCGACCGCGGGCGCGGCCCGCGCCGCGGCGGCCGATCCGCCCCCCGCCCTCCCCGACCCGCTGCCCTCGGCCGCGGAGCCGGCCGCCGAGAGTCCCCCCCTGGCCGCCCTGCGCGCCGACGCCGAGGCGGTGCTGCGCGCGCAGGCCGAGGCCTACTGGCGCCTGTTCACGGAGGGAGCAGAGGTGGACCTCGCCGGCGCCTGGCGCGGCCGGGAGGGGCTGCTCTCGGACCGGTCGCTGGCCCTGGTCCGGGCCGCCCGGGCCGGGGCCGACGACGATCGCCGCCCCGCCTCGTACCTGGCCGCCTGGCTCGTCGGGGAGCGGCTGGCCCGCGACGCAGGGGAGCCGCTCCGCCAGCTGGGGCGGGCCCGCGATCAGGCGCATCTCACCTGGTCCGATCACGACGTGCCGCTGCGCGCGGTCCCCTCGCTGCTGGCGGGCGAGAAGGACCGGGACCGCCGGGGGGCGCTCTCCGCGGCGGCGGCGGCCGCCGCCGCCGAGCTGGCCCCGCTGGCGCGGCGAAGCGAGCAGCGCATCGGCGCCCTGAGCCGCGAGCTCGGTTACCCCACCCCGCTGGCGCTGGCCTCGGAGCTGCGCGGCGCACCCGCCGCGGCGCTGGCCGCCCTGGCCGAGGACGTGCTCGCGCGCACCGAACCGACCTGGCAGGCCCTGCTCGAGGCCCTGGCCCGGGCCGAGGGGATCTCGCGCAGCGACGTCCGCGTCCAGGACCTGCCGCGGCTGCTCCGCGACCAGGTGCCGGCGCGCCTGTTCCCGGCCGGCCGGCACGTCACCATGGGCGCCGCGCTCCTGGCCGGGATGGGGATCGACCTGGCCCGGCAGGCCAACCTCCGGCTCTCGCCGGAACCGCACGGCGGCGCGCCGCTCCGCTCGGTGGCCCTTCCCATCGATCCGCCGGGCGACGTGCGGCTGGCGGTGGCCTCCCCGGCCGGCCTGGACGCCGCCCGGGCCTTGCTGCACGAGCTGGGGGCGGCCGAGTACTACGCGCACCTGCGCCCCGGACCCATGGAGCTGCGCCGGCTGGGGCCGGCCTCCGTCCCCCAGGCCTGGGCCGTCCTCCTCGAGGAGGTGGCGGGCGCCCCGGCCTGGCTCGCCGCCCAGCACGTCCCGGAGCCCCAGGCCCGGGCCGAGGCGCGCGCGGCCGCGGCGCGCCGGTTGCTCCGGGTGCGCGAGCGCGCCGCCCGGCTGCTGGCGGCGGTGGCCCGGGCCCAGGGCGGCGAGGCCGGCGGCGAGGCGGCGCTGCTGGCGCGCGCCACCGGGTGCCCCACCCAGCCCGCGGACGCCGCCGGCTGGCTGGCGGAGCCGGATCCGCTGCTCCGCGGGGCGGAGGCGCTCCGCGCCGAGCTGCTGGCGGCCCAGCTCGAGGCGCGGCTGGCGCGCGAGGCCGGCGCACCCGAGTGGTGGCGGTCGCCGGCGGCGGGCGCCTGGCTCTCGGGCGCATGGGCCGACTCGGCCGGGCGCACGCCCGAGGAGATCTCGGCCTCGCTGGGGGAGAAGGCGCTGGATGCGGCGGCGCTGGTGAAGGTGGTGCAGGAGAGGGCGGGGTTGTAGGGGCTCGGGTGAAGCCCTACCGCAGCACGAGCATGGTGGCCGTCTGGTTCACGTGCCCCAGGTACTCCTCGCCGTAGGTGCTGAACCCGATGGTGGGGAAGTCGGCGAAGAGCTCGCCGTACGCGCCATCCTCTCCCTTCCGCTGCAGCTCCAGCGTGCGCAGGATGCAGTTGAAGTTCACCACCCCCGAGATGCCGCCCAGCATCCGCCGCTTGCGGTCCAGGGCCTGGCGCGTCTCCTCCACGATGCCGGTGGAGCGGAGGATCTCCATCTCGGTCCCCTCGCCGATGGCGCAGAAGAACTTCACCCCCTCGCCCACCAACTGCTGGGGGCTGCGCACGAACGGCTCGTCGCCCGCCATGAGGCCCAGCGGGTGCGAGGCGAACTGCGCCGGCAGCGCCTCCGGGGCCACGCCCAGCGCGGCTGCGTAGGCGCGCACCGCCGGCTGGCCGTCGAACTCGAGCACCAGCCGGTGCCCCTCGTCCACCCGGGTGGCGGTGAGCCGCTTGCCGGTGGTGGCGAAGCTCTGGGTCTTGAGGATGCTGAAGCCCCGCTCCACCCGGATCACCGCCAGGATGGCGGCGTCGGTGAGCGCCCGGCCGCCGGCGAACACCCAGGTGGTCTTGAAGGCCAGGTCGTCGCCGGCCGATCCGCCCACGAACAGCACGTCGGTCCCGCTCCCCAGGGCGTCCATGATCCGCTCCTCGGCGCCGGAGAGCCCGTCCACCAGGACCAGCCCGACGTACTTGGACGGATCGAGCTTGCGCATGGGGACGCCGAAGCGCGTGGCGAACGACTCGAAGGCCGCCGGCACGAAGTTGCCGCCGCCGCGCAGGCCGGTCAGCACCTCCACCCCCACGTCGCGCACCTCGTCCGGCCCCAGGGACATGGCCACCACCGAGCCCGTGAGCATGCGGCCCGAGATGATCTCGCCGGCGGTGGAGCAGCCGATCACGGTGGCCGGGGCGAAGGCCTTCTCCATGGCCGGGGCGAGCGACGCCGGGTCCCGGGCCACCGTCGCGAAGTAGAGGAGCAGGCGGGAACGCGCCTCGCGCAGCTGCTGCTGCAGCTCCCGGGCCGCCTGGATGGGATCCTGGTTGCGCGTGCTGGCGATCTGGATGGAGCTCACGGTGCCCCCTACGGAACGTTGACCCCGAACTCGGCCGCCACCTTGCGGGCGCGTGCCACCTGGACCGGATCGTCGGGTGTGCTCTCCGTGAACCTGGCGGGGTTCATTCCCTTCAGGATCAGCTTGGCCCGCGTGGCCTCGATGAAGGTGGGGTTGTTCTGGCCTCGCGCCGCGATCACCGCGTCGAGGACGCGCCTGACGGTTCCGGTTGCTGCCACGGCCTTCCCTCCCCTCCGGCGATCTGCCGATCGCAGGGGCGCCGGCCCCCGAGAGCTTCGAGCGAACGCACGCCCCGTGCCACGCGACGGGTTCCCGCGAACGTGATCGGCGGCTGATCCGCGCCGGAAACCGCCCGACAGCACAGGGAATTCAACCACGTCCGGGGCGGGCAGGCTCGGGCGCATTAGCCCCGTCCGGCAGGGTGAAAGGGCACTCCGAGTTGGCCGATACCATCCCCCCGGACGGGTCGAAGCAGAGCGCGGGTCGCTGGAAACCCCCGTCAGTACCGCGGCTTCGTCGCGTGGATATTTCGGGGACGGGCGGGCGCGGATGGCTGTCTCCCTCCCACCTTGCGGCTGCAAGCGCTACCCTCCCGGATGGACGAGCCGGAGGGAACCATCGCCCGACTGCTCGAAAGCCTGTCCGAGTTCTCGGCCCCCAGGTGCGGCCCCGTCGCCGCGGTCGAGATCGCCGACCGTCGGGCTGTGGCCCTGGCGAGGGCGGGGCACCCCGAAGCCTTCGAGGAGGTCGTCCGCCGGCACGAGAGCGGTCTGCTGTCCCTCTGCTCGCGGCTGCTGCGCGACGGGCGCCTCGGGGAGGACCTGACGCAGGAGACCTTCGCGCGGGCGTACTCGCGCCTCGCCTCGTTCCGCGGACAGAGCAGCGTGCGCCACTGGCTCTACCGGATCGCCGCCAACGGCTGCCGCGACTTCCTCAAGAGCGGCGGGCGTTCGGAGAGCCCGTCGGACATGTCGGGGGACGAGCTCTGGACCTCCTGCGACCCGGAGCGCGACGCCGTGGCCCGGCAATCGCTCGAGGCGCTCTCCGAGGCGGTGGCGGGGCTCCCGCCCGCCTGCCGGAACGCCTTCATCCTCTTCTACCTGGAGAACCGCTCCTACGAGGAGATCTCGGAGGCCACCGGCGTGGGTGTGAATGCGCTCAAGGTGCGCGTCCACCGGGCCCGGAAGCTGCTGCGGCGCCGCCTGGGCGGCGTGCTGGAGTCGCGCGGACAGGTGACACGCTAGCGGCCGGATGGCGGTCCCGCGCGGCGTCGCCTGCTTGTGGGTCCAGGCAACCCCGGGCTAACATCCGCTCGTGGCCGAGGCCGCGCTCTCTTCGACGGAGTTCAAGCCCCACCTCTTCGGCAAGTTCTACCTGCTGCAGCGGCTGGCGGTGGGCGGCATGGCCGAGATCTTCCGCGCCCGGGTCCCCGGCGCAGGCGGGTTCGAGAAGGAACTGGTGGTGAAGCGCATCCTCCCTGCGCGCGCGCAGGACGAGGGCTTCATCAAGATGCTGGTCAACGAGGCCAAGCTCACCGTCCAGCTCACCCACTCCAACATCGCCCAGGTGTACGAGTGCGGCCGCATCGACGCGAACTACTTCATCTCCATGGAGCTGGTGAACGGCGTCTCCATGAAGGAGATGATGCAGACCTTCGCCCGCGCCGCGCAGATCATCTCGCCGGAGCAGGCCATCTACATCGTGCTCCAGCTCCTCACCGGCCTGGACTACGCCCATCGCAAGACCGACGGCCAGGGCCGGCCGCTGGAGATCGTGCACTGCGACGTCTCGCCGGACAACGCGCTCATCTCCTGGGAGGGCGAGATCAAGCTGCTCGACTTCGGGATCGCCCGCGCCGCCACCGGGCTCTCCAACTACAAGGAGGGCATGCTCATGGGGAAGCTCGGCTACGTCGCCCCCGAGCAGGCCTCCGTCGAGCACCGCTGGGACCATCGCGTCGACCTGTTCGCGGCCGGCATCATCCTCTACGAGCTGCTGACCAAGCAGAAGCCGTTCCCCCGCGCCACCGACGTCGACTCGCTCATCACCTCGCGCAAGGCCAAGGTGGTCCCGCCCACCGCCATCGACCCGCGCCTGCCCAAGGACCTCGACTCCATCCTCCAGCGCGCCCTGGCCTACGACCCCGGCAAGCGCTTCCCGGACGCGCGCTCCTTCGCCGACGCCCTGGTGGATGCGCTCTTCCCCACGCCCAGCTCGTCGATCCAGGACCTGCTGGGAACCCAGATGAAGGCCGTCTTCGCCGAGAAGATCGCCCGCCAGCGTGCGGCCCGCGCCCACGACCCGCTCATCATGAAGGTGCTGGCCAACGTGGCCGCCCAGCAGGCGCAGGCCGAGTACGAGCGGCTCTCCGCCCCCGCGGTCACGCCCGCCCCCCTGGGGCTGAACGCCGGGGCCGGGTCGCCGGACTCCGTGTTCGAGGCCCACGTCGCCCCCATGCCCTCCGAGCTTCCCACCACGGAGCCGGCCCACCGCTCGCGCCGGGCCTCGCGCCCGCGCACGGTGGTGCGGGAGGGCGTCCGGATCTCCACCGCCATCGTCGTCGGGCTGGTGCTGGCCGTGATGGGGGCCGCCGGCCTCCACTTCGGCGAGATCTGGTACCGGCCCGGCCTGCTGGTGGTGACCTCGGATCCGGCCGGCGCCGAGGTGACGCTGGACGGGAGCCGGGCCGGGGTGACACCGGTGGTGATCGAGGGCGTGTGGCTCTCCCGACCTCACGAGCTGACGCTGGAGGCCTCCGGCCGCAAGTCCTCGACGCTGACCATCGAGGCGCAGCCCGGGAAGTCCTACCGCCGCGTCCACGCCTCGCTGGAGAACGCCATGGGCACGCTGCGGGTCGAGAGCGAGCCCGCCGGCGCGGACGTCCGGTTCGACGATCGCCCCATGGGCACGACCCCCCTCACCGTGCAGGGCGTGAAGATGAACGAGCGCCACCGCATCGACCTCACGCTGGCGGGGTACGAGGTGGACCAGTTCGTGGTGTTGCCGGAGAAGGACGGGAACCGGGTGGTGCGCCGGCTGGCCAGGGCGGCCACCCCCAAGACCACGGCGCCCTGAAGCGCCCGAGCCGCCATGAAGCTCGTCATCGAGGACGAGGCCGGCACCCGCACCGTCGTCCCGTTCACGGGCGGGGAGATCACCGTCGGCCGCACGGCCGAGGGCGGCGGGCTGCGGCTGCCCGATCGCGACGTCTCGCGGCGGCACGCGCGCTTCCTCCACGTCAACGGGGTCATCTTCGTCGAGGACCTGGGAAGCTTGACCGGCACCCGGGTCAACGGCGACCGGATCACCGGCCGGCGCCGCCTGCGCGAGGGCGACCTCATCGAGATCGGCGGCTACGACCTGGCGGTGGTTCCGGACGAGGGGCTGGCCGCGGTGGCGGGTCCGGGGGCTCCTCCGCCGCTCCCGGGCACCGCGCCGGCGCCGGCCGCGCCACCGCGCCCGCCGCCTGCGGCCGCGCCGGTGCGCGCCGCCGCCCCCGTGCCCGCCGCCACCCCCACCCCGACGCCCACCCCCGCGCCGACGCCGCCCACCCTCGCACCGCGGCTGCAGCGCCCGGTGCCGTTCCTGCTGGCGTGCCTGGGGGCGGTCCTGCTGGGCGCGGTGCTGGGGTACGCGGTGGGGGCGGCGACGATGTAGCGGCAATTCACTGAGGGTCTGTCTCTACTCGAGCACCATCAGCACGTCCCCCTCCTCGACCGCCTGCCCCTCCTTGCACAGCACCTCGCGAACCGTGCCGGCCGCCTCGGCCTCGAGCGGCATCTCCATCTTCATCGACTCGAGCACCAGCAGCACCTCGCCGGCCTCGACCGGATCGCCCTCGCGCTTCTCGATCTTCGAAACCGTGCCGGTGATGTGGGCCGCGATCCTGGGCATGAGCAATCCTCGGGGTCTGGACAAAAAAAGGGGTCCGCGCCATTCCGCGGACCCGGCGACGGACCGGAGGCCTTGTGCACTCCGGAGAACCGGCGGAAGGCCGGTTTCACGTCTGGCGTTCATGTACGCACATGCACCCCAACCGTCAATTCTCCCGGCGGGTGTCGACGCTTCCCGCGCCGCTCCTCGCCCCGGCGTTTCCCCTCACTCGGCGATGCCCGGCACCGCCCGCAGCCGGCGGTTCTCCAGCAGGGCGCGGACGGCGCCGGCCAGCTCCTGGTAGCTCACCGGCTTGCGCAGGAAGGCGGCCACCCCCAGGTGCTCGAGCTGCTCGCGCTCGCGCTCGCCGCCGGAGGTGATCACCACCACCGGCAGGCCGGCCAGGGCCGGCTCGGCCCGGATCTTCTCCACCAGCGTGATGCCGGAGAGCACGGGCATGAACAGGTCGGTCACCAGCACGTCGATGGGCGGCGGCCGGAGCAGTCGATGGAAGGCGGCCGAGCCGTCGCCCGCCACCTCGATCGCCAGCCCCGGCAGGTTGTCCGTCTCGGAGAGGCGGCGCAGGGCGGCCGCGTACATGGAGGCCACCAGGGCGTTGTCCTCCACCAGCAGGATGCGGTGGGCGGGCTTGGCGGGGCGCACCCCCGCCAGCTCGGCGGAGACCCGGGACAGCCGCTCCCGGTCCTCCGGCCGATCGTCGGGCACGCGCACCGCCACGCCCGCCGGCGTGCCGTCGCCACCCGGCCGGCGCCGCAGCACCTCGACCTGGAGCTCGACCGGCTCGAGCAGCTGGGGGAAGGAGATCACCAGCGCCACCCGCTCGCCCACCTCGAACTCGCGCTCGGTGCAGATGAAGAGGCCGCTGGCGGAGAGGTTCTCGGTGTAGTCGAGAACGTTTTCCGCGCCCTGGTACTGGACGGCCAGGATCAGCGGGAACCTCGGGTGCGCGCGTCGCTCCTGGTACACTCGTTCCCTCCACGCGCCCCCGGGTCGCGGCGTCGCCTCCGCAACCCAGTCATGGTACGCGATCCACGCGCCGCCGATGGTACGGATCGTGAACCATGAAGCGGGGACGTGGCGTTGCGCGACGCACACGGCGGGCTCCCACCCCCGAGGTGCGATGTGGGGCGCCGGCCCCGGACGCGAAAAGGCGAGCCGTTGCGCCGCTGCCGGCTGCGCCGCTATCGTCCCACCTCGCGAGCGGCCATCCGGGTGGTCCCACAGCGGCCACCGGCCTCACGGGGAGAACGTCATGGAACCGATCGAAGGACGGGTGGCGCTGGTGACGGGCGGCGGCCGCGGCATCGGCCGTTCCATCGCCCTGACGCTGGCGCGCGCCGGCGTTCACGTGGCCGTGGCGGCCCGCACCGTGCAGGAGATCGAGGCGGTGGCGGCGGAGATCGCCGCCCTGGGCCGGCGCACCATCTTCCTGCCGCTCGACGTGTCGGACCGGGATCAGCTGGCCCACGTCCCGGAGCAGGTGACCCGCGCCCTGGGCCGCATCGAGATCCTGGTCAACAACGCCGGCATCCACGCCAGCGGCCCGGTCACCCGGCTCGCCGACGCCACCTGGGACGCGGTGCTGGCCACCGATCTCACCGGCCCCTTCCTGCTCTGCCGCGCCTGCCTGCCCGCCATGATCGAGGCGCGCTGGGGGCGCATCATCAACGTGGCCTCCATCGCCGGGAAGATCGGCCTCAAGTACGGCGCCGCCTACTCGGCCGCGAAGCACGGGCTCATCGGCCTGACCCGCAGCCTGGCTGCGGAGGGTGCGCGTTACGGGATCACCGCCAACGCCATCTGCCCGAGCTGGACCGAGACCCAGATGTTCGACGACGCGGTGGCCACCGTGGCCCAGGCCACCAACCGCACCCCGGCGGAGGCGCGAGAGGTGCTGCTCTCCTCCAGCCCGCTGGGCCGGGCCGCCACCGCCGACGAGGTCGCCGACGCGGCCCTGTTCCTGGCCACCAGCGGCGTGGTGACCGGCCAGTCCATCCACGTCGACGGCGGCGAGGTGATGGGCTGAGAAGAGCGTTGATTCCCGAATCAATCGGTCGGGCAAGAGGCTGGAACCCGTGTCGGAGTTGACCTCCCCGGCAGGGCTTGCGCTATATGGGCGCTTCCATTCGAGCCACGGCCCGGCCTGACGGGGTCCTTCGACCTGCCCGAGGACGGGCCATCACTGCGAAGCGAGGGTCGCATGCAGACGAAGTTCATACTCGGCGAGGATCGGATCCCGACGCACTGGTACAACATCATCCCCGACATGCCCGGCCCCCTCGCGCCGGTGATCCACCCCGGGACGCTCAAGCCGGCCAGGCCGGATGATCTGCTCGCCGCTGTTCCCGATGAACCTCATCGAGCAGGAGGTCTCCTCGGAGCGCTGGATCGACATCCCCGAGCCGGTGCGGGAGATCTACCGGCTGTGGCGGCCCTCGCCGCTCCACCGCGCCCACCGCCTGGAGCAGGCGCTCGGCACGCCGGCCCACATCTACTACAAGTACGAGGGCGTCTCGCCGGCGGGCTCGCACAAGCCCAACACCGCCGTGCCGCAGGCCTACTACAACAAGCTGGCGGGGACGAAGCGGATCGCCACCGAGACCGGCGCCGGCCAGTGGGGCAGCTCCATGGCCCTGGCCGCCCGCATGTTCGGCCTGGAGTGCACCGTCTACATGGTGAAAGTGTCGTTCACGCAGAAGCCGTACCGCAAGAGCATGATGCAGCTGTGGGGCGCGAACGTCATCCCCTCGCCCTCCGACCAGACCAACGCCGGGCGCAGCATCCTGGCGGCCGACCCGGACAGCCAGGGGTCGCTGGGCATCGCCATCTCGGAGGCGGTCGAGGACGCGGTCACCCACAAGGACACGCACTACGCCCTCGGCTCGGTGCTGAACCACGTCTGCATGCACCAGACCGTCATCGGCCAGGAGGCCAAGGAGCAGCTCAAGCTGGCCGGGGAGGGGCTCCCGGACGTGGTGATCGCCTGCCACGGCGGCGGCTCGAACTTCGCCGGCATCGCCTTCCCCTTCGTGGCCGAGAAGATCGCCGGCAAGAAGGTGCGGGCGCTGGCGGTGGAGCCGTCCTCCTGCCCCTCGCTCACCAAGGGCGTGTACACGTTCGACTACGGCGACACCACCAAGCTGGGTCCATCGCCAAGATGTACACGCTCGGTCACGACTTCATCCCGCCCGGCATCCACGCCGGCGGGCTGCGCTACCACGGCGCCTCGCCGCTGGTCTCGCAGCTGGTCGACGCCGGCCTGGTCGAGGCCCGCGCGGTGGGTCAGCTGGCCTGCTTCGAGGCCGCGGTGCAGTTCGCCGGCACCGAGGGCATCATCCCGGCCCCCGAGTCGTCGCACGCCATCCGCGCCGCCATCGACGAGGCGATGACGGCCAAGGAGGAGCAGAAGGAGCGCGTCATCCTCTTCAACCTCTCCGGCCACGGCCACATGGACATGGCCGCCTACGACGCCTACTTCGCCGGCGAGCTCGAGGACTACGCCTACCCGGGCGAGAAGGTGAAGGAGGCGCTGTCGCGGCTGCCCAAGATCGCGCTGTAGAGCCAGCGCCGCACCGCGACCGACTTTGTTCGGCGGGCCTGCGGGAGGTGCGTTTCCTCCCGGGGCCCGCGCCCTCCTGCCGCTTGTCTGGCGCGGTGCGCCATGGCATCTTGTCCCCTCCGGTTGCGCACCGGCGGGCCGGTGCGCCAACCCCCACGACCTCGAGGAGATCCGCTCCGCAGGCCTTGCCGGCTGCGGAGCCGCTGCTTTTGCGATGGACGCCTCCGCGCGCAAGCTGACGCTGTTCGCCCTCGCCTGGCCCATCTTCGCCGAGCAGCTCCTGCACGTGTCGGTCGGCACGGTCGATACGTTCATGGTGAGCCACGTCTCGGACGACGCGGTCGGGGCGCTGGGGCAGGCCGGCCAGGTCGTCTGGATCGCGCTGACGCTGTTCATGTTCATCGGCATCGGGTCGAGCATCGTCATCACCCACCACCTGGGGGCGAAGGATCGGCGCGGCGCCGACCGGATCGCCACCGCGGCCATCGCCGCCAACACCTGGATCGGCCTGGTGGTGAGCGTGGTCGTGTACCTCTTCGCCCGGCCCATGCTCCAGGCGCTGCACATGCCCGCGCGGATGGTGCCGCTGGCCATGCAGTTCCTGCCGCTCATGGGCGGGACGCTGTTCCTCGAGGCCCAGAACATCGCCCTGGGGGCGGTGCTGCGGGCGCACGGCCACACCAAGGACCCGATGTGGGTCACCGCCGTGCAGAACCTGCTCAACGTGGTGGGGAACTGCCTGCTGCTCTTCGGCCTGCTGGGCCTGCCTCGCCTGGGCGTGATGGGCGTGGCCATCTCCGGCGTGGTGAGCCGCCTGGTCGCCTTCGGGGCCCTGTGGATCCTGGTCCGCCGCCGCGCCGGGGTGCGGGTGGAGCTCTCCGACTACTTCCGCTTCCCGCTCCGCGAGATCGCCCGCATCCTGAGGATCGGCCTGCCCTCCGCGGGCGAGAACCTGCTCTGGAACGGCGCCTTCGTGTGGGTCACGAGCTTCATCGCGCTCATGGGCCCGAAGGCGCTCACGACGCAGTCGTACGTGATGCAGGTCTCGATGTGGGTCATCCAGTTCGGCATCTCCATCGGGGTGGCCACCGAGATCCTGGTGGGCCGCCGCGTGGGGGCCGGCCAGTTCGACGAGGCGCACCGGGAGTCCCTGCACTCGCTCCGGACCGGGTTCCTGATGGTGTGCAGCGGGGTCGTGCCCATCGCCATCTTCGCGCCGCAGCTCCTGGGCCTGTTCACCAGGGACCCGGAGATCATCCGCACCGGCAGCCTGCTGTTGCGCATGGGCGTGCTGCTCGAGACCGGCCGCGTCTTCAACATCATCCTGGTCATGTCGCTGCGCGCCACCGGCGACTCGGTGTTCCCGTTCCTCATGGGCGTCGCGTCGATGTGGGGTATCTGGGTGCCGCTGGGCTGGCTGCTGGGCCTGAAGCTGGGCCTGGGGCTGCCGGGTATCTGGATCGCGATGATGACGGACGAGTGGTTCCGCGGCACCACCTTCTTCCGGCGCTGGAAGAAGCGCGGCTGGCTGGCGCACGCCCACCGGAGCCGGGCGCACGCCGAGGCCGCCGTCTCGGATCTGGCGGCGGTGTGAGATGAGCGGCGCGGGCAAGAAGCACCTGACCCTGGTCGGGGTGGCCTGGCCGCTCTTCGTGGAGCAGCTGCTGCGCATCCTCATCCTGAACGTGGACACCTTCATGGTGAGCCACGTCTCGGACGGCGCGGTGGCGGCCCTCGGCGTCGCCACCCAGGTGCTGGTGCTGTCGATCATCGTCTTCAACTTCATCGGCATCGGGTCGAGCGTGGTCATCACCCACCACCTCGGCGCCGGCGACCGGGCCGGCGCCGATCGGATCGCGGCCGCCGCCATCGGGGTGAACAGCTGGATCGGGATCCTGGTCAGCCTGGGCGTGGCCGGGCTGGCGCCGCTCATCCTGCGGGCGCAGCAGCTCCCGCCCGAGCTGTTCGCCTACGCGCGCCCCTTCCTCACCATCCTGGGCGGGACCCTGTTCCTGGACGCGCAGAACGTGGCCATGGCGGCGGTGCTGCGCGCCCACGGCCGGACCCGCGATGCGATGTTCGTCACCGGGGGCATGAACGTCCTCAACGTGATCGGGAACTGCATCCTGCTCTTCGGCCTGCTGGGGGCGCCGCGGCTGGGCGTGACCGGCGTGGCCATCTCCGGCGCCTTCGCGCGCCTGGCCGCCTTCGTGGCGCTGCGCATCCTGGTGGCCCGGCGCACCGGCATCTGGCTCGGCTGGCGCGACTACCTCACCTTCCCGGTCCGCGAGCTGGGCCGGATCCTCCACATCGGCCTGCCGGCCGCCGGCGAGAACTTCTCCTACTGGATGGCCCTCATCGTCGTGACCAGCTTCGCCTCGCGCCTGGGCGAGACGCCGGTGGCCATCTTCACCTACACCCGCACGGTGATGACCTGGGTGATCCTCTTCTCCATCTCCATCGGCCTGGGGACGGAGATCGTGGTCGGCCACCTGATCGGCGCCGGGGCCTTCGACGAGGCCTATCACCGGCTGCTGCGCAGCCTGCGGACCGGGCTCCTCCTGGTCGGCGGCGCGACCCTGGTGCTGTTCCTGGCTGGGCCCTGGGTGTTCCGCGCCTTCACGCACGACCCCGTCATCCTGCGGGGCTGCGCCATGCTCCTCTTCCTGGAGCTGCTGCTCGAGCCCGGCCGGGTCTTCAACATCGTGGTCATCAACTCGCTCCGGGCCACCGGAGACGCGGGGTTCCCGGTCGTGATGGGCGCCTGCTCGATGTGGGGCCTGCTGGTGCCGCTGGCCTTCGTGCTCTCGCGCTGGACGCCGCTGGGCGTGACCGGCATCTGGATCGCCTTCGTGTGCGATGAATGGCTGCGCGCCATGATCATGTACCGGCGCTGGCGGCGGCGGGGGTGGCTCGAGCACGCGCAGCGCAGCCACGAGGACGTGGCCGCGCTGGCCTCGCCCGAGGTGGCGGAGTCGGCGTAGCATCGGCGTTCGCGTCGGCGTCGGCGCATCGGCGCATCGGCGTCGGCATCGGCCATCGGCCATCGGCCATCGGCCATCGGCGTCGGCATCGGCCATCGGCACCGGAATCGGAATCGGCCATCGGCCATCGGCCATCGGCCATCCGCACCGGCACCGGCACCGGCACCGGCACCGGCATCGGCATCGGCATCGGCGTTGGCAACTCCTTTCGTGTGGGGCTCCTCCTTTTCGGCGCACATCCCGCGCCAGCCCACGGTGACACTGGTGGTGCATGTGGGGCTGTCACGGGATCTGGGCCGGGATGGGCGTAGCCCCACCCGAAAGGAGTTGCCCGTGGCCTTCCAAGCATTCGAGCTCGCGCTCGACGCCATCGCCCACCTGCCGGAGCCGCTCGCAGCCATCGCGCAGCGCGATCCCGTTCTGGCACAGCAGATCCGTCGCGCCGCCGCGTCGATGGCGCTGAACCTCAGCGAGGGGTGGCGTCGAGTGGGTCGCGACCGGCTCCACCTCTGGCGCGTCGCCGCCGGGAGCGCCGACGAGGTCGTGGCCGCGCTTCGCGTCGCGCGCGCCTTCGGGCACGTCGCGCCGGACGCGATCGCCCCCGTGCTCGAGCGCTGCGACCGCGTGCTCGCCATCACCTGGACGCTCACGCGCTGAGCCGGCCGGAGACCGCTGCCGCGAGGACCCCTCGCGGCAGTTGGCCGGTTCACTCAATGCGTGAGACGCCACAGCATGGCCCTTACGCGGTCGCAGAGAACCAGGGCTGCATCGAGCGACTCAGCCTCGGCATAGCCCCAGGCCTGCGCGACGCGCAACGCAGCGACGGTCTCCGCCGCGCTGCCCGCGGCGATCCGGAAGTGGTGAATGCGGTCTCCGCCGCAACGCTGGTTCCCCTCGCCGATGTTGAGCGGAACGCTCGCCGCGGCGCGCTTGAGCTGCCTTGCCAGATCGGCATCCTTCGCGGCGATGACCGCGACCGGCGCACGGAGGGCGGCGACGAGCTCGACGGCGATTTCGAAGACTTCAAACGGCATGTGCGACTCCTTTCGGGTGGGGTTCCGCCCCATCCCGGCGCAGGTTTCGTGACAGGCCGATCCGCCAGATCGCGAAGCACCAGCCGGCCTGGCGCGAAACGTGCGCCGCAAAAAAAGGAACCCCACCCGAAAGGAGTCGCGCAAGGGTGAGGAGCGACCGATCGGTGTCGGTCATCGGTCATCGGTCATCGGCCATCGGCCATCGGCCATCGGCACCGGAATCGGAATCGGAATCGGCCATCGGCCATCGGCCATCGGCGTCGGCCATCTGAGATCCTTCTCCCTCCCCGCGCGTTTCCCCCTGGACGGCGCCCCTTCGCGCCGGGATGATCGAAGATCCCACGGGAGGGAACCCCTTGACCCTGCTCGTCGCCCTGCTCCTCGCCGCAGACCCCGCCACCTCTCACCAGGTCTCCATCCCCCTCGAAGACTACGAGCAGCTCCGCAAGCAGAGCGAGCGCCCGGCGTTGACCGTGGTCGATCTGCTCCGGGTGGAGGGCAGCTTCGCCAAGCGCGACCTGGCCATCACCTTCGCCGGGCGCGCCTCGGGGAGCTGGCCCACCGCCGAGGTGCTCGCCGCCGACGGCATCCGGCTCCACTCCTGCGAGGGCGAGGCGCTGCTCTCCCGGGCCGAGTCGGGCGCATTCGCGGTGACCCCGCTGGCGCAGAAGTTCACGCTGCGCTGCAAGGTGGCCCTGGACGGCAGCGACCGGCTGGCGGCGCAGGCCACCGGCTCGGTGCTGGAGGTGGTCTCGTCCGTCTCCGACGGGGAGCTGGTGGCCAGCGGCGGTGGCCCGGCCCGCTCCTTCTCGGTGGTGCGCCGCATCGCCGGGGAGCAGCAGGACCTCCCGCCCACGGTCACCGGGCGATACCTGGTCACGCTCCTGCCCGACGAGGCCCGCTTCCTCTATCGCCTGGAGGTGCACAACCCGGCCCGCGGGCATCGGCGCTTCGAGGTGACGCTGCGCGACGCCGAGCACGTCGAGGGGGTGGACGCCCAGGTCGCCTGGGACGTCGAGGGCACCCGCTACCGTTTCGACCTTCCGCCCGGCGACACCCTGCTCTCGCTGCGCGGCCGGCTCACCGAGGCGCGCTTCGCGCCCCCCGTCTCCGCCAGCCTGCAGTACCTCCTGCTCGAGTCGCACCCGCTCATCCGCCCCGACCTCAAGACCGCCGCCAAGCGGGTGGGCCTGGGCGAGACCGGCCTGGCCGCCCGCTTCCGCGGGGCGCAGGCGTTCCTGCTGGGCGCCGGGGCCGAGGATTCGCAGGTGGCCTGGACCGCCACCCGGCTCGAGGCGCTCAAGACCGCCGGTCTGGCGCTGCACCAGCTGAACCAGGTCTTCTTCCTGGGCGCGGACGGGAAGGCGCTCGGCGAGGCGAACCTGGCCATCGACAACCAGGGCGCGCCGGCGCTGACCTTGCCCGGCGGAGGCGCGCCGACGTTTGCGAGCGTGGGCGGCGAGCCGGCCTTCCTCACCAAGGACAAGGACGGAAACCTGTTCCTGCCGCTGGCGCAGGGCCCGCAGGAGGTCCTCGTCCAGAACGCGCAGGCCTTCGGCCACCGGCTCGGGTTCGGCTGGGCGCGGCTCGATCTCCCGCGCCCCGGCGTCCCGGCCAGCGGCGCGCTGGTCCAGCTCCGCTATCCCTCGGAGTGGATCCCGGTCTACGAGGAGCTGGCGCCGAGGAGCCGCTGGCACCTCATCGACCTGGACGAGCTGGCCGCGCTGCTCATCCTGATCGCCCTAGCGGAGCGGCTGCTGGCGCTGGCCGGGGTGGCCCGCTCCCGCCGCTGGGTGCTGGCGCTCACGCTGGCCCTGGCGAGCGCGTTCCTGCCCGAGCTGCGCTTCGCGGCGCTGTGGATCCTGGTGCTGGGGTGGCTGGCGCTGGGGGCGGCGCTCCTGGTGCGCCGGCTCCATGGCGCGGCCCGCGCCTGGACGCTGGTGGGGGGCGGGGTGGCACTGTTCCTGGTGCTGCTGGTCGTGGTCGGAGGCGGGGCGCTGCGGGTTCAGCAGCGCCAGTCCGAGGACTACGATTCCGCTCGCTTCGCCAAGGTCCTGAGCGAGCCGACGCCCATGGCGTCTCCCGCTCCCGCGCAGCCGCAGGGTGAGGCAAGCCAGGAACGGATCGTCGCCGGCCGCCTCGGCACTGCCGCGGAGAAGTCCTCCTACGAGGGCCTCCCCGCCCGCATCCAGAATCCCGCCCGGCGCCCGCCAGTCCATCTTCACCCGCGAGATGCTCGCCACCGACGCTCCCCGGCAGGTCTTCGCCCTGATGGTCGCGACCTGGCTCGCCTCCGCCGCCTCGGCCGCGGCGCTGTTCCTGTTCCTGGCGGCCGGGCTGGTGTTCCGCAAGGACCTCCTGGCCGGCTTCCGTGCGCTGGTCGCCCGCGTCCGCGCCGCCGGCGCGCCGGTCACCACCGCAGCTTGACCGAGAGCTCCGCCCCGCCGCCCGGCACGGTGGCCGTGGCCTCCTGCCGGACGGCGTCGTACCGGACGGATGGCGCCGCCCCGGACGCGACCCGGGGCTGGCGCGGCACCCCGTGCACGACCACCCGGGTCGCGGCCCACCAGGTCGGATACGAGCCGGTCGAGGTGGCGGTCACCGCGATGCCGTGCGGCGACGGCGTGCACGAGTAGCTCACCCGCCGCAGCTCTCCCTCGCGGTAGCCGAACCCGTCGCCGGCGTCGAGGTACAGCTCGCCCCGGCAGTCCGGCCCCGGCCAGACCTCGACCGTGAGCACGCCCCGGGGGCCATCGGAGGCGCGCTGCGTCGCCGGGCCCTCGGGGACGATGGCCCCGGCTCGCGCGTAGATCCGCAGGCTGTCCCCGCGCGGCGCGCGGACCTCCCGCCGGCCACCCGGCACGCGCCCGCCGGTGGCGACGTCGAACCACTCGCCGGCCGGGAGCGCCACCAGGTACGGAACGTCGCCCTCGGCGAGCCTGGGCGCCACCAGCAGGTCGCGCCCGAGCAGGAAGGCGCGGTCGTTCTCCCAGGTCATCGCATCGGCCGGGTGCTCGAGCCAGAGCGGCCGCATCACCGGCAGGCCGGTGCGGGAGGTCTCCTCGAAGAGCGTGTACAGGAACGGCAGCAGCCGCTGCCGCCGCTCCACCGCCGCGCGGCGCCGACGGAGCTCCCGGGCGCCGTCGAGCCAGGGCTCCCGCCGGCAGGACTGCTTGTTGGAGTGGTTGCGGAAGAACGGTTGCAGCGCACCCAGCTCCATCCACTCGGTGAGGAGCTCCGGGTCCGGACAGCCATCGAAGCCTCCCACGTCGGCGCCCGCGAAGGGGTACCCCGAGGTGCCCAGCTCGAGGAGCGTGGGGATGGTGAGCGCCAGCCCCTCGCGCTCGGCCAGGTTGTCGCCGGTCCAGGTGGCCGCCCAGCGCTGCGCGCCGGCATACGCGGCCCGGGTGAGCACGAAGGGCCGCGCGCCGGGGCGCAGCGCCAGCACGCCCTGGTACGTGGCCCGCGCCTGGAGGAGACCGTAGGCGTTGTGGATCGCGACGTGGTCGGCCGTGCCGCCGCCCTCCAGGCGGTGGCGCACGTTCTCGGGCATGGACTTGAGCACGTTGAAGAGCGCCGGCTCGTTCATGTCGTCCCAGAACCCGGCCACCCCCGCCTCGAGGTACGGCCGGTACAGCGAGCCCCACCAGGCGCGGGTGCGCTCCAGCGTGAACTCCGGGAAGGCGCTCTCGCCCGGCCAGACCTTCCCGAGGAACGGCCTCGGGGTCCCGCCCTCGCCCGGGCCGGCCGGATCGAGGATGAAGTGGTCGCCCGCCAGCCCGCCCTCGAAGGGCTCCGTTCCCGGCCTGGCCTGGACGTGCGGGTCGGTGATGACCACGGTGCGCACGCCGCGGCGAAGCAGGTCCTTCACCATCTCCTCGAAATTCGGGAAGGCGTTCCGGTTGACCCGGAACGGCGCCAGCTCCTCCTGGAAGTCGATGTCCAGCCAGACCGCGTCGAGCGGGAAACGCCTCTGCCGGAAGAGCTCCACCAGCCCGCGCACCTCGACCTCGCTCCCGTAGCTGTAGCGGCTCTGGTGGTAGCCGAGCGCCCAGCGCGGCGGGAGCGGGGTGCGGCCGGTGAGCAGGGTGTAGCTCGAGATCACCGTCCGTGGATCGGGACCGGCGATCAGGTACAGGTCGAACGCCCCGCGCTCGATCTCCCAGCCCAGCCGGTCGGGGGCCTTGGCGCCCACGTCGACGTGGGCGCGCGCCGGGGCGTCGACGAAGACCCCACGGGCTGCCCCCTGGCCGAGCAGCACCAGGAAGGGGATCGACTTGTAGAGCGGATCGGTCGTGCCTCTCCAGCCGAAGGCGTCGTGGTTCCAGAGGTCGAAGGACTGGCCGCGGCGGTCCAGCCCCCGGACCTTGTCGCCCAGGCCGTAGGCGTGCTCGCCCGGCTGGAGGACGAAGGCGATGCGCCCGCCGGCGCCGTCCGGGTTCCAGGCGACCGGGCCGGGCACGTCGGCCACCAGCCGCCCCGCGTTCCGGACCGCGAAGGCCAGCGTGCGCCGGTTCACCCGCACCTCGTCGTCGCCGGCCCGGACCAACACCTCCCCGCCGCGCTCCTCGACCGCCTCGGGCCGGAGCGCATGGGCGTGCGCGGCGGGGTCCACCGCGTAGGAGCCGTCCGGCGCGGCCGAGCCGAGGGGCCAGAGGCGGATGCGGACCATGCCTCGGCCCGGAAAAGTGGCCCGGAGGTGCGCCCCCGGGGTGATCACGTCCACGCCGTCCGGCCGGCGCACCACCGGCGGCAGCTCGGCAGGAGCCTCCGCGGTCGGCGCGGCCGGGGCCGGTGCCGCTGCCGGCGAGGGGATCGGCCGCGGCGGGGGGATGGCCTCGCTCCGGCACGCGAGGCCGAGCGCGAGGAGGGGGCCGAGGGCGGCCGTGCGGTGCAGGTTCACCGTCGGAGTCGTACCGCAATCGGCGCTGCCAGGCCATGGCTGCGGCGGTCCGGTGCGGCCCTGCGCCCTGCGCGGCCGGCGCGGGGTGGAGGCCGGGCGGAGGGGAGCGAACGCGGCCGGGGCGGCTGGCTATCGCCCGAGCGCCGCCGCTCGCGCCGGGACCCGTCCCTGCGGCCGCCGCACCGGGGCGTCCGCCAGGCGCTCGAAGGCGTCGGCGATGGCTTGCCGCATGGCGGACAGGTGGAGCACCACCGCCGTGACGTGCCCCGCCTCGAGCCAGCGGAGCTCGGCGCTCCAGTGCCGCGCGATCTTCTCCATCTCGGCCGGTGGGACCACGCCGTCGGCGCGGGTGCCCACCACGATGGCGGCGCGCGGCCAGCGCGGCGGCGGCAGGGCCGTCACGGTGAAGCGCGCCAGGTGGCGGAGCAGCTCGGCCCGGGCGGCCTCCTGGTCGCCGGTCGCGCCGGCCAGCGCGCGCCAGTGCGCGACGTGCCGGAGGATCCCCCGGCGCAGCACCGAGTCCGGCGAGCAGGTCGGGGCGACCGGCACGACGGCCAGCGGCCCGGGCCAGGAGGCGCCCACCATGGCCGCGAACTGCCCTCCCATCGAGTAGCCCGTCACGCCCAGGCGCGGGACGCGAAGCTCGTCGGAGAGCCACCGGAGCAGGCCGCGCGCCTCGAGGAACGCGGCGCGGCCCATGAGGTGGAGGTCCGAGACGCTCCGCAGCGCGTGCCGGTGCTGGTCGGGCGGCCGGCGCGCGCCGTAGAACGGGTGCTCCAGGACCAGCGCGCCGATGCCCCGCTCCAGCAGCGGCGCCGCGAAGCGCAGCCGGATCCCGAAGCCCTGATCGCCCGAGGCGGCCATGTGGATCGCCACCCCGGTGGCCTGCCGCTCCGGCAGGAGCAGCCGGAACCGCGCGTTGCTGGCGCAATCCGGGAGGCAGCGCTCCGGGCTGACGAAGCACCCTTCGCGGAGGATCCCGCCATGGGCGGGGCGCGGAGGCCCCAGCTCGACGTCCAGCCGCGGAGGCGGACGGCAGGCCAGCTCGGCGAGGTCGGTCTCGTGGCACAGGGCGCGGTCGCCCCATCCGTCGGAGAAGAAGCGGGGGCCTCGGACGGCCATCCCGAAGAGGAGATCGGCGACGTGCATCCTGCTGCAAATTTGCGCGCTGCTCCACCGACGCGCGCCCCCACGGGCGGCGCGGCGGCCGCCCGTGGTGCGGCCGGCGGGGCGGGCGCCTCGCGCCGACGCGTCAGCGCGCGCCCGGCGACATCTCCCGGGCCGGAGCGGTCAGGTCCGCCGCGCCGCCTTCCGCCCCTCCACGTCCGGCAGCAGCGCCGTCAGGAGCCCGATGGCCGGGAGGAAGGCGCAGAGGCGATAGACCACCTCGATCCCCGCCAGGTCGGCGACGTCGCCGAGCAGGGCAGCGCCGATCCCGCCCACCCCGAAGGCCACCCCGAAGAACAGTCCGGCCACGGTGCCGACGCGCCCGGGCATGAGCTCCTGGGCGTAGACCACGATGGCCGAGAAGGCCGAGGACAGCACCAGGCCGATGACCACGCTCAGCACCGCCGTCCAGAACAGGTTGGCGTACGGCATGAGGAGCGTGAACGGGAGCACGCCCAGGATCGAGACCCAGATGACGGCTCGCCGCCCCACCCGGTCGCCGATGGGCCCGCCCGCGAACGTGCCCACCGCCACCGCGCCCAGGAACAGGAAGAGGAGCAGCTGGGAGGACCGGACCGACACGTGGAACCGCTCGATGAGGAAGAAGGTGTAGTAGCTGCTCAGGCTGGCCAGGTAGAGGTACTTCGAGACCACCAGCGCCACCAGCACGGCGATGGCGACCGCCACGCGCGCCCGCGGGAGCGGCCGCGCAGCGCTCGCCCCATGGGCGGCGACGCTCCGGCGGCCGGCGTACCACCGGCCCACCGCCACCAGCACCAGCGCGGCCCCTAGCGCCGCCAGCGAGAACCCCGCGAGGCTGCGCTGCCCGAGGGGCAGGACGACGAAGGCCGCCAGCAGCGGCCCCAGCGAGGAGCCGGCGTTGCCGCCCACCTGGAAGAACGACTGCGCCAGGCCGTAGCGCCCGCCCGATGCCATCCGGGCCACCCGCGACGACTCCGGGTGAAAGACCGCCGACCCGATGCCCACGCAGGCCACCGCGGCCAGGACGAACGGATAGCTGGGCGCCGCCGAGAGCAGCACCAGCCCGCCGAAGGTGAAGCACATCCCCACCGCCAGCGAGTACGGGAGCGGCCGCCGATCGGTGTACAGGCCCACCACCGGCTGGAGCAGCGAGGCGGTGAGCTGCGAGGCGAGGGTGATGAGCCCGATCTGCCCGAAGTCGAGCCGGTACTCCGCCTTCAGGATGGGATAGACCGCCGGGATGATCGACTGCAGCATGTCGTTCAGGAAGTGGCAGAAGCTGACGGCCGCCAGGACGGGGAAGACCGTGCCACCCACCGCCGGGGGCAACTCCACCCCGGGGCTTCCGGCCGGCACGTCCTTCGCGGTCACCGTCGACATGGCGCGGGTCCTCGTCTCGCTGGCATGAGCTGTCGACTGTACCCCCGCCCCGCGACGGCGTCGCGGATCCGGCGCGGCCTGCAGCCTGTCCGTGGCGGCGGTGCCTCGGTGGTGCGGACATCCCGCCCCGGGCGCCCGGGCCACCGCTCGCTCGCCCCCCCGCCGCCCCCGGTCCGCCACCTGCTCCCGCTCCAGGTCACCGGTCCCCCCTTGAGTCGACACTGCACGAAGGCATGGTTCGCGGTGGCTGCGACAGTACGTTGACAAGGGATCCTCGCCCCCGGGGCGGCTCACGGGCAAGGGATTCCGACGGGACGCGCCGACGGGCCGGCGGTGGCGCGCGTCCGAGGAGAGCGCATGCCAATCCACCGGGCGCGAACGGCCCTGGTCGGTCTGATGCTGGTCTTCGCCGGAGCGTCCTGCGGGCGCGCGCGCTCGGTCGTGTCCTCGCCGGCGCCGGGTCCCGGCCCGCAGATCGTCGTCACCAGCGCCACCGTGACCGGCGGACACGTCGTCGCGAGCTACACGCTCACCCAGGGCGGCAGCGGGCTCAGCGGGTCCGCGGCCACCGCCGCCCGGCCGAGCTGGACGCTGGCCACGCTGGGCAAGGACCCGGTCTCGGGCATCTCCGCCTGGCAGAGCCTGCTGCTCACCGGGGCCGAGACCCTCGCCTCGCTCCCCATCGACGGCCCCGGCACGCCGCCCGGGCAGGTCCTGACCAACGTGAAGCAGCCCGGGACCGACGGCGGCGGCACCGTCCAGGACCTCGGCGGCGGCAAGTTCACCTACACTTTCGGTGCAGCGCTGCCGGCCGGGCTCGACCCCGGCCAGACCCTGCGGGTGGGCGTGTGGCTGGGCGGAACCCCCGGGGCGAGCTCGACCACCTCGACCTTCGACTTCGTGGCCAGCGGGGGCGCGGTGCAGTCCCGCGAGCTGGTGCTCGACGCCAGCTGCAACCAGTGCCACGGAGTCATCCAGGCGCACGGCGGGTTCCGCACCGGCACCAAGCTGTGCCTGACGTGCCACACCTACCAGAACGCGGATGCGGACACGGTCGACCCGGCCGCGCTGGCGGGCGCCACGCCGGCCACCAACCCCAACCCGCTCGACCTGGGGCGGCTCGTCCACCGCATCCACCGCGGCCGGGACATGCCCACGCTCTTCAATGCGACCAGCGGGGCGCCGGTGGTGGGCCAGAAGTTCTCGGTCATCGGGTTCCAGAGCTCGGAGACGGTGTACGGCCGGGCCGTGAGCCGGACCGACAGCCAGCAGCCGCCCATCGCCACCACCACCGGGGTCGCGTTCCCGCAGGACCTGCGGAACTGCCAGGCCTGCCACGGGGGCGCCGCCCAGGGGCCCTCGCGCTTCGCCGACATCTCGCGGCGCACCTGCCAGGGCTGCCACGCCGACGTGTGGTTCGGGTCCGATGCCATCCCGGCCGGCGACCTGGTCCACACTCCGCACCCGGGCGGCCCCCAGGCGGACGACACCCGCTGCGCCAGCTGCCACGTCCCCGACGCCGCTCACCCCACCGTGCCCGCCGACATCACCCAGATCCACGCCGCGCCCCAGAACAGCCCGCACTGGAACGGCCTGACCGCCCAGATCGTGGGCGTGCAGGGGATGCAGGTCGGCCAGCACCCGACGATCGTGTTCACCCTGACCGATTGCGACGGAACCCCCAGCCCGCTGGGCTCGCCCACCCCCGCCAGCGACGCCCAGAGCCCCGTCCCCAGGAAGCTGGGCTCGGTCTCGATCACCCTGGCCGGACCCACCGCCCCCGACATCCTCACCGGCAACGCCCCCATCACCGAGTCGGTCCCGCTCACCACCGCCGCCGACGCGAGCGGCCGGTTCAGCTACACCTTCACCGGCGTGCTGCCGGCAGGCGCCACCGGGACCTGGGCGGTGGGCCTGGAGGCGCGCCGCTCCTCCGGGGCCACCGACCCCGCCGCGTGGCCCTTCACCGGCGAGTCGATCAACGAATGGACCGACAACCCGGTGCAGTACGTGGACACCAGCGTGGGGACCTTCCCGGGCGGGAACCCCACCCCGCGGCGGCAGGTGGTGGCGCGCGCCAGCTGCAACGCCTGCCACGGAGACCTGTCGGCGCACGGCAGCCTGCGCCACAACCCGGAGTACTGCGTGATGTGCCACGCCCCCGACGCCACCGACTGGATCCAGCGCCCCAAGACGAACGGCAACACCACGCTGGCCGGGACCTACGACGACATCGAGGAGCGCAGCATCCACTTCAAGGTGCTCATCCACCGCATCCACACCGGGACGGGCGACGGGGCGGCGCAGCTCGAGCTGGCCGCTCCCATGGTGGTGTACGGGTTCCGCGGCAGCGTGAACTTCCTCGACGACGTGGAGTTCCCCAACGACCTGGCCCACTGCCAGGTGTGCCACGCCGGCGGGACGTTCGAGATCGAGTCGGTGCCCGCCGGCGCACAGCCGACCGTGGCCAACGAGGCGGGCACCATCCGGCACAAGGGAACGGCGGCGCACGTGGCCGGCGAGCCCTCCGTGTTGCCGGTCACGGCGGCGTGCATGGGCTGCCACGACACCGCCGCCGCCCAGGCGCACGCCCAGACCAACACCATCGACGGCAAGGAGCAGTGCGCCGTCTGCCACGGCAAGAACGGGTTCATGTCGATCGACCAGGTGCACGGGCTGGCGCAGCAGTGAGGCGGCCATCGCGCTGGGCCTCGGCCGGCGTCGGCGTCGCCGGGCTGATCGCGCTGGCCCAGCGCCTGCCGTGGTGAGGCCGGGTCGCACCTGTAGGGAAGAGTCCGCCCCGCGGCCCGGACCTGTCGTTCGGGTCTCCCCGTCGCGGGGCGCTCCTCGCATCGACGCGGGGTCATCAGCTTCCACTGTCAGGCGGCGATCTCCACCGCCGGAAGGTCGGAACGCTCCATGCACACGACACCAGCTCCGAGTGCCGCGCTCGCGGCACGCCCCGCCCCCGCCGTGCCCTCCCCTCCCCGGCGCCGCAGCACCGGCCTGCGGCGGCTGGCGGCCGCCGCGCTCGCAGCGGCCTGGCTGGGCCTGGCCGGGCCCGCGGCCGCGGACGAGCCTGCGCGCGCGCGCCCGCGGGCCGAGCCGGCGCGCGGGGGCGGGGCGCTCCTGCTCCTCTCCTTCCTGGTCCCGCTGCCGCTGTCCATGGCGCTGGTGACCTCGCCGCAGGCCACCCACGCACCGCGGCCCCCGCCCGACCCGTGCGCCGGCTCGCGCCGCCAGCCGGGCTGCGTCGCCGCCCGCAGCCTCGACGCGAGGTGATCGCCTACCTTCCCGCCATCCAGGCGCGGAGGTGCAGGCGCGCCAGCGCGGCGTGCGCGCTGGCCCCGGCGGCGGCCGCGGCGTCGCTCATCCTCCCCAGCACGTCGTCCATGTCGACCGGCACGTGGCGGCGCCACCCCGCCCGGCGCGCCTCCTCGTAGGCCTGCGAGGCGCGCCCCTGCCGGCGGAGCCGATCGCATTCCGCCAGGTGATGCGCCCGCACCGCCCCGGCGCCGGTCAGGGCGGCGGCGAGCGCCGCATCCCCGGGCGGCCACCCCCCGGCGCACCGGCGCCAGTCCTCGGCCACGCGCCTGGCCGCCTCCTCGTGCGAGGTCCCCGGGTCTCGCAAGGCCAGCGTGGGCGCCTCGCCCGAGAGCGCCGCCGCGTAGCCCGCCACGGCCGCGGCGGCGTCCCTCCGCCCCTCCGCGGCGTACCCCAGCACCACCCCCGGCCAGGCGAGGTCCGGCCGCACCGGCGCGATGCGCCCGGCGGCGGCGGCGGCGGCCGGCCAGTCCTGCCCGAACAAGGCTGCGTCGTGCTCGCCCGAGAGGCGGCGCAGCGCCACCCGGTGCGGCTCGGGGACGAGGCGCGCATCGCGGAGCCAGCCCGCGAAGGTCTCGCCGCTCACGCCCAGATCGTGCGCCAGCGCATTGCGCCCCAGGGCCTCCGCCATGTCCGCCAGCCCGCTCCGCAGCGCGGCGCGAACCTCGGCCAGCGCCCGCGCAGCCGGCGATGGAAGCTCGGGCGGCGCCTGGGCCGGCTGGTAGGAGCCGTCCCCGCGCCAGGTCACCGCCTCGACCGGGGCGCCCCAGCCGTCGAAGCGCACGAGCAGCGCGTCGCCGCTCGCCTCCACCGCCACCGGCAAGCTGTCGGGCGGCATGCGCCCGCCCTGGACCACCCCCGAGCCGGGATCGAGAAGCGCGTCGGGGTCCACCGCGCGGCCGGCCCCGTCCGCGCAGTGCGCGAAGAGCCACCGCGGCAGGCGCACCGAGAGCGCCTCCTCCACGCGGGCCAGGGAACGCTCCGCCGAGCTCACCCGAGACTTCTAGCGCGCTTCCATCGCCGCGTCGCAGGGAGTGCCCAGGGCCCGGGCGCCGTACACGCCCAGGTCGCCGAAGACGAGCTGCTGGTTCTCGGCCGGATCCATCCAGGCCAGCATCCGGCGCCCGCCGTCGGACAGCCAGTCGGCCTGGGTCCCGCGCTCCCCCTCCGGCTGGAGCCGCAGGCGGCCCCGCGCGGTGCGCAGCACCACCGCCGACCCGTCCCCGCCGACGTCCTCGATCTCCTGCCGGGTCAGGGCGCCCTGGGGGCCGGCGTAGAGCCGGTAGTCGGGGCCGCGCGGCCCGGGCTCGCGCGCCCGGTCCACGAAGAAGAAGTTCCCCTCGCCATCCCGGGCCAGCGCCACCGGCTGGCGGACGAACGGAGGAGCGTAGTAGGTCGCGGCCGCGAGCAAGAGGCCCCGCAGCCGCCGGGGGAGCGCCTGCAGCCTGAGCTCGCGGCCGCCGCAGCGGACCACCGCCTCCTCGCCGTGCAGCGCAACCAGGGCCCTGGCCCCCGCGACCCGGGGATCCCACAGGGCCACGCCGTAGCCGGTGGTTTGCTCCTCGTGCCGCTGCAGCACCTGCTGGCGGAACAGCTTCTTCCCCTTTCCGAAGAAGACCGGGGCGTCCTCGGTCCCGAACGGCGCCAGGGCCAGGAAGTGGCCGGCGCCGTCGGTGAAGACCTCCATGTCGGCGCGCACCCGCAGCGGAACCGGAATGGACCGCTCCAGGAACGCCGGCAGGACCGCGCGGGCCGGCCTCCGGCCCGGCATGGGCGCGGTGGGAGGCGGCAGCGCCTCGGGCGGCGCCTCCGGCGCCGGCTCCGGGGCGAGCGTGGGCGGGATCTGCACCACCGCCGGGGTCACGGTGGGTCCCGCCGGAGAGGCCTGTCCCGCCGGCGGCGGCGCCGCCCCACCCGAGGCGGACGGCGCGGCCGGCCTGGCCGGGGGCGGGAACAGCTCGGCCACCATGGCCGGCAGCGCGTCCAGGACGTCGTCGATGGTGCCGCCGCGCAGGCGCCGGTCGCTGGTGGCCAGCACCAGGGCCTTCCCCGGGTCGAGCAGCTTCAGGTGGAAGAGCCAGCTCTCCCCGAGCCGGGAGAGATCGCCCGAGACCACCCGCTCCACCCCCAGCGCCCCCCCGATCTCGGCGAAGCAGGCGTCGTTCTGGCACCCGAGCATGGCCTTCTGCTGCTCGAGCGAGAGCAGGGTGGTGATCTCTCGCTGGGTGATCACCTGCCCGCCGCTGCGCCGCCGGACCTCGGCGCTCACCGACTCGGTGAGCGCCTCGGCGGTCTTGCCCGGGACCCCCTCTCCCGGGGACACCGGCATGACCGCCACCTTGAGCGGCGCGGTCAGCGCGAGCGCGAGCAGGCCGGCCAGCACGGCTCACTCCTCGGCTTCTTCTTCCTGGTTCTCCTCGTCGATCTGGACCGTCCTCTTCACCACCTTGGAGGACATCTTCTGGACCAGCGGCTCGAACACCTTGCTGAACAGCTCGTCGTCGTACTCGATCTCCTTGCCGCCGCCCGCCACCTTGGCGGAGGTATCGCCGGTCTGGCTGTCGTCCTTGAAGGCGACCAGGATCTCGCCGGTCTCCACCTCGACGAGGCGCGCGTCGAGGCGGCCCGAGAACTTCACCTTCTTCATCTCGACGCTTCCGGCGATGTCCCCGGCCAGGTTGTTCTTGGTGACCTTCCCCACCAGCGCCCCGACCCCCCAGCCCGTGCTCATCCCGCTCACCTTGCAGGCGAAGCGGGTGATCTTGCCGGTCAGCATGTACTTGGCGCCCAGCAGCTTGCCCACCTTCTGGGCGGTGCCCGCGTCGACGTCGCCGGACTGCTGGAAGTCCAGCTCGCCCTTGACGTCCTTCATCCGCGCCCGCTCCACCAGGCGGAGCTTGCCGTGAGACCGATCCGAGATCTCGGTGGTGAAGAGGTCGCGGAGGACGTCGGACATCTGCTGCTGGTGGCTGCCCCAGCCGCCGCACTCGTGGGCGTTGGGCGTGGCCGGGAAGTCGAGGATGGCGATGCGCGGGAGCTTCGCCTTCTCCTCCCTGGAGAGCTTCTTGCCCGCCGCGTGCGCGGAGGTGGCGAGGCACAGCGTCAGGGCCGCGGCCAAGCAGAGACGAAGGGTGCTCACGTTCGACCTCCCGGCGGATGGGACCACGACCGCCAGGATAGCCGAACGCGCGGTCGGGGTTCCGTGACGCCGCGCACCCACCCTCCCCTCGCCCGAGGGACAACCCGCGGCCGGGCGATTTCGCCCCGTCCCGCCGCGCCGCGGATCGAGGATCACATGGGAGGCAAGGCCGCCGCCCGCCGCTTCATCTCCTCGGGCGACACGTCCTCGATGTGGGTGCCGATGGTCCAGATGTGGCCGAAGGGATCCTGCAGCGTGCCCATGCGATCGCCGTAGAACTGGTTCTCCACCTTGCGGACCTCCTTGCCGCCCGCCGCCACCGCCTGCCGGAAGACCGCGTCCACCTCCTTCACGTAGAGCACCAGCGTGACGGTGCTGGTCCCGCCGACCGACTGCGGCGAGCGCCACAGGCCCTCGCTCGGCTCGTCCGCCATCATGATGCGCGAGTCGCCGATCTGCAGCTCGGCGTGGCCGACGGTGCCGTTCGGGCCCGGGAACCGGAACAGCTCCTTCGCGCCGAAGGCCTTCTCGTAGAACGCGATGGCCTGGGCGGCGTTCCGGCAGATGAGGTAGGGGGTGACGGAGTGGTAGCCGTCGGGGATGGGCTTGGGCATGGGGTCCTCGGACAGTGAAAGCGGTCGCCTAAGGTGGCGCGTGGGTTGAACGCACGGACCGATGGGGGCGTGACGCATCCGAACCCGAACCCGAACCTGAACCCGCGGAGTGCGTGCCCGTGATCCGGGTCCCGTGGACCACGGGTGACGAGAAGCCGGGTTCGGGTTCGGGTTCGGGGCGTCTGCCGCCGCGCTAGAGGAACAGATCCGGCATCAGCTCCTGCCCGGGCGCCACCGCGTACTTCTCGAAATCGGTGACGCCCTCCTGCCGGAGCACGTCCTCGTCGATGAAGAAGTTGCCGGTGCAGCTCGCCGCCTCGCGGCGCAGGATGGCCAGGGCGGCGTCGGCCACCACCTCGGGCTTTCGGCCGTGGCGGGCGGTCTCGTCGCCGCCCAGGAGGTTGAGCGCGGCGGTGGCGATGACGGTGCGGGGCCAGAGCGCGTTCACGGCGATGCCCTTGCCGCGCAGCTCCTCCGCCATCCCCAGCACGCACATGCTCATCCCGTACTTGGAGATGGTGTAGGCGCCGTGGCTCGCGAACCAGCGCGGCTCGAGGGAGAGCGGGGGCGAGAGCACCAGCACGTGCGGGTTCCGGCCGCGCGCCAGGTGCGGGAGGCAAGCCTGGGTGGCGAGGAACGTCCCGCGCACGTTCACCTGGTGCATGAGGTCCCAGCGCTTCATGGGCGTGCCGGCCGTATCGGCCAGGAAGATGGCGCTGGCGTTGTTGACCAGCACGTCGATGCCGCCGAACGCGTCGACCGCGCGCGAGACCGCCTCGGCCACCTGCTCCTCGGAGCGAAGGTCGCACTCCACCGCCAGTGCCCGGCCCCCGGCGCGCTCCATCTCCTCGGCCGCGTCGTGGATGGTCCCGGGGAGCTTGGGGTGGCGAACCTTGGTCTTGGCCGCCACCACCACGTTGGCGCCCTGGCGCGCGCAGGCGACGCCGATGGCGCGGCCGATCCCGCGGCTCGCGCCGGTGATGAAGACGGTGCGTCCGGAGAGGGAGCTCATGCGCCCCTTCATCCGGCGATATCGACGGCCGCCGCTACAGCCCCCTGGGGGTGATACCCCTTCCCACCCCAATCCCTGCCCTGAGCTGCCGAACGGCGGCGTCGGGTCCCCATTTTCGATCCTGAACGCAAGGCCAGGATCACCGTTCGAGCTGCCGGCCGCGCCGTTGACTTCCCCCTCCAGACTCCGTAGATCGGTGTCGTCTGGTGGGAAGAAGTGTCATTTTGCGGATCCCAGCGGCAGGAACGGCCACGGCGTGTTCTTCGGGACCTTCAACCACGCGATCGACGCGAAGGGGCGCACGAGCCTCCCGGCCAAGTTCCGGGAAGCGCTCGCCGGCGCGGGCGAGCCGCGGATCGTCCTCATGCAGTACCCGCACTGGCCGGCCCTCCAGGCGCTGCCGCAGTCGGTGTGGAACGAGCTGGTGAAGAAGGTGATGGAGGCCTCGCCGCTCGACGCCCGCTGGCAGCGCAACGTCCTCAAGTTCGTGTCCTCCGCGCACGAGGTGGACCTCGACGTCCACGGCCGCGTGCTGGTCCCCCCGCCGCTGCGGGCCTGGGCCCGGCTGGCCAAGGACGTGGTCTGGGTCGGCATGGGACGGACCATGCACCTCTACGACAAGGCGACCTACGACGAGCAGATGGCGTCGGAGATCCCGGCGGACGAGGTGGTGGACTTCTTCGGGAAGGCGTGACGGGTGGTGAATCTATCCGCCAGGTGGGGAGGTGGGGGCCCCTGCGGAGCAGGGGGAGGAGGGCGGAAGCCCTCCTCGGCGCTGGGTGCCGCGCAAGCCGCCCAACCGCTCTCATGGTTGGAAGAGGCGGCGCAGCGCGGCGGGACCCAGCGCAGCAGGGGTGGGGACCCCGCCGGCTCCGCCGGCGGGGCGGGGCGGCACGCCCCGTGGTGATGGACGGGCGGGAGACAACCATGTTCCAGGCGCGGCGGCAGGACGACGTGATCATCATCCGGTGCGAGGGCGAGCTCACCCGCGAGGAGCTGGTGGAGATCGCGGCCGCGGCCCGCAAGGCGCGGGCGGAGGGCTGCCTGGTGGTCGTCGATCTGAAGCGGGTCACCCACCTCCACTACGCCGGCGCGGCGCTGCTCCGGGCCATCCCCGGGCTGCGCGCCGCCGGCGCCAACCGCTACGTGCGCGACCTGGTCTTCGCGGGCGGGGCGGCCGGCTACGTGGAGCTGTACGGCGATGTCGAGGAGGCGGTCCGGGCGGCGTGAGCGATGGGTTCTTCCATGAGCCGGTCCTTGCCAGAGAGGTGGTGGAGGTCCTGCGCCCCGCGCCGGGGAAGCTCTTCCTCGACGGCACCCTGGGCGGCGGCGGCCACTCCGGCGCTCCTGCTCGAAGGGGGCGCACGCGTGATCGCGCTCGACAAGGACCCGCGCGCGCTGGCGGCGGCCACCGCCCGGCTGGCCCGCTTCGGCGAGGCCTTCCGCGCGGTGCGGGCCGACTTCCGCGACGCCCGCAACGTGCTGGCCGCGCTCGGGCTCGCAGGCTGTCGACGGCGCCCTGGTGGACCTGGGCGTCTCCTCGCCCCAGCTCGACGATGCGGAGCGCGGCTTCTCCTTCTCGCGCCCCGGCCCGCTCGACATGCGCATGGGCGAGGAGGGCGAGACCCTGGCCGAGCTGCTGCGCCGCATCGACGTGCGCGAGCTGGAGCGGATCCTGCGCGACTACGGCGAGGAGCCCTTCGCCCGGCCGGTGGCCCGCGCCATCAAGGCGCGCGGTCGACCGGGACGAGCCGCTCGACACCGCCCGGCTGGCCGAGATCGTCGCCGGCGCCATCCCGCGCCGGGCCTGGCCGCAGGCGCATCCACCCAGCCACCCGCACCTTCCAGGCGCTCCGCATCGCGGTGAACGACGAGCTGGGCGCGCTGGCCGCGTGGCTGGACGGCCTGCCCTCGCTGCTCGACGCCGGGCGGGCGGGCCGCCGCCATCAGCTTCCACTCGCTCGAGGACCGGATGGTGAAGGAGCGCTTCCGGGCGCTCACCCAGGCCTGCACCTGCCCGCCGGATCTCCCGGTCTGCGCCTGCGGCGCCAGGGCCGGCTTCGCGCCGGTGACCCGCAAGGCGGTCAAGGCCTCCGAGGAAGAGATGGCGCGGAACCCCCGCGCCCGCAGCGCCCGGCTCCGGGCGGTGGAGAAGCTGCGATGACGCCGCGAATCGGCGAGCGCAGGGGCAGCCGGATGAGGCTGCCCCGGAGCGAGCGGGGGGACCGGGGGGCGCGAGCGCCAGCGAGTGCCCCCCCGGCAAGATGCCCGCGCGGAACCCCCGCGCCCGCAGCGCCCGGCTCCGGGCGGTGGAGAAGCTGCGATGACGGCGCGGACGGGACACAGCCTCCGCGCGCGTCCGCGGATCCTGGGCATCGGCCTGGAGCTCGCGCTGGCGGTCTCGCTCATCGGGGCGCTGGGGCTGTTCCACGTCTGGTCGCGCACGCGAGTGCTGGCGTCGGGGTACGCACTGGCCGAGCTGCAGCAGGAGCACGCGCGCCTGGTGGCGTCGCAGGACCAGCTCCAGATCGAGCTGGGCATGCTGACCTCGTTCCAGGCGCTCGATCAGGCCGCGCGCACGAAGCTTTCGAAGCTGGGTTTGGCTCCGCCGGACCGGGGTGCGGTGTGGGCGGCGGGCCCGGGGCGTCCTCCGACGGACAGTCCGGGCAGGGCGGGCGTGGACGGGGTCGGTCACCGTCCCCGGCCGGCGGGGCCGATCGTCGGGATGGCATGGGATGCGGCGCAGCCGCCGCCGCGAGGGCAGTGACCGGTGCGCCCCCCCGGCCACCCCTCGAACCCGCGCTGGATCACCGTCCGCATCGGCATCCTGGCCGTCCTGCTGGGGCTCGGATTCGCCGCGGTGGCAGGGCGGGCCTTCCAGCTCCAGGTGCTCCGCACCGAGCGCCAGGAGGTCGATCACTACCTGGCGGAGCTGAAGCTCCGTCCCCGGCGCGGCGTCATCACCGACCGGAACGGCGTGCTGCTGGCGGGGAGCGCCGACGCGCAGTCCGCCTACGCCGATCCGGAGCTGCTCTTCTCGGGCGGTTCGAAGCGCGAGGAGCTGGAGGCCAATCCCCGCCTGCGCCAGCAGAAGCGGCAGGAGGGCGAGGCGCAGCTCCGGCGCGTGGCGAAGCTCCTGGGCCAGGATCCCGGGACGCTGCTCCGCCGGGCCGCACGCGGCGGCCGGTTCATCTGGCTGGCCCGCCGGCTCTTGCCCGAGCGGGAGAAGGCGGTGCGCGAGTACCTGGCCCGCGAGAAGCTCAAGGCGGTGAGCCTGGTCCCGGAGCCGCGCCGCTACTACCCCAAGGCCGAGCTGGCCAGCCCGCTCCTCGGCCTGGTCGACGAGGACGGGGCAGGCATCGAGGGGGTGGAGCTGGGAGAGGAGGACTCGCTGCAGGGGACCTCCGCCGAGGTGCGCTCCATCCGCGACGGCAAGGGGCGGCTGGTGCTGGCCGATGCGCCGGTGGCCGGCGCCGAGCGCCAGGGCGACCGGGTCGAGCTCACCATCGACCAGGGCATCCAGGCCACCGCCGAGCGCGCCCTGGCCCGGGCGGTGCTCTCCTCCAAGGCCCTCTCCGGCATGGCGGTGGTCCTGGCGCCCCGGACCGGCGAGATCCTGGCCATGGCCAGCTGGCCGCCCTCCAACGCCAACGCGGCCCGCACCCCCGACCAGCTGCGCAACCGCCCCATCACCGACGCCTTCGAGCCCGGCTCGACCATCAAGGCCTTCTCCCTCTCGGCGGCGCTGGAGAGCGGCGCGCTCCAGCCGCTCGACGCCATCGACTGCGGCAACGGCAGCTACGCCATCGGCGCGCACGTCATCCACGACCACGCCGCCCTGAGCTGGGCCGGGCCGTCGCGGATCATCGCCCAGAGCTCGAACGTGGGCGCGGCCCGCATCGCCGCCCGCGTCGGCCGGCAGCGGCTCTACACGGGGCTGGCAGCCTTCGGCTTCGGCGAGCGCACCGGGGTGGGGTTGCCGGGCGAGGTCCGGGGCAGCTGCTCCAGGCGCGATCGGACGTGGCGCTGGCGACGCAGGCCTTCGGCCAGGGGCCCATCACCGCCACCGCCCTGCAGGTGACGAACGCCATGGCGGCCCTGGCCAACGGCGGCGTGCTGCTCCGGCCCTGGGTGGTCCGGCGCGTGCTCGACCCGGTGAGCGGCGAGGTGGTCGAGCAGGGCCAGCCGCAGGCCATCCGTCGGGCGGTCTCCGCCCAGACCGCGGCCACCATGAGCCGCTGGCTGGTGGGCGTGGTGGAGGACCCGAAGGGAACCGGCCGGCGCGCGGCCCTGGACGGCTGGCGCGCCGCCGGGAAGACCGGCACCGCGCAGAAGGTCGATCGCGTCTCGGGCGGCTACTCGCCGGACCGGCACTTCAGCTCGTTCGTGGGCTTCGCGCCCTATCAGGAGCCGCGCATCGTCATCGGCGTCTTCGTCGACGAGCCGCGGGGCGAGATCTACGGGGGCGAGGTGGCGGCCCCGGCCTTCAAGGAGATCGCCGAGTACGCGCTGCGCGTGCTCGACGTCCACCCCGCGCCGGCCCTGGCCGCGCCCGCGCCGCCGCCCGCGCCCGAGCCGCGGCGGCCCGACGACGACGAGCCCGGCCCGGCCGCGGTGGAGTGGGCGGCCACCGCCATCCCGGCGGGGCGTGTCACGGTCCCGGCGCTGGCCGGTCTCCCGGCGCGCTCGGCCATCCGCGCGCTGGAGACGCTCGACCTCGCGGCCGAGATGAGCGGCACCGGGCGGGTGGTCGATCAGAGTCCGCCCCCCGGGCGGGCGGTCGACCGCGGAACGCGGGTCCGGATGACGCTCGCGCCTCCGGGGTGACGTAAGATGGCGCCGCCCGTGTGTCCCGGGGGACGCGGGCGGCCGCAACCGGGCCTGCGGCCGGGTGGATTTGGCCTGGAACGCTGCTGGCATGGTATCCATGCGGCGGACCCATGAAGCTCTCGAACCTCATCGTCGGGACGGGCGCGCAGGGCGAAATTGGCGAGGATCCGGAGATCGTCCGCGTCACCGCCGATTCGCGGGAGGTGGTGCCGGGCGCCTGCTTCTTCGCCCTCCCCGGGGCGAAGCGCGACGGCCACGAGTTCGCCGGCCAGGCAGCCGCCAGGGGCGCAGCGGCGGTGGTGGCCGAGCGGCGCGTCGACTGCGCCCCCGCCTGGCTGCTCCTGACGCCCTCGGCGCGTCGGGCCATGGCCATCGCCGCCGCCAACTTCCACGGCCGGCCGGCGGACGCGCTCCGCATCGCGGGCGTCACCGGCACCAACGGCAAGACCACCATCACGTACCTGGTGGAGGCCTGCGCGGCCGAGGCCGGCCTGCCCGTGGGCGTGATCGGGACCATCACGCACCGGTTCGCGGGGCAGGAGCGCACCGCCAGCCACACCACGCCGGAGTCGACGGAGATCCAGGCATTGCTCGAGGAGATGTGTCGCGCCGGGACGAAGGCGGTGGTGATGGAGGTTTCCTCTCATGCGCTGGCCCAGGAGCGCGTGAGCGGGATGCGCTTCGCCGCCGCGGGTTTCACCAACCTGACCCGGGACCACCTCGACTACCACGGCGACATGGAGGGCTACTTCGCCGCCAAGCGCAGGCTCTTCACCGAGCACCTCGCCGAGGGCGGGATCGCGGTGGTGAACGCCCAGGACGCCTTCGGCGCGCGGCTGGCCGATCAGCTCGGCCCGGGACGCGAGGTGTGGCGCTTCGGCTCGCGCGCCGGCGACGCGCTCCGGCCGCTCGACGTGAAGATGGGCATCGCCGGGATCGAGACCACGCTGGAGACTCCGCGCGGTCGGGTCCGGGTGGCCTCGCCGCTGGTGGGCGCGCACAACCTGGAGAACCTGCTCTGCGGCGCGGGGCTGGCGCTGGCGCTGGGGATCTCGCCCCAGGCGGTGGAGCGCGGGCTGTCGCGCTCGCGCGGCGCCCCCGGCCGGCTGGAGCGGGTGGAGGGGCCTGCCCGGCCCGGCGTGACCGCCTTCGTCGACTACGCGCACACCGACGACGCCCTGGCCCGGGCCCTGGCAGCGCTGCGGGGTCTCTCGCCCCGGCGCATCGTCTGCCTCTTCGGCTGCGGCGGCGACCGGGACCGCGGCAAGCGCCCGCTCATGGGCAAGGCCGCGGCGGCCGGGGCCGAGCTGGTGGTCGTGACCAGCGACAACCCTCGCACCGAGGCGCCCGACGCCATCATCGCCGACATCCTCCCCGGCCTGTCCGGCTCGCGCCGGCTCGAGCCGGAGGAGGCGCGCAAGGGCGAGGGTGGGTTCGTGGTCGAGGCCGACCGCCGCGCCGCCATCGCCCTGGCCATCGCCTGCGCACGTCCGGGGGAGGTGGTGCTCCTGGCCGGCAAGGGGCACGAGGACTACCAGATCGTCGGCACCGAGAAGCGCCACTTCTCCGATCGCGAGGAAGCCTGGCGGGCCCTGGGCACGGCATGACCGCCATCTTCACACCCGACGAGCTCGCCGGCGCGACCGGCGGGCGGTGGATGGGAGCACCTCCCGCGGCGCTGGCCGGGGTCTCGACCGACACCCGCTCGCTGCAGCCCGGGAACCTGTTCGTGGCGCTCCGGGGAGAGCGCTTCGACGCGCACGACTACCTGGCCGAGGCGGCCGCCCGCGGGGCGCACGCGGCGGTGGTGGCCGAGGCGCGCTCCGCCCTTCGACAGGCTCAGGGCGGACGGCCCCTGGAAACGGCCGGCCTTCCACTCCTCACCGTCCCGGACACGCTGTACGCGCTGGGCGCCATCGCCCGCCTCCACCGGCGGCGCTTCGCGATCCCGCTGGTGGCGGTCACCGGCTCGAACGGCAAGACCACCACCCGCGAGATGATCGCCGCCATCCTCGGCACCATGGGCCCGGTGCTCCGGAACGAGGGCAACCTGAACAACGAGGTGGGCGTGCCCCTCACGCTCCTCGGCCTGGGCCAGGCGCACCGCTTCGCCGTGATCGAGATGGGGATGAGTCACCCCGGCGAGATCGCGCGCCTGGCGGCCATCGCCGAGCCGCAGGTGGGGGTGGTGACGCTGGCCGCGCCGGCCCACCTGGAGGGCCTCGGCTCGGTCGAGTCGGTGGCCGACGCCAAGGCCGAGCTGTACCAGGGGCTGCCCGCCGACGGCATGGCCGTGGCCAACGCCGACGATCCGCGCATGCTGAAGCGCGCCGAGGCCTCCGGCCGGCGGCTCCTCACCTTCAGCGCCCGCCCGGAGCGGCGCGGCGACGTGGTGGTGCTGGAGATCCAGTCCCAGGGCGCCGATGGGCTCCGCTTCGTGCTGGGGATCGGCAATCGCGAGCTGCCGGTCCACATCCCGGCGCTGGTGGGCGCCCACAACGCCTCCAACGCGGCAGCCGCCGCCGCCGCCGCGGTGGCGCTCGGCGCCAGCGACCGCGAGATCGCCCGCGGGCTCCGGGAGGCGCGCCCGGTGGGGCGCCGGCTGCGCCTTGAGACCCTGCCCTCCGGGCTGCGGCTCATCGACGACTGCTACAACGCCAACCCCGCCTCCATGAGCGCCGCCCTCCGGACGCTCTCCGATCTGGCCGCCGGCGGCGGGTCGGCCGCCGCGCTGGGCGACATGCTCGAGCTGGGCGCCTTCGAGGCCGAGGCCCACCGCGCCCTGGGCGAGGAGGCGGCCCGGGGCGGCGTGCGCCGGCTGGCCGCGTTCGGACCGCGCAGCCGGCTCACCGCCGAGGCGGCGCGGGCGGCCGGCCTCCCCGCCTTCCACACCGAGGACATCCAGGAGCTCATCGGCTGGGTGCGCGCCGAGGTGGCGCCCTCCGACGTGCTCCTGGTGAAGGGCAGCCGTGGGATGAAGCTGGAGCGGCTGGTGGAGGCGCTGAAAGAGCCCTAGGCCATGCTCTACCTCCTCCTCTATCCGCTGGCAGGGCGCTTCGGGATCTTCAACGTCCTCCGCTACCCGTCCTTCCGCATCGTGGCGGCCGGCCTGACCGCCATGATCCTCGGGCTCCTGCTCGGGCCCATCTTCATCGAGCGGATGCGGGTCCTGCAGTACGGCGCGAGCAACGTCCGCGAGGACACGCCCGAGACCCACAGGAAGAAGGCCGGCACCCCGTCCATGGGCGGCGCCCTCATCCTCCTGGCGGTGGCGGTCGCGACGCTGCTCTTCGGCGATCTCCGCAACCGCTACGTCTGGGCGGCGCTGCTGGTGATGGTTGGCTACGGCGCCATCGGCCTGGCCGACGACTGGCTCAAGATCTCCAAGCGGAACTCCAAGGGGCTCTCGGGGAAGCTGCGCATCGGGCTGGAGATCGCGGTGGTGCTGGCCGTCTACTACGGCGTCCTCACCGACTGGCAGCTCCACATCGCCGACCGCTTCCCCTGGGTGTTCGTGGGGAGCTTCGTCGACCTGCACGTCACCCTGCCCTTCGTCCCCACCCGCTTCTTCCAGCCGGAGCTGGGCTGGCTCTACCTGCCCTTCATGGTGCTGGTGGTGGTCTCCACCTCCAACGCCGTGAACCTGACCGACGGCCTGGACGGGCTGGCCATCGGGCCGACCATCGTCTCGGCCCTGACCTTCCTGGCGCTCTCGTACATCGCCGGCGCCACCATCGCCGGGTTCAGCCTGGCCGAGTACCTGCGCATCGCCTACATCCCCGGGGCCGAGGAGCTGGGCGTGCTCTGCTCGGCCATGTTCGGCGCCGGGGTGGCGTTCCTCTGGTACAACACCTACCCGGCCTCGGTCTTCATGGGAGACGTTGGCTCGCTGGGCCTGGGCGGCGCGCTGGGCATCCTGGCGGTGCTCACCAAGAACGAGTTCGCCAGCGTCATCCTGCACGGCGTGTTCGTGGCCGAGGCGGTGAGCGTGGTCTTGCAGGTCTGGTCCTTCAAGACCACCGGCAAGCGCATCTTCCGCATGGCCCCCATCCACCACCACTACGAGCTGAAGGGCTGGGCCGAGCCCAAGATCATCGTCCGCTTCTGGATCCTCTCGATGATGCTGGCCCTGGTCGCCCTGCTCTCCATCAAGCTGAGGTAGCCCCCGTGTCCGCCCCCGTCCCATCGCTCTCCGGCAGGAAGGTCACCGTGGTCGGGCTGGCCCGCAGCGGCCTGGCCGCCGCCCGGCTCTGCCTGCGCGAGGGGGCGCGGGTCACCGTCACCGATCGCCGCACCCAGGAGGCGCTGGGGGAGGCGCTGGCGCCGCTCCGGGACGCGGACGTGCGGCGGGTGCTGGGTGGCCACGATCCCGCCGACTTCGAGCAGGCCGACCTGGTGGTGGTCTCCCCGGGCGTGCCCATGGCCATCCCCGAGCTCCAGGCCGCCCGGTGCCGCGGCGTCCCGGTCTGGGCCGAGGTCGAGCTGGGCTGGCGCTTCCTCCCGCCCGGGCTGCCGGTGGTGGGCATCACCGGCACCAACGGCAAGTCGACCACCACCTCCCTGACCGGCGCCCTGCTCGCCGCCCACCGCCCCACCTTCACCGGCGGCAACCTGGGCACGCCGCTCTGCCATCAGGTCCTCTCCGGGGCCGCGGTCCAGGCCGTGGTCCTGGAGCTCTCCTCCTTCCAGCTCGAGGGGATCGAGCGCTTCCGGGCCGGGGTGGCCGCCCTCCTCAACGTCACCCCCGATCACCTGGACCGCTACGCCGATGTCGACGCCTACGCGGCGGCCAAGGGCCGGCTCTTCGCCACCCAGCAGCCGTGCGACCTCGCCGTCGCCAACGCGCGCGACGACCGCGCCATGGCGCTGGCCGGGGCCTCGCGCGGCGCGCGGCTCACCTTCGGCTTCGGTCCCGCGGCCGCCGACGCGGCCCGCTGCCCGGACGGCGAACCCGGCCCCTCCGGGACGCCCATCTCGCTCCAGCTCGCGGGCGGGCCGCGCGAGAGCTACCTCCTCAAGAACGTGGCCCTGCGCGGCCGGCACAACCGCGAGAACGCCATGGCGGCCATCCTGTGCGCTCGCCTGGCCGGCGCGCCGCCCTCGGCGGTGCAGTCCGGCCTGGACGCGTTCCCAGGTCTCCCGCACCGGCTCGAGCGGGTGGCGGTGGGACGCGGGGTGGAGTGGGTGAACGACTCCAAGGCCACCAACGTCGACTCGACCTGGGTCGGGCTGTCCGCCTTCCCGGCCGGCCAGCCCCGCGTGGTCCTGATCATGGGGGGCCGCGGCAAGGGCGCACCCTACGCCCCGCTCCGGCAGCTGTTCCCGGACCGCGTCAAGGCGCTGCTCACCATCGGCGAGGACGCCCCCGCCGTCGAGCGCGAGCTGGGCGGCCTCGCCCCCACCGAATCCTGCGGATCCCTGGACGGAGCAGCGCGCCGCGCCGCAGACCTGTCAGGGCCGGGCGACGTGGTGCTCCTCTCGCCGGCCTGCGCCAGCTACGATCAGTTCCGGAACTACGAGGAGCGCGGCGAGGCCTTCCGGCGCCTCGCGGCGGAGCTCTCGCGATGAGCCACGGGGCGGACCAGCTTGCCCACAGGGAGCGCGGCGACCCCGCCGCCGGCGCCGGCCCGGCCCGCGTCGACGCGCTCCTGCTCGGGGCCATCCTGCTCCTGGTGGCGGTGGGGATGGTGTTCGTGTACTCGGCCAGCGCGGTGCAGGCCGGCCGCGCCGGCGACGAGTTCCATTACCTGAAGCGCCAGCTCCTGGCGGCGGGGGTGGGGCTCGGGCTCATGTTCCTGGCCGTCCGGCTCGGCACCGAGCGCCTGGCGCGCCTCGCCTACCCGCTCATGGGCGCGGCGCTGCTGCTGCTCCTGCTGGTCCCGCTGGTGGGCAAGACCGCCGGGGGGGCACAGCGCTGGATCCCGCTCGGCCCGCTCAACCTGCAGCCGGCGGAGGTCGCCAAGGTGGCGCTGGTGCTCTACCTGGCGCGCTCGCTGGCGCGCAAGCAGGACAAGGTGCGCCTCTTCTCCATCGGCCTGCTCCCGCACGTTCTCGTCACCGCGCTGGTGGCGGGGCTGTGCCTGTGGCAGAAGGATCTCGGCACCGGCTTCGTCCTCTTCCTGGTGCTCCTGGCCATGCTCTTCGCGGCCGGCGCCCGGGTGGTCTATCTGCTGTCCGCGCTGGCGGCGGCCCTGCCGGTGGCCTACCACCTGGTTCGCCACACCGAGTACCGCTGGCAGCGCATCATCGCGTTCCTGGAGCCGGCCCGGTTCAAGGACACCATCGGCTTCCAGCTCTGGGAATCGCTGGTCCTCACCTCCAAGGGCGGCTGGCTGGGGCAGGGGCTGGGCCAGGGCCGGGCGCGGCTCTACTACCTCCCCGCGGCCAGCACCGACTTCATCGCCGCGGTCATCGCCGAGGAAGCCGGCCTGCTCGGGGTGGCGCTCCTCATCGGGCTCTTCGCCATCGTGGTGTGGCGCGGCCTGCGCGCCACCATCCGCGCGCGGGACGCCTTCGGCTGCTACGCCGCCCTGGGCATGACCACGCTCATCGGCGGCCAGGCGCTCGTGAACCTGGCGGTGGTGCTGGGGATGCTGCCCACCAAGGGGCTCACCCTGCCCTTCGTCTCCTACGGCGGGAGCTCGCTCCTGACGCTGCTGGCCGGCGCCGGCGTGCTGCTGGCGGTCAGCGCCGACCGCGGCGGGTTCCTGGTCCGCTCCCCCGGGGCGGTGCGCGTCCGGCGGCCGGGTCCGGGCGAGCGGCCCGCCGCGGCCACGGCCCGGCTCCGGGCGGCCCGCGCGGAGGAGACGCCATGAGGGTGCTCGTCGCCGGCGGCGGCACCGGAGGGCACGTCTTCCCGGGAGTGGCGCTGGCCGAGGAGGTCGTGACCCGCCACCCCGGCAACGACGTGGTGTTCGTGGGAACGGCCCGCGGCCTGGAGGCCAAGGTGGTCCCGCAGGCCGGCTTCCCCATCGAGCTCATCGAGGTGAAGGGGCTGAAGGGCAAGGGGATCCTTTCGCTGCTCGCCAACCTGCTGCTCCTGCCCCGGGCCTTCTTCCAGTCGTGGCGGATCCTGCGCCGCTGGCACCCGGACATCGTGGTGGGCGTGGGCGGCTACGCCAGCGGCCCGGTGGTGCTGGTGGCCTGGCTCATGCGCATCCCCACCGCCGTGCAGGAGCAGAACGCCATCGCCGGCCTCACCAACCGCATGCTGGGCAAGCTGGTGCAGGCCGCCTTCACCGCCTTCCCGGAGGCGGCCCGGCACTTCCGCCGCAGCAAGGTCTACCAGCTCGGCAACCCCATCCGGCGCAGCCTGCTCGAGAACTTCATGCACCCGGACGTGGACCACGCCGAGCCGCGGGTGCTGGTGTTCGGCGGGTCGCAGGGCGCCCACGCCCTCAACATGCGGGTCATCGAGTCCCTCCCGCACCTGGCCGATCTGCGCGAGCGGATCCACATCACCCACCAGACCGGCGCGCGCGACCGGGAGTACGTGGAGAAGGGCTATCGCGCCGTCGGCTTCCGCCCGGACGTGCGCGAGTTCATCACCGACATGAGCGCCGCCTACGCCGAGTCCGACCTGGTGGTGTGCCGCGCCGGCGCGACCACCCTGGCCGAGCTCACCGTCTGCAAGAAGCCGGCGATCCTGATCCCCTTCCCGGCCGCGGCCGACAACCACCAGGTGAAGAACGCGCGCAGCCTGGTCGACGCCGGGGCGGCGGTGATGATCGAGGAGAGGAACCTGACCGGCGAGGTCCTGGCCAACGAGATCCGCCGCATCCTCTCGCACCCCGAGGTCCGCGAGAGCATGGCCCGCTCCGCCGGGCGGCTGGGCAGCCCGCAGGCCGCCAAGGAGATCGCCGATGTCTGCGCCGACCTGGTGCGGCGCAGGTGGGGGACGACCATGGGGCGCGCGACGGAGCTGGATCGCAAACCCGTACGGCCGCCGGATCTGGCGTCGTGAGGATCGCACCGTGACCCTCTTCCGTTCCCGCCCCGCCAAGATCCACTTCGTGGGCATCGGGGGCATCGGCATGAGCGGCATCGCCGAGGTGCTGCTCAACCTCGGCTACCGCGTGTCCGGCTCGGATCTGAAGGCGTCCGAGACCACCCGCCGGCTGGAGGGGCTGGGCGGCCGCATCGTCTGCGGCCCCCACGCCGCCGAGAACGTGCAGGAGGCCGACGTGGTGGTGATCTCCTCGGCCGTCCGGCGCGACAACCCCGAGGTCCAGGAGGCGGTGCGGCGGAAGATCCCGGTCATCCCCCGGGCCGCCATGCTGGCCGAGCTGATGCGGCTCAAGCACGGCGTGGCCATCGCCGGCTCGCACGGGAAGACCACCACCACCTCCCTGGCGGCGCACCTCCTGGCCCACGCCGGCCTGGATCCCACCGCCGTGGTGGGCGGCAAGGTGAACGGCTTCGGCTCCAACGCCAAGCTGGGCAAGGGCGACTACATGGTGGTGGAGGCGGACGAGTCGGACGGCTCCTTCCTGCGCCTCTCGCCCACCATCGCCATCGTCACCAACATCGATCCCGAGCACCTCGACCACTGGAAGACGCCGGAGGCGCTGCGCCAGGGGTTCGTGGACTTCGTGAACCGGGTCCCCTTCTACGGGCGCGCCATCCTCTGCATCGACCACCCCACCGTGCAGTCGATCCTCCCCGACGTCGAGGCCCGCGTGGCCACCTACGGCGAGGTGCACACCGCCGACTACCGGGCCGAGCGCATCGAGGTCTCCGGCCACGCGGTCCGCTTCGACGCCTTCCGGCGCGAGGAGCCGCTGGGCTCGTTCGAGCTGGCCATGGTGGGCCGCCACAACGCGCTCAACGCCCTGGCGGTCATCGCCCTGGGCGACGAGATGGGCATCCCGCCCGACGTGACCCGGGCCGCGCTGGCCTCCTTCCAGGGGGTGCAGCGGCGCTTCACGGTGCGCGGCGAGGCGGCGGGCGTGACGGTCGTGGACGACTACGGCCACCACCCGGCCGAGGTCCGGGCCACCCTGCGCGGCGCGCGCGAGGCCTTCCAGCGCAGGGTGGTGTGCCTGTTCCAGCCCCACCGCTACACCCGCACGCGCGACCTCCTGCCCGAGTTCGCCACCGCCTTCAACGACGCCGACGTGCTGCTGCTGACCGACATCTACGCCGCCGGCGAGGACCCCATCCCCGGCGCCAGCGCCGCCCACCTGGTCGACGCCATCCGCGCCTGCGGCCACCGGGACACGACCCTGGTCCCGCGCGCCGAGCTGGCCCGGGCGGCCCGGGAGCGGGTCCGCCCCGGCGATCTGGTGCTGACGCTGGGGGCGGGCGACATCACGGCGGTGGGACCCGAGCTGCTGGACCTGCTGGAGAAGTAGTGGCCGACTGGCGACAGGAGCTCGAGCGCCGCGTGCGCGGCCAGATCGTGCGCGACGCGCCGCTGGCGGCGCGCACCGCCATCCGGGTGGGCGGCCCGGCCGATCTGCTGGTCCGCCCCGCCGACCCCGACGCGCTCGCCGAGCTGCTCCGGGCGGTGCGCGAGCTGGGGGTGCCGCTGGCGGTGCTGGGCGGCGGGGCCAACACGCTCGTCGCCGACGCCGGCGTGCGCGGGGTGGTCCTGAAGCTGCCCCAGGACTTCCCGGGCGAATCGGTGGAGGGGGAGCGCCTCGTCCTGGCGGGCGGCGCACCCACCTCGCGGCTGCCGGCGCGCGCCCATGCCCACGGGCTCACCGGCATGGAGTTCATCGCCGGCATCCCCGGGACGCTGGGCGGCGCGGTGGCCATGAACGCCGGCACGCGCATCGGCGAGATGCGGGACGTGGTCACGCGGGTGGAGCTGGCCACGGCGGAGGGGGCCGGGTTCGTCCCGGCCAGCGCGCTCGGGTTCGGATATCGCACCTGCCGGTTGCCGGTCGGCGCGGTGGTGACGCGCCTCGAGGTCGAGCTGCGCCCGGGCGATGTCGCCACCAGCCAGGCCGTCATGCGCGAGGATCGCGACCGGCGCCGCCGCACCCAGCCGCTCGACCGGCCCACCTTCGGCTCCACCTTCACCAACCCACCCGGCGACCACGCGGGGCGCCTGATCGAGTCGGTCGGCCTGAAGGGTCACCGTGTCGGGAATGCCACGTGGTCGGACGTCCACGCCAACTTCATCGTCAACCTGGGTGGCGCCGCCGCGGCCGACGTGCTCGCCCTCATCCGCCTGGCGCGCCGCCGGGTCCAGGAGCGGTACGGGATCCGGCTCGACACCGAGGTCCGGTTCGTTGGCGAGTTCGTTGCAGGGGAGCTGGACGATGGCCCCTAGGGCCGGTTCTTCGCGGGAGCGAGCATGACGAGCAAGTGGAAGGGCAAGAAGGTTGCGGTCCTCTACGGCGGGCGCTCCACCGAGCGCGAGGTCTCCCTCGACAGCGGCAAGGCCTGCGCCGAGGCCCTCCGGAGCCGCGGCCACGACGTGCTGCTGGTCGACGTGGACCTGGACGTGGCCGCCCACCTGCGCGCGACGAAGGCCGACGTGGCCTTCATCGCCCTGCACGGCCGCTGGGGCGAGGACGGCTGCATCCAGGGGTTGCTCGAGTCCATGGGCATCCCGTACACCGGGTCGGGCGTGCTCGCGTCGTCGGTGGGCATGGACAAGGTCTTCTCCAAGGTCCTGTTCCGGACCTTCGGCCTGAAGGTGGTGGATTACGCCGTGTTCCCGCCCGGCCGGATCGCCACCGTCACGGTCGGCGATCTGCCCTTCGGCCTTCCCTGCGTGGTGAAGCCCTCCGGCGAGGGCTCGTCGGTGGGGATCCACATCGTGAAGGAGGCGGCTGCGCTGGCGGCAGCCTGCAGGGACGCCGCCCGCTACAAGGGCGACGTGATCGTGGAGCGGTACGTGAGGGGCAAGGAGATCCAGGTGGCGGTCCTGGACGGGAAGGCGCTGGGGGCCATCGAGATCGTCTTCCAGAACGAGTTCTACGACTACGAGGCCAAGTACACCTCCAGCGCGACGCAGTTCTTCTACCCCGCCCGCATCCCCGAGGCCCACATGCGCCGGGTGCTGGAGGCCGGAGAGATCGCCCACCGCAGCCTGGGCTGCGCCGGCGTGACCCGCACCGACTTCATCGTCACCGCCGACGGGACCCCCTACGTGCTGGAGACGAACACGCTGCCGGGCATGACCTCCCACTCGCTGGTCCCGAAGATCGCCGCCGGGAACGGCATCTCGTTCGCGGAGCTGTGCGAGCGGCTGCTCGACGGCGCGGCGCTGCAGGCGTGAGCGGCGGCGCGGGTGCGCCGCCTGCCGCGCGGGGAAACCCATGTCCTGCGCCGGTCGAAGGGGCCCCGCCGGGTGAGGCCGCGGTGCCGCGACGTGCCAGGCCGAGCTTTATTCACGGCCCGGCGCGGGAGGCCCCGACTTTGTAAGGCGAGTTGACCATTCGCCCGAATTCGTAAAGAACTTGGACGATTTCGACAGGTGCGCGGGATCCCCTTCCTCCGGAGCGCCGCTTGACCCATGTGTGACGCGCCGGACCCCGTTCGCGAACCCTCTTGCAGACCCCCGACGAGCATGTAACCCTACGCCGCATCTCGGCGGTCATCTTGACCGGGAGTTCATCCTCCCGGGAGGTCGCAGGGCGGGGGGCGAGAGGCTTCGCTTCCCGCAGGACGGGAGTGGCGGTGGAGTCGCTGCTGGAAGAGGGAACCTCCCGGACCACGGACACGACCTCGGTCGCCGATTTCCCGCGGCAAGGCACTGCTCGCACCGTATCGCAGTCAGTCAAACAATCCTCAAGGAGGCAGGTGTGAAAAGGCTCATTCTCTTCTCCCTCGCCGTCGCGACCCTGTTCGCCTCGCCGGCACAGGCCGCCGGCAAGATCAAGATCGGCCTGTCGTTCTCCGACTTCGCGACCGAGCGCTGGCCCGTCGAGCGGGATCTGATGACGAAGCTGCTGACCGAGAAGGGCTTCGAAGTCATCTCGCAGGAAGCCAACCACGACGCCAAGCTGCAGAATGACCAGATCGCCAACATGATCACGCAGGGCGCGAAGGTCGTCATCGTGGTCGCCGAAGACGGCGATTCCACCGCCGCGGCCGTCGAGGACGCCGCCAAGAAGGGCGTCAAGATCATCGCCTACGACCGCCTCATCAAGTCCCCGAAGATCGCCGCCTACGTGTCCTTCGACAACGTGGACGTCGGTCGGAACCAGGCCAAGGGCGTCCTCGCGGTCAAGAACTCGGGCAACTTCGTCCTCCTGGGCGGCAGCCCGACCGACAACAACGCCCACCTGTTCCGCGCGGGCCAGATGGAGGTCCTGAACCCGCTCATCAAGTCGGGCAAGATCAAGGTCGTGGCGGATCAGTGGGTCGAGAACTGGGACGCCGCCAAGGCGCGCGACGTCATGGCCAACATCCTGACCGCCACCGGCGGCAAGTTCGACGCCGTCGTCGCCTCCAACGACGGCACCGCCCTGGGCGCCCTCGAGGCCATGAAGCCCTCCGGCCTCGCCGGCAAGGTCCCGATCTCCGGCCAGGACGCCACCGCGGCGGGCTGCAACTCCATCGTCCGCGGCGAGCTGACCGTCACCATCCTCAAGGACACCCGCAAGCTGACCCCGCTGGCCTGCGAGCTCGCGGCCGCCCTGGCCAAGGGCCAGAAGGTCGCCGGCCTGAAGCCCTACAAGCTCGCCGACCTGACCGGCGACAAGAAGTTCACCGGCACGGTCCCCTGCAAGTTCCTGCAGGTCTACCAGGTCACCAAGGACAACGTGAAGAAGCTGGTCGTCGACTCCGGCTTCCAGACCTACGAGGACGTCTACAAGGACATCCCGAACGCCCCGCCCAAGTAGCCCTGTACCCGTTCGTGTACTATCGAGAAGCTCGGCCCCTCGGGGCCGGGCTTCTCTAGAATGATGGCTCGACGAAAGGGAGTACCAGGTGGCTGCGGACGTCATCCTCGATATCTCCGGCGTCACCAAGCAGTTCCCCGGCGTCACGGCTCTCAAGGACGTCTCCATCCCCATCAAGCGGGGAGAGATCCACGGGCTCTGCGGTGAGAACGGCGCTGGCAAGTCCACCCTGATGAAGATCCTCTGTGGCGTCTATCCGTTCGGCACCTACGAGGGTTCCATCAAGTACGACGACAAGGAGCTGCGGCTCGGCTCCGACTCCATCCACGAGGCGATGGAGCAGGGCATCGCCATCGTCTACCAGGAGATGACGCTCGTCCCCAAGCTCACGGTGGGTGAGAACGTCTTCCTGGGCAAGGAGCCCCGCCGCGGCCCGGTCATCGACTGGGACAAGCTCTACGCGGATACCGCCGCGGTGCTGAAGAAGCACAGGCTGCCCATCTCCCCGTTCGACGTGGTCGGCAACCTGGGCGTCGGCCAGATGCAGATGACCGAGATCGCCAAGGCGCTGGCCGAGAACGCGCGCGTCCTGATCCTGGACGAGCCGACCTCCGCCCTCTCCGCGGCCGAGGTCGACCAGCTCATGGAGATCCTCCAAGGCCTCAAGGCCCAGGGGGTCACCTGCATCTACATCAGTCACAAGCTGGAGGAGTTCTTCCGGATCACCGACTCGGTCTCGGTGCTGCGCGACGGCAAGCTCGTCACGACGCAGCCTACCAAGGATCTCTCGCTGGAGAAGCTGGTCGGCCTCATGGTTGGCCGCGAGATGAAGGAGCGCTTCCCGAAGGGGAACCGCAAGCCGGGGGAGGTCGTCCTCCAGGTCGGAGACCTGCACGCCGTCGATCCCACCAACCCGAGCCACGAGGTCGTGAAGGGCGTCAGCTTCGATCTCCGCAAGGGGGAGATCCTCGGCATCGCCGGCCTGATGGGCTCCGGACGCACCGAGCTGGTCACGACCATCTTCGGCGAGTACGGCCAGGTGACCGGCGGCCAGATCGTGCTGGGCGGCAAGCCGGTCCAGATCCGGAGCTCCCGCGAGGCCATGAAGCACGGGATCAGCCTGGTGACCGAGGACCGGAAGAAGACCGGCCTCATCCTGATCCAGACCATCCTGCAGAACATGAGCCTGCCCAACCTCGATCGCTTCTCGGGGTTCATGCGCATCGACCAGAACGCGGAGCTGGCGTCGGTCCTGAAGTACTGGAAGAGCCTCTCCATCAAGGCGCCAAACGTCCACGTGAAGGTGGAATCCCTCTCCGGCGGCAACCAGCAGAAGGTCGTCATCTCCAAGTGGCTCATGTCCGAGCCGCGCATCCTGATCCTCGACGACCCGACCCGCGGCATCGACGTCGGCGCGAAGTACGAGATCTACAAGCTCATGAACCAGCTCGCGGAGAGCGGGTACTCGATCATCATGATCTCCTCGGAGCTGGAGGAGGTCCTGGGCATGAGCGATCGCGTGATGGTGATGTGGGAGGGTCGCTCCAACGGCACCCTCGAGATCGAAGCCGCCAATCAGGAAAAGATCATGGCCAGGGCGACCGGCGTCGAGGTCGCGGCTGGTTGAGAGGACAGCAGAACTCATGGAACCCATCGCAAGCGCAGCGCCGGCCGCGGCGGCGGAGAAGGCGGCCCCCACGTTCCTCCGCTCCATCACCCGCAACCTGCAGTCCTACATGCTGGTGGTGGCCCTGCTGGTCATCTGGATCGGCTTCGGCCTCTCTGCCCCGGGCTACGCCAGCACCGACCACATCCAGAACATCCTCACGCAGATGGCCATCATCGGGATCATGGCCACCGGCATGGTGTTCGTGATCGTCACCGGCGGCATCGACCTGTCCGTCGGCTACGGCTCGGGCTTCGTCTCGGTCGTGGCGGCGGCCCTGCTCTACCACGGGCTCGCCGACAAGTGGATCTCGGCCATCCTTCCCTTCGTGGGCCCGCACGCGCATGACATGATCACGGCCGGGATAGTGATCGTGCTGGGCCTCATCCTGGGCATGCTCATCGGCGCATTCCAGGGATTCATCATCTCCCGGCTGAGCGTGCCGCCCTTCATCGTCACCCTGGGCGGCTTCTCGATCTTCAAGTCGGGCATCCTCATCGTCACCCAGGGCAAGTCGCTCTTCATCACCTCGTTCGAGACCTACAAGTACGTCGCCCAGGGGCTCCTCCCGCCGCTGGCCGGGTACCTCATCGCCGCGGTGGTGACCATCGCCCTGTTCATCCACGTGTACACGGCGCGGGCGCGGAAGCGGAAGCACGGCGGCGAGCTGGGCTCGCTCGCCCTCCAGCTGCTCCGCGCGGGCATCTTCTCGGTGCTGGTGATCGGCTACGTGCTCATCGTGAACCGCGCGTTCGAGCCGAAGCCCCAGACCGATCAGGCGACGGCGGCGGCCGATTCCTCCGAGCCCACGGTCGACCTGGGCAAGCTCGACCTCGACGAGTCCAGGACGCAGGGGGCGCTGAAGAACTTCGGCGGCGGGGACGACAGCAGCAAGGTGGGCACCTCGACCCCGGACGCCCTCAAGATCGAGGCGGCGCCGGAGGAGCAGGCCGACACCGAGGTGTTCACGGCGCCCACCGGCGTCCCGGTGCTGGTGGTCATCCTCGGGATCGTCGCCCTGCTGATGAGCTACATCGCGCAGAACACGCGCTTCGGCCGCTACACCTACGCCTACGGCGGCAACCGCGAGGCGGCCCGGCTCTCCGGCATCGACGTCAAGAACCTCATCTTCAAGGTCTACGTCCTGATGGGCCTCCTGATGGGCGTCTCGGGCGTGGCGCTGGCGGGCTACATCGGCTCGGGCGTCACCAGCGCCGGCCAGGGCTACGAGCTGGACGTGATCGCCAGCTGCATCCTGGGCGGCACCTCGACCCTCGGCGGCGAGGGCACGGTGTTCGGGGCGATCGTGGGCGCGCTCATCATGCAGTCGCTCGGCAACGGCCTGCAGATGATGAACGTGAACACGAACTGGCACTACGCGATCAAGGGGTTCGTGCTCATCCTGGCCGTCTACGCCGACATCCAGTTCAAGAAGAAGCGCGGGTAATCGGAGTCGGACCTCGGAGTCGGAGTCGGACCTCGGAGTCGGACCTCGGAGTCGGAGTCGGACCTCGGAGTCGGACCTCGGAGTCGGACCTCGGAGTCGGAGTCGGACCTCGGAGTCGGACCTCGGAGTCGGAGTCGGACCTCGGAGTCGGACCTCGGAGTCGGAGTCGGACCTCGGAGTTGGAGTCGGAGTTGGAGTCAGAGTCGGAGTCCGATGCCGACGCCGATGGTCGATGCCGATGGTCGATGCCGATGGTCGATGCCGATGCCGATGCCGATGCCGATGGCGATGCCGATGCCGATGCCGACTCCGAATGCCGGGGCGGGGCTGGCGATCCCCGCCCGTGTGGTGAGATCCTTTCCGAGGCTGGTGCGTTTCCGACTGCATGACCGGCCGCCCCCGGGGGACCACCATGAGTTTCCGCCTCGCCACCGGCAGCTTCCTGCTGCTCGTCGCCCACGCCGCCGCAGCCCAGGTGCTGGAGCCTCCCCGCCTGCTCGTTCCGGCGGGGGAGTCGCCCGTCCGGCTGAGCGCGGTCGACGTGCGCGTGGTGGTGGACGGCCTCGCCGCCGAGACCACCGAGACGCTCACCTTCCACAACCCCAACGCCCGCGCGCTGGAGGGCAACCTCGAGTTCCCGCTGCCCGACGGCGCCGCCCTGTGCGGCTTCGCGCTCGATTTCGAGGGACGGCTGGTGGACGGGGTGGTGCTCCCCCGCCAGAAGGCCCGGGTGGCCCTGGAGGCCGAGATCCGCAGGGGCGTCGACCCCGGCCTGGTGGAGCAGGTCCGCGGCAACGTCCACCGCGCCCGCGTCTATCCCATCCCCGCCCACGGCACCCGCACCGTCCAGCTGCGCTGGGTCTCCGCCCTCGCCACCCGCGGCGGCGAGGCCGCCTACCACCTCCCCCTGCCCTACCGCGAGAAGGTGCCCGAGATCGCGCTGCGGGTGGAGGTGGTCCGCGCGCCGGTCGCGCCCGAGGTGCTGGGCGGCTTCGGGAACCTGGCGCTGGAGCGGATGCAGGACCGGTGGGTGGCGGAAACCCGGCTCGAGGACGCCGCCGCCGAGCGCGACCTCCTGGTCCGGCTCCCCCACCTGCCCGACCGCTGGCTCAGCCTGGAGGCGGCCGGGGGCGGCGAGACCCTGTTCACGCTGGCTGAGCGCGTCCCCGCGCTCGCACAGCGCATCGCCCTGCCCCCGCCGCGCCGGATGGCGCTGGCCTGGGACGCCTCGGGGAGCCGGGACGCCGCCTCCACCGCCCGCGAGCTGGGCTTCCTGACGCGGCTGCTGGCGGCCTGGCCGGGCACCGCCGTGGACCTGGTCGTGTTCCGCGACCGGCCCGAGCGCCCGCAGGCGTTCGGCCCCGGCGCGCGCGACCAGCTCCTGGCGGCGCTGCGGGCCGCCCACGCCGACGGCGGCACCGCGCTGGACGCGCTCGACCTCCGCCGCCGGGCCCTGCCCCACCCCGAGGACGCGCTCTGGATCCTGGCCAGCGACGGCCTCTCCACGCTGGGAGAGGCGCTCCCGGCCGTGGGCGACGTGCCGGTCTGGAGCGTGACCGGCGCCACCGAGGCCGACCGGGCCCTGCTCCGGCACCTGTCCGCGACGACGGGCGGCGAGCTGCTCGACCTGGTGGCGCTCGAGCCGGAGGTGGCCACCAGCTTGCTCGTGACCAAGCGCATCCGGCTGGTCCAGGTCTCGGCGTCGCCCGAGCGCGCCCTGGCCGATCTCCAGATCCGGGCCGGCGCGGATCCGCAGTGGGCCCAGGTGTCGGGCCGGCTGCTGCAGCCCGAGGCGGAGCTGTCGCTGGTGTTCGCCACCGGGTCCTCGGTGGTCGAGCGGCGCGCCGTGAAGCTGCGGGCTCAGCCTTCCGCTCGCCGGGGCGACGGACCCGGGCCGGTGGCGCTCTCCTGGGCCCAGGGCCGCGCCGAGGTGCTGGGGCTCTTCCCGGACCGGAACGAGGAGGAGCTGGTGGCGCTGGGGCAGCGCTTCGGCCTGGTGACCGCCGGCACCTCGATCCTGGTGCTGGAGACGCTCGAGCAGCACCTGGAGCACGGGGTGGAGCCCGCGGCCACGCGGCCGGAGCTCCGGGCGCGGTACCTGGCTCGCGCGGCAGAGGTCGCCACGCACAAGCGCGCCGCCGACAAGCTGGCGCTCGAGGTGGTGGTGGCGGCCTGGCGGGCCCGGGTGGCCTGGTGGGAGAAGGGCTACGAGGTCCCGCCCGGATGGCGCTGGAAGGAGCCGAGGCAGGTCAGGGGCCCCGGCCGGAATGGCGGCGGCGGACCGACCCGGGACGGCGAGGACGGCGCCATCCAGGCCTTCGACGGCGGCGCGGTGGGCGGCCTCGCCGCGGAGTCCCGCCCATCGGCCCCGGCGCCCGCCGCCCGCATGCGCCGCGCCGAGGCCGGCATGGTCGCGGAGAAGGCGGAAGCCGGCGAGGGCGAGGAGCCCGGGACAGCGGCCTCGATCGCCATCCAGCCGTGGGACCCCAAGGTGCCGTATCTCGCCGCCCTGCGGGACGCCGCGCCCGGCGCCGCCTACGCGGCCTACCTGGCCGAGCGCGAGCGCCACGCCGGCCCCGCGTTCTTCCTCGACTGCGCCGGCTTCTTCCTGCGCGCCGGCCAGCGCGAGCTCGGGATCCGGGTGCTCTCGAACCTGGCCGAGCTGCGCCTCGACGACGCGGCGCTGCTGCGGGTGCTGGCCTGGCGGCTGTCGGAGGCCGGCGAGATGGACCTCGCGGTGGAGATCCTGGAGAAGGTGCGGCGGCTCCGGCCGGAGGAGCCGCAGTCCCGCCGGGATCTGGCGCTGGTGCTGGCGGATCGGGCCGAGGCGCAGGGTCGCCCCGCAGACGCCGGCCGGGCCGTGGCGCTGCTGTGGGAGGTCGGTTGCAGGCGCTGGGAGAACACGCCCGACGTGGAGATCGTCTCGCTCATGGAGCTGAACCGGGTCCTGGCCCGGGCCGAGCGGCGCGGCTGGGCCGAGGTGGCCCGGGCGGCGCCGGTCGACCGCCGCGTCCGCAAGCTCCTCACCCTCGATCTCCGCGTGTCGCTCTCCTGGGATGCGGACCTGACCGACGTCGATCTGCACCTCTTCGAGCCCACCGGCGAGCACGCCTTCTACGAGCATCAGCTGACGCGCATGGGAGGCCTGGTCTCCCGCGACGTGACCCAGGGCTACGGGCCGGAGGAGTACCTGGTCCGGCGGGCGCTGCCCGGCGAGTACACCGTCAAGGTCCACTACTACGGCTCGGGGCAGCAGACGGTGACCGGGCCGGCCACCATGATCGCCACCGTGTACACGAACTGGGGCCGCCCCGACGAGCGCCGCGAGGTGCTGACGCTGCGGCTGGACGCGCCGCGGGAGCTGGAGAAGGTGGGGGTGGTGAAGGTGGGGGGCGAGCCGCGACGCTGATCCGAGCGCGAGGACGTCGAGTCGGCGTCAGCATCGGCATCGGTGTCGGCATCGGCCATCGGTATCGGCATCGTCATCGGAGTCGTGGGCGGCACCGCAAGCCGCGCGCTACCCCTTCCTCTGGAACGGCCTCGTCGGCGGCCCCAGCTCGTGGAAGTCGGTTCCCGAAGGCGTCGCCACCAGCAGGTAGCGCTTGCCGAGGTGCGGGTACTCGACCACGTCCAGCGGCTGCCGGTCGCCGCCCATGAGGTAGACCAGCTCCTCCGAGCCGCGGTTCTTGACCAGGTGCGCCACCCCGCCCGCCGGGAACCCCAGGAAGTCGCCCGGGCCGATCTCGTGCTCGGCGCCGTCGATCTCGGCGACGCCGCGACCGGAGAGGACGTACATCCACTCCTCCTCCACCAGGTGGGCGTGGTACGCGAACGAGTCCCTGCCCGGCGGGACGCGGGCCAGCGACACGTGCGCGCGCTGCAGCCCGGCCAGCCGCGAGAGCCCGGTGCCGAGGAAGGTGGAGTCGGGGTTGAGGCGCTGCTCGTAGGGGTGGGCGCGCTGGCGGATCTCGTCCGCCTTCCAGAGGACCTTGGGGGAGGTCATGCTCGCTCGCTCCAGGGCGGGACGACCAACCCGCCGTCGTTGACACAGTCCCCTGGTTAGCGGCCCCTTCGCGAAAGGGCAAGGCCGGAGAGGGCGCTGCCCGCCCCGTGGCCTCGCCCGAGGATGAGGCCGGATCAGGAACAGAAACCGGGGAGGGATCGCTCCCTCCCCGGTGGACTGCGTTCACCGCCTCCTAATCAGGGACCGGTACGAATGGGGAACGGCAGGGCGTTCTTCCAGCCAGAAGAGCCGCTGATGTCGTCGTTGGCGCGGATCCTGAAGTAGAAGGTTGTGTTGGGGGCCAGGCTCTGCGTGCGCGTCCGGGCGGCGCCCGGCGCCGTGCTCGTGTTGAGACCGGTCGTGAACGCCGAGTTCCTGGCGCGCTGGATGGTGAAGCTGCTCGGGTTGGGCGAGTAGGGCGCCCAGCTCAGCGTGGCCGTGTAGTTCGGGCCGGTGGGGTTCTTGACCACGGTCACCGTGAAGTTGGTCGGGACCGCAGGGATCGCGGGCACGACCGCCGAGGTCGCGTTCGTGGGAAGGGCCGACCGCCCGACCGCGTTCACCGCCCACACCTGATAGAAGTAGGTGTTGCCGGGCGTCACGGTGGTGTCGGTGTAGTTGACGCCGCCCGTGCTGTTCCTCGGTGGCCGGACCGTGAGCTGGGTGAAGTTGGTGCAGCTGGCCGCGGGCGGTACCACGGTGCAGCGCTCGACCACGAACCCGGTCTCGTTGGTGGCGTTGTCCCTCCAGTTGAGCCTCACCTGCGGTCCGGCCAGGAGGGTCGTCGAGAGGAGCGTCGGATTGGCCGGCACCCCGGTCGCCGGGGTCCCCACCACGACGGGGATGGTGTTGGAGACGGAGTCGTTGGACATGGTGGGGAATCCCGCCGTGAAGGCGTCACCCACCGTTGGGCCGATCGCGAACACCCGGTACCAGTAGGCGGTGTTCGGGGCGACGGTCGTGTCCTGGAACGCAACGGGGCCCGTGGTGACGGGGGTGGGGTTGGCGAAGTTGAGCGACGTCAGCCCGGTCGCGAAGTTGGCGTCGTTGGCCCGCTGGATGGTGAACTGCGCCTCCTTGATGGAGTTGTCGTTCCAGCTCAGGTTCACGATCGGGTTCGCGGCGGTCCCCGTCACGCTGGTGAGCGCGAGGCCCGTCGGCGCCAGCGGAGGCACCGCGAACACGAGGGAGTGCATCATGTCCATCTCCTCGTGTGCGAGGATGTGGCAGTGCCAGACGTACTCCCAGCCGAAGTTGACGTAGTGGTTGAGGATGTCCGTGATGGCGTTCCCGGCGGGGTCGAACCAGCCCGCGGGCGGCGGCGGGATCAGCGAGGCCGCCTCGGGCAGCGTCGGGTCGATCAGGCGCACGCTGTCCGGCACCTCGAACGGAAGTACGTCCGGCGTCGGAACGGTGGGCCTCAGCGCGAGGTAGGTGATCTCCAGCGGGTTCACCCGGAACGTGTCCTTCCAGCCCAGCTCGATGGGATCCACTCCCAGCTGGATCCCGTCCTGGCCGACCCGGTTGATGAGCTGAGCGTGGAAGAGGTGGGTGTGGATGGTGTGGGTGTCCACGCCGTTGTGGAAGATCCTCCACAGCTGCGTTCCATCGGGCATCACGCCGATGGGCGTCCCTTCCAGCGAGCCCTTCACGACGTCGGTGGGCGGGCTCGCGTAGCCGTACGGGATGAGCACGTGGACCGGCGAGGTCGGGTTGCTGAGCCCGAGCATGCCGCTCATGCGGCCGAACAGGGTGTCGTACACGCCGCCCATCTCGTCGTGCATCGCCTTCATCTCCAGCGGCAGCGTGACGGCCGGCTTCAGGGCCCCGGTCTCGTCGATGGGCTGGAAGGTCTTGGCGGTGTCGGCGATCTGGAGGTACTGGGCTGCGGCCGTCGACGGGAAGGTGGCGTTGTAGGCGGAGTTGTAGGCCGCCTGCGGGATGATGATCGGGTCCTGGGTCACCTCGAAGACGCCCCTCTTCGTGGCGGTCTTGGCCCACACGGCCTGGAGGTTCGCGAGCGTGACGTCCGGGGTCGGGGTCGTCAGCGGCTTGGTGACCCGGATCTGCATCACGGTCCGGGTGTTGGGGCCGTAGCCGGGCTGGGTGGTGGGCGCGCCTCCCGACTCCATCTGGTTCGGGACGCCGGTGAAGTAGTCGTAGGTCGGGACGCCCGCCGGGAAGGCCGCCGGGGCGTCGTTGTAGACGATGAGCGTCTGGCCCGCGTAGGCGCTGAAGTCGACCACGACGTCCGCCCGCTCCGCCGATCCCACCAGCAGCGAGTGCTGGTTGACGTTGCCGAAGTTGAAGGTGGTCGGGTTGAGGTTCCAGCCGATGGGCTTCTGCGGAACCAGCAGGGGCTTGGGCACGAAGCCGCCCTCTGTGCCGAGCAGGATCCAGTCGGGCCCCTTGGTCGCCGGGTCGGGGATGCCGCTGGGCCAGTCCGCATACTGGTTGGGCTGACCGGCGGTCGAGATCATCTTGACCTCGGTGCACACGGACGGATCCGGGGGGTTCGGCGGGCAGAGGGCCGCGGGGGTGCCGGGAACCGCGGGGTTGGGGGACGGGGTCCAGGTGGTCTTGTCCGCAGCCAGGTACAGCTGCAGGTTGAACATGCGGTCGTTGGCGGCGCTCAGTACGCGGAACCGGTACGCTCTGGGCTCGACCTCCAGGTACGGATAGGCCGTGCCGTTGACCACCGGCGTGTCCATGAAGGCCTCACCGGGGATGGAGGGGTTCGGAACCCCCGGCCGCATGGGCGGCTCCCACGGTGCGGTGCAGGTGGTGTTGACGGGATCCGGCAGGCCGTCGCAGATGGGCTGGTAGTACTCGTTCGGAACGGGCCCCAGCTCGATGCAGCCGACCGGGCCGCCGTTCACGCACTCCGGGACCGGCGGATTGAACCAGGGGCCGTAGTGCCAGCGCCCGAAGGCATTGACGCCGGCGAGGTCCCACGGATTCTGGGCCGACATGTAGACATGCGGGAACCAGAGGTCGCCGGTGACCGCGCCCGTGATGTTCCCGGTGACGAGATCTCTCGGCCCCGTTCCCCAGTTCCAGGTCGGGTCCTGGGCGAAGATGGTGTTCGCGTCCACCCAGGTCCTGTCCTGGATGACCAGCGGGATGCCGATGTCCGGGAGGACCTTGAGAAGGTTGGGATTGACGCCGGAGACGTTGGTGCCGTTGATCATGTCCTGCTCGGCGGCGTCCGTGATCACGTACCCGGCCGCCTCGCCGGCATAGACGTTGAGGCGGGTGATGCCCATGGCGTGGTCGTGGTAGAACTGCAGGCGGGCGCTCTGCGCGTTGGTGTAGAAGAAGGTCTGGCACCCGGGGCTGTTCCGGCCGGCCGGCGTCACGTCGCAATCGACGCTGCCGACGTTATCGAGCATATCCGGCACGTTCCGCGCGCTCACGCCCTTCGGATAGGGGGTGTTCTCGTCGGCGGGCGTGATCCACTGGTGGGTGTTGCCGTCGCTGATCCAGACGGTGTTGTTGCCGTGAAGGTGGATGGTGGCCCGGTTCTCCTTGAACTTGTCGCCGGCCGTGCCCGGCAGCGACGGCCCCAGGCCGGCGCCGGGGACGGTCTCGTCCACCGGGATGAAGAGGTTCCCAGCCGCGCCGGCGGGGAGCAGGTTGTAGAACTTGATGCGGACCGGGACCGGCATGCCCGCCGCGCCCGCGACGCCGTGGGCCCTGCCCTTCGCGACGATGACGGGCCCGAGGTAGTGGGGGCGATCGAGGGCGATCGCCTGGGTGCCGTTGGGCTTCAGGACGGGCGTGACTCCGTCGATCTGGAAGAGGGGAGTACCCGCGCCCGTGGTCGACAGCTGGACGTAACCCCTGAGCCGGGTCGGCGGCAGGTCCGAGTGCATCTGCTCGACGTACTCGACGAGGGCGATCTCGTAGTAGTCCGCCGTACAGGCCGGGGCCGGCGAGGCCCCGCAGCCGATGGGCCAGGGATCCGGCGTCGCCACGGGGATGTACTGGCCGAGGGCGTTCGCTCCCGTCGGCCCCAGCCCTGGCATGGCGTCGACGAACTTGCGCATGCCGCCCACGAGCGTGCCGCCGATCAACGCGTCGGCGGTCGCGCCGCTGCCCGTGGGATCGGTGATGGTGACGACGGGAGCGCTGTAGCCTGCGCCTCCGTCTGCGATCGTGAAGCTGGTGATGGCGCCGGTCACCGGGTCGACGATGGCCGCGACGCTGGCCGGCGCCGTGGCCGTGCCGTACGCGTCGTCGACGGTGACCACCGGAGCGGTGTACCCGCTGCCGCCGTCGACCACGGCGACGACCGCGACAGGACCGTTCGGCAGCGGGCTGTAGGCCCAGTTGCCGAAGGGACCGAAGTAGTGCGGGATCCCGCCCGGGCCGTCGATGCCGGGGAGGGGGGCGGCGGCCAGCGCGCTCACGGCCGCAGCTCCGACGGTGCCCTGGGCCCGCAATGCCGTTCCGGCAGCACGCGGGGCCAGGGCTGGCGCTCCGGAGGCACGCGGGGCGACGCGCACGGCCTTCTGGCCCTTGAGTCCGGCGACGCCCGGCTTCACGCCCTTGGCCGCGGCGCGCTTGGCGGCGGCCTTCCGGTCGGCGGGAGTGATCCTTTGCGATTTCTTTGGTCGTGTCTTCGCCGCGTCTGCCGCGAAGGTGTGATCGGCCACCCAGGCAGCGGCGAACAGCGCCAGCGCCAAGGTCAAGAGCCTGGAACGCACGATTGCTGCCAAGCGCATCATGAGGTCCTCCGTTTGCCGTCGGGTGCTCGCCGAGGAGGGGGCCTGCAGAACCCCTGCTCGCGCGCACGGTGGGAGTGGGGATCCGGTGTCGTTAGTACCGAGAGCGCGGGACATCACTCAGCGTGATGGCGGCGTCGGCAAGTAAATGACCTGGATCAAATTTGACGATAGGTGGCGGCGCGAGATTGCGGCACTTTACGCTGCAGCAACCTTCTTTGCGCAGCGTGCGTGTCGCCAAATGTACCCAAATTTCCCTCGCGGCGGCTCGCAGGCGTTGCTTGCTTCGCGATCCGGCGGATGGCTCGGTCCGCCAGACGAGCGCCCCTGCATCGCCGCCGGCTCCGCAGCCGGCCATCCCTCCACCGCGCGCTTCTGCTCGACGTGCGGTCGCTGCTTGCCCCCCGAAGGCGGCGCTCGGCTTGCCTCCCGTGGTGGCGCGCGTCGGGCGGTGGGGTGAGCTATGCTCCCGCGCGAACCCGACATGAAGCGCGCCGGATACATGTCACTCGGGCTGGTCCTCGTCGGCGCCTCCTTCGTGGCAGGGGTGAGGTGGGCCCACTGGCAGGGCCGGCCCGCCTCGCAGCAGCAGGCCGTCCTCGTCTATGCCTGCCCGATGCACCCGCAGTATCGGTCGAACCACCCGGGCGACTGCCCCACCTGCGGGATGCGACTCGTCCCAGTGCACGAAGAGGGCGGGGAGAGGGCGGCGCCGCCCGGCGATGCGGCCGCGCTCCCCGTCGGCGTGGTCCGGGTGACCCCCGAGCGCCAGCAGACCATCGGCGTGAGGCTCGGGGCCGTGGAGCACGCCTCCGGCACGCGAACGCTGCGGACGACCGGGCGCGTGGTGCCCGACGAGAACGCCGTGTACCCGCTCGTCGCCGGCGCGGACGGCCTGGTGTGGGGGGTGCGGGGCGCCACGACGGGATCGCTCGTGAAGAAGAACGAGGTCCTGCTCTCGTTCTACGCCGCGGAGTTCGTCAACGCTCAACTGTCCTACTTCTCGGGGCTCGACACCCTCCGCGCCGCCAACCAGGACGCGGTCGAGCGCTTCGCCAACAGCCTTCGCAACCTGGGCGTCTCCGAGCAGCAGCTCGCCAGGATCCGCACGGATCGCAAGCTCAACCAGTACATCGACATCGTCTCGCCGGTCGACGGCTTCGTGCTCGATCGCAAGGCGTCGGTCGGCCTGCGCTGCGATCGCGGCTTCGAGTTCTACCGCATCGCCGATCTGCGCCGGGTGTGGATCCTCGCCGACGTGTACGAGAGCCAGGCGCCGTTCATCCGCGCCGGGTCGAAGGCCCGCATCACCTCCCGGCAGCAGAATCGCCAGCTCGAGGCCACGGTGAGCCGTGCCGAGCCGATCTTCGACGAGGCGGCGCGCACGCTCAAGGTGAGGCTGTTGGCCGACAACCCCGGGTTCGCGCTCAAGCCGGGGATGTTCGTGGACGTCGAGTTCGATTTCGAGCTGCCCCCGTCCGTGGTCGTCCCCTCGGAGGCGATCGTCGATTCGGGCCTGCGCAGGACCGTCTTCGTCGATCGGGGCGACGGGTACTTCGAGCCCCGGCCGGTCGAGACGGGGTGGAGGCTCAGCGACCAGGTCGAGATCACGAAGGGCCTGATGGTGGGCGAGCGCATCGTGATCTCGGGCACGTTCCTGATGGACTCCGAGAGCCGCATGAAGGCGGCCAGCCAGGGCAGCGCCGGCGGGGTGGCCGTCGACCCGATCTGCGGCATGCAGGTGGACCAGAAGCGCGCGGCCGCTGCGGGCAGGACCTCGGACTACCAGGGCGTCACCTATTACTTCTGCGCCGAGGAGTGCAAGAGGCGGTTCGACGCGGAACCGGCCGAGCATGCCCATTCCAGGTGACGTCCAGGTACCGGTGACGACGGGCGGGGGCTGGTGCTCCGGGGTGCTGCGGTGATCCATCGAGTCATCGACTTCTCGGTTCGCAACAGGTTCCTGGTACTGCTGCTGATCGGCGCGGCGGCCGCGGGCGGCGCCTGGTCGCTCCAGCGGGTCCCGCTCGATGCCATCCCCGATCTCAGCGACACGCAGGTCATCATCTACACGCGCTGGGACCGGAGCCCCGACGTCATCGAGGCGCAGATCACCTACCCCATCGTCACCGCGATGCTGGGCGCGCCCCGGGTCCGCGCCGTCCGCGGGTTCTCGGACTTCGGCTACTCGTTCGTCTACGTCATCTTCGAGGACGGGGCCGACATCTACTGGGCGCGGACGCGGACGCTCGAGTACCTCTCGGGCGTTCTCGGCCGCCTGCCGCCGGACGCCAAGACCGAGCTCGGGCCCGACGCGACCGGGCTGGGCTGGGTGTTCCAGTACGCGCTCGTGGACGAGTCGGGTCAGCAAAGCCTGGCCGACCTGCGCTCGTACCAGGACTGGACCCTGCGCTACTACCTCAAGGCGGTCCCGGGGGTGGCCGAGGTCGCGTCGGTCGGCGGCTTCGGCCGCCAGTACCAGGTGAACGTCGATCCGAACAAACTCCGCAACCACGGGCTCTCCATCCAGCGCGTGGTGGAGGCGGTTCGCGGCGGGAACATCGAGGCGGGCGGCCGGTTGATCGAGTTCGGCGGCACCGAGTACATGGTCCGGGGGCGCGGCTACGCGAAGTCGATCGCCGACTTCGAGAGCATCGTGGTCTCGGCCAGCCAGAGCGGGACGCCGATCCGCGTGCGCGACATCGGCCAGGTGGTCCTCGGGCCGGATCTCCGGCGCGGCGTGTCCGACCTCGACGGCACCGGCGAGGCGGTCTCGGGCATCGTCGTCATGCGCCAGGGGCAGAACGCCCTCGACGTCATCCAGCGCGTCAAGAAGCGCCTGGTGGAGATCGAGCCCGGCCTGCCGCACGGGGTCAAGATCGTCCCCGTCTACGACCGCTCCGACCTCATCCAGCGAGCCATCGGCAACGTCCGCGAGACGCTGGTCGAGGTCATCCTGGCGGTCGTCTTCGTCGTCCTTCTGTTCCTCTGGCACGTCCCGAGCGCGCTCATCCCCGTCATCACCATCCCGGTCGCGGTGCTCGTCTCGTTCATCCCGTTCCGCATGCTCGGGATCACCGCCAACGTCATGTCGCTGGGCGGCATCGCCATCGCCATGGGTGAGCTCGTGGACGCCGCCATCGTGGTGGTCGAGCAGACGCACAAGAAGCTGGAGGAGCGGGCCCGTGCCGGCCAGGCCGCCGATCACCGGGCGGCGATCATCGAGGCGGTGAAGGAGGTGGCTCCCGCCAGCTTCTTCGCCCTGCTCGTCATCGCGGTCTCGTTCCTGCCGGTCCTCACGCTCGAGGCGCAGGAGGGCCGGCTGTTCAAGCCGCTCGCCTACACCAAGACGCTGGCGATGGCGGTGGCGGCAGTCCTCGCCATCACGCTCGACCCGGCGCTGCGCCTCCTGTTCACCCGGCTTCGCCGCTTCGAGTTCCGCCCGGCGCTAATGTGCCGCGCCGCCAACGCGGTGCTGGTCGGCCACATCCACCCCGAGGAGAAGCACCCCGTCAGCCGGGTCCTGGGCCGCCTCTACGAACCGGTGGTGCGCTGGTCGCTCAGATGGAAGTGGACGGTGATCGGCTCGGCCGCCGCCCTCATCGTGGTGACGGTGCCCGTCTTCTTCAGGCTCGGCTCGGAGTTCATGCCGCCGCTCGATGAGGGGGCGCTCTTCTACATGCCCACCACCATGCCCGGCATCTCGATCACCGAGGCGCAGACGGTGCTGCAGGTGAGCAACCGCATCATCCGCCAGTTCCCCGAGGTCGATCGCGTGCTCGGCAAGGCGGGCCGGGCCGACACCAGCACCGATCCCGCACCGCTGTCGATGCTGGAGACCATCATCACGCTCAAGCCGCGCTCCGAGTGGCGGCGCGTGCCGACTTGGTACTCGGGGTGGGCACCGGAGTGGCTGAAGCCGATCCTCCGGCCCATCACATCGGATCGCATCTCCACGGAGGAGCTCGTCAACCACCTCGACCGGGCCCTCCAGCTGCCGGGGGTGTCCAACGCCTGGACGATGCCGATCAAGGCGCGGATCGACATGCTGACGACCGGGATCCGTACGCCCCTGGGCCTCAAGATCTCCGGCGACGACGTCCAGAGGATCGAGGACATCGGGACCAAGATCGAGGCCCTCCTGCCGTCGGTGCGCGGGACGCGGAACGTGTTCGCGGAGCGGACCGGCGGGGGGTTCTTCCTCGACGTCGAGTGGAACCGCGACGAGCTGGCCCGCTACGGCCTCAGCATGGACGAGGCGCAGACGGTGGTCCAGAACGCGATCGGCGGGGAGAACGTCACGACCACGGTCGAGGGGCGAGCGCGCTATCCCGTGAACGTCCGCTACATGCGCGACTTCCGCTCGGACTTCGACGCGCTCAGCCGCGTGCTTGTCCCCGCATCCGGCGGCGAGCGCCAGATCCCGCTCGGGCAGCTGGCCGCGATCAAGGTCGCCACCGGGCCGGCCATGATCCGGAACGAGGACGGCCTGCTCACCGGTTACGTGTTCGTGGACGTGGACGGCCGCGACCTGGACGGCTATGTGCGGGAAGCGGACCGGCTGATCCGGGACAACGTCAAGCTGCCCGCCGGATACGCGGCGCTGTGGAGCGGCCAGTACGAGGCGATGGCGCGGGTGCGCGATCGGCTCACCTACATCGTGCCCCTCACCATCGTCCTCGTGTTGCTCCTGCTCTACTTCAGCACCCGGTCGCTGACCAAGACGGCCATCGTCGCCCTGGCCGTGCCCTTCTCCGCCATCGGTGCGATCTGGTACCTGTACCTGCTCGACTACAACATGAGCGTGGCGGTGTGGGTGGGCCTCATCGCTCTCCTGGGGGTGGACGCCGAGACCGGCGTCTTCATGCTCCTCTACCTCGACCTCGCCTACGCCCAGGCGAGGAAGGAGGGGCGGCTGCGGTCGCGGGCCGCCCTGGAGGAGACGATCGTGCTCGGCGCGGCCAAGCGGCTGCGGCCGAAGGTCATGACCGTGGCCACGACCTTCATCGGCTTCATTCCGATCATGTGGGCGACCGGCACGGGCTCCGACGTGTGGAAGCGGATCGCGGCACCGATGGTGGGCGGCATCTTCACGTCGTTCCTCCTCGAGCTGGTGGTCTATCCCGCCGTCTACGAGATCTGGAGGTGGCACTTCGGTGTGAAGCCGGCGCTCTCCCGGCCTCCGGTGGCGGAAGGCTGAGGCGCCGCCGGGCCCCGTCGGCTCACATCCGCAGGTGCGAGGTCGCGATGGCGCTCCCCGCCAGCACCATCAGCACGCCGAACGCGACCGCGGCCGCGGTGGCCAGTCGCCGCTGGAACGCCGCCGCCGGCGCCGCCAGGCTGGGCCTGGCGCGGGCCGGCGAGACCACGGCCGCGGCCACCCCGGCCAGCCCGCCGCCCAGCAGGGAGGCGTAGATGGCGTACCCGACGTGGTGGTACTCGCGGTGCAGCAGGCAGAACGGGCACCGGTGCGTCGGGAGCTCGTACACGTACGGTGAGATGACCGCGATCACCCCCGCGATGCAGACCGGGACGGCGAGCCCCGCCGCCAGCCCCAGGACCAGGGCTCCGCGCCCGGTGAGGCGCAGCACCAGGGCGGCCCCGACGGCCACCGCCAGCACCGCCGCGCCGGCCGCCAGCGCCGGGCCGGTGGGGAGGGCGCCCAGGCTCTCGCCCAGCCCGCCCCCGCCGCGCCCGAACTGGCTTCCGCAGCAGGAGGTGATCACCTCGGGTCGCAGGTCGCCGAAGTAGAGCACCTGCAGCGCCGCCTCCAGCGCGGCCAGGGGCGCCAGGACCAGCAGCGCGGCGTGCTTGGAGCGCGTGAGCGGGTAGTCCGGGGCTCGCACGTCGAGGTGGTCCACCGCCAGCCACAGGCCCGCCAGGACGGAGACGGCGAGCTTGAGCAGGAGCACCGGGTACCCGTAGCCGCTCGCCTTGAGCACCCCGGCCGCGCACATGGCGCCGGTGAAGAGCGGCGCCAGGCTGTCGGCCGTGTGCACGAACAGGAACAGCGCCGCCAGCTGGAAGAGCAGGACCAGCCGGACGATGGTGGAGAGGAGGACGGTCCGGCGCTCGAGCTCGAGCTGCAGGGCGGATCCGCTGGAGAGGTCCCAGCGCCGGACGATCACCGCCGCCCAGCGCGCGGCGTAGGCCAGGAGGCTCGCGGTCAGCAGCGATCCGGCGACCAGCGCCAGGATGGAGGGATGGAGCATCATGCGCCGGCCGCGCCGTCCAGCCGTCCGTCGCGGACGGGGACCACGCGCTCCACGGCGGGCGAGTCGTAGACCAGGGGATCGTGGCTGGCGATCACCACCGTCTTCCCGCGGGCGCGGAGGTCCGCCACGATCGCCATGAACTCGCCGGAGAGGGCGGAGTCGAGGTGGGCGGTGGGCTCGTCGGCGATGACCACCGCCGGATCGTTGATGAGCGCCCGGGCGATCGCGACGCGCTGCGCCTCCCCGCCGGAGAGCCAGTCGGCCCTGGTCCCGGCGCGGGCGTGGATGCCGAGCCGGTCCAGGAGGTCGCGCGCCCGGCGGACCAGCGCCGGGCGCCGCTCTCCCATGGGATAGGCGGGGATGATCACGTTCTCGAGGGTGGAGAGGCCGCGCAGCAGGTGGAACTGCTGGAAGACGAAGCCGAAGGTGCGCCGGCGCACCTCGGTGAGGAACCGCTCCGGCAGGCTGGTGACCTCCCGCCCCTCCACCCAGATCCGGCCGCAGCTGGGGCGCGCCATGCAGCCGATGAGGGTGAGCAGGGTGGTCTTCCCGGAGCCGCTCGGCCCGCGCAGCACCGTGACCCGGCCCGCCTCGATGGCCAGCGTCACGCCCGCCACCGCCACGTGCTCGTCGGGGCGCCCCTCGTGGAAGACCTTCCGGACGTCGCGGAGCTCGATCACGACCGCATCACCTCGTCCGGGTCGACCGTGGCCGCCCGCCAGGCCGGGACGGTGGTGGCCGCCAGGTACGGGACCACCGTCAGGAAGAAGAGCGTGGCCAGGTGCAGCCCGCTCACGAACGGCACCAGCTGCAGGTCGGGGTACAGCCCGGACCAGCCCTCCAGCACTGGCCGGAGCAGGGCGGCGCCGGCCAGGAACACGTGCGCGTAGGCCGCCAGCATCCCCGCCCCGAACGCGACCAGCGAGACCGACGCGCCCTCGAGGAGCTTCATGAGGAGCACATCGCGGGTCTCCCATCCCACCGCCTTGAGGACGCCGATCTCGCGCCGCTCCTCGGCGGAGAGACCGGAGGCCTTGTCCCAGGCCACGATGGCGAAGGCCAGGATCGCCGCCGAGAGGACCGCCACCATGAGCCCGCTGCGCCAGTCGAAGATGGCCTCGTAGGTCCGCGCCATCTCGGCGCGCGTCACGGTGCGCGCCTCCGGCAGGAGCCGCCGCACCTTGGCGGCCACCGTGACCACCTCGCGGGTGTTCGCCACCCGGGCCACCACGTCCGTGTACGTGCCGGTGGGCGTCCCGAAGAGCCGGCGGAAGTCGGCCTCGCCCACCGCCACCACGTCGGAGGCGACGATCTCGCCGGCCGGCGGCACGATCTCCCGCACCCGCAGGTCGAGGAAGGTCCCGTCGCTGGCGGCCATCGACAGGGCCCGCCCCACCCCGACCCGGGAAACGCGCGCCACGCCCGGCCCGACCACGGCCTCGCCCGGCGCGCCCCAGAACCGGTCCGGCACCAGCACCGTGAAGTTCGCGTGCGAGGGGGGGTGGTAGTAGTAGCCCCACAGCCGCCCCCGCGCGCTCGAGACGCCGCGGATCGCCGAGACAGCCGCCACCCAGCCGGCGGGCGCGAGGTCGTGCCGGCCGGCCGAGAGCCGCTGCACCACCAGCTCCGGCGCGCCGACCAGGGCCCGGGCGGCCTGCTCGCGGACCGCCAGCGTGAAGAGCTCGACCGAGGCGACGGCGAAGACCACCAGGGCGTAGACCGCCAGGAGCGACAGGTTCTTGCCCTTGCGGCGCGCCAGCGAGGCGAGGGTGAAGTCGAGGATCGACCGGTATCGCTCCAGGGCCGCCCTCACCGCGTCACCCGGGGTGCCGCCGCCATCGAGCCGGAGGGGAAGTGCTCGAGAGCGCGGGGGTGGTCCTGGAAGGGCGCGAACGCGTCCGCCTGCGACGGGTGGCGGGTGTAGCGCGCCTCGGTGAACAGGCACAGATCGGTCAGCTCCAGCCGCGAGACCAGCGCCGACTGGACCGCCAGCTCCTGCGAGGCGGACGCGCGGCGGGCGGCGGCGTGCCCGGCCGCCGCCAGCCAGAGGAGCGCGACCGCGAGCAGCACCAGCAGCAGGGCGGTCGACGGGCGCGACATCACTCCAGCTCCTTCAGCACTGCGGCGCTGACCTCGGCGAAGCGGAGGATGCGCTTGCCCCGGTGATCGGCAAGGAACTCGCGCGCGGCGCGCTCCTCGGCGAAGGGGACGAGCTCGGGACCCATCGGGCCGAGCACGTCGCTGCCGAGCACGAACCAGGCGCCGTGCGCGTCCACCTGCCGGAGCGAGTAGTAGTCGGTGACGAAGGCCGACCGCACGTCGCGGTCAGTGTGACCGCGCCCGTCCCGCTCGTCCCCCAGCACGAACCGGAACAGATCCTTGGCGCCGTCGAAGACGGCGTGCCCGCCGTCGGCGAAGCGCACCCCCGCGAGCCAGTCGGGGGTGCGCGCCACGAACATCCCGCACACCGGGCACTTCTCGTCCGGATCCGGCACCAGCGGGGCGGTCTCCTGGCCGCGCGCGCCGCCCGAGGCGAGCAGAGCCAGCCCCAGCGCCCCCAGCAGCTGCCCTCCGGGGCGCATCAATCCCGCGCCTCGTTCATCTTCGCGCGCATGGCCTTGCGCTTCTCCCGGATCATCTTCACGTCCTGGTACATGTCCTCGAAGGCGGCCTGGAGGGCCTCCTCGAAGGTCGCGACCCGACCCCCGTTCTCCTTCACGAACGCCTCGGCGGCCGCGCGATCGGCGAAGGCCCACTTGGCGCGCCGGGTCATGACGCCTGGCTTCGATCCGCCCACGACCCAGATGGCGGACTCGGCATCCATGAGCTGCCGCGACTGCATGTCCGCGACGCGGACGGCCTTGGGCGGCCCGTCGACCGAGGCGGCGAGCTCGAGCGCGGCGCAGTGCAAGCTGCAGGTCCCCACCACCTTTCCGTCCTGGCGGAGGATCTCCATCCGGCTGTGGCCGAACTTGTCCCGGTCCATCCCGCAGAAGTGGCAGGACGGGCAGCTCTGCACGTCCTCCGGCACGTCGCCGCGCGCAGGCACCGCGGCGAGGCAGGCGATGGCCAACGTCGTTCCGATGAGACGAGTCATGGTGCTCTCCACGTGAGGTGTAGTCGCTCGTCGCGCTGCGGCTGATGCGCCCCGACGCATCCGCCCGGGTCAGATAGTCATCCGGACCGTGGGTGCCAACCCCATCCACTAATGGTGAACGCAGGCCGGTTGTCGTCGATCAACCCCGACGATTCAATCCCCGGAGGACGTTCGGTTTGCAGCCGGGGCGACCCGTGTATCCCGGGTGGGCCGGCACCGCAACCGACGCAGTCGGCCCGGATCGCTCCGCAGGTCCTGCGGAGGCGCGGGAGCATGCGCAATCGTGGGCAGACGCCGGCCGGTGCCTGCACCCCCTCATTCGGGGGGAGGTACCAGGCTGCGCCCGTCCACGGGAAGAATGCGGCGGCACCGCGTCCACTCCCCCGCGGGCACGGTCGAAAACTTGCCCAGGCCGGCCCCTCGGGCATGCTGCCGTCGGGCGATAGCGCCCGGAAGCACGTTCCCCGGCCCGGGGGGTCGGAGACGTGTCCCGGCGCGAGGATTCGGGGTCAGGGCGTGGTGCGGAGAGCGAACCGGCGGCGGGTGGACAGGGTCCCGGGCGAGCGGCGGCGGAAGCTGGCCCGGATCCTCCGGCTCTGCCTGCCCACGGTGGTGGTGCTGGCGCTGCTGGGCGGCCTGGGCACGGTCGGCTACCGCCGCGCCGTCGCCGGCGATCTGTTCCGGGTGAAGGAGATCCGCTTCCACGGCCTGTCCCGCACCCGCCCCGAGGATCTCCTTGCCATCCTGCCGGTGCAGCGCGGCGACCACCTCCTGCTGGTGGACCCTGAGGCGGTCGAGGCCGCGCTCCTGCGGGACCCCTGGGTGGCCCGCGCCGAGGTCCGGCGACGGCTGCCGCCCGCGCTCGACGTCGACGTGACCGAGCGCCGCGCCGTGGCGCTGGTCGACCTGAGCGGCCTCTATCTGGTCGACGCGCGGGGCGAGGTGTTCAAGCGGGCGGCGCCCGGCGACGGACTGGATCTCCCGGTGGTGACCGGGATCGAGCGCGACACCTGGATAGAACGGCGGGGCGAGGTCGAGCCGCTCCTCTCCGGCGCCCTGGCGCTGATGAGCGCCTGGGCCGAGGCGCGGCTGGACGGGCGGGCGCCCATCTCGGAGATCCACGTCGACCCCGACCTGGGCGCCACCGTCACGACCGGCGACGGCGCCGAGGTCCGGCTCGGCCAGCGCGATCTGGAGGAGAAGCTCTCACGCCTGTCCCGGCTCTTGCCGGCGCTGGATGCGGAGGGGCGGAAACCGGAGGTGATCCACCTCGACAACCGCCGGCACCCGGACTGGGTGGCGGTGCGTTTCGCTGGATCCGGCGGGACCGGGTTGATCGGCTCCGCTGCCAGGGCTGGGCGGTAGGTGGTGGCCTCGCAAGCCCCGGGCGGCCGGAGACGGCCGCGCAAGGGTGAGCGGGGACGCGCTGCGGGAGACCGCGGCGCGGCGGGTTGGCGGGCCCGAGAGGGCCCCAGGTGGGCGAAAGCGCGACGGCGCGGACACGCCCGGAGGTGGTCATGGCGAACAGCGGAGACATCCTCGTCGGCCTCGACATCGGGACCACGAAGATCTGCGCCATCGTCGGCGAGGTGACCGACGAGGGCACGATCGACATCATCGGCATCGGCTCGCACCCGTCCAAGGGGCTGCGCAAGGGGGTGGTGGTCAACATCGACGCCACCGTCGCCTCGATCAAGCGGGCCATCGAGGAGGCCGAGCACATGGCGGGGTGCGAGATCACCACCGTCTACACCGGCATCGCCGGCGGCCACATCAAGGCCTTCCCCTCCCACGGCGTCGTGGCGGTCAAGGACAAGGAGGTCCGGCGCCCAGGACGTCGACCGGGTCATCGATCAGGCCAAGGCGGTGGCCATCCCGCTGGACCGCGAGGTGATCCACGTGCTCCCGCAGGAGTACGTGGTCGACGACCAGGACGGCATCAAGGAGCCGGTGGGCATGAGCGGCGTCCGGCTCGAGGCCAAGGCGCTATCGTGACCGGGGCCGTCTCCTCGGCCCAGAACATCGTCAAGTGCGCCCAGCGGACCGGCCTGAACGTGGCCGACATCGTGCTGCAGCCGCTGGCCTCCTCGCTGGCCACCCTCTCCGAGGACGAGAAGGAGCTGGGGGTGTGCCTGGTCGACATCGGCGGCGGCACCACCGACATCGCCATCTTCCACAACGGCGCCATCCAGCACACCGCCGTCATCTCGCTGGGCGGCAACCACCTCACCAACGACGTGGCGGTCGGGCTGCGCACGCCCACCCACGAGGCCGAGCGCATCAAGAAGCAGTACGGGTGCGCGGTGGCCTCGATGGTGGACAAGGCCGAGACCATCGAGGTCCCGAGCGTGGGTGGGGGCTCCCCGCGCGTCCTCTCCCGCCACATCCTGGCCGAGATCATCGAGCCGCGGGTGGAGGAGATCTTCATGCTGGTCCAGCACGAGATCCAGAAGTGCGCCATGGAGGAGGTGCTGGCCAGCGGCATCGTCATCACCGGCGGCTCCACCCTCCTCTCGGGCATGCCGGAGATGGCCGAGGAGGTGATGGGGGTGCCGGTGCGGCGCGGCCTGCCGCGCGGTATCGGCGGCCTGGTGGACGTGGTCAAGAGCCCCATGTACGCGACCGCGGTGGGGCTGGTCATCTACGGAGCGCAGCAAGAGAACGAGAGCCCCTACTTCAAGATCCGCGACGAGAACGTCTACCGGAAGGTGAAGGGGCGGATGAAGGAGTGGCTCGGGCAGATCTTCTAGCCGCGGAGGCACGAGATGATCGAATTCACGGACAGGCAGGACGCGGCGAAGATCAAGGTCATCGGGGTGGGCGGCGGCGGCGGCAACGCCATCAACACCATGGTGGCGGCGCGGCTGGAGGGGGTGGAGTTCATCGCCGCCAACACCGACCTGCAGGCCCTGCGCGTCAACCAGGCCCAGCTCAAGATCCCGCTGGGCCGGACCGCCTCGCGCGGCCTGGGCGCGGGCGCCAACCCCGAGGTGGGCCGGAGCGCGGCCCTGGAGGAGAAGGACGCCATCGCGGCCGCCCTGGAGGGCGCCGACATGGTGTTCGTCACCGCCGGCATGGGCGGCGGCACCGGCACCGGCGGGGCCCCGGTGGTGGCCGACATCGCCAAGGCCACCGGCGCACTCACGGTGGGCGTGGTCACCAAGCCCTTCCTCTTCGAGGGGAACAAGCGGCGCAAGCAGGCCGAGGCCGGCCTGGCCGAGCTGGGCGCGGCGGTCGACACGCTCATCGTCATCCCCAACCAGCGCCTGCTCTCGGTGGCGGGCGAGAACATGTCGCTGGCCGACGCCTTCAAGCGGGCCGACGAGGTGCTGCTCAACGCGGTGCAGGGCATCTCCGACCTCATCACCGTGCACGGCATCGTCAACGTCGACTTCGCCGACGTGCGCACCATCATGGGCAGCCAGGGCATGGCCCTCATGGGCACCGGCCGGTCGACCGGCGAGCGGCGCACGGTGGAGGCCATGCAGGCGGCCATCAACTCGCCGCTGCTCGAGGACGTGACCCTGGACGGCGCCACCGGGCTGCTGGTCAACATCACCGGCGGACCCAGCCTGACCCTGTTCGAGGTGAACGAGGCCGTGTCCATGGCCCAGTCGGCGGCCGATCCCGAGGCCAACATCATCTTCGGGTCGGTCATCGACGAGCGGCTCGGGAACGAGGTCAAGATCACCGTCATCGCCACGGGCTTCCAGGGCCGCGACGAGCGGAGCCGGGCGGTGGCGCGCAAGGTGGAGAAGCCAGCCGAGGTGGTGCGCGAGGTGGTCTCGGCGCGCGCTGCCCCGCCGCCACTGCCCGGCGACGCCCGGCCGCCGGTCGTCCGGCGCGAGCCGGCGCTGGCCACCGCGCCCGCGCCACAGCGCACCCCGGTGTCGATCCGCCGCGAGCCGGCCGTGTACCGGCCCGGCGAAGAGGACCAGTACGACATCCCGGCCTTCCTGCGCCGGGGCGGGACGGGAATTCCCCGCGAGTAGCTTCCTCCTCGCGAGGAGCTCATGCGGCGCGCCTCCACCCGGGGGGCGCGCCGCGTTCGTTCACTGCCCGAACCCGAACCCGAACCTGAACCCGGGTCGTTCCGTGCCCGTGGCCCGACTCCCGAGTCACCTGGCCCGTGGCCCGTGGCCCGAACCAGTCGCTCGGATCAGGGGACTCGGTCCAGGGGACTGGGGACTCGGGTCAGGGTTCAGGGGTTGCGGGTTCAGGTTCGGGTTCGGGTTCGGGCTGCTACCCCCTCGCCAGCCTCGGCACGATCACCCCGAGCGACGCATCGTACCGGTAGTTGACGCCCATGTGCCCGTCCTCGAACTCCTGGTGCACGGGCTCCACCCCGCCGGCGCGCAGCGACTCGGCCACCATCCGCGCCCCCCAGCGCAGGTGGTACTCGTCCTTGGTTCCGCAGTCCAGGAACACGGTCTCGAGCCTGCGGTAGGCCTCCATCGAGGCCGGCACGAAGTGCACCGGATCCTCGGCCTGCCATCTCGCCCAGACCTCGGGGCGGATGCGGCCGGAGGGGAGCTCGAAGGGGAGCGCCAGGCCCAGCGGCGCACCCGGCTCCGGCGAGTAGTGCGCGGCCATGGCCAGGACGTTCAGCACCGCCATGTCGTCACCGCGGAGCTTGGTCTGGCGCGCCCGGGCGATGGCGGCCTCCAGCCACTCGGCCGGCGAGGGCGCGCCGAGGAGCGCCGCGGCGGCCTTGGGCAGGTCCGCCATGTAGCAGTATTCGAAGCAGGCGTCGCCGGAGTGGCAACCCACGTGCGCGAACACGTCGGGCCGGTCCCGCCCCATCCGCAGCGCGCCGTAGCCGCCGGAGCTCTTGCCCACCACGGCCCGGGCCTCGCGCACCGGCAGCGTGCCGAAGCGCGCCTCCACCTCGCGCACCACCGCCTCGGCCACGTAGGTCTGGTAGCGGCCCACCGCCGGCGCGTCGGTCCACTGCGTGCCGCCCAGGTGCGTGGCGCCGTCCGGGAACACCGCCACGAAGGGCGGCAGCGCTCCCGCCGCCACCTGCGCGTCGATCCGCTCCGGCACGGTGGGCTGGAACAGGCTCGCATTGAGCCAGCTCCGGACGCTGCCGCTGAACCCGTGCAGGAAGGTGACCGACGGCAATCCCTTGCCGTCGTGCCCGGGCGGCACGTAGACCAGCACCAGCCTCCGGGAGGGATCGCCCAGGGGGTTCCCGGCCAGGGCATCGGCCTCGATCTCCAGCTCGCTCAGCGTTCCACGCATGCGGCATGATATGCCGGGTCGTGCCACGCACCCGCCGGGACCGATGGCCGCAGACGGGTCCTCGACGGGCCCAGGTGGGCCGGAAAGGGCGGGCTGCGGTGTTCCAGGGATGGGCACCGGAGCGCCGGACGCCCAACTTTGTCGGGAGAGCCACATGCGGAACCTGCCAGCCGTCCTCCTCCTGCTCGCGCTGGCCGCCCCGGCGGCCCGCGCCGCGGAAGCCGTGGTCCTGCTCCCGGCCACCGGGGCCAACGTCGGCGACGGCGAGCTCGCGGCCGCCACCGACCTGCTCCGGGGCGACCTGGAGCAGACCGGCCGGTTCACGGTCCGTCTGGCGCCGCGCGCGGGCGGAAACGTGCCCGAGCCCGCCCCGGCCGAGGCCGCCGAGGAGGCGCGCCGCGCCGGTGCGGCGCTGGCGGTCACGCTGCGGATCTCGCGCCTGGGCGCGGCCACCACCGCCCGGCTGGACGCCTACCGCCCCGACGGAACGGTCTGGCACGCGGACCAGCTCGGGGCCGCCAACCCCGACGACCTCGACCCGGTGCTGCGGCGACTGGCCCAGGGCCTGGCCGATGCGCGGCCGGCGGCCGGGCTGGCCGACATCGACACCGTCACCGAGCGGGAGGCCGCCCCGCGGCGCAAGCTCGCCTCCACCCACGTCTTCGGCCTGCGCCTGGGCGCGACCTGGTTCGTGGATTGCCCCGGCGATCACCAGACCAAGCAGCTGACGGGCGGCGGCATCTTCTGGCTGTACGACGCGCGCAGCTTCCTGGCCGACGTCGGCGTCGACTACGCCGCCGGCGGCGGCAACCACCAGCTCTCCACCGGGCTGGGCGTCTACCTCCCCATCACCCGGGGCAACGTGTCGCCGTACCTCGGCGGCGGCCTCGACTACGCGGTGGCCCACACCCAGGGCGACACCGGCGCCGGGCTGGCGTTCCGGGCCGCGGGCGGGCTGCTGGTGGGCCGCCTCTCCACCGTCCAGCTCCGCCTCGAGGCCGGCTACCGGATCACCGCCTTCGGCATCAAGATCGACGGCGACCGGCGGGCCATCCAGGGCCCGTTCCTCAGCGCCGGCATCGGGTTCTGAGGCCGCGGCGGCCGCCCGGCCCCTCAGCGTTCCCGCGCCAGCACGCCGTTGCAGCGGGCGGTGAGCTCGGTGGTGCGCGCCAGCAGGAGCTGCGCCTCGTCGTAGAGCGCGGCGGCCTCGCCGGCCGGCGCGGCCACGGGCAGCTCGCCCACCCGCGCCAGGAGGTCGGTCACGCGCAGCAGGTGCTGGTGCGCCAGCAGCAGCTCGCGGCCCAGCCGGGCGCCGTGGCGCGTGAAGATCAGGCCGGTCTGGAACAGCCGCGAGAGCGACTTCCGGTTCACCTCGTCCACCCCGCGGCAGCGCGCCTGGAACTCGCGCAGCCGGCGCGCGTCCCGGGCCAGCGACAAATCCACGACCCGCGGCTCGGCGGTCGAGGAGCGCTTGCGCGGAGGCGGCAGCGGGGTGGGCATGCGTGACAGGATGGTAGGCGCGGCGGCGCGCGGCGGTCAACCGTCCCACCCGCTTGACAGGAGCGAGTTCCCGTCCTCGCGCGGCGCAGCCTGCCTCCTGCTGGAGCGTGCCGCGCCCACGGGACAGGAGGACCCCGCGCCAGCTCCGGCGCGCGGGTCCGGCGCCCACCTACCCCAGCGCCGACGCCGCCAGCTCGCCGATCCTGGCGAGCGCCTTGTCGAGCCCCGACGGATCCGGGCCCCCGCCCTGCGCCAGATCGGGCTTGCCGCCGCCGACGCCGCCCACCAGCTTGGCGCCCTCCTTGACCAGGTCGCCCGCCTTGAGGCGTCCCGCCAGGTCCTTGGTGACCGCCACCAGCAGGACGGCCTTGCCGCCGTGCTCCGAGCCGAGCGCCACCACGCCGCTGGCCAGGCGATCGCGCAGCTTGTCCGCCAGCTCGCGCAGGGCCTTGCCGTCGCCCTGCACGCGCGTGGCCAGGATCTTCCCGCCCTTCACCACCCGGGCCTGGGCGGCCAGGTCCCCGGACTGGGCCGCCGCCACCTTGCTGCGGGCCTCCTCCAGCGCGCGCTCCAGCTCCTTGACCCGGCGCTGCGTCTGCTCGACCTTCTGCGAGACCTCGAGCGGGCCGGACCGGAGCAGCGCCGCCGCCTTGCGCAGCTCGGCCTCGGCGCGCTGCGCCTCCTCGACCGCCTTCGGGCCGGTGTAGGCCTTGATCCGGCGCACGCCGGCCGCGATCGACTCCTCCGAGCCGATCCGGAAGAAGGCGATGTCGCCGGTGCGCCGCACGTGGGTGCCGCCGCAGAACTCGCGCGACGGGCCGAGGCGGACCACCCGCACCACGTCGCCGTACTTCTCGCCGAAGATCATCATGGCGCCGGACTTGCGCGCCTCCTCCAGCTTCAGCACCGAGACGTCGGCCGCCTCGTTACGGCGCACGAGCTCGTTGACCCGCGCCTCGACCGCCCGCAGGTCCTCCTCGGAGAGCGCCTGGAAATGGGAGAAGTCGAAGGTCAGGTAGTCGGGAGCCACCACCGAGCCGGCCTGCTTGACGTGCTCGCCCAGCCGCTCGCGCAGCGCGAACTGGAGGAGGTGGGTGGCAGAGTGGTTGGCCCGGACGAGATCGCGGCGCTCCTCGTCCACGGCCAGCTCGGCCTGGTCGCCCACGGCGATCTGGCCCTGGGTCACCTCGCCGAGGTGCGCCACCAGGCCCGTCACCGGCCGCTTGGCGTCGTGGACCCGCACCCGGCCGCCCGGCACGGTGATGGTCCCGGTGTCGCCGACCTGCCCGCCGGACTCGCCGTAGAAGGGGGTGGCGGCGGTGAACACCTCCACCTTGTCGCCGGTGCGGGCCCGCTCGGCGCGCTTGCCGTTCGCGACCAGCGCCCGCACCTGCGACTGCGCCGAGGTGACCTCGTAGCCGAGGAACTTCACCTCGCCCAGCTCGCCCGCGATGTGCTTGTGGAGGTCGCCCACCGCCTGTGCGCCGGAGCCGCCGAAGTCGGCCCGCGCCCGCTGCTCGTCGAGGAGCTTCTGGAAGCCCGCCTCGTCCACGGTCAGCCCGCGCTCGGTGGCGATGGTCTGGGTCAGGTCGACGGGGAAGCCGTAGGTATCGTAGAGCAGGAAGGTGAAGGCGCCGGGGACGACCTTCTCCCCCGCCTTCGCCATCCGCGCCACCTCCTCGTCGAGGAGTCTGAGGCCGCGGTTCAGGGTCTGGCGGAACGACTCCTCCTCGGCCCCGGTCACCTTGGTGATGAAGGCGCGGTTCTCGCGGATCTCCGGGTAGGCCTTCCCCATCTCCTCGATGACCACGTCGCAGACGTCGGCCAGGAAGAGCTTCTCCAGCCCCAGCCGCTTCCCGTGCCGGATGGCGCGCCGCATGATGCGGCGCAGCACGTAGCCCCGCCCGCCCCGGTCCGGCATGACCCCGTCGCCCACCAGGAAGGTGGTGGCGCGAGCGTGATCGGCGATGACCCGCATCGACACGTCGTCGCTGGCATCGGCGCCGTAGCGCTTGCCCGACAGCTTCTGGACGGCGGCGATGATGGTCTGGAACAGGTCGGTGTCGTAGTTGGACAGCTTCTTCTGCACCACCGCCGAGATGCGCTCCAGCCCGGCGCCGGTGTCGATGGAGGGCCTGGGCAGCGGGGTCAGGCTGCCGTCCTCGCTCCGCTCGAACTGCATGAACACCAGGTTCCAGATCTCCAGCCAGCGATCGCAGTCGCAGGCCACCCCCAGGCACCTGCGGCCGGCCTGCTCCTCGGCGCAGGGGATCTGGTCGCTCTGGAAGAAGTGGATCTCCGAGCAGGGGCCGCACGGGCCGGTGTCGCCCATGGCCCAGAAGTTGTCCTTGGCGCCCAGCTTGTGGATGCGCTCGGCCGGGATGCCCTGCGCCTTCCACAGCGCGTAGGCCTCCTCGTCCCAGGGCAAGGAGCCCTCCCCCGCGAAGACGGTGGCCGCCAGCCGGTCCCTCGGGATCCCCAGCCACTGCTCGCTGGTCACCCACTCCCAGGCCCAGGCGATGGCGTCCTTCTTGAAGTAGTCGCCGAAGGAGAAGTTCCCCAGCATCTCGAAGAAGGTGTGGTGACGCGCGGTGAAGCCGACGTTCTCCAGGTCGTTGTGCTTTCCGCCGGCGCGCACGCACTTCTGCGAGGTGGTGGCGCGCGAGTAGTCGCGCTTCTCCCGGCCGGTGAAGACGTCCTTGAACTGGACCATGCCTGCGTTGGTGAAGAGCAGGGTGGGATCGTTCTGGGGCACGAGCGAGGAGCTCGCCACGCGCCGGTGGCCCCGCTCCTCGAAGAAGCGAAGGAACAGCTCGCGGATCTGGGCGGCGGTATGGGTCTTCATATGCGGACTGGATTGAATAACAGACGTTTAGGGCGGGATCCACAGGTTCGGGGACGGCGCGGGGCGGCCCGCTACCCCTCCGGCAGCACCACCCGCCACTCCCCGTCCTCGCGCACCAGCGACACCTCGCCGCGGAAGCCGGTGACGTCCTCGACCGCCACCACGGCCGCGTCCCTGGACTCGCGCACCACGGTCACCGACTTCACCCTCGGTGCGGTGGGGGCCAGGTCGCCCAGCACCAGGTCCGCCGGGGACACGTCCACGCGGGCCGAGGGCCCCGAGACCGACAGCGCCTTGGCCCGGACAGCGAGCGCCTTCCGCGACTGCGTGGACAGCATGGACCACACCTCGCCGGCGCGGCCCTTGCGGGCGGCGTCGACGAAGCGGCGGTACCGATCGGCGGGCGACTCGGACACGCGGCAGGCGGCGAGGAGCAGGGCGGAGGCGAGGAGGGGCGCGACCAGGCGTTTCATGCGCCGAGTCTACCCGCGCGGACCGGGCCGTGCGCGGCCCTCTCGCCCGACCCGACGGGGACGCCGGGCCCTGAATCCAGGGAGGCCCCCGGCCGCGTCGAAGGGAGCGACACTGGAACCGACCCCGGAGACCCCATGCACCGCCTCGCGCCCGCCCTCCTCCTCGCCCTCCTGCCGGCCTTCGCTCGGGCCTCGGAACTCACCGAGACCGTCACGCCCATCGCGATCGTCGGAACCGTCTTCGGCTTCACGGCCTTGATCATCGCCATCGTCGCCTACGGGCGCTTCCGCAATCAGAAGCTGCGCCACGAGACCATCCGGCTCGCCATCGAGAAGGGGCAGCCATTGCCGGCCGAGGTGCTCGATCCGGCGAGGCGCCGCGACCCCCACACCGCCGATCTCCGCCGCGGGCTGGTGCTCGTGGCGCTGGGCCTGGGCGCCGGCCTGTTCTTCTACTTCTCCACCCCCCCCGGCGCTCCGGAGCACACCTGGGCGGTCGGGTTCGTCCCGGGCCTCATGGGCATCGCCTACGTCGCCTCGCACTTCCTGGCGCGGCCGAAGGCGCGCGATCCGCAGACCGCCGGGGAATGACCGCTCCGGCCGACAGCGATGCCGCGCTGGTCGGCCGCGTCCTCGCGACCGACGACCGGCGCGCCTTCGCGGTCCTGGTGCTCCGCCACCAGTCGCCCATCCGCACCCTGCTGCGCCGGCTGTGCGGCGGCGACCAGGCCCGCGCCGACGACCTCGCCCAGGAGACGTTCCTGCGCGCGCACCGGCGCCTCTCCACCTGGCGCGGCCAGGCGCGGTTCGGCACCTGGCTGCACCGCATCGCCTGGAACGCCTTCCTCTCCGAGGCGCGGCGGCAGCCGGCGCCGGAGCCGCTGCCGCCCGACCCCGCACCGGGCGCCGAGCGGGTCGAGGCGCGGCTCGACCTGGAACGCGCCTTCGCCTTCCTGCGCGAGGAGGAGCGCGCGGCGCTGGCGCTGGCCTACGGCCAGGACCTCACCCACGAGGAGGCGGCCGCCGTCCTGGGCTGGCCGCTCGGCACGCTCAAGACGCACGTCGCGCGCGGCAAGGAGCGGCTGCGCGCCATCCTCTTCCCCTCCGCGGAGGCCTCGACATGACCCGGTCCACACTCGTCGACCCGCTCGAGGAGCGGCTCTCGAGCCCTCCCCACCTGGAAGGTGCGGCATTCACCGCCGCGGTGCTGCGGCGGCTACCCGCCCGCCGGACGGGGGCGCGCGCGTGGGTCCTGGGCGCGGCCGCTGCCCTGGCGACGGGGATCTCCGCCGCGTTGCTCGCCCGCGCGTCGGGTGCGCTGGGGCCCGCCCTGCTCGCGGCCATCCAGGGATCCCTTCCCGGAGGCTCGGGGGTCGTGGCATTGCTCACCCTGGCAGCAGCCGGGCTCACCGCTGCGGTGGCCGTCATGGGGGAGCTCGGCGACGACCGCGAGCCCGATCCCATCTGAGGACGCCCGCGGCGAGGAGGCGTCGAGCGGCCCCACCCCGAACATCGGCGGCCACGACTTCGATGAGAGCAGCCCCCGCAACAACGCCGACCCGGCCGTGGCGGATCCGCCGCCCGGGGACGGCAGCCCTGCCGCCGGAACCGGCCCGGCGCAGCAGGAGCGCGGGCCGGCGCCTCAGCGCCGGAGCCGCAGGCGCCACACGCGCTGGCCGGTGGCCAGGTAGCGCTTCTCGCGGGTCGAGGGGATCTCGTCGGGCGATGCCTCGGCAAATCGCCCCGGGCCGGCCTCGTTCCGGAACCCGACCGCCTCGAGCCGCTCCGCCGCGCCGGCCGCGTACTCCTCCACGTCGGTGCGGAAGTCGAGGAGCCCTCCGGGCGCGAGCAGCGCCCACAGGAGCCGGGACATCCGGTCGTCGACCAGGCGGCGGCCGTGGTGCCGCCGCTTCCACCACGGGTCGGGGAAGTGGACGTGGATGGCCGCCAGCGAGCCGCCGGCGAAGAGCCGCGGCGCGAGCAGCCGTGCGTCGCCGTGGAGGACGAGCAGGTTCCGGTGGCCGCGCTGCTCGGCCCTGACGGCGATGGCCTCGGCGAACTTCTTGCGCTGCTCGATGGCCACCAGCGCCCGGGCGGCGTGGGTGCGCGCGAAGGCCAGGGCGAAGCCGCCGTGGCCCGGCCCGATCTCCAGCTCGAGCCGCTCCGCCGCCGAGCCGAACCGGGCCCGCCAGTCCGGGAGCAGGTCGAGGGCGAGGGGGGCGGTGTCTTCGGAGGAGAAGATCATGGGCGAGCGGGGAGCGTTTACCACGATCCCGCACCAGGCGCAGATCCCCGCACCCGGTTCGGGTGCGGGTTGTGTGGTAAGAGTCTCGTCCGTGCGCTGGCACGCCCGCACCAGAACGCTCACCCGCGCTGCGCTCCTGCTGGCGCTCGCCGCCGCCGCCTGCCGCCGCGCCTCCGGCCCGCCGCCCGAGCGCTACCTCTCCCCTCGCGCCCCGGCGATCGTGATCCCCGAGCTCCGGCGCGCCGGCCGGGAGCTGGCGGCGCTGCACGAGACCATCTCTGGCTTTCCCGGCGCCGCCCAGCAGCTGGCCGGCGTCCGCGACGCGCTCACCGCGCAGCTCGGGTTCGATGCGCTCGATCCGGATGCGCTGGCGCGGGCCGGGATCGAGCCCGCGCGCGGCGCCGCCGCCGGCAGCGAGCCCGGGGCGGACGGCGGGCCCGGGACACCCGTCGTCATCCTGCCGGTGCGAGACGCGGCCGCGCTCGAGGCCCTGGTGGCCCGCCTGGCGCGCGATCGGCTGGGAGCGCCCGAACGCACCGAGTCCACCCGGGGGCCGGTGCGGATCCTGACCTTCCGCCGCGCCACCGGTACGCCGGCGGCGCTCTCGCTGGCGCTGCTCGCCCGGGAGCGGACCGCGGCGCTCGCGCCCGGCCCGGCCGGCGCGGCGGCGGTGGCGGCGGCGCTGTCCCGGCCCGCGCCCGATAGCCTGGCCGAGTCCGCCGCCTGGCGCGAGCTGCGCAAGACGCTCGGCGAGCGGTACGCGATGATCCTGGGCGGCGTTCCGCCAGCTGCCGACCTCCCGCCGCCCGGCCGGGAGGGACTGGCGGTGGGCGTGTCGGCGGAGGCCGGGGTGCTCCGGGTCGGCCTCGCCTCGCGGCTGGGCCCTTCCGCAGGCCTGCGAGCGCTGCGGGCCGGCGGCGACGCTCGGGCCGCCGTTCGATCGCTCTCGCCCGAGGCGGCGCTGGTCCTCCGCTGGGACGGCGATCCGGGCGCGCTGGGGAAGCACCTCCTGACCCGCGTCCCGGCCCGCGACCGGGCCTGGCTGTCCGAGCACGGCTTCGACCTGCAGCGCGACCTGTTCGACTGCCTGGCCCCGGGTGCGGCCGCCTCGGTGTCGATCTCCCCCCGGCTCGACCTCACCGATCTCTCCGACGTGGCGCTGCGGGCCGATCCCCTGCGCCTGGTCCGCTTCGAGCTGGTGGCCGACGTCCGGGACGAGGCGGCGGCGCAGGCCTCGCTGGCGCGGCTCCCGGCGCTGTTCGCGGCGCTGCAGCGGGCCGGCGGGATCCGGCGAGCGCAGGGCCAGGCGGATGAGCCTGGCCCGGAGCGAGCGGGGGGACCGGGGGGGCCAGCTCTTCGGACCCCCCGGCAAGATCACCCGCAGGGCCAGGCGGATGAGCCTGGCCCGGAGCGAGCGGGGGGACCGGGGGGGCCAGTTCTTCGGACCCCCCGGCAAGATCACCCGCAGGGCCAGGCGGATGAGCCTGACCCGGAGCGAGCGGGGGAGGAGGCGGGCTCCGCCCGCCGACGGGGCGAGGGCGAGGCCCGAGCAACCGATGCCACGGGGGGACGAGCTTCACCCGCCCCCCCGGCACGATCGGTGGCGACGCCCTCCGGCGAGATCGCCTGGCGCCTCGACGGAAAGCGACTCCTCCTGGCCGGCGGACCGCCGGGCGCGCTCGAGGCGCTGCGCGCGCGTCAGGGCGGATCGAGCGGCTACGCCGCCCCCACCAAGACCGCCGCGGCGGCGCTGCAGGGGGGCCTGGGGGGCGCGCTGCTGAGCCCGCGCAGCCTGGTGGCCAGCGTCCGCGCGCTGCCCGAGGATTCCTTCGGGACCGGCCCGACCGGGTTCGTGATCCACTCCGTGATCGAGCGCTTCCTGGAGCCCGCCGAGCAGGTGCGAGCGGTCTGGATGCGGGCAGAGCTCACCGACGCCGCCCTGGTGGTGGAGGCCGAGGTCGAGGCGCCGGCCGGCGACGGAAAGGGGAAGGCGCGGTGATCACTCTGGCCGGGGTGGAGAAGAGCTTCCGCGACGGCGAGCGCGGCATCCCGGTGCTCCGCGGGGTGGACCTCGCGGTGGCGCCGGGCGAGCTGGTCGCCATCGTGGGCCCGTCCGGCTCGGGCAAGTCGACCCTGCTCCACGTCGTGGGCGGCCTGGATCGCGACTACGGCGGCCGGGTGGAGGTGGACGGCAAGGACCTGGCGCAGCTCTCGCCGCGCGAGCTGGCGCGCCTCCGCAACGCCACCATCGGCTTCGTCTTCCAGTCCTTCAACCTGCTCCCCGGCCTCTCGGCCATCGAGAACGTGATGCTCCCGGGCATGCTGCGCGACACCACCGGCGAGCCGCCGGGCGCGGTGCGGGCGCGGGCGGCGGACTCGCTCGTCCGGGTCGGGCTGGCCAGCAAGGCTTCGGCGCCGCCGGGGCGGCTCTCCGGCGGCGAGCGGCAGCGGGTGGCCATCGCCCGGGCCCTGTTCGTGCGGCCGCGGGTGCTGCTGGCCGACGAGCCCACCGGGAACCTCGACGCGACCACCGGCGAGGAGATCATCCGGCTCTTCTCGGAGCTGGCCGCGGGCGGGATGGCGGTGCTGGTGGTGACGCACGAGGAGCGGGTGTCGGGCGCCGCCGCGCGCGTGCTGCAGCTGCGCGAGGGGAGGCTTAGCCCGTCGGCCGAGCTGGGGGAGTTCTCGTGAGCGCGCGCGGCCTGGTGTGGATCGCCCGGGCGCGCATCCGCGCCGACCGGCGCGGCGCGCTGCTCGATGCCGCCGCCGCCTGCGCCGGGGCGGCGGCCCTGGTGTTCTTCCTGGCCCTGGGGCTGGGGGTGGCGGCCGCGGCCCGGCACATGTTCCCGGCCGACGCGCGGCTGGTGGAGGTGGTGCCGCCCGCCGTGTCGCTGGGCGGATTGCTGGGGGGCGGGCAGCTCGACGATCCGGCCGTGGGCCGCCTCGCCGCCATCCCCGGGGTGGCGGCCGCCTGGCCGCGGCTGATGCTCAAGGTCCCGGTGGCCGCGCCCGAGGCGCCGCCGGGCATGGCCTCGAGCTGGCCCCCCGGGATGACGCTGCAGATCCCGGTGGTGGGGCTCGCGCCCGGCATGGTGGACAGCGACGTGGCCGCCGGGCAGCGCTTCGGCGATCCCGGCCCCGGCGGCACCATCCCCATCCTGCTCTCGCGCCGGCTCCTCGAGGTCTACGACAAGACCATCGCGCCGGCCTGGAACCTCCCCCGGCTCCCCCCCGGCGTGTCGCTGTTCGGGCTGGAGATGCCGGTGCGGATCGGCCTCTCCATCGTGCCCGGGAAGCAGGAGCAGAAGGTCTATCCGGGGCGCGTCCGGCTGGTCGGCCTCTCCGACCGCGTCCCCATGTACGTCATGGCCGTCCCGCTGGAGACCGCGCGCCGGCTGCACGCGGAGTACGGCAAGGAGGGCGCCTACTCGCAGGTGACGCTGCAGGCGCGCCGGCCGGACGACGTCCCGGCCATCGCCGCCACCGTCCGGCGGATGGGCTTCAGCGTGGACGAGAGCGATCGCTCGGCGGCGGTGCGGGTGGGAGCGGTGGTGGCGGTCACCGCCGGCGCGCTGGTGTTCCTGGCCGTGGTGATGTGCGTGCTGGCCGCCCTGGCCATCGCGCGCTCGCTCTCGGCCAGCGTGCGGGGGCGCGCCAGGGAGATCGCCATCCTGCAGGCGCTGGGCGCGACCCCGTCCGACGTCCAGCGGGTGGTGCTGCTGGAGGGCGCCATGATCGGCCTGGCCGGCGGGATGGCCGGGACGATCCTGGCCTTCGCGCTCTCGCTCGGCGCCGACCAGCTGGCGCTGCGCATCCTGCCCGACTTCCCCTTCCGGCCGGGGACCTTCTTCGCCTTCCCGCTCTGGCTCCCGGCGCTCGGGCTGGTGGTCCCGACCGTGGCGGCGGTGCTGGGCGCGCTCGCCCCGGCGACGGTGGCCGCGCGGATCGAGCCGGCCAGGACGCTGTCGTAGCGGCGTCGGCGTCAACGGCAACGGAAGCCCGAAGTTCCGACCGCGAAGCCCCGACCGAGAGTAATTGAGCGGACGCCATAGCGTTTGGGGCGAGCGCCGGAGTTCAACGCGTTCCAAGGCGGGGTAGCGCTCTACGAAGAGCAGCGGCGGCTCCTGTCAAAGGTGGTCGAAGCGCCAATGAAGACGTGGAAGCGCCGCGTCGAGGCATGCGAGTGCGTTCGCGCTCCCAGAGGACGCGCGAGAGGGAACGCGCCGGTGGCGCGAAGAAGATGTTGCTAGCCCGACGCGCAGCGTACGCCGTAGGCCACACGCATCCAGTACGTACCATGCGGAAAGATGGTGGTACGGAGGCCGCGTGTGAAAGCGATCCAGGCGGCGCGGTAGTCCGCGAGGAACGACTTGAGCCGGGCGATCGCCTCGATCCGCTTCCACTTGTCGCGGCCCGCGATACGCGGGTTGAGCCCGCGCCCGGGCTCGCCTGGCGCAGGCCGGTCGTCCGGCTTCTGCGCGAGCACGCGGCGGACCCCGAGGAACGAGCCGCCGCGCGAAGCGAGCTCCTGGGCCGCCTCATCCTCGAGCGCCGTGACCGCGGACACGAGCTGGCGCCGGAAGTCTTCGACGGACTCGAACCCCGGCGGGCAGACGATCTCGAGCGTGGCCGTCTCCGGCATGGGGCCGTTCACTCGGAAGAAGTGGTTGGGGCGCTTCACGATGACCGGTCCGGAGCCGATCTCTTCCGGGGCAGACCACAGTCCCGGCCACTCGCGACCGCGCCTGACCAGGCCGGCAGCGGCGGGGTTGGCGAGGACGTAGGCGCACTTGGAGAGGACGTCCTGCGGCGAAAGCAGGGCGACGGCGCTGTAGGAGCCGGGAGCCCAGAACGACTCCCAGCGGCCCAGGAGAACGTTCATGGATTGGGCCACGAGTGAATCGAGGTACCGCTCGAAGGCAGGCAGGTTGCCCTTCACATCGGTGAGGACGACGTGGACGTGGTTCGAGAGCACGCAGAACGAATGGAGAACGACGCCATAGCGCTCGGTCGCGACGGCGAGGACGTAGCGCAGGATGTCGTTCACGGCCCTGGACGGCCGGAGGAAGAACCTGCGCTCCGAGCAGCGGCGAGAGAGGAGGTACTGGGTACCGGGCACGACTCGGCGCGGAGCTGTCATCACCCGCACGCCAGGGCAGGAACCGTGCCATGCAGGGCACGGGGCATGTCGCTGGGTTGCCGAACGGTCGAGGTCTGGAACGGTCCGCCGTGCGGACCGAGGTCCGCGGAAACTTCTCTGGGACGGGGCGGGCCCTCACTTTCCAGGGCACGCGCTCCTCCGGGCACGTACCCAGCGTGTGTCACCCATGTGCCCGGTCTAGTTGCTACCCATGTACCCGGTTCGGACCTATCGGCGTCGGCGTCGGTCATCGGCACCGGCAGTCGGCATCGGCATCCGATCCGTCGTAGTCGGATCCGGCGGAGCGCCTACCCCTTCACCGCCCCCATGGTCATCCCGTGGATGAAGTAGCGCTGGAAGCGCAGGAACACGAACAGCGTGGGCAGCGTGGCCAGCAAGGACATGGCCCCCTGCACCCCCCAGGCGACGAGGTACTGCCCCTTCATCGAGACGATCCCCAGCATGATGGTCCGCTTGTTGTCGCTCTGGGTGAAGATGAGCGGCCAGAGGAAGTCGTTCCAGATCCAGGTGAACTGGAGCGTGCCCAGCACCGCCAGCGCCGGCAGGCTGACCGGCAGGATGACGTGCCAGAGCACCTGCAGCTCGCTGGCGCCGTCCAGCACGGCCGCCTCCCGCAGCGCGTCGGGCACGGCGGCGAAGAAGTTGCGCGTCAGCAGCGTGCAGATGGGGATGCCCAGCGCGGTGTGCACGATGATCATCGGCCAGAGCGTGTTGAGGAGCCGGAGGTGGAGGAAGAGGCGGAAGAGCGGCACGAGCAGGATCTGGGCCGGGAAAAACATGCCCGCCACCACGGCGATGAAGACGACCGGCGAGCCGCGGAAGGGCAGCTTGGCGAAAACGTAGCCGGCCAGGGTGCCGAGCGCGATCGAGGCCATCGACGCGGGCGCGGTCACGAGCAGCGTGTTGAGCAGGTAGACGTAGATGCGCCGCTGCCCGAGCACCTCGATGTAGTTGTCGAGCGTGAAGCCCTGCGTCACCCACCACAGGCGGCCGGCGACGATCTCGGCGTTGCTCTTGAGCGAGGACAGGACCACGCCCACGGTCGGGATGCAGAAGAGGATGGCCAGGGCGCCCAGCACCACCAGGAGCGCCGTGCGCCCGGCCGGCGACATGCGGGCGGCGACCGCGCTCACGCGGTCAGCTCCTCCAGCTTGCGGAGCTGGCGGAAGTAGACCGTGATCACGGCCAGGGTGATGAGGAAGAGCACCACCGAGATGGCGGCGCCGTAGCCCATCCGGTAGCGCTTGAACGACTCGTCGTACATGAGCACGGCCAGCGTGTCGGAGGCGTGGAACGGCCCGCCACCGGTCATGATGTAGACGATGTCGAAGCCCTTGAGCGAGTTGATGACCGAGAGCGCCACCACCACGATGGTGGCGGGCTTGAGCATGGGCAGGATGACGTGGCGCAGCCTGCGCCAGTATCCGGCGCCGTCGAGCGCCGCCGCCTCGAGCAGCTCGTGGGGCACGTTGGTGAGGCCCGAGAGGTAGATGACCATGGAGAGCCCGGCCTGCTGCCAGGACCAGGCCGCGATGATGGCGAAGAGGGCGGACCCCGGCTCCGCCAGCCAGGCCCGCTCCCCCTGCGGGAACCCCACCGCCGCCAGGAGCCCGTTGAGCGCGCCCCAGTCCGGCCGGTAGATCCAGATCCAGATCTGCCCCACCACCACCGCCGAGAGGCAGACCGGCATGTAGAAGACGGACTTGAGGAACGAGGCGCCCTTCACGCCCCGCTCCAGGCCGAGCGCCAGCAGGAAGCCCAGTCCGTTGGGCACGAGGATGGCGGCGACCGTCCAGATGAGGGTGTTGCGCATCGCGCCCGCGAAGAGAGGGTCCTTGGCGAGCGCGCGGAAGTTGTCGAATCCGACCAGGTCGAAGGTCAGCCGGAACCCGTTCCAGTTCGTGGCGCTGTAGGCGAACGAGCTGAGGAGCGGCCACACCACGAACGCGCCGTAGACGCCCAGCGGCAGCGCCAGCAGGGCGACGCGCCACCACCCCAGGGATCGTCCCATGCGGCCTCTCCGCGGCGGACGCCCCCGGGCCGGCGCGGCCCGGGGCGCGTCCCGATCCCGGTACTACTTCTTGATGACGGCCGCCACCTGCTCCTGCGTCCTCTTGAGCAGGGCCGGGTAGCCGGAGGGATCGTTCATGAACTCCGCGAACATGGAGAGCCCCACCTCGGCGGCCGGCGGCGTGGTGGCCAGGTCGTAGTTGAAGGCGAAGGCCTTCGCGTTCGAGACCACCTCCAGGGCCCGGCGCATGACCGGGCTGTAGCCCGAGGGATCGACCTTGATGTTGGGCGAGAGCGCGCCCTGCGCCTTGGCCCATGCCGCCTGCGAGGCGGTGTCCTGGACGAGGAAGGCCAGCAGCTTCCGCGCGCCGTCGGGATTCTTGGCGTTGGCCGAGATCACCAGCCCGTCCACCGGGCCCACCGCCGCCTTCGGCACCTTGGCATCGATCACCGGGAACTCGTAGAAGTCGTAGTCCTCGCCCGGCTTCTGCTTGAGCCCATCCCAGTAGCCGGTGATCCAGGTGCCCATGAGCGTCATGCCGGCCTCGCCCTTCATCACCTTGTCGGCGGCGTCGGTCCAGTCGTCGGCGTTGGGGTTCTTGGCGAAGTACCCGGCGTCGACCAGCTCCTTCCACATCTTCATGGCCTTCTGGACCTGCGGGTCGGTGTAGGAGGCCTGGCCCGCCATGAGCTTGGCCCGGTAGTCGGGGCCGGCGGTGCGGAGCAGCAGGTAGTCGAACCAGAACTGGGCCGGCCAGCGGTTCTTCGACCCGAGCGCGATGGGGGCGACCCCGGCGGCCTTGAGCTTCTTGCAGGCGGTGAGCAGATCGGCCCAGGTCCTGGGCTCGGTCACGCCGGCCTTGGCCAGGACCTTCTTGTTGTAGAAGAGCCCGGCGTAGTGATAGCCGAACGGCACCAGGTAGTGCTTGCCGCCGTAGAGCGTCGCGCCCTTGACGATGCTGGCCGGGATGATCGCGTCGAGCTTGGCCGACTGGTAGAGATCGTCGATGGGCTGCAGCGCGCCGCTGTCGACCACGAAGGCGGTGCGGGCGCCGGCCCAGTAGCTGAACACGTCGGGAAGGTTCCGGCCGGCGGCCATGACCAGGATGGCGGCCTTGAAGTCCTCGTGGCCGGTCGGGGTGTCGACCACCTTGACGCCCGAGCCCTGCTCGAAGGTGCCGAAGATCTTGGTGATGGCGTCGCGCCCCAGATCCCCGGTGAAGTAGTGCGAGATGGTGACCTCGTTGTCCGCGGCCAGCGCGCTGGACCTCACTCCTGGTGCGATCAGCCCCAGGGTGAGCGCTGCCAGCGACGCGCCGAGAGTCCTCGCGGAATGCATGCGTCCTCCTGCCAAGCTCTGGATCTGGAGTTGCGTATACGGCAACCAGGGGCCTCGGAATGCAACCGACCGTAGGCCGTTTCATCCAAACCCGCAACCGGCGTTGACGAACCAAGACGGATGTGGCCACATTACCGACCGGCTGGTTGCGCATAACGCAACCAAGCAACCCGAGGTAAAGGCCGGCACGATGAACCCGGTGCAAGCGCTGCTGCGGGGGCTCCACGCCCTCGACCTGGTTCGAGCGAGCGCCGATCCGGTCCGCGCCACCGACGTTGCGGCCCGCCTCCACATGGACAAGGGGTCGGCGTCCCGGACCCTCCACACGCTCGCGCTGGCGGGCTACGTCGAGCAGACCGGCGATCGGCGCTTCGTCGCGGGCAAGAAGCTGCTCCCCGCCCAGGCCCCCCAGCTGGTCGAGATCATGCGCCTGCGCGAGCACGCGGGCTCGCTCCTCAAGCGGCTGGTCGAGTTCAGCGAGGAGTGCGCGCACCTGGCGGTCCTGGCCGGCGATCGGGCTCTGTACCTGGACGCGGTCGAGTCGCCACACCGCCTCAAGGTGGACCATCCCATCGGCACGCTGGCCCCGCTCCACTGCACCGCCCTGGGCAAGGTGTTCCTGGCCTTCGCCGGCGCGCCCATCCCGGCCCACCTCGACCGGCTCACCCAGCGCACCCTCACCGATCCTCACCTGCTCTCGGCGCACCTGCGCAGCATGGCGGCCCAGGGGTACACCATGGACGACGAGGAGTACGCGGTGGGCGTGCGCTGCGTGGCGGCCCCCCTGCGCGACGGGGCGGACCGCGTGATCGCGGCCATCGGAGTATCGGGGGCCGCCGCCCGGATCTCGCTCGACCGCCTGGCCGAGCTGGGGGTGCACGTGCGGGAGGTGGCCGCCCGCTTCGGCGCCCGCGATCGCGCCGGTGGCGCCTGAGCACGACCGGGCGGGAAGGGAGCGACGATGGACAAGGTCAGGGTGGGATTCGTCGGCGCAGGCCGTATCTCGGACCTGCACGCCATCGAGTACCTGAGGAACCCCCGCGCGCAGATCGTGGCGGTCTGTGACGCCAACCCCGACATCGCCCTCCGACAGGCGGAGCGCTGGGGCGTGCCCAGGAGCCGCGTCTTCGCGAGCTGGGAGCAGCTCCTGGGCTGCGACGAGGTCGACCTGGTGGAGATCCTCCTGCCCCATCACCTGCATCGGCCGGCGGCCCTGGCCGCCTTCGCCGCGGGCAAGCACGTCTCCCTGCAGAAGCCCATGGCGCTGTCCCTGGCCGAGGCCGAGGAGATCAACGCCGCCGCCGAGCGCGCCGGGGTCTTCTTCAAGGTCTTCGAGAACTTCGTGTTCTATCCGCCCATCCGCAAGGCCAAGGAGCTCATCGAGGCGGGCGCCATCGGCGAGCCGCTCACCATCCGGGTGAAGAGCAACGCCGGGAAGGGCAAGCACGCCTGGCCCGTGCCGGCGGCGGCGCAGGCCTGGCGCATGGATCCGGAGACCTGCGGCGGCGGCCCGCTCTCCTTCGACGACGGCCACCACAAGTTCGCGCTGGGCTGGTTCTTCATGGGACCGGCCGCGGAGGTCCACGCCTGGATCGGACGGACCGAGGCCTCGCCCGGCGTGGTGCTCGACAGCCCGGCCATCATCTCCTGGAGGTTCGCCAGCGGCGCGCTCGGGAACCTGGAGGTCGTCTACTCCCGGGATCTGGAGATCGACACCATCCACTACGCGCAGGACGACCGGGTCGAGATCACCGGCACGCGCGGCGTCATCTGGGTGAACCGCGGCCACGGGCGGCTCTTCGACCAGCCGCCGCTGGTCCTCTACGCCGACGACGAGGTCCGGTCGTTCTCCGGCATGGAGGCGGGATGGGAGGCGAGCTTCGCGGCCTCCACCCGCCACCACATCGACGCGCTGCTGGAGGGCCGTCCCCCGTTCCTCACCGGCCGGCAAGGCGCCGAGATCCTGCGCTTCGCGCTGGCGGCGCAGGAGTCCGCCCGGACCGGGAGAGCCGTCCGGATCGCCGGCTGAGGAACCGCCATGAACGCCACCGCGGAAGACGGGACGGGCACGAGCGCCATGGAGGCGCGGGCCAGGCTGGTGGCCAGGCACGGCGGCCTGGCCGCGCTCCTGGCCTCGGGCGAGTGGCCGGCGCAGGTGAAGACCAGCCTGGCCGAGGCGCTGGTGCTGGGGCTCCTCAAGCAGGGCGTGCGGAAGTACCTGGCCGTCTTCGGGCACGGATTGACCGCGGTGGCCGAGGTGCTGCGCGTCTACGAGGCGGCCGGCGCGCTCCGCACCTGGAACTTCCGGAACGAGGTGGAGATGTCCCACGCCGCCACCGCCCTCAGCTGGCAGTACGGCGAGGTGCCGGCGCTGGTCACCTCCATCGGGCCGGGCGCGCTCCAGGCCATGGCCGGCTCGATCGCCGCCGCCAGCAACGGGGTGGGCGTCTACCACCTGTACGGCGACGAGACCACCCACGGTGAAGGCTACAACATGCAGCAGATCCCCCGCCCGCTGCAGGGCGGGTACGGCCACCTCACCTCGGCCATGGGCCGCAGCTTCGTCCTGCACACGCCCGAGGCGCTGCGCGAGGCCCTGCGGCAGGGCGCGGTCACGGTCTTCGATCCCGCCCGCGCCGCCCCGTTCTACCTGCTCCTGCCCATCAACACCCAGCCGGCGCCGCTCCTGCTCAACCTGGCCGCGCTCCCGGTCCGCCCGCGCCCGCAGGCGCTGGTGGCGGAGGATCCGGCGGCCTTCGCCGAGGCGGCCGCGCTCCTCCGCTCGCACGAGCGCATCGTCATCAAGGCCGGCGGGGGAACGCGCCGGCACGCGGCCGCGGTGCGCGAGCTGGCCGAGCGCGCCGGGGCGGCGGTGGTGCTCTCGCCGGGGTCGGTGGGCGTGCTCCCCGACACCCACCCGCAGAACATGCACGTGGGCGGGACCAAGGGATCGCTCTCCGGCAACGCGGCCATGGAGCGGGCCACGCTGCTGGTGGTGGCGGGCAGCCGGGCGGTGTGCCAGTCCGACTGCTCGGGGATCGGCTACCCGCGGGTCGAGGCGGTGGTCAACCTCAACCAGGATGTGGACGACCTGAACCACTACAACCTCACCACCCCGCTGCGCGGCGACCTGGGCGCGAACCTCCGGCGCCTGCTCCAGGAGCTCGGGCCGTCCGAGCTGGGCGAGGGGAAGCGCGGCTGGCTGGCGGAGTGCCTGGAGCGCAAGTCGGCCTGGCAGGCGTTCAAGGCCGCCCGCACCGGTGCCGAGCCGCGGCACGACCGGACCTGGGGCATGCCGGTGCTGACCCAGCCCGCCGCCATCGCGGCGGTGGCGGCCTTCGCCAGGGAGCGCGGCGCGGTCAAGCTCTTCGACGCCGGGGACGTCCAGGCCAACGGGTTCCAGCTGGTCGAGGACGAGGCGCCGGGGCAGACCTTCACCGAGACCGGGGCCTCGTACATGGGGTTCGCCGCCAGCGCGGTGCTGGCCGGCGCGCTGGCCGACCGCCCCGCCTACGCCATCGCCTTCTCCGGCGACGGCTCGTTCCTCATGAACCCGCAGGTGCTGCTCGACGCGGTCGAGCACCGGGCCCGCGGCATGGTGGTGGTCTTCGACAACCGCCGGATGGCGGCCATCACCGGGCTGCAGCTGGCCCAGTACGGCAAGGAGTACCGGACCGGCGACTCGGTCGAGGTCGACTACGCCGCCCTGGCCGGCGCGGTCCGCGGCGTGCTGGGCCTCTCGGGCGGGACCTCCCGCCAGTCGCTGCGCGACGCCCTGGAGCGGGCCTACGCCCATCCCGGGCTCTCGCTGGTGCACGTCCCGGTGTACTCCGGCGACGACCCCGAGGGCGGCATGGGTGCATACGGAGAGTGGAACGTGGGCAGCTGGTGCGAGCGGGTGCAGGCCGAGTACCACCGCCGGTCGCTGTAGGCCGGAGCGCGGGAGCGAATCGATGCGGATCGCGGTCATCAACGAGACCAGCGCGGCGGATCGCAACGCCGACATCCTCCGGGCGCTGGAGGGCCGGGGGCACGAGATCATCAACGCCGGCATGCGGAAGAACGGCCAGCCGCCGGAGCTGCAGTACATCCACACCGGGCTGCTGGCCGGCCTGCTGCTCCACCTCGGGCGGGCGGACCTGGTGGTGGGCGGCTGCGGCACCGGGCAGGGCTTCCTCAACTCGGCCATGCAGTACCCGGGCGTCTTCTGCGGCCACATCCTCTCCCCGCTCGACGCCTGGCTCTTCGCGCAGATCAACGACGGCAACTGCATGTCGCTCATGCTCAACCAGGGGTACGGCTGGGCCGCCGACGTCACACTGCGGATGATCTTCGACGCCTACTTCGGCGTGGAGCGCGGCGGTGGCTACCCGCCGCACCGCCAGGCGCCGCAGCGCGCCTCGCGCGCCACGCTGGCGCAGCTCTCGGGCATCGCGCACCGGCCCTGGGCAGAGATCGTCGCGGCCCTCCCGGGCGAGGTCCTGGACCCGGTGCTCGCCTACCCGGGCGCCTGGGAGCTCATCGACGCGGAGCGCGCCCCGGACGCGGCGCTCCGCTCGGCCCTGCTCGGCCGCGCGCCGGCGGGAAGGAGGTAGCCCATGGCCGTCACCTCCTACCACCCGGAGTCGCTCCTGGCCGAGCTGGCCGAGCACGCGCGCGCCCTGCGCCTGGAGAGCCTGCGAATGATCCATCGCCGTGGCGCCGGCCACCCGGGCGGAGCGCTGTCGGCGGCCGAGATCGTGGCCGCGCTCTACTTCCACAAGCTGCGGATCGATCCGGCCCGGCCGGACTGGCCCGAGCGCGACCGCTTCATCCTGAGCAAGGGGCACGCCTCGGCGGTGCTCTACGCCGCCCTGGCCCGGCGCGGCTTCTTCCCCGCCGCCGACCTGGAGCACTGGGGCGAGGTGGACTGCCACCTGCAGGGCCACCCCGATCGCAACCTGACGCCCGGCGTCGACATGACGGCCGGCTTCCTGGGCCACGGCATTCCCGTGGGCGTGGGCCTGGCGCTGGCCGCCCGGATGCAGAAGCACGCCTACCGCACCTACGTGCTGCTGGGCGACGGCGAGTGCCAGGGCGGCGTCCTGTGGGAGGGCGCCATGGCCGCGGCCAAGTACCGGCTGGCGAGCCTCACGGCAATCCTCGACTACAACGACGTCCAGCTGGACGGGGCGGTCCACGACATCATGCCCCTCGAGCCGCTGGTGGAGAAGTGGCGCGCCTTCAACTGGAACGTGCTGGAGATGAACGGGCACAACCTGCGCCAGGTGCTGGAGGCGCTCGACACCGCCTGCGAGATCCACGGCGGGCCCACGGTCATCGTCGCCCACACCACCAAGGGGAAGGGCGTCTCGTTCATGGAGAACCGCGCCGCCTGGCACGGGGCGGCGCCCGACGACGCCCAGCTCCGCCAGGCCGAGGAAGAGCTCGGGAGGAAGCCATGACGGTCTCGATGCCCATCCGCGAGGGATACGGCCGGGCGCTGGCCGAATACGGCGCGGTCGAGCCGCGGCTGGTGGTGCTCGACGCCGACACCTCCTCCTCCACCCTCTCCAGCTTCTTCGGGGCACGTTTCCCGGACCGCTTCTTCAACGTCGGCATCGCCGAGCCCTGCATGGTGGACATGGCGGTGGGCCTGGCCCTGGGTGGTCTCATCCCCTTCGTCAACGGCTTCGCGGCGCTGCTCTCGCTCCGCGCCCTGGAGCAGATCCGGACCTGCATCGCTTACGCGCGCACCAACGTGAAGCTGGCGGCGAGCTACGCGGGCGTCTCGGACTTCAAGGACGGCCCCACCCACCACGCCATCACCGATCTGGCCATCATGCGCGCGCTGCCCGGCATGGCGGTGGTGGTGGCGGCGGACGCGGCCGAGGCCGCCCGCTGGGTGCCCATCCTGGCCCGGCACGAGGGTCCGGCCTACCTGCGCCTGAGCCGCGGCTCCGCGCTCCCCGTCGGCAACCACGATCTCGAGCTCGAGGTGGGCCGGGGCCTCGTGCTCAAGACCGGGGGCGACGTGACCCTCATCGGCACCGGGACCATGGTCGGACGCTGCCTGCGGGCCGCCGAGGAGCTGGCCCGGGAGGGCATCTCGGCACGGGTGCTGGAGCTCCACACGCTCAAGCCCATCGACGTCGAGCTGATCCGCCTGGCCGCCGAGGAGACCGGGGCGCTGGTCTCCGCCGAGGAGCACTCCATCGTGGGCGGCCTGGGAAGCTCGGTGGCCGAGGTGCTGGCCGGGACCGCGCCGGCCCCGCTGGAGCGCGTCGGCATCGCCGACCGGTTCGCGCGCACCGGCCCCGATCCCGAGACGCTCATGGACGCCTTCGGGCTCTCGGTGGGCGCCATCGCGAGCGCCGCCCGGCGGGCCATGGGGCGCAAGCGCCCCGGACGGTGACGAGCGGCGCGGCGACTCGCAGGGTTTCCGGTAGGCTGAACGGATGCGGCCCGTCGGCCTAGCCCGCCCGCCTCACGCGGATCGGGTCGGGCGGCCTGCCGGGCCCAACGGGCAGGCACCGGATCGTGCACGCCGCTCCACACTGGTGCGTTTGCCATCGCGGAGGAGGGAAAAGCGTGAGAACGACGCCAGTCGCAGTGGTCGCAGCCCTGCTGCTTCCGCTCGCCTCGGCGCGCGCCGGCTCGAACCAGCTGGCCGCCGCCGGCGAGACGATCGTGATCGGAATGCCGACCGTGGAAGCGGCCCATCCGTTCCATGCCACGCTGCAGAAGAATGCCGAGGACGAGGCGCGGCGCCTCGGCGCCCAGCTGGACATCACGGATTGCTTCAACGATCCCTTCGAGCAGACGAGCGCGATCCTGGACTTCATCGCGAGGGGGGTGAAGGGGATCGTGCTGGTGCCGTTGCACGACGTCACCCCGGCCATGGAGGCTGCGGCGAAGGCCGGCGTCGTGGTGGTGACGGTGGGCGACAGGGCGAACACGGACAAGGTGCTGCTCCAGTCGGGTCCGGACAATGTCGAGGCGGGACGGATCGCGGCCAGGTTCATCATCGAGAAGCTGGGCAACAAGGGCTCCGTCCTGGAGATCGAGGGGGGAGGGGCCGGGGTCTTCGGGAGCAATGCCGCCGCGACCGACCGCAAGCTCGGGTTCGACGAGGTGATCCAGAAATCCGGCGTGAAGCTCCTCGCCAGCCGGAGCACGAACTGGAACCGGGGTCTGGCGCGCGGCGCCATGGAGACCCTGATGAAGCAGCACCCGAGCTTCGACGCCGTCTACGCGGCGAACGACGACATGATCCTCGGGGCCATCGATGCCGTCTCCGCCGCGGGCATCGACCCCTCGACCAAGGTGACCGTCGGTGTCGACGCGAGCCCCGCGGCCCTCGAGAGCGTCAAGGCAGGGAAGCTGGGCGCAACCGTCGACCCGATGCTCGCCAAGCAGGCGCGCCAGGCGGTCGACTACCTCGTCGGCTACATCAAGAACAGGAAGACGCCTCCTCAGCAGTACATGCTCATCAAGCCCGAGCTCGTCACGAAATAGGCGCGTTCACCTGAACCGTCACGCAGACTTGAGCTCCGGCTCGAGACGTCGGCCATCGGCCATCGGCGTCGGCATCCGCATCCGCATCCGCATCGGCATCGGAGTCGGAGTCGGCATCGGCCCATCGGCGATCGGCATCGGCCATCGGCCTCGCGATGTTCGCGGCGTCGGCGAGGACGCCCTGCGAACCCTCACCCCCGCTCGGTGTAGACCACCAGCCGCTGGCCGCTCAGGAGCTTGTGGCGGTTCGGGCTCTTGATGCCGTTCCAGCGGCACAGGTCCACCAGCTCCACCCCGTACTTCTGCGAGATGGACCAGAGGGTGTCGCCGCTGCGGACGCGGAGCACGGTGCGATCGGCGCGGGCGGCGGCGCGCGTGCTGGAGGCGGCCACGGTGGCGGCGGGCCGGACGCGGCGCACCGCCTCGGCGCGGCGGGGCTCGTCCTCGGGCGTGCGGGCCACGGCCACCGCGCCGTCGAGCGGCCGCGGGATGAGGAGCTCGGTGCCGACGCGCAGGCGGCGGCCGTCGCGCAGGTTGTTCATCTCCATGATGCCCTGCACCGGCACGCCGTACTCGGTGGCGATGCGGCTCAGGGTGTCGCCCTTGCGGATGACGTGGCCGGCGAAGGTGGTCCGCACCTTGCCGTGGACCTCCGGCCAGGCCTGGTTGAAGGCGACCTCGGCGGCGGCCGGGATCTTGAGCGTGTAGCTGCGCGGCGGCGTGCAGGACCGGCGCAGCTCCGGGTTCAGGTCGATGAGCTCGCGCTCGCCGACGCCGGCGGCCTTGGCCACCACCGAGAGCAGCGTGGCCGAGGGGATCTCCACCTCGGCGTAATCGCTCCAGGACTCTCGGTCGATCTCGTCCTGCTTGAACCCGAAGGCCTCGGGGTGCTTGGCGATGATGGCCGCGGCCATGAGCTTGGGGACGTAGCCCTTGGTCTCGGGCCGGAGGACGCGCTTGCCCGGCGCCGCCGCCATGGACCAGAAGTCGCCGAACCCCTTCCGCTGCGCCTTGACGATCCGCCCCACGCCGGCGTTGTAGCCGGCCCAGGCCAGGCGCCAGTCGCCGGTCTGCTCGTAAAGCCGCTTCAGGAAGCGCGCCGCCGCATGGGCGGAGCGCTCCGGGTCGCGCCGCTCGTCGACCCAGAAGTCCTGCTTCAGGCCGAAGAGCCGGCCGGTCTGGGCGATGAACTGCCACGGGCCCGAGGCCCGGGCGCGGCTGTAGGCGAAGTTGCCGAAGCCGCTCTCGATCATGGCCAGGTAGACGGTGTCCTGGGGCAGCCCCTCCTCCTTCATGATCTGCCGGTAGCGCTCGATGTACCGGTGCGAGCGGCCCAGCCACTTCACGAAGTGCGGGCGGACGCCGGGCGACTGGAAGAACCGGATGTACGCCACCACCGCCCGGTTCACGTCGATGGGGATGTCGTATTCGGCCTGGAGCGCGGCCAGGTCGTGGTCGATCTCCGGCAGCAGCTCGATGCGCCCGCCCTCGCCGGCCGGCGCGTTCTCCTGGCGCGTGAGCGCCCCCTCGACGCGATCGCGGATGGGCGACTCGAGCCCCAGCCCGTCGGCGCTGGGCGCCGCCTGTCCCGGCGCGGCCGGCGCGTCGGTCACGTGGGCGGACTCCTCGGCCCGGCGCACGTCCTCGAGCTCGGCGGACTCGGCCTCGACCTCCACCTCGATCTCCGGCGAGTTGGTGCCGTCGTCGGCGGCCGGCTGGTCCTTCGTTCCGAGGCGCCCCTGGGTTTCGGCGGAGCGCACCAGGCGGGGCGTCGGCACTTCCGCCGGCGGCAGCGCCGCCGCGCCCGTCTGGATGGGATCGAGCGGCTGCGCCGCATCGTCCGGGCGCGCACTCGGCTCGACGGAGGCGGTGGCGGTGGCCACCGGCGTCGCGGCCAGTGCAGGAGTCGCGAGAGAGAACGCGGAAAACAGCAGGAAGGGGAGCGTGGTCGCGGTCGGCCTCATCGTTCCTCAGCTTCTCTTGCCGCCGGCTTCAGGACCGGAGGCCTTTCGTCATCGTACCGATCCAGGTTCCGGAATCAAATCCGACACCTTGGAGTGCCTTCCCGCACCAGGCGAGGGCTCGCACCCCTGGAGGTCGGAGCGCACCTGCCTTCCGGTGGCCGGCCGTAGGTGCCGCTCGCACCATCACGAGCGCACCCCGCGCGCGGCGCACCCGCGTCGCTCGCCCCAACAGGTTGCGCATCGCACCCGCTCGGCTGGCAGGCCCCGGCTGTGCGGGGGGCTGCCCCCCCGTTGCAGTCCTCGCTGCGCGTCCATTGCGGGAACGATCATCTCCGGGCTTCGACGGGGCTTCACGCCACGGCCTCCAGGGCGGTCGGACGACGGCCGCGCTTCCCTGTCGCCTGAGCCTGTGACGGAAGCCTTTCCTCCTGCGCGGAAGCGAGCCCCCACTTAGCTCTCGAACCGCGGCCCGGCCAGGACATTCCGGGATTCCCGAGGCGCGGGGGCCGTGCTAACCACCTTCCGCGCCCCGCTCGAGCCATGCAGATCGGTTCCCACCAGTTCCCCGGCAGCTTCTTCCTCGCCCCGCTGGCCGGCGTGTCGGATCGACCGTTCCGCGCCATCTGCCGCCGCATGGGTGCCAGCTTCGCCTACACGGAGATGGTGTCGGCGCACGGCCTGGTGCAGGGGGCGCTCCAGACCGCCAGCTATCTCGACCGCGAGCCCGACGAGGACCCGTTCGCGGTCCAGATCTTCGCCGCCGAGCCCGAGATCCTGGCGCGGGGGGCGGCCGTGGCGGTCGCGGCCGGGGCCGGGATCATCGACATCAACATGGCCTGCCCGGTGCGGAAGGTGTGCGGCAGCGGGGCCGGGGCCGCTTTGGGCCGGGACCCGGCGCGGGTCGAGGCGGCGGTCCGGGCCGTCGGGGATGCGGTGCCGGTGCCGGTGACCATCAAGATCCGCGCCGGCTGGGACGAGGGCGAGGTGAACTGCGTCGACGTCGTCCGGGCCGCCGAGGCGGGCGGCGCGGCCGCGGTCGCCATCCACGGCCGCACCCGCGCCCAGATGTACTCGGGGCGGGCGCGCTGGGACCTCATCCGGGCCGCCAAGCAGGCCGTCCGCATCCCCGTCCTCGGCTCCGGGGACGTGTGGACCGCCCGGGATGCGCTGCGGCTCAAGGAGGAGAGCGGCTGCGATGCGGTCCTGGTGGCGCGCGGCGCCTGCGGCAATCCGTGGATCTTCCGCGAGCTCGCAGCCGCCGAGCGCGGCCTCCCACCGCCGCCGCCGCTCACCCGTGAAGAGTGGATGGGGACGGTGCTCACGCACGTGCGGCTCCAGATCGAGCACCGGGGCCGCGGCGCCCGGCGCGGCGAGACGCCCGAGGCCATCGAGGGGGCCGCCATCCGGGAGCTGCGCCGGCACCTGCTGTGGTACACCCGGGGCCGGCGCGGCGGCGTGCACTTCCGGCGGGATGCCGACAAGCTGCGCACCGCCGCGGACGTGACTGCCTTGCTCGAGCACCACTTCCCGCCCGTGGGCGAGAGCTTCGAGCTCGACCCGGGGTACCGCGCCCAGGATGACGCTGAATGAAGGACGAACCTGGTCTTGGCGCAATTCCGGATCGATCGCGCCCATGACCCCCCTCCACGCCCTCGCCCTCTACACCCTCGCCATCCTGGCCGGCGCCCTGGTGGGCGGAGCGCTCCCCCTGGTGGGCCGGATGACCCGCTCGGACCACCTGCTCTCCTTCTCGGCGGGCGTGATGCTGGGGGCGGCCTTCTTCCACATGCTGCCGGAGTCGGTGGAGGGCGCCGGCGCCAAGGCGGCCCTGCCCTTCGTGGCCGTCGGCTTCCTGGTGCTGTTCCTCCTGGAGCGGTTCGTCCTGGTGCACGCCTGCGCCGAGCCCGGCCCCGCGCTGGAGGGCGAGGTCGAGGCGGCGGTGGTGCACGCCCACGTCCACGGCGACGGGACCGGATGCGAGGTCCATACCATGGGCATGGCCGCCTTCCTGGGCCTGTCGCTGCACACGCTCATCGACGGGTTCGCACTGGGCGCCTCCTCCGCCAAGCCCGAGCTGGGCCTGCTCGTCTTCCTCGCCATCCTGGCGCACAAGGTCCCCAACGCCTTCTCGCTCTCGGCCATCCTCCGGCACGAGGGCTACTCGCGGGCGCGGGCCCTCCTCATGAACGCCGGCTTCGCCCTCATGATCCCGCTGGGCGCCGGCATCTACCTGCTGCTCAGGGACCTGGTCCAGGTGGAGTCGTTCACTTCCTTCGCGCTGGCCGCCAGCGCGGGCACGTTCCTGCACCTCGCCTTCTCGGACATCCTGCCCGACCTGCACCGCCGCCACGGCGCCCGGCTCTCGCACGGCGCGGCCCTGGTGCTGGGCCTCGCGGCCATGTGGGCGCTGCGGTACGTGCGCGGGGATTGAGGTGCTGGGTCCAGCTGTTCGATGCCAACGTGGACGTAGACGTGGACGTAGACCTGGACGTAGACGTAGACGCGGGTCGCGACTGGCGTCTCGTCTACGTCTACGTCTACGTCCAGGTCTAGGTCTACGACCACGTTGGTTACCCCGGAGACCCACGCATGCCCGACATCCGAGCCGAGATCCAGGCCGTCCAGGAGGAGGTCCTCACCCGCACCGCCTTCGTGGAGGCGCTCCTGGCCGAGACGGCCCGGGTCGTGGTCGGACAGCGGTACGTGGTGGAGCGCGTGCTCATCGGCCTGCTCTCCGGCGGGCACGTCCTGCTGGAGGGCGTGCCGGGGCTGGCCAAGACGCTGGCGGTGAAGACCATCGCCGAGGCGGTCGACTGCACCTTCAGCCGGATCCAGTTCACCCCCGACCTCCTGCCGGCCGACGTCGTCGGCACCCAGGTCTACGATCCGCGCACCCAGACCTTCTCCGCCCGGCAGGGACCGGTCTTCGCCAACGTGGTCCTGGCCGACGAGATCAACCGGGCGCCGGCCAAGGTCCAGTCGGCGCTGCTCGAGGCCATGCAGGAGCGGCAGGTGACCCTGGGCGATCACACCTTTCCGCTGCCCGATCCCTTCATCGTGCTGGCCACCCAGAACCCCATCGAGCAGGAGGGGACCTATCCCCTCCCCGAGGCGCAGGTGGATCGGTTCATGCTCAAGGTGAAGGTCGGCTACCCGAGCCGCGAGGAGGAGCGGGCCATCATGGATCGCATGGTGGTGGCCTCGCCGCCGCACGCGTCCAAGGTGGTGGGGCCGGCCCAGCTGGCCGCGGCTCGCGAGACGATCCTGCACGTCTACATGGACGATCGCATCAAGGATTACGTGGTCAACCTGGTCTTCGCCACCCGCGATCCACGGGGCCACGGCATGGCCGATCTTGCGCCGCTGGTCGAGTACGGCGCCTCGCCCCGCGCCACCCTCTTCCTGGCCCTGGCCTCGCGCGCCCACGCCTTCCTGCGCCGGCGCGCCTACGTCACCCCCGAGGACGTCAAGGCCGTCGCCTACGACGTCCTCCGGCACCGCATCACGCTCACCTACGAGGCCGAGGCCGAGGAGGTCTCCACCGAGCGGGTCATCTCGCGGGTGCTGGACCGGATCGAGGTCCCGTGATGGCGGAGGGGCGGAGCACCCCGACCCGCGACCTCCTGCAGCGGGTCCGCCGCATCGAGATCTCCACCCGCCGGGCGGTGGAGGACACGCTCTCCGGGCAGTACCACTCCGTGTTCAAGGGCCGGGGCATGGACTTCAGCGAGGTCCGGCCCTACCACCCCGGCGACGAGGTCCGCTCCATCGACTGGAACGTGACCGCCCGCACCGGCCACCTCCACGTGAAGCGCTTCGTGGAGGAGCGCGAGCTGACGGTCATGGTCCTGTGCGACCTCTCCGCCTCGGCCGACTTCGGCTCCGGCCGGCGGACCAAGGCCGAGGTGGCCGCCGAGATCGTCGCCCTGCTCGCGTTCAGCGCCGTCTCCAACGGCGACCGGGTGGGGCTGGTCCTGTTCACGGACCGCATCGAGCGCTTCGTCCCGCCGCGCAAGGGGCGGCGGCACGCGCTCCGGATCGTGTCGGAGATCCTCCAGGCGCGGCCGGCCTCGCCCGGCACCTCGGTGACCGCGGCCCTCGAGTTCCTGCGCAAGGCCATGCGGCGCCGCACGGTGGCCTTCGTGCTCTCGGATTTTCTCGAGCAGGGCGGCGGACCCGGCATCCCCTTCGAGCGGGCCCTGCGCGTGGCGGCCCGCAAGCACGACGTGGTGCCCATCTGCCTCGGCGATCGGCTCGAGGCCGAGCTCCCCGCCGCGGGACTGGCCTGGATCGAGGACCCCGAGACCGGGAGGGTGGTGCGCGTCGACCTGTCCGACTTCGCCGTCCGCGCCCGCATCCGCGCGGCGGTCCAGGCCGACGACGAGTCGCTCCGCAGGCTGTTCACGCGTCTCCAGCTCGATCCCGCCCAGGTCCGGGCCGACGACGCCGACTACGTCACCCCGCTGCTCGCCTTCTTCCGGGCGCGCGCGCGGAGGCTGGCATGATGGGGATGGTCTGCCTGGTCGTGCTGGCGGCCGTGACCCCGCCCACCTCCGGCGCGCCCGCCCCGAGCGCGCCCGCCTCGCCTCCGCAGGCGCCCGCATCGCCCGGGCCAGCGCCCGCCCCGCCCGATGCCGCGCCCGCACTCCCCGAGGCGCAGCCCATCGGGTTCCATGCCCGCGCCGACCAGGCCAGGGTCAAGCTGGGAGAGCCGTTCGCCTACTCGGTCGAGGTCCGCCACAAGCCCGAGGAGTCGTACGCGCTCCACGGCGCACCTGCCCTGGCGCCCTTCCAGGCCCAGGGCGTGCATTGCCGGCGCGACCTCGACAAGGGCGACGCGCGCACCACCTGCACCATGCAGCTGACGCTGTTCGCGCTCGGGCCGGTCGACGTCCCCGACCTGGTCTTCGATGTGGATGCGCCCGGCGGCAAGGCCCGGCTGGCGGTCCCCGGGCCGCGCATCACCGGGCTGGGGGTGATCGATCCCCGGGCGCCGGCCGCGCTCCTCCGGCTCCGGGACATCGCGCCTCCGGTTCCGCTGCTGGTGAAGAGCTATCGGCTCCTGTGGTGGGCGCTCGGGATCCTGGCCGCGGCGGCCGCCGCGGTGCTGGGTGTGGGGGCCCTGCGCCGGGTTCGCAACCGCCGGCGGATCGCCCACCAGCCCACCCCCTTCGAGCGCTTCGAGCGCCGCATCGCATCCCTGGAGGCGGAGCGCCTGCCGCAGCAGGGGCTGGGCCACGAGCACGTGGAGCGGCTCTCCGAAGCCGTCCGGGAGTACCTGGGGGCGCTGTCCGGCCTGCCCGCGCTCGACCTCACCAGCGCCGAGATCCTGGCCGCGCTCCCCCGGACCCCGGCGGCGCAGGTCGATCTGGAGGGCCTCGAGGCCTTCCTCCGCGACGCCGACCTGGTGAAGTTCGCGCGCCAGCCGGCGGGGCCGGAGGGGTGCCGGGCCGGGATGGAGTACGCGAAGGGACTGCTGGAGAGGACCAGGCCGGTGGTGATCGTTGCAGCCGAGGAACGGTCATGAGCCACTGCCCGAACCCGCACCCGAACCTGAACCCGGGACCCGTGAATCGAGGCCCGCGTCCCCTGTCCCCAGGCCCCTGGCCCGTGTTCCGGCAGATGGTTCCGCTGGTTCGCGCCCGGGCCGCCGGACTACGGGACTCGGGCCAGGGGACATGGGACTCGGATCACGGGACACGCGAGGCCGGGTTCAGGTTCGGGTTCGGGTTCGGAGAAACCTGATTGTCCGACCTCCCCTACCATCTCGCCCGGCCCTGGGCCCTGGTCCTGCTGGCGGCGATCCCGCTGGCCGTGGCCGCCCTCCTCCTCGAGCGGCGGCGGGCGCCGCGGCTGCGCCACCCCAGGGCGGCGCTGCTGGCGCGGAGCGGGGCGGGATGGGCGGCTGCGGTATGGTGGCTCCCGCAGGCCCTGGTGATCGCCGCGCTGGGGCTGGTGGTGCTCGCGCTGGCGCGCCCCCGCTCGATCGAGCGCGAGGCGGAGCCGACCGCGGTCGAGGGGATCGACATCGTCATCGCCTTCGACCTCTCCACCTCCATGCTGGCCCTGGATTTCCAGCCGCAGGACCGGATCACGGTGGCCCGTGAGGTGCTGAAGGACTTCATCGGCCGCCGCCGGACCGACCGCATCGGCCTGGTGGTCTTCGCCCACGACGCCTACACCCAGTGCCCGCTGACGCTCGACCACGGGATCCTGCGGACGGTGGTGGACGGGCTCCGGCCCGGCTCCATCGAGGACGGCACCGCCATCGGCAACGCGCTGGCCACGGCGGTGAACCGTCTCCGGGAGTCGGACGCGACCTCCAGGACGGTGGTGCTCATCACCGACGGCGCCAACAACGCCGGGCAGATCGCGCCCCTGGAGGCGGCCCGGCTGGCGCACGCCTTCGGGATCCGCGTCTTCCCCATCCTGGTCGGCAAGGGAGGCCTGGTCCCGGTCCCGGGCGGCGGTCTCTTCGGGCCCCGCTACGCCGAGATCCCGGTGGATCCGGAGCTGCTCCAGGGGATCGCCCGCATCACCGGCGGCGTGTACGCGAACGCCACCGACCGGGCCACGCTCGAGCACGGGCTCCAGAACGTGCTGGACAAGATGGAGAAGACGCGCCTGGTCGAGGCGGGCGGCCGCGCGCGCCAGCGGGAGCTGTTCGGCGACCTGCTGCGCCCCGCCTTCTGGCTGGCGCTGGCGGGGCTCTTCCTGGGCGCCACGCGCTGGAGGTCGTTCCCGTGACCCCGCCCGAGCCGTCCTTCTCCTTCCGCGTGCTGGGGGAGCTGGTGCGCCTGCTCGAGCCGGGCGCGCTCGGGCTCCTGGTGGCGGTGGCCGCCCTGGCGCTGGTGGCCGGCCTGTCGCTGGCGCGCCGCCGCGCCGCGCTCGCGCGGAGCGCGGGCCCCCTGGCGCCGCGCATCGCGCCGACCGCCGGGACGGCGCGGCCGGTGGGGCGCCTCTCGCTCTCGGTGCTCGGGCTGGCCCTGCTCGTCCTGGCCCTCTCCCGTCCGCAGTGCGGCTCGCGCACCGAGGTGACGCGGCGCATGGGGCTCGACCTGGTCATCGCGCTCGACGTCTCCCGCTCGATGCTGGCCCGCGACGTGGGCCCGGACCGGCTCGCCCGCGCCCGCCTCGAACTGTCGAGCCTGCTCGACGGGCTGGGCGGCGATCGGGTCGGGCTGGTCGTGTTCGCCCGCCGCGCCTTCACGGCCTGCCCGCTCACCTCCGACCTGGAGGCGGTCCGGGTGTTCCTGCGCCAGGTGGGGCCGGACGCGGTCCCGGAGCAGGGCACCGATCTGGGCGCAGCGCTGCGGACCGCACGCGAGGTGCTGGACGCCGAGGAGCACGGGGCGCGCTCGAAGGTGGTGGTGCTGGTCTCCGACGGCGAGGACCAGGGCCGCGACGCCGCCCAGGCCGCGGCGGTGCTGGCCGACGCGGGCATCCGCGTGTACGCGCTGGCGGTGGGCGGCCGCGAGGGCGCGCCCATCCCCCTCGCGGATGCGTCCGGGGCCATGACGGGGTACAAGAAGGACGGCCGCGGCGAGACCGTCGTCACCCGCCTCGACGAGGCGACCCTGGCGGCCGTGGCCACGAAAGGAAACGGGGAGGTGTTCGAGGTGGCTCGCCCGGACCGAGGAGTGGATGCGTTCCGCGCCGCCCTCGACCGGCTGGCCAAGACCGAGCTGGCCGGGCGCGCCTCGGTGGCCTGGGAGGATCGCTACGCCCTCCTCGCGTTCCCGGCGCTGCTGGCCCTGCTGGGCGCGATCCTCCTCCCCGAGGCCCGGAGGGCGAGGCCGTGAGGCGCTGCGCGGTCGTCGCGCTGGCCGTCGCGCTGGCGGGGTTCTCGCCCTTCCGCGCCGAGGAGCGGAACGTCCGCGACGGGAACGAGCGGCTCGCCTCCGGCGACGCGGCCGGCGCGCTGCGGCACTACGAGGATGCGGAGAAGGCGGCCGGCGCGCGGCCCGAGATCGCCTACGACCGTGGCAACGCCCTCTACCGCCTGGGCCGCGGCGCCGAGGCGCGCGAGACCTGGCGCCGCTCGCAGGAGCGCGGGACGGGCTCGCTCTCCTCGCGCGCCAGCCAGAACATCGGCACGGCGCTGGCGGCCGAGGGCGATCGCGACGGGGCCATCGCCGCCTTCGTGGAGGCGCTGCGGCGGGACCCGCGGAACGAGGACGCCCGCTTCGACCTCGAGGTCCTGCTGCGGCGGAAGCAGGAAGAGCAGCAGCAGCAGGCAGCAGCAGCAGCAGCAGCAGCAGCAGCAGCAAGAGCGGGGCCAGCAGCAGGGGCAGGCGCAGCGCGAGAACGAGGGCGAGCGCGCGTCGCCGAGGCCGCAGCCCTCGCCGCAGGGTTCCGCGCGCGCGGGCGGGGAGCAGGCCGGCGCGGACCGGCGGCCGGACGCGGCGGCGCGCCCGGACGGCGGGGGCGGAGAGATGTCCCGCCAGGAGGCGGAACGCATCCTGGACGCATTCCGGGCGCAGGAGCGGATCGCGCCGCCGCCCGGGGCGGAGCGCCGCCGCGGCTGGAGGGTCGATGGCGACCGCGACTGGTGAGCGGGCGCGCCGCGCGCCGTTGCTGGCGCTGATCCTGGTTGCGGGCCCCGCCTCGGCCGCGGGGGTCTCGCTGACCGCGGAGGTCGATCGAGCCGACATCGGCCTGGACGAGACGGTGCTGCTGCAGGTCCGCCTGGACGCTCCCGAGGCGCCCAGCCACTGGGAGTTCCCGAGCACGCCCGACTTCAAGGTGCTGGTGGAGGCGCCCTCGCAGGAGAGCTCGGTCTCGATCGGCGGCGGGGGCGGCATGGTCGTCCGCCAGACGTTCGTGGTGAGCCGGCAGCTTCAGCCCACCCGGACCGGCTCGCTGAAGATCCCGCCCATCAGCGCCGTCGTGCAGGGCCGCACGTACACGACCCAGGCCATCCCGGTGAGGGTCCGGGCCGCAGGAGCCGGCCCGTCGGCGCCGCCCGGCGCGGGAGCGCAGGGGGGGAATCCCGGGTACCGCGGCTGGGAGAAGGACCTCAAGTTCCAGGTCGAGGTCGACAGGAAGGAGGCGTACCTGGGCGAGCAGATCACCGCCACCTTCTGGCTGTACACGCGCGCCAAGGAGATGGCCTGCGACGTCTCCCCGCCCCGCTACGACGGGTTCTGGAAGGAGGAGCTGGAGACGCCCAGGACGTACCAGCCGCAGGACCGCGTGGTGAACGGCATCCCCACGCGCGCCTACCTCATCCAGCGCGTCGCCCTGTTCCCGACCCGCACCGGCGAGCTGACCGTCGACGCCATGGAGCTTCCGCACATCCGGCTGCGCCTGGGCGGCGGCGGCTTCTTCGGCGGATTCGACGACGTGGTCACCGCCTCGCGCCGGAGCGCGCCGGTGACCGTTCGCGTCAAGCCGCTCCCGCCCGGCGCGCCGTCCGGGTTCGAGGCCGGCAACGTCGGAACGCTGTCCCTGGCGAGCACGGTCACACCGCAGCGGGTCGCGGCCGGCGAGCCCGTCACCATGCGGGTGTCGGTGACCGGCGACGGCAACGCGCGCGCCCTCTCCGTTCCCAAGCTCGCTCCCTTCCCCGGCGTGCGCACCTTCCGGCCCACCACCAACGACCGCGTCGAGGAGCGCGGGGGCCGGCTGGTCGGGACGCGGACCGTGGAGACGGTGCTCGTCCCGGAGCGCGAGGGCGAGGTGGTGATCACGTCGCTGGAATGGCCGTACTTCGACCCGCGGACCGGCAAGTACCAGGTGATCCACACCCCCGAGCTCAAGGTGGTCGTGCTCCCGGCCGCCCCGGCGCACGGACCGGCCGCGCCGGGCAGCAACCAGCTGGCCGCGCAGATCCGACCCGCATCCGCTCCGACGCGTCGCTGTCGCGGAGGGGCCCTCCGGCCTGGGAGCGGCCCTGGTTCCTGGTGCTGCTGCTGGCGCCGCCGCTCGCCTTCCTCGCCCTCGCGGCCGCGGACCGGCTGCGCGCCCGCGGCGACGGCTCGCGGGCACGGCGCAGCGCGGCCCGGGCCGCGCGCCGGCGCATCGCCGGGGCGCGCCGGCGGCTGGCGCGGAGCGACGCCGCCAGCGCCTTCGCGGAGGCGGAGCGCGCCCTGCTCGGCTACGCCTCCGATCGCCTGGGGCGCGCGGCGGCCGGGCTCACCCGGGACGAGCTCTGCGCCGAGCTGGCGCGGGCCGGGGCGCACCCGCCCGCGGTGCGCGCGCTGCTCCGGGCACTCGACCTGGTGGAGGCGTCGCGCTACGGCGCCGGCGACGCGCACGGCGAGGAGGTGCTGTCCGCGGCGGAGCGGGCCGTCGACGCGCTGGAGGAGGCCGACTGGCAGCCGGAACTGGAGGTGGCCTCGTGATGACGTGGCTCGCCCTGGCCCTGCTCGCCGCCGCGCCGCCGCCGGCGCCCGGGCCCGCGGCCCGCTTCCAGGCCGCCAACCAGGCCTACCTGTCGGGCGACTTCCGGGCGGCGGCGCAGGGGTACCAGGAGCTGCTGGCCGACGGGTGGGAGAGCCCGTCGCTGCACGTCAACCTGGGCAACGCCCGGTTCCGCATGGGGAAGCGCGGCCTGGCGGCGGCCAGCTACTCACGGGCGCTGCGGCTCGACCCGGGCGACGGGGACGCCCGGACCAACCTGGACCTGGTCCGGTCGCTCAACGTCGATCAGGTGGTCGGCGCCGAGGCCCAGCCGCTGCTGGTGCGCGCGCTGGACCGAGTGCCCGATGGGCTCGCCATCGGCGCCTTCGCCCTGGCCTGGCTGGCGCTGTGGGGCGGCCTGGCCGGGCGGCGCTTCGCCCCCGCCGGCGCCCGCCTCGCCGCGGCCGCCTTCGCGGCGGCGCTGGTGGCGGTGGGCAGCGGCGCGGTCCTGGCCGGCAAGGCCGCCGCCCGCGGGACGCCCACCGCCGTGATCGTGGCCTCCACCGCCCCGGTGCGCGAGGGGGCCGAGGCGGCGCTCCGCCCGCAGTTCGAGCTGCACGAGGGGACCGAGGTGCGGGTGCTGGAGGTCCGCGCCGGGTTCGTGCGCGTGCGCCTCGGCAACGGGCTCGAGGGCTGGGTCTCGGCCGGCGATCTCGAGCCGGTCTGAGGGGGGACCGCTCACTCGACCGTGAGCGTCACCGTCACCGTCGCGGGCACGCCGTCGGCCCCCTTGGCGTCGATGAGGAGCGCGGCCGTGTACGTCCCCGGGGGCGGCATGAGCCCGCGCTCGTCGGTGTTGGTGTCGAGCACCACCGAGAACACGCGACCCTTCCCGGTCACCCTCTTGCGTAGCCAGCCCCTGCTGGCGTCCTGGAAGCGGACGTCGACCACCGGGTCCGCGGTGAGCGGATACCCGCGCAGCTCCAGGATCTCGACGCTCTGGGAGTCAGGGCCGGGATCCGCGGCCGTCGCGCGGAACGCGATCTGCAGCGGGCGGATGTCGAGGAGCGGGCGTCCCGGGAGCGGGGCCGGCCCGTGGCAAGCGCAGCCCACGGCCGCCGGGGCGCTGAGCAGCAGGGCACAGGCCAGCGCCCACGGGGCGCGGCGCCGCGGTCCTGGTCGGATCGTTCTCGGGCCGGGAGATCACGGGACGGCGAGCGCCTCCAGGCTGTCGAGCGGCCCGCCGTCGCCGGCCCCGCCGGCCACGTAGAGGACGCCGCCCACCACCGCCGCGGCCGCCGCGTATCGCCTCTGCCAGAGCGGCGCCGCCATCTGACAGCTCAGCGCGATCGCATCGCAGGCTTCCACGTCGTCGAGCTCCAGCGGGATGGCGCCGGGCTCCGGATCGAGGGAGCCGCCCGCCAGGTAGAGCGCGGCGGCGGCGCCTGCACCGGCCGTCCACCAGCGCGGCCTGGCCAGCGTCCCGACCTCCTGCCACGACCGCGCCACCGGGTCGTAGCGATCCACCTGGCCGATCCCCTGGTAGTCGCCGCCCAGGGCATAGGCCGACCCGTCCCACGCCGCGGCCGCGAACGCGCCGCGCGGGCCGAGCAGGTCCGGCTCCGGCGACCAGGCGTCCAGGGCGGGGTCGTAGGCGACCACCGTCGAGCTCCATCCGCCCAGGAGGTAGATCTTCCCGCCGAGCGCGGTTCCGCCGGCGGCGGTGCGGGCCGAGGGAAGCGGCGCCAGGTCCCGCCAGGCGTCCGCCCCCGGGTCGTACTCCTCGGCGGTGGCGACCGGCGCCCCCGCCTCGCCGCCCAGGGCGTAGATCCGGCCGCCCAGCGCGATCACCACCGGGGCGGATCGCGCCACGCGCATGGGCTGGCGCGGACTCCAGGCGTCGGTCGCGGGATCGTAGGCCAGCACGCCGGCGAGCGGGCCGCTCGCATCCCGCCCGCCGACCACGTAGAGGATGCCGCCCACCTCGGCGGCCCCGGCGCCTGCCCGCGGCGCCGGCATGGGCGCAAGGTCGCGCCGCCAGCCGGCCTCCAGGCCGGTGGCGCGCACCTCGACCGCCGTGGTCGGGCCGTGGATCCCACCCCCGCCCACGGCGTAGGCGATCCCGCCCACCTCGGCGGCACCGAGCCCGTGCCGCGCCGTAGGCATGGGCGCGAGCCGCGACCAGCGGTCCGCCACCGGGTCGTAGGCCTCCACGGCGCGGAGCGGGGCGGCGCTCTCGGAAGCGGTGTACGCGTCGAGCCCGCCCATCAGCTTGAGGATGGCGTCATGGCCCGTCGCCTTGTCGCCGTCATTGAGGGCGACCAGCGCGGACCCGCGGATGATCGGGATCGTGTCGCCGGGGAACTCGTACTTGCTGAGGAGCTCGCGTACCTCGAGCTCGACGAGGTCGAGAAGCTCCGGATCGTCGACCATGTCGACCTTGTTGAGGAAAACCACCAGCGCGGGAACGCCGACCTGACGGGCGAGCAGGATGTGCTCACGGGTCTGCGGCATCGGACCGTCGGCGGCGGAGACCACCAGGATGGCGCCGTCCATCTGCGCGGCGCCGGTGATCATGTTCTTCACATAATCGGCATGACCGGGGCAGTCGACGTGGGCGTAGTGCCGCTTCTCGGTCTCGTATTCGACGTGGGCGGTATTGATGGTGATACCGCGCGCCTTCTCCTCGGGCGCAGCGTCGATCTGATCGTAGCTCGTATATTTCGCCTTGCCCGTCTCGGCCAGCACCTTGGTGATCGCCGCTGTCAGCGACGTCTTGCCATGATCGACATGGCCGATCGTGCCGATGTTGCAATGCGGCTTGGTGCGCTGGAATTTCTCTTTGGCCATCGTGGCTCTCCGTCTTTCTCTAACTTCTCACTGCGCGCGTGGGTCAGGCGTACTTCGCCTGGACTTCCTCAGCCACCGCTTGCGGCACCTGGGCGTAGTGATCGAACTGCATGGTGTATTGGGCGCGGCCCTGACTCATGGACCGCAACTGGTTGACGTAGCTGAACATGTTGGCGAGCGGCACCATCGCGTTGACGACCTGCGCATTGCCGCGCGTGTCGGTGCCGGCGATCTGGCCGCGCCGCGAGTTGATGTCGCCGATGACCGAGCCGAGATATTCCTCCGGCGTCACCACCTCGACCTTCATGATCGGCTCGAGGAGCACCGGGCCGGCCTTCTGCAGCGCCTCCCGGAAGCAGGCGCGCGAGGCGAGCTCGAAGGCGAGCGCCGACGAGTCCACGTCGTGATACTTGCCGTCGATCAACGCCACGGTGACGTCGACCACCGGAAAGCCGATCAGCGGACCGGAGGTCAGCACCCCCTCGACGCCCTTCTCGACGCCGGGGATGAATTCCTTGGGCACGGCGCCGCCGACGATCTTGGTCTCGAAATGGTTGCCGTTGCCGACGCCGCTCGGCTTGACGTCGAGCTCGACCTGGGCGAACTGGCCGGAGCCGCCGGTCTGCTTCTTGTGCGTATAGGCGTGCATCACCGGCCGCGTGATCGTCTCGCGATAGGCCACCTGCGGCGCGCCGACGATCGACCTCGACCTTGTAGGTGCGCTTGAGGATGTCGACCTTGATGTCGAGATGGAGCTCGCCCATGCCCTTGAGCCGGGTCTGGCCGCTCTCCGGATCGGTCGAGACGCGGAACGAGGGATCCTCCGCCATCAGGCGCGACAGTGCGACGCCGAGCTTCTCCTGGTCGGCCTTGGTCTTCGGCTCGACCGCGATCTCGATGACCGGATCGGGGAATTCCATCTTCTCGAGGATGACCGGCTTCTGCGGATCGCAGAGCGTGTCGCCGGTGCGGGCTTCCTTGAGGCCGGCGAGCGCGATGATGTCGCCGGCATAGGCTTCCTTGATGTCCTCGCGATGATTGGCGTGCATGAGCAGCATGCGGCCGACACGCTCGCGACGGTCGCGCGGCGAGTTGAGCAGCATCGATGCCGCTCTCGATCTTGCCGGAATAGACGCGGCAGAACGTCAGCGAGCCGACAAAGGGATCGTCCATGATCTTGAACGCGAGCACGGCGAGCGGCTCGCTGTCGGAGGCCTTGCGCACGACTTCGCTCCCCGCTCTTGCGCGATCGATGCCCTTGATCGGCGGCACGTCGAGCGGCGACGGCAGGTAGTCAACCACCGCATCAAGAAGTGTCTGCACGCCCTTGTTCTTGAAGGCCGAACCGGCCAGGACCGGGAAGAAGGCGCCGGTGATGACGGCCTTGCGGATGCAGGCGCTTGAGCGTCGCCTCGTCCGGCTCCTTGCCGTCGAGGTAGGCCGTCATCGCGTCGTCGTCGAGCTCGACCGCGGCCTCGACCAGCGCGTAGCGATACTCGGCCGCCTGGTCCTTCATGTCCGCCGGGATTTCAATGTCGTGGTAGTTGGCGCCGAGCGACTCGTCTTCCCAGATCACGCCGACCATGCGGACGAGGTCGATCACGCCCTTGAACTGGTTTTCCGACCCGATGGGAAGCTGAATGGCGATCGGCTTGGCGCCGAGGCGGTTCCTGATGTCGTCGAGGCAGCGGTAGAAATCCGCGCCGATCTTGTCCATCTTGTTAGCGAAGACGATGCGCGGGACTTTGTACTTGTCGCCCTGGCGCCATACGGTCTCGGTCTGCGGCTCGACACCCTGGTTGGAATCGAGCACGCATACCGCGCCGTCGAGCACGCGGAGCGAGCGCTCGACCTCGATCGTGAAGTCGACGTGGCCGGGAGTGTCGATGATGTTGAGGCGCTTGTCGTCCCAGTAAGCAGTCGTCGCGGCCGACGTGATCGTGATGCCGCGCTCCTGCTCCTGCTCCATCCAGTCCATGGTGGCCGCGCCCTCATGGACCTCGCCCATCTTATGGGACTTGCCGGTGTAATAGAGGATCCGCTCGGTCGTCGTCGTCTTGCCCGCATCGATGTGGGCCATGATGCCGAAGTTGCGGTAGTCCTCGATTTTATTTGCGCGGGGCATTGCTTTGGTCTTTCGGAACGGTCACCAGCGGTAATGCGAGAAAGCGCGATTGGCCTCGGCCATCCGATGCGTGTCTTCGCGCTTCTTCACCGCATTGCCACGGTTGTTGGCAGCATCGAGAAGCTCGCCCTGAAAGCTTCTCGGTCATTGTCTTTTCATTACGGCCGCGCGCGGCGATCAGCAGCCAGCGAATGGCGAGCGCCTGGCGGCGGTCCGGTCGGACTTCGACCGGCACCTGATAGGTTGCACCGCCGACGCGCCGCGAACGGACCTCGATCTGCGGCATGACGTTATCGAGCGCCGAACGGAACACGGCGAGCGGGTCTTGCCGGGTCTTGTTCTCGATCACGTCGAAGGCGCCGTAGACGATCGCCTCGGCGACGGACTTCTTGCCCTCGTACATGATCGAGTTCATGAACTTGGTCACGACCTCGTTCTTGTACTTCGGGTCGGGCGTGATCTCGCGCTTCTCTGCACGGTGGCGGCGGGACATGTCCTCTTCCTCGATGCTTTCTCGTCAATACGCCGAGCAGGTCATGACGGTCTGACTGCAGTCGGTCGTGAACTGTTCGCACTGGGCGATGGCACCCTGCACCGCCTCGTTCTCGTCGGTTCCGCGGTTGGTGCCGTAGCCGTTGCCTTTCCCGATGACGAGGGCCGCGCATTCGTCGCGGACCCACATCACCACTTCACACCCCGGACCGCATTCCTGGAGCGCTCGCTCCTCGGCACCGTCGCGCGACGGATACCGGTTGCCGTACCCCGAGGCGCCGGTCTCTTTCGAGAAGGCGATCGCGGCATAGGTATCGGCGGCGACCGCCTCGCTCACACCAAGGGCAAACACGCCACAGGCGGCGATAGCGGCGAGCGATCCCATCCTGTGTTTCCCCTGGATTTTCATCTTCTTCTCTTCGACAAAAAACGACCCGAAATCACTTGGGTCGTTTTGCTCCGTATTTCGAACGCCGCTGCTTGCGGTCTTTGACGCCCTGGGTGTCGAGCACGCCACGAAGGATGTGGTAGCGGACACCGGGCAGGTCTTTTACGCGGCCGCCGCGGATCATCACCACCGAGTGCTCCTGGAGGTTATGACCCTCGCCGGGGATATAGCCGATCACCTCGAAGCCGTTCGTCAGGCGCACCTTGGCAACCTTGCGCAGCGCGGAGTTCGGCTTCTTCGGCGTCGTCGTGTAGACGCGCGTGCAGACGCCGCGCTTCTGCGGGCTCTGCTGCATGGCCGGCACCTTGTTGCGCCGGATCGGCGCCTGGCGCGGCTTGCGAATAAGCTGATTGACCGTCGGCATCCTTCGCCTTTTGGCTTGAACCTGTCCACGAAGCCGAAGGCGCCGATCCCGCCCAAGCGGGAGGCGCCCAAAAAACAGAGGATCACGGGGTAACCCGCGATCATGTTCGCGTCTTCGTTTCGTCTACATTTGACCGGTCAGTGTCTAGGTCTTGTTTATCCGCGACGAGGCGCCGACGGAAGAAAAGGCCTACCACCTGCCCGAAAGTGCGCGGAACCTAGTGATCTGCGCTCCGCGCGTCAACCCCTTGGGCCGAATATTTCGCCTCTCCGGGGTCCCAAAACGCCCCCGATAGGGGGACGACGGTCATTGTCGGGAGCCATAGCCTCGACTAATCCTCCCTTGACCGAATCCGGTCGCGATTTGACGGCCCTCCCCTCCACCTATCGCACGGATCAGCATGGACGCCACGCCCGAACTTTCGGCCGACCGGCTTAACGAGCTGTACCGCGCCAGAATCGCCGTCTCGATCGCCTTTTTCATCATCGGCGCCGGCCTCGGCCTTTGGGCGGTGCACATTCCGCTCGTGAGCGCCCGGCTCAATCTCGATTCGGCCGTGCTCGGCTTCGTTCTCCTGGTCATGGCGATCGGCGCCGTGGCGGGGATGCCGCTGACCGGCGCCCTTCTCGGGCGCTTCGGCTCGCGCGTGCCGACGGCGGCGCTGACCTTCGCCTTCGCCGTGCTGTTTCCGCTGCCGATCCTCGCCGGGAGCTTCCCTTTCCTCCTGGTCACCGCCTTTCTCTTCGGCGCCGTTACCGGCGGTGCCGACGTAGCGGTCAACACCCAGGCCTCCGAGATCGAGAAGGCCCGCGGCCGCCCGACCATGTCGTCGTTCCACGGCTTCTACAGCGTCGGCGGCCTGGCGGGATCGATCGCCGGCGCCGCCATCATCGCCTCGGGCTGGGGCAACGGTCAGGGAGCGGTCACGGCCGGCGTCGCTTGCCTCGGCCTCGCGGCGATTGCGGCGAGCAATCTCTGGGTCAGCGCCACGCCGCCGCAATCCGGCCCCCGTTTCGTCCTGCCGAGCTGGGCGGTGATCGGCATCGGCATGCTCTGCTTCCTCTGCTTTGCGCTCGAGGGTGCGATCGGCGACTGGAGCGCGCTCTATCTGACCACCGACAAGCTTGCGAGCCCGGCCGCGGCGGCGAGTGGCTACGCCCTCTATTCGCTTGCCATGTCGGTCTGTCGCCTCACCGGCGATCCCGTCGTGGCGCGCCTCGGGACACGCCTCACGCTTTCACTAGGCGGCATCCTTGTAGCCGCCGGGATCGCGGTGGCCGTGTTGACGCCGTCGGCGCCTCTTTCGGCGGTGGGCTTCCTGATCGTCGGCATCGGCGCCGCCAACATCGTGCCGGTCCTTTTCAGCGCCGCGGCGAAAACCCCGGGCGTGCCGGCGAGCGTCGGCGTAGCCGCGGTCGCCACCCTCGGCTATTCCGGCTTCCTGGTCGCCCCTCCCCTCCTCGGCGTCGTCGGCAAGGCCTTCGGCCTCGCTGCCTCGCTGTGGATCGTGGCGCTGGCCGGACTGGTGATCGCCGCCGCGACGCTCGCCATGAAGCGACGCTAGGGACATCGAGCGGGCTCGCCGCTACTCTGCCCGCGAGCAATTCGCCTCCATGACCGGGAGCCATAACGTGACGCCTGTCATCTGGTACCAAAGCGAGGGCTACCGCACCGATGTGCCCAAGCTCATGGGGCGGCTCGCGGCCGGAGCCGGGTTCCTTAAGGGCTTCGCCCAGCATTCGAGGGCCGAGCGCTTCGTCGGCCTCGTCCGCAGCCCCCGCGAGCGCGACGAGTTCGTCGAGGCCATGCGGGCCATCCGCCCCGAGGTGCCGGCCATCACCATTCCGCTCACGCGGATTCGCGAGGTGGGCCAGTACGGCGTGCTCAGCTATCCCGCACCGATCGACGCCAGGCTCGCCATCGCCCGCAACTTCTATGGTCCGCGCGCCTGGAGCCTGAGCGGCGTCACCCACACGATCTCCTCGAGCGGGATCATGGACATCGTGACCCGCTGGCTGACGACGCCGATGCAGCCCTGGGACGCCGTCGTTTGCACCTCGTGGGCGGTCGTCGACGCGATTCAGCGCATGCTCGAGGCCGAGAAGGAGATGCTGCGCGAACGGCTGGGAGCGCAGCGCTTCGTGCTGCCGCGGCTGCCGATCATCCCCCTCGGTGTCGACTGCGACACGCAGGCCGTGTCGGCCGACGACCATGGCAAGGCGCGGCTCGAGCTCTCGATCGCCCCCGACGACCTCGTCGTGCTCTTCGTCGGCCGCCTGTCCTTTCATGCCAAGGCCAATCCGGCGCCGATGTACCTCGCGCTCGAGCGGCTCGCCGCCCGCCGCCGCGTCGTCCTCATCGAGTGCGGCTGGACGGCGAACGACCATATCCGCACCTCGCTCGCCGACGCCTGCGCCACGCTCTGCCCGTCCGTCCGGTCGATCGTTCTCGACGGGCGCGAGGCGGACAACCGGCGGAAGGCCTGGGGCGCCGCCGACGTCTTCTGTTCGCTCTCCGACAACATCCAGGAGACCTTCGGCCTCACCCCCATCGAAGCGATGGCGGCCGGCATTCCTTCGGTGGTCTCCGACTGGAACGGCTATCGCGACACCGTGCGCGACGGCCTTGACGGCTTCGCCGTGCCGACGCTGATGCCACCGCCCGGTTCCGGCCAGGACCTGGCTATGGCCCACGCCATCGAGAGCGACAACTACGACGCCTATATCGGCCGCGCGGCCCTCTCGATCGTGGTCGACATCGAGGCCACGACGGCCGCATTCGAGCGGCTCGCCGCCGACCCCGGCCTCCGGCGGCAGATGGGCGAGAGTGCCGCCCGTCGCGCCCGCGAAGCCTTCGATTGGAAGGTCGTGGTCCACGCTTACGAGGATCTATGGGCCGAGCTCGACGCCGAGCGCCGATCGGCCGGCGATGATCCGGCACCGGGCAAGGTCAGGAGCTGGCCGTCGCGTCTCGACCCCTTCACGCTTTTCGAGGGCTATCCGACCCGCATTCTCGACAAGACGCAGACCATCCGCCTCCACCCCGCCGCGCTCACTGGGGCGTTCGAGACGAGGCTGCGCCTGAACGTTGCCTCCTACGCCACCAGCGAGGGCCTCACGATCGAGAAGCTGACCACGTTGCGCGACGCCTTGCGCGGCAAGGAGATGACCGTCGCCGACTTCCTCCGACGACTCCCGCCAGGCCAACAACCCCACGCCGTCCGCGCCCTCCTCCTCCTCGCCAAGTTTGGCTTGGTCGAGATCGGCCCAAGCGCCGGCGCCGGAGCTCCAACCTCCTCGGCCGAATAAGAAAGAGGCCGCCCGTTGCGGGGCGGCCTCTTCAGTCCACTTCTTTGCGGAGCCGCTACTCGGCGGCGCCCTCCGGCATTAGCTCGCCGACGGGGGCGGCGCCCTGGTCGGCGGCGACCTTGCGGCGCTCGTCGAGGATCAGCTCGTCGCGATGGCCGGCGATGCCCTTGATGCGGCTGACCATGCCGCCGGTGCCCGCCGGGATGAGCCGGCCGACGATGATGTTCTCCTTGAGGCCCTCGAGCGGGTCGATCTTGCCGTTGACCGCCGCCTCGGTGAGGACGCGGGTGGTCTCCTGGAAGGACGCCGCCGAGAAGAACGAGCGCGTCTGCAGGCTCGCCTTGGTGATGCCGAGGAGCACCGGCTGTGCCCGAGCCGGCTTGCCGCCGTCCGCGACCACCTTGTCGTTGACGAGATCGAGGTCGACTTGGTCGATCTGCTCGCCGGGGAACATAGTCGGTGTCGCCCGGCTCGGTGATCTCGACCTTCTGCAGCATCTGGCGAACGATCACCTCGATGTGCTTGTCGTTGATCGTCACGCCCTGCAGCCGGTAGACGTCCTGGATCTCGTTGACGAGGTAGCGCGGCAAGCGCCTCGATCGCCCTTGATCGCCAGGATGTCGTGCGGAGCCGGGTTGCCGTCGACGATGTAGTCGCCCTTCTCGACGGTGTCGCCGTCCTGGAGATGGAACGGCTTGCCCTTCGGGATGAGGTACTCGACCGGCTCGGCGCCCTCCTCCTTCGGCTCGAGGATGATCCGCCGCTTGTTCTTGTAGTCGCGGCCGAAGCGGACCGTGCCGTCGATCTCGGCGATGATGGCGTGATCCTTCGGACGGCGTGCCTCGAACAGCTCGGCCACCCGCGGCAGACCGCCGGTGATGTCGCGCGTCTTGGCGCTCTCCATCGGGATACGCGCGAGCACGTCGCCGGCCTTCACCTGCGCTGCCCGGCTCGACCGAGAGGATGGCATCGACCGACAGGAGGTAGCGGGCATCGGTGCCGCGCGCCGTCTTCTTGGCCTTGCCGTCCTTGCTCGTGCACCACGATCGCCGGCTTGAGGTCGCTGCCGCGCGGATTGGCGCGCCAATCGACGACGACACGCTTGGTGATGCCGGTCGAACTCGTCGGTCGTCTCGGACACCGAGATGCGCGTCCACCAGATCCTCGTAGGCGACGATGCCTTCGACCTCGGTCAGCACCGGGCGGGTGTAGGGGTCCCACTCGGCGATCCGCTGGCCGCGCTTGACCTTGTCGCCCTCGTCGACGAGGAGGCGAGAGCCGTAGGTCAGGCGGTTCACCGCGCGCTCCGTTCCGTCGCGGTCGACGATGACGCATCTGCATGTTGCGGCCCATGGCGATCAGCCGGTCCTCCGAGTTGCGTGACGACGTTGTGGTTGCGGATGTGCACCGTGCCGTCGAAGCTCGAATCGAGCGTACGACTGATCGACCACCTGCGCCGTCCCGCCGATGTGGAAGGTGCGCATGGTGAGCTGGGTACCCGGCTCGCCGATCGACTGGGCCGCGATGACGCCCACCGCCTCGCCCATGTTGACCGGCGTGCCGCGCGCGAGATCGCGTCCGTAGCACTTGCCGCAGACGCCGTTCTTGGTCTCGCAGGTCAGCACCGAGCGGATGCGGACCGCCTGGACGTTGGCCTTCTCGATCTTCTCGACGTCCCGCTCGTCGATGGTCCGGCCGGCCGGCACGATGACCTTGCCGGTGCCGGGCGCGATGACGTCCTCCGCCGCGGTGCGGCCGAGGACGCGCATGCCGAGGGAGGCCACGACCTGGCCGGAATCGACGATCGCCTGCATCTTCAGGCCGGCATCGGTGCCGCAATCCTCCTCGATCACGATGCAGTCCTGCGCGACGTCGACGAGGCGGCGCGTCAGATAGCCGGAGTTGGCGGTCTTCAGCGCCGTGTCGGCGAGGCCCTTGCGGGCGCCGTGGGTCGAGTTGAAGTACTCGAGCACCGACAGGCCTTCCTTGAAGTTCGAGATGATCGGGCGTCTCGATGATCTCGCCCGACGGCTTGGCCATCAGGCCGCGCATGCCGGCGAGCTGCTTCATCTGCGCCGGCGAACCGCGGGCGCCGGAGTGGCTCATCATGTAGATCGAGTTCATCGGCTTCTGGCGGCCGCTGGCGTCCTTCTCGACCGCCTGGATGCGCTTCATCATCTCGTCGGCGACCTGGTCGGTGCACTTCGCCCAGGCGTCGACGACCTTGTTGTACTTCTCGCCCTGGGTGATGAGGCCGTCATTGTACTGCTGCTCGTAGTCCTTCACGAGCTGCTGCGTCTCCTCGACGAGCTTGTGCTTGGTGTCGGGGATGAGCATGTCGTCCTTGCCGAACGAGATGCCGGCCTGGAACGCATGGCGTGAAGCCCAGCGACATGATGCGGTCGCAGAAGATGACCGTCTCCTTCTGACCGCAATGCCGGTAGACGGCATCGATCATGTTGGAGATCTCCTTCTTCGTCATCAGCTTGTTGACGACGTCGAAGGGCAGGTTCGGGTTCTTCGGCAGAAGCTCGCCGAGGAGCAGCCGGCCCGGGGTGGTCTCGTAGATCTGCGAGACCTTCTTGCCGTGGCTGTCGACCGTGTTGAAGCGGCCGCGCGCCTGGCACGGAG
>CAVTOU010000001.1:0-193150 GCA_963736345.1 uncultured Pseudomonadota bacterium | reverse complement strand
CCAGCCCCAGGGCCAGCGCCATCCGGTGAGCGACGATGGGTGAACGTCGAAGCATGGACGTCGGCGGGCCCGCGCCGGGGAACGCGCGCCCGATCGTGATGGTAGCAGCACGCATGCTCACTCCGCGTTGTGGGCACGGGTGGGCGGGCGCGGACGGGGCCGCCGGTGATAGCATTCGCTCCCACATGAAGACGCATCGTGCACCACGTCCAGGGGACGCTCGCCCCCGCACTCCCCGCCCAGCTCGCCCGGCGCGCAGCGCCGCCGGGCGCTTGGCGCGGGAGCGAGCCCGCGCCGCGGAGGTGATCGACCGCCTCGAGCGCGCCATGCCCGACGTCAAGATCGCGCTCGAGTTCGGGACCGATATCGAGCTGCTGGTCTCGGTCATCCTCTCGGCCCAGTCGACGGACGTGGGCGTGAACAAGGTCACTCCGGCGCTCTTCGCCGCCTTCCCCGACGCTGCGGCCTACGCCGCCGCCCAGCCCGAGGCGCTCTGGCCTTACATCCGCAGCCTGGGGCTGTTCCGGAACAAGGCCCGCGCCATCGCGGCCGCCATGCAGGCCATCGTGCGCGACCACGGCGGGGGCGTGCCGCGAAACCGGGAGGAGCTGGAGCGGCTGCCCGGGGTGGGCCGGAAGACGGCCGGCGTGGTGCTGGTGCACCTCGGCGCCGCGCAGGCGTTCCCGGTGGACACGCACGTGGGCCGCGTCTCCCGCCGGCTCGGCCTCACCCGGCACGAGGACCCCGACCGCGTGGAGCAGGACCTGATGGCGCTCGTTCCCGAGGAGCGGTGGGGGCGGGGACACCAGCTCCTGGTGTGGCACGGCCGCCGGACCTGCCTCGCCCGCGCGCCGGCCTGCTCGCGCTGCGTGCTCGACGATCTGTGCCCGAAGCGCGGCGTGCCGGCCTCCACGCGGCGGTGAACGGGCCCGCCGCACCCTCCGCACCCGGCCCGGGCGTCGATTGCTCGGGCTCCGCCCTCGCCCCGTCGGCGGGCGGAGCCCGCCTCCTCCGTCGCTCGCTCCGGGGCAGGCTCATCCGCCTGCCCCTGCGCACGCGTTGCCGGGGGCGGGCGTGCGTGTTAGACCCACCCTGCCGGAGTCGTCCGGGCGAACGCGTCGGTCCGGAAGGATGGGACCGCCGAGGAAAGTCCGAGCACCACAGGACAGCGTGCCGGCCAACGGCCGGTCGGGGTGACCCGCAGGAAAGTGCCACAGAGAACAGACCGCCGAACGGCGTCCGAGAGGGCGCGCGTGGCAAGGGTGAAACGGTGCGGTAAGAGCGCACCGCGCCCCGGGTGACCGGGGCGGCACGGCAAACCCCACGCGGTGCAAGAGCGAATAGGGAGGCGTTCCGCCCGCGCGAGCGGGCGGACGAGGTCGGTCCGGCCCATGCCTCCGGGTAAGCTCGCTGGAGGCGCGCGGCAACGCGCGCCCGAGAGGAATGTTCGCCGCCGCCGGGTTTTCCGGCGGAACAGAACTCGGCTTACAGGGCGACTCCGGCCTTTCTTTGGTGATTTCGCCCAAGTACACGATCGTTTCTTATGGCACTGGCCATGTGCTGGCCATTCTCGAGCGAAACTTCCTGGCCGGGCGCGAGGTCGATGCTCCTCGGCGTTTCGCTCTCCGCTAAGTCGGGTGGCCGCCCGGAAGCGCCTGCGGAGCATGTGACTACCGACTAGACACATGGCTAGCGGTGCGTTACTTCTCCCTCGTGACGGCACGCGAGGTGCTCAAGATCATCCAGGGAGAGAGGCGTGATCGTCAGACAGCGTGGCTCGCACGTAAGGGTTCAGGCTGGCCAGTGCTTCGCCACCGTGCCTGACCACGGCTCGCACGACGTGCCGCCAGGGACCCTGCGATCGATCGAGCGCCAGCTCGAGCCCTGCCTCGGCAAGGGCTGGCTCAGGGGCTGAAGGAGAAAGAATCATGGCCAAGTACACTGTCACCTACGAGCGCGACGAGGCCGGCTGGTGGATCGCCGAGGTTCAGGGCGTCGCCGGCGTGAACAGCGACGGGCGCACGGTCGCAGACGCCCGTCGCCGGGTACGCGAAGCGTTGGCCCTTGCGGTTGGCGACGCGGCGGCGGAAGCGGCCGCGCTCGTGGACGATGTGAGACTCCCCGGCGACGCGCGCAAGGTGGTCGCGCGCGCCACGGCGGCGCGTTCGAAGCTCGACGCCGTCCAGGCCGAAGCCCAGGAGAGCACTGCCACGGCCGTGCGGGAGCTTCGGAAGCGGCTCGGCCTGTCGATCCGAGACATCGCGGAGCTGCTCGGCATCTCGCACCAGCGGGTGCAGCAGCTCTCCCGTGCGGCTCGCTGATCGGATCGTACCCGAAGGGACCCGTGCGATCGGGGCCGTCAGGACCGGCGCAAAGTCGAGGGAGAGCGTCCCCAGGTCTTCCGCAGTGAAAAGCTCCGGCTTCAGGTGGGCGTACCGCTCGGTCACGGCGACCGAGTAGTGGCCGAGGATCTCCTTCAGCTTCTCGATCGAGGCCCCGGCCATGACCCACTGGGACGCGAAGGTGTGGCGCGTCGCTGCGTACCAGGCGTCGCGGTACTCGGCGACCGCCTTCCATCCGAGCTCCTTCAGCACGGGCCGCAGGTACTTCCCCGGCGTGTGCTTGTCGATCTTCTCCCCGTCCGAGCGAAGTGGCGGGATCACCAGGCCCTTGCCGCCGGTCTCGAGCTGCCAGGCGGCGAGGATGGGCTGGAGGGCGTCGAGGATGGGCACGACGCGCGAGTCCTTGTCCTTGAGCGGCCCCTTCACCGACTCGCGGACGTGGATGCGGCGCGTACCCAGGTCGACGTGCGGCCAGCGCAGGGCGAACACCTCCCCTGTGCGGAGGCCGGCGAGCGCGCCGATGGCGTAGGCGACGTGGAGCGGCGCGGGAAGCGCGAGGTGGATCCGCCTCACGTCCTCGAGCCGCTCGATGAAGGGTACGGTGCGCGGATCGTGGGTTGACCGCATGAGCCGCATGAGACTCCTGGGCAGCCCGCGGCACGGGTTCACCTGGGCAAGATGGCGCTCCTGGAGGTCAACGTAGAGGGACGAGAGCAGCGAGACGCAGATGCGGACGGTTGCCGGATTGAGCTCGCGCCGCTTCACCTCCACGAAGGCCCGGATCCGCGCGACGTCGATCTCGCCTGGGTGGAGGTGGCTGAAGAAGGGGGCCATGTGGTTCTTCCACCGGCCCTCATCCTCGGCCGCGGCCCGGTGACTGGCCTTCCGGCGCTCGAGAAAGTCGTCAGCAAGCTCGCCGAGCGGCGGAGTGGTGTTCGGGTCGGGTGGGAGGCCGGCGCGCCGGGCCGCGAGGTTGCCGCGAATCGTGGCCAGCACGCGGTCGGCGAATGCCTTCGAGCCGAGCCCACCCCGGTAGAGGCGCCGCCTCCCCTCGCGCCAGCGAACGGCCCACTTTCCACTCTGTTCCTCGTAAACCTCGCCCGCGCCCCAGCTCCGTCGTCTCGGCATGGTCTCGGAGGTGCCGGGTGACGCTGCCTCGGCCAAGTCCCGCTGGTGACGTCGCCGCCGAGCCCAGGCTCTCGCGCGAGGACGCTGGAGAGGAGCACGCGGCGCGCGCCGCTCACCTTCACCGCCTCGAGCTTCCCGTCGCGGATCCAGCGCTGAACCGTGCGAAGCCCGACATTCAGGCGGCGCGCGGCCTCTTGCTCGGTAACGCCTTCCTCCTCCGCACGCTGCCGAAGCAGCGCCAACTCGGCGCCGACCAGCGCGAGCTTCTCGCGCACCGCCGTCCGAACGGCTTGCGCGATGATCCCCTCGAGCGATGGGCTAGCTGAGGACTGGCAGGCCCGGGCTCGTGAGCTGGGGATCGACTTCGGCGCGCGAGACCGCGCCGCCCCGAGCGGGACCCGGAACTTGCCGCCAGCAACCCGTCATCACACTTCGCTGCCGAAGGCGCCCGCCGCGGTGTTCGGTTCGCGATCGCCCACCTGACCGAGCGGCAGGCCATCGTCGAGGAGCACGAGCTTCTCGGCAGGCCCTCAAGCACGCGGTCGGCCGCGCCACGCTCGGCGACATCCTGCGCGAGGTGGACCGCAAGGTCGCGAGCGGCCATCTCATCCGCGAAAGCCCGCTCTACACGGCGGCTGACCAACCCGCCGCCACGAAGCCCATGTCGCGCTCGGCCTGGATTGAGGTTCTTGCGAAGCGTGGCACCGATCGCGGGGACGCCAGGATCTGGGTCGACGCGGCGATCGCGAGCGGCCAGCTCGTTCCAGCCGAGCGGCGGTACACAACCCAGATCGCTCTCGAGCGGGAGATGCGGATCCTGCAGATCGAACGGGAGGGGCGAGACCGAGTCAGCCCAATCGCCTCACACGAGACGGTTCGTTGCCGGCTCTATTCGACCCGCCTCACCGACGGGCAGCGCGCCGCCGTGGAGCTCATCGGCACGACCACGAGCCGCGTGGTCGGCGTCCAGGGTTACGCCGGAACTGGGAAGAGCCGCATGCTGGAGCAGGCGAAAAGGCTCGTGAAGGAGCAGGGGCACAGCGTCGTCGCCCTCGCGCCCTATGCCACCCAGGTCCGTGCGCTCCGCGAGCTCGGGGTTGAGGCGCGCACCCTCGCGTCGTTCCTCGCAGCGCGGGAGAAGGACCTCGACCCCAACACGCTCCTCGTGATCGACGAGGCAGGGACGGTGCCGACCCGCCAGATGGAGCAGGCCATGAAGTTGGCAGAGAAAGCGGGCGCCCGGGTCGTTCTCCTCGGCGACACCCAGCAGACCAAGGCCATCGAGGCGGGGCGACCCTTCGACCAACTGCAGGCCGCCGGGATGCAGACCGCGCTCATGCAGGAGATCCAGCGGCAGAAGGACCCACATTTCCGCGAGGCCGTAGCCCTCGCGGCCAGGGGCGAGGCTGCCGCCTCGCTCGCGTCCATCGAGGACGTCCGCGAGATCAAGAACGACCGTGAGCGCCACGCGGCCATCGCCCGCGACTACGCCCGTCTCTCCGCCGAGGAGCGGTCGACGACCATCGTCGTCGCAGGCACGAACGAGGCACGGCGCGAGATCAATCGCGCCATCCGCGAGGACCTCGGGCTCGCCGGACAGGGCTGCGAGTACTCCATCCTCGTCCGCCGCGACACGACGCAGGCCGAGCGAGCCTTCGCCAAGAACTACACCCCCGGCGAGATGGTCCGGGCGGAGCGCGACTATCCGCGCCTCGGCCTCGAGCGTGGGATCCTCTACGAGGTCACGGAGAACGGCATGTCACGGCACGTGCCGGCTCCGTCTTCAGCCGAGCGGTCCGCAACTCCGGGCTCCTACACCGGCTCGTATCCGATTCCCACCCTGGGTAGTTCTCGTCTCCCACGTCTCCGAGTCGCGGTCCAAGCGGCATCGCATCCGTTCCGAACCTGCCTCACGATGGATCGGACCAGCGGATCCTCGCCGCCACCTCCGCCGCATCCGATGGTCGGCGAACATCGACGCTCCAAGAAGGGCGATCGAGACGGGGCTCAGTCGACCGCTCGCGAGCAGCACCTGATGCAAGCGACCGAAGAGGCCAGGAATCGCGTGCGCGGAACCAGCCGCCCTGCTGAGGGCACTGATCTGCCGCTGGGACCCCCCTGCCGGGGTAGGCGAACCTCGTGCTTCTTGCGGGGGCTCCGAACAGGATCGCGCAAGTGGACTTTTCGCTGCTCGAATGCGTTCCGGACGCCACGGTGGTCGTCCACCGGGCGGGGGCGATCGTTTACGTGAATGCCCACGCCGAGAAGGCGTTCGCATACTCGCGAGACGAGCTGGTAGGCCGGCCAGTGGAGGTTCTGGTGCCGCCACAAGCAGGTCCCGCTCACATGGGACACCGCCAGGCCTATGGTGCGCGCCCGCGTGCCAGGCCCATGGGCTCCGATCTGGAGCTAGAAGCGGTGAGGAAGGACGGCAGCCGGTTCGCGGTGGAGATCAGCCTTTGCCCACTCGATGTCGACGGCGAGCCGCATGTGATCGCATTCGTGCGTGACATCACTGAGCGACAGCGGCTCCGCCGCGGGGCCGAGGAGAAGCTTCGGCGACGAGACGAGGCGCTCGCCATCGCGGCGCACGAGTTGCGCAATCCCATCGGAACGCAACGACTCGCGCTCGACATGCTGCAGCGACTCGCCGAAACACCCGGGAGTGGCCCGACGATGACCAAGCTGGTCGCGAGGGCAAGGAGGAGCTCCGACCGCATGGCGAGGATCGTCGAGGAGCTGTGGGATCTCACGATGCTGCGGCGCGGTCGGCTCGAGCTGACGATAGAGGAGTTCGATCTGGCGACCAGTGTAACCAACCTCGTGGACGAGTTGCGCCCTGAGCTGGAGCAGACTGGCACCGAACTCCGGCTTGAGACGGAGCCGGTCGTCGGTCGCTGGGATCGACTGCGTATCGAGCAAGTCGTCACAAATCTCGTGACGAACGCCGTGAGGCATGGGGAAGGGAGACCCATCACCGTGTCGGTGGCAGCCGACGCCGCCCGCGCTCGGGTTGTCGTGGAGGACCGCGGTCCCGGGATCCCGCTGGAGGACCAGGATCGGTTGTTCGGGAAGTTTGAACAGGCGGCCAGCGCTCACGGGAAGAGCGGCCTCGGATTGGGCCTCTACATCTCGCGCAGGATCGTAGAAGCGCACGGTGGACGAATCCTGCTGCGGAGCGCCCCTGGGGCCGGTGCCACCTTCACGGTGGATCTCCCACGCGGCCCCTCGTAGAAGGGACTCGCCTTGCCGGGATAGCGGCCCCGCCGTGTAAAGCGTAGCGGCAAGATGACCCGAGCGGAAAGGATCGGCATCGCGCTCCAGATCGAGGAAGTTCTGGAGCGCACTCGCAGCGCATGGACGTGCCGCCTGACTTCACCCATGGTGATGGGCGACGGCCTTCACCGCTTCCCCGGCGTCGCCCGCTAGGCTTGCCAGGAGCCGCTGTAGGGCGGCGAGATCGGGGGGCTTGGACATGTGGGCGTCGAAGCCCTCCGCCCGGGCGCGGCGCTGGTCCTCCGGCTTCGCGTAGCCGGTCAGCGCCACGAGATGGACCGAAGCGGTCGTGGGGTCGGCGCGGAGCGCGCGCGCCACCGCGTATCCGTCCAGATCGCCGGGGAGGCCGATGTCGCAAATAACGAGCTCGGGGCGGCGCTGCCGGGCCTTCGCCAGCCCCGTGGCGCCGTCGTACGCGACTTCGACCTGGTGGCCGAGGAGCTCGAGCACCTCGGACAGCGTCTGCGCCGCGTCCTTGTTGTCCTCGATGATGAGGATCCGGCGCGCCCCGGCGGCGCCCGGTCGGGAGGACGCGGCCTCGAGCGCGACCACCTCCCGGACGTCGAGCGGCAGCCGGATCGTGAACCGAGCGCCGTGCCCGGGCCCGTCGCTTTGGGCGCTCACGCGGCCACCGTGGAGGTCGACCATGCCCTTCACCAGGGCCAGACCGAGGCCCAGACCGCCCTGGCTCCGGGCGAGGCTACGGTCGGCCTGGGCGAACGGCTCGAAGAGCCGCTTGAACGTCTCCGCGTCGATGCCCAGCCCGGTGTCAGCGACGTCGACGATGGCCATGGCCTCGCCCGTCCGGAGCGACACGTGGACCTTGCCGTCCTCGGGCGTGAACTTCGCTGTGTTCTGGAGGAGGTTGCCAATCGCCTGGGCCAGGCGCGTCGGGTCGCCGTCGACCCAGACCGGCTCGCCCGGTATGTCGACCGCGACCTCGCGCTCCGCGAGGAGCGTGCGGTGGTCCTCGACCGCGCGGCGCACGAGCTCAACCAAATCGAGACGCCTGCGCTGGAGGCGGATCTTGCCGCGGCTGATGCGGGTGACGTCGAGGAGGTCGTCGACGAGTTGCGCGAGGTGCGCGACCTGCCGATCGATCACGTCTCGCGCCCGCCGGGCTTGCTCCCCTCCCGGCGTGGCGCGCTCGAGGATATAGAGGCTGTTGCGGATTGGGGTGAGGGGGTTCCGTAGCTCGTGCGAGAGCACCCCGAGGAACTCGTCCTTGCGCCGGTCTTCTTCGCGAAGCCGCTCCTCGCTCGCCCGCAGCGCCTCCAGGTCGCGCTGCCGCAAGTTGGCGAGCTGGGCACTCATCTCCGACTTCCGGGCCCGGGCCTGCGCCTGGTGCATCCCCTCGGCGATCAGCGACACGATCGCGCCGGCCAGCACGAAAACCGCTATCGCCAGCCAGTCCTCGGGCGCGCCGACATCGAATCCGAGCGGCGGGAGCCAGACGAAGCCGACCACCACCGCGGCGACGAGTGTGGCCAGCAGCCCCGCGCGCCAGCCCCCGTAGAGCGCGGCCAGCACCAGGGCGGGGTAGAACACGACGAAGGGGGCGCGCGAGCCGAGCGCCTGGAGGAAGACCATGCGCAGGGCGGCGGCAGCGAGCACCACCGCGATGGCCACGGCCTCGCGGTAGAGCGGCGGGCGCGACTCGTCCGGCGACGGGAAGAGGGACGAGCGCGACTCGCGCAGTGCGGCCAGGGCGGCGAGGAGCAGGTAGACGCCGCCGGTCCACTGCGCCGTGCGGCCGAGCCAGTTCACGGCGCTCCCCAGGGAGCGCTGGATCATCACCCCGAAGAGACCGACCGCCAGGAGCGCCAGGGCCGGCGCGTACCAGGAGGTGAACGGGTGACGCTCCTTTCGCGAGCCGGCGTAGACGAGGGCGGCGGAGAGCACGAACGTCGCGATGGCTGCGCTGAGCACGCCGTAGCGGACCGCCGTGCCCCCTTCACCCGGGACGAAGAAGACCGGCAGCCAGCCCGAGAGCGCCGCCCGCGTGAGCCACCAGAGCGCCGCCACGGCGGCCAGGCCGGCTCCGACCAGCCACAGGGCCCTCGCCCGGAGCGGCGGGTAGGGCCGGAGAACGAGTGCCGCACCTGCGAGGTGGCACAGCCCTGCCGCGAGGATGGCCGTGTTGAAGATGGTGACGTTGGTGTTCGCGTCGCCGTGCGAAACCGCGTCTCCCAGCGTGCCGGCGACGCTCCAGAGCAAGACCCCCGCCTCGAGGAGGAGCAGGCCCGGCGACCCCGAGGCGAGGAAGCTCCGCCCGAGGAGATAGACCGTACCCAGCGAAACAAGCGTGTAGAGGCAGAAGTCCAGCAACAGTCGCACGCCGCGCCACTCGTAGGCACCGCTCAGGCCCGCCGCCCGGAGGACGACGATCGCCGCGAGCAGGAGCAGTGCCGGGAGCCAGGCGAGGAGCCCGGTGCCCTTCTGATGCGCTTCCGGAGCTACCGGCTGCCCATCCACGGTGGACGCTCCCGGACGCAAAGCTTCGTTCCGACATACCTGCGGCGTTGGCGGATCCTTCCATCTCTCGATGGGCCGACGTAGGCCCCGCTTGGGCCCGGCGGCGACCGAGGTGCCGGCCGCGGCGTCGATACCGGCGCGACGCGCGCCCGGATCGCCTTGCGTTCCCACTACGCCATCAGGATCGCCATCTTCGCCATCAGTTCGCCCGCAGGCGTCGAGGTGTCGATCCCGTCCTCCACGCTCACGAAAGTGCAGCCGATCGAGATGAGCTCCTCGATGAAGAAGACTTCCCTTCCCTGCGGCTCGGAACGAGCGGTCGCCGCGGAAGATCACGGCCGCTTCAAAGCGGCGACGCCGAGCGTTGTCGAGGTTCTCGTCTACGACCATTCGATACTGCGCCGCACCACCAACCCTGCTCGATGAAGCGGGGGCTGGAGCGAGTACTTCACCCGCTCGATCCTGTTCAGCACCAAGGACCTCGCCCCTTTCGTCGACCTCGGCGTCGAGTTGCACGTCAGCGCTTACCAGCCGAGCGCCCCGGGCGCCGAGCGCAGGCGGCGCCCCACGACACGCCGACGGCGTGAGGCCCGGTAGCTCTTCGCGCTCCCTGCGCCCGAACGGCCCGCAGTTCTACCTGCGGGACGCGTTCAAACGAACCCGAGGCGGCCGGCCGCGCTACAGCCCTCACCTTGGCGAGGAGGTCGAGCCGCGGCGCCACGCTGGCCTCCACGATGCGGCAGTGGTGGCGCTCGAACCGGCAGCCCTCGTCGTCCGCGAGCAGCGCCTCCGTGGAGAATGGCCATCCGGGTCTTCTCGACAGCGGCATCGAACTTGCGGGCGAGGGCGCGGACCGCGGCGGCGAGGGCACTGGCCGCACTCCCGACGGATGAGAAGCTGTCCGGCACCGAGCCCTCGATGGCGGCCTCGGTTGCGAGCGCCTGCACGGCGCTGAGGAACCCGCAGACCTCCGCCTCGGGCGACAGTTCGGACGCAAGGGAGCCGCGCAGGAGTTCCAGGAACTGCTCAGCGGTAGTGGCCAGGGCCATGCTGGTGCCGTGCACGGCCATCCACGACCCCTACTTGACCCAGCTCCCCGTTCGCGTCAAGAGCTCGCCCTTCTACCGGCTGGAGCAGCAGGTCTTCTACCGGCTGAAGCGCTTCTTCTACAACCAGACCTCGCTGGTCCAGGAGCCGTACTTCGAGCTCACCAAGGGCGTCTCCGAGACCGAGACCAACCGCTTCGAGGTCGAGGCCGGCATCACCATCTCCTACGAGGCGGGGGTGAGCCTGGACTTCTTCTCCGCCGGCGTGACCACCTCGGTGAGCGTCCTCTTCGGCTTCTCGACGGAGCGGAGCGTCCAGGAGTTCGTGCAGGAGACCACCCACATCCCGTTCGCCGCCCAGCCCGGAAAGGCGACCGCCGTCTGGCAGCAGTACAACCGGTTCGTGCTCTACCGGCACAACGGGACCAAGCTCGAGCAGGTGACCACGCCGGTCGAGGTGGGCACCAACTCGTACGTCGTGGACGAGTATCCCGACTAGCACCAAGATCGGTTCGAGTGTGGGCAAGCGCGTGTCCGAACCAGCCGGAAATGTCCCGGACGGGCACGCGCCGCCTGGTCCTGATCGTTGATCGACTCTCCCGCGGGAGACCCCTCGTTGTCCGGCGAACCGCCGCCGACGAGCGCACCTCGTCCCCCGCCGGTCAGACCGTGATCCGCAGGTGCTCGGCTCCCAGCACCGCCGGCAGCGGCTCGAAGGCCAGCGAGCGCTCGATGACGTTGCGGAGCTCGCGCACGTTCCCCGGCCATCGGTGCGCATTCAGGGCCGCGAGCGCGTCGGGGGCCAGGACGGGCGGCTCGCGGCCCGCGGGTGCGAGCAGGCGAACGAAGTGCCGGGCCAGCGCGATCACGTCGTCGGGGCGCTCGCGCAGGGGCGGCACGCGCAGCGGCACCACCTGCAGGCGGTAGAAGAGGTCCTCGCGGAACAGCCGCTCGCGGACCAGCTGCTCGAGGTCGCGGAAGGTCGCCGCGATCACGCGCACATCCAGCTTGACGGGCTTGCGCTCGCCCAGGGGTAGGATCTCACCGTTCTCGATGAACCGCAGCAGCTTCGGCTGCACGTCCAGCGGCAGCTCGCCGATCTCGTCGAGCAGCACGGTCCCGCCGTCGGCGGCGCGCAGGACGCCGGGCTGGTCGGTGGCCGCGCCGGTGAACGCGCCCTTGCGGTAGCCGAAGAGCTGGCCCTCGAACAAGTCGCGCGGCACGGCGGCGCAGTTGAACGCGAGGTAGGGCTTGCCGGCGCGGGTCGAGAGGTCGTGGATGGCGCGGGCGACGACCTCCTTGCCGGAGCCCGACTCGCCGGTGATGATCACCGTCGAGCGCGAGCGCGAGAGCCGCACCAGGTCGGCCTTCAGCTGCCGCATGGGCGCCGACACGCCGATGAAGCCGGGGAGGTCGGGCAGCTCGCCCCCGCCGGGCGGCAGCGCCGCCGCTGCCGGGGTGCCGGCGACGCCGCGGAGGGCCGCCAGCTCGAGCGCGATCTCGGCGACGGCGGCCAGCGCCGTGAGCCTGCCGCGGGCGTCGCCGCCGATGCCCGGGCCCCCCGCGCCGAGGCGCAGGCGTCGGCCCGCGCCGTCGCTGAGCTCGACCCACTCGGTCGCCGCCACCTCCTCGGGGCCCGCGCGCAGGAGGGGCGTGGTCCGACCGGTCGAGTCCAGCTCCTCGAGACGGACCGAGGCCTGGGCGGCGTCTCCGCCGGTGAGCTCGGCGGACACGGCCACGAGCTCGCGGCGGATCAAGGCCGGGCTCATGCCGCGCGTCGCCAGCCGCTGGATGGGCACGACGAGCTGGTCCAGCGAGCTGCCGGCGCTCACCGCCACACGCGCCGGGAGCGGCCGGGGCGGCGAGGTGCTGGCCCGGGGAAGCGCATCCAGGTCTTCGAGGCCGAAGACGTAGCCGAGCTGCTGGAGCGCTTCCCGGTGCCGCGCGGCCTGCTCCCTCATCCCCGGCTCGCCCAGCGCATCTCCCACCTGGGCGAGCATCAGGCGCGCATGGGTCGCGTTGGCGATGTCCTCGGCCAGCGTCAGCGTGCCGAGGGCGGACTCGATGAGCTGTCGCGCCTGGCCGAGCTGTCCCTGCCGGGCCAGGGCAGCGCCTCGCGAGCGCCGCAGCAGCGCGGCGGCCCAGATCGACGGGGCGCGCTCGAAGTGGCGATCGGCACGACGCAGCGCCCGCCCCGCCTGCTCGGGCGTTCCCGCCCGCGCCGCCATCATCGCGGTCGTGAGCAGGACCTCGCCACGCAGGTTGTGCCAGCCCACGTCGCGCTCACACTCCTCGACCTGGCGCTCGAGCTCGCCCACCAGGCCGGCCCCATCCTGCGTGGCGGTCAGCAAGCCGGCGGTGGTCGTCAGCAACCTCCCCAGGGCGCGCGTGGTCCCTGTCGCGAGGCCGGCGCCCTCGTCAGCGGCGAGCCGCTCGCCGAGCGCGCGAAGCGCGTCGGCCCGGCCGGTGCAGACGTGGATCTGGGCGAGCGTCACGGCCGGCCAGGCGGGCGTCCAGCGCACCTCCCCGGCCAGCTCGATCGCCTCCTCCAGCACCCGCGCCGCGTCGGCGAAGCGGCCCAGCCGGCCGAGCGCGGCGCCCGCCACGTCGTCGAGCGCGATCGAGTGCTGGCCGGGCTGCAGCCGCTCCTTGCGCGCCAGGTCGCGCGCGCGCTCGATGAGGGCCAGGGCCTCGCGCGGCGCACGTCCGCCCTGGATGGCGGCCGCCGCGAGCTGTCCGAGCGCGCGTACACGAGAGAGCGCCAGGGCGCCCCCATCCAGCACCTGCTGGAAGGTCCGGGCCGCGACGGTGAATCGCCCCGCCTGCGCCGCCGCCTGTGCCTGCGCCTCGAGCACGAGCGTCCGGTGCACCGGCGAGGTCAGCGCCTGCTCGAGCTCCGTCGCCCGGGTCAGCGCGTCGATCACCAGCTCGGGCGCGTCCTGCAGGAACCCCACCGTGAAACGGGCGATGAGCAGCAGCACGCGGATCTCGGGCGTGCCGAGCCCCGGGAGGAGCCGCTCGGCGCCCGCCAGGTACGCGTTGGCCCTGCCCGCGTCGAGAAACCTGCCATCGGGCCACGAGAAGACCAGCGCTGCCGTCGCCTGCAGCTCCAGCTGCACGGATGCCGGCAGCCGTGGGAGCTCCGGCAGCAGCGGCATGATGGTCGCGAACGCGCCGCAGACGTCGGCGCGGGCGAGCAGCGCGATCCGGGCCAGCGCCTGGGCGGCCATGGCGCGACCGGCGAGCGTGCTCAGGCGCCCCGAGGCCATCAGCGCGAGCATCTCGCTCTCGACCCGGCGCAGGTCGCCCGACGAGAGGCGCTCCAGCAGGGGCAGGAGAGCGGCTTGCTCGGCTGGATCCAGCGGTGATCCGCCGGGCGCGGACGGACCACCGGGGGTGGGCGCGCCCTCGACGCCTGAGCGTGGGGACACGTGTGCGCCCGCGGCGAACTCCGCGAGTCGCGCAGCGACCTGGCCTCGCGGCCGACGCGCCTCCGGCGCATCCGCCGGGAGCTCCCATCGATACACGGTGAGCGGCGTGACGCCGACCCGCTCGGCGAACCGGGAGCGGCTGAGGGTGCTGCGGAGCGCCCGGATGTCGTCCGGACCGAGCTTGGCTGGGGGTCTATCCATTTCCTGGCTCGATGTAAATTTGGATGACAAAGAAGGGTGCACCTGATCTGTCCAAAATGTGGCGACCTCATCCGTTGTCTTGGTATTTGGAATAGATCGTTTGGATGCTAACCGGTCCATCGAACACCGTCAACAACAGTTTCAATGAGTTACGGCTTGGCAAGCCGATTGCTTTTGTGCCGCCTGGAGGAAGCAAGCACATCCACCTCAAGGGTGGTCGTCGTGTTCGAGTCGATGTTCGGAAAACGCGCGCCGGGCGCCGCGCCCGCTGCCGTCGCGCGAAATCTCAGCGGTGCGGCGACGCACCCGGCGTGATCGAGGAGGCGGAGCATGGATTCCATGAGAGAGCCGCGCAACCGGGTCGTTCAACTCAGGCGTTACGGCGGTGCCGACGATCTGGAGGTGGTCGACGCTCCGCTGCCGACGGCTGGCCGGGGCGAGGTGCGGGTCAAGGTGCTCGCTTCGGCCGTTCAGTACACCGACGTGCTGATCCGGAGCCACCTCTACCCGCAGACTGCGGGCAACCGGCCGCCGTTCGTGCTGGGATACGATGTCGTCGGCGAGATCGATCAGCTCGGCGACGGCGTGCGCGGCTTCGAGGTGGGCGACCGCGTGGCCGACATGACCGTGGTCGGGTCGAATGCCGCCTATCGCACGCTCCGGGCCGACCACCTGACGCACGTGCCGGCGGGCGTCGACGCGGCGGAGGCGGCCACGCTGATCTTGAGCTGGACGACCGCGTACCAGCTCCTGCATCGCGCGGCCCGGGTGCAGCGGGGCCAGCGCGTGCTCGTGCAGGGAGCCGCCGGCGCCGTCGGTCAGGCGCTGCTCGCCCTGGGGCGGGTGGCCGGCCTGGAGATGTGGGGCACGGCGCGCGGCGAGCACGCGGCGCTGGTCCGCGAGCTCGGCGCCACGCCCATCGACTACCAGCGCGAAGACTTCGCGCGGGTGCTGCCGGGCGGGTTCGACGTCGTCTTCGACGGCGTCGCCCTGGACGGCTTTCGCCGCTCGCGCGCGGCGCTGAAGCCCGGCGGGCGGCTCTGCGCCTACGGCTACTCGGCGGGCGTGCAGGCGCAGCGTCCCATGCGCGAGATGCTGATGTGGATCGCGCGCCTGTACCTGTGGAGGTGGTTGCCTGGCCGCAAGCGCGCCGGCTTCTACTCGATCAACGTGATGCGGGCGCTTCATCCCGCCTGGTTCCGGGAGGACCTGGAGCGGCTCTTCGGCCTGCTGGCGACTGGCGCCATCCAGCCGCGCGTCGCCGAGCGGATCCCCCTCCATGCGGTCGCCGAGGCCCACCGCCGCCTCGAGGTGGGCGGTCTGCAGGGCAAGCTGGTCGTGTGTCCGGACCTCCGGACTGCGGGCGCCTGAGTGGGCAACGCCCTGCCCCCGTTTCCAGGAGCAGGGCGTTCGGCTGGCGCAGCCTCTGCAGGCGAGCGCGGCTTCGAAGGAAGCCGGGCCCGCGGACGATCGGCCTACGGCGCGGTGATGGGCACGCCGTTCTGGTCGCAGGAGTAGAACGAGGCCCACTTGTCGACGACCTTGAGCCCCGCGCCGGTCACCTGGTCCTTCCAGGCACAGCTCGGCTTGCAGCAGTCCTGCATGGTGGTGGTGGTGTACCCGGTCCGGAAGCTGCTGTCGGCGGTGGCGACGGTCTTCGCGTTCGGGTTGGCCGCGGGCAGGCCCTGCGGCTGGAGCCGGCAGCCGGTGACTCTCGTGATCCCCACCGGGCACTCGACCCGCTTGGCCCGGATCTGCCAGTTCTGGTGATAGAACCCGGCAGCCGCGTTGCTCTGGATGCAGGAGGTCTTGGTCTCGGTGGCAACCCCGGCCGCGGGCGCGGCGGTGTTGTTGCAGAGCTGGTTGATCTTGCTCTGGCAGGCGGCCGACTGCAGCGACGCCATGGTCACCGTGCCGTTCACCTTGCACTCCGGGATGTTGATCGCCTTGATCCCGCCCTGGCCCGGGTAGTCGCTCGGGAAGGCGGAGTACATGAAGTGGCCGAAGGTGGTGGTCTGCGTGCCCGAGTAGCTGCCGGGGACGCAGGCGTTGAAGGCCCCGAAGCCGCCGGCGCCCATGTAGATGTCGAAGTTCCTCCCACCGCCGGCGGCGGTGTTGAAGCTCTGCACGATCATGGGCTTGGGGATGGGCAGATCGGGCGGCTGCGGCGAGCCCGGCTCCGGACGCTCGAAGATGAGCTGGTAGCACTGGCAGCAGCTGCTGCTGCCCACGTCCAGCCCGCCCACGTCCGAGTCATGGCCCACCACGCCGTAGGCGAAGGGCGCGGCATCGCCCCAGTCGTCCTTGGCGGCCTGGGCCATCTCATCGCTGTGGAGCATGAACCGCGGGCAGGCGAAGGTCATGGGCAGGCTGGCCTTCTGCGGGTCCTCGGGCGGCGAGCAGGCGTTGGCCACCTGGCAGCGGCCGCCGCAGGTGCCGGTCTCGCATCCGGCCACCCAGTACTGGCTGTAGCAGGCATCGGGCGGGTCGAGCGCATACGACACGGGGCCGCCGCCGATGTTCACGTTGACGCTCACGCCGGCCGAGGTCGTGGCCTGGTTGGCGGTGTCATAGGCCTTGGCGGTGTAGGTGTGGGTCCCGTTGTTGGCCTGGGCCAGGGTGACCGTCTGCGTGTACGGCGCGGAAGTGTCGGTGCCGAGCAGCGTGCCGCCGTCGTAGAACTCGACCTTGGAGACGCCCCGGTCGTCGCTGGCCGTGGCGGTGAGGGTGATGCTGCCCGCGGTCGTGACGCTGGAGGCGCTGCTCGCCAGCGAGACGGTGGGAGGGAGGTCGGCGACGCCGATGCTCACCGTGACGGTCACCGTGGCCGAGGTCGTCACCTGGTTGATCGTGTCGTAGGCCCTGGCGCTGTAGATGTGCGTCCCGCTGCTGGCCTGGGTCAGGGCGACGCTCTGCGTGTACGGGGAGGACGTGTCGGTGCCGAGCAGCGCGCTGCCGTCGTAGAACTCGACCTTGGAGACGCCCTTGTCGTCGCTGGCGGTGGCGGTGAGGGTGATGGTGCCCGCGGTCGTGACCGTGGTCGCGCTGCTCGCCAGCGAGACGGTGGGAGGACGGTCGGTGGTGCCGATGTTGACCGTGACGGCCACCGCGGCCGAGGTCGCCGACTGGTTGGCCGTGTCGTACGCCTTGGCGGTGTAGGTGTGGCTTCCGTTGTTCGTCGCGGTGAAGGAGACGGGGAGCGTGTAGGGCGTCGAGGTGTCCGTGCCCAGCAGCGTGCTGCCCTCGTAGAACTCGACCTTGGAGACGCCCCTGTCGTCGCTGGCGGTGGCGGCGAGGGTGATGGTGCCCGCGGTCGTCACGGTGGTGGCGCTGCTGGCCAGCGAGACGACGGGCGGGTTGTCGGTGTTGTTGCCGAAGGAGATGGCCTGGCCGTTGAGCTTGACGCTGACGATGGTCGACGAGGTGAACGTCCCCGCGCCGTTGAATCCCACGTCCCAGGTCTGGCCGGCCTTGATGGGCTGGTACTGGAGCCAGGCGGGGTTGGTGGCGGTGTAGTTCCCCGACGCATCGGGTCCGGCGATGTTCCCGTTCCAGGGCGTGCCCGTGACCGAGCCGCCGCCCAGCTTGAACACCACCTCGAACGTGGTGATCGGGCTGGCGAACGAGGTGTCGATGATCCGGACCGCGCCGTTGAAGCCGCCCTGCCACGTACCGGTGGTCACCACGTCGGCGGTGATGCCGCCACCCGAGACCGCGACCGCAGCGGTGTTGGGGTTGGCCTCGGCCGTCGATCCCTCGGGGCTGCCGCAGGCGACGAGGGCGAGCCCGAGCACGATGGTGAGGAGAGCCGCCAGCCCGGCGGCCTTCCCGCTGAAGCTCCTGGTTCCAGCCATGAGACCTCCTCCTGGGGAATGGCGTGACGCGTCACGAAACGATCCACGCTCGCGCACACGGATCGCGAAGCGGACCTTGGTCGAAGCGGGTCGGTGCAATCTCCCAAATCGACCCGAGAACGTCAATCGCGCCCCGGGGTACGATCGTCCAGGCGCCGCTTCTGAATCGATTTGGCACCGGGTGCACTGGGAGTGGGGCGAAACGGCCCGACCTTCGCCGCGGGAGAGGCCCTCCGCAAACGTTTGCGCGGCGCTCGAATGGCATCATCCGCGCATGGGCTCGGTCGGCTTGCTTGAAGCCCCTACGCCCTCATCACGGGCGACGGGGCCGGCTCGCCGCGCGCTCCCCGCTTCACGGCCAGGAGCAGCAGGAGCATCCCCAGGCACGCAGCGGCCACCAGCGTCACGCTGGCGACCGGGGTCACGCGCTCCAGGAGCACGCCCTGCAGCGGCGGCAGGACCATGCCGCCCAGGCTGCTCAGGGAGATGATCACGCTCACGGCCCGGCTCGGCGCCGCGCGGAAGATCTCGGTCCCCATCACCACGGTGGTCGGGAAGATGGGGCCGATGCTGGCCCCGGTCACGAGGGTCCCGGCGACGGTCCACCCCACGGTTCCCGAGCCCAGCACCAGCATGCCCGAGCCCAGGCACATGCCGGCGATCGAGATCGTGGCCAGCGCCCGCGAGGTGACGTGCATGCCGAGGATCGCCCCCATGAGCCGGCCGGCCGTGAGCGCCAGCCAGTAGCCCGAGACGAGCACCGCGATGGCGCCCGGCGTGAGGGTGGTGGTCTGCCCGGCGTAGACGGTGGTCCAGCCGCCGACCCCCATCTCCACCCCCACACCCAGGAACAGGAAGAGGCTGAGCAACCACAGCACCGGACGCGCGTAGACGGCGTTCGCCGCCTCCGGCCTGACCTCGTGGGCCCGGCCCGGCTTCGCGTCGATCGCGCAGCGCCTGGCGGCGAGCGTGGTCGCGAGCCCGACCGCCGCGGCGAGCCACAGGACCGGCATCGGGCTCCCCCAGGTCCCGTCTGCCAGCCTGGTCAGCAGGGGCGAGATCACCGCGCCCGCGCCGAATGCGAAGTGGAGCACGTTCACCGCGGAGACCACGGCCTTCTCCTCGAAGACCGCGGCCACCAGCAGGTTGGTGCTGATGTCGAGCGTCCCCTGACCGGCCCCCGCCAGGAAGGCACAGAGCAGGAGGGCCGGGAGGCTGGGGCTGGCGGTCACGCCCAGGATTCCGAGCGTGAGCATCGCCGCGCCCGCGACCAGCATGTTGCGGAGCCCGACCCGCTCGTTCAGCCACCCGCCGGCGAGCTGCATCGCGAGCGCACCCAGGAACAGGGCCGTGAACAGCGCGCCGAGCGCCTCGACCGGAACGCCGATCCGCCCGGAGAGGAGCGGCAGGAACGGCCCCAGCGCTCCGGAGAGGATACCGACCACGAAGATCGACGCGCACGAGACGGCGAGGGTGGACCGGGGAGACGCCATTGGCAGGCTTTCTCCGCCCGGCCGGGAAGGCCGCGGCGGCTGGGTACGTCCTCCGGATCCTACCCGCTCGCGCCCGCCTCGACGAGCGGCACGGCAACGGACGTCGAGGGTCGGAAGGAACGGTGTCCGTCCCGCCCCCGCGCCCGCCGCCATCGCTTCCGGCCCGCGCTACTTCGAGCTGCCGCTGGTGCCGTACGACCCGGTGTCGCTGGAGCTCGAGCCGGTGCCCTGCTCGCTGGCCTCGTGCCGCTCGGATTCCGAGGAGCCGGTGCCGCTCTCGGCCTCCCCGGCCTCCATGGAGCTATCGCCGCCCTTGCTTTCGCCGGTCGGCGCGGACTGGCTCGGACCGGCAGCGCCGCCCCCGCTGGTCGATCCGGTGCTGGTCGAGTTGCTCCCTGACGACGACGACCCCGGCCCTGAAGCGCCCGAGCCGGTCGCTGCGAGGGCGCCACCTGTCACCAGCACCGCTCCCGCCATGAATGCCGCAAGCTTCCTGATCATCTTCGGGTCCTCCTGTTGGTGCGGGCTGCGACGATCTGCGCCGCGACCCCGCATCGAACGCGCCGCTTCCGCGGGCGGCTGCCACCCGCCTGCCCGGCTCCAAGCCGGAACGCTCGCGGCTGTGTGCACCAAAGCTGTACACGCCCGGGGTCGTGACAACGGCTCTGGGCGGGCAGGCAGGCATCCACGCAGCGGCTCTGCGGGCGAGTGCAGGGCCTGTCCGGCCGAGCGATCCTCATCGGATCGCCCGGGCGAGCCCGTCACCGCCCGGAGCTCGGTCGGGGCGCCGCGTGTCCGGGTCGCCTGCACGTTGCGCGGCGGCCGGACGCTCACGGTGTCATCCAGCTCACCCTCTCCACGCCGCCCGCTCCCGGGTCGAGGATCGAGCGCGGGTTCGGAACGAGCGATGGCCAGCTTCAGCCCCGACTCGTGCGCCCGCGCGGTTTCGGCGATAGGTAACGCCGGGCATGTCGCCCCCCAGCGCCACCTCCGGGAAGGCGGGCGAGGGTCGGAGCAGCCGGCCCCGGACCTCCGCCGGATCCGTGCGCGTCTTCCTGCTCTCGCCCGCCAGGGTCGACGGCGAGCGCATGGGCATGGTGCTCTCGCCGCGCGCCGGGTTCGCGCTCGCCCACGCCGTGCAGGGGCCGGGGGCGCCGCTGGGGGAGGTCTTCCGCTTCGCGAGCGGGCTCTACTTTCGCGGGAAGCTCGCCTACGCGCTCGCGTTCGGCCGGGCGCCGCCCGGAGAGTCGGCGGCCCTGGTGATGGCGCCTGGGGCCGGCCTGGTCCCGGCGGAGACCGTGATCCGCGCCCAGGACCTGCGGGCCTACGCGGAGGTCCCCGTCGACGCGCGCCAGCCCCGCTTCCGCGAGCCGCTCGAGCATGCCGCGGCGGCGCTGGCGACCCGCCTCGGACCGGGGGGCGAGGTGGTGCTGCTGGGCAGCGTGGCCGCCGCCAAGTACGTGGATCCGCTGCTGGGGGTGCTCGGTGAGCGGCTGCTCTTCCCGGCCGAGTTCGTCGGGCGCGGCGACATGAGCCGCGGCGGGCTGCTGCTCCGCGCCGTCCGGGCGGGCGTCGAGCTGGCGTACCTGCCGGTGGCGGGCGCCGTCCGCCACGGCGCGAGGCCACCGCGCCTGCCTCGGCTGCCGCGGTCGGGGTAGCGGGCTTCCCGGCGGTCGAATACGGCGCCGGACGATCGTCCGACATTCGCCTCGGCGCGTCGGCTTGCCGGCGCGCCCCCCGTCATGCGACCTTCGGGTCGGGGAATGTCGAGGGTCGATGCACAGAGGCCGGAGGCGCCTCCTTCCCCCGGAGCCGCCCGGCTCCCCGGGATCGACGCCACCCGCGCGGTCGCCGCGCTGGCGGTCCTGCTGAGCCACCTCACGCAGACGCTGACCTGGCGCATCCCGGGGTGGGCTGCGACGGCCGGCCCGCTGGAGCGGCCGGTGCACGCCTTCACCGGGACCACCGGCGCATGGGGCGTCGGGCTGTTCCTGGTGGTGAGCGGCGCGTGCATCCATCTCCCCATGGCGCGCCGGCTGGCGGACCCGGGCGCGGTCCTCGACACGCGCGCGTTCTTCCGCCGGCGCTTCGTCCGCATCTACCCGCCCTACCTGGCCGCCCTGGTCCTGAGCGCGGCGGTGGCGTGGGCCATGCCGGCGACGCTCCTGCGCTCGACGCTGCTGGGCGTCCCCGGCCCGGCGCAGCTCGCGTCGCATCTCCTGCTGATCCACACGGCCTTCCCAGGGCACCACTCCGCCGTGAGCGGGGTGTTCTGGACCATCGCGCTGGAGGCGCACTTCTACCTGCTCTATCCGCTCCTGCTCCGGCTGCGCCGGCGGGTGGGGATGCCCGGGGTGTGCGCGATCCTGCTGGCGCTGTCGGTGGTGTCGCGCCTCGGGGCGCTCGCCCTCCTCCCTCCCGCCAGGTGGCAGCTGGTCGACGACAGCTTCCTGCGCCGCGGCTGGGAGTTCTCGCTGGGCATGTGGCTGGCCGAGCGGCTCGGGCGGGACGGGCAGAGCCGGCGCGGAGCGCGGACGGCATGGGTGGGGCTCGCGCTCGCGACGCTCCTCGGCGGGATCGGCCTCGCGCTCGTGCCGGGAGGCCTCCGGGTCCGGGCCTTCCTCTGGCCGTTCCTGTTCGCCGCCACCGTCGAGGCCGCCGCCCGGTGGCGCCCGGGTGGTGGCCTGGCGGGACGGCTGGCCAGCTGGCTGGGAGAGCGCTCCTACTCGCTGTATCTCGTCCACCCCATCGGTCTGGCCATCGCCATGTGGCTCGTCCCCGGCTGGGCCGGGGCCCGCGGCACGGGCGGCGCCGCGATGCTGGTGTGCGTGACCGCCGTCTTCGTCGCATTCCACGAGCTGATCGAGAAGCCGTTCGCGGGGAGGCGCGCTCCCCGCCCGACGCCGGGGAGCGCGCCGTCCTCCTGACCGCGTGCCGGATCAGATCCTGCCGAACTCGGCCAGCAGGTCCTCGACCGTCTTGCCCTTGGCGACCCACTCGCGCGTCTTCTGCTCCCGGTCCGCCTGCTCGCGGGCCAGCTCCAGGAATTCCTCGGCGCGCCCCATGGGGACCACGGTCACGCCGATGACGTCCGCGACCACGAAGTCGCCCGGGTTCACCGGCACGCCGCCGCAGGAGATGGGGACGTTGATGGAGAGCTCCTCCTTGCGGCCCGAGAACATGGTGTGCGTTCCCCGGGGGGTGACGGCGCGCGTCCAGATGGGCCACCCGATGGCCTCCAGCTCGTCGATGTCCCGGCCGGCGCCGTCGACCACCATCCCGCGGATGCCGCGGTTCTTGGCGAGCCCGCCCATGAGCCCCCCGCACACCGAGGTCTCGGTCTCCCCGCCCGCGTCCACCACGATGATGTCGCCCGGCTTTCCCATCTCCAGCGCCTTGAGCGGATCGACCAGGTCCCCCCGGGAGAGCTGGACGGTGATGGCCTGGCCCACCGCCTTGGCCTTGAAGGCGGGCTTGATGGCGGAGTCCATCACGCCGGTGCGGTACATGACGTCGGCGAAGACGGCCGAAGCCGAATAGCACCGGGCCACCTCGTCGAAGCGGGCCAGGAGCTCGGGGCGCCGCGGGAACTCGTTGAACACCTTCAGCATGCTCCACCCCCGGAGGGCGGCTCGAGCGACATGGCGCCCGAGGCCAGCCGTACGTTGTTGACGGGATTGTGGGGCCGCTCGCCGAGGAGCACGCGGCGGACCTCCGCACAGGCGGTTTCACGGGCCAGCTGGATGGACTGCTCCGAGTAGTACGCGGTGTGGGGCGTGACGATGACTTCGTCGAGCCCGAAGAGCGGGTTGTCGGCCGGGTTCCAGCGCGCCTTCTTGGCCGGCTCCTCCTCGGGATCATCGAGCGCCGCGCCGGCCACGCGCCCGGCGACCAGCGCGTCGTGGAGGGCGCGGTTGTCGACGGTCGGGCCCCGCCCGGTGTTGACCAGGAACACGCCCGGCTTCACCAGCCCGAACTCGCGGGCACCCAGGAAGTGCCGGGTCTCCGGGGTCATGGGCACCTGCATCATGATGTAGTCGGCGCGCCGGAGCAGCTCGTCCTTGTCCACCTTGGTGGCGCCGTGCTCCGCGATCACCTCGCCCGGGACGTACGGATCGTGGACCAGCAGCTCCACCCCGAAGGCCAGGGCCCGCGAGCCGATGGCCCGCCCGATCCTCCCGAAGGACACGATCCCCATGGTGCGGCCGCGGATGCGGTGGACCGGGGCCGCCGCCTGCCAGCGCCACACGCCGCGGTGGGTGGCGCGGTCGTAGGCGGGGATCTTGCGGGCCAGCGTCAGCCAGAGCGCGATGGCGTGGTCCGCCACCTCCTCGGTGCAGTAGTCGCGCACGTTGGTGACGAGCACGCCGGCGGCGGTGGCCGCCTCCACGTCGACGATGTCGACGCCGATCCCGTAGCGCGCGATGACGCGGCACCGGCGCATGGCCCCGACCGTCTTCGCCCCGACGCGCGCGTACTGGTTCATGATCGCGTCGCAGTCGGCCGCCTGCTGGAGCAGCGCCGGCTCCTCGGACTTGGCCTGCAGGAGGACGACCTCGCGCGCCGATGGGCTCGAGCAGGGCACGCTCGAGCGCGGCGTCGTCGCCGTAGTCGGAGTCGGAGATCACGACCTTGAAGCGGGGCATGGCGGCGCCTCCCCGGCGCTCAGACGTAGGCGCCGGCCGAGTAGGTCAGCTCGTACGAATGGCTGTAGAGCTCGATGATGTTCCCGAAGGGATCCTCGCAGTACACCATCCGGTAGGGCTTCTGGCCGGGGTAGTAGTGGCGGACCTGCTTCATCCGGATCTTCCCGCCGTGCTCGACGATCAGCTTGGCGCGCCCCTCCAGATCGGGATCCTGCACGCAGAAGTGGAAGAGCTTGGGGCGCCAGTACTCGAACGGGCTCCGCTCCGGCGTGGTCTTCGGGAACTGGAACATCTCGACCCCGATGCCGTCGACGGTCGACATGTGCGCGATGCGGAAGGATCCCCAGCCCTCGCCGAAGACGTCGTCGCACATCTGCCCGATGGCGCTGTCGTCGTGCTGGATGGTGGTGGGCTTCATGATGACGTATAGCCCGAGGGCCTTGGTGTAGAAGTCCACGGCTCGGTCCAGGTCCGGGACGGTGATGCCGATGTGGGAGAAGCGAACGGGGGGCGTCATGTCGTGCTCCTGACCGGGCTCTCGCCCTTGGAGTTGGAGAGAAAGCTCAAGGCGCGTCCGATCTCGGCGCGCCACATGTCGATGCCGACTGCCAGCACGATAATCGCGCCGACCACCACGTTCTGGGCCGAGGTGGGGACGGCGTTCAGGTTGAGGCCGTTCTGGACGATGACGATGGTGAGCGCGCCCAGGACGGTGTTGACGATGTTGCCGCGCCCGCCCGAGAGGCTGGCGCCGCCGATCACCGCGGCGGCGATGGCCGACAGCTCCATGCCCACGCCGTAGTTCGGCGAGCCCGAGTTGAGGCGCGCCGCCATCAGCACCGAGCCGACCCCGGCCGTGAGGCCGGCCACCAGGAAGGCGAGCAGGTGGACGCGCGGGACGTTGATGCCGGAGAGCCGGGCGGCATTGGCGCTCCCGCCCACCGCGTAGATGGCGCGGCCGGGGGCGGTGTTCCGCAGGAACCAGAAGGCGGCGGCGTACAGCAGCACCACGTAGAAGAGCGGCAGCGGGACGTGGAGCAGCTTCCCGTAGAAGAGCCGCTCGAGATGCGGCGACACCGAGAAGATGGGCGAGCCCTTGTTGAACATGAAGGCGACGCCCCGGAAGGCGGACAGCGCCGCCAGGGTGGTGATGAACGAGGGGATGCGCAGGTAGGCGGTGAGCACCCCGTTCAGGAGCCCCAGCCCGGTGCCCAGCAGGAGCACCACCACCACCCCGCCCGCCAGCGGGAAGCCCCCCATCTTCACGGTCATGGCGAAGACCATCGTGAGCAGCGCGATCATCGAGCCGGGCGACAGGTCGATCCCGCCGGTGAAGATCACGAAGGTCGAGCCGATGGCCACGATGGCGATGATCGACACCTGGAGCACCAGGTTGGACAGGTTCCCGGCCTCGAGGAAACGGTCGGTGGTGAAGGCCACCGCGGTGCCGACCACCACCAGTGCGATGAGCGGGCCGGCGAAGGGCGTGGCGAGGAACCGCTTCATGCGACGACCTCCTTCTCCGCCTCGGGGCCGGTCGAGGCGCGGACCAGGGACGTGACGTCGAGCTCGCGGGGCTGGTGCACACCGACCAGGCGACCGTGGCTCATGATCCCGATGCGATCGCTCATGGCCAGCAGCTCGTCGTGATCGGAGGAGATCAGGAGGATGCCCTTGCCGGCGGCGGTGAGGCGGTTGATGAGGCGGTAGACGGCGATCTTGGCGCCGATGTCGATGCCCTGCGTGGGCTCGTCGAGCACGAACAGCTCCGCGTCCGCGAACAGCCAGCGGGCCACGATGATCTTCTGCTGGTTGCCGCCCGAGAGCATCCCCACCAGGCGCTCCTCGGCGCTGGGGGTGATGTCCAGGTTGGCCACCAGGCGCCGCCCGGCCTCGCGTTCGGTGCGCAGGCTGATGGTCCCGAAGTCCCCCAGCTTGCCCAGGCTGGCGATGGAGACGTTGGGGAAGCCGGTGAAGTTGAAGAACAGCCCGTCCGCCTTGCGGTTCTCGGGCACCAGCGCCACGCCGGTCCGGATGGCCGCGGGAGGGCCGGAGGGGCGGAAGGGCGCGCCCAGGAAGCTCATCGAGCCGGCCACCAGCCGGTCCACCCCGAAGATGGCGCGGGCCACCTCGGTGCGGCCGGAGCCCAGCACGCCGCCCAGGCCGAAGACCTCGCCCCGCCGCACCTCGAAGGTGACGTCGTGCACGCGGTTGGCGGTGGCGACGCTCTCCGCGCGGAACAGGACCTCGCTCGGTCGCGTGGCGCTCCTTGGGGTAGTGCTCGCCGACGTCGCCCGACCATCGACTGCACGATGTAGGAGAGCTCGATGCGCGACTGCTCGGCCGTCGAGGTGACCTTCCCGTTCTTGAGGATGGTGATCACGTCGACCAGGTCGACCACCTCGTCGAGCCGGTGGGAGATGTAGAGGATGGCGCGCCCCTGGTCCCGCAGGCGGCGCAGCAGGGCGTGGAGCCGGGCGATCTCCTCGATCCCCAGCGCGGCGGTCGGCTCGTCGAGGACGATCATGGTCGCGTCGGCGGCCAGCGCCTTGGCGATCTCGACCAGCTGCTGGTTGGCGACCGAGAGCGCCCCGACCTCCGCCTCGCAGTCGATGCTCACGTTCATGACCGCCAGCACCCTGCGCGCGTCCTCGCGCATGCGGGCCCAGTCGATCTGGCGCCCGCGCTTCCTGGGGCAGCCGGCCCAGGAACACGTTCTCGGCGACGGAGAGGGTGGGGACCAGCGAGAACTCCTGGAACACGGTGGCGATGCCGGCCCGCCGCGCGGCGATGGGGTCGGGCAGCACCACCGGGCTGCCGGCCCGCAGGATGCGGCCGCCGTCCGGCTGGTGGGCGCCGCACAGCGTCTTGATGAGGGTCGATTTCCCGCTCCCGTTCTCGCCCAGGAGCCCGTGGATCTGGCCGCCGAACAGCCTGAGCGACACGCGATCGTTGGCGACCACCTCGCCGAAGCGCTTGGTGACGGTCTCCAGCTCCCATAGCGCGTCGGGGCTCGGTGCCATGAAGTCTCCGCGGCGGTCCCGGGGCGAGGCCGCGCCGGCGACGGGGTGGGCCGGCGCACCCACCCCGTCGCCCGGCCCGGTCAATAGGCCTTCGAGGGCTTCGGGTAGAGCTTGTCGGGCGCCTTGAGCGCCGGCAGCACGCTGCCCTTGTCCACGATGGTGGTGGGCGTCTCGACGAAACCTCCCTTGAACTTGTGATTGAGCACGTCGCGGGTCACCCGGAGCGCCATCTGTCCCATCACGAACGGGGTGGTGTTGACGGTGGCGGTGAGGTCGCCCTGGTAGATCGCCTCCAGGGCGGCGGTGTCGCCGTCGTTGCCGAGGAGCAGGATGTCGCTCCGGCCCAGCGACTTGGCGGCCTGGGCCACGCCCATGATCATGTAGTCGTTGGCCGCGAAGATGGCGTTCACGTCCGGGTGGGCCTGGAGCAGGTCCATGCCGGCCGTGTTGCCGCCCTCCACGTTCCAGCCGCCCGGCATGGAGGCCACGATGTCGATGCCCGGCTTGCCCTTGACCGCGTCCAGGAACCCGCCGCAGCGCTCGGTGGAGTGGTATCCGGGCTGCCCCTCGATCACGCCGACCTTGGCGCCCTTCCCGCCCAGCTTGCCCAGGAAGTAGTCGCCGATCTTGTGCGTGCCCTTGCGCTGGGAGTATCCGACCACCGCGTGGACCGGCGCCGGGAAGTGCGCGATGTCCGAGTTCACGATCACCACCGCGATGCCGCCGTCGACGGCCCGCTTCACCAGCGGCGCGGCGGCCTGCTCATCGTGCGTGGAGAGGATGATCGCGTTCACCTTCCGTGTGATGGCGTCCTGGATCATGCCCATCTGGCCGTTGATGTCGGCGCCCGACTGCGGGGCCAGCATGAAGGTCTTGATGCCGTTCTTGGCCGCCTCGGCCTTGATGCCCTCGCCGATGGCGATGTAGTAGTTGAACTCCGTCGCCGGCGGCATGTAGGCGATGGTCACGTCCTTGGCCGACTTCAGCTTCGAGACGTCCGCCTGCGCGCCCTCCTTGAGCGGAACCGGCGCGGGATAGTCCGCCGCCGCGGCCGTCCCCGAGATGACGAGGACCGCGCCGCTCACCAGAGCCTTCGAGAATCGCGTCATCCTGTTCCTCCTGGTCGTGGTGCTGCCTGGATCTCGCGTGCGCCTTCTTCAGCCCGCGAAGGGGGTGTCGGGGAGGCCGCGCACGCCCGGACGGAAGGCGTACAGGCTGCCCGAGGTCGGCTCCTTGCCCAGCTCCTCCTCGCTGGAGCCGAGCCGCGAGGTGGTGATGTAGAGGACGTCGAGGTCCTTGCCGCCGAAGGCGCAGCAGGTCACCTTCCGGACGGGGAGCTGGAGGACCAGATCCCGGCGCCCGTCGGGCGACCAGCGCTCGACGCGGGAGCCCTCCCAGATTGCCACCCAGACGAATCCCTCGGCGTCGGTGCAGGCGCCGTCGGGAATCCCGGGTCCGTCGATGGTGGCCAGGACGCGGCGCGCTCCCACCGCGCCGGTGGTCGGGTCGTAGGCGATGGCCTCGACCGTGTGACGGGGGGAGTCGGCAAAGTACATGGTCCGGCCGTCGGGCGAGAAGCAGGTCCCGTTGGCGCAGATGACGCCGCCGAAGAGCGGGGTGGTGGTGAGGTCCGGGTCCACCCGGCAGACCGAGGTGACCGGGCGCCCGTTCACCTCGTCGAAGCCGCCCGCCACGAAGCGGCCGGCGCGATCGGTGCGGCCGTCGTTGAGCCGGGTCTCGGGGAGGCCGGGCTCGAAGCGCGCCAGGTCGCGGCGCGCCCCGGTGTCGAGGTCGTAGAGCGCGAAGCCCTCCGCGAACGCGACCAGCAGCCCGCCCTGGGCGCGCGGCGCGAAGCAGCAGACGCGCGACGGCATGTCGTGGGAAGCGGCGGAGCTCGTCTCCGGGTCGAGCGACCAGATCTTCTTTCCGTGAATATCCGTCCACCACACGCGGCGGGAGCGCTCGTCCCAGAGGATGCCCTCGCCGTGGGTGTTGCGGCAGTCGAGAAGCAGTTCGGCGGCATGCATCGAAGTCCCTCCGGCGCGGGGCGCGGCCGAAGCGCACATTCGGAAACCTGTTGCCACGCGGTATATGAAATCTGGTATACCAGTGTCAACCGCCGGCCGGCGCCGGGCTCGCCCTCACATGGGTATGGGGCGAATAACAGGGAGGAAAGCGCGGATGGCGGCGAGACACGGAAGTGCGCTGCGAAGCGCCGTCGCAAAGCGCGCCATGCGGCCCATCGAGCGCCCTCGCTCGCTCACGCAGAGCGCGCTCGTGCAGATCCGGGACGCGATCGTCGCCGGCGATCTCGAACTCGGGCAGCCGCTCTCCGAGCGCGCGCTCTCCGAGACGCTGCACATCTCGAAGACCCCGGTGCGGGAGGCGCTGGCCAGGCTCCGGCTGGAGGGGCTGGTGCGGATCTACCCGCAGCGCGGCGCTTGCGTGTTCTCGCTCTCCGCCTCCGAGGTCATCGAGATGTGCGAGCTGCGGCTGGCGCTGGAGTCGGCGGCGCTGCGGTGCGCCGTGGAGCGCGGAGGCGCGGCGTTCCGGTCGGCCCTGGCCGCCATCGTGGACCAGATGCGCGCCTCCAAGGCCGCCGGCGACCGGAAGGCCTATCTCCGGCAGGACACCGCCTTCCACTCCTGCTTCTGCGAGCACTCCGGGAACGCGCTCATGGCGCAGACCTACGCGCTCCACGCGGGGAAGATCGCCGCCCTGCGGACGCATCTCTCGCACAAGCCGCACCACACCGAGCTGTCGTTCTCCGAGCACGAGGCCATGCTGGAGGCCATCCAGCGCAGCGATGTGACGGCCGCGCTCGCCATCCTCGACGTCCACATCGGGCGGACACGGAAGACCTACGCTTCCACCATCCAGGACATCGCCGCCGCCAATCGAGGATCCGTCTCGCTCGGGCAGATGACTCACGCGAAATGAAGCTCCAGAGAGGAGGATTCCACAGGCCATGAAGAGAGCATCCGTTCGCAGCAACTGGTGGAGCGTCGCAGTCTCGGTGCTGGCCGGCGCCTGCGTGGCGCTGGGCAGCGTCGGTGGATCCGGCAAGGCAGCGGCGGCCGGGCTGCAGGGGGCTCCGGGAGAGGAGTACATCGCGGTCGCCTGCATGGGGAACCTCGAGTACTTCCGGGCCCACAAGTACGCGTGGAAGGCGATCGGGGACAAGCTGGGCGTGAAGACGAGCTACATCGGCCCGGCCGAGTACGACGTGCCCGGCCAGATCGCCGCCTTCGACCAGGCCATCGCCCGCAAGCCCAAGGGGATCGCCGTCTTCGGGGTGGAGGCCAGCCTCAAGCCGGAGATCGACAAGGCCGTGGCGGCGGGCATCCCGGTGGTCACCTTCAGCGGGGACGTGCCCGAATCCAAGCGCTCGACGTTCGTGGGCACGAACCAGCACGAGCTCGGCTTCTTCGGCGGCAAGAAGCTGGCCGAGATCCTGGGGGGCAAGGGGGACGTGGCCATCCTGAGCATCCCCGGCGTCTCCATGTTCGACACCCGCGAGCAGGGCTACAAGGACGCCTTCGCGGCCTCCCCCGGCATCAAGGTGGTCCAGACCGGCGACACCAAGGCCGACACCGTCACCGCCATCAACACCGCCAAGGCCATCATGCAGCGCTTCCCGAACCTCACCGCCTTCGCCTGCACCGACTCGACCGGCGGGATCGCGGCGGCCACGGCCATCAAGGAGGCCGGGAAGGTCGGCCAGATCAAGGTCGTCTCGATGGACCGCAACTCCGACGTGCTGGAGCTGGTGAAGGGCGGGGTGGTCACCGGGACCGTCGCCCAGGACGACGCCGCGGAGATGGTGTGGGCCATGATGGTGCTCTTCAGCAGGCACCACTTCGAGCCGCTGCTCTCCACCAACAACCGCAAGGCGAACGTGTCGGCCGAGCCCGAGAACATCTTCACCTCGGTGAGCTGGGTGGACAAGTCCAACGTGCAGTACTTCCTGGACGCCAACAAGCAGTACTCCAAGTGAACGTAGCCGGAGGGAGGATCCCCGATCCTCCCCCCGGCTCGTTTCCGGGTCGGGGGAGCCTTCCCCGGACTTCCCCGACCCGGTCGAAGGAGGTCGCCATGGCGCGCAGGATCCGCTGGGGAGTGCTGAGCACCGCCGAGATCGGCCGGGTGAAGGTCATCCCCGCCATGCAGCGGGGGAGCCTGACCGAGGTGGCGGCCATCGCCTCGCGCGAGCTGGGGCGGGCCCAGGCGGCCGCCCGCCAGCTGGGGATCCCGCGCGCCTACGGGTCCTACGACGAGCTCCTGGCCGACCCCGAGCTGGAGGCCATCTACATCGCCGTCCCCAACCACATGCACGTCGAGTGGAGCGTGAAGGCCATCCAGGCCGGCAAGCACGTGCTGTGCGAGAAGCCGCTCTCCACCAGCGTCCAGGAGATCCGCAAGGTGGTGGCTGCGCGCGATGGGGCCAAGGTCAAGGTGGGCGAGGCGTTCATGGTGCACACCCATCCGCAATGGGTGAAGGCGCGCGAGCTGGTTTACGCGCCGGAGTTCGGCAAGCTGCGCGCCATCCACGGGTTCTTCAGCTACAACTTCACCGACCCCACCAACATCCGCAACATCCTGGAGTACGGGGGCGGCGGCATGCGCGACGTGGGCGGGTACCCCATCCACACCTCCCGCTTCGTGACCGGCCAGGAGCCGACGCGCGTGGTGGCGATGATGGAGGCCGACCCGGTGATGAAGATCGATCGGCTCGACACGGTGCTGCTCGAGTTCCCGGGCGTGCAGGCGGTCTTCACCTGCTCGACGCAGCTCGTGCCCTACCAGCGGATGCAGTTCTTCGGGACGGGACGGCGGGTGGAGGTCCAGATCCCCTTCAACGCGCCCATCGACCGGCCCTGCCGCATCCTGGTGGACACGGACGACCTCTCGGGGGTCCCGTCGGAGGTGATCGAGATCCCGGTCTGCGACCAGTACACCATCCAGGCGGACGCCTTCTCCCGGGCCATCCTCGAGGACCTGGCGGTCCCGGTGACGCTCGAGAACGCCATCGCCAACCAGGCGGTGGTCGAGGCCATCTTCCGGTCGGCCGAGAAGGGCGTCTGGGTGAGCGTCTAGGACCGCCGAGGCGGTTCGGGTCGGAGGAGGCAGATGGCCGATCTGGTCTCGCTCCATGACGTCAGGAAGGCCTTCCCCGGCATCGTCGCGGTGAAGGACGTGAGCCTCGGGATCGGGGCCGGCGAGATCCTGGCGCTGGTGGGTGAGAACGGCGCGGGCAAGAGCACGCTCAGCCAGATGATCGGCGGCGCGCTGCGGCCGGACTCCGGGCGGATCCTGCTCGAGGGCGCCGAGGTCTCCTTCGCCTCCCCCCTGGACGCCATCCGGGCGGGCATCGCCACCGTGTTCCAGGAGCTCTCGCTGGTGGGGAGCCTGTCGATCGCCGAGAACATCTTCGCCAACCGCCAGCCGGTCGGGGCGGTCAACCGGATCCGCTGGGGGGAGCTGTACGCGCAGACCGCCGCCTTCCTGGAGAAGTTCGAGGTGACCCTGGATCCGCGCACCCTGGTGAAGCGGCTGTCCAAGGGGCAGCAGCAGATCCTGGAGATCCTGAAGGCGCTCTCGACCGATCCCAAGCTCCTGGTCCTGGACGAGCCGACCTCCTCCCTGACCGAGACCGAGACGGCGTACCTGTTCGCCAACATCCGCCGGCTCCGCGCCCAGGGGATGTCGGTGCTGTACATCACGCACAAGCTCTCGGAGGTGTTCGCGCTAGCCGACCGGGTGGCGGTCATGCGGGACGGCGCGCTGGTGGGCTCGACCGGCACCGCCCAGACCAGCGAGCGGCAGATCATCTCCATGATGGTGGGCCGGGAGATCAGCGACATCTACGGCGCCCGCGCCGGCCCCAGGCCCGAGGCGCCATATCTGGAGGTCCGCGGCTTCTCCCGCGCCGGCAAGTACTCGGACGTGTCGTTCACCATCCGGCGGGGCGAGATCCTGGGGCTGGCGGGGCTGGTGGGCTCGGGAAGGACCGAGGTGGCGCGCGCCATCGTCGGGGTGGACCGCCGGGATGCCGGCGAGGTGCTGCTGGACGGGGTACCGCTGCGGATCGGCAACCCTCGCGATGCCATCCGCGCCGGGCTGGTCTACATCACCGAGGACCGGAAGGACCTGGGCCTGTTCCTCGACATGCCCCTGCGCGACAACGTGGTGGCGCCGTCGCTCCAGGAGTTCACCTCGACACTGGGCTTCCTCCAGAACGGCCGGATGGTCGCCTTCGCCGCCGCCGCCGCCCGGGCGTTCTCGATCGGGACCCCGTCGGTGCTGAAGAAGGTGGGCCTCCTGTCGGGCGGGAACCAGCAGAAGAGCCTCATCGCCACCTGGATGAGCACCGACCCGAAGGTCGTCCTCTTCGACGAGCCGACGCGCGGGGTCGACGTCGGGGCGCGGCAGGACATCTATCGCAAGATCCGGGAGTCCGCCGAGAAGGGCATCACCGCTCTGATCATCTCGTCCGAGCTTCCCGAGCTCATCGGGATGTGCGATCGCATCCTGATCATGCACCGTGGGACGATCCGCGGAGAGGTGCAGCGAGTGGAGTTCTCGGAGGAGCTGATCCTGTCGTACGCGACCGGGCTCCGGCCCACGATGGACAGGCGGTCCTGAATGAGCACGAGCGAGCGATCCCCACGAGTGGGCGGGGCGGGCGTTCCGCCGGTCGGGGCGGAGGCGGGGCCGGCCGGGCGCGGGCTCCGGCAGGTGGTGCGATCCGTCCTGGCCTTCCGCGAGTCCATCCTCATCCTGGTCATCCTCGTCTTCGCGGGGGCGATGACCTTCGTGTCCCCGGTCTTCCTGTCGTGGCCCAACATCGAGGCCATCCTGCTGGGGCTCACCACCGACGGGACCGTGGCGGTGGGGATGGCGATGCTGTTCGTCGCCGGCGGGCTCGATCTGTCGGTGGGGTCGACGCTGGCGTTCACCGGCGTGGTGGCGGGCCTGGCCCTCGAGGCCGGCCTGCCGGCGTTCCCGGCGATCATCCTGGCGCTCCTGGCGGCGCTGGTGGTCGGGCTCGTGAACGGGCTCCTCATCGCCAAGCTGCGGATCAACGCCTTCATCGTGACCCTGGGCCTGATGATCACCATCCGCGGGCTGCTCCTGGTGATCGCGCACGGGCAGGCCGTCCTGAACCTCCCCGAGTCGTTCACCGTCATCGGGCAGGGGAGGCTGGCCGGGATCCAGTACCCGATCTTCGTGACGCTGATCCTGGTGGCGGTGGGCGACCTCCTGCTGCGCAACACCCGGTTCTTCCGCCAGAGCTACTACGTGGGCGGCAGCGAGCGGGCGGCCCGGCTCTCGGGCGTGAACGTGGACCGGGTCAAGATCTTCAACTACTGCATCATCGCGGTCCTGGCCGGGATCTCCGGTCTCATGATCACCGCCCGCTTCGGCTCGGCCTCGGTGACGGTGGGGAACGGCCTGGAGCTGCGCGTCATCACCGCCACCATCATCGGCGGCGCCAGCCTGAGCGGGGGCGAGGGGACGGTGCTGGGAGCCTTCCTCGGCACGCTGTTCCTCGGAGTGCTGGCGAACGCCCTCAACCTCCTGGGCGTGGACGTGTACTGGCAGAACTTGCTCACCGGGCTGATGCTCATCCTGGCGGTGGTGTTCGACGCGGCCAACGAGCGGCGCAAGGGGTAGCGTCGGCGGTCTGGTGCGCCGCCCGGTGGGGCGGCGGTGGGCGGCGGTTGCGTTCGCGCAGCGCGGCGCCTACGGATCCTGGATGCCCGTGAAGCTCTATCTGGACGACCCCTACCAGCGCGCCTTCGACGCCGAGGTGGTCGCCGTCGCCGATGGCGGCTGGTGTGCGCTCTCCCGGACCGCGTTCTACCCGGGGGGCGGGGGGCAGCCGGCGGATCGGGGGCGGCTTGTCCTCGGAAACGAGCACCTGCCGGTGGAAGAGGTCCGCGAGGACGACGCCGGCGAGGTGTGGCACCGCGTCGGCCGCGAGCTCGCGCCCGGGGCGATGGTGCGCGGCGAGTTCGACTGGCCGTAGCGGTACGGGCTCATGCGCGGCCACGCACTCATGCACGTCGTGAACACCGTCGCGCGCGACCGGGTCGGCGGGGTGATCACCGGCGTGCAGCTCGGACCGGAGCGCTCGCGCATCGACTTCAAGCTCACGGGGTTCGCCCGGGAGCGAGATCCCCGAGCTCGAGCAGGGCGTCAACGAGGTGCTGGTGCGCGGGCTGCCCATCACCGCCACCACCGTCACCGAGGAGGAGTTCCGGCGCCGCCCCGAGCTGGTGCGGACGCTGGAGGTGCAGCCGCCCGTCGTCGCCGGGCACGTGCGGGTGGTCGAGATCGCCGGATTCGACGCCCAGGCCTGCGGCGGGACGCACGTCCACACGACGGCCGAGGTGGGCCGCGCCCGGATCGTCAGGTTCGACAACAAGGGGAAGGACAACAAGCGGTTCTACTGGGAGCTGGCGGCGTCACCGGGGTGAGGGCCTCGGTCGGCGCCGAGTTGGAGCGTCCTCGTCGCGCGGGTGCAGGGCAGCAGCAGTCACTCCGTGAGCTCGACGGAGGCGGCCGCCATCGGTGCCCCGTCGACGTGCACGACGAGCTGCCAGCTCCCGGCCTGCTGGAAGCTCTCGATGACGGAGCCGCGGACCTGGAGCGAGGTGGTCGTTCGGCCCCGTCCGTCCTGGCCGACGGCGAGCGACGAACGAAGCTGCGCGTAGAGGGTGCCGCCAGGGCTGGTCACGTCCAGGCGGACCGCGTGCTCGCCGGGCCCGAGGTGGGACCCGTCGACGGTGAGCACCAGCCTCTCCAGATTGGCGATCGCGAACGGACCGGTGCCGCCCGACGGGTCGGCAATGGTCAGGTTCGCCGCCGGTGGAAGCTCGGTCGCACCACCGCCGCCCGAACCGCCACCGCCCGCCGCGCCGCCACCGGAACCCGTGCCTGCCGGCGAGTTGCTGCCGCTCGGAGACCCTGAGCAGGCGGCGAGGAGGAAGCTGCCGATGAGGATTCCGATCGAGATCGTCCGGCGCATCGCTGCCTCCTAGAACTCCGGGATCGCCCAGAGGTGGCCGTCGTCCGTTCCGAACAGGTATCGCCTGCTGGCCGTGTCGAAGACCGGCTGGGCCAGGAGCAGGCCCGGCGCCTGCGTCTTGATCTGCGGGGACTGGGCGAGTTGGGTGGCGTTGGCGAGGGACACGCGGTAGAGGCTGCAGCTCTGATCCGCCACGAGCTTTCCGCCACCGAACACCAGGAAACCCTTGTCGGCATACACGGCCGGCGTGGAGAGGCGGACGCCCGCCGGAGGCGACCAGCTGCCGATGGAGGTGACGGCAAACGTCGTGTCATTGACGGCGAGGACCCGGACGGTGGTCGCGCTGGAGACCACCAGGCCCGGCGTCGCCGCGGTGCCGGAGACGCGCACCAGGGCGGTCGGCGCGGAGATGCCCGTCGCGTAAGTGGCGCCCCTGAGCGCCCCGGTGTTCTTGTCCATGAACCGGATCACGCCGCCGTTGTTGATGCAGGTGATGGTCGCGGTCCCCAGGGTGCGTACGCAGTGGAATCGGTAGTTGCCGGTCGGTTCCGGGTTCGTCCATCCGGGCGCGGGCACCGCAGCCACCGTCGGGCTCGATCCGGCCATGGTGAATGCCTTGACCCCCGCGCCGCTCGTCGGGACCCAGAAGAGATCCGTCAGGGGGTCGTAGTTCACGAGCCCGTACACCGGCGCCCCGGCCGGGACCGTCCAGAGCGTCGCTCCGGTCGTCGTGTCGATCGCGTAGACCGTACCGGTGGTCGAGCCGAGGAGCAGGACGTCCATCGGGTAGGCCGCCCTGAACGCCGCCGATGCGCTGGCGCGGGTGATGCCGGAGACGCCGGCCAGGAAGCTCTCGCCGGCCTTGGTGACCTTCCAGTACTGCGTCCCGGTGGCCATGTCGATGGCGGTGATGGTGCCGGACTGGTCGGCCGCGAAGAGGATCGTCCTCCCGCTGGCGAGGGTGGCGGCGGGCGTGTAGATGGAAGGGAGGGCGGCGATGGGGGCGGGCGCGAAGCTCCTCTCGCCGGAGGCCGTGCCGAGGATTGCGACAGACGGTGCGTTGTTGGCCTGCGCGATGCGGCTGCCGGCGATGAACCCCGCTCGCACCAGGGCGCTCCCGCCGAGCGCGTGGACCCAGCCGCCCGCCGGGAACGCTCCGGAGTCCAGCCAGCCGGCGCCGTTCCAGAACCCGCTGCTGCACTCCGAGTACACGTAGTACGCGTCGCGGTTGCAGACGCGATAGTTGTAGTTGCCGACCAGGGTATCGGTGAAGGTCGAGACCGCGGACCCACCGGCGTCGGCATACACGACGCCGTTGGCCCCGGCCGTGTATGCCGTGAAGTCCTCGGGCGTACCCGGGGCGGACGGCGGCACGGCGCGGAACACCACCACGCCGTCGTGCGCCGAGCCGTCGATCTGGGTGTTGGTCCAGGCCAGCGCCTGGCCCGACGCATCCGCCCGGATGGTCAATCCGCCTACGTCCAGGATGGGATAGACGAGGACCACCGTCTGCGACGTGGTCATGGTCGAGTTGTCCCGGAACGTGAGCTTCACCTGGAAGGAATACGAGGTGGTCGCGGTGACCGCTGGGACGGCGCTGAAGGTGATGCTCAAGTTCGAGCTCTCGCTCCTGCTGAGCCTTCCGGTGAACGCCACGTCGCCGGCGCTGCTGTCCCGGGAGTCGTAGTCCAGGCCATTGTCCGCGGTACCCCCCGACACCCTCCAGCCGGCGCCGTACGGGTAGGTCACGTCCACGCGCTCGATGCGGCCAGAAGACCCGGCCCCGTTCGACACGATCAGTGCGAGCGTGTACGTCGCGGGGCGGTTCCGGACGAGCACGGTGTTCTCCCAGGCCACGCTGGACGGGCCGGCCTGGAAGGTGCCCGCCGAGGCACCCACCGCCGTCGCGGTGGGCGGGGTGGCGCCGTTCCGTGCATTGGCGTCGAAGGTGTAGGTGCCGGTGCCCGTGAACACGTAGTTGCAGGTGATCGTGCCGCTCGACCAGGGGCTCACCGACGCCAGCGAGCTGCAGGTGCCGGTCACGCCAGTGGAGGGCGTGGTCACAGGGTCCAGGCTGATGCCCGTCTGCCTGGCGCTCGACTGGTTCGACACGGTCCAGGTGACCCTGGCCTGCGTGTCCGAGACCAGGGTCACGTACCCCTCGAGGTACAGCGCCTTGATGGGGCCGTGAACGTGCTGGTCCCGGACGCGGGGTTCGCCGCGTCGCACTGGGTGGAGAGCGCCCCCATCGTCGACCCCGTGACCTGGAACGCGCTGGTCTCGGCGTCTCCGTCGACGTCGGGCGCCGGATTCACGAACCCGAGCACGAAATCGGCGGAGTCGCCGGGTGCGATCCCGGCGCTGGAGCAAGCCGCCGTGAAGCGCACCACGCCCGGGGTGCCGCCGCTCGCCGCCGTCGTCGCCACCGTCCACGTCGCGTCCGGCGCGGTACCCGCCGGCGACGTGTAGCCGGTGGTCGGGAGCTGGAACGCGATGCTGTGCGCGACCTGCGTCCCGTTGTTCCTGATCGTGACGGTGATGGACGAGGGCATGCCGCGCGTGGTGCCATTCGAGAATGGCGCCGGCAGCGGCGTCAGGGTCGTCTGCAGGGCCACCGAGGCGGTCACCGCCGAGGGGGCGAGGAACAGTGCCATGACCGCCAATGCGCGGGAGCTCCGCCACGACTTCGCGGCTTCGGCTTCACCATTGGTCAAGCGAGGGCCAAACCCGGTCCCGCACCTCTTGGCCGCAGCTGGTTGGGTCGACATGCACCACCTCTTCACTGGGAGCCTTCGCGTCCGTCGAGACCGTGCCACCGCCGACCGTCACGCGCTCTCGTGTTCACCACGAGAAACGTACGGCCACATTATCGGGCGCCCCAAGCGACAACACCAGGGATGGTGCGGTCCCAGACTACCCCGACCCACGATCGTGCGAGTGCGCCCCCGGGCGCGGACGTGCGCACGCGAACAGTGGCACACGGCGCCCGGCAACTGCGGTGTGCGGCGCGGCCGAGCGCGCTGTCCCTCGCGAGGGCAACCTCGGGGCCGTGCAGATCACGGGCGAAAGGCTCTGGACCCGTCGGGCTGGCACTCCGGGTCCAGGTCGGGGCACGAAGCCGCCAGCGGCTCGAACTCTTCTTCCCATGCAACCTGCGGCGGCTCGTAAAGGCTGCCGGCCGGAGTACGCAACGAGGCCGCTGCGGTCGAGCTCGGTTCGCCGTTGGCGCGTTCCATCATTCCTCCTCGTTTTCCCCGCGCCCCGCGCTTGCGCCGCGTTCCGAAGCCCGGTCGGCGGATACCCATTCGCCGCCTTCCGTCCAGGCCAGTGCTTCGCTTGCATTATCAAGCGGTTGGTGCAGGAACGCCAGAGAGGGCCCGGTCCCAGATCGCCCCGACGCCCGATCACGCGGGTGGGCAAGTAGGCGTGAGCGTGTGGCGAGCGGTGGCAGCGCGGGGCCGGGCTTGAGCGCGAGAGCTTCGCTTGCGAGACCTGTTCGTGGCTGGGTTACGCCGCGTGTGAGGGCGGCACCCTGGGTGAGCCACGCCCCGGCGCTCGAGTGCGCGCCGGCCTCCCGGAACATCGTGGATTCCGGGCGTTGTGCCCGGCTGGCGCCGCCTGCCGGTTGGCACCCGGGATGCTCGACGTGTCCTTGGAAAGGGGGACACGGAGGAACGACGGCAGCAACACAGGGCAAACGGAACACGAAGCAAGCGAATGGGGGACGATCATGAATCGGGGGAACAAGCGGTTCACTGCCGGATCTACGCTCGCGCTCATCCTCTCGGGCACGCTCCTGCTGGCGTGCGGCGGCGCGGAAGAGAGCTCGTACGCGCTGGACGATCTGGCTGACGGAAAGAAACCGCCGCCGACGAGCGTCCGGCTGGCCTTTGCAGATTCCATTCCGACCGGCGCCTTCACGCCGCTGACCCAGGCGTACATCGACTCCACGCCGGCCGTGTACGTCGTCGCCGACTGGACCAGCGTGACGACCGCGCAATCCGAGCACCAGAACCTGATCAGCCCCGAGGGCTCGCTCTACTACGGGACCGACATCTCGTTCGCGGACCAGAGCACGAGTCTGGTGACGTCGTTCGCGCTCCCCGACGGCACGCGCCGGGTCGTGTTCAAGCTGCTCATCTGGGGGACCACCATCGAGAGCTATCACGACTCGGGAACCTGGACCGCGAACGTGAACCTGGTGAACGGTACGGTCACCGGCACCACCACCATCGAGTTGCTCTAGAGAACGCGGGCTCCGGTACAGGCGCTCGGCATCCGCGTAGAGGAACGCTCGGCGGGCCCGCACCACGCGGGCCCACCCTTCAGGAGGTGGCAGGGGACGGCGGGGCTGATCCCGCCGTCCCCTATGCCGATCGAGCGACTACGCGAGCAGGCCCAGCCCGCGCTCCGCCCTGACCCGGCTCTGCTCCCGGCGCAGCATCGTCTGAACGGCGGCGTCCAACACCCCCGCCATCCCGTCGCTCTTCGGGAGGACGGCGTCGGCGCCCGCAGCCGCAAGCCGCTGCTGCACGGCCACGTCCTCGTCGGCGCTCATGACGACGATGGTGAGATCGCGCTCGCCGCCCGGCTCGCGCACGAGCTCGAGGAGCTTCGCGCCGTCGAGCGCGGGCATGTGGAGGTCGAGGAGGAGGAGGTCGAGGTCGAGGAGGAGATCCATCAGTGAGTGGATGCCCTCCACCCCGTCCGAGGCGGAGAACACCTCGAAGCCTTGTGCGGTGAGCTCGTCCGCGGCGAGCTGCCGGCACAAGGAGTCGTCGTCGATGACCAGCGCCCGGCGCCGGTGGACGGCGACGCGCTCGAGCACCCGGCCAATGGCCACGTCCCCGGCCTGGTCCGCCTCGAAGCAGATCCCGATCCCGCGGTCGCTGCAGTGCACGGCCGTCCCGGTCACCTCCGCGGCGCTCCCACCGGGGAGATCCAGTTCGAGCCGGACCCTCGTTCCCACCGGAACGGACGCTCGGGTCCTCACGAACGCCCCTCCCTGGGAGAGGTTCTCGACGCACGCCTGCGCATCGTCACCCGACGCCCGGTCCTGGCTCGTCAACCTGGCCAGGGCGCGCACCGGGTATCGCGGCGCACGGCGCTGGTGCAGGCCGGGGATGCCGGACGCGGAAACCTCGAGCGCCTCGATCAACCGCTGGTCGTCGGCGGACAACGCCATGGCGAAGCCTGCTGGCGTGCCGGGCCCGTCCTCACCGGCCGCCCGGACCCTGGTGACGACCCCCTTCGACCCCAGCACCTCTCCGTCGGGCAGCCGGAACTCGAGCGACATCTCCTCGCCGAGCGGTGGCAGGCGGGGGCTCGGGACGAAGAGGGCGTGACTGCGGCGGTCGAAGGCGAGACCGATGGCGTCCTCCCTCGCCAGGCTGAGTCGCAGGGCGAGGGGCAGGTCGGACGGCTCCGGGCTCGCCACCAGGTAACGCCCGAGGAGTTCCTGCGCGGCGGCGCCGAGCGATCCGGGCGCTACCTTGGGCAGAACGAGGTCGCAGGCGCGGAGCGCGGCCCTTCCCGGCCGGCCGCCGCTCGTCACGGTGCCCCCGACCCGCCAGGTCCAGAACTGGAGGCGGCGCCGGGCGGCGTCGGTGAGGGGTGTGCCGGGGCGGGCGACGCAGACCAGGGTGTCGCCCCGCGAGCTGGTGCCGAGAACGAGCTCCGTGAGCACGCCGCCGCACAACCGGGGGAGCGCATTCATGAGCACGGCGACGTCGAGGGCACGGTGCTCGACGCACCCGAACACGAGCGTGAAGTCCTCGGCGTTCGGACGTCCGCACGTCTTCATCGCATTGCCAGGCATGACGCCTCCCCGGTGCTGATCCACGACCTTCGCCTCGACCTCTCCGTTTCCACCTACGCAACGGTCAGCTCGCCGCATCACCAACTGCATGTGCATCGTCCATGCCGACGCCCTCGAGCGGAAAGGCGCGGCACTTCACTGCGTTTCGGGGTGGCCCCTATACAGACCTGCGAGCTGTCCTGGGGCACCCGGGTCCACCGTGGAGGGACGTGCTCGGCGTAGACACTGCGGGTGGGAGCAGGCGCTCGCGCGGCTCACGCGCGCGCATCTCGCGCGCGGTTGCACGAGAGGAGCCTGCAGGCGTCGAGCAGGACGACATTCCCGAACTCCGTCCCGATGACCGCCAGGACGAGCTCTGCTCCGGGCGCATACCGGGCACGTTTCCCCGGTCGCTCGATGTGCACCGGATCGACGCGCACCACTCCCAGGATGCGGTCCACCAGGAACCCGGCCTCCTCGACTTGCCCGTTCACCGGTCCCCGGACGAGCACGGCCGCCATCCTGTCCCGATCCCGGCCGGCCGCGGATGCGAGCAGGGTGCGCAGGTCGATGACCGGGACCAGCCAGCCGCGGTGATGGATGCTCGCTCGGACGTGGCCCGATGCGCGCGGCGAAGCAACGAGCTCGGCCGCGCCAATGACCTCGTGCACCACCATCGTGGAGAGCCCGTACACTCTCTCGCCGAGCCGGAACACCAGGTACTTGCCCTCGGGCGAGGCTCCGGGTGTGTATGGTGGGTGGCCCAAGCGAAGCTCCTTCCGCCGCAGCTTCCCTGGGCAGGGCGACTTGCATCGCCCGTACCGGCCCCCGGGAAGACGCAAGCCACCGCTTCGCGGCCTCCCGTCCGGAGGGGGCTACATACGTTTCCCAAGGTGGCGCCGGTCCCAGGGTCGCCGCCGCATGCTCATCACCCCGGTGCAGCCAGGCGTCCGGGAGCTCAGGCAGGTCCATCCAGGACCGCGCGTACGCGCTGCAGCAGCGATGTCCCGGTGAACGGCTTGTGGACCAGATCGATGCGGGGGCGCAGCGCCCCGCTGGTCGTGAGCCGATCGTCGGCGTAGCCCGACATGTAGAGGATGCGTACCCCCGGCCACCTGTCCCGCACGATGCCGGCGAGGTTCGGACCGTCGAGGCGCGGCATCACCACGTCCGTGAGCAACAACTGGGGCAGGTGCGGGCTGGTCCCCAGGAGCTCGAGCGCCTCCAGGCCGTCGCCGGCGACGTGAACCTGGTACCCGACGTCGGCCAGGGCCCGGAGCGCCTGGCGGCGCACGGCCGCATCGTCCTCGACGAGCAGGATCGTCTCGGTCCCTCCCTTCACGACGAGGGGAGCCGATGTTCCAGGAGGCTTCACCTCCTCGTTCGTCCGGGCGAACAGGAACTCGAAGCGGCTGCCGCGGCCCGGTTCGCTCTCCACCCGCAGGTGCCCTCCGCTCTGGGACACGATGCCGTGAACCGTCGCGAGGCCGAGACCCGTTCCCAGGCCGAGGTTCTTGGTCGTGAAGAACGGGTCGAAGATGCGGCTCCGCACCCTGGACGTCATGCCCACCCCGTCGTCGCTCACGCGGAGCAGGACGTATCGGCCCGCGGTCGCCCGGGGCCAGGTGAGCGTGCTCCCGCCCAACTCGAGGTTCCGGGTGGCGATCTCGACCCGGCCGCCGTGAGGAAGCGCGTCGCGTGCGTTCGCGATCAGGTTGATGAGGATCTGATCCACCTGTGCAGGGTCGAGACGCACCGCCCAGAGGCCCTGGTCCAGGTCGAGCTTCAGCTCGACGTCCTCGCCGGCCAGGCGCGCCAGCATCTTCCGCCCCCCCTCGACCACACGGTTGAGGTCCAGCGGTTCGGGGGAGATCACCTGTCGCCGCGCGATCGCCAGGAGCTCGGAGGTGATGTCCCGGGCGCGCTCCGCCGCGGAGTAGACGTGATCCACGTCCTCCCGCGAGGCGGGCTGGCCGGCGTCGAGCTGCCGCCGCAACGACTCGGTGCACGACAGGACGACCGTCAGGATGTTGTTGAAATCGTGCGCCACGCCTGCCGCGAGGCGGGCCACGCTGTCGAGCTTCTGGGCCGTCTGCAGTTGTTGCTCGACGCGAACCGAGCCCGTGATGTCGCGGGCGTTCAGGATGACGCCCTCGATGGCCGGGTCCTGGAGGAGGTTTCGCCCGGTCACGTCCAGCTCCCGATACGAACCGTCCTTGTGGGAAACCCTGCAGGCGATCCGCTCGAGCGCGTCGGGTCGCGACATGACTCCCCTGAGCATCTCCGCGACGCGCCCGCGGTCATCGGGGTGCACGAGCTCCATGTGCACCTCGCGATCGGTCAGCTCTCCCTCCGGCCACCCCAGGATCGTCTCGACGGAGGAGCTCACGAACTTGAAGCGGCCGTTCGCCCCGATCACCCCCGACACGGCCGGGGAGCGCTCCAGGACGGCGCGGAAGAACTCGTCCCGCTTCCGCAGGGCCGCCTCGGCCTGGGTGCGAGCGGTGAGGTCGTTGAAGGCGACCAGGGTGGCCGGTCCTTCGGGGAACTCCACCACGGCGGTCGAGACGTGCATGGGGAACGAGGTCCCATCCATGCGCTGCCCCATGCAGTCGTACTCGCTGGGCGCGGGGAGGCCCGCGTTTCGAAGGCGGGTGTACTCCTGCACCCGGTCTCGCCACTCCGGGGACACGAAGTGGGAGATCGCAAACTCCGTCGGATCCACGCCGGGCGGAACGCCGAACAGGATCCGGCAGGCACGGTTCACGTGGAGGATGTCGGCTCCCCTGTACGTGCCCAGGGCCACCGGAGCGTGCTCCAGGAGCCGCCGAAACCTGGCGTTGCCCTCCTCGAGGGTCTCGAATCCACCCGGGGCCGGATCCGGAACCGGGTCTCCACGCCGCCGGACCGGTGCTGCTTCGGATCCGGCCCTGCGCGCGCCGCGGGCGGCGTGCCCGGGCCTGGACGGGTTCCTCTCCGGCCGTCGCGAAGCGCGCCGCATCGATCAATCCGCATCCCGTGGCGCGACCAGATCCACCAGCCGAACGACGTCCGCCACCGATTCGGCCTTGAGCTTGGCCATCATGTGCGCTCGGTGCAGCGCGACGGTGCTCTCGGCCATTCCCAGCTTCGCCCCGATCTCGCGGCTGGTGAGTCCCTCCGCGACCAGCGAGCAGACCTCCCGCTCACGCGGGGTGAGCGCACCCAGCCGTTGCCGCGCCGCGTCCTGCTCCCGGCGCTTCCTGTCCCAGGCCAGGCTCTGCTTGACGGCCTGCTCGACGGCCTCCAGCAAGGTGGCGTCGCTGAACGGCTTGAGGAGGAAGTCCACCGCCCCGTTCTTCAGAGCCTGCACGGTGACCGGGACATCGCGGAAGCCGGTCATGAAGACGATGGGGGCGGCCTGACTGGCCTGGAGGAGCCGTTGTTGCACGTCGAGCCCGGACATGTCGGGCATGTGTACGTCCAGGAGGACGCAGCACGGCGGCTCGGGGTGCGCTTCCCGGAGGAACTCGACCGCCGAGCTGAAGGTGATGACCTCGTAGCCGTTGCGGACGAGCGCTCGCCGAAGGGTGAACAGGACGTCCTCGGAATCATCCACCACGAAGACACGGGCGCCAGCGGTCACGACCCCCCCCTTCGTGCCAGGCAAGATGCTAGCCCGCCAGCGGGCGGGCTCACCAGATGGGTCGCGCGAGCCTCGGTGCCGCTTTCGCCCGCGGCGGCGGAGGATCCCTCGCACAACCCCTGCTCCTATGCGGCCGGGACGCCGTTCGCAATGGGAGTGGGTGGCATGAGCCGACCGGAGGGCGACCGCTTCCCGGGCTGCCAGCAGATCTTGCCCCAGGGTCTGCATCGACCGTTCGCAGATCTGGATAGGCCGCGGACATAACCGACGGTGCTTGGCGGATCTTCCGTGGCCATGCGCGGGCACGCGGCCTGCAAAGTCGCGCATCGAAGCGTGGCGGTCATCCCGCAATGAAGGCTCCAAGGCAATCGGCGAGGCCCGCTACTCGACACAGGGGTGTAACATGGCACGCACCAGCCGCAGCATCGTCACCCGGCCAGCGCTGACCCTCCTCGGCCTGCTTCTCGCGGGAGCGCTCGTCGCGGCCTGCGGTGGCGGCACGGATCCCTCCATGGACCAGGATGCTGCCATGGCTCTTCCCGGCGCGACCGCGGAGCCCAGCGCGTCCACCGAGCTCAGCGCGCCCACCAAGCACGGTGCGCCCACCAAGCACGGCGCGGCCACCAAGCAGGGCGCGCCCACGCAGCCCAGCACGCCGACCGAGCCCGAGACGCCAGCCCCGTCCCAGCCGAGCGTCGCGGTGGCGTTCGCGGCCGCCGTGCCTGGCGACGCCTTCACTCCACTGAACGAGGCGTTCATCGATTCCAGCGCGGCGGTCTACGTGATCACCGACTGGACCGGGGTCACGGCCGACCAGGCAGAGCGGCTCGAGCTCGTGAGCCCGAACGGTTCCGTGTACTACGCGACGCAGATCTCCTTCGCAGACGCCACCACGAGCCTGGTTGGCGCCTGGGCGATGCCCGACGGCACGCGTCGCGTCGCGTTCAAGCTCCTGATCTGGGGGACCACCATCGAGAGCTACTGGCAGGTGGGTACCTGGACCGCGACCGCCGACCTGGTGGATGGCGGCGCGTCGGGCACCGCCACCCTCGAGCTCCGGTGAGCGAGGTCTCCCTGGGAAAGGGACGGCACGACATGGCTACCACCCCGGTCGAGTACCTGGAGAACCACCGCCGATCGGCGCGTGCGCAGGCATGCTGCAGCGCCAGCGTGGCATCGGCCACCGGCGAGTTCGAGGCCGCGACCGAGGACATCGGCGCCCACGGGTGTCGCATCCTGGCACCCCGGCTCGTCCGCACGGGAGAACCCGTCCAGCTCGTGCTCTCGCATCCCGGCCTGGACGCCCGGCTCCGGACCAACGGCAGCATCGCATGGACCAGCGAGGCGGCTCCCTGGCGCCTCGGGATCGCGTTCGACCAGGCCATGCACGCGGAGAGCACCCGCTGGTTCTCCGAGCTGCTCTCGGCCGCCGCCCTTTCGACCTCGCAGCGGGTGCCCGATCGGATCCCTCTCCTGGCCGCCGTGTACCTGGGTGCGCCGCCCCGGTTCATCCTCGACGTGAGCAGCCTGGAGATGTCGGTGCTCCGCGAGATCGGCACGGGGGCGTCCATCGCCGAGCTCATGGCCCAGCTCCCTGGGCGGCGATCGGTGAAGGAACGCGCCCTGTTCTCCCTGCTGGCGCATCGCCTCCTCACCCTCTCCCGTGGCGCGTCGGTGCATCCGAACGCCTGGAGCGCCGTCTTCGGGCCGCACGACCCCGTTCGCCCGCAGCAGGTCGATGCCCGAGGCGAGGCCAGGCGGTCGGCGACCCCGCGGGACCGGCCTGGAGCGGCTCCGGGCTTCCCGCCTGCGGGCGTGATGGCCGCTCGCGCACCCGGCGGTCCGGAGGCGGGGTGCGGGCAGTGGTCTCCACTCGTCGTCCCCATGGTTCCTCCGGAGCGCTGGTCGCGTCGCTAGCGCGCTTCTCCCTGCGGACGCCCTCGGCCGTCGACCACGAACCAAGGATGAAACGGGCCATGGGCATCGAACGACGAAGGGACCGGCGCTATCCATTCCGCATCCGCGTGGTCCTGTCCGGCAGACCGAAGGACATCGTGACCCAGACCGAGGACGTCAGCTTCAACGGGATCCTCGTTCGCACGGACACGCCGCTCCTCGAGCGGCACCTGGTCCGCCTACAGCTCACGCTTCCCCCCGGAGACGCCCAGCTCGTCGTCACGGGGATGGTGGCGCGCTGTCTCCGGTCGTGGGGGGGCCGTCCTCCGGGAGCGGGCATAAAGTTCTACGGGCTGGCGCAGGAAGACCGCGAGCGGTGGGCCCGGTTCATCCAGCTCGTCGTCGCGAGCTCCCGGCCAGGCGCAGAGGGATCCGAGGCCCTCCCTGCCGGCCGGCCGGATCCGGTGCGGGGGCGGTGCCCGGGGTATGCCGCGGCATCGTGACTGCACACTCGGACCGCGGGCGCCGGGTGTGGGGTCAATCGAGGGCGACAGCCCTGTTCCTGCCGGACCTCTTGGCCTGGTAGAGCGCCGCGTCCGCCCGGCCGACCAGTGCCGCCGCACCCGCCATGCCCTCTCTGGCCTGGGCGACGCCGACGCTGATTGTGATCGATAGCTCCTCGCCCTCGCGCACGTGGCGCTGGGCCTCGGCCGAGGCCCGGATCCTCTCGGCCACGATCAGGGCGCCCTCGAGATCGGTCTCCGGCAGGACGCAGCAGAACTCCTCGCCTCCATAGCGCGCGACCACGTCGGCCTTTCTCCTCCCCGACGACAGCATGGCCGCCAGCCCCTTCAGGACACCGTCGCCGCACAGGTGCCCGAACCGATCGTTGACCTGCTTGAAGAGATCGATGTCGACGAGGAGAAGGCTCAGCCGTCCCCCGTAGCGCCTGAACCGCTCGAACTCGACCGCCAGCCGGTGGTCGAGGTACCGGCGGTTGAAGACGCCCGTCAGGCCGTCCCGCATGTTCATCTCGCGCAGCTTCTGCTCGTACGCCGCGACGTGCGTGACGTCCTGCACCACCAGGAACAGCGAGGAGATCGTTCCGTCGCGTCGGCGGGTGGGTCCCATCACGCAGCTCTGCTGCATGTGCTCGAAGCGCATCCCCAGCGAGCGGGGCGGCTTGAACGGAAAGAGCTGACGATGGATCTTCTGCGAGAAGAAGGCGAAGGTACCGAAGCGGAAGGCCGACCTGCAGCTCCGCAGGAAGGCGGGGGTCTCGAGGGAGGGGAAGTGCTCGAACAGCCGCGACCCCACGATGCGCTCGGCCGTGATCCCGCTGTGCGTCTCCATCCAGCGATTCCACCCCAGCACCTTCAGCTCGGGGTCGAGCGTCAGCAGCCCCACGTTGATCGCGTTCAGGATCTGATCGAGCTCAGGCATACTGGGCAATGAATCGGGCGAGCGCCACCTTGAGCCAGCGGACGCAGCTCCCGCTCGTGACGATGGACATGAAGCCGCGCAGGTCGTGACCTTCGAGGCAGAGCCTGGCTTGAAGGACGACCGCGGATGGGTCGTCGTCGAAGAGGTCGTGGGGGATCGCGCCTCCCGGCGGGCTGTCGATGGTGGCCGAGGGGGCGGTGTAGGTGACGGCAGTTCCCAGGAGCTCCGCCAGCTCCCCGACGCACGCGCTGATGACGATGTTCCCCACCTCCATCAAGGACTCGCTCTCCAGCTCGTCGAGCGGCTCGTACCAGGCCTCGTCGGGGTACCGCCGCGCTTCGTCCCCCAGTGCCGAGAGGAGCTCCTTGCTCGCGCTCGAGGGCAGGACCAGGAATGCGCTCCCCTGGAGATCCCCCCAGAACTCCTGGGAGACGACGCTGACGCGCGGGTGATGGCGGGCTTCGGAGCAGATGTACGTGGGCAGCGCCGGCGCCGGGAGGGTTCCAGCCGCCGGGACACTCAACATCACATGAAGGCCCACGACGTCGGCGAGATCGGCCGCCGCCTTGCCGAAGGCCATGTTCATGAGCTCCTGCAGGATCTGGATCTCTTCGGTCGTGACCAGGTCCGTGGATTCAGGCGCCATGGGTGGGCCCCTGCCTGGAATCCAGCTTGGACTCGGCGCGTGCCAGGACCGCGCGCACGCTCTCGCGGGTGGGTGGTTTCCGGAGGACCTCCATCGCTCCGAGATCGAGCGCTCGATGAAGAGACCTGATCCGGGCGTCCGCCGTCACGACGATGACCAGCGCCTCGGGGCTAGATGACCTGATGTCGGCCAGGCAGGTGAGCCCGTTCACCCTGGGCATGGTGAGATCGAGGAACGTGATGTCCGGCCGGTGCGCGCAGAACGCTGCCACCCCCGTGTCACCGTCGTCTGCCTCGAAGAGGGCGAACGAACGGTCCCTGGGCAGACAGCTCCTCAGCATCCTCCGGGCGATCGCGGAGTCGTCCACGATGAGGATGGTCCTGTTCGTCATCGCCACCTCGGACTCGCTGGCCCGGGATGGGGAGCCCGGTCTCGCCCCATTCGAGAGCAAGATGCAGGCCGCTTCCGATGTGGGATGACCTGTCCTCGCACACCCGGTTCGCGAGCGGAATTGCCGATGGAGGTGTGAGCCGCACCGGTCGTGAAGGACCGGGGGTCATGGTCGCGACCCGGGCTACACCGACATCGGGGTCGCACCGGGTCGTCACCGACCTGGGTGGGACCGACCGAGCGCACGCCTTCGCGTTCGGTTCCGGAGCGCGCTGTCGGGCGCCGCTCCCCCTCGGCGGCATCGGACATGCGAGCACGAGACCGTGCGGACCTGAAGCCCAGGCGCGCGGCGCGGGGATCGGATCTTGCACCGCGGAACAGGCGATGCGTGCACGTGCGAAAGCCCCGCGTCGCAGGAGTTCCCGGATGCGAAAGCGCAGCCGCGGTGGTGTGCGTGCGGCGCCATCCTCCGGGCCGCCCGAGGCCGTCCGGCAGTCGGCATCCTCCCTCGGCCAGCTCCTCGCGCCGATGTCTCGGTTGCTGGAGTCGCGGAGCGTGCTCCTCCAGATCATCGATTCGGTTGCCGACCCCGTCTTCGTGAAGGATCGCCAGCACCGCCTCGTGATGGTCAACGACGCGCACTGTCGCCTCATGGGCCGGGACCGCTTCGGCCTCCTGGGGAAGACCGACCACGACTTCGTGCCCGCCGAGGAGGCGGACGTCTTCCAGGCCAAGGACGAGGCCGTCTTCGCCACGGGGATCGAGAACGCGAACGAGGAGCGGCTCACCGACGCGCACGGGAAGGTGCACGTGGTCGTCACCAAGAAGCGGCTCTTCGTCGACGAGCGCGGCGAGCGGTACATCGTGGCGATCATCCGCGACGTCACCGAGTCCCGGCGGCTCCAGGAGCAGCTCCATCACTCGCGACACATGCAGATGTTCGGGAGGCTGGCGGTCGGCGTGGGGCGCGAGGTCAACGATCCGCTGGCCTGCGTCCTCAGCAACCTGCGGTCTCTCTGGCGGGAGTTGAGAAAGCTGCGGGCCGCCGTTCCGTCGAGCAAGTTCGAGGAGCTCCAGCAGATGTTCGGGGATGCGCTCTCCGGCGCGGAGTGCGTGCGCCGGGTCGTGCACGACCTGCACGCCTTCTCCCACACCAGTGACGAGGTCGGGTCCGTCGACGTGCACAAGGTCCTGGACCTGGCCCTGAACATGGCCGCCAACGAGATCGGGCATCGCGCCCGAGTGGTGAGGAACTACGGCGAGATCCTTCCGGTGCGCGGCGACGAGGCGAGCCTGGGCCAGCTGGCCGTCAACCTGCTGATCAACGCCGCGCAGGCGATTCCCCCGGAGCGCCCCGCGGAGAACGAGATCCGCGTGACGACGGGCATGGAGGGCAAGAACCGGGTGCGCATCGAGATCCGCGACACGGGGTGCGGGATCGGGCCGCAGCACCTGGCCCACGTCTTCGATCCCTTCTTCACCACCAAGCGGCCCGGGACCGCCACCGGGCTCGGGCTCGCCATCTGCCACCAGATCGCCACGGCGTTGGATGGCCAGATCACCGCGGAGAGCGCGGTCGGAGCCGGGAGCGCCTTTCGCGTCGTGCTGCCAGCGGCGGTGTAGCGCGCTCAGCCTCCACCCCGCCCTGCGCGGCAGACCGATGTCAATCCGCCGCCTGGACGCCGCCGCCCGGGCCCGAGGCGCACAGGGCCCCGCGCCGGAAGGCCTCCAGGTTCACCTCCGCCAGCGCCGGTTTCCTGGACAGCGCCTCGCGGATGGCGGCCAGGAAGGTGGCCTCCCCCAGGACGCCGGTCGCCGCCTGGAGGGCCCCCAGCGCGACCGCGTTCTTGACCACCGGCAGCCCCAGCTCGGCCGCGATCCGCGAGCAGGGGACGCCCAGCGAGCGGACCCGCTCGCTCAGCCTCGGCGCCGCGATCACGGTGCTGTCGTAGAGCACCAGGCCCCCCTCGACCACCGCCGGGCCGAACCGGGCCAGGCTGGGCGCGTTGAAGGCCACCAGCGCGTCCGGGGCAGGGACCTCGGGCGAAAGGACCTCCCCGGTCGCCAGGCGCACGTCGGCGAAGGAGGTGCCGCCCCGCGACTCGGGGCCGTAGCTGGGGATGTGGGTGGCGTCGAGCCCCTCCTCGATGGCCACCCGGGCGATGAGGGCGGCCGCCGTCTGGGCGCCGTCTCCGCCCGCCCCGGCCAGCTTCACCCCCAGGCCGGCCGGCGGGAGCCGCGGCGGCGGGGACGAGCGGGGCGGCCTGGGCGGGCGTGCGTCGATCGCCTCCAGCAGCGGTCCCGGGTCGTGGGCCGGCGCGGTCCACGGCCCCCAGCCCTCGCCGGCCACGTCCTTCTTCACCCCGAGCGGGAAGACCGGGACCATCTGCTCCCGCACCCACCGCTCGGTCTCCTGCGGCGTCATGTGCAGGTGGGTGGGGCACTCGGCCAGGACCTCCACGAACGAGAACCCCCGGTTCTCGACCTGCAGCCGGAGCGCCTTCTGGATGGCGCGGGCGGCCCGGACCCGCTGCTTGGCGTCGTAGAGCGCCACCCGCTCCACGTACACCGGGCCGTCCAGCGCCGCGATCATCTCCGCCATGCGCAGCGGCTGGCCCATGGTGCGATCCCGCCCGCGCGGGCTGGTGGCGGTCCGCTGGCCCATGAGCGTGGTGGGCGCGAGCTGGCCGCCGGTCATCCCGTAGATCGCGTTGTTCACGAACACCACCGAGATGGGGATCCCGAGCTGCGCCACCTGGATGATCTCGGTCAGGCCGATGGAGGCCAGGTCGCCGTCGCCCTGGTAGCTCACCACGATGCTCTCGGGGTTGGCGAGCTTGTGCCCCAGCGCCACGGCCGGGGCCCGCCCGTGGGCGGCCTGGGTGTTCCCCACGTCCAGGTAGTAGTAGAGGAACACGGCGCAGCCCACCGGCGAGATGGCGATGGTGCGGTCCTGGATCCCCAGCTCCTCGATGGCATCCGCCAGGTAGCGGTGCGCCAGGCCGTGGCCGCAGCCGGGGCAGTAGTGGGTGCTCTGGGCCTTGAGCCCCTCGGCATGGTCGTGGCGCTCGAAGCGGTGGAAGAAGACGCTCATGTCGTCGCTCGCATTTCCTCGCCCTTCGACAGGCTCAGGGCGAGCGGGAATGGCCGGAAGCCCGGCATCACGCCGCCACCGCCTCTCGCGACGGCAGGGAACGCACGGCGTCGACGATCTCGCGCTGGGAGGGGAGGATCCCGCCGTGGTGGCGAAGGTGGCCGATGTCGAGGTCGGCCTCCACCCCGGCGTGGCTGACGGCGAGCCGCAGCTCGTCCTCGAGCTGGCCGTCGCTGGCCTCCACCACCAGGATGCGGCGCGCCTTCTCGAGCAGCGGCAGGAGCAGCCGGATGGGGAACGGCCAGAGCGTCTGGGGACGGAAGAGCCCGACCGGCCTTCCCTCGCCGCGGAGCGTCTCCACCGCCCCGCGCGCCGCCCGGGCCGGCGTGTTGCAGGCCACCAGCAGCGTCTCGGCGTCGTGGCAGCGGTGCAGCTCGGCGCGCTGCTCGGCGGCGGCGATGCGCTGGTACTTCTCGATGAGCCGCAGGTTGTGGGCTTCCTGGTCGGCCTCGCGCAGGTGGATCGAGCTGAGCACGTTCCGGCGGTGGCCGGCGTCGCCCCATACCGCCCAGGCCGGCAGCCCCGGCCGGATCTGCGCCGCCGGCAACGTCACCCGCCCCGACATCTGGCCCAGGTGGCTCTCGGACAGCACCACCACCGGGCTGCGGTACCGGAAGGCGAGGTCGAAGGCCAGCATGGTGAAGTCGAGCATCTCCTGCGGCGTGGCCGGGGCCAGCACCGGCGCCCGGGTGTTGCCGTGGCCCAGCCCGCGGCAGGCGAGCTTCACGTCGCCCTGCTCGGGGTAGATGTTCCCGAGCCCGGGCCCGGCCCGCATCACGTTCACGAACACGGCCGGGATCTCCGCGCCGACGAGGTACGAGATCCCCTCCAGCATCAGGCTGAAGCCGGGCGAGGAGGTGAAGGTCATGGTGCGCAGCCCGGCGCCGCCGCAGCCGTACATCATGTTGACCGTGGCCACCTCGCTGGCGGCCTGGACGAAGCTCCCGCCCAGCAAGGGGAGCAGCCTGGCCATCAGCTCGGCGCCCTCGGTGGAGGGCGTGATGGGATAGCCGAAGAAGTGGCGGCAGCCGGCCAGCAGGGCCCCCACCGCCGAGGCGTGCGTCCCCTTCATGAGCAGGGGCCGGAGGGCGGGGAGGGGGATGCGCGTGTCGGGGAGGTCCGCGGCCGGCGGCGGGACCAGCCGGGCCTCCCGGGTGCCGGGGGCGGTGCTCACCAGGCCGTGGGGCTCGGGGCAGGCATCGATGCACAACCCGCAGCCGGTGCAGCCGTCCAGGTCCAGCGAGACCGGCGTCAGGCCGCTCAGGGGATGAAGCTCCGCCCCAGGCTCGAGGCACCCATGCGCGCACGCGGAGACGCACCGGCCGCAACCCTTGCAGTACTCGGGGTGAAGGGTGGGAACGTCCAGCGATCTCTCTCGAGCCACGGAGACCTCCCTTTCACGTGGAGCGAGAGGCTAGGAGGTGTCCCGCGATAAGTCCAAGTGATTATTTGCATGTTAACATTTGATATATTTATGATGCCGATGCCGATGCCGATGCCGATGCCGATGCCGATGCCGATGCCGATGCCGATGCCGATGCCGATGCCGAGCCGATGCCGAGTCGGAATCGGTTCACCCGGGAGCAGCCATGGATCTCTCCCAGCTCGAGGTGCTCGTCGCGATCGCGCAGGAGAAGGGCTTCTCGCGCGCGGCGGAGCGACTGCACCGGACGCAGCCGGCGGTGAGCCAGGTGATCCGCAGGCTCGAGGACGAGGTCGGGAAGCGGGTGTTCGACCGCTCCTCCCGCGACGGCACCCTCACCGACGCCGGACGGGTGCTCTACGGCTACGCGCTCCAGATGCTCAACCTCCGCCAGGACGCGCACGTGGCGGTCCAGGAGCTGGGCGAGCTGGGCCGCGGCAAGCTGGTGCTCGCCGCCAACGAGTACACGGTCGTGCACCTCTTGCCGTTGCTGAGCGCCTACCGGGCGCGCCACCCCAGCATCAAGATCGAGGTGAAGCGCAGCCTGGCCAGCCAGATCCCCTCCGAGCTGCTCCGGCGCGACGCCGAGATCGGGCTCCTCACCTACCGTCCCACGCAGCCGGGCCTGGCCGCCATCCCGGTGGCCCGGGACGACCTGGCGCTGCTGGTGGCCCCGGGCCACGCGCTGGCGCGCCGCGCGGTCGTGTCCGTCCGGGAGCTGGGCGCGGAGTCGTTCCTGGCGCACAACGTCCGCTCCCCGTACCGCGAGCGCGTGCTGCAGAGCTTCGAGCGCCGGCGGACCCCGCTCCACATCGTCATCGAGCTCCCCACGCTCGACGCCATCAAGCGGCTGGTCGAGCAGGGCCTGGGGGTGGCGCTCATGCCGCGCCGGGTGGCCCAGGCCGAGATCGCCCGCGGCGATCTGGTGGCGCTCACCGTCCGCGAGATGCGGTTCGAGCGGACCATCCACGCCGTCTTCCGCGCCGGCGCGGACCTCTCCGAGGCGGCCCGGGCCTTCCTGGCCACCGCGCGGGAGAGCGGGGGAGGGTAGGATTCGCCCATGTGGACCCTGGCGCCCAGGAGCGGCCCGGAGGCGCTGGCGGCGAGCGTGGTCTACCTCGCCGCCGTGGCCGCCTTCCTGCTGCTCCAGGAGATCGGGCTGCGGCTCCGCCGGGCGGAGCATCGGGCCTGGTGGGCGGGATCGGGCCGCGACCTGCTCAACATGGCCGGGCTGGTGGTCATCGGCGGCGCGCTGCGGCTGCTGGGCCTGTCCTGGCCGGCGGCGCTCCTGGTGGGGGGGACGCAGACGCTGCTGCTGTTCGGGGCGACGGTGTTCCTCGCGACGCAAACAACCACCCGCCACCCGCGCATCTGGGGGCTCGTGGCCGGTCTGGTGCTGTCGCTACCGCTGCTCTTCTACCGGGCCGAGGTGGTGGCCGCCTTCGGGAGGGCGGCCGGCGCGCTCTTCGGCGCGGCCGTGGCGTCGTGAAGCTTGGGAAAGGCCTTCACCACGTCGGTCACCCAGGGCTGGTAGTCCTCGGGACGGAGATCGCTCGCCGAGGCGCCGGCCGGGAGGTCCACTCCCATGACGCGGCTGCGGAAGGGCTCCTCGGGCTCCATGTCGATCAGGTGATAGTCGGTGGGCTGGAGCGAGCCGGCGGAGGCGCCAGCCGGAAGATCGATGCCGACGTCGCCCGTGCGGTGAATCGCAGCCCTGAGAATTGTGAGAGACATCCCGTCGCCTCCTGGCCAATGATGCGTCGCATCAGTCCGTTGGGGCTAGGCCAGATTGGGCTAAAGCTTGCGGGTGATGTTTCGCCGCGGGGTCCACGATTACCCGCTTGTCGACTCCAAGTCACGAAAAACACAGGGGCCGCCCACTGGGGCGGCCCCTGCGAACCTATCCGGGGAAGGTCAGCGGACCTACATCATTCCGCCCATGCCGCCGCCCATGCCGCCGCCGGGGACAGCCTCCTTCTCCTCCTTCGGCTTCTCGGCCACCATCGCCATGGTGGTCAGCATCAGCGAGGCCACCGACGCGGCGTTCTGCAGTGCCGACCGGCTCACCTTGGTCGGGTCGATGACGCCGGCCTTGACCAGGTCCTCGAACTCGCCGCTCGCGGCGTTGAAGCCGAAGTTGATCTCCTTCGACTCCTTCACCTTGTTCACGACGATCGAGGCCTCGTAGCCGCCGTTGCCGGCGATCTAGCGCATCGGCTCCTCCAGCGCCCGGCGGACGATGTCGAGGCCGAACTTCTCGCCCTCGCCCACCTTCACGCCGTCGAGCGCCTTGAGCGCCCGGAGATACGCCACGCCGCCGCCCGGGACGATGCCCTCCTCGACGGCCGCGCGGGTGGCGTGGAGCGCGTCCTCGACGCGGGCCTTCTTCTCCTTCATCTCGGTCTCGGTGGCCGCGCCGACGTTGATGACCGCCACGCCGCCGACCAGCTTGGCCAGCCGCTCCTGCAGCTTCTCGCGGTCGTAGTCGCTGGTGGTCTCCTCGATCTGCGCCCGGATGGTCTTGACCCGGGCCTCGATGTCGGACTTGGTCCCGTCGCCGTCGACGATGGTGGTGTTGTCCTTGTCGATGGTGATCCGCTTGGCGCGGCCCAGGTCCTTCAGGGTCACCTGCTCGAGCTTGATGCCCAGCTCCTCGGCGATCATGCGGCCGCCGGTGAGGATGGCGATGTCCTCGAGCATGGCCTTGCGGCGGTCGCCGAAGCCGGGGGCCTTGACCGCGCAGACGTGCAGCGTGCCGCGCAGCTTGTTGACCACCAGGGTGGCGAGCGCCTCGCCCTCGACCTCCTCGGCCACGATGAGGAGCGGCTTGCCCGAGCGGGCGATCTGCTCCAGCAGCGGGAGCAGGTCCTTCATGTTCGAGATCTTCTTCTCGTGGATGAGGATGTAGGCGTCCTCGAGGCTGGCCTCCATCCGCTCGGCGTCGGTGACGAAGTAGGGCGAGAGGTAGCCGCGGTCGAACTGCATGCCCTCGACCACCTCCAGGGTGGTCTCGAGGCCCTTGGCCTCCTCGACGGTGATGACGCCCTCCTTGCCCACCTTCTCCATCGCCTCGGCGATGATGTTGCCGATGGTGGCGTCGCCGTTGGCGGAGACGGTGCCGACCTGGGCGATCTCCTTCTGGTCGTGGGTCGGCTTGGAGAGCTTCTTCAGCTCGCCGACCACGGCCTCGACCGCCTTGTCGATGCCGCGCTTGATGTCCATGGGGTTGTGGCCGGCCGCGACCAGGCGCGAGCCCTCGCGGTAGATGGCCTGGGCCAGCACGGTGGCGGTGGTGGTGCCGTCGCCGGCCACGTCGGAGGTCTTGGAGGCGACCTCCTTCACCATCTGCGCGCCCATGTTCTCGAACTTGTTCTCGAGCTCGATCTCCTTGGCGACCGTCACGCCGTCCTTGGTGATGGTCGGGGAGCCGAAGCTCTTCTCGATGACCACGTTCCGGCCCTTGGGCCCGAGGGTCACCTTGACCGCGTCGGCCAGGGCGTTCACGCCCTTGAGGATCGCGTCGCGGGCCTTCTGATCGAAGAGGATTTCCTTGGCAGCCATTTCGTGTTTGCTCCGTTTCCTAGAGAGGACGAGCTCTGGGGAATACCGGTAGCCCGGGCACCCTGAGCCTGTCGAAGGGGTGGGCTAGCTCTCGATCACGCCGAGGATGTCGTCCTCGCGCATGATCAGGTGCTCCTCGCCGTCGATCTTGATCTCGGTCCCGGCGTACTTGGAGAAGAGGATGCGGTCGCCGGCCTTCACGTCGAGCGGACGGACCTTGCCGTCCTCCTGGACCTTGCCGTTGCCGACGGCGATCACCTTCCCCTCGATCGGCTTCTCCTTGGCCGTGTCGGGGATGATGATGCCGCCCTTGGTCTTCTCCTCCTCCTGCACGCGCTTCACGATGATGCGGTCCTGGAGCGGACGGATCTTGGTGGCCATCTGATGACTCCCTGCCTTTCGTGCCGGGGCCCGGCGCGTCGCCTGCCCCCATCGTTCCAAGGTCGGATGCCCTGGCAGTCGAACACCTCGACTGCCAAGGGCGCGCGTATCGTAACCACCGACCTCGGGGTGTCAAGCGACGTCCCCGCAGGCGTAATCATCCGAAAATAGATGGCTTTCTGGCGTGCGCTGGCAGTCCACCCGTTCGAGTGCTTCGCTGCAGCTGGCAGTCGTTCGCCCCGGCTGCTCACCGGGCCGACATGTAGGAAAAAGCGCTTAAATCCCGAGTACTTGCCCCGCCTCCCGGGCAGGCGTTAACGTCTCACAAGCGGGGTGTGGATCCCGCGATGACCCTGGCGGGGTGGCGAGCTCGAGGGCGGCCGTGAGCGAGAAGATCCTGATCGGGAAGAGCGCGCGGGAGTGGTTCCGGGAGGTGGTGGGCGAGACGCTCGCGCACCGGAAGCTGCGCATCCAGGAGGCCACCGAGTTCTACCTGGTCGACCTCCTCGCGAGCTTCCTGCAGCGCGAGCGCCTGTACGTCGAGGACGAGGACGGGACCGTCCGGGCGCAGCCGCTGGCCATCATCCTCCTCAACGCGCTGCAGAAGAGCAGGCAGGACCGGGCGCGCGAGCTCCGCCGGCTGGGCGACACGGCCCTCTACATGTCCGGGTTCTTCGGCGACTCGCTGGCCCGCTCGGTGACCGGGATCGATTACTACATCGCCATGGGCGAGCGGGCCTACTCGGCCCTGGCCGCCGCGGCCGGGTGGGCCGGTCAGGACGAGCTGTTTGGCGAGCTGGCCGATCGCTTCGAGGACTTCGTCGACCTGTTCGCCGAGATCGCCGAGCTCTCCAACCTGCGCTCCAACCGAGGCCTGCTGCGCCTCTACGAGCGGTTCCTGGCCACCCGCTCGGCGCGCGTGGCCGAGCTGCTGCGCGAGCGCGGGGTGGCCCTCTTCGGCGGCCCGGCCAAGCCGCCGCGGGGGCTGAAGCAGTGACGACGCGCCCCGGGGCCGCCGCCTCCACGCTGGCGTATCTCCAGTCCGAGATCCAGGTCATCAACGGCGTGACCGCGCCGCCGGTAGAGGAGTTCCTGATCGGCCGCGAGGCGGCGCTGGCCGCCACCCGCCGCCCGCTCGCCACCGAGGAGCTGCTGGTGCTGGAGGAGGAGGAGGGGCTGGCGCTGGGGCTGTTCCTCGACGAGGAGGTCCTGGCCGCCGCCGCCGGCGCCGACCCGCACCACCCGCAGCCGCGGCTGGTGGCCCGCGGCACCCTCGGTCCCCTGGCCTGCGCCGCCGAGGGGGTCTCGCACTTCGTCTACCTCGCCAGCCGCGCCGCGGCCGGCCGGTCCGTGTCGCTGCTCGAGCTGGAGGTCCAGGCCGAGGTCGACAAGTTCTCACTGCTCCTGCTCCACTTCTGGAGGCGCGGGCTGCGGCGGGTGAGCCCGGCGCTGCGCCGCCGGCTCTTCGAGCGGGTCCGCTACCACGCGCACCTCGGCGCGGACGAGCTCTCCCGCTACCGCGAGGCCAACCGCCTCGGGGGCGGATACGCGCGCTGGCTGGAGGGGCGGTACGTCTCGGAGGCGGATGTGGACGGCCTGCTGCGCGAGCTCCGGCGCAGCTACCGGCTGGGCTCGAGCGAGAAGCTCGGGTACCTGGGCACGCGCAGCCACTGACGCGCGGCGGGGACCCCTGAAACGGCGAAGGGCGCGCCGCGGGGCGCGCCCTCGAGATCCGCCGGTCGTTGCCGAGCCTAGCGGAGCGTCCGCGTCTGCCCGGCCGGGATGCCCTTCTCCTTGTCGAACTTGCCGGAGAGCGCCTCGCGCACCGAGCGGTCGAACCGCACCTTGCCGGTGGCGATCTCGCGCAGGGCCAGGACCGGGGGCTTGTTCTTGGTCTCCGGCTGGAGCGGCCGGGCGCCGGCCATGAGCTGGCGGGTCCGCTTGGTGGCGAGCAGCACCAGGGCGAAGCGGTTCTCGACCAGGGGGAGGCAATCCTCTACGGTGACGCGGGCCATGACATTCCTTCCGGTTTCCCGTCCAAACGGACGAGGGAACATAGACGGACCGGGGGCTCCGGTCAACGCCGTGTGGGAGCCGGGCGCTCCGCCTCGTCCCTGCCGTCCTCCCTGGGGACCCGGCGATCGAGCTCGCCGATGATGGCCCGGACACCCCCCTCCACGCCGGCCGCGAAGTCCCCGCGGCGGAAGGCCGGGACCATGGCCTCCTCGATGATCCGCCTGGCCGCGGCGTCGGGGAGCGTCTCCTCGAGCCCCGTCCCGACCGCGATGCGCACCATCCGGTCGTCCGGGACGACGACGACCAGGACCCCGTTGTCCCTGCCCTTGCGGCCCAGCCTCCAGGCGTTGCCGACGCGCTCGGCGAATTGCTCGATGGCCTCGCCACCGAGGGTCGGGACGGTGAGGATCGCGATCTGGTTCGTGGTCCGCCGCTCGTGCTCGGCGAGCATGGCGGTCAGCCGGTCGCGGACGCTTCCCAGGATCCGCGCTCGGTCCACCACGCGGCCGGTGAGGGGAGGGACCTCCTCCGCGCGGACCGCGGCTGCGGCCACGGCGGCGGCGCACAGGAGCGCCGGCCCCCACCCGCGTGCGGCCGCCGCTCTCGCGCCCATGGCCCTGCCGGCCTGGCTCGTGCGAGCGGCGGTGGCCCGCCCATCGAATCGGGGAATCATGTCGGTCCTCCTCGCATCTCGCGCTGCGAGCCTGCCACGGCGCGACCCGCGCGGGAAGCCGGCCGGCGGCTTGCTGCTGGCGCCGGGGCGCAGGATGCTTCCGGCTCGAGGAGGCGGACCCATGCCCGTCGTCGTCCAGAAGTACGGCGGCTCGTCGGTCGCGGACGTCGAGAAGATCCGCAAGGTCGCCGAGAAGGTGGCGGCGCGCCGGCGCGCGGGGGCGGACGTGTGCGTGGTGGTCTCGGCCATGGGCGACACCACCGACGAGCTGCTCACGCTGGCGCACCGGGTCTCGGCCGCGCCGCCGCGCCGCGAGCTGGACATGCTGCTCAGCGCCGGCGAGCGGATCTCGATGGCGCTCCTCTCCATGGCGCTCCAGGAGAACGGGGTCCCGGCCATCAGCTTCACCGGCTAGCCAGTCCGGCATCATCACCAACGACGCCCACGCCAGCGCCCGCATCGTCGAGGTCCGGCCGCTCCGGGTCCACGACGAGCTGGAGCAGGGGCAAGGTGGTGATCGTGGCCGGGTTCCAGGGGGTCTCGGCGCGGAAGGAGGTCACCACCCTGGGCCGCGGCGGCTCCGACACCACCGCGGTGGCGCTGGCGGCCGCGCTGGGCGCGGACTGCGAGATCTACTCGGACGTGGCCGGGGTCTTCACCGCCGATCCGCGCATCGTCCCCGACGCCCGGCGGCTGGACGAGCTCTCCTACGAGGAGATGCAGGAGCTGGCCCAGGCCGGCGCCAAGGTGCTGAACGCCCAGGCGGTCGAGTTCGCGCGCGAGAAGGGCATCACCATTCACGCGCGCTCCACCTTCGGCCCGGCCGAGGAGACCGCCATCCGCGGCGGCAGCCACCCGGAGCGGATCGCCGGCGTGGCGGTGCAGAGGGAGCTGGCCCTGCTCGGCTTCCCGGCGCCGCGGCTGCCGGCGGTGCTGGACGAGCTGGAGCGGGCGGGGGCGGTGGCCGCCGAGGTGGCCCGGCCCGGCGCCGAGGCCGGGGTGGCCCTCTCGCTCGAGAACGTCCACGGCTGGCCTGTGCTCCGAGAGCGGCTGCGCGCCGCCGTCCCCGAGCTCTCGATCGCGGACGAGGGGGTGGGCGCGGTCTCGGTGGTGGGGACCGGGCTCTCGGCCCGCCATCGGATCCTGCGCGAGGTGGTGGCGGCGCTGGAGGAGCTGGGGGCGCCGCCGCGCGCGCTCTTCACCTCGGCGCTGCGGGTGACCGCCTACTGCGACGCCGGGGCGCTGCCCGAGGCGGCGCGGGCGCTGCATCGGAAGCTGCTGGGGTAGAGGGACCCGGTCCCGCTCCCGGGCCGGAGCGGCTTCTGGTTCCGCTTTCACTCGCGCCCGGGGGCGGGAGGCGCCTCGGCCGACGCCCGCGTGGCCGCCACCTACGCGCTGCCGGCCGCCCATGCGCTGGGCCTGGACGCGACCATGATCGACCTGGTCCCGCCGGCGGTGAACCACTCGGCCGAGGTGGGCGCCATCTTGCGCATCCCCGAGGGGCACCAGGTCCACGCCGCGGTGATCGTGGGGATCCCGCGCTACCGGTTCCGGTACGGAATCCGGCGCGACTTCCCGGCGGTGCGGTGGGTGTGACGCCGGCGCCGGAAACGAGGGACCCGGGCCCGCGGGGGCCCGGGTCCGAGCCAATCACCCGCCGCTACTGCAGGACGCCCCAGGAGACCTGGACCACGCCGCAGCCCATCCACTGGAAGTTGACGCCCACGTTGGGGAGGTCCGCGGCGGTGGCGCCGCTGGGCCGCTCCGACCAGACGCGCTTCAGCTCGATCGTCCCGCCCACCACGCAGGGGAGGCTGGGCTGGTAGTCGAGGTCGATGTCGGCGTTGTGCGTGAACGCAAACGAGACGCTCTGGCCCTGCCCGGAGGCGCTGGCGGCGTTCTCACTGCGCGCGAAGCCCGCCACGTTCCAGAGGTCGGCCGAGACCTCGCTCACGGCAACGTGCCCGGTGAGGGCGCTGGAGACCCGGATCGAGATGTTGCCACCCGTGTCGTAGAAGGTCATGGCCATGCTCACGGTCACCGCCCAGTCGACGGAGGTCAGCCCGCGGGTGAGGGAGCCGGTGACGGTGAGCGTCATGGTGCCGTCGGTCTCCGCGTCGGCGAGGGTGCAGTGGTCGTAGTTGACGCTGGTGGCGGTGAGCGTGACGCAGTCCGGATTGTCGAACCCGGTCGCGGCCGTCACCAGGTCGCCGGTCGCGTACGCCGCTGCGCGCTTGGCCATGGCGATGCGGGCGCTGGCAGCTGCCCGCACGGCCGGCAGCGTGTCGGAGAAGACGGCGTCGCCCATCGCATCCGGCAGGTTGGCCAGCGACTCGGCGTGCGAAGCCTCGGCGGCGCCGGTGAGCGCCAGGGCATCGTCGGCGCCGGTCTCGCCCGCCGTGGCCGCGTCAAGGGTCGCCCCGCTGGCGTCGCCGTAGCTGGTGTATTCGAATTTCACGTTGTCAGGATTCACGAAGCTCGCCCCGCCGTCGCCACCACCTCCGCAGGCCAGGGCCATCCCACCGAAAAGCACCAGGAAAGCAGATCTCCTCATCGCTTCCTCCCTTGTTCCGCGCCGTAGGCGGCGCGGCGTCCGGGGTGCGGACACGCATTCCACGTACCACCCGGGGTGTGCGCGCGCTGGCGCGGGCCGACCACGGTGTCGTACGCTGAAAGCTCCCGGCACGAGGCGGGTGGGCGCGAGTGTGTGCTGTGGCACCGGCGTCCACTTCACAGATCGTGCAGGATGGAGAGAGACCCATGGGTGCGCTCCACGTGTCCACGCCGCTCCACCTCGACTTCTCCCGCTCCCATGATCGCGGGACGTGGCTCAACCCTCCGCCCGAGTGGCGGATGAGCGGCGGGCTGCACGTGGTGACCGGCGCCCGCACCGACTTCTGGCAGCGCACGCACTACGGGTTCCGGCGCGACGACGGGCACGTCTTCCACCTGCTCGTCGCCGGCGACTTCACCATCGAGACGCGAGTGCGCTGGACCCCGCGCTCCCAGTACGACCAGTGCGGGCTCATGGTCCGGGCCGGGCCGGAGAGCTGGCTCAAGTGCTCGGTGGAGTACGAGGACGAGAAGCACGCCCGGCTCGGCTCGGTCGTCACCAACCTGGGCTGGTCGGACTGGGCCACCCAGGACGTGGGCGCCGAGGTGCGCGCCATGTCCTACCGGGTGAGCCGCCGGGCCGACGACTTCCTGATCGAGTGCGCCCCCACCGCCGCCGACTGGCACCAGCTCCGGGTGGCGCACCTGCACGGTTGCCCGGAGGAGCTGATGGCCGGCGCCTACGCCTGCAGCCCGGTGGGCGATCGGTTCACGTGCACGTTCGAGCACCTGGAGCTCCGGCCCTGCGCCTGGGCAGCGCACGGGTGAGCGCCGCACTTCACTAGCGGTACTTGCTCGCGAACGCCGCGCCGGCACACATCCGCACCGGCGTCGCTCCGGAGCAGAGCCCGTTCCTCCACGCGGGAGAGCTCGAACCTCTCACCTTCGACCCGCTCCCGTTCATGGGACCTGGCCCGGGTCGCCGGGGCCCGGGGTGCGCGCGCCGGAACCCGCGCGAGGTCTCCCGGCGCGCGAGTTCCTCCGCGAGTTCGCGGGGGTTCACCAGGGGGAGGGGAGGCCCCGCTGTTGCATGCTTCCACGCCATCCGGTTCAGCGAGCGCAGGGCTGGGAGGGCGCGATGCTCGAGATCGGAAGGGATGGGCTGGGGCTGCACACGGGTCGCGAGCGCCGCCACGAGATGTCGGCGGCGGAGATCGCGGCCGTGGTGATCGCGGCGGCCGTCGTGCTTGCGCTGGTGTGGTGAGCGGGCCGGTGGAGCGGTCACGGCGCGCCGGCGGGCGCGCCGCTCAGCTCCAGTACGCACCGCTGCGCGGCCCGGAGTTGGGCTGCAGCCCCCGGAAATCGGCCCCCGGGTCGAGCTTCACGAACTCGCACATCTCGGTGAGCCGCGAGTAGATCCGGTCCCCGACGCGCTGGGCCAGCGTCATGGCCTCGGCCTCGCGCGCGAACTCGGGGGAGCGGGTGGTGACCCGCCGCCCCGGCTCCTCGCGCACCGGGCTCTCCTCGGCGCGGATGAAGTAGTTGGTGGCGAAGAGCGTCGACTGCCCCGAGTTGAAGCGGCGGCTGATGAGCTCGTCCAGCATGGAGCGCTCCCACTCGGTGCCGCGCTCCTTGCCCAGCTCGTCGATGGCCAGCACCGGAACCGAGAGGAGAGGCTTCAGGATCTCCATGTGGCTGCGGTTGGCGTTGAACCCGGCGCGGATGTCCGAGAGCAAGAGCAGGAACTCGACGTAGCGGGAGCCGACGCCGCGCTCCAGGGCCAGGTAGCGAAGGGTCGAGGCGAGCAGGTGTGTCTTCCCCCCGCCCGGACGGCCGTAGAGCAGGAACCCACGGGTCGGCTGGTCCAGCCGGAACTTGTGCGCGAACGCCTCGGCGACGCCCTTGGCGTGGACCTGGCCGGGGTGCCAGGTCCGCGGGTGCTGGAACGAGGCCCGGGCGATGACGGGCGGGATGCCGATCTGGTTGAAGAGCGCGATGCGCTCGTCGAGGTGCCGGCAGGCGCAGGGCTGGGCCACCGAGCTCGATCCCGACTGGACGAGGACGTAGCCGGAGCCGCCGCAGCGCGCGCAGGCCGTCTGGCAGGTGCAGCGGCGCGCCCGCGCCGTCTCACCGAGGACCAGCTCGACCACGTACCCCGCCCCGGCGCAGTCGGGGCAGGCGCTCTCGACGGACTCGGCCATGGGCGGCGAAGTCTACACCGATCCTCCGGGCCAGATGAGTCCGGCCTGCCCGGCCAGGTCGACGAGGTGTGCCCTCAGGCACTTCCGGTAGGCGCGGCGGCTCTCGCCGGGGCGGCGGGCGCCGGCGAGCAGGCGGACCCGGGCACCCAGCGCGGCCCGCTCGGGCCGCGCCAGCGACGCAAGCCAGCCGGCAAGGATCCGCGCGCCCGCATCCGCGAGCGCCGACTCGATCCGGCCGGCGGGCGTGCGGGCGAGGCTCCCGGCGGCGAGGAGCGCGCCCGCCTCCCGGTAGGCGTCGCGGAGCGGTCCGGCGGAGGTCGCCGCTTCGGCCAGCCGCTGGCGCGCGTCGGCGAGGCGGCGCGCGGCGAGCTCCTCCTCCCCGGCGGGCGCCGGCGAGTCGCCCACCCGCCCGCTCCGGTAGGCCCGCCACTCGTCCTCGACCGCGAAGCGGACGGAGCGGAGCGAGCGCACCGCGCGTCGCTCCTCGCCCAGCTCCGCCAGGCCACGCCGGATGCCCCGGCAGACCACCGGCACCGGCAGCCCCCTGCGCTCCCACTCGGCCACCAGCTCCTGGTCGAGCGGCGACAGGACCAGCCCCGATCCCTTGAGCCCGAGGAAGAACTCGGCCACGACCGCCTGGTAACCAAGGGATTCGGCGGGGAGATCGGACATCGACACGAGCGTAAAGGGCGGCTCCGACAGGCCGGGAGCGGGCCCTCGCCCCTACCGTGGCCTGCGACAACGTGGCATCGTTCCGCGCTCACCCGTTACCCGAGGTCGCGCGGAGACCCGATGGCCATCAAGCAGCTGTCCCCGGAAGAGATCCGCACCTGGTCGCTCGAGAAGAAGGACCGGTGGTGGCTCGAGAACGTGTTCCGCGGGGACATGCCGCAGCTCACGGTCCGCTCGGCGCTCACCGGGATCGCGCTGGGGGGGATCCTGAGCCTCACCAACCTCTATGTCGGGATCCGCACCGGCTGGACGCTCGGGGTCGGGATCACCTCGGTGGTGCTGGCGTTCGCGGCCTTCCGCCTGCTGAAGGTGATCGGCGCGGGGGACGACCTCACCATCCTCGAGAACAACGCCATGCAGTCCATCGCCACCTCGGCGGGCTACATGACCTCGCCGCTCATCGCCTCGCTCCCCGCCTACATGATGGTGACCGGGCGGCTCATCCCGTGGTGGCAGGTGATCTGCTGGTCGGTGTGCATCAGCACCATGGGCGCGCTGTTCGCCTTCCCGCTCAAGAAGCGCTTCGTGAACGACGAGCAGCTCCCGTTCCCGGAGGGCTACGCGGCCGGCGTGGTGATGGACAACCTGCACACGCAGAGCGGCGCGCTCGGCATCTTCAAGGCCAAGGTGCTGCTGGCCGGGGGGCTGGTCTCGGCCTTCATCCAGGCGGTCCGGTCGGAGAAGTTCATGCGCGCGGTGCGGGTGCCGCTGGCGCTGCCGGAGTACTGGGACGACCTGGTCTACAAGATGGGGCCTCGCCCCGCATCGCCGGGATCATGCTTCGCGATCTGAACCTCCAGATCGACTCGTCGATCGTGATGTTCGGGACCGGCGGACTGATGGGCATCAAGGCGGGGTCGTCGCTGCTCATCGGCGCCATCGTCAACTACGTCGTGATGGCGCCGATGCTGGTCCAGGCGGGCATCATCAAGGCGGGGGGCTTCGGGCCCATCACCCGCTGGTCGCTGTGGTGGGGCGTGGCCATGATGACAACGGCCTCGCTCTTCTCGTTCTTCTCCAAGCCGGCGGTGCTGGTGAGCTCGTTCCGCGGGTTCCTGGGCAAGGGCAGGCGCGCGGACGTGATCGGCCACATCGAGCTCCCGCTCAAGGTCTCGGCGGTCGGCATCCCGCTGCTCGGGGTGGTGGTGGTGACCATGGGGCACGTCTTCTTCGGCGTGACCTGGTGGATGGGCGCCATCGCCATCCCGCTGGTGTTCGTCTTCGCCATCATCGCGGTGAACTCGACCGGCCTCACCTCCATCACGCCCATCGGCGCCATGGGCAAGCTCACCCAGCTCACCTTCGGCGCCATCGCGCCCGGCAACATGACCACCAATCTCATGACCGCCGGCATCACCGGCGAGGTGGTGAGCTCGGCCTCGAACCTGCTCATGGACATCAAGCCCGGCTACATGCTGGGCGCCAAGCCGCGGCAGCAGGCGGTCGGCCACGTCCTGGGGATCATGGCCGGGGCGCTGGTGGTGGTGCCGGTGTTCTACAAGCTGTTCGGCGGCGACGTGGCCCGCCTCGGGCAGGGCGAGTTCCCGCTCCCGGCGGCGCAGGTGTGGAAGGCGGTGGCGGAGCTGCTCGCCAAGGGGTTCGGGTCGATGCACCCCTCGGCCCGCTGGGCCATGCTGGTGGGGGCGGTCCTGGGGATCGCGTTCGAGTGGGCCAACCTCAGGATGAAGGGAAAGTTCCCGCTCTCGGGGGTGGGGATCGGGCTGGCCACGGTGGTCCAGTTCCCCGATTGCCTCTCCATGTCGCTGGGCGCGCTGGTCTTCTGGTACCTGGGCCAGCGGCTGCACGACCCCGCCGGCCTCGGCCACCGCACCTTCGTGGAGAACCGCGAGACGGTCTGCGCCGGCATCATCGCCGGTGGAGCCATCATCGGGATCCTCTTCATCTGGCTGAAGCTGAGCTGAGGCGCGCCGGGCGGACGGCGCGCCTCGCGGCGCCCTAGTTCGGGCCGTCGTGCTCGGGCCCACCGCCCCACATGGTCCAGCCGTCGAGCGTGGGATCGCCCGACTCGATGGCGAGGAGGGTGCCGCCGGCGGTGCCGACGAAGATGCGCCCGCCCACCAGCGCCGGCTGGAAGCGGATCTCCTCGCCGGTGGCCACGCGGAAGAGCTCGGCGCCGCCGTCCGGGGCATAGCCGACCACGTCGCCCTGGGCGGTGCCCACCACCAGCTTGCCGCCGGCGTAGGCGGGCGGGGTGCCCAGGTGGCCGCCCACCTTCGAGGCGTCGCCGGCCAGCCTTCTCTCCCACAGCACCCTGCCGCTCTTGCGGTCCAGGCCGCGCACCACGTCACCCTGCGTGACGTAACTTCGGTCCTTCACGATGGTGGGGCGAGAGCCCTGGAACTCCCAGATGCCGCGGACCGTCGCCTGGCCGAGGTTCGCGCCGGCGGCGGCGGTCTTGGCGGAGGCAGGCGCTCCGCCGCCGAAACCGACGCTGGCGTCGTCCGCCTTCTGCTTGGCGCCGTAGTGGCTCTTCTCCTGCACCGAGCGGTCCAGGTACTTCGCTTCCCGGGGCGCCTGCAGCTCGCCCTGGAAGGTGCCGTCCTTGGCCATGCGGCGGAATCCCTCCTTGCGGACCTCGCCCTTCGGCGCCGACGGGTCGCTCTGGGCCACGTGGATCTCGCCGCCGGCCAGCGAAGGCGCGCTGGTGGCGTTCATCTTCTTCTGGAACAGGAGCTTCCCGTCGGCCAGCGCGTGCCGGTAGACGGTGCCGTCGGTGGTGGTGAGGTAGACCGAGTCGCCGTCCACCACCGGCGCCGAGATGACGTCGCCGGCGATGCGGCGCTCGAAGACCGTGGCGCCGTCCTCGAGCCGGAGGGCGATGAGGCGGTGCTCGCCGTCCGAGCCCGGGTAGGCCATGTAGACCACGCCGGCGTGGACCGCCGGCTGGCTCATGAGCGGATCGCCCAGCCAGCGCGACCAGAGGTGCTTGCCGGTCCGCGCGTCCACCACGAAGAGCGTGCAGGACTCCGTGTTGAACACCACCCGGCCCTCGGCCACCACCGCCGCGGTGGGCCCGTCGTCGGAGACGCGGATGGCCCAGCGTGGCCGGCCGGTGGCGGCATCGAAGGCGTAGAACTCGTTGCTGCCGAACCCCCCGCCCACGTAGACCATCCCATCCGCTATGGCGGGCGTGGCCAGCGCCCGCCCGCCCGGGATCCGCACCCTCCAGCCGCGCTGGCCGGAGGCGGCCGTGAACGGCTGGGCGGAGAGCCCCGTGGTGGGGATGGCCTGGACCGAGCCCGGCCGTCCGCCGGAGGCGGCGGCGGGCGCGGCGAGGGACAGCAGGACGGCGGACGCGGCCAGCGCGGGGACTCGGTGTGCCATGGCTCCTCCAGAGCTCTGGAGGCGGGAACGCGCGAGGGCCGATTTCGATCCTGGGCGGGTGGGTTCGCGCAGTGGGGGGAGTGATGGTCGTCACGGACGGCCCGAGGCTACTGCCTCAATGCCTCGGCCACCTCGGAAGCGCTCTGGCACCTGCAGCCGGGATCCTTCTCGAGCAGCCGCTGGGCCAGCGACGCCAGCGAGGCGTCGACCCCGGGATTCACCGTCGCCAGCGGCGCCGGGCGGACGTGCAGGATCTCGCGCCACAGCGCCACCGGATCGGGCGCCACGAACGGCGGGGCGCCCGCCAGCAGCTCGTAGAGGATCACGCCCAGGCTGTACAGGTCGCTGCGTGCGTCCACCGGGTGTCCCTGGGCCTGCTCCGGCGACATGTATCGGTAGGTGCCGACCACGCGGCCGGTCTGGGTGAGCGCCTCGTCGGCCTCGGCCGCCCCCTTCACCAGGCCGAAGTCCATGAGGCGCGCGCGGCGGCGGTCGTCGACCATGATGTTCGACGGCTTGAGGTCGCGGTGGACCAGGCCGCGCGCGTGGATGTAGGCCAGTGCGTCGGCCACCTGGGCCAGGGCGGAGCGGAGCCGCGCCAGGCGGGTGGGGCGGTTCAGCGCCGCCAGCGCCGCCGGGCCGAGCGGCTCGGGGGGCGGGTGGCTCGAGTCGTCCAGGCCGCGCGGGGGCGGTCCGCACTGCAGGTGCGCCTCGTCGGTGGCCGGCTCGTCCATGAGCGCGGCCAGGGCGCGGATGGCCTCCGGCCCGGGCTGGCAGCCCGCGGGGGAGAACGCATCCAGCGGCTCGGCGGGCGGCGCCACGCGGATCACGCGGGCCTCGTCCAGCGCCGGGGAGAGGAAGGTCCGCAGGTCGAGCCCCTCCACCAGCTCCATGGCCAGGTAGGAGTAACCGTCGGTGACGCCGGCCTCGTAGACCCGGACCACGTTGGGGTGGTCCATGCTGCGGAGCACCTCGAACTCGCGCGCCAGGCGGCGGGCGGCGTTCCCGTCCACCGCCGGCGCCGGCCCGAGGAGCTTCACGGCCGCGAGCGCGCCGGTCTCCACGTGCCGCCCCCGGTAGACGGTGCCGATCCCGCCCCGTCCGATGACGGAGAGGATTTGGAAGGGACCGACGCGCTCCGGGGGCACGAGGTTCGAGGATACGGGGCGCGTGGGAGGGGGTCAAACCGGCTTGCCCCGGGGCGTCTCCCCGATGGGCCCGCCGGGTGCCTGCGCCATGCTATAAGCCCGCGCAATGGCCGAGCAGGTCACGGTTTCACAGCTCGAGGCCGAGGTGCGAGGGCGCCCGCTCCCCAGGCATGTCGCCATCATCATGGACGGGAACGGCCGCTGGGCCGAGCAGCGCGGCCTGCCCCGGGTGGCCGGGCACCGGGAGGGGGCGGAATCGGTCCGCGAGGTGACCCGCACCGCCCGCCGCATCGGGGTCCGGGCGCTCACCCTCTATGCCTTCAGCGCCGAGAACTGGGGCCGCCCCGCGCCCGAGGTGATGGGCCTCATGTCGCTGCTGGCCGAGTTCCTCGAGGGCGAGCGGCCGGAGATGATGCGGAACGGGATCCGTCTCCACGCCATCGGCGAGCTGGAGCGGCTGCCGGCCGCGGTGCAGCGCAAGCTGTCCGAGGTCCGCGCCGAGACCGCCGCCAACGAGGGGATGATCCTCACCCTGGCGCTCTCCTACGGCGGCCGGCAGGAGATCGTGGCGGCGGCCCGCACGGCCTCGGCCCGCGGGCCGGCCCTGACGGAGGAGGACCTGCAGGCGGGGCTGTGGACCGCCGGCCTGCCCGAGCTCGATCTCGCTCGATCCGCACCAGCGGCGAGCGCCGCATCTCCAACTTCCTCCTCTGGCAGTGCGCCTACGCGGAGCTGTACTTCGCGGAGGAGCTGTGGCCGGACTTCCGCCAGCGCGAGCTGCTCGTCGCCATCGCCGACTACCAGCGCCGCCAGCGGCGGTTCGGGCTCACCGGGGCGCAGCTGTCCCAGCCCGGGCCCAGGAACCCGTGAGCGCCTTCGACCCCGGAAACCGCAAGAACCTCGCGCTCCGGGTCGCCTCCGGGCTGGTGCTCTTCCCCCTGGCGGTCTGGTTCACCTTCGTGGGCGGGCTCCCCTTCGCGCTCCTGGCCGGCGGCGCGGCCGCGGTGGCCGCCGCCGAGCTGATCCTCATGTTCGGGGCGGTGGGCGTGGCCGAGGTGTTCGGGATGGCCGTGGCCGGCATCATGCCGCTGGCGGCGGCGTTCTCCGAGGACCAGAACCTCTACCCGGCCTGGATGGCGCCGGCGCTCGCCTTCGCCGTGGTCCTCCTGCTCTCGGCCTTCCTGTTCCGGCGCGAGCGGCTCGAGACCATCCCTCCGCGCATCGCCACCGTGACCCTCTCCTGGCTCTACTGCGGGCTGTTGATCTCGACCGTGGTCGGGCTGCGGCGCATCGGCGTGGGGTGGGTGATCCTGGCCTTCGTGGTCACCTGGGCCAACGATACCTTCGCCTACTTCGCCGGCCACGCGCTGGGGCGGCACCGGATGATGGAGCGGATCTCGCCCAAGAAGACGTGGGAGGGGTTCGCGGGCGGGGCGGTGGGGTCGGTGGTGGGTGCGCTGGTGACCCGCTGGATCCTTCCCGAGCTGGAGATCCTCTCGCCCGCCCAGATGGTCCTGGTGGGATCGGGCGGGGCGGTGCTCGGGCCGCTGGGGGACTTCTGCGAGTCGCTGGTGAAGCGGGCCGCGGGGGTGAAGGACTCGGGCCGGATCATCCCCGGCCACGGCGGGCTGCTCGATCGCATCGACGCCCTGCTCTTCGTGGCCCCGTGGATCTACGCATGGGCGGCGTACGTGGCCAGGTGACCTGGCCGGGGCGGATCGGTGCAGCCGGCACGTCCGCGCCACCCGTGCTAGACAAAGGGCCGTGAAGCGGGTGGCCATCCTCGGCTCGACGGGCTCGATCGGCGTGCAGGCGCTCGACGTGGTGGGCCGGTTTCCGGACCGCTTCGAGGTGATCGGCCTGGCGGCGGGGAAGAACGCGCCGCTCCTGCTGCAGCAGATGCGGCGCCACCGGCCGCGGCTGGTGGCCGTGGCGGACGCGCAGGCCGCGCGGGCGGTGCGCGAGGCTGCCCCGCAAGGCATCGAGGTGCTCGACGGCGACGCCGGCGCCAGCGCGGTGGCGGCCCACCCCGAGGTCGACTTCGTGCTGGCCGCCATCTCCGGCGGCGCCGGGCTGCGCTCCACCGCCGCCGCCGTCGAGGCCGGCAAGCCGGTCGGGCTGGCCAACAAGGAGTCGCTGGTGCTGGCCGGCGAGCTGCTCCTGGCCCGGGCCGCAGCGCGCGGCGTGCAGATCCTCCCCGTCGACTCCGAGCACAGCGCCATCCACCAGTCGCTGGTGGGCCACAACCGCGCCGAGGTGCGGCGCCTGATCCTGACCGCCTCGGGCGGTCCGCTCCTGCGCACCCCGGCGGCCGAGCTTCCCCTGGTCACGCCCGAGCGGGCCAAGAAGCACCCAAACTGGTCCATGGGCGACAAGATCACCATCGACTCGGCCACCCTCATGAACAAGGGGCTGGAGGTGATCGAGGCGCACTGGATGTTCGGCATGGACCCGAGCCGGATCGACATCCTCGTTCACCCCGAGTCGATCGTGCACTCGATGGTGGAGTACATCGACGGCTCGATGGTGGCCCAGCTCGGCATCTCCGACATGCGCGGGCCCATCAGCTACGCCATCGGGTACCCCGGCCGGCTGCCGCTGGACCTGGCCCCCCTGGACCTGGCCCGCATCGGGAAGCTCACCTTCGAGCCGCCCGATCCGGCCCGCTTCCCCGCCTTCACCCTGGCCTACCGGGCCCTGGAGCGGGGCGGCACCTCGCCGGCGGTGCTGTCCGGGGCCGACGAGGGCGCCGTGGCCGCCTTCCTGTCCGGCCGCTGCGGGTTCACGCACATCGCGGAGATCTGCGCCGACGTGCTGGAGGCGCACGCGCCCGAGCCGCTCCGCTCGGTGGAGCAGGCGCTCGCCGCCAGCGAGCTGGGGCGGCGGGAGGCCGAGCGGCGGGTCGCCCGCACGGCGCGCCTGCTCCGGCAAGCTTAGGAATACGACGAATGCCCGGATCCCTTCTCACTCCGCTCGCCTTCGTCCTGGTGCTGGGCGGGCTCATCTTCGTCCACGAGCTGGGACACTTCGTGGTGGCGAAGCTCATGGGCGTGAAGGTGATCCGCTTCTCGCTCGGGTTCGGGCCGCGGCTGCTCGGGTTCCAGAAGGGCGAGACCGAATACCAGATCGCGGCGCTGCCGCTGGGCGGCTACGTGAAGATGGCCGGCGACGACCCCACCGCCGAGCTCGCGCCCGAGGACCGGGGGAGGGGCTTCCTGGAGCAGGCGCCCTGGAAGCGGCTCGTCATCGCCGCGGCCGGGCCGGCCATGAACCTGCTCCTGCCGCTGGCCCTCTTCATCGGGGTGATCTGGGCCGCCAACGGCTCGCCCTTCCCCAGCGCGACGGTCGGCACGGTCATCCCCGGCTCGCCCGCCGAGAAGGTGGGGCTCGAGCCGGGCGACCGGATCCTGACGCTGGGGCCCCAGGGGCAGCCGGAACAGGTGGTGCGCGACTTCCAGGACCTGGTGGACTTCGTGGTTCCGCGGCCCGACCAGGCGATCGTCATGAAGGTGGAGCGGGCCGGGCGGATCCTCCCGCCCATCATGATCCGCACCGGCTCGGACCAGGAATCGGACGGGCTGGAGACGACGCGGCGCGGGATCATCGGGGTCGCGCCCTTCTACACGCCGGCGCGGGTCGGGCCGGCGTCGCCGGGCGCGGCCGGACCGCTCCAGCCGTTCGACCTGGTGGTCTCGGTCGACGGCAAGCCGGTCGGGAACGCGCTGGAGCTGAAGCGGGCGGTGGCGGCGGCCTCCTGCCGGTCCGTGGACCTCGACGTCTACCGCGAGGTTCCGCGGAAGCTCCCCGGCGCGGTGCTGGCCGACTACGCCCGCCAGCACCTCCCGGGCGTGCCCACCTGCCGGGACGGAAAGCCCACCCTGCACGTCCTCGACCCGCTGGTGTCGGCGTCGGTGGCGGCCGTCGAGCCGGGCTCGCCCGCCGACCGGGCCGGGATCCGGCGCGGCGACGTCATCACGGCCGTCGACGGCAGGCCGGTGCACACCTACCGGGAGCTCGTCGAGGCGGTGAACCGCGAGCTGGCCAGCTCCAGGCCGGGGGTGTTCACCCTCGCGGACGGGCGGACGGTGACGGTGGCCGCCGAGGAGGTCGTCACCAGGAACGAGGTCACCGGCAACCCCGAGTCGGAGTGGACCATCGGCATCTCCCAGGACCGGCGGGCGCTGCTGGACGAGCGCACCCTCGACGTCCCCACCGTCCCGCTGCAGCGCGGTCCGGGCGAGGTGGTCCAGCAGGCCGTCCGCGCCACCGCCAGCCAGCTCCGCAAGCTGGTGGTGGGGGTGGCGATGATCTTCTCCGGCAAGATCAACCCCGACCGGATGGGCAGCATCATCATGATCTACCAGGAGACCGGGAAGGCGGTGGAGCAGGGCTGGAACTACTTCATCGCCTTCGTGGCCTTCATCAGCGTGAACCTGGGCCTCATGAACCTCCTCCCCATCCCGGTGCTCGACGGCGGCCACATCGCCCAGTCGGTGGTCGAGACCGTCACCCGGCGTCCGCTCTCCATCCGCGCCCGCGAGATCGCCAACATGGTCGGGCTCATCCTGCTCGTCTCGCTGATGCTGTTCGCCTTCCGCAACGACTTCGTGCGCTGGTGGAACGCGAATCGCCCGGTGGTCGAGGAGCCGACGAGGTAGAAGGCGCCCGTGCTCGTCGCCGCCGTCGACACCGCCACCCTGACCCTCTCCTGCGCGCTCCTCGACGTGGGGGCGGAGGGTCCCCCGCGCCTGCGCTGCGAGCGGATCGAGCGTGCCCCGCCGCGGGCGCCAGGCGGCACGCTGGCGGGACACGGCGCGCGGCTCCCGGGAGCGCTCCAGGAGCTGCTCGTCGCCGAGGGGCTGGAGCTGGCGGCGGTGGAGGGGTACGCCGTCGGGCTCGGGCCGGGATCGTTCACCGGATTGCGCATCGGGCTGGCCACCTGGAAGGGGCTGGCCTACGCCAACCAGCGCCCCATCGCCGGCGCCTCCAGCCTGGCCGCCATGGCGCTGGCGGCCGCGCCCGGCGCCCCGCCCGACGCGGTGCTGGTGCCGCTGCTCGACGCCAAGAAGGGCGAGGTCTACGCCGGCTTCTACCGCGCCCAGGATGGCGCCGTGCGCGCGGTGGAGCCGGAGATGGCGCTCTCGCCCGAGGGGCTGGTGGAGCTGGCGGCCCGCCTCGGGGGCAGGGCACTGGCGTTCGGCGAGGGCTACGCCGCCTTCGCCGGCGTGCTCGAGGGCCGGCTGGTCCGGCTGGCCACGCCGGTCCAGACGCCCACCGCCGCGGCGGTGGCGGCGCTGGCCGCCTGCAAGCTCACCAGCGCCGCCTTCGACCGGCAGGCGCTGTTCGCGCTCGAGCCGCACTACATCCGCAAGAGCGAGGCCGAGGTGAAGTTCCCGCACGGGCTGGGGCCGGGCGCGGTGAAGCCGGACGCGGGGGTCCGGGGGGCCGGGCCTCTTCGGCCCCCCGGCAAGAGGACGTGATGGAAGCTGCCGCCTTCCGGGCCGCCCAGCGGAGCTTCCTGCCGGCCCTGCTGGCCGGGGCGGCGGGCGGGTTCGTGGTCGGGCTCATCGCCGGGATCCCGCCGCTGGCCGGGGCAGCGCTGGGCGCCGCGGCGGCCGCCATCGCGGTCGGCATCCGCAACGCCTCCGCGCCGCGGCTGGTGGCGAGCGAGCGCGGCCTGACCGCCCGGGGCGAGGGCGCCGGATTCGAGGCGCGCTGGGACGAGCTCCGGCTCGGCTTCGGGGGGAGCGGCGGCCAGCGCTACGCCATCCTGGCCGACCCGCGCGGCCGCTCCTTCGCCTTCGCCGATCTGGGCGGGGCCAGGTTGCCGCCGGTGCGCGGCGCGGACGGGCGCGACGTGCCGGTGGTGGACCTGCGCGACGCCCCGCTCCTCCTGGCGCTGGTGGTGCAGCGCGCCGGCGCCTGGCACGTGCTTCCTCCGGAGCTGCAGCAACCTCCGGCGGCCGCGCCCCCCGCGCCTGGAGGCCGGACGGGCGCGCAGCCGCGGTCCACCCCTCGGATCGGTCTCCTGGGCGTGCTCGCCAAGCTGGGCGGCGCGCTGGCCAAGGCCCTCAAGACCGCCAACGTGGGCTGGGCGGCGGCCTCGTTCGCCGCCTACGGGTTCCTCTTCACCTGGAAGTTCGCGGTGGCGCTGCTGCTCCAGCTCTTCGTCCACGAGTACGGGCACGTCCACGCCATGCGCCGCACCGGGATGAAGGTGCGGGGGATGTACTTCATCCCCTTCCTGGGCGCGGTGGCCGTGAGCGAGGATGCCTTCCGCTCCCGGCGGCAGCAGGCCTACGTGGCGCTGAACGGGCCGATCTGGGGCTCCGCCTTCGCGCTCGTCCCGGCCGCGCTCTGGCTCTTCACGCACGATCCGATCTGGGCCGGCACGGCGGCCTGGTGGGCGCTCATCAACCTCTTCAACCTGCTCCCCATCCTGCCCCTCGACGGCGGGCGCTTGCTGCAGGCGCTGGCCTTCTCGTACTCGTCCACGCTGGGGCTGGCCCTGACGGTGCTCGGCCTGGCGGGCGCGGTGGTGGTGGGGAGCGTCTTCGGCTACGGCCTGGTGTGGCTGGTGGCGTTGCTGGGCGCCACCGAGCTCGTGGCCGAGTCGCAGTCCCGCGCCGGCGGTCGTGCCCTGCGCCTGCTGCCCGAGCGCGCCCGCTTCGGCCCCGACCACTTCCGCTACCTGCGCGCGGTGGCCGGGCCGCCGCTGGGCTCTCCCTCCGAGGCGTATTACCTGCGCACCCTGGAGCGGATGGAGCAGACGGCCCGGGCCGAGCCGCTCTCGGCGCGGGAGATGGCGGCGTGGGGCGGGGGCTACGCCCTGCTGGCGGTGGCGCTGCTGGCGGCCGTCCACTTCCTGGAGCTGGCGGCGGGCGGGGCAGGGCCGGCGATGCTGCTGAGGTAGCGATCGTGCACGTCTTCGTGACCGGAGCGACGGGGCTCATCGGAACCGCGCTGGTGCACGCGCTGCTGCGGCGCGGCGACTTCGTCACCGCGCTGTCCCGCTCGCCCGACGCTCCGCGCCGGCTGCCGCCCGGCGTGCGGCACCTGCAGGGCGAACCCGCCGCACCGGGCCGCTGGGAGGAGGAGCTGGCGCGGACCGACGCCTGCGTCCACCTGGCCGGCGAGCCCATCGCCGCCGGGCGCTGGACCGCCGAGCGGCGCCGGCGCATCCGGGAGAGCCGTGTCGAGGGGACGCGCCGCGTGGCCGAGGGCATCCGCGGCGGCGGCCCCTCGGTGCTCGTCTCGGGGAGCGCGGTGGGGCTGTACGGCGACCGCGGCGACGAGGAGCTCGACGACTCCGCGCCGGCCGGGAAGGGCTTCCTGGCGGAGACGTGCCGGGAGTGGGAGGCCGCCGCCGAGCCGGCGCGGGCCCGCGCCCGGGTGGTGGCGCTGCGCAGCGGCATCGTCCTGGCGCGCGGCGGCGGCGCGCTGCCGCGGCTGGCGCTGCCGTTCAAGCTCTTCGTCGGCGGCCCCATCGGCCGCGGCGACTTCTGGCAGCCCTGGATCCACCTGGCCGACGAGATCGGCCTCATCCTGTTCGCGCTCGACACGGCGGCGGTGCAGGGCCCGCTCAACGCTGCCGCGCCGGCGCCGGTGCGGAACCGCGACCTGGCCCGCGCCCTGGGCAAGGTGCTCCACCGACCCGCTCTCCTCCCGGTTCCGCCGCTGGCGGTCCGGCTCGCGCTGGGGGAGGTCGCGTCCGCGGTCCTCGCCAGCCAGCGGGTGGTGCCGCGCAAGGCGCTCGAGCTCGGCTACCGGTTCCGGTTCGCGGAGGTCGAGCCGGCGCTGCGGGAGCTGCTCGGTCGGTGAACGATGGCGGTGGCGCAGCGTCTTCTCTCGGCATCGGCATCGGCATCGGCATCGGCATCGGAATCGGCCCATCGGCCATCGGCATCGGTGGCATCGGCGTCGGCATCGCACCATGTGCATCGGCCATCGGGGTCGGCATCGGCACCGCGCCGCAGCAGGAACTCGATTGCCCCGCCGCGCCCGCCCCGTTACCCTCCGCCGCACCATGCCCACCCGACCCGTCAATCTGGCCGTCGTGGGCGCGACCGGCGTCGCCGGGCGCGCCGCGCTGGAGCTGCTCCCCGAGGCCGATCTCGATCCCAGCGAGCTGCGCCTGCTGGCCTCGGAGCGCTCGAAGGAGGAGCGGCTGGAGTACGACGACGAGGATCTGCCGGTCGCGACCCTCGGCACCGGCTCGTTCCAGGGCCTGGACCTGGCGCTGTTCTTCCTCCCGCCGGAGCTGACGCGCGAGTGGGCGCCGCGGGCCTGGGCGGCCGGGTGCGCGGTGGTGGACGCGTCTCGCGCCTTTCGCTCCGATCCGCAGGTGCCGCTGGTCGCGCCGGGGCTGAACCCGGAGGCGGCGGCCGGGTTCGAGGGCGAGGGGGATCGCCGCCGTCGCGACCGGCGCCGCGGCCGCGCTGGCGCCGGTGCTGGCGGCGCTCTCCCGGGCGGCCGGGCTGGAGGGGCTCTCGGCCACCGTGCTCGCGCCCGCGGCCGGCATGGGCAGGGCAGGGCTGGTGCAGCTCCAGACGGAGGCGGGCGATCTCATGAACGGCCGGGATCCCGAGCCGGGCGAGGTCATCCCGCACCGGCTGGCCTACAACGTGGTCCCGCAGGTCGGGATATTCCTCCCCGACGGGCGCACCGACGAGGAGGCCGGGGTGGAGACGGACCTCCGCCGCGTGCTGGGCCAGCCCGCGCTCCGCGCGACCGCCACGGCCATCCGCGTGCCGGTCTTCTATGGCCTCACGGTGGTGGCCCGGATCGTCACCGGCCGGGCCATGGGGGCCGAGGCGGCGCGGGAGGCGCTGCGCGCGGCCGCGGGCGTGAAGCTGGTCGATCGGCCCGGCGAGCGCATCTACCCGATGCCCATGCTCTCCCTGAATGACGACGCCGTGCTGGTGGGCCGCGTCCGCGCCGACGAGCAGGCGCGGGCGGTGGAGCTGGTCGTCACCGCCGACGATCTCCGCCACGCGGCGGGCGCTGCCATCCGCGTCGCCGAGCTGATCGCGGCCGCGCGCTGAGCTCGACGCCACCGGCGGGCCGCTCGCCGCGACTGCCAAAATGGCAGGGGCCGCGCCCGGGGCCGCTCCGATTTGCCACTTTGACGCCGGGCGCTCGCCCGGCCCTCCGGGGACGCGCGCCAACCGGCCGCTCTGCTTTGCGGCAGGAGGCACTTGTCAGCGTGGCGCCTTGCTTGCAACATGGCGCCAGCCATGAAACGCGCCCTGCTCGTCGCCCTCGCCGGTCTCGCCATGCCCGCGCTCGCGCTTGGCCAGGCCGCGGGTGCGATCACCATCGACAGCACCACGATCAACATCAATCAGTGCAACGGCACGCAGGACCCGCCCCGGGGCGGCGACGACGTCCTGGATCTGGGGATGACCTGGAACCTCACCTTCAAGGACCAGAGCACCACCTTTGCCACCGGCGGCAAGTACCGCGTCTGGGCCGCGAACGCGCAACAGTCCGTCGATCCGGCCAACGGCAGGCCGTGCGAGGTGAAGAGCGACGGGTCGCCCTTGGGGTTGCAGGTGGCGGAGTTCGATGCGCTCGTGAACCCGGTGACGAGCAAGCAGCTCGTCAGCATGCAGGACATCGTCACCAAGGCCGGCTTCGACTGCACGCTGGGAGCGACCCACACCATCAACCTGTGCGTCCAGTGGATCGAGTCGGACGCCAGCACCGTGGGCGGTTGGGCCAGCGGGACCATCGTCACCCTGAACACGACCTCGCCCCAGAACGCGCCCACCAACGTGCACGTGGCGGGCGGGGACAAGAAGCTGTTCGTGAGCTGCACGGGGAACGACGCGGCGTCGACGTCCTTCAAGGCCGCGGCGACGCCGGCGGGGGGTGGCACGACGCGCTACTCGAACCAGGACACGAGCTGCAGCAACCTCACCATCACGGGGCTGGCCAACGAGCAGCCGTACGACGTCGTCGTGTTCGGGATGAACGATGCGTTCAACCCCAGCCCGGCCTCGGCCCCGCCCGTCACCGGCACCCCCGTGCCCACCGACGACTTCTACAACCACTACAAGCAGGACGGAGGCCAGGAGACCGGTGGCTGCTCCACCGCCGCCGGAGCGGCCGGCTTGCTGAGCGTGCTGGCCCTTCTCGCCGTGCGCCGGAGGAAGCCGTGAAGACGCTCGCCCTCGCCGCGCTCGCCGCCGCCCTCGTCCTCGCCGCGCCCGCCGCCCACGCCCAGACGTCGTCCCCGCGCTGGGGCTCGGTCGAGCTGGGCGCCGGCCCGTACGTCCCGAACATCGACAGCGAGTTCAGCGGGCAGACGCCCTACCGCGACGTCTTCGGCGGCAAGCCCAGCCCGATGTTCCGCGTCCACCTGGCCAAGTCGATCTTCACCAGGGCGGGCTCGCTCGAGCTCGGGATCCGGACCGGCTTCTGGTCCAAGTCGGGCCACGCCATCATCGCGGGCGGCGGCCCCACCGCGGGCCAGCGCTCCGGCGACAAGACCACCTTCAACATCATCCCCAGCTCGCTCACGCTCACCTACCGCGCCGACCAGCTCTGGGAGAACGTGCACATCCCGGTCGTGCCATACGGCCGGGTGGCGCTCGAGCGGTACAACTGGTGGGTCACCAAGGACACCAAGTGGGGCAAGCGCGGCGCCACCAACGGCTGGTCGGCGACGGCGGGCGTGGCCTTCATCCTGGACTTCCTCGATCCGGAGGCGGCCCGCGATCTCGACAACGAGGCCGGCGTCAACCACACCGCGCTCTACTTCGACGTCACCAAGAGCAAGGTGGACGACTTCGGGTCCAAGAAGAGCTGGAACCTGACCGAGCGGAAGCTGGCCTGGTCGGGCGGGCTGATGATGATCTTCTGAGCGCGCGCCGGCGCTCACAGCCTGCGGTGCTTGAGCGCCGGGAGCTCCCGGCGCACCCGCTCCAGCCGCTCGCGCCGGAACGGCGCCAGGCACACGCCCTCTCCGTCCGGGCAGCGCGCCAGGACCACGCCCCAGGGGTCGACGATCATCGCGTTGCCGAAGGTCTCCCGGCGCGGGCCGTGCTTCCCCACCTGGGCCGGCGCCAGCACGTAGGCCAGGTTCTCCACCGCCCGCGCCCGCACCAGCACCTCCCAGTGATCCTTGCCGGTGTAGAGCGTGAAGGCGCTGGGGATGGTCAGGATCTCGGCCCCCAACGCCGCCAGGCGCCGGTACAGCTCGGGGAAGCGCAGGTCGTAGCAGATGGAGAGGCCGATCCGGCCCAGCGCCGTGGCCGCCAGCACCACCTGATCGCCGGGCCGCACGCCCTCGGACTCGGCGTAGCGGGCGCCGTCGGGGATGGCCACGTCGTAGAGGTGGATCTTGCGGTAGACGGCCAGCAGCGAGCCGTCGTCGCCGACCAGGGCGCTGGTGTTGGAGGTGCGGCGGGGGTCGTCGGTCCGCTCGGCGATCGAGCCGGCCAGGACGTGGATGCGGCGGCGTCTGGCCAGCTCCCGGACGGCGCCCAGGGTGGGCCCCTCCAGCGTCTCGGCCCCCGCCAGCCGGGCCTCCTCCGGCCCCATGAAGGCGAAGTTCTCGGGCAGGCCGACCAGCCTCGCGCCCTGGCCCGCCGCCTCCTCCACCAGCCGGAGCGCCGTGTCGAGATTGCGCGCCCGGTCCTCGGTCGAGGTCATCTGGACGGCGCCGACGAGGTAGGCCGAGAGACCCATGCACATCATCTTGCCAGGCCTGGGCGCCGGACGCTGCTTCGTGTCGCCGGGCTGCGTCGAGCGGTCCTGGCGGGTGCCCCCCGCGCTCGGCAGGCGGATCGAGTAGATGATCGACCGATGCGCCTGTTCTACACGACCTTCGAGGCAGCGCAGGTCCTCGGGGTGTCGCTCCCCACCGTGGTGAACTGGATCAAGGCCCGGCGGCTCAAGGCGCACCGGACCCCGGGAGGCCACCGTCGTATCGCCCGGGAGGACCTGGCGACGTTCATGCTCCGGCACGGGATCCGGCTCCCGGACGAGCTCGCCGACGCGGCGCCCGGACGGAGGAAGGTGCTGGTGGTCGCCGACCCGGGGCCGGCGCGCGAGGGCGCGGCCCGGCAGCTGGTCGCGGCCGGCTACGCGGTCGAGCAGACGTCGCCCGGGTTCGCGGCCGGCGCCGCGGCGGCCCGCTTCCAGCCGGACGTGGTCCTCCTCCACGCCACCGCTCCCGACGGGGGCGAGGTGCTGCGCGGCCTCCGGGCGGACCGAGACCTGGCCTCGGTTCCGGTGGTGGCGCTGGGGGCGCCCGAGTGGCGCGAGCAGCTGACCGAGGCGGGCGCGATCGAGGCGCTGGGCCGTGCCCCCGGCGACGGCCAGCTCGCGGCGGCCATCGGCCGGGCCCTCGAGGTCCCGGACCGGAGCGCCGGACGCGCCCGCGCCGGGGCGGCCCCGGGCGCCCGCCGGCCCGGCCGCCCCACGAACGATTGAAGCGGCGCCCCCACCGCCGCTATGCTCCCGGGAAAGCACCGGGAAGGCGCGTGCGCGCCCTGTCCATCGCCCTCGCATCCCTCCTCGCGGTCCCGGCACTGGCCGAGCCGGGCGGCCGCGCCGCGCCCAGGCCCCACGTCGATCCCGACGCCATGCGCGAGGCGCGCGGCGAGGGGCCGCTCTCCTCGGCCCGGGCCATCGCCCACTACCTGGCGGCGCAGCGCTGCCAGGACGCCGGCGACTGGCGGTGCGCCGTCGCCGAGCTCGACCTGGCTGCCACCTACGACGACCGGAGCCCGGACCTGCGGGCGTCCCTGGCCGAGGCGCTGGCGCTGGCCGGGCAGCTGTCGCGGGCCGAGGCGGAGGCGCGCCGCGCGGTGGAGCTGTCGGGAGGCTCCGGGCCGGCGGCGACGCGCGCCCACGTCCTCCTGGCCCAGCTGGCCGCCGGCCGCGACCGGGAGCAGGCCACCCTCGAGCTCCGCATGGCGGTCCACGTCGAGACCGACGCCGCCCAGACGGGAGAGACGCCCGATCCCGAGCCGTGGCGGCTCCTGACCGCGCTCTACCTGGACATGGGCGACGAGCAGGCCGCGCTCCGCACCCTCGACGATCTGGCCACCCGCGCGCCTGGGGAGAGCTCCGCCGCCCGGGAGGCCGGGAGCTGGATGCTGGAGCGGCACCGCCCCGGGCGCGCCGAGCACTACCTGCGCCGCGCGGTGCAGGAGGCCCGCGAGGACGTCCAGGCCTGGCGCCTGCTGGCGCGGGCGCACCAGGAGCTGGGGCGCTCGCCCGAGGTGAAGGAGGATCTGCAGGCCATCCTCGAGCTGCAGCCCGAGGATCCCGACGCGCTCTTCGGGCTCGCCTCGAGCGCGCTGGGCGACGACGATCCGGTCCGGGCGCGCGACCTGTTCCAGCGCTACCAGCGGAGCGCGCCGGACCGGGCCGAGGCGGCGGTGCGCGTCGCGACGCAGTGGCTCGAGTCCGGCCAGCCCGAGGATGCGCTCGAGTGCGTGCGCACGGCTCGGGCGGAGACCGCGCCGGACGCGGCCATGCGCCTGGCGGAGGGGCTGGCGCTGCAGCGGCTGCGCCGGTGGGCCGAGGCCGCCCAGGTGCTCCGGCAGGTGGGACCGGCGGACGGGGACGCCTACCTCCCGGCGCGGGCGGCGCTGGCCGAGGTGCTCTCCCGTGCGGGTCGGCACGGCGAGGCCGGGCGAGCGCTCGCCGCGCCGCTCCGGGAGCGGCCGGCGGAAGTGCGGCTCGTCACCGCGCAGGCCTCGGTCTTCGAGCGGGCCGGGCGCACGCGCGAGGCGGCCGCCGTCCTGGAGCGCGCCGCCACCGCCCACGAGCTGGCGGGCGAGGGCGACGACGCCATCGCGCTCTGGACCGCGCGCGCGGGGCTGCTCTGCCGCGCCGGCCGCGCCGCCGAGGCGGTGGCCTGGCTCGAGCCGGCGGTGGCGGCCCGCCCTCGCTCCACGCCGCTGCACCTGGCGCTGGCCACGGCCCTGCGCGCGTCGGGCGCCCCCGAGCGCGCCGCCGCCGAGCTGCGGGCGCTCCTGGTGCTGGAGCCCGATGGGCCGGACGCACTGGCGCGGTTGTCGGCGCTGCTGGTGGACCTGGCCGCCGCTTCCCCGCCGGGCTCGAAGGAGCGCCTGGAGGAGGCTCACAGGCTGGCCCGCCGCGCCGTAGAGCTGCGGCCGCGCTCGCCCGAGGCGCTCGACGCGCTCGGGCGCGTGCGCTCGGCGCGCGGCGATCACGCCGGCGCACTGGCCGCGCTGGAGCGGGCGGTGGCCCTGAGCGGGCGGGAGGCGAGGTTCCTCGACGACCTGGGCGAGGCGTATCGCGCCGCCGGGCGCCCCCGCGAGGCCGCCGCGGCCTGGCGACGAGCCCTGGCCAGCGCCGCGGACGAGGTCCCGCCGGTGGCCGAGCGCATGCGGGCGGCCCTGCAGCGAAAGCTCCGCGGCGCGGGGCGCGACGTGGCGGAGCACGGCACCGGGACGGCCGCTCCGCGCGTGCCTTGAAGAGGCGCCCTCGTTCATTTCCTTTCGGAAAATCGTCCGCTGGACTAGCGTCCGCACCGATGGCCGTCCCATCCTTCCCGAACGAGCAGCAGGCGAAGCACGAGGAGGGGTTCCTCAACTCCGCCGACCACCTCCGGCTCTACTGGCAGCGGTACACCCCGCCCTCCCCGCGGGCGAGCGTGGCGGTACTCCACGGCGGCGGTGACCACTCCGGACGGTACCCAGGGATCACCTCGGCGCTGGTGGAGGCCGGGTACCAGGTGGCGCTGGTCGACTTCCGCGGCCACGGGCAGTCCGACGGGCGCCGCTGGTACATCGACTCCTTCGCGGATTACCTGTCCGACCTGGACGCCTTCGTCGCCAAGCTCTCGCAGGACGGGGTGGCGAACGATCAGCTCTTCATCGCCGGGCACAGCCAAGGTCGGGCTGATCGCGGCGCTGTGGGGGCTTTCCCGCGGGCGCCACGTCTCCGGGTTCGTCATGACCTCGCCATACTTCGGTCTGGCCAAGAAGGCGCCGCTGCTCAAGGTGGTGGGGGCGAAGATCGTCGGCCGGGTCGTGCCCTGGCTTCCGGTATCGACCGGAATCCGCAGCGATGACCTGACCTCCGACCCCGACTTCGCGCGCTGGACGGATTGGGATCCTCTCTACGGGCGCGCGACCACGCCGCGATGGTTCGACCAGTCGACGCGCGCGCAGGGCGAGGTCATGCGCCGGGCGGCGGAGTGGGAGCACCCGCTGCTGGTGCTGGCCGGCGGCTCGGACCCCCTTGCCGACACCTCCGCCATGCGCGCCTTCGTGGAGGCGGCGCGCGCACAGGACAAGCAGTACCGGGTGTACGAGGGCTTCCGACACGAGGTCCTGAACGAAGTCGGTCGCGAGAAGCCGCAGCGGGAAGCGGTGGCGTGGCTCTCCCAGCGCACCCGGCCAGCCCGAGGTTGACGCCCCCCGGAGCCGCCCTCTATCCTTCCAGTGTTTTCGCTTGTCCACGCAGCGTCTGGCGGCGCGGATTCCTGGTCGGAGGAACGGACGAATGGCAGGCATCGAAAAAGTTCCGGCGCCACGCGCCGGTGCGCACACCGTCATCGGCAGCTCGATCGTCATCGACGGTGAGATCTCGGGAGACGAGGACCTGGTGATCCAGGGAACCGTCAAGGGCCGCATCAGCCTGCGCGAGAGCCTCTACGTCGAATCCTCGGGCGTGATCGAGGCCGACATCGAGACCGCGAACGTCGACGTGTCGGGCCAGGTGACGGGCAACATCGTCGCTTCCGACAAGGTCGAGCTCAAGGCGGACTGTAAGGTGGTGGGCGACATTCGTGCGCCGCGCATCCTCATCGCAGATGGCGCCCTGTTCAAGGGCAACGTCGACATGGACGTCAAGGAACTCAAGGGGAAGTGATCCGTGGCCACCTCTGACGGCAGCACCATCATCGGCGAGTCGATCCTCATCAGCGGCTCCCTCAACGGCGACGAGGACCTGACCGTCAACGGCCGGGTCGAGGGCACGCTGGCGCTCACCAAGACCCTGCTGGTCGAGCCGACCGGCATCGTCAAGGCCGAGGTCCAGGTCAAGAACTGCGTGATCGCCGGCGTGGTGGTCGGGAACGTGACCGCCACCGAGTCGGTCGAGATCACCAACCAGGGCCGCATGGTCGGCGACATCACCGCCCCGCGCGTCATCATCGTCGACGGCGCCAGCTTCCGCGGGCGCATCGACATGGGGGAGGTGGACGTGGAAGGCGCCATGGACGGCCGCACCCGGTCCGTGGCCGCGCCATCGTCCCGCCCGGCGCTCCGCCCGGCCTCGCGTCCCGCCCAGGCCCCCAAGGCCGAGGTCCGCAAGGCGGAGGAGCCCACCGTCGCCTCCAAGCCGCCCGCGCCCCCCGCGCCGGTGGCCATGGGCGCCGTGAAGCGGAAGGTGATCGTCAAGCGGAAGTGAAGCGCGTCCGCGCCGCTGGCATGCCCGCTCGCCCTTCGACAGGCTCAGGGCGACCCTTCGACAGCCTCAGGGTGCGCGGCACACGCCACCCGCCCTGAGCCTGTCGAACCACGAGCGGTCGGGATCGCCTGCGCGCGCGGCCGAGCGGTCGACGCGCCGGAGGACACATGGAGCTCGAGCCGCGCACCACGGTCCCCGCCCACGCCACCGGTGCGGTGGCATTCGTCGATCTCTCCGACATCGCCGAGGACGGCGCCTTCCGCCTGCGCGAGGAGGGTGACGTGGCGCCGCTGGCCGCCTCGCTGGGTCGGCTCGGGCAGCTCGTGCCGGTCGAGCTTCGCGCCCTGCCGCAGGGCCAGGGGCAGCGGCCCCGCTACCAGGTGGTGGCCGGGTTCCGGCGCGTGGCCGCGCTGCGGCTGCTCCGGCGCGAGCGCGCCCTGGCGCGCGTGCACGCGTCGCTCTCCGACGAGGATGCCTGGGGGCTGGCGCTGTCGCTGGCCCTGCTCACCGAGCCCATGGATCGTGCCGCCCTGGACGCGCTGCGCGCGCGGCTGGCGCAGGGCGAGCTGGCGCCCTGGGCCGACGAGCTGGTGGACGAGGCGCTGGTGCGCGTGCCCGTCGATGCGGAGGTGCGGGAGCGGTTCCTGGAGTTCCTGACCGCCCCGCCCGGCGCGACGGCCGCGACCTCGGACGAGGTCGGGCTGGACGGCCATGCCGGCGCGGAGGACGAGGCCGACGTGGTGGCGATGGACGGGGCGCGGGGAGCCGCCGCGGACGAGACGGAGGATCAGGACACCGTCGAGGTGACCCCCGAGGAGCTGGCTGCGGACGTGGCCGCGCGGATGTATGAGGTGAACCAGGATCTGGCGCTGGCCTACGAGTCGTGGGCGGATCTCCCGGAGGCGGGGCGGCGCGACATCCTGGAGCAGGCGCGCTGGATCGCAAGTCTGGTGCGGCGGCTGGAGGCGGACGGGGAGGAGGATCGTTGAGCGTCGACGAGCGCAGGGTGCGCGGGACATGAACGGGGACCGGGCCAGGCTGCTGGAGCTGCTCCGGACGCTCAGCTTCGAGCGGCGGAAGGTGGTCCTGGCCTCGGGCCGGGAGAGCGACTTCTACATCGACTGCAAGCGAACCGCGCTCACCGCCGAGGGGCACGTCCTCATCGGTCGCCTGCTCCTGGAGCGCGTCCGGCGCCTGCCGGCGCCGGTGCAGGGCGTGGGCGGCCTGACGCTCGGCGCCGATCCCATCGCCAGCGCCGTCGCCACCGCCTCGTTCCTGGAGCTGGAGCGCTGGCGCACCCTGGATCACGTCGCCCCTGATCGCACCGAGGGCCCGCCCGCGACCTACGACGCCTTCATCGTGCGCAAGGAGCCCAAGGGGCACGGCACCGGGCAATGGATCGAGGGGCGCCGGACGCTTCCCGACGGGAGCCGGGTGGTGGTGATCGAGGACGTGGTCACGACCGGCGGCAGCGCGCTCAAGGCCATCGAGCGCTGCCGCGCCGAGCAGCTGGCCCCGGTGGCCTGCCTGGCGCTGGTGGATCGGGAGGAGGGCGGGCGCGAGACCATCGAGCAGCAGGGCGTTCCGCTCCAGGCGCTCTTCGCGCGCGGGGACTTCCTGCCATGAGCCCATCCCGCTGCCTGGTCCTGCTCCTTTCCTCGGCGGTGGCCGCCGGCGCCCCGGGCTGCAAGAGCGTCAACGCGCTCAAGACCAAGGCCCCCGACCCGGGCGTGAACCAGGGCGACTGGGCGGTGGTGCGCAACGCCAACACCCGCCGGGCCCTGCTCTACGACCAGTTCCAGCAGCGGGCCATCGTGACGGCCACCTACCTCTCGCCGCCGGTGCGCGAGGCCCGCACCGCCCGGCTGGGCGAGTGGCTGGGGTGGACGCAGCAGGAGCTGGACGCCCGGCTCAAGACCGAGGCCGACGAGGCCGCCAAGTACGACGACTTCCTGGTGGCCCTGTTCACGCCCGATCGGAGGTCGAACGACCTCGACTCCAGGGAGAGCGTCTGGCGGCTCGCGCTCCGGCTGGACACCGGCGACGAGGTCGTCACCCACGACGCCACCACCATCGACGTCAACGCCACGGTGGCGAACCTGTTCCCGTACGTGAGCCCCTTCGACGTCGTCTACCGGGTCCGGTTCAACCGCGTCGCCGGCGGACCGCTGGCCGAGCGGCGCTTCACGCTCGAGATCGCCAGCGCGCTGGGGAAGATGGAGCTGACCTTCGGCGACGGCGCAGTCGGGCCGGAGCGGCCGGAGGGGTCGCTGATCCCGTGAGCGGCGGGGGCGCTACTCCAGGTCGCCGCGCGTCAGCACCGTGTCCCGCGCCTTCTCATCGGTCTGCGGATAATCCAGCAGGTAGTGCAGCCCGCGCGACTCCTTGCGATGGCGGGCGGACTCGACGATGAGCATGGCCACGTCGGCCAGGTTGCGGAGCTCCACCAGGTCCGGCGTGATCCGGTACTGCCAGTAGTACTCGCGGATCTCGCCGCGCAGGAGCGCCAGCCGCGTCTTGGCCCGCTCCAGCCGCTTCACGGTCCGGACGATGCCGACGTAGTTCCACATCAGGCGCCGGACCTCGTCCCAGTTGTGCGCCACCACCACGCCCTCGTCCGGGGCCAGCGCGTCGCCGGGGTTCCAGTCCGGGACCTCGGGCGTCTCGCTTGCGCCGCCGAGCTCCTCCGCGGCCTGGCGGGCCGCGCGGCGGCCGAAGACGAGCCCCTCCAGCAGCGAGTTGGAGGCCAGGCGGTTGGCGCCGTGCAATCCGGTGCAGGCGGTCTCGCCCACCGCGTAGAGCCGGGGCAGCGAGGTGCGGCCCTGGAGATCGGTCACCACCCCGCCGCACAGGTAGTGCGCAGAGGGGACCACCGGGATGGGCTGCACGGCCATGTCGATGCCGTACTCGCGGCAGGTGGCGTGGATGTAGGGGAAGTGCTCGAGCAGGAAGCTCCGCGGCAGGTGCGTCATGTCCAGGAACACGCAGTCGTCGCCGCGCCGCTTCATCTCCGCGTCGATGGAGCGGGCCACGATGTCACGCGGGGCCAGCTCCTTGCGCTCGTCGTAGCGCGACATGAACCGCTCGCCGGCCGCGTTGCGCAGGATGCCGCCCTCGCCGCGCAGCGCCTCGGAGATGAGGAAGCTCTTGGCCTGCGGGTGGAAGAGGCAGGTGGGGTGGAACTGGAAGAACTCGAGGTTGGCCACCGCGGCGCCGGCCCGGTAGGCCATGGCCACGCCGTCGCCGGTCGAGACGTCGGGATTGGTGGTGTAGAGATACACCTTGCCGGCGCCGCCCGTCGCCAGGATCACGGCGCGGGCCATGACGGTGGCCACCTCGCCGGTGGCCCGGTCCAGGACGTAGGCGCCCAGCACCTGGTTCGGGCCGCCCAGCCCCAGCTTGCCGCTGGTGACCAGGTCCACCGCGACCTGCTCGTCGACCACCCGGATGCCGCGCACGTCGCAGGCCTCGAGCAGGGCGCGCTCCACCTCGCGGCCGGTCGAGTCCTTGACGTGTGCGACGCGGCGCCGCGAGTGCCCTCCCTCCCGGGTCAGGTGGAACCTCTCCCCCTCGCGGTCGAAGTCCGCCCCCAGCGAGGCCAGCCAGCGGATGCCCTCGGGCGCCTCGCGGACCGTGCATCTCGACCGCGTCGGTCTTGCACAGGCCGGCCCCGGCCACGAGCGTGTCCTGCAGGTGCAGCGCCGGGTTGTCGTCCGGCCCCAGTGCCCCGGCGATCCCGCCCTGGGCGTAGTGGGTGGAACCCTCGTGACGCTGCCGTTTCGTCAGCACCAGCACCGAGCCGCGCTGCGACGCCTCGAGGGCGAAGGTCAGGCCCGCGATGCCGCTGCCCAGCACGAGGAAGTCGACGCGCGAACGGGCCGGGAGGGTGCTCATGTGTTCCATGTAGCACACGCCCGGGAATAAAGTTGTCGGGCCAAGGGTGCTGCTGGTAGCTTTTCCCTGAAGATGCGCGTCCTTCGCTCGCTCCTCGCCTGTGCCCTGCTCGGGTCGTTCTTGGCACCGCGTGCGTGGGCCGGGGAGCTGTACTCGTACGTGGACGAGGACGGCGTCGTCCACTTCTCCAACGCGCCCAGCGATCGCCGCTATCACCGGGTCAAGGGCCGCCCCGGCGGCGGCGGCATCTACCGCACCGATGCCGCGGGCGAGGCGCGCGCTCGCCCGCTCGCTCAGACGGGGAGCGTGGCGCTGGAGCAGTTCCGTCAGCACATCAAGGCGGCCGCCGAGAAGTACCAGCTCCCCGAGGCGCTCTTGCTGGCGGTGATGGCGGTGGAGTCCAACTTCGATCCGCGCGCCATGTCCGAGAAGGGGGCCGTCGGGCTCATGCAGCTCATGCCCGGCACGGCGCGCGACATGTACGTGGCCGACGCGTGGGTGCCGGAGCAGAACATCGAGGGCGGCGCGCGCTACCTGCGCATCCTGGCCAACCAGTACAACGGCGACCTGGTGAAGACGCTGGCCGCGTACAACGCCGGACCGGACGCGGTCCGCAGGGCCGGCGACACCGTTCCAAACATCCCCGAGACGCGCGAGTACGTGCGCAAGGTGGTGGCGCTCTACCAGGCCTTCAAGGCAGGGCGGTGAGCCGTGGCACGCCCCGGCCGCGAAGAGGACCAGGTCGAAGGACAGGACGAGGAGTTCCTGTTCCACCTCAACCGTGGGTCCGAGTCGCTCTCTCGCGGCGACGCCGGGGGCGCCCGCGCCTCGCTGGAGCGCGCGCTGGAGCTTCGCCCGCGCGACGCCAAGGTGCTGGGCCTGCTGGGCCAGGCGCACTACCGGCTGGCCAAGTACGACGACGCCATCGTGGCCTGGCAGCGGCTGGTGGACGAGAACCCCGCCGAGCCCGCCGCCCGCGTCAACCTGGGGCTGGCCTTCCTGCGGGCCAAGCGCCAGTCGCAGGCCACGCGCCAGCTCGAGATCGCGCTCGACCTGAACCCCGATCACAAGAAGGCCATGGGCTACCTGGGCCTGGCGCTGCTCGAGTCCGGCGATCCGCTGCGCGCGCGCGAGTGGTTCGTCAAGGCCGGCAGCGACCAGATGGTGGCCCGCTGCGACCAGGTGCTGTCCGGCGCTCCGGCGGCAGGTCATGCGCCCGCACCATCCAGCGGCGCGTCCGACGTCGACGAGCTGCCCGTGGACGTGGAGGTGGACGAGGAGGTCCGGCTCACCCCGGTTCCGTCGCCGACGCCCTCGCCGGTGGCCGCAGTCGCGAGCGCGCCGCCCGCGCGCCGGCCGGCACACGCCGGGCCCGTGCTCGACGTGGCGGCCTTCGCCGCGGCCCGCAGCGTCTCCGTCCCCGAGGGTGCCATCTTCGCGGTCGCCGGCGAGGTGCTGGCGGTGCGGGTCCGGCCCGCGGTGCGGGTGCGGGTGGCCGGGCTCCTGGCGGCGCGCGGCGCCATCCACGCCGAACCCGAGGTGAAGCGCTTCCGCGGGCGGCCGACCGAGAAGCCCTTCGGCGACGCGGCGGATCGCCTGCACCGGGTGCGCGGCGACGGCGTGCTGCTCTTCGCCGCCGCCGAGCGGCGCTTCACCCCGCTCCGCCTCGACGACGCCGCCTTCTTCCGCGAGGAGTCGGTGTTCGGGTTCGAGGACTCCATCGTCTTCGAGAACGGCCGCGTCCCGTCCCCCGGCGCGGGCGAGCTGAACCTGGTCCACCTGCGCGGGCAGGGGACGGTGCTGCTGGTGAGCCACGGCGAGCCCCAGGCGATCGAGGTCGCGCCCGAGACTCCCATCCGGCTTCCGGTGGCGGCGCTGGTCGGGTGGATCGGCTCGCTCACCCCGCGCCTGGTCGGCCTCATCGAGGGCGGCCCCGCCGACGTCCTCGGCGTCGAGCTGAGCGGGGAGGGCAGGGTGCTCCTCGATCCCGGTGCCGTCGAACCGGAGGAGAGCGTGCGGTGAGGCGCTCGTTGCGCAGCGAGTTCCTGAACCTGCCCAACGCCATCACGCTGGCGCGGATCGCGCTCATCCCGGTGTTCCTGTGGTTCACCTTCTTCGAGTCGCGGGTGGACAGCTTCATCGCGGCGATCGTCTACGCCGTGACCAGCGCCACCGACTTCCTCGACGGCTGGGTGGCGCGGCGGACGAACCAGGTCACCGTCATCGGCAAGTTCCTCGATCCGCTCGCCGACAAGCTCATCGTGATGGCCGCGCTGGTGATGCTGGTGCATCTCGGCCGGGTGGGCGCCTGGGTGGTGATCGTCATCATGGCCCGCGAGTTCATCATCACCGGGCTGCGGACCATCGCCATGAGCGAGGGGCTCGTCATCCCCGCCGGACAGGAGGGCAAGTACAAGACCGCCTTCCAGCTGGCCGGGATCAGCTTCCTCCTGCTTCACTACACGTACCCGATCGACGCCTGGGCGTTCTCGTTCGACCTCGACGCCAACCGGGTCGGCACGTGGCTGCTCTACATCTCGCTCGTCTTCTCGGTGCTGTCGGCCTTCTTCTACTTCCGGGACTTCGTGCGGGTGGTGTACCGCAAGGAGGGAGGGCCCGCGGCGCGCGGGGAGGACGGCGATCCCGCCCAGGAGCCGCCCCGCCAGACCCCCGCCCCCAGCCAGCTCACGTCGCGCCGGGGGAGCGCCCCCTGAGGCGTGCCCGGGCATCCCGCCCGGGTCCGCAAGACGCTTGACACCCCCCCGCCGCCGCCTCTATAAGTTCCGGCCTTCGCAGGAGTTCTGCGGGAATAGCTCAGTGGTAGAGCATCGCCTTGCCAAGGCGAGGGTCGAGGGTTCAAATCCCTTTTCCCGCTCATCTTCTCCCCCGGTAACCGTCTAGGTTGTCGGGGGTTTCCGTTTCCGGCCCTCAGCGTGCCGGCTCCGTTGCCGTCAGGTTGCCGTTGCAGGTCGCCGTCGGCGCGTCCAGCAGCTTCACCGCGTCCCTCTTCACGTCCGGCGACAGGCCTCCGCCACACTTCGCCAGCCACTTGGTGATGAGGGGCGTCTCGCTCATGGCCGTGAAGGAGCTCCTGGGCCACGAGAGCATCGAGATGACGCTCCGGTACAGCCACCTGACTCGGAGCTCGACACCCCGGCGATGCTCTAGCTGTACAAAGCTGCCTCCATGATCTGGAGCGCATGCTGCCAGCTGGAGCACGACCGCCGGGACCACGCCGGAGCTTACCGCCTGGACGCCCGCCATCGCCTGTGGGCCCCCTGGTAGATCGCTGGGGCGACGGGATGCGCGAGGAGAAGGAGATCAATCTCTCGCCCCCCAGCGCTGACGTTCACAGCGGAGTCCTACTGCTCCGAGGCAACGAGCCGCCGAGTGTGGGAACGGCACACCGTTGTCCGGCCCGCCGCTCGTTGGGAGACAGGGAATGATCGTCCGCGTTCGTCGGCACTTGGAATGACTGGCGGGAAGATCATGTCAGCTACTTGCTAGCCGCGGTCTCGGGGGGAGCAGATACCCGCGCGTAGGATCCACCTTTGGCGGTAGGGACCTCCGTGCAGCATCGAGAAGCTTGCAGGTCTCGCCACGCTGGTCCCGGACCGTGCGAGAATCCATGAGAATGCCGCGAGCGGGGGATGATAGCGGCGCGCCCAGCCCGGAGCGACCTCGCCCCGGTCAGATGTCGGCTCTCCTGGAAGAGCTGATTCGCGCCCCGAAGGTGGATCCTGGAGCCGGCTGGGAGCGTGCGCTCAGGCCTGGCGCAGTGATCGGTCGGTTCGAGCTGGTCCGGGAAGTGGGGCGCGGCAGCTTCGGCATCGTCTACGAGGCGCGTGATCGGGAGCTGGGGCGGACCGTGGCCTTCAAAGCCATCCACCCGGGGGCGCGCCCGGAGGTGGCCGGGGACCTCCTGCTCCGCGAGGCCGAGGCGGCGGCGCTCTGCTCGCACCCGAACATCGTGACGCTCCACGACCTGGGTCGGAGCGAGCACGGTCCCTACCTGGTCCTGGAGTTCTTGCGGGGCGAGACGCTCGCCGCTCGCCTGGCGCGCGGACCCCTCGGTGTCCCGGAGGCGCTCCGCGTCGGCGTGGAGGTGGCCCGGGGCCTCGCCCATGCGCACGCTCACGGGGTCATCCACCGCGACCTCTCGCCCCGGAACGTCTTCCTGTGCGAGGACGTCCAGGTGAAGGTCCTCGACCTCGGCATGGCCCATGCGTTCGGGCGGCGCCGGGTGGAGGGAGGTACTCCTGGTCACATGGCGCCGGAGCAGCTCCGCGGCGCGCCGGAGGACGAGCGGACGGATGTATATGCGCTCGGGGTGCTCCTCCACGAGATGCTGACGGGCGAGGTTCCGTCCCGGGGCTCGGGTTCGGTCGAGGTGCCGGTGCTGCCGGCCATGGGCCCAATCATCGCCCGCGCCCTGGCAGAGGACCCGGTCGAGCGGCAGCGGGACGCTGGCGAGCTGCTGGCGGCGCTCTCGGGTCTCCAGCGCGAACTGGAACACGTGTCCTCCAGCGGCGTTGCTGCGGTCGTGAGGAGGCGCAAGCTCACGCGGGTCCGCGTCGCGACAGTGGTCGCGATCGGGCTCGTGGCCGTCCTCGGCGCCGCGGTCGCCATCGTCCTCCACGGGAGGACGACGCCCACGGCGGCGCCCATCACCCGGGTGGCCGTCCTGCCCTTCGCCAACCTGAGCGGGGACCCAAGCCAGGAGTACCTGAGCGACGGGATCGCAGAGGAGATCGCGGGAAGGCTCTCCATAGTGGTGCCGGTCATCGCTGGCTCAAGCGTCGAGCGATACAAGCGCGCCAACGCCGGGGCGCAGGCCGTAGGCCGCGAGCTGGGCGTGGCGTTCATGGTCGAGGGGGGCGTCTGGCGGGTCGCACAGCGCATTCGGGTGAGCGCGACCGTCGTCAGGACGGCTGACGCCAGGCAAATGTGGTCCGACAAGATCGACGCCCCGTTCGACCAAGTGGTCGACTTGCAGGAACGCATAGCATCGCGCGTCGCCCAAGCACTTGGGATAACGCTCGCCCCGGAGCAGCGACGATCATTGGGCTCAGGAGGAACCCGAAGCACGGAGGCGTTCGACGAGTACCTACAAGGCGAGTTTGCCTTCAACTCCGTTCTGGAATCGGGAAAGATCGAGGAAGCGTGGGTGCACTACGAGCGAGCGGTGGCCTTGGATCCGGGGTATGCCCAAGCGCTGGCTCGGATGGCTTCCATCGAGACGAGCAATGCCTGGCGCCCCACCAGCCGAGAAGAGCACCTCGATCGCGCGGAGAGCCTGCTTAAACGGGCCCAGAGTATCGACCCCCACCTGACAAGCGTACGGTTGGCGCATGCCTACCTGCGCGCAACCCGCTTCGACTATCAGGGATCCGCCGCCGAGTACGAGGAGCTAGTGCGCGATGAGCCGCTCGACGCCTACGCCTGGGTCGAGCTTTGCGGGTCGCTGAAGTGGGCCTGGCCGCGGCGCCTCGCCGAGGCAGAGCGGGCATGTCGCAGGAGCCTGGAGCTCAACCCGAACAACGAACAGGGCTACTATCACCTGGTCGGCATTCTGGCCCTGGAGGGCAGGCGCACCGAGACCGAGTGGGCGCAGCAGCAACTGGAGCAACGGTCGGGAGGGAGCTACCTGCCTTCGATGGGCAGGTTCCTCATTGCCATGGAGGCGGGGCGACCGCGCGACGCCCTCACGGCCCTGGCAACGATCCAAGCAAGGGGTCGCCCATTATCACATTTCCATATGGCCTGGCGTGCCGCTGCGCTGGCTCAGACCGGCCAGATCGACGAGGCGTTCGCCTGGCTAGAGGAGGCGCTGCGCGCTGGATACGGAGACGCCGCCGGCCTGCGCAACTCGCGCTGGTACGAGCCGCTTCGCAAGGACCCGCGTTTCGAGGAGCTGCTCGCCAAGCACGGGCTCGCGAAGTAGGCGCTGGCGCGAATAGGCAAGATTGCCGCACGCCGTCAACTTGAAGATCGACGAGTTCCTCCAGCCGCTCCACGGCGATCCGCTCTGGAAGTCGTTGCTCCGGAAGATGAACCTGCCGGTGGACTGAGGGTCACGGCTCGTGAACTGCCAAGGGTCAAGTCCCGTTGGGAACCGTCGTGAACCCGGAAGCCTGCTCGCTCGGCCTCGAGCCGTGCCTCGTCGAGCGCCGCCGCAGCAGCACTCTCCTCCGCCTCGGAGATGCGCCGTTCGCGCTCGGAGGGGGCGAGTTCGAGCGTGAGGTAAGTCGTGACTCCGAGGCTTCCCGGGGCTGCTGCGGTGATCATCTCCGCGCTCCTGGTAGCGGCGGCGATCGTCCTGGACGCCCGCATCGTCGACCTCTTGGAGAAGATCGCCGCGTAGACAGAACGCCTGCACCGCCAATACGGAACGTCGGTCTAGCGGAGTCGAATCCGACGTGCAGGCGCCTGATGACTGTGGGGGGGGCGTCAACGGCCGCCGTCTCCTCCGCGCCGGCTAGCGGCGGAGCCCGGTCACGCCCACGATGCCCGAGCTCTGCTCCCACTCGGCCAGGACGAGGCCATCGCCCCCGGGCCGGATCCCGAAGGACTCCGTGACCCGCTCCGGATCGAAGCCCGCGAGCGGCGTCCGTTTCGCGGCGGTGTCCTCGCCGGGGACGAAGGGCTGCACGAAGACGCCGGACACCCCCTGTTCGTCCTGGCCGATGAAGGCGATGGCCCTCCCGTCCGGCATCCAGCGGGCGCGGCCGAGAATGGCGGGCGACTGCCGGTGGACGGTGACGAGGATCTCGAAGGGGAGGAGCCGTCCGTCCGCGACGCTCGCCACCCCGACCACTGCCAGCCGCGGCGTGCGGTTCGTCTGGAACAGCACCTGCGCCCCATCGGGCGAGACCTCGGGGAGGATCACCTCGGGCACGAGGAGCCGCGCATCCGAGCCGTCCGGGCGGATCTTCCAGACCCCCGCGCGGCCCGGCGCCCCGGAGGAGTAGACGATCCAGCTCCCGTCGGGCGTCGCGGTCGGGTTCTCGGCGTCGACGCCGTCCCTCGTCACCTGGCGCGGGTGGGCCCCATCGGCGTCGGCCATCCAGACTTCGAAGCTCCCGCTCCGGCTCGAGCTCCACAGGAGGCTTCGCCCGTCGGCCGTGAGCGCGGGATCCCAGGCCTCCCCGGGATCGTCGGTGAGCCGCCGCGTCTCGCCGGTGCCCCGGTCGAGGACCCAGATGTCGAGAGTGGCCCCCCGGTTGCTCGAGAACGCGATGCGTTGCCCGTTGGGCGAGTAGACCGGCTGTCGGTCCGTGGAGGTCCCGGGCGACAACCAGCGTTGCGCGCCGCTCACAGGGGTCACCTCCCGGAGCATCTGCCGCGAGGAGCGCGCGTCGTAGACGAGGCCGCTGTTGGCCCAGCGGTCGAGGACGAGGCTGCTCTGCGGGCTCCAGAGTAGCGTGGTGGTGGCGCCGTCCGCGATGGTCTGGCGTACCACCCGCGCAGCGCTGCCGGCGCTGTTGCCGGTCACCGAAATAGCCTGCGAGTAGAGGAGCGCGCCCGGCCCGTCCCAGGCCACGGCCGACACGAGCCCCACCCGGCTCGGGGTCACGAGCGCGCTGGGGGGCGAGCCGTCCGCCGGCACGAGCAGCACCGTCTGCGGGGCCCCGGGTTGCTGCACGAGCCCCGTCACCGCGACGAGGCGCCCGTCCGGAGACCAGCGGGGCCGCACCTGCACCCGGTTGTCGAGGCGCGCGAGCTCGCGCTCCGCGCTCCCGTCCACGGACGCGACGACGAGCGAGGGCCATGCGCGAGCACCGAGGTCGCGCCACCGCACGAAGACCACCTGGCGCCCGTCGGGGGACCAGTCCCCGTCGCTCGCGTTCGCCGCGACCTTGCGCACCTCGCCGCCCAGGAGCCCCACGCGATAGAGCGCGGTGCCGTCCCCTCCCGCCCGCGTGAACAGGACCTGGCTGCCGTCCGGAGAGAAGCGCGGGGACTGGTCCGGCCCATCGGTGAGCGGCACCTCGCGCCCCGCGTCGAGCTGCTGAAGCCAGATGCGGTAGCGGCCGTCCCGGTCGGAGGCGAAGGCGAGGAAGCGGCCGTCCGGGGAGACCGCGGGCATCGTGTCCCGCCCCGAGGAGGTGAGGGGCGCGGGCCTGGCCGGCTCGCGGGGCGCGCGGCTCCGGCGCCCGGTGCCGCGCGCGCGGGCGGAGGCCTCGAGCTCCCCAGCCGTGCCGAGCGCGAAGGCCAGGTCGCTCGCCGACTGGAAGCGGCGCGTCACCTCTTTCGCCAGGCAGCGCGAGACAATCCGGTCGACCGAGCGCGTGATCCCGGCCCGGAGCGCGGAGGGCGCGGGCGGTTCGTGCTCCACCACGGCGCGGAGCACCTCGATCGTGCTCGCGCCGTCGAAGGCCCGGCGGCCGGTGAGCAGCTCGAACAGGACCGCCCCGAGCGCGAAGAGGTCCGACGCCGCGGTGGCGGTCCCTCCGCTCGCCACCTCGGGGGCGAGGTACGAGGCAGTGCCCACGAGCATCCCGGGCTGCGTGAGGGAGCGGTCGTCCTCCGTCGCGCGCTCCGGCGAGGGGCGCGCCAGGCCGAAGTCGAGCAGCTTCAGGCCCCCGCTGGCCACCAGGAAGACGTTCTCGGGTTTGACGTCGCGGTGCACGAGGCCGAGGGCATGGGCGGCGGCGAGCCCGTCCGCGATCCCCGCGGCGATCTGGAGCGCCTGCGCAACGGGGGGAGCGCCGCGCTGGAGCCGCCGGCGGAGGGTCTCGCCCTCGAGGAGCTCGGTCACGAGGTACGGCACGCCGCCGTCCTCGCCCACGTCGTAGACGGCGAGAACGTTCGGGTGCGAGAGCGCCGCGATCGCGCGCGCCTCCCGCTGGAAGCGGACGCGCCCCTGCTCGTCGCGCATGCGGCTCCGCAACACCTTTATTGCCACGTCGCGGCCCAGGCGCGCGTCGCGGGCCCGGTACACCTCTCCCATGCCCCCCGAGTCGAGGCGCTCCACGATCGTGTAGGGGCCGAGCCGGTCCCCCGGGGCGAGCTCCGGCTCCAGGGGCGGGGCGAGGGTCCCGGTGTCGAGCTTCGGCAGGGTGTCGAGCGAGGGGCCGCCCCGGCGCGAGCGGGCGAGGAGCTCCTTGAGCCGGGGCCTCAGCGCCTCGTGCGCGGGGGGAAGCCCGGCGAGCCAGCGGTCGCGCTCGCTCGAGGGCAGGTCGAGAGCCGCGTCGAGGAGCCGGTTGAGGAGACTCCACGACTCCGGATCGAGGTCCAGGCTCGACACGCGACGAAGAGTATGCCCTGCCGGATCGGGCTTCGCTCGCCGGAGTCCTGGCGAGCAGAGGCGGAGTGCGGCGCGCGACCCGCAAGGGATCCGTCACGGACGCATCCCCGGCGGGGCACCACTATGCAGCTCGCCGACCGAGTTGCTATCAGGAGACGCGCGTGAGCGATCCGCCGGCGCTGACCGAGCTCATCCACCGGGCCCAGGACGGTGACCCCGCGGCCCGGGAAGCCGTCTTCCTCGCCACCTACCCCGAGTTGCGGCGGCTCGCGCGCGCCCGACTCCGCGGCGGACGGCGGAACACGCTCCTCGACACCACCGCGCTCGTCCACGAGTGGTACCTGCGGTTCGTCCGGACGAGCCGTCTTCGCCTCGAGGACCGGGCCCACTTCATGCGGTACGCCGGGCGCGCGATGCGGACGGTGATCATCGACTTCGCCCGCCAGCGGGCGGCGCAGCGCCGGGGCGGGGCGGCCCGCGACGCGTTCGCCATCCCGGGCGCGGAGGGCGCGGCCCCGGGAGCGGAGCAGATCCTGCGAGTGCACGAGGCGCTGGAGAAGCTCGAGAGGCTGGATCCGCGCATGGCGCAGGTCGTGGAGCTCCGTTACTTCGTCGGGCTCACCGAGGCCGAGATCGCCAACGCGCTCGACCTCGCGGACCGGACGGTTCGGCGGGACTGGGAGAAGGCCCGGCTCTTCCTCGCGGAGGCGCTCGAGTAGCGATCCGCCCGGACACGGGTATCAGTAGCTCGCCAATACCCCGTCCGAGCGGAGTCGATTGACCTTTGGCGGTCGTGCCCGGCAACTCGTCGGCGGGGTGCTCCGGAACCTCGTACATCGCGCCGCTGAGGCTGCGTTCCGGGAGGAGAGGACCTCTCCGACTGCTCCGTGCGCCAGCGACACCGGGTGCGATCGCCTCAGTTTCATCAGCTTCGGGATGTTGATGTGCAGGAAGGGCATCCCCCTCGGTTGAACGCAGCAACGTCCTGTAGGCGCTTCGCGAGCGCACTAGTTGCCTTCCGAGCGAAGTCACGGCGGGCAACGGCCAGCTCGGCCTTGAGCTGCTCGACCTCGGCCATGAGCCGGGGCGCGATCTGCTGCTGGGCGAGGGTTGGCTCAACGTGCTCCCCGTACCCTGTTCGGCGAGCTGCGTCCGCCTGGTGGCGAAGTCGGCGGCCGTGATTCGTAAGGTAGCCATGGCCGGCGAGCATAGAGCCAACCGCTGACGAGCACCGTTCGCGCGGCCCCGGATCCGGGCGTGCTCGGTCTGGCTCTTGCTCGGGCCCGCTGTCCCGTGATCTGGGCACGCCGAACGCTACGAAGTCGCAACTTCTCGACGCGCTACGAGCCGACTTCACCATTAGCGAATTGCACGCATCGCCCGGAGGATGTGGTCCCATCGGTCCGCTACAACTGGGCAGTAGTAGGGCCCGAATCAAAGGCAGACGCTGCGTGCTTCAGAGGGGAGCCCCCGTGGCCGCTGGTCCGGCATCGTCCGTAGACCGCGAACGCCCCGAACGCCGGCACCGTCGGCGAAGACTTCTCCCCAACCCACGGCCGTGCAACATCCACGCGGGCGGAAACTGGCTAACGGTGTTGTCCTTCACGTCCACGCAGATCATCGCGGTCCTCAACGACATGGACGAGGGCCGGCATCCGCTGGTGGTCTACGTCGCGGACGATCGGTCGAACATGGTGAGTGTGAAGGGGGGGGCTGGCTGGGCCGCAGGGGCCTCCTGGTCCGCAAGGTCCGCAAGGTCCGAGGGGCCAGAAGGGCGAGAAGCGCACCCAAGGACCTCCGGCAGCCCCGGACTGCCGGGGGCAAGGGGTGACCAGGGTCTTCAAGGTATCCAGGGCCAGCCGTGGCCCAAGGGCGAAAAGGGAGACACGCCCCTTGATCTTTCCGATCCGGGTTCAGTGCACGCTAGTGCACGCCATTTGGAGGAGGGACCATGACTAAGGCCTTCATGGCAGTTGCTGCTGTGGCCATTGCTGCGGCGATGGTGATCCCAATCGGGTTGGGCGCCACCAGCTGCGGAGGCGGAGGCGGAGGCGGGGGTGGAGGCGGTGGTGGAAGTGGACCTCTATTCACCGTCGCGATTGCACAGGGAGGAAACGTCACTGTTTCGCCGGCAGGGACGCGACAGGTCTACCACGGACAAACGATAGAACTGACGATCCGACCCAATAGTGATGGGGTCGTCCCTATACTATTGGTGAACGGCCAGCCCGTCGACACGACGAAGTCTGGCAAAGACTACCTGTTCACTCTGACCGTGGTTGGTGATACCGAGGTGTACGCAACTTCTGCCGTAGATCCCACGTTATCGCCCAACGCAAGAGCCATTGACGCGGCCACGATTCAGAAACTCTCCTCCGTCTCAGCCAGTACGCTGACATTCGACGGAACCACTCCGTACGTTGACGCGCTGAAGCCCGGCGACGTGATCATGGCTGGCGTGACAGCGACCACTCCCTATGGTCTTCTCAGAAAGGTCACGAGCATTACAGTCAATGGATCTCGAATTACCGTCGAAACAACTGCCGCCACGCTCGAAGACGTGATTGAGAATGGCGAGATCGTCATCAACGAGACACTGACTGCCAGCAACATAGCGTCATTCGTTCCCCTGAAGCCAGGGGTGGCCCTGAGCAGACAGGCTGCACAGGGGCCTCTGGCTGCGGCATCCGCGGATGCGTGCATCTCCCTGGACCAGGTCCTCTGGGATGCGGATGGCGACCGAAACACCACGAATGACCAGGTGGTGTCAGATGGTCAGGTGTGCTTCGGTGCCGACTTCAACTTTGCCTTGAGCGTTGGATGGTTCAAGGTGAAGCACCTCACTCTTTCCGCTGCATTGGGACAAACCGCTGACTTGAGCATCCAAAGCAACGTGGGCTGGTCGTCCGGCGTAAGAATGCCTGTCGCAGAGATGTACTTCGGGGCGATCACCGCCGGCCCTCTGGTGTTTGTTCCTAAGCTCACAGTCTATATAGGCGCCGACGCTGCCCTGAGCGCAGGCATGTCATTTGGAGCGACCGAGAACAGCTCGTTGACACTGGGAGTCAGCTACGACCACGACAACGGGTGGAATCCCATAGGTCGCTATACGACAGGCTTCTCCAGCTCATCACGACCCACATATTACGCGAGGGCATCCGCGAACACCTATGCAGCACTTGAGTTTGATTTCCTTCTGTATGGCGTGGCTGGAGCCTATGCGACACCGAAAGCATACGTGGGTTTCGATCTCGAGCCCTCTGCCGATCCATGGCTCTCCGTATACGGAGGGGTGTCAGCTTCAGCGGGTATCAAGGTGGGCATTTTCAGCTTAACCCTTCAACATGACTTTGGCAATCTATTCGATCACAGAGAGACACTGTACGCATTACGCGGCAATAAGCCGCCCATGATCTCCAGTTTCACCGCCACCCCAGGTACGGTTGCCACGGAACAAACTTCTACCATTACGGTGGTTGTGTCGGATCCTGAGAACGACCCCTTCAACTGCACCTGGTCGACTGACGGAGGAAGTCTGTCCAGCACGGCAGGGTGCGGGTCTGTCACGTGGACGGCCCCTCAGGCTCCGGGGACGTACAGAGTTTCGGTTAGCGTTGCGGATAGCAAATCAAACTATAATCCAACTACAGGGTCAGTCTCTATAATAGTGCCGCCAAGTCTAACTTTGACCGTAAGGAAGGTGGGTAGTGGGAGCGGGACAGTCTATGGGCAAACCATCTACGGACAGAATATCGACTGTGGTACCTTATGTTCCATTACCTGTTTCAATTGTACTTGGGTGGGGGACATTTTATCAGCAATGCCCGCTCAATTCTCTAAGTTCACGGGCTGGTCAGGCTGCAACCACGCAGTCGACAATCAGTGTGACGTATCCTCCACCCAGAACACGACCGTGACCGCCACCTTTGAGGTGGCGTACTATATGGTATCCGTTTCAATTTTGGGAAACGGAAGCGGGAAAGTGACGGGGCCAGGAATCGACTGCGGAAGCGACTGCTCTGAGAGCCTAACCGGTAGCGTGACCTTTACTGCAACTCCCAGCACCGGCTCTGAATTCTTGGGCTGGTCAGGATGTTACATGCCCAATGGGAACACCTGTACGGAATTTCTGAACCGGGATACGGCCATAGCCGCCAATTTTGGTCCACTACGCATACTTTCCGTCCAGAAGTCGGGTGACGGGAGCGGAACGGTAGCAGGGGGAGGGATCAGCTGCGGGAGCAATTGTTCCTCGACCGTATCGGATGGGACGAGCGTGACCCTCACGGCGACTCCCAGCGCCGGCTCTGTGTTCGCGAACTGGTCAGGATGCGACAGCACCAGTGGGAACACCTGTACGGTCAACATGAACCGGAACAGGAACGCAACCGCGGCCTTTGCAGCGCTCTACTCTCTTTCCGTTCAGTACGCGGGCAGCGGAGACGGAAGCGTGAATAGTTCTCCACAGGGAAGTGACTGCGGGAACGGGAGCCAGAACTGTTACATCAGCGGAGCCACCGTGACGCTTACCGCAACTACTTGGATCAGCTCCTCGCTAACAAGCTGGTCAGGATGTGACAGCGTCAGTGGAAACACCTGTGTAGTCACCATGAGCCAGAATAGGAGCGTAACCGCCACCTTCACCCTGGTGTATAACGCGCTGTACGTTCTGAGGACGGGCACCGGAAGCGGTACAGTGACGGGAACGGGGATCAACTGCGGGAGTGATTGCTCCGAGGTTCTTGTAAGAGGAACGAGCGTGACCCTTACAGCAACTCCCAGCAGCGGCTCTGCGCTCACGAGCTGGTCCGGATGTGACAGCACCAATGGGAATACCTGTACTGTAAAGTCTATAAGTCAGGATAGAAGCATAACCGCTACCTTCTCCCTGAACGTGCAGTACTATGCACTCTCTGTTCAGAAGGCAGGCACTGGGAGCGGGACAGTGACAGGGGGAGGCGTCGACTGCGGGAGCACTTGTTCCGTGAACCTGGCAGGTGGAGCTGCCGTGACCCTGACAGCCACTTCCAGTACCAGCTCATCGTTCACAAGCTGGTCAGGATGTGACAGCGCCAACGGGAACAGCTGTACGGTGACCGTGAACCAGAATAGGAGCGTAACCGCCACCTTTACCCTGGTGTATCACGCGCTCACCATTGAAAGGGGAGGTTGCGGGAGCGGGACAGTGACAGGACCAGGGATCAACTGTGGGACGGATTGTTCAGAGGCCGTGATACGAGGCACTACCGTCACCCTTGGCTCGAATCCTGACAGTGGGTCGGTATCTGCGGGCATGTACAGAGGGACATCTCGTTTGTATCCCGAGAACACTGTGACCGTGACCGGGGATGAGACTGTAAGTGCCATGTTTGGGCTGCAAGCGTATAATGTATGCGTTCAGCCGTCTGGCACCGGCAGTGGGATCGTAAGTACGAATGATAGCATGCACATCAACTGTGCCATTGATAGTTACTATGGCATTTCGGGCACGTGTGCCGGTAACCTGCCCACTACCGGCAACTACTATACGACCCTCTATGCAAGACCAGCCTCGGGATCGTCCTTCGGTGGTTGGACGGGGCCATGTAATCGCACCGGCACGGATTACGCTTACAGCCCGCCCAGGTACTGGTGCGAGACTATTTGGATAGGACCCAATGGCTATCCCTTCGAAGCCTTTATTGCTACGTTCAATTAGAGGCTTAGCATCATTGAGACAGCCAGCGGAATCCACGGCAGGCGGCTGCGGTCGATTCGGATGACACTGCACCGGCGCAGGCGCCTGCTGGGAGCGCGCCCAGCGCACCATCGAGTTGGGGCACGCGCGCTGGAGCGGACGCTGCCGTGACTGGAGGGCACGCTCAGTAACGGGATGCGGAGTCCACCTGGGCGAGGAAGTCCCGCACGGCCGCGATTGCGGCGGCGCTGCGCAGGAATGCTTGGAAGTGGTCGAGGCCCGGCAGCGCCACGAGCGCGGCACCGATCTCGCGGGCGAGCCGGCACATCCCAGCGAATCGTAGATCGGCCTCTCCGCCGAACAAGAGCCACGCCCGTACCCGCGCCGCGAGCCCGGTGGACACATCGCGCCGGTCGGCCGCCACCACCAGCCGGAGCGCCTCGAGGTCGTTCCCCTCCATCCGGCGTCGCACGTGCTCCGGTAAGGTCCCGAGCCGCCTTTCACGAGCCGCACCAGGCCGTCGGCGCCCCCTGCGAGGAGAGCCCGGAACGCGCCCAGATCCTCGGCATAGGGGTGCGCGCCACCGACCACGAGCGAGCGAAGGCGCCCCGGCGCGAGGTGCTCGAGCGCGAACGCGACCACCCCGCCGAGCGAGTAGCCGGCGACGTGTGCTTGTGCGATCCCCAGCGCATCGAGGACGGCGACGACGTCCCGCACGTACGCCTCCGCCGCGTACGCCTCGGGGCGACGCGGCCGATCGCTCCCGCCGTGCCCGCGCGCGTCGACGAGCACGAGCCGGTGGCAATTCCGGAGCGCCCCGACCCAGCCGGCGTCGCGCCACCCGTCCAGAGTGTCCGCGAGCCCGTGCAGCAGTACCAGCGGCGTGCCGCTCCCCTCGACCTCGAAGTGGATCCGGATCCCCCCGCTGACGACCTGGGCCATTCGCCACCTCCTCCCGCGGAGGCTGGGGACGCCCACGGCGCGCGTCCCCCCCGCGCCCCGCTGGATCAGGGAACGGTCAGCTCAGTTGCCAGGCGCTCGGTGGCCGCGCCAAGCGGGATCAGGGTTCGGTCAGGACACGCGCGGGCGACCGGGACAGGAAACACGGCGAGCCTCGCGCCACGCTCGGCGCGGACAGGAGGACGACATGCTGCAGACCGAGAAGGGATTGGAGAACGAGTCATGACAGATCTGGCGATCCCCGGGTTCCGCGGGAGGGTGATCGGACCCTCGGACGAGGACTACGACGAGGCCCGGGCGCTGTACAACGGGATGATCGACAAGCGGCCCCGGATGATCGCGCGCTGCACCAGCGCCGCCGACGTCATGGCCGCGATCAACCATGCCCGCGAGCAGAAGCTCCTGCTCGCGATCCGCGGCGGCGGACACAACGGTCCTGGCCTCGGAAGCTGCGATGGTGGCCTGGTCATCGATATCTCGCAGATGCGCAGCGTCCGGGTCGACCCGGCGAGACGCACCGCCCGGGTCGATCCCGGCTGTACGGCCGCCGATCTCGATCATGCCACCCAGGCGTTCGGGCTCGCGGTGCCGCTCGGAATCGTGGGCAGCACCGGCGTGGCGGGCCTCACGCTGGGAGGAGGGACCGGCTACCTCACGCGAAAGCACGGGCTGACGATCGACAACTTGCTCGAGGTGGACGTGGTCCTGGCAGACGGCTCGTTCGTCACCGCGAGCAAGGACAGCCATCCCGACCTCTTCTGGGCCGTTCGCGGCGGCGGCGGCAACTTCGGCGTGGTCACGAGCTTCCTGTTCCAGGCCCACCCCGCGAAGACGGTATTCGCCGGCCCGATATTCTGGGACGCCAAGGACGCGAGGAAGGTGATGGCGACCTACCGCGACTTCCTCGGCAAGGCGCCCGAGGAGCTCGGCCTCCTCGTGGGCCTGAAGACGGTGCCGCCGACCGACCCCTTCCCGAGGGAACACTGGAACAAGCGCGCCTGCGCCCTCATCGGTGCCTTCAACGGGCCGGTCGCCGAGGGCCACGACGTCATGGCCCCCTTGCTCGAGAAGCTGCCGGCGCCGCTGTTCAACTGGATGGGCGAGATGCCGTGGACGGCGATCAACAGCCTCTTCGACCGGTTCTTCCCGAAAGGCCTGCAGTGGTACTGGAAGGGCGACTTCGTCAAGACGCTCCCCGACGAGGCGATCGACGTCCACATCGCGCACGCGCTCGAGGCTCCGACCCCCTTCTGCTTGATGCACCTCTACCCGATCGACGGCGCGGTGCAGCGGGTTGCGAAGGACGCCACCGCGTGGAGCGCGCGCGACGCATCCTGGTCGATGGTGATCGCAGCTGTCAGTGCGGATCCGAAAGACGCCGACGCGCTCAAGCGTTGGGGCCGCGCCTACTGGAAGGCGGTCCATCGGTTCAACATGGAGGGGGGCTACGTCAACTTCATGGATGCGGACGAGGCCGAGAACCGGGTCGAGCTGAGCTACGGGGACAACTACAAGCGACTGGCTGCGATCAAGGCCAGGTACGACCCCGATAACCTCTTCCGCGTCAACCAGAACATCAGGCCGAAGACCTGACCGCCGGCCGCGACTCCAAGCACCGAGACCGGTAACACGCCGACCCCGCGCCACGCTTGGCGCGGACAGGAGGACGACATGTTGCAGACCTATCGGGAATCCCTGGACGGGCAGCACGCCCACGCAGCGCGGGGGCGGTTCAACGCCTGGCTGCTCGAGGTCCTGGACGGCTACCAGCACCGGAAGTACGGCGCGCTGAAGCGCGAGATGTTCGGCGGGCTGCCGCGCACGGTGCTGGAGCTCGGGGCGGGCGACGGAGCGAACTTCCGCTACCTGGCCCCGGGCACGCGCGTCATCGCCATCGAGCCGAACATGCACATGCATCGCAGGCTTCGGGCGAGGGCGGCACGGCACGGAATCCACGTCGACGTCCGGGTGGCGACGGCCGAGGCCCTCCCGCTCGCGGACGGGACCGTGGACGCAGTGATCTCCAGCCTGGTGCTCTGCACCGTGCCGGACCCGGCCCGCGCGATCGCGGAGGTCCGACGCGTGCTCCGCCCGGGGGGCCGGTACTGGTGCATCGAGCACATCGCCGCGCCAGAGGGAACCGCGCTCGCGGGGCTGCAGCGGGCGCTGCGGCGCCCCTGGCGCTGGCTGTTCGAGGGCTGCGAGACCTGCCGCGACACGGCCCGGTTGCTGCGCGAGGCGGGCTTTGCGTCGGTCGAGGTGACACCGTTCACCCTCCCCACCCTCTTCGCGCCCATCCGGCCCCAAATCGCGGCCGTCGCGGTCAGGTGAGCGGGGTGCTCGCGTGGAGGGCCGCGCGACCCAGCAGCGCGGTGAGCTCGCGCTCGAGCACGGGCCGCCCACTGAACAGGAATGCGTGATCCTCCCCCGGCACCTCCACAAGGCGTGCGCCGGGGATGGCGGCGGCGAGCGCGCGCCCGTTCCCCACCCGCACCACCGGGTCGGAGGTGGCATGCAGGACCGCCGTCGGGACCCGCACCTGCGCGAGCAGCGGCCGGACGTCGATGGCGAGGTTCATTTCGAGGAGGTCGAGCGCCGCGCCCGGGCTCGCGCCCTCCTGCTCGGCGCGGGCGGCCCAGGATTGCACCTCGGGCGAGCGGTGCCGCGCCGGGACCAGGGCTGCCATGGTCGCGCCCGTGCCCCACCGCTCGCGGATGTATCCGCGCAACGTGGCGATCTCCAGGTCACGCCAGCCCTCAGCGTGGTCCTGGGCGGCCGCCATCCGCGCGAACGCGCCCACGAGCGCGAGGCCATGCACGCGGCCCGGCCGCGTCGCCGCCAGCGCAACCGCGAGAGGACCGCCCTCGGAGAACCCGACCACGATCGCACCGGGCGATCGGACCGCGTCCAGCACCGCCTCGAGGTCCTCGACCCGCCCGCCCATCCCGGGGAGCACCTTCACCCGGTCGCTCGCGCCGGTGCCGCGCTTGTCGAACAGCACCACCCGGGCGCGCGTCGACAGGCCGCGCAGGAGCAGCTCGGCGCCGGACAGCTCGAGCGCGCTCCGCATCGACAATGACCAGCCGAGCACCATCACGAGGTCGATCGAGCCCTGGCCGAGGGTGCGGTACGCGACGTGGACCTCGCCGCGCCGCACGTAGCGCGGCGCCGGCAGCGGCGCCGCCCAGCCCGGAGCATCCCTGCCTTCCACCTCACCCACGAACCGATAGCCGTGGCGCGCGTACGTCCGGAGGAGCCGACGATCGGCGGGCAGGAGCGCTCGCCGGGCGAGGCTCACGGCGCGCTGGAGTGAAGCGTCCGTCACGATGGCGTCGGGCCATAGCACCCGCAAGAGCTCGTCCTTCGGCACGACCCGTTCGCGATGACGGACGAGGTACGCGAGCACGGCGAAGACTTGCGGCTGGAGCGATCGGACCTCGCCGGCGACGCGCAGCTCCCGGCGCGCCACGTCGAGCAGGTACGGTCCGAACCGCCACCGCATCGGGACCCCGCCATGCGATGTAGCCGGGCGGGAGCGGGGGCGCCGGCGGCGGAGCCGGGCCCGACCCGCCGGGCACCCCTCTTCCGGGGGCCGGCCATCTGTTCTCACCCTCGGGGCCGGTCCGGGCGGCCGCGCAGCTCGTCGTGGATCGGTTCAGCTTCGGCTGCCATCAGATTGCTCCTCTGCGGCCGCCGATGGCGTGCCGCTCGACCACTTCTGGACGAGCCTGCGGAAGTCTCGCCGCGCGGCCGGGTGGGCGGCGAAGACCGCTCGGAGCTGGAGATCGAGCGACACCTCGGGGTCGTGGTTCTCCACCTTGGCGACCCGCGACTGGCTGGATCCCATCCGCTTCGCCAGGTCCTGCTGGGAGAGCCGGCCCCGCTGGCGGAGGGCCCTCACGGCGTGCAGGTGCCCCCCGGAACCTTCGTGACGAGTTTAGGCGTGATCAAGATGACCTTCTTGGGAGGCATCGTCTTGTTCTTGATGTAGTTGACCAGATACTCGAGTGCCTGGGCACCTAGCTCTCTGTTGAGCGGGTCGATGGTCGCGCTGATCTTGAAATGAAAGGCATCCGGGAGCGCATCGAAACCCACGGTCACCTTTCTCGCGACATCGATGTTGGCGTCGGACATGGCCTGGATTGCCCCGATGAGCATGGGATCGCTGGCGCTCCAGACAGCGTCGAAGTCCGGGTACTTCTCTATCAGGCCCGCCATGACGCTACGGGCCGTGTGCCGCCTCCAATCCGCAGTCTGGCTTGCAAGAATCCTCACGTTGGACTTCTTGATGGCCTCCTCGAACCCCGCCTTCCGGTCGGTTGCAGCGGAAGATCCCGCTAGACCTTCGAGCGCGATCACGGAGCCTTTGTTTCCGAGCTTGTCGATGATGAACTGCGCTCCCAGGCGCCCTCCCTCAACGTCGTCGGGGGTGACTTGGACCAATACCTTGTCCGTGTTCACCTTGCCCAGGACTGCAACGGGGATCCCGGCCGCCACTGCGGCCTCGATGGCCGATACCTGCGAATCGTCCGTTATGGGTACGAGCAGAATGCCCTGTACCCCCTGTGCAACGAAACCCTTCAGGTCGTTGGACTGCTTGGATGGCAACCCCATGGAATCCACGGTGACAATTCTCGCGCCGAGCGTTGCGGCTGCTCGCTTAGCTCCACCTTCGAGGTCGGCCATTGGGGGATAGTCCATCGATAGAACGGACATCCCGATGACAATCAGATCGCCGGCCTCGGATGTAGTGGTTTCGCCCGCGAAGACAGAGGCCAACGGCAGGACTAGGCCAACGAGCAGTGTGATCAGCTTCGTGTTCATGATCGCCCCTCCTCAACGAGCGGAGCTCCCCCTGTCACTTGCTGGCGGCAGCGTGGGCCTGCGGGACACAGGCGTCGGCCGCTAGTTGGGTTTGGCAGCCGGCGCGACCCGAACTAGACGTGAAGAATGCGGGGTTCCACCGAATGGCGGCGTCCCTCGGTTTGCCACATGCCCCCCATCGGCCCAGCCACGTCAACCCTCCGCACCAGCGTAGCGCCCCGCGCCCTCCCCCTTCTCTGGGGCGTTCTTCCTCTCCTTGGCGTCTGGGTCCATTAGAGGCAACACATCCTGCCGCGACTTACGCATCTCCATCGGCTCACCGTTCGTAACGGCAAACCTCGATCTGGCGCGCACTGCTGAAGTGGGGCAAGCGCCGCCCTCAGGGAGGTGGGACCATGTCTCGAATCGGACCAGGTGTATTGGCTGCGGCGCTCGCAATGGCGTGTGCCCCGACTGTCAGGTACGTGGAGCAAGTTGAGGGCGTGAACTTCCCGGTCAAGGAGTCTCTTGCGCTGACTGGGAAGCTCTACCGGCCTGAGGGGGCCGGCCCGTTCCCGGCCGTTGTCCTGATGCATGGCTGCTCGGGAGTGTCCGGCGATAACTCACTCGAGGTTTCAAACCTCTTGCGCGACGCGGGCTATGTCGCCTTCCTGGTCGACAGCTTCTCGAGGCGCCACGTGTCTAACGTCTGCAATGACCCCGATACGAAGTCGCCGACTTCCATCGAGCGGGTTGAAGATGCCTTTGCGGCAAGGCGCTACCTGTCATCTCTTGCCTTCGTCGATTCGAGCCGCATCGGGCTGCTCGGCTGGTCACATGGCGGCAGGACGGCCTTGCTGACGTGGGATCGAAACTCGGCCGTGTCCGGCACCGCACCCTTTGCCGCAATCGCAGCGTACTATCCCTTGTGCACCGGCGCGCCCAGCTCGGGCGTTCCCCTCCTGATCCTCATCGGGGAGAGCGACGACTGGTGTCCAGCCGAATGGTGTAAGGCCTTAGTGGACCACGCGACTGCAGTCGGCATCGACGCCTCGATAATGATCTACCCCGGCGCCACCCACTCATTCGACGGGGCGTCCACCGGCACTTACTTGGGGCACAAGCTGGTGCGAGACGCGGCGGCAGCACGGGATTCGCGCGAGCGACTCCTCGCATTCTTCAACAGGACCATGAAGAAACCGTGAGCGCTCGCGAAGTGCGTCGCTGAACGGTGCACTAGTACCACTCGGTCACTTGCTTGACCGAGATCCTGGGTTGTGATCTACCGTTTGGATGAATCGACGGGCGATCTCGAAGCTGGAGCGGGAGCTCACCGAGTACGTGGACTCCCTCGTGGAAGGCATGGGCCGCGAGGAGCGGCGCCGTGCCATGGGCCTGTACATCACCGGGCTGCTGCTCGACGGCGAGCGCAAGAGCATCGAGCCGATGGCGGCGCGGCTCGTTGACTCCCCTGCCGAGATCGAGGCGATGCGGCAGCGCCTCCAGCAGTGCGTAACGGTGAGTGACTGGTCCGACGACGAGCTTCGCCGCCGGCTGGCGCTCAAGCTGGACACCGAGCTGCCGGGGGTCGAAGCGCTCGTCATCGACGACACCGGGTTCCCGAAGAAGGGGAAGGCATCGGTGGGCGTCGCCCGGCAGTACTCCGGCACGCTCGGGCGCACCGACAACTGCCAGATCGCCACGAGCTTGCACCTCGCCGGCGAGGCCGGGAGCGGCTGCATCGCGCTGCAGATCTACTTGCCCGAGGCATGGGCGAATGACCTGCCGCGGCGCAAGAAGGTTGGCGTGCCGGAGTCGGTTGGCTTCCGGAAGAAGTGGGAGATCGCGCTCGAGCAGATCGACGCCGCGCTCGGCTGGGGCGTGCGAAAGCACCTGGTGCTCGCCGACGCGGGCTACGGCGACGTCGGTGAGTTCCGGGCCGGCCTCACCGGCCGCGGGCTCGAGTACATCGTCGGCGTGCAGGGCACGCTGATGCTGTGGCCGCCCGGCGAGGCTTCGGACGAGGATGGCACGCCCCGCACCGTCACAGAGGTCGCCAAGGCTCTGTGAGCCTGCCCCGAATTCGTGGACACCTGCGATGTGATGGAGACTGGGTCCATGGAGAAGCGGAAGAGGCGGAAGTTCACGCCTGAGTTCAAGGCGGAGGTGGTCGGCCTGGTGCGCTCGAGCGGGAAGAGCGTGGGCCAGGTCGCGCAGGAGCTGGACCTGACGGAGACGGCGGTCCGGGGCTGGGTGAAGCGGATCGCCATCGACGAGAAGCGGGATCCGCAGGGTCCGCTGACGACCGAGGAGCGGGCCGAGCTGGCGCGGCTGCGGCGCGAGCTGAAGACGATCACGATGGAGCGGGACTTCCTGAGAAAAGCTGCAGCCTTCTTCGCCAAGAGCGGTCGATGAGCTTCGAACTCATCGAGGCGGAGAAAGGGCACTACCCGAAGGCGCTGATGTGCCGGGCGCTCGGGCTGTCCCGCTCGGGCACCATGCCTTCACGACCCGCGGGCCGTCGCGGCGGGCCCTGGAGCAGCAGCAGCTCGACCTCCTGGTGGCGGCGATCTTCGCCGAGCTGGAAGGCCGGTACGGAGCGCCACGGATCGAGCAGGAGCTGCGCCGGCGAGGTCACCGGACGAGCAGGAAGCGCGTTGCGGCTTCGATGGTGCGGCAGGGCCTCGTAGCAAGGCCGCCGCGGCGCTGGAAGCGCACCACGGACTCGTCGCACCGCGAGCCCATCGCGCCCAACCTGCTCGCCCGGAACTTCACGGCCAGCGCGCCGGACCGCGTCTGGGTCGCCGACACCACCTACCTGCCGGTGCTCGGTGGGTTCCTGTTCCTGGTCGTCATCCTCGACCTGTTCTCGCGCAAGGTGGTCGGCTGGTCGCTGGGCGACCGCCTCGACGCGGAGCTGTCGACGGAGGCGCTGCGGCGGGCCATCTCGCGGCGCCAGCCCGGACCTGGGCTGGTGTTCCACTCCGACCGGGGCTTCGAGTTCGCTGCCGAGAGCTTCCGGCGCCTCCTCGCCCAAATCGGGGCGGTGCAGAGCATGAGTCGCAAGGGTGACTGCTGGGACAACGCCGTGGCCGAGAGCTTCTTCTCCACCCTCGAGTTCGAGGGCCCGTCCACGACGACCTGGCGCACCGTTCAGGACGCCGGGCCCGAGCTGTTCACCTTCATCGAGAGCTACTACAACGCGAGGAGGCTGCATTCACGGAACGGCTACAGAAGTCCGAACGAGACCGAGTCCGCCTGGCGCTTGGAGGCGCTGGCGGCATAAACTGGCCGTCCACCGAATCGGGGCAAGCTCACTGGGCCGAAGCGCGTACACGAGGGTGACCTGGCGCGAGGGCTCTAAGGGACGCCAGTCCTCCAGGTTCGCCGCCATGCGGGTTCGCGTCGCCACCGGGCACCGCCGAGGCCAGCCCGCGGGGGAGCTCCAATGGCTCCTCTGCGCCTGGCCCAAGGGCGAGGACGAGCCGACCAAGTTCTGGCTGTCGACCCTGCCGATCGGCACCGCGCTGAAGGACCTCGTCCGCTGCGCCAAACTGCGCTGGCGCGTCGAGCGCGACTACCAGGAGATGAAGCAGGAGCTCGGGCTCGACCACTTCGAGGGGCGAACATGGCGCGGCTTCCACCACCACGCCAGCCTCTGCGCCATCGCACACGGCTTCCTTGCGCTCCGCAGAGCGCTTTTCCCCCCGGAGCCGGGTGCGGTGGACGCTTCCCATGGTCAGGCGCGCTCTCCAGCAAGTGCTCCTACGCCTCGTTGGCGTCTGCCCTCTGTGCCGAAGACCCATCGATGAACGCTCGTTACCTCAAGGACCGTCACGGATGTGATCGAGTGGTACTAGCGGCCCGGCCACGCCTTGAGCGGGAGCAGCTCCCGCCCGGCCAGGGCTCGTACCTGGCCAGCACGCAGGTGCCCCGGCCAGCAACGTAGACGAGCGCGCGAGGCGCCGGTGGTCCAGCGCTGAGAACCGTTCACGCCGCTCAAGAGCTAAAGCGAAGGGCTCCCCGGAAAGGAGTCCTTCGACGCCGTTCACCGGCGTTCATCAATGCAGGCAACCTGGAACGGGCAGGACCGGCACATCCACCCGCGGACAGGGTAGGAGATCCCGGCGTCGATGGCACGCAGGATCCCGACGACCGTCCGGAGGAAGTCCTCCTCATCCTGGTGGTCCCGTTCCAGGTCGACCACCTGGATGGTGGGCATCTTGGCCTTCGTGAGGACCTGGAAGCGCAAGCCAACCTCTCTCAGCCCGGCCTCTCGCGCGCTGAAGGGATAGAGCGCGCCCAGCTCGTCCAGGAGGCCGTGATCAGCGAGGCGTCGCGCCTCGGCGTCCGCTGGATCGCCGAGCCGGTGGAGCCGCTCAAGGCCTCCTGGCCCTACATGCCCGACCGCGGCGACGAGCCCACCGACGTGCGCGTCTCGGTCACCGTGAGCCTCTACGTGGCCGAGATCATCTCCCGCGCCGCCGAGCACGTCCAGGCGAGCGAGCCGATGTTCATCGTCGGCGCCACGCTCGCCCACCTCGGGCGGCTGCAGAAGTGGTTTCGGGCGAGCCACGCGGATTCGCCTGAAGAGGCGCGCGCGATCAAGTTCGCGCTGGACAAGATCAAGCTCCTCACCCAGTACCAGTACACACGCCGCGGGAGGTGAGGCGTTCGCGCGGCGCATCTGGGGCTTTCCGCGAAACGGTGCCGTGCCGGCTGCTATGCTCGATGGGCCGGAGGCCCCGGGCAGAGGGGGATGGCCCCTCAGAATAGGGGGCGCCCCAAGCCGAACAAGAAGGCCGCCGCCGGGTCCTCGCTGCCGCCATCCTCGAAACCAAGTCCGACGTGCTCACCTCGGGGCCCTGGCCGCCACACCGTGGCTGAAGGTGCATCTTCAGCTGCGTTCGCGCGGGGCTCCGTCCCTCCGCTTGCGGCCTCAGCCTCGCTTCGGCGCTCGCCCCGGGGCCCTGTGGGACGTGCCGACACGGTTTCTGGGTCGGACAGGCCGCCTTGACACGCCGCGGCGAGGTCGGGCCTTGCCGGCGAGGGCTGTCTCCCGCAAGGTTTACCAAGGCTGTTCAGCCTCGAGACTGAACCCGGGGTTGGTCTACCCGGAACGGACTGCTTGCCCCTTGGTAAGTCACACTTGCCCACTTGCCCTGTCCTAGAGTTGTTTGGCGGGAAACCACATGGAACGAAGCGGTCGCAGCGCCTGGTCATCCTGCTGATCGCCGCAGATGACAGCCGGCCTGTTTGCGATCGCGGTTCTCGTTCCTGCTGTCCGGAACGAGGCGAGAAGCGTGGCTGAATCGTCCAACTTTCGCAGCCTTGGCTTCCTCGGGAAGCTCTTGAGCGCACGTGCGGCGTGGAGCCGTTGTCGCTTGAGAAAGGAGGCAGCATGTCCACCTCTGCCGAAAACACTTGCCTGCACCGCGTACACATTATCGGCTTCTCTATTCTAGCCTTGTCACTCTTGAGCTCCTGCGGAGAGAGCCCAGGCGGCGGCGCACGTCTCCAGCAAGCAGCCCTGCAGCAAGAGGTAGCGGACTCGCTGACGTTGTCGCGGCACGCCACCGCGCTCGATGAGAAAGGGCCCTTCGAAGCCGGGTTTTCGACTCTGCGTTTTGTCGACGCGAGCCGCAATCCCGAGCTTGGCGGGCGGCCGATCCCGGTGTTCGTGTGGTACCCGGTTGATGCTAGGGAGATCTCGGCAAGCACGCCGGAGGCGATTTACCCCCTAGACACGCTCTATGCTCTGTTCCCAGATGCGTCGTCCTCCGACTTCGAGGCCTTCGGCGCGGACCGGGCCTATCAAGAGCCGCAGCCTTCGAGGCGCGGGCCATTCCCACTCGTGATGTTCTCGCCAGGCTCCGGCATGGACGCCACGATGTATGTCTACTTGGGCACGCGGCTGGCGAGCTACGGCTTCGTCGTTGCCGTGACCAGCCACGCTGGTGACGGCATCAGCTCGAACGACACGTTCGACTCTCTGTCGAGATCTCTCGTGAACCGTCCGCTCGACGTCTCCTTCGCCTTGACCGCCATCCTGAAGGAGAACAAGAGCAGGCACAGCCTGCTGCATCACCTCATCGATAGCGACCGCATTGCGTCGGCCGGTCACTCCTTCGGCGGCTACGCCGCCCTCGCCCTCGTGGCCGGTGATGACCGAATCTGCGATGCCTCCGAGTGGTTCGAGACTCCCGAGCCCGGTACCTGTGGCGCCCTGGCGCCTGACGATCGTTTCAGTGTGGTGTTGCACTTCGAAGGCGAGAGCGACTTCATGCAATTCCACGAGCTCGCTCGCATCCACATACCGTCCATGGTGCTGGGACGAGAAGAGCCTCGGCTGACGAACATCGGCATCCCGGCCTACAACGCGCGGCCGCATGCCGCCATCTCGGCGCGCCGCAACTATCGCGTCGACGTCATCAACTCGCAGCACCTCTCGTACAGCAACCTGTGCGCGACGGCGCAGATCTGGGGTGAGAAGGGCATCTACTCGCCCGACGACGTGGCATTCTTCGTGTCGATCTGGTGTCCCCCGCCGAGCAAGATCGCGCCCGCCGAAGGTTGGAGAATCACCACCGAGTACAGCGTGGCTTTCCTGAAGACGTACTTGGCCCATGAGGAGTGCTCCGCGCAGCGCATGCTGACACCCGAGTGGACGGTCGCTAACGAGCCGGGGGTCGCTTTCTACACGACCGAGCGAGGCGGCAACGTACACATCGGTCCGGGCCTCAGCTACCTCAACCCGAACTGGCTGGATGAGTTCGACTACTACGACCACATGCCGCCGCTTCAGTAGCTCTGCGGATCGTACCCACCTCGCACGCAACCCCGGGGCCACGCCGCGCCCGTGGTTGCCTCTTCACAGGGTATCGGCCGGTGGCGATCAGCCGCCATGCTCCGCGAGGGTCAGCCACGCTCGAGTTCCATCGCTGCAAGCTTCCGGTGCTCGCGCTCGATCGCGATAGGGAGCTTCGCTCGATCGTCGGTGTAAATGCGGGCCTCGTGCTGTGCCCTGCTGATCGCGACGTGGAACACGTCCTTGGTCGTGGTTCTACTCCTGGTGGACGCGTCGATGAGGACGCGGTCGGCGGTCAGCCCCTGGCTGCTGTGGACGGCGGCGGCGTAGGCGTGGTCGAGGTGGAGAGGGCGGTCGGCGGGTAGCTCGACCTGGCGCCTGCCATCGGTGAGGGTGATCGCTCTCGGGCTCACGGCAGCCACCGTGAACCGGTCCCTGTTCGCGAAGTCGCGCGCGGCGTCGTTCAGGGTGATGCGGACTCGGTCGCCGACGGCCAGCTCGGCGCGCCGGGGCGCCTCTCCACCAGGTGCGGCAGCGGTTCGTCCGCCCCATGATGGCCACCTGGAACCAGATCCGGTCTTTTCCAAGCGCACGGGAGCTGTGACCGCGCCATCTCGGCGCCCGCGGGAGCGATGATCCCTCCCCGCTGGAGCCCCGGCCACGACACGCTCACACCGGCCCAGGTGAACGGCCGGCGTCCAGCTCATCGGCCGGGCAAGCGCCACCATTCCGCCCGGCTCGTCAGTGACGGTGAACTGCCCGACGTTCTGGGTGCCGGGGAGCGCGGACGCGGCTCAGCAGGGGGTGCTGGTCCAGGTGCGCGACCTGTTCCAGGATCCGGTGACGGTGCCGTTCGACGCGGTGAACGATCGTCACGTAGCCCGCTTCGACGCGGTCATGGACCCCATCATCTTCTGATGGCCTCCCAAGTAGACTGGCGGGTGCCGCCAGCCACCCGGACTCGGCAGCATTGACAGCAGCCACGAAACCAAGTCGCCCCCGGTCCTGCATCGCCGTAAACGTCGGCTTGGGCCCCATCGTGTCGCGCGGGCTCCCGCCTTGGGCGGTCGACCGCTCGTCCCGCAAGGAGCACGCCAAGATGGCGAGGCAGCGAGGGGAGGGTGGCGGTTATTGTCTTGCCCATCGCCAATCGCCGCGACACGGGGCCAGCGTCGAGGTGCGGGAGCGGGTCATGGATCCAATCACCATCCTCATGAGCGGGCTGTCCGCGATCGGGGCCGCCATCGGCGACAAGGCGATCAAGGACGGCTACGAGGCGCTCAAGGCGCTCCTGGTCAGGAAGTTCGGCGGAACCGACCCCAAGCTCGCCGAACGAGTCGACGACTACGTCCAGGACCCCGACACTTACGCGAAGCCCGCGGAGAGGGCGCTTCGCGACAGCGGGGTGGCGGGCGACCAGGAGGTCGTCGCCCGACTGACGGAGCTGGTGAAGCAGGCCGACGCGGTCAAGCCGGTTCCGGCCGCGCTGATCGGGCAGCTGACCGCGGTGCAGAGCAACGTCGCGGTCGTGGGGCGCGACGTCCACGGCGGCCTCCACTTCGGCGCGGCGCCGACGCGGAAGGACTGACGGTGGACCCGGTGGCCGTCCCACCCGGGCCCGAGGTGCCGCGAGCGGCGGTGCCACCGCTGGTGCAGCACCTGGAGGCACGGCAGAGCAACGTCGCGGTCATCGGCGGGGACGTGCTGGGCAACGTCATCTTCGGCGGCGACCTGCGCTCTCCGGCCGACCACGTCATCGACTTCGGTGCGACGATCGAGGCCGCGGCGCGCGGCTTCGTCGGCCGTCGCCAGGTCTTCGCCCGGCTGGAGGCTTTCGCCGCCGGCAACGACCGGGGGTACTTCGAGATCGTGGCGGACGCCGGGCTCGGCAAGACGGCCCTGGCCGCGGAGATCGCCAGACGCCGCGGAGCGCTGGCCTTCTTCGCCAACGCCAGCGCTGGCCTCACCCGGGCGGATCAGTTCCTCACCCATCTCTCCAGCGCGCTCATCACGCGGTACGCGCTTCCCTACGACCGGCTGCCGGCCCGCGCCGGCGACGATCCGACCTTCCTGGGCCGAGTCCTCCGCGAGGCGGCCGGCCATGCGGCCTCGCCCGTGTGGATCGTGGTGGACGCGCTCGATGAGGCCGAGACGCCCCCGGCTCGAGCCAATCCGTTGCTCCTTCCGGCGACGGTCCCCGCCCGCGTGTACGTGGTCGTGACGCGGCGGCCGACGGGGCGGCTGTACACCCAGCCCGACACGCCCAAGGTGACCTGCACGCTCGAGGCCGACGCCCGCGAGCAGGCGGCGGACATCGAGGAGTATCTCCTGCAGCGCGCGACGGAGAAGGGCCGGATCCAGGCGGCGCTGGCAGGTGCGCACCCGCCGGTCTCGCCGGAGGCGTTCGCCCGCCGGCTGAGCGCCGCGAGCCGGGGCAACTTCATGTACCTGAGCTACGTCGTCGGCGACCTGGAGGCGCGCTCGCCCGGCGATGGGCCGCTCGAGCTCGACCGCCTGCCGGACGGGCTCCGGGGGTACTACGACCAGTTCTGGTCCGAGATGGAGCAGACGAAGTCCGACCGGGCGGAGTGGAAGAGCCTCTACCGTCCCGTCATCGAGCGCCTGGCGGTGGCTGCTGAAGCCGTCACCGCCGCGTGGCTCGGGGCCCAGAATCGGCAGGGATGGGGAGGACGTCCAGGACCTCGCGCTCTCCAGGTGGACGCGACTCTTGAGCCGCGAGGGGCCGTCCGGAAGCGAGTCGTGGCGGGTCGTGCACCGCTCCTTCGCCGAGTTCCTGGCGGAAAAGGTGGACCTCGGCACCGCTCATCGCGCCGTGGCCGAGCACTACCTCGGGCTGCCGGTGGAGGAGTTCGACCACTACGGACTGCGGCACACGCCGGCGCACCTGGCGGCGGCGGCCGCCACCCTAGAGGGTCCGGCGCGGCACGCGTGGACGGAGAAGCTCCGGTCCCTCGTGCTCGGCCCCGGATACCAGAAGCGTTTCCTGGCGGAGCTCGGGGACCCGAGCGCGTTCGAGCGATTGCTGGGGCTCGCGCTCGGAACCGAGGCGCACGACGAACAGGCGTCTCCTCGGGAGATGGCGGAGCTCGCCCTCCGGCTGGTCGCCTATCGCAAGGAGCAGCGCCAGGCGCAGCTGATCTTCGACCTTGCCCGCAGCGGCGACATCGAGGCGGCCGAGCGACGCCTCGACCTCTTCACCCTCGAGGTGGACGGGGCCTGGTACCAGGCGCTCCAGCTGACCATCGCCTGGCTCTGCCCCGCCGCGAGCCGCGCCAGGGCCCGAGCGCTCCGGAACCGCGTCCAGAAGGCGCTGGCCCTCCCGCCGGCGCGAGCGACGCTCGACCTCCTTCTCCAGCGCGTCAATGTCACGCTCGACGATGCGCCGTTGCCCCCACTGGCGTTGCCCCCGGCGCCGGCCCCGCAGGAGGCGCAGGCCATCGTCTTGCGGCTCAGCGCGTCGTCCGTGAACCGCTCCCTCATGGCCGGCCCGGACATCGAGCTGATGAACAGGCGGGAGCCGGTGGCCGGTCCGCGAGGGTACCTGGCCGAGAGGGACGGGCCGGAGCTGGTCGCGGCAGCGGTCGCCAACCCGGCGTTCGGCGAGCCGCTCCTCCAGCAGTACGTCAGCCTGCACGCGGCCTACGGCTATCGTGAGTACCGGCAGGGCTCGCTCTGGACCCTCCTGGACGCAATTCTTCGCCATCCCTCGCAATCGTGGGTGGAGGCATGGGTGACTGCGCTGGCTGGAGCCGTGCTGGCCCCGAACCGAGGGGAGTTCCGGGAGGGCCTCGAGCTGGCGGTGCGGGGGCTCCAGACCTTCGCCGGTGAGCCGGGTGCGATGGAGACGCTAGAGCGACGTCGCGCAGACGCGGTGTCGGCGAGCGAGGCCGCGGTTCAGGCGCCGTCCATGAACCTCGTAGGCGACCCCGCGCGGGAGCGCGGAGACACGTGGGGCACGAACAGGCGCCGGCTGGCCGCGATGGCGGAGACGCTGTCACGGCTGCCCGGCGACCCGGCTGAGGTGCGCAACCTCCTCACCCGTGCGCTCGGGCTCCACTGGGGGTTCGCCGGGTTCAACGCTCCTGCATGCCTGGCGCTGGCGGATGCGATCGAGGTGGCCTCACCCGGCGCGGGCTGGGTGGCACAGGCGCTCGCCGCCGCGCGGACCTCCGCCCATGCCATCCAGGATGCGACCTTCTGCCTTCGCACGACGGCCCGCGTCGCCGCCATGTCCACCCGCTGGTGGGGACCCTTCGACGTCGCCGGGGCGGCGAGCCGGCTATCCCAGGACGCCTCCGGTCCCGAGTTCGCCGCCATCCACGTCATCGGGCAGGCCTACGACCGCGATCCGCTGCTCACCATTCCGCTGGGCGATGCGGTGCTCAACGCGAAGACGCTGGTCCAGCTCGCCGAGGCCTACCAGCGGCCGTTCGAGGAGTTCCAGCGCCTCAACGCCGACCCGCCCGTCGAGGTGAACCAGGTGCTCGCGCCGGGGACCACCGTCAACGTCCCGGACCCCGGATTCCCGTCGCTGCTCGCCGCCCGCCTCGCCGCGCGGGCGCTGTCGAGCCCCGTCCTGTCCCCGGCGGACCGGCAACGCATCGTTCGCATCCTCGTGCCCGTGGCCGCCTCCGATGCCACGGCGCTCGACGCCGTGCTGGCGCGTCTGGTGCTCGCCTCGGGCTCGCTGGAGCCGTCGCAGCTCGCGGAGCTCCTGGACCTGGCCATGCGGAATCAGGCGGACGCGTCGCCCGCCGTGGAGCTGATGGCCAGGCTGACGACGTTCGTGCCGTAGAACGGCTTAGGCAGCGCGCCGCGGTGGTGTATGGCCGCTCGTCAGCCGGGCCGACCAGGGCGGCAACGAGGCGCCGCCGGGCGACCCGAGCCCCAGGCGATCACGCATCGCGTTCGAGGCGGTCGCTGTCGATGACGCGGGGAAGGAGGTCGCGGTCGGTTGGTTTCCCTTCGGATAGGTCTCAACCGGCTTCCCTCTCAATTCACGGTCTGTTCCGATAGCCCCGCGGCCGTCCAAAGCACGGCCTTGCCTGGGATCACAAGCAACCGGACCGTCGGAGCCGTGCCCGCGACGACGCCCGAGCTCAGTCCGCCGCCGGGCGGGATGGTGACCGCCTCGACACTCCCGGCGGCATCCGTCCAGGTTACGACGAACGTCCCTGCGGCGTCGCCGGCGACTCTCGGCGAACCCTTGTCGTCGAGGGCGGACAGCAGCGAGGCTGGCCCCCAGGCTCCACCGGCCGGATGTTCCGCGACGTAGGTCAACGTGCCCGTGGAAGTGAGCCGTGCAAAGGCGGCGATGACGTTGCCCTTGCCATCGACGGCAGTGCCGATCCCCGCCGAGGTCGTCCCGGAGAGCAGCGTGATGGCGGTCCACGTTCCGGAGGGAGTGCGCATGACGATGCGGTTGCCGTCGTTCGCGGTCCAGGCCAGCGCTGCCACGCCGTCGTCGCCGAGCGTCACCTGCATGGGACGAATGGCACCGTAGGTGACGCCGACGGTCACCGGCGCACCGACTCCCCCAAGGATGCTGCCTGACGCGGCCTGGATCGTCCCTGCGTGGGTCCTCCAGCCCACGACCACCTGTCCCGCGGCGTTGGCGGCCAGACCGATGGCGCCACCAGTGGAAGTCAGGACTGTCGGGGTGGACCAGGCGCCGCCAGCGGGCAAGCTTGCCGACGCGACCGCTCCGGCGAGGGTCGTGCCCGCCCAGACCGCGACGACGTTGCCCGCGCCGTCCATCGCGATCAGGGGATGGCCTGGCACGGTGCTGACGATGGTTGGCACGCTCCAGCCTCCTCCAGCAACGCGCACGCTCGCCTGCACGTTGGGTGAGGTGCTGGGTCCGCCTTGCCAGATGGCGACCATCCGGCCATCCGGTCCCACCGCGACCGCAGGCGCGACACCCTGGCCGATGGTGACAGGCCCGGACCAGGTCACCCCGTCGGCGCTCGTGCACACTTCAACGCTGAACGCCTGGAGACCGGTTCCGGTCTGCTCGTAGCTCGCGACGACCCAGGCGCCTGCGGCGTTCACCGCCAGGCTAGGCGGTGCGCCGCCTGGCGTCGAGCCACACCCGGCAGGCGGCTCGACGGGTGTGGTCCATGAAGCGGCCCTTGCCGGTGTGGCGAAGCTCCCGGCGACGACAAGTACGACCGCAAGAACCCGAGGTGAAACTCCCCTGATTGTGCGTCCGGTATTCATGGTGTCCTCGAGAAGGCGTCGATGCTCTCGGTAACGAGGCCCGTACGACCCGTGTCAAGGTCAGAGCACGCACGGGCCCGTCGGTTACTCTCTTTCCGTTGGGATCGCGCCGCTCGACCCGGATGCCGTGCTCTACGTCGAGCGGCGTGGGCCGTACGAGAGCCTGCGCCGCGAGCCATGGCTCGGCGGGCACGAACGGCGTCGATGTGGAGATCATGCCTGGCGATGCCGCGGCCGTGGACAACGAGGACGGGGCCGAGGCGGCAGTCCTCGCCCGGATCGGCGAGCTCTTCCGCGCTGAGCCCGGGCAGCCGCCGGTGCAGCTCACGGCGCTCGGGTACGACGTCTCGGTGACCTGCTCGGCGGATGGACGGATCTCCTTCTTGCGCACCTTCTTCGCCGGCTCGAGTGAGCCCGAGGAGTGGCGGGCTGCGCTCTTCACGCTGGATGCGCAGGGAGGAGCCCAACAGGTCACCGACGGATCCCCTTCGACATCTGGCCGGTCTGGCCGAGGGGGGCCGGGGACGAGCTGCCCGGGCTGCCGCACTAGCAGTCCGTCGAGATGGTCTTCCGCCCGGCCGCTACAGGTAGTGGCCACCGAGCCTCGCACCGCCAAGCAGTGCGCGCAGAAGAGCGTCGTCCTCCACGAAGGCGATGAGCGGGTCCTGGCGCTCGAGCCCACCCCGCAGGGCGATGGGCCAGTCGAGGCGTCGCCGCGCTGCCTGATCCGGGGTCGCGACCGCGTGTAACGACCACCCTTCCGAACGCGCGTGGAAGGCAAGAGCATCGAAGAAGTTTACTCTCGAGCAGGGTCCCGGGGTCCTGGGGGGCAAGGGACCCTGGTTCCACGGGTCCCGTCACCTCCGGCGAGCCAGCGCCCGGTCGATGGCCTTGCGCCAGAGGACAGGGGGCTCGAAGCCGCTGTGCACCTCTCCGTCGATGACCAGCGATCCCGGGCGCAACCCCAGCCCGCGCGCCTGCACCACCTCGTCGCGCTCGGGCGTCGTGTCGTCATCTGAGGCCATCGCGTAGTCGAAGGTTGCGAGGTCGATGCCCAACCGGCGCGCGTGCTCGCGCAGGGCCGGGAGGCCCAACTTCTCGGGCGGAGGAGATCGAAGGTCCTCGGTCTGCAGGTCGGCCAGGATCGCGTCGTGCATCTTCCAGAACCCGCCGGGCGTCGCATCCGCCGCCAGGGCCGCGTGCCGGGCGCGTGTTGCCTCGGGCCGCTGCGGGTCGCCGACGTCCCACCACACCAGGCGGACCTCGTCGCCGTAGCCTTGGAGCGTCTTCCGGAGCACGGGCTCGAACCAGGCGCAGCGGACCAAGGAGAGGTCGCAGAACTCATGCACGGCGATCGCCCGGGTCGCGGGGCCGCCGCGCGCCGGGCGGCGGCCGGGATCGGGCAGGACGACACGTGGCGTCGGCTCGCCGGCGGGGCGCGCCCCCTTCTGCAGCTCGTCGTACAGTCGACCTCCGGGCGTGCCGGCGGCCGTCGCCTGTCGCGCCTCGGCAAGCGCTTCGGCGACGGCCTGCCCCAGCTCCTCCTCACCTTCGCCTTCGATCATGCGGCCGTTGACGAAGAAGGTCGGCGTTCCGCTCGTGCCGAGGCGAGCCAGGGCCTCGACGTCGGCGTCGATGGCGTCTCGATACGGCTCCGTCTCGATGGCCCTCCGAGCCTCCCCGAGGTCCAGCCCCAGCTCCCGGGCGAGCGCCTCGAGCTCGGCGCGCCCGACGCGGGGAGACATCGCGAGGAGCCTGTCGTGCGCTTGCCAGAAGCCAGCGACGCCCTTCTTGCGCAGCGCCTCGCGCGCCAGCTGGGCCGCGGCGTCGGCGTCGGGGTGCGCGCTCGAGGGGTAGTCCTTCCATACGATCCGCAACTCGTTCGGGAAGCGGGCTTCAAGGCGCCCGAGAATCGCCTCGGCCCGCTTGGAGTACGGGCACTGGAAGTCGGCGAACTCGACGATGGTGACGAGCGCATCGGCGGGCCCGCGCACGGGAGAGGTGCCTACGGGCGCAAGCCACCGTTGCGAGGAGAGAGCGGCCCCGCTGGCACGCCGCGTGCCCGCGGAAGGCGCCAACGCTTCCCGGCCCGCAGAGGTCTCGCGCTGCCCCCGCAGCAGATACCAGCCGAGGCCCGGCGCCGCGCCGGCCGCCCCGAACCCGACGAGAACGAGCGCGAGGCGGGCGCCCCGGGGCGCGGTGCCCGCGTCGGCCGGGATCCGCGCGATCCCGGCCGCCCTCGGGTAGAACGCCCACGCGAGCGCCGCCGAGATGGAGAAGCCGATCCCGAGCAGGATGAACACGACGGAAAACATCGAGCCGGGCAGGTGAAGCGCGCGCAACACCGGCTCCACGAGTTGGAGGACGGCGAACGAGGCGATGGCATAGCCCGTTAGCGCCCGGACGACCCGGCGGCGCCCGAGCTCGGCGAGGAGGTTCCCAAGCCCCGACGAGGGACGCCGCGTCCGGACCACGGTGCTTCCCGCGGAGGGCAGCCGCTCCAGCTCCCGTTGGAGCGTCGTCCACGCCGAGAGCACCCCACCCGCGTCCCGCGGACGCTTCACCGGGTCCTTCTCCAGCATCCGGCCGACGAGCTCGCCCAGTGCCGGCGCCTCCGGCGTGTCCAGCCCGGGCGCCGGGTTCGAGCTCGCCAGCGCCTCGTCGTCGCGGAACGGAAGCTCGCCCGAGAGCATCTGGTACAGGATCACCCCCAGCGCGAAGACGTCGGTGCGCTCGTCCTCCGGCGCTCCGCGCGCCTGCTCCGGCGCCATATAGGAGCGCGTTCCTCCGTCCACCTTCTGGTGGCCGAAGGCGTGGGCCATCCCGAAGTCAAGCACCTTCACCTGTCCGTCGCCGCAGAGGAAGACGTTGCCGGGCGTGAGGTCCCGGTGAACGACGCCGTGCGCATGGGCGTGGGCCACGCCCTTGGCGACCTCGACCCCGATCCGGAGCGCCTCACGCAGGGAGACGGCGCCCTGCGCCATCCGCTCGGCGAGCGTGCGCCCGCTGAGCAGCTCGAGGACGAGGTAGGGCCCCCGCTCGCAGCGCCCCACGTCGTACAGCGTGACGATGTTCGGGTGCGACAGCCGCGCGGCCGCCTCCGCCTCGTGGAGCAGCCGCTCCTCCCGGAGATCGAGCTTCGACCGGGCCCGCAAGGCCTTGAAGGCCACGGCGCGCCCCAGTTCCCGGTCGCGCGCCTCGAAGACCTTCCCGAAACCGCCGCGCCCGATCTCGCGCAAGAGCTCGAAGCGGCCAATGATTTGTCCGGGATGGAAGGCTGGGAGCTCCACGCCGGGTTCGCCCGGCGCCCGGGCCAGCTCCGCGAGCAGGGCCGTCACTGCCCCCGGCTTCACGGCTGGAGAAGAACCGCTTTCGCTACCTTGGCCAGCACCCATGGGTGCCTCTTCTTCTTGAAACGGATCGAGGCTGACCCATCATAAGAGCCGGTTGCCCTCCTGGCAGGCACACCGACCCGCCGGAGTGGGTACGGGGACGAAGCCCGTCGGAGGCGTCCAGGCGGCGATCGGCGCCGCCTTCGGCGCGCGCTGGCCGCCGCTCGGGCAGCTCAGTCCTCGACCTCGTCTGCTTCGGCGACGAGCCGGAGGCCATCGCCTGCGCGGCCGAGCACGGCGATGCGTGGCGGGGGACGCGGGGCGCGCTGGACTGGCTCGCAACTCAGCGGGGATCCGGGGCGGGGAAACGCAAGGCGACATCGCGGCGACGCTCGAGGTAGCAACGCGAGTGCGCGACTCAGCACCGGACATGAGCTTGAGGTCCAGCGCCGACTGTCCGAGCAGTGCGCCGAGCTGACGAACCTCGGCGTTCGCTCTCTCCAGGTCTTCGGCTCGGTGGCCAGGGGCGACTCCGCGCCGGACAGCGACGTCGACCTGCTCGTCGACTTCGATCGGCCCATCGGACTGTTCCACTTCTTCCGGGTACGGCAGCGGCTGGAGCGCATCCTCGGCTCTCGAGTGGATCTGGTCATGCGAGAGGCCGTGAAGCCTCAGCTCCGCGACCATGTTGCCCGGACGGGTTACAGGCGGGCTGCCCCTTGAAACACGGCGCCGGAGCTGGTCGAGATCCGAGGATGCGTCGCGAGACCGAGCCGCCCCTCTCCGCTGGCCGGCTTATCCTGGTCGAGGGCACGAGCGACCGCATCGCGCTCGAGACGCTGGCCCGGCGGCGGGGGCTGGACCGTCCCGCCATCGTCGTGCTCGGCGGGGCCCACGCCGTCGGCAACCACGCGCGGCGGGCGCCGCGCGGCGTCGAGCTGGTCGGCCTGTGCGACGCCAGGGAAGAGCGGGTGTTTCGCCGCGCGGTTGCCCGGGTCCACGTCTGCAACCCGGACCTGGAGGGCGAGCTCATCCGGGCGCTCGGCCCCGAACGCGTGCTGCGGATCATCGACGCCGAGGGCGAGCGCGCCTCGTTCCGCACGCTGCAGAGGCAGCCGGCGCAGCGGCGTCGGCCGCTCGAGGCGCAGGTGCTGCGATTCCTGGCCGGTCGCGCCGGCAACAAGGAGCGGTACGCGCGGCTCCTGGTCGAGGCGCTCGACCTCGACCGCGCGCCCGCCGCGCTCGACGCGGCGCTCGGGCGCCGCTGAAGTCCAGCGGTGGGTGAGAGCGAGCAGCGCAACGCGGATCTCGGACGTCCGGTCGACCTCAGGTCTCGCCGTTGTCATCGATGGCCACCAACCGATCGGCTCCGAGCTGAATCAGCGGTGACGAGTTTCCAGAGCGGTCGTTGTTGCCGTCGACGCGGGTTGAAGTTCTAATCCGCCGAGCTCGTAGTCTCCAAAGCGTGTAAGTTCTGCGTCGCGTCCACGAACCGCTCGACACCCACTTGTGCGCTGGGCAGCGCACCGTTCGTTGATTCACGATTCGTATCATCGACGGAGGGTAACCATGAACGAGACGGCGCAGCCCTGGACCAGGCGGTCGGCCCTGGCGTGGACGGCGGTCATCGCCGCCGCCTGCGCCGTCTACGTCGCCGGCATCGCCCACGAGCCCATCTGTTACGACGAGGTCATCTCCGAAGCCCTCGCCCGCCGCCCCCTGGGCGAGATGCTCGGGCTGCTCCGCTACGACAACCACCCGCCGCTCTTCTATCTCCTGCTCCACGCCGTCCGCGCCGTGCTGGGCAGCTCGGAGTGGGCCCTGCGCGCGCTGCCGGCGGCGGGCAGCATCGGCCTGGTGGCCCTGGGCGCCGGGCCGGTGCGCCGGCTGGTCGGCGGTCGGACCGCGCTCCTCTACGCTGGCGTGGCGCTCTGCATGCCCGTGCTGCTCATCTACGCGCACGAGGCCCGCATGTACACGCTGGCCGCCCTGGCCGTGACCGCGGCGGCGGCCTACGGGGCCCTGGCCGCCCGCCACGGCCGGCGCGGCGACTGGATCGGCTTCGGCGTCGCCTCGCTGGCGGCTGCCTACCTGCACAACTACGGGCTCATGGCCGCCTTCTTCGCCCACGCCTTCGTGCTGGGCTGGGTTCTCCTCCGCCGCCGCGAGCGGCTCGCGCCCTGCCTGTGGACGGGCGGGCTGGTGGCGGCCGGCTATGCGCCCTGGCTGGCGCGGGTCCTGAGCCAGGCGGCCCAGGTGAAGGGGGCGGGCTTCTGGGTCCCGCCGCTCTCCTGGAAGGGCCTGGCGGAGGTGCTGCTCCGCCCGTTCACCTACAAGGAGCTCTACCCCGGCTATCCCGAGGTGCGCCCCTGGATGATCGCCGCCCTGGCGGTGTCCGCAGCCCTGATCCTCTGGGGCGTCCTCGACGCCTGGCGGCGCCGGGACGCGGAGGCGCGGACCACCGGCGCGCTGCTCCTCTCCGTCTACCTGGGCACCATCGCCGCCGCCATCGCCATCTCGCTGGTGCTCCTGCCGGTGTTCTTCCACCGGTACCTGATCGTCTGCACCGGCGTGCTCGCGCTTCTGACGGCGATGGGGGCGGCGCGGCTGCCCGGCCGGGCCTCGGCCTGGGCGGCGCTCGGGGCCTTCGCCCTGCTCAACGCGACCACCTTCCGCGACGTCTACACGCAGACCCTCAACGCCCCGATGCGCCAGGTCACCCGCGATCTGCGCTACGCGCTGCTGCCGGACGACCTGATCGTCACCTCCGACTCCTGGTCGCTCGGGCCGTCGATGTACTACCTGCCGGAGGCGGTCTTCTACCACACCGACAACAGATGGGAGGCGCGGTGGGGCAGATCCTCGAGGTGCTCGTCCCACCGCTTCACCGAGAGGAAGGGCTGAAGGAGCTCCTCTCCGCGCGGCGCTCGTTCTGGTACCTCACCTGCTCCATCGGCCTGGCCAAGGACATCTCGGAGATCGTCGAATACGACGAGGGATGGGAGGCGCAGGGCGACCCGCGCGTCTGGCGGGCGCTGCCCTACGGGGCCTACGGGTTCACGGCCCAGCGCTACGTCTACACCGGGAAGAGGCCGGAGGGGGGCACGCTCGAGGTGCGCCTCACCGGGCTCCGCCCGGGCGGCTATCTCTACGTCAGCCTCTTCGACCATGCCCCGCTCCAGGGCAAGCCCGCCCGCTGGAAGCTCCTCCACGTCAACGGCCCCGAGCTCATCTTCCGGCTGGGCGGGCTCGCCGACGGCGACTACGCGCTGGTCATCCTGCACGACGAGGACGGCAACCAGCGCTGGGACCTCGATGCGCGGCGCCGGCCGATCGAGGGCGCCTTCGCGGTCAACGGTGACAAGGTCATCGCCGACGCCGTCGCCTCCGGGATGAAGCGCGAGGACCTCGGCCTCGACGTCTTCACCTGGGACAACCTGAACTTCCCCTTCGCCGGGCCGAAGCAGGTGATCGAGGCGAAGATGGGCTATCCGCGTCCTGCCCTCGGCGGGCGCTGAAACCGGCCACCGGGGAGGACCCTTGAGGTGCGTACGAGCGGAGCGAAGGCGAAGAGTTCGGCGCTCACGACGGCTGGAGCGAGTCGATGGTCCCGCGGCCACCGCGGTTCACGCCGCAGGCGAGGGGGACTCCTCCGGCGCGGCCCGGCCCAACCGTGAGTGCCCGCTCCCCCGAACCACCGTCGCGACCGCCGCCGTGGCGCGGTCCACCTCTTCCTCGGTGTTGTACAGGTAGAAGCTGAGCCGGCAGCTCGCGGGCGGGTTGAGCCCCAGCGCGTGGTGCGCGAGCGTGGCGCAATGGCAGCCAGCGCGCGCCTCGACTCCCAGCGCGTCGAGCCCCTCGGCGAGGTCCATCGGGTTCCGGCCCTCGACGTTGAAGGCCACCAGCGCGGTCCTGCGCCGCTCGTCCGCCGGCCCGTAGACACGGAGCCCGTCGATCCGTTCGAGACCATCGAGCGCGCGCCGCGTGAGCCGCCGACCGTGCGCCCCGATGCGGGCCATGGCCTCCTGGACGTCCGCCTGCGCCAGCTCGCTCTCCCGCCCGAAGTGCCGGTGCCGATCGGGGTTCAGCGCCAGGTCGATCAGCAACCGGATCGCCTGGCCGGAGAGGATCGTGCCCAGCACGTTGGGGGTCCCGGCGGCAAACTTCCAGGGCAGGACGTTGTAATCGACGCGCTCGGGCGTCACCTTCCCTTCCGCGATCATGTCCCCGCCGTAGAGGAAGGGGCGGGCAGACTCGAGCAGCCGCTCGCGGCCATAGAGCACCCCGACGCCGAACGGGGCCAGCAGCTTGTGAAACGAGAACGAGAGGAAGTCCACGTCGAGCGCCTGCACGTCGACGTGGGTCGAGGGCACGAGCTGGGCACCGTCGACCAGCAGCAAGGAGCCGAGACTTCCATCCGGCTGCGGGTAGCCACTCCGACGGGTCAACTCCCGGATGGTGCGGAGGGGTGTCTCGCGTCCCGAGGAAGTTCGACGCGCCGGTGCAGCAGACCAGCTTCGTCCGGTCGTCCACCAGCCGTTCGAGGTGGTCGAGATCCAGCTCGCCGCTGGCAGGGTCGAACGCTCGCCAGCCGGCACTCCACCCGGGTGCCGAAGCGTGGGAGGATGTCGCGGCACAGCCCGTACCAGGGCACGTAGTTCGAGTTGTGCTCCATGAGCGTCGCGACGACGTTGTCGCCGTCGCGAAACTCCGTCATGAGCATGTACATGACGGCGTTGCTGGCCTCGGTCGCGTTGCGGCAGGCGACGATGCTCTGGCGGCTGGGCGCGTGGATGAAGGCGGCGATGGTGTCGTAGGCGGCCTCGAACCGCGCGGTGGTCGTCCTCGAGGCGCGCGACTGACCGCGGTGCACGTTCTCGTACTCCGGGACGAGCTCCTCCAGCAGCGACACCAGCTCGCGCGGAGGCTGGGTGCTGGCGGCGTTGTTGGTTGGCACCCGCCGTTGCTCGGCGAACGCGAAGTGCTTCCGGATGGCCTCGACGTCCAGGCTTCTGTGGTCCGGCATGCGGCTCCTCCTCAACTGCTGAACGCGACCACCGCAAAGCGAGACGTCCACCCCGAGGCCCCCCCCATTCGGACGCGGCGTGAACGACCGCTTGGGACGTGGCGGGGACGGATCACCCCCACCTGATGAACCGGACGCGGGTTCCCTCGCCGATGATCAGCGAGCCGTCCACGTCGATGGCGACCCCCGCGGGGAAGGCGAACCCTGCCCGCGACCGAGGTTGACTGCCGGCACCGTCTGCCTGCGCCCGCGAATTCGGTCGGCGCCCCTAGCTGCGCCCATTCCTCCAGAATCGCCCCCCCGGGAAAGGCGTGGGCTTGCAGCGACTCGGCCTTCATCGTGATGCTGGCCCCCGCCGCCGTCGGGACCTGATAGCGGCCGCCGCGGATCACGCAGGGGTCGACGAAGTGCTCGTGGAGGTGGTCGACGTACTCGATGGCGCGGTTCTCGAGCGCGCCGCTGACGGCGATGTAGTCGAAGATCGACGCGTGCTGGACGTACTCGCACAGCCCCACGCCACCGGCGTGGGGACAGACAGGGACGCCGAAGCGCGAGGCCAGGAGCAGCGTCGCCACCATCTCGTTGACGCCGGACATCCGGCAGAAGTCGAGCTGGCAGAACGAGACCGCGCGCGAGGCCAGGAGCTGCTTCCAGACCACCCGGTTCGAGATCATCTCCCCCGTGGCGACGCCGATGCCGAGCGGAGCGAGGGCGCGGGCGATGGCGACGTGGCCCAGGATGTCGTCGGGGCTGGTCGGCTCCTCGATCCAGAGCGGCCTCGCCGGCGCGAGCGCCGACACCCACTCGATGGCCTGGCCGACGTCCCAGCGCTGGTTGGCGTCCACCATCAGGACGCCTGCTTCGCCGATCTCCCGCCGGACCAGGGCGACGCGGCGGACGTCGTCGGCGCGGTTCGCGCCGATCTTGAGCTTGAACCGCGAGAACCCGGCGGCGAGCGCCTCGCGGCAGCGGCGAGCGACCTTCTCGTCGGGGTACCCGAGCCATCCCACCGAGGTCGCGTAGGCGGGATAGCCCAGCTCCCGCAGCTCGCCCTCGCGCGCAGCGCGGGTCGGCGCGAGCCGATCGAGCGACCGGCGCGCTTCCTCGGGGGTGAGCGCGTCCGTCAGGTACCGCCAGTCGACGAGCTCCACGAGCTGGGCCGGACTCAGGTCCGAGAGCAGCTTCCAGAGCGGCTTGCCCTCGATCTTCGCCCACAGGTCCCAGAGCGCGTTCACCACCGCCGCGACCGCCAGCTGCATCACGCCCTTCTCGGGGCCCAGCCACCGGAGCTGCGCGTCGCCCGAGGCGAGCTGGCGGTGGAAGGCGCCCGGTGCCTCAGTGAAGGCGGCGAGGGGTTGACCCACCAGCAGTGGGCGGAGCGCCTCGATCCCGGCCACCACCACCTCGTTGCCGCGACCGATGGTGAACGTGAGCCCGTGGCCCTCCAGCCCGTCGTCGCGATCCGTCGCGAGGATCACGTAGGCGGCGGAGTAGTCGGGATCGGCGTTCATCGCGTCCGAGCCGTCGAGCTCGCGCGAGGTCGGGAAGCGCACGTCCAGGACGCGGAGGGCGGTGAGGGTCCCGTTCATTTCCCCGCGCTCCAGGCGCCGTCCACGAGGAGGCTGCTGCCCGTCACCATGGCGGACTCGTTGGCGGCCAGGCAGAGCGCGGCCGCAGCCATCTCGGCCGGTCTGGCCCCACCGCGGTCTTGCCGTCGAGCCGGAACGGTGTGGTCATGGGAGGCGGTAGATCCTCCGTGCATTGCCGCCCAGGACGGCGGCGCGCTCGGCGGCCGACAGCAGCCCGAGCAGCTCGAGCGCCACCTCCAGCCAGCGGCGGTAGCTCGCCGCCAGCTTCACCACCGGCCAGTCGCTCCCGAACAGCAGCCGGCCGGGCCCGAAGCAGCCGAGGAGGTGATCAACGTAGGGCCGGAGCGCGGCCGGCGTCCAGCGGGCGGGATCGGCCTCAGTCACCAGCCCGGAAAGCTTGCACGCGACGTTGGGGAGGCGCGCCAGCTCGGCGATGTGCGCCCGCCAGGGGTCGACCACCCCGCCGCGGATGTCAGGCTTGCCGGCGTGATCGAGGACGAAGACGGTCCCCGGACACCGTCGCACGAGCTCGATGCACGCCGGCAGCTGGCGATGCCGGATGCACACGTCGAACGTCAAGCCCGCCTCGCCCACGCGCGCCACACCGTCCAGGAACGACGGCCGGAGAAAGAGATCGGGCTCGGGCTCATCCTGGAGGTTGTGCCGGACGCCCCGCACCAGGCCGTGGCTGGCCAGGGCCGGCAGCGCCTCCTCCGTCTCCGCGCCGCGATGGACGGCGAGCTGGGCGACGATCGCCACGATGCGAGGATCCTGCGCGGCCAGCTCCGAGATCCAGTCGACCTCTGCCCGGGCGTGCCCGGCGGCTGCCCCGGCCTCGACGAACACGATCGCGCCCGGCATCGAGGCGCCCGCCTCGCTCGCGAGCTCGCGCGGGGAGTGCGGGTCGGCGATGGCCGGCACCTCGGCCAGCCACGGATACGGCATACGAGCGCCGTCCCAGAAGTGGACGTGCGCATCGACGAGCTCGAGGAGCTTGCTCTCCATCGCGCGGAGTCCTCGACGCTCCCATAGTGGGTGGGCCGGGCGCTGGCAAAGAGACCGCCGAGCGGTCGGCGCGGACGGCTTTGGGGAGCGGCGCTCCAACCCTCGCGGGTTCGGAAGCCGCGCACTCTTCCGAGCGCGAGTGGCGATCGGAGCAGGGAGCTCGCCGGCGCTACGGCTGCGCGACCGCGGCGGTCGGGCTCTCCAGGAGGGAGTCGACGTCCCTCCCCCGCTCGGAGTGAGGCGGTGAGCCGGATCTTGCGTCCCATCAGCGCGGCGGCTGGAGCTTCCCGGACGCGACCACGCTGTCGAGCCTGCGCATCGCGGTCTGCAGGTGCGTGCGCATCGCCTCGGCGGCGGCCTCCGGCGCCTTGCTCCCGATGGCCTTGGCGATGGCGACGTGCTCCGGCTTGGTCGCAGCGGCCTGCTGGGCGTGGTGGTACAGCCGGTACATGTGCAGGTGACAGCGGAGGCGCGCCAGCGACTCGCGCAGCCACCGGTTCCCCGACAGGCGCGCGATGGAGTCGTGGAACGTCGCGTCGTAGACCATGTCGAGCCGGTTGGCGGTGGCGTCCCAGTCGCCCGCGCCGCCGGTGCGGGCGAAGGCACGGAGCGCGCTCGCCTCCTCCGCGTTGACGCGCCGCGCCGCCTCGGCGGCCGCGGCGGGCTCGATGAGGAGCCGGAAGTCCATCATCGAGCGCAGCTCCTGGAGACCGATGAGGGGCGCCACCGCGTAGCCTCGGTTGGGCTCCTTGGCGACCAGGCCCTCCGCTTCCATGCGGACCAGCGCCTCCCGGACCGGGGTGGGCGAGACCCGGAGCGAGCGGGCCAGCGCGTCGATGTTCAGGCGGGAGCCGGCGTCGACGCGGTGGTTCATGATCATGTCCACCAGCACGTCGTGCACGTCGTCGGCGAGGGGCGCGCGCTCGGCCAGGCGCCGTCCCGCCTCCGACGAGCGGACCACCTCGTCGATGTCGGTGTTCGTCACGGGCGGGTCTCCTGGATCATCCACCATCCATCCTCGCGCGCCGGCGGCCCGGCTGCCACCGTTGGGCCCAGCCCCAATATAGTACATCCTATAGGATCGACGACATATGATCGCCAGGTTATCGCATCGCCCGCTTTGCAGGGGGATGGAGGGATGCCGGTGACACCAGGAGGGCGCACGGCGACGGGTTCCCCGGTCGAAGCTCCCGGCGCGGTGCGGGCCCAGGCGGCTTCTCCGCCGCGCCGCGGCGCCGGCACCCGAGGCCTCAGGGTCGTGCTCACCGCCATGGAACTGGGCCCGGTGGTGATCCTGGTCCTGCTGGTGGTGCTGCTGAGCACCGTCTCCGATGTCTTCCTCTCCTTCGAGAACGTCGGCAACGTTCTGAAGCAGTCGGCCGTGATCTGCGTCCTCGCCCTCGGGCAGCTCCTGGTCATCGTGACCCGCGGGCATCGACCTGTCGGTCGGGTCGAACCTCTCGCTCAGCGCCGTGGTCGGCGCCATCGTCTGGCGCGACCACGGATCCGCCACGCTCGCGATCGCGGCGGCCCTGGCCACCGGCTGTGCCGTCGGGCGCGGTGAACGGTCTCCTCTACGTGAAGGGTCGGTTGCCGCACCCGTTCATCCCGACGCTGGCGACGCTGACCGCGGCCAGCGGCCTGGCGTTGTTCCTGTCGCACAGCGAGACCATCCAGGGCGCTCCGCCCGATCGTGAACGCCATCGGCGCCGGCCGCATCTCGTGGATCCCCGGGGCGGGACCTGGTCGGCTGGTTCCCCATGGCCGCGCTCGTCGTCGTGGTCGTGGCCGCGCTCGTGACCCTCGTCACGCGTGGGCTGGTGTGGGGACGCTGGATCTACTGCGTCGGCGGCAATCCCGAGGCGGCGGTGCGCAACGGCATCCCGGTCTCCTCGGTGCTGATCTCCGTGTACGTCGTCAGCGGCCTCCTCGCCGGCGTGGCGGCGCTGCTCACCATGGGCAAGGGCCACGCGGGCTCGCCCACCTCCGGCGCGCTGGCCGAGCTGGACGCGATCGCGGCGGTGATCATCGGCGGAGCGAGCTTCCTGGGCGGGCGCGGGACGGTGCTCAACGCCCTGACCGGCGCGCTGGTCATCGCCGTCATGCGCAACGGGCTGAACCTGCTCGGCATCGACCCGAACTGGCAGTACATGGCCACCGGCGCCGTCATCGTGGGTGCGGTCGAGATCGACGTGCTCCGCGGCCAGATGGAGAGCAGGTTCCGCAGCCTGCAGGCGGTGCCGTCGTGAGCGCGGCCCAGCCCACCTTGCAGGTGCGAGATGCCTGCAAGCGCTTCGACGCGGTGGTCGCGCTCGACGAGGTCTCGCTCGACGTCGCGCGCGGCGAGGTGCTGGCCCTGCTCGGCGACAACGGCGCGGGCAAGTCCACCCTCATCAAGGCCATCAGCGGCGTGCACCGGCTCGACGCGGGCACGATCACGCTCGACGGGATCGACATCACGGCCGCCAACGCCATGACCGTGCGCTCGCACGGGATCGAGACCGTCTACCAGGACCTGGCACTCTTCGACAACCTCGCCCCGGCGGCCAACTTCTTCGCGGGGCGGGAGCTGGCCGGCCCCCGGTGGCTCCCTCCCGGGCTCCGCTTCCTCCGACGCCGAATCATGTCCGAGCGGACCCGCGAGCTGCTCGACCGCCTGCAGGTCGGCCTCCCCGACCTCGAGGCCCCGGTGGCGCTGATGTCCGGCGGCCAGCGCCAGGCGGTGGCCGTGGCGCGGGCGGTCGCCTTCTCCTCCAGGGTCGTGATCCTCGACGAGCCGACCGCGGCGCTGGGGCTGCGGGAGTCGGCTCGCGTCCTCGACCTCGTCCGGCGGCTCAAGTCGGACGGCGTGGCGGTGATCCTCATCTCCCATAGCATGGATCACGTCATGGCGGTCGCGGACCGGGCGCTGGTCCTGCGCCGCGGCCGCACGGTCGGGGAGACGGTTCCGAACGTCGAAAACCACGAGCAGCTCGTCGCCTGGATCGTCGGGGCAGCCGGCGGCCGGGCCGTGTAACCCGCAGCACCACTCGTAGCCGAGAACGAAGCCAAGGAGGAGTTGTGAGAATCCAGAGCAAGCTGGTCCTGGGGGCCGTCGTCGCCGTACTCGTCGCAGCTTCACCCGTGCCGGGCGCGGCCGCGAGCAACAAGGTGAAGATCGCGTTCATCACCAAGTTCCGGGTCGCGTTCTTCACGGCCATGGAGGACGCCGCCAAGGAGTACGCCGCCAAGCACCCGGGCGTCGAGATCACCTACTTCTCGTGCAAGTCGCCGGCGGACACCGCCTGCCAGATCGATCAGATCGAGGACGCGGTGGCGAAGGGCTTCAAGGCCATCGTGGTCACGCCCATGGGCGTGGACGTCGTCCCGGCGCTGGACGCGGCCGCCGCCAAGGGCGTCAAGGTCGTGCTCGCCGACAACGCCCTCGACGCCTTCAAGAACAAGACGGCGGTGGCGGCGACCGACAATGTCAAGGGCGGGCAGGCGGCGGGCGCCTATCTCAAATCGGTGCTCAAGTCGGGCGAGTCGATCGGTCTCATGGAGGGGGTGCGGGGCGTGCCGGCGCTCGACGCGCGCATCCAGGGCGTCAAGGATGCGCTGGCCGGCACGGGCGTGAAGATCGTGATGGGCGGCGCGGAGACCAGGTGCGACTCGGCCCAGGGCGCGACCGTGGCCGAGGACCTCCTCACCCGCGAGCCGAACCTGACCGCCATCTACTCCGCCTGCGACGACCCGGCCATCGCTGCCGCCAAGGTCGCGAAGGACAAGGGGAAGAAGGTGTTGGTGGTCGGCTACGACGGGCTCCCCGACGCCGCCAAGGCCATCGAGGCCGGCGACATGAACGCCACCATCGCGCAGTTCCCCGGCAGGATGGCGTCGCTCGCCGTCGATGCGGCCGTCAAGGCCGTCCAGGGCAAGCGGGTCGAGACGTTCATCGACACCGGCACCGAGCTGGTCACGGCCTCGAACGCCGCCAGGTTCACCCAGTTCCAGTGATCGCCGCCGGCGGGCGACGGTGTCGGTGGCGCCCGCGGTCCTGGCGGGGAAGCGCTGCGGTCTGTTGCAGTGGGTGATCGAGCGGCCGGAGCTGACCGCCCCGGAACTGGACGGGTCCTGCACCACGACGCGAGCGAGGCCGACGCGGCCTTGCGGAAAGGAACGTGGGCGTCATGCGGTACGTTTCCATCCCCGCGCCCGGCAAGGTCGAGGTGCGCGAGGGCGAGGCGCCCACGCCGGCGGCGGGCGAGGTGTTGCTGCGGAATCCGTTACGGCGGGATCTGCGGCTCCGACGTGGGGACGTTCAAGGGCTCCTTCCTCTACGCGAAGTACCCGCGCATCCCCGGCCACGAGCTGGCGGCGGAGGTGGTGTCCACCGGGCCCGGCGTGGAGGGGCTGGCGCCCGGCACGGTCGTCACCGTGAACCCGTACTTCAACTGCGGCCGCTGCTACTCCTGCCGGCGCGGCCACGTCAACTGCTGCACCGACAACCAGACGCTGGGTGCCCAGCGCGACGGCGGCTTCCGCGAGCTGCTGGCCGTGCCGGCGGATCGCGTGTACGAAGGGCGTGGCTTGTCAGCCCGCACCCTCGCCATGGTCGAGCCGTACTGCATCGCGCACCACGCGGTGAAGCGGGCCCGTGTGGCGAAGGGCGAGCGGGTGCTGGTGATCGGTGCGGGCACCATCGGCCTGTTCGCGGCCATGGGCGCCAGGCTGGCCGGCGCCGAAGTGCACGTCGCCGATGTCGTGCCCCGGAAGCTGGCGCTGGCGGAGCGGCTGGGCATGCACGGCACGTTCGTGGCCGGCGGCGACGCCGAGTTCGCGGCTCGTATCCGGGCCACGACGGGGGGCGACGGCTTCGACGTGTGCATCGAGGCCGTCGGGCTCCCCTCGACCTTCCTCCGCTGCATCGACGCCGCGGCCCACCGCGCGCGGGTGGTGATCATCGGGATCGGGATGCAGAGCCTCGATTTCAGGTACACCGTCATCCAGACCAAGGAGCTGGACGTGCTCGGCTCGCGCAACGCGCTCCGCGAGGACTTCCTCGAGGTGATCGAGCTGGCGCGCGCCGGCCGGGTGGACCTGGCCGCAGTCGTCTCGGACGAGTACGACCTGGGAGAGGCAGGGCGCGCCTTCCACGAGCTGGCCGAGTCGACGGGCGACAAGCTCAAGGTGATGGTTCGGTTCTAGGGGGTGCGATGGCGCTGCCGAGGCTCACGCGGGAATGGCTCCGGGGTGGACCGCCCTTGCCGGCCGGGCTGAAGGTCGGGCCGATCGAGCCCCTGCCCGAGCGGATCCTGCAGTACGGGGAGGGGAGCTTCCTCCGCGGCTTCGTGGACTGGATGGTGGACGGAGCCAACGCCGCCGGCCTTTCCCGGGACGGTGTGGTGGTGGTCCAGCCCAGGCCGGGAGGGCGGGCGGCGGAGCTCGAGGCCCAGGGCGGCTGCTACACCGTCCTCACCCACGGGCTCTCGTCGGGGAGGCCGGTGACCGAGCGCCGGCTGGCGACCTCGGTGCAGCGGGCGATCGATCCCTACCGCGAGTTCGCCGCCTACCAGGCCTGCGCCACCAGCCCCGAGCTCCGGGTCGTGGTCTCGAACACCACCGAGGCGGGCATCGTCCATGTGCCGCAGTCCTACACGCCGGACGCGGCACAGCCGACCTTCCCGGGCAAGGTCTGCGCCATGTTGCACGAGCGCTTCCGGCGGCTCGGCCCGGAGGGCGGGCTGACCTTCCTGCCCTGCGAGCTGATCGAGCGCAACGGTGCCACCCTCCGGGACTGCGTCCTCCGCCATGCGGCCGACTGGCGACTGGGCACGCCCTTCACGCGTTGGGTCGAGCGGGCCAACGTCTTCTGCGACACCCTGGTTGACCGGATCGTCCCGGGATACCCTGCGGCGGAGGCCGCGGCGCTCTGGGCCGAGCTCGGCTACGAGGACCGCCAGTTGACTCTGGTGGAGCCCTTCCACCTGTGGGTCATCGAGGGGCCGGCGACGGTCGCCGACGTGCTTCCGCTGGCGCGCGCCAGCTACCAGGTGATCCACACGGACGACTTGCAGCCGTACCGCAGTCGCAAGGTCCTGGTGCTGAACGGCGCCCACACGGCCGGTTCCCTGGCCGCGTTCCACGCTGGCCTGGACACGGTCGAGCAGATGATGGCCGACCCCATCACTGGAGCCTTCGTCCGCCGGGCCGTGCGGGAAGAGATCCTGCCCGGCGTGCCGATGGACGACTCCGGGAAGGCCGCCTTCGCCGACACCGTGCTGGAGCGGTTCCGGAACCCCTTCATCCGTCACGAGTTGCTCGGCATCGCCCTCAACTCGGTCTCGAAGTGGAAGGTGCGCGTGCTCCCCAGCCTGGAGGCCGCGCTGGCCCGCACCGGGGCGCTCCCTCCAGCCCTGACCTTCTCGCTGGCGGCGCTGCTCCACTTCTACCGGGGCGAGGCCGGGCCCGACGGCGCGCGCACCGGCCGCCGCGGCGAGGCTCGCTATCCCATCCGCGATGAGCCCGCGGCGCTCAAGGCCTTCACGGAGGCCCAGGGGCTTCACGCCTCCGCGTACGCCAGGAGGATCCTCTCGGACGCCTCGCTATGGGAGAGAGACCTGTCCACCCTCCCCGGGCTCGTGACGCACGTCGTCCAGGCGCTCGAGACCATCGAGGCGTGCGGGATGCGGTCGGCGCTGGAGGCCGTGTCCGGCGGCACCGCGCCGAAGGTCCTCCTGCTCCGGTCCGTCGACGACGTGGCGGTGGCGCTGACGCCAGTGCCCGCAGGGACGGTGGTTTCGGTGGTGGGGCACGAGGTGGCGGTGCGGGTCGACATCCCCGCCGGTCACAAGATCGCGCTGGTCGACGTTCCGGCTGGCGGACCGGTCTTCAAGTACGGAGCTGCGATCGGGAAGGCTAGCGTGCCCATCCGGGCGGGGGACTGGGTGCACGAGCACAACCTGGCCACGCGCCTCGCCGGCGACGAGCGGTTCGAGTACCGGCCCACGCCGCCCGCCTCGCTGCGCACGCCGCCGGCGGAGCTCGGCTTCGAGGGCTACGCTCGCGCGGACGGGCAGGTCGGCATCCGGAACGAGCTCTGGATCGTGCCCACCGTCGGCTGCGTGAACGGGATCGCCGACCGGCTAACCTCCCGGTTCCGCCCACCGCCGCCCGGGGTGGACGCGGTGGTGGTGCTGGCGCACCCCTACGGCTGCTCGCAGCTGGGGGAGGACCACGAGCGGACCCGCGACCTCCTGGCCGCCATGTGCAGCCACCCCAACGCGGCGGGCGTCCTGGTGCTCGGGCTGGGCTGCGAGAGCAACACCATGTCCTCGTTCCGGGCGAGGCTCGGTCCGGTGGACGCCGGGCGGGTGAGGTTCTTGCTGGCGCAGGAGGTGGAGGACGAGCTCGCCGCCGGGACGGCGCTCCTGGAGGAGCTGGCTGCGTACGCCCGAGAGGCGCGGCGGGTGCGCAGCCCACTCTCGGTGCTCCGGGTCGGCCTCAAGTGCGGCGGCTCGGACAGCTTCTCGGGCATCACCGCGAACCCGCTGGTCGGGGCCTTGAGCGATCTCGTCAACGCCGCGGGCGGCGCCACCGCGCTGACCGAGATCCCGGAGATGTTCGGCGCCGAGGGGCCGCTGCTCGATCGGTGCACCTCCCGAACGGTCTTCGACGGGGCGGTCGGGCTGGTGGACGGGTTCAAGCGCCACTACCTCGCGGCGGGCCACCCGATCAGCGAGAACCCGTCGCCGGGCAATCGCCAGGGGGGCATCACCACGCTGGAGGAGAAGTCGCTGGGGTGCACGCAGAAGGGCGGCATGGCTCCGGTCTCGGCGGTGCTCCGGTACGGGGAGCGGATCCGCTCACCCGGCCTCAACCTGGTGGAGGGGCCGGGCAACGACATCGTGGCGGTGACCGCGCTGGCGGCGGCCGGCTGCCAACTGGTGCTGTTCACGACGGGGCGAGGGACGCCGCTCGGCGGGCCCGTGCCGGTGCTCAAGATCGCCACGAACACCGCGATGGCGCGGAAGAAGTCGGAGTGGATCGACCTGGACGCGGGCCGCCTGCTGTCCGGTGATCAGCTCCCCGTCCTGGCCGACGAGCTCCTGCGGCTGTGCGTGGACGTGGCTTCGGGGCGCCGCACCGCCAGCGAGTCGATGGGCGCGCGGGACTTCGCCATTTGGCGCGGAGGCGTCACTCTCTGACCGGCGAAACCGCGGCGAGGCGCCCAGGTCGAAGACGAAAGATCACCGGGCCGGAGAACGCGGCGAACGGCTCACCAGCTCGGGCACGGACTTGCGTGGTTCAGGGGGTCGCCGCTCTCCCCGCCGAGGAAGGCGCTCCGCAGGATCAGGGAGGCGTGATCTTGCCGTTCGGGTCCCAGAGATCCTCCCAGCTCTGCCCATCCTTCCACAGGAACACCTGGCCCTTGATGAGCCGGCAGTTGCGGTCGATGCCCGCGATCGCCTGCATCTCGTCGCCGGTGAGCGGGGGCGACACCGCCGCCTGCAGATTGCTCAGGTATTCGTTCCGGCGGACCGAGAACGGAATGGGCACCTGCCCCCGCTGGACCGCCCACTTGACGCAGACGGTGGCGGGGTGGACGCCGAGGCGCTGGGCGATGCGGGCGATGACCGGATCCTCGATGTCGACCGTGTCGCTCTGGGTCCGATCGCGGTCGGGGCGGGTGGGGGAGCCGATGGGGCAGAATCCGATGGGGACCATCTCGTTCTCCACCACGAACCGGTACAGCTCCGGCTGCTGGAAGTGTGGGTGCAGCTCCATCTCGTTGCAGGCCGGCTGGATGCGCGCGTCGGCGATCACGCGGCGCAGCTTGGGGACGGTCATGTTCGAGGTCCCGATGTGCCGCACCAGGCCCAGGTCGACGAGACGCTCCATCTCGCGCCAGGTGCGCATGTATTGCTCGTGGATGTAGGGCTTGGCATTCGGCGACCGCGAGCTCACGTCGCAGCCCGGGGCGTGGTAGTTCGGGAACGGCCAGTGGACCAGGTACAGGTCGAGGTACTCGAGCTGCAGATCCTGCAGCGACTGCTTGCAGGAGGCGATCACGTCCCCCTCGCCGTGCTTGTCGTTCCAGAGCTTCGAGGTGACCCAAAGCTCCTCGCGCCTCACCCCCGCCCGCTGGATCCTGGTCAGCGCCTGGCCGATCAGGTGCTCGTTCCCGTAGACCGACGCGCAATCGAAGTGACGGTACCCGATGCCGGCCGCGCCGACCACGGCGGCGGCGATGGCCTCGCCCTTGAACCGGTCCGAGCCGAACGTTCCCAGGCCCACCGCGGGGATCCGAGCGCCGCTGCGCAGCCGGCGCGACGGAACGCGCGCCGGGTCGACGCCGTCCGGTGCGCGCTGGAACTCCGGAAGCGAGAGGGTGGATGCGGCCGGCGAGATTGCGGACATGATTTCACTCCTGGCTCGGTGAGCAGTTGCAAGGGAATGAGGGCTGCCGGAGCGCCAAGGCGTCCGTCATCATGGAGAGCTCCCCAGGCCGGCGGGAGATCCGCGGGACGTCGCGGCGGCGAGCGCTGCAGTCGCCCCGGGTGCCGCCCCGGAGCGCAGGTACAGCTCCATCACATCGCAGATCCGCTCCACCACGAGGTCGCGAGCGGTGGGCTGGATCCGGTCGGCGCGGACACCGAAGTACTGGGCAGGCATGTACTGGCTGATGAGGGTCTCCGGGACGGGAGCCGCCAGGTTCTGGAAGAGGCGGTCCAGCGCCTCCACCACCTCCTTCCGCCCCAGGTAGTAGCGGGCGCGATCGGAGTAGCTGAAGGCGATCTTGAACTCGACCGCACCGGGATCACCCGAGTAGTACCGGTCCCAGTACTTCGGGTCCTCCTTCATCACGTGCGTGAGCGTGTCGCGGAAGCGCGAGGGGATGAAGGGCTTGAGCTCGCTCTCGATCAGCTCGAGCAGGAACAGGCCCTCGCGGAGCGCGTAGGTGAGCCACGGCCCCACCTTGAGGATCATGAAGTGGTGCTCCACCAGCCTCTGCAGCGCCAATGCCGATTGGTAATCGGTGGAGTGGGCCTCGTAGACCATGCCGGGCTGGTCCAGGATGGCCTTGGCCAGCTCGGGAACGGGCTGGAAGTCGTGGATGACGCCGTCGCCGAACTCGACCCCGGGCTGGACCACCAGCGCCACCACCCGCTCCCAGGCATGCTCCAGCCGGTGGCGGCGGAAAGCCGTCCGGAACACGCTCAGCGTTCGTTCGACGTCCTCGGCCGAGGTGACGTGCATCTGCTCTGCCTCGCGGCTACCGCCCGGCGTGGGCACCTCGGTGCCGACCACGAAAATGGGCGGCGCGCTCTCCCAGACGCTCTCGCACACCTCGGCCATCCGGGCGCAGCGCTCGGCGACGATCTCGTCGCTGAGCCGGCCTCGGTCGTCGGCGCAGGGAAAGCTCGCATCCAGGTGGATCTTGCGGTAGCCGGCCTTCACGTAGGCCTGGACCAGATCGCAGGCCTCGGCCATCGCGTCGTCGGCCGGCTTGGCCCGCCAGGTGTTGGTGCCCAGGTGGTCCCCGCCCAGGAGCACCATCTCCTGCGGGAAGTGCTCCTCGTCGGCGAGCCGCCGCACCAGGGCCGCGAAGTCGGCCGGCATCATCCCGGTGTACCCGCCGTACTGATCGACCTGGTTGGAGGTCGACTCGACCAGCGCGATGGTGTCGTGCCGCCGGGCCGTACGGAACAGGGCGCGGAGGACCAGCGGGTGCGCCGAGCACACCGACATGGCCACCCCGCCATCTCCTGAGCGGTTGCGCTTCATCAGCGCGGCGAACTCTGCGAGAGCGATCACGTCGTCCTCCGACGTCCAGCTGCGGCCCGCGGCAAGCACGCTCCCGGTCCGGCCGCCGTGGGCGCCGGGATCGGACCGGGTGTAGGGATGACGGGGCAGCTCCGTCCGGGCAGCGGAGGTTGGAACGCGCCCCCCGGCGCGTTCAAGCTGCCGGGACGGAGCTCGGCCCCGGGGGCGCGCCCTGACGAGCGCAACGCGCCCCAGGGGGCAGGCGGACCCGAGCACGAGAGGCCCGCCGGCCCCCTATTCTCGTTCAGTACAGGACGTTCTTCGCCTCGGGCTTCTCGATGTTCTGCTTGGTCACCATGACCACGCCCGTGTTGACGAACTTCGGGACGCTCTTGCCGTTGATGGCGTCGATGACGGTCTTCACGCCCATGTTGCCCATCTGGTAGGAGCCCTGCACCGCGATGGCGGAGATGGTGCCGTCCTTGACGAAGTTCTGCAGGTCCACGTTGCCGTCGAAGCCGATGGCCGCGACCTTGCCGGCTTTGCCGCTCTGCTGCAGGGCGCGGCCCATGCCGACCGCCGTCGGCTCGTTGGCGCCGAAGATCCCCTTGAGGTCGGTGTTGGCGGCGAGCACGTCGGTGGTCTGGTTGAGGGCGGTGGCCATCTGGGCCTGCGAGTAGTAGGTCCCGACGATCTGCAGCTTGGAGTTCTTGGCGATGTAGTCCTTGAAGCCGCCCACGCGGCCGATCTCGGAGCCGACGCCGGCGACGTAGGACATGACGGCGATCTTGCCCTCCTTGCCGATCTTGTCGATGAGGGCCTTGGCGCACAGCTCACCGGCCGCCTTGTTGTCGGTCGCCAGGAAGGACTTGTAGTAGTCCTTGCCCGCGTCGGCGAGCAGCGAGTCCAGGATGACCACCGGGATCTTGGCCTCCCAGGCCTTCTTCACGGCCGGGATGAGCGCCTCGGGGTCGGACGGCGCGAGCACGATGCCGGCCACCTTGCGGTTCACCGCGTTCTCCACCATCGCGACCTCGTCGTTGATGTTCTGCTCCGAGGCCGGGCCCTGGAACGTCATGCTGAACCCCTTGACCTCCTTCATCGCGTCCGTCGCGCCCTTGTTGACGTTCTGCCAGAAGTTCGAGTTGGTGGTCTTGACGATGACCGCGATCTCGCCCCCCGCTGCCAGCGCGGTACTCGCGAACAGCGCCATGGCCGCCACGATGATTCCGGACAGTGCCTTCTTCATGGATCGTTTCCTCTCGGTTGGTGAACCCCTTCTGGACTGCGCCTGCGACTCCCTCACTCCACCGCACGGCGTGCCGGCTCGGATGCCTCCGGCGGCGCGCCACTTCTCTCCACCTGCTTCTGGTTGGCGAACACCCGTACCCGGGTCGACCGCTTGCTGCGGAGCTGGTCGATCCAGACGGTGAGCAGGATCACCACGCCGATGATGATCTGCTGCACGAAGGACGAGACGCCGTTCATGTTCAGGCCGTTGCGCAGGATGCCGATCACGAAAGCGCCGATGATGGTCCCGGAGATGGTGCCGATGCCGCCCTGGGTGAGCGACGCGCCCCCGATCACGGCGGCGGCGATGGCGTCCAGCTCGTAAGCGATCCCCTCGTTGGGCTGGCCGGTGACCAGGCGCGACATGAGCACGATGCCGGTCAGGCCCGCGAAGAACCCCGCGATGACGTAGGCCATCACCGTGATCCGGTACACGTTCACGCCGGAGAGGCGCGCCGCCTCGTTGTTCGAGCCGGTCGCGTAGACGTGGCGGCCGAAGCGCGTGCGCGAGAGAACCACCGACATCAGGATGGCCAGGACGACCATGACGATGACGGGGTACGGAATGCCCACGAACTTGATGTCCGGGTAGCCGTCGGCGCCGATCGTCATCTTCTTGAACAGGGCGCCGTTCCCGAGGACGCCGAACGCCTGGTCCATGCCGGCGATGGCGCGCCCGCCGGTGATCTGGAGGATCACGCCCCGCGCCACCCCCATCATGCCGAGCGTGGCGATGAAGGGCGGGAGCTTGAGCTGCGCCACGAAGAGGCCGTTGAGGAGGCCCGCCAGGCAACCCAGCAGCAATCCGGCCGTCATGCCGAGCCAGACCGGCATTCCTCCCTTGATCAGCACGGCGGCCATGCAGCCGCCCAGCGCCAGGACCGACCCCACGCTCAGATCGATGCCGGCGGTGATGATCACCACCGTCATCCCCATGCCCAGGTAGGCGATGGTGCACACCTGGAGCGCGACGGTCAGCGCGTTCGTGGTCGTGAAGAACGCGCGGCTGGTGACCGCGAACACGGCGATCAGCACGGTCAAGCTGCCCAGCGCCGCGAACTTCTGGATGAGGTCCCTGCGCTTCTCGTTCATCGTCATCGGCGTCTCGCGTGGTGCGGGTTCTCAGGCCGCCCTGGTCTTCTGACCGGAGGCGTACTGGATGATCTCTTCCTGGTTCGACCGCCCGGTCTCGAGGACCCCCGCGACGCGGCCCTCGTGGAAGACCACCACGCGGTCCGTCATTCCCAGCACCTCGGGCAGTTCCGACGTGATGAGCACCACACCGATGCCCTGCGCCGCGAACCGGTCGAGCATCTGGTAGATGCCGTACTTGGCGCCGACGTCGATGCCTCGCGTCGGCTCGTCGAAGAAGAGGAGCTGGGACTCGCGGAAGAGCCACTTGGCGATCACGACCTTCTGCTGGTTCCCGCCGGAGAGGTTCTTCACGATCTGCCGGATGGAGGGCGTCTTGATGTCGAGGGCCTTCACGTACTTTTCGGCCGCGGCGGCCTCGTCGCCGAAGCGGAGGAAGCCCAGCCTGTCGGCGACGGCGTCCACGTTGGCCATGGTGACGTTGGCGGCCAGCTGCATCTCCAGCGCCAGGCCATGGCCCTTCCGATCCTCGGACAGATAGGCGATCCCGTGCCGGATGGCGTCGCGTGGCGAGTGGATCGTGACCTCGTGGCCGAAGAGGCGAACGGTCCCCGACGACTTCTGGTCCGCCCCGAAGATGGCCCGCGCCACCTCGGTACGGCCGGCGCCCATCAGGCCGGCGAAGCCCAGGATCTCGCCGCGGCGGAGATCGAAGCTCACGTCCTGGAACACGCCCTCGCGGGAGAGGTTGCAGACCTCGAGGATCTTCTCGGCGGTGGGATGGGAGGTGCGCGACGGGAACTTCTGGTCGAGCGTACGGCCGACCATGGCGGCGATGATCTCGTCCAGGGTGATGGCGCCGAAGTCGGCGGTCCGGACGTGCTTCCCATCCCGGAAGATGGTCACCCGGTCGACCACGTGCTGCAGCTCGCCGAGCCGGTGGGAGATGTAGATGATGCCCACCCCCTGCGTTCGGAGCGAGCGGATGATCACGAACAGCTGATCGATCTCGTTCTCGGTCAGGGACGAGGTGGGCTCGTCCATGATCAGCACCCGCGCGTTCAGCGAGAGCGCCTTGGCGATCTCGACCATCTGCTGCTGTGCGACCGAGAGGTTCTTGACGATTGCCCCGGGGTCGATGTTCACGCGTAGTCCATCAAGCAGCGCCTGGGTGTTGGCCCGGAGCCGGGCCCGGTCGACGAACGGGCCGCGCATCGGCTCACGGGCCAGGAAGATGTTCTCCGCCACGGAGAGGTGCGGGGTGAGGCACAGCTCCTGGTGGATGAAGGCGATTCCGGCGTCCTGCGCGTCCAGCACGTGCTCGAATCGGCGCTCCTGTCCGTCGAGGTGGATGGTCCCCTCGTCGGGCGGGATCATCCCGGCGATGATCTTCATGAGGGTGGACTTGCCAGCGCCGTTCTCGCCCACCAACGCGTGGATCTCTCCCCGGCGCAGGTCGAAGTCGACCCCGCCCAGCGCCAGCACGCCCGGAAAGCGCTTCACGATACCCCGCACGGAGAGGAGCTCCGGCCCGGCGGGCGCGGGGATGGCAGACTTCGATTCGGACGCGGAGTGGGACATGGTGGTTTCGCTCGCGGTCACGGTGCGATCTCCGGTTCAGGCCGCCTGACGAGTGCAGTCGAGGAGCAGCTTCCCCCTGAGCTCGCCGCGCTTCTCGAGCAGGGCGGGGACCTCGGCGGCACGGGCGAGGGGAAGGACGCGGTCCACCAGCAACCCGGTCCGCACGCGGCCTGTCGCCAGCAGCCGGGCGCCGAATTCCCACTCCCAGCCAGGGAACGGCGCCGAGTAGTTCATCCAGGAGCCGCGCACGATCAGCTCCTTGCGGTTCATGAGCTCGAACTCGTCGGGCTGGAGGGTGAGGGGAACGTGCGGGGTCCCCACGAACATGACCTGCCCGCGCGGAGCCGCCAGCTGCAGCGCCAGGATCTCCGCGGCCGGTACGCCGGCCGTCTCGAACACGAACTCGAACCCGGATGCCCCGGTCTCCGCGGCGGCCGCCTCCGCCACACGCTCGCGGCGGGAATCGTGGGCCCGATCGGCCCCGAGGGAGTGCGCCGCCTCAAGGCGCGCCGGGTCCACGTCGAATACGGCGATGCTTCCGGCACCCAGGGCGCGCAGGCTCTGCAGCAGCAGGAGCCCGATCCCACCCACGCCGGTGATGGCCACCGACCGGCCTGGCAGGAACCCCATCAGCTGGATGGCATGGAGCCCGACCGTGAGCGGCTCGAGGAACGCCGCCGAGACCAGGTCCACCCCGTCTGGCAGCATCACCGCGTTGCGCCGCGGCATGGTCACGTACTCGGCGAATCCCCCGGGCTGGCGGGACCCGATGAAGCCGTACCCCTTTCCCAGCGAGTAGTGCCCTCGCGCGCACTGCGGATCGGAGAAGTCCGGGAGCAGCGGAGCGCAGGCCACGCTCCGGCCGATCAGCGCGCCTGAGCCGCCCTCGCCGATGGCCTCGATGGTTCCGGAGAACTCGTGGCCGAGCACGATGGGATAGCCGTGCACCGCGGTGCCGATCAGGCGCGGGACGTCCGAGCCGCACACACCGCACGACGCGACCCGCACCAGGACCTCCCCCGGTGCGGGAGAGGGTGTGGGGATCTCCTCGACGCGCAGGGCTCCAGGGGCGTGTAGAACGGCTGCTCTCATGGCTCTCCCGCTTTCGGCAAAACCCCTCCCGCAGCGGCGCCGGTCGCGCCGCGCCTCCAGCCGAAGGTGTGACCTACGTGAACTCCCCTACAACGTTGTAGGCGCGCCCTCCTTGGACGCGCGCGGACGCCTCAACCCGTCCAGCGACCGCAAGTTGTCTATAACGTTGCAGTATGTGGTCGCGAAGATCCGGTACAGGGCCGCGTAGTAGTCCGCGTAGGTTCGGTCCGGGACGCACTCGCGCCCCGGTGGCAGCCGGGCGAATGCCTCGTCGATGTCCTGGAACACCCCCACACCCAGGCCGGCCAGGATGGCGGCGCCGAGGGGCGAGACGTCGGCGTGGGCGCACAGCGACAGCCGCATGCCGGTGATGTCCGCGACCAGCTGCGACCAGGCGGCGTTGTTGGTGATGCCACCGGTCAGCGCCGCCCGGCTCGGGCGCTCGGGGCAGAGCTCCTCGAACACGTGCCGGGCCGCCAGCGCCACGCTCTCCATGAACATGCGCGCCAGGTGCCGGCGCTCCGTTCCCGGGGTGATCCCCAGGACCACGCCGCTGGTCGAGTCGTTCCAGAGCGGGGCGCGCTGACCCGCCATGTAGGGCAGGAAGAGCATGGGATGCTCTCCGCAGACGGTCTTGGCGCCCAGCTCTCCCAGGGCGGGCAGATCCGGGTCCCGGAGGAGGTTCCGGAACCAGAGCAAGCCGGCACCGCCGTAGTCGGCGCCTCCGTTCACGAGCCAGTGTCCTTGGACGCCGGAGTGGTACACGAGCCCCTTCCCGTCGAGCACGGGGTGGTCTCGCAGGATGCCGACGTTCGTCACGGTGCCGGCGGCGATGTACCCGTCGCCGTCGTGGCGCAGGCCCAGGCCCACCGTCGCGGCCACATTGTCCATGGCCCCGGCGATCACCGGTGTGCCCTCGGCGAGCCCGGTCTCGCGTGCCAGGGCAGGGGTGATCCTGCCGACCACGTCGGTGCACGCCGCGATCTCGGGCAGCTTGCGGCTGTCCAGCCCCCAGGCCTCGACGAGCTCCCCGGAGTACCGACCGTTCCGGATGTCGCACACCAGGGACAGCCCCGCCTCCGAGACGTCCATGGTGAAGGCGCCCGTCAGGCGCTGCACCACGTACCCGTTGCAGTGAAGGAAGGAGGCGGCCTCCCGGTACACGGCGGGCTCGTGATCCCTGATCCAGGCGACCTTAGGGGCGAAGCACGAGGGATCGCTGCGGTTCCCAGCGATGGCCAGCAGCCGCGGCTCGTGGCGCGAGCGTCCGATCTCCGCCTCGGCGACGGCGCGGCGGTCGAGCCAGATCATGGCCGGGCGCAGCGGCGCCCCCCGGCCGTCGACGGGAAGCGCCAGGCTCGACATCCCGTCGATCCCCGCGGCGGCGACGTCGGCGGGCCTGGCCCGGGCGGCTTCCAGCACCTGCCGGCATGCGCGGCTGAACGCGCGGACCCAGTCGTCGGGGTCCTGCTCCGCACGGCCAGGTCCGGGGTAGGACGTCGGGTATTCCTGACGGGACTGGGCCAGAGCGCGGAGATCCTCGTCGAAGAGGACGACCTTGAGGCTCGAGGTGCCGATGTCTGCGCCCAGCAACAAGGCCATTCCACCGTCTCCCGGCGCGGTCGCGTACGGCGACGACGCGGAGACTCTAGGGGGGCGGTGGCGGAAGTGTCAATCTACAACGTTATAGACTGCGCCATCACGGCGAGATCTCTCGGGCTTCCCGGACGGGGGCGGGGTTTCCCGCTGCGCCACAGGTCTCGGGCCAGCGAAACGCTCTCCCCGGCCGCACACGTGGGCTCGCTCCGGCCGCTGGCGACGCCGGCGACCGCGCGCCAGGACCTCTAACATCGCGGAGCGCCTGCGCTTTGCTCGCCCCGGCCAGGCCCGTACGGTAGAATCTTCACGCATGCGAGCAGAACGGCCGGCCAAGCGGCGACCTCGAGTCGCGGGGGAGAAGCGAACTTCCCTCAAGAACATCGCGGAGGCGACCGGGTACTCGATCACGACTGTGAGCATGGTGCTCACCGGCCGGGCTGAGAGGTTCGGCGTCGCCGCCAGCACGCAGGCGCTCGTCCTGGAGGCGGCGAAGAGGCTCGATTACCAGCCGAACCTGCACGCGCGCAGCCTGAGGAGCCGGACCTCGAACCTGGTGGGCCTGATGGTCCCCACCCTCAACAACCGGTTCTTCAGCGAGATGGCGGAGACGTTCGAGCGCCTGGCTCGCAACGACAAGAAGCTCGCCCTCATCACCGTGACCAACTACGACCGGCACGAGGAGGTCGAGGCGCTCAAGTACTACCTGTCCCAGGACGTCCGTTGCGTGTTCAACGCCAACCCGACCGGTCTGGGGGAGCTCAGCGAGCTCTGCCGGCGGTCGGGCACCCAGCAGATCTTCCTGGACGCCCAGAAGACCGAGCGGCACACCGTCTCCACGGACAATTTCGACGCCAGCCTGGTGCTCACCCGCCTGCTCCTCAAGTCGATCTCGGCCGCCGGCCGCAAGGGCCGCGTGTACTTCGTGGGGGGCATGGCCGACCACGAGGTCACGAAGCTGCGGCTCGCCGGGTTCCGCACCGCACTGCAGGAGCAGGGGATCCGGTACTCGTCGGACCTGTTCGTCGAGACCCTGTTCAATGCGGAGTCCGCCTACCACCGGATCGAGCTGCTGTTCCGGACGCACGGCGACATTGGAGGGCTGTTCGTCAACTCGCTGCTCCCCATGGATGGGCTCGTGCGCTTCATCGGCGAGAACCCGGAGCCGTGCCGTCCCATCCACTACGGGGTGTTCGACTACCATCCCATGATGAACCTGCTCGTCGAGCTGCACATCGCCTCCATCCGCCAGAATCCCGAGCTGATGATGCAGAAGGCGTACGAGATCTTCAGCGACCCGGAAGCCCACCAGCCCGAGCGCATGGAGTACGTGCCCTACGAGCTGATTGTTGCGCCGAACATGAGGCGGTTCGTCCCGGAGCGGGCCGTCGCGATGCAGGCACGGGTGCGTGACGCGGGGGCCTGACCCGGTCGCTCGACCGAGATCGATTCGAGTCGCGGTGGGCGGCAAACCGCTGCCTTCCAGACCGCGCGGCCGCGCAGGGACGCCAGGACACGTGAACGGTGGGCCCGAGAAGGTCCAGCGTTTCGCTCGAGCCCAGCCGCGCGGGCCGCGTTGACCATTAGTCGAGACGCCCCGAAGGCACGGCGAGGCCTTCACGAGATCGAATTCGGCGCAGGGATCGACATTCCACCCAGTACCGCACGGGTCCGCGCCGCGGCCTGTTTGGATAACAGAAGATTGAACAGCGCAAACGTTTGCGCTTGCGGATAGCTCCGGGGCCGCGTCCGAGCCGCCGGGGCGAGATCGGAAAACCGTTCCCGGAATTCGCGAGGTTCGCACCCAGAGTAGAGGAGGGGCTTGACTTAAAACGTTCGAAAATGTGACAAACGCGCTGCCTTCGGAAATGTGAACGCTAACATACTTTCGCCCTCCGCGAAGCCGCGAGGGTCGCCGTCCCGGTTCCGTGGTAGACGCGGGCGAACCGCAACTCCCACCGCGAGCGCGGGCGCCTCGGCCCCGTGCTCGGGCCAAGCCCGAAACAATGGCGCCAGGGCCGTGGGACGCCCGCGGCCGAACCGCGGAGTCACCGAGGAGTTCGCGGTGGTCGTCCAAGAAGGCGTTCGAAACATGGCACACGCGAGCCAATCGCCACTCGAGCGTTCACATCGCTCGGCCTCCTGTGAGCAGCTTCAGGCCGTCCCGTGTCAGTCCACTGCTACGCACCGAAACGCGGCAGCTACCCTCGTCCGCCGAGGAGAGAGACCATGAAGACCCACGTTTCTGCCATGCTCACCGCGCTCCTGCTCGGGGCAGCGGTGCTGGCCTGCGGCCAGAACCCGGAGGAGGCCACCGGCGCCGCCCCGTCCGTCGCGAACCTCACGAGCAACGGCGTCAACGCCACGATGACCGTCGACTCTTGGGGCGGCGGCTACTGCACCAGCATCATGCTCGCCAACGGCGGCTCCTCCGCGGTGACGAGCTGGACGCTGGTGGTGGCGCTCAACGGCACGACGCTCAACAACATCTGGGGCGGCACGTCCACGGTGAGCGGCGCGCAGATGACGATCCTCCCGGTGGACTACGATGCCAACATCGCGCCCGGCGCGTCGGTGAGCCTCGGCTTCTGCGGCACCGGCAGCGGCCAGCCGACGCTCGCGTCCTTCGTCGCCGTCGGCGGCGGCGGCCCCACCACCTTCACCCTGACGGTGAGTAGGGGCGGCCAGGGCTCCGGTACGGTCACTTCCAGCTCCGGCGGCATCAACTGCGGGAGCACCTGCAGCGCCGCGTTCAGCTCCGGCGCGGTCGTGACCCTGACGGCGGCGCCCGACAGCGGCTCGACCTTCGCTGGCTGGAGCAGCACGTGCCCTGGCTTCGCGTCCGGCGCCCTCACCGTGAGCGCGTCCTGCACGGTGACCGCCACGTTCAACCTGACGACTGGTCCCGGCACCGCCGTCTCCGTCAACGCCGGCGGCTCGGCGTCCGGCACCTTCGTCGCCGACGCCTACTTCTCGGGCGGGAGCACCTACTCCACCACGCACCGCCATCGACACCACCCAGATCTCCGGCACGGTGCCGCCGCAGGCGGTCCTCCAGACCGAGCGGTACGGTGAGTTCACGTACACCATCCCGAACCGCACGCCGAACAGCGCCCAGACGGTCACGCTCTACTTCGCCGAGGCCTACTGGACGGCGGCCGGGCAGCGCACGTTCAACGTGGCCATCAACGGCGCGACGGTGCTGACCGCCTTCGACATCTTCGCGGCCGCGGGCGGCGCGAACAAGGCCATCGTCCGGACGTTCAATACCACCGCGAACTCGAGCGGCCAGGTGGTGATCGCGTTCACCAAGGGCGGCGGCCCGGACAACCCGAAGGTCTGCGGCATCGCCGTGGCCGGCGGGAGCGTGAGCACCTTCGCCCTGAACGTCAGCAAGGCGGGCAACGGCACCGGCACCGTGACCGGCTCGGGCATCAACTGCGGCATCGACCTGCAGCGCGAGCCTCGCGACCGGGACGACCGCGACCCTGACCGCGGCGGCGGCGAGCGGCTCGACCTTCGCCGGCTGGAGCGGCGCCTGCTCCGGCACCGGCACGACGTGCACCGTGCCGATGACGACCGCCCAGATCGTGACCGCCACCTTCAACTCCCAGGTGACCACCTACGCCGTCACGGTCACCAAGACCGGGACCGGGAGCGGGACCGTCACCTCCTCCCCGACCGGCGTCAACTGCGGCTCGACCTGCAGCGCCAGCTTCGAGAGCGGCACCACCGTCACCCTCACGGCCGCGGCCGCCAGCGGCTCGACCTTCGGCGGCTGGAGCGGCGCCTGCACCGGCACCGGGACCTGCAGCCTCGCCATGACTGCGGCCCGCGCCGTCACCGCCACCTTCACGACCGGAACCACGTGCGCGCTTCCCTCGACGTTCCGGTGGACGTCGACGGGCCCGCTCGCGACCCCGAAGTCGGGATGGACCGCGCTCAAGGACTTCACCAACGTCGCCTACAATGGCCAGCACCTGGTCTACATGTCCACCACCGACACCGGAGGCAGCTACGGTTCGTGCCTTCAGCGCGCTTCACCGACTGGTCTCAGATGGCCTCGCCACCCAGACCGGGATGTCGCGGGGCCACGGTCGCGCCCGAGCTCATCTACTTCGCCCCGAAGAACATCTGGGTGCTCACCTACCAGTGGGGCGCGACCGCCGTTCCGCTACATGACGTCGACCAACCCCACCAACCCGAACGGCTGGTCGGGCGCGAAGCTCGCTCTTCTCCGGCAGCCTCTCCGGCTCGAGCACGGGGCCGATCGACCAGATGGTCATCTGCGACAGCGCGAACTGCTACCTGTTCTTCGCCGGGGACAACGGAAACATCTACCGGTCCAGCATGCCGATCGGAAACTTCCCCGGCACGTTTCGGCACTGCGACCACGACCATCATGACCGACAGCACGGCCAACCTGTTCGAGGCGGTGGAGGTCTACACGGTCCAGGGGCAGAACCGGTACCTCATGCTCGTCGAGGCGATCGGGAGCCACGGGAGGTACTTCCGCTCGTTCACCGCGACCAGCCTCTCGGGCTCGTGGACGCCGCTGGCCGCGAGCGAGAGCAATCCCTTCGCCGGCGCCAACAACGTCACCTTCAGCGGCAGCGCCTGGACCAACGACATCAGCCACGGGGATCTGGTCCGCAACAACCCCGACCAGACCAGGACCATCGACCCGTGCAATCTGCAGATGCTCTACCAGGGCTTCCAGATCGGCAGCAACACGAGCAACTACAACCTCATCCCGTGGCGGCCGGCCTTGCTCACGCTGCAGCGGTAGAGGGTCGCTGGGGGCGCCGGTCGGGGATGCCACCCCGGTCGGCGCGTGGGCTCGTCCGCGCACGGCGGCCCGGCCGTGCGCGGACACTTCACGCCGGCGGGCCCGAGCGCATTGAAGCAGGGTTGCCGGCTCAAGAACCTCGAGTCAGGTCGGCTACACCTGGCTGTCGATCGCGGCGGCTGCTTCACGAAGCGCAAGCGGTGAAGATTCACTGAGAAGGTGAAGCAGAGCCGAGCCGGTGGAGTCGCTCGGATGATCGCAGGGTAGACAATGCCGAAGGAGAGCGGAGTGCGATCTCCCGACAGTGGGACGCGCTCCGAGTCCTCGGCGGGAACGGTCGGCGTCATTGGCGGATCCTGCCTCCCTCTGATCGAGAGCCAACGATATCAGGACGAGACGCGGACCTGTACAGGGCGGAGGAGGTCACGCCGCGCCGGATCGGGCGCGAGATCGCCTCCCACGCGCCGGCCCGCCGCCGTAGACTCCCCCCGTCGCACGAAACCTCGGCGAGGGAGGAACGGCCTGGTGGACAGCACCCCCGCAGCGCCGGCGCGCGAGCACGGCCTGGACGCGCTGCGCGTCTTCGCCTTCGCGCTGCTGATCGTCTACCACTCCTGCCTGGCGTACGTGTCGTGGCCGTGGCTCATCAACGACCCGGGTGGCGGCCGCGCCCTCGAGCCCATCCTGCTGGCCGTGAACCGGTGGCGGCTGCCGCTGCTCTTCTTCGTCAGCGGCGCGGCGGCGGCCCTGTCGCTGCGCCGTCGGTCCTGGGGCGAGTTCGCCCGCGAGCGCGCCGACCGCCTCTTCCTGCCGCTCGGGGTCGGCGTATACCTGGTGTGTCCGCCCCAGACGTACCTCTCGCTGCTCGTCCACGGCCACCCCATCTCGTACCTGGAGCTCTACCGCTCCATCCTCCTCCCGGCCCCCGCCGGCACCGCGAACTGGATGCACCTCTGGTTCGTCGGCTACGTGCTGGTCTTCTCGATCGTGGGCATGCCCCTCCTGATGCTGATCCGCTCGAGGGCCGGGACGCGCGCGCTCGCGGCAGCCGTCCGCGCCTGCGCACGCTGGCGGCCGGCCATCTACCTGATGGTGGTCCCGAGCGCGCTCGTCGCCGGGCTGCTCGGCCCCCGGTGGCCCGTCACCTACGACCTCGTCTCCGACTGGGCCAACCTCTGCGCGGGCCTGATCCTGTTCCTGTGGGGCTTCGCCCTCGCCTCCAGCACCGCCTGGCTCGAGCTCATCACGGCGCGGCGGCGGGAGTTCCTCTGGGTCGGCCTCGGGGTGGCCGCCCTGTTCTTCGCCGCACGCGCCGTCGGGCTCGCGGAGCGCTGGCCGGACGGGGCGCAGACCGCGTTCTGGAGCATCGTGAACTCGGCCTACGCCGTCACCTGGATCCTGGCCCTGGTCGGCCACGCCCGCGCCCGCCTCACCCGGCCGAGCGCCTGGCTCCGCGCAGCGAACCAGGCGGTGTACCCATTCTACATCCTCCACCAGACCGTCACCGTCGCGGCGGTGTACCTGCTCCTGCCGTGGTCCGTCACCTACTGGGTGAAGCTCCCGCTGGTGGTCGCGGCGACGTTCCTCGTGTCCTGGGCGACGTACGAAGTGATCCGCCACACGCGCTGGCTGCGCCCGTTCTTCGGCCTCCGGCCCCAGGAGCGCCCGCCCGCCGTCGCCAGCGCGCCGACCTGAACCAGCATGCTCACCCCGACGCGCCTATGGACGCTCGATGCCGCCCTCGGACGCGAGGCCACGCGGCTTCACCTCGCACCGGAAGATGGGCAGCTCCTCTCCCGTGCAGATGGGGACCTACCGTTCCCCCCTCGAAGCAGGGTAGGGGTCGTGGAAGGCGAGCAGGCGACCCTTCCCGGGATCGCAGACGTAGACATTGCCCCGATCGTCGGCGGCGACGCAGTGTGCTCCCGGCGCGGTCGGGATGGTCCCGAGCGCCTCCAGCGCGCCGCTCCCCTTCACGGCGAGGACGGTCAGGTTGGCGCTCCCTCCCGCCGGGACGTAGAGGTGCGAGAGGCGCGGATCGTAGGCGATGCTGTCGACGCCGTCCCCCGTGCCGGTCTCGCCGAGCACCACCCCTCGCGCCACATCGAGTGAGATGGCCTTGCCCTCGTCGCAGCCGACGAAGGCGACGCCGCGGGCCGCGTCGAGGGCGATGCCGCGGGCGCCCCGGCAGCGGTTCGTCCAGCGGGCCGCGACCCGGTGGGAGGTCACCTCGATCGCGAACGTCGCGTCGCCGAAGCTGTTCGTGTACGCGCGGCCGCCGGTGGGATCGACGACCAGCGACTCGGGCCCGCCCGGCACGGCGATGATCCCCGCTTGCTTGAACGCCGGCGAAGGGCCCGGCTCGAAGGAGAAGACCTCGATCGATTCCCGGTCCGGCTCGGTGACCCACACCTCGCGCGTCGCGCCGACCCACCGGACGTAGTCGGGACCTGCGCCGAGCTTGATCCGCGCCACGATCCGCCTGGCCCTCGGGTCGACTGCCACCAGGGTTCCCGAGGTTCGATCCGTGGCGAAGACAAACCCCTGCCCGGCGTCGGCCGAGGTCGGCCCCTGCCCGTGGCCAATCGCAGGCCAGAAGCTCTGGCTGAAGCCCTCGACCGCCTCCACCGCGCCGCTGGCCGGATCGACCAGGTCCAGCCGGCCGGTGCGTCCCGCGGGGCGAGCAACCGGTGGAGCTCCCGCGAGAAGACGAGATCGTCGAAGCCCACCCTCCCTCCCGCGCCGGGGAGCTCGATGGTGGAGGGGGCGTTCGCCGAGGCGAGAAGGGCGGCCACCAGGAAGCTCGCGGATCTCACGTTGGTCCCTCCCAGCTCTCGTGGAGCGAGCGACTCATGACAGCGGCCCTCCGAACAGGGCAGGGACGAACGCCCGCAGGAGGCCGAGGACACCTCCCCCGAGCACCACGGCGACGACGTTGAGGCGCCACTTCCAGAAGGTCAGCGTCGCGAACGCCGCCAGGCCGAGCACCACGGTGATCCAGTCGATCGTGCCGCCAGGCATGAAGGCCACCTTCGCGAGCGGGATGGAGATCGAGAAGATGAGGCCCACGACGCCAGAGGTGACGCCCTTGAGGAACTCCTTCAGGCCCGGCAGCGAGGTGAGCCAGTTCATGTAGCGCGCCGCGGGGAGCACGAAGAGGAACGACGGCAGGAAGAGCCAGAACGTGGAGAGGGTGGCGCCGATCCAGGGCGCGTGCGCCCCGTTGCCGGACAGGAACCCCACGAAGATGCCGATGGAGATGAGGGGGCCGGGCGTGGTCTCGCCGAGGGCGAGCGCGTCGATCATCTGCCGGTCGCTGATCCACCCGTACGACGCGACCGCGCCCTCGCGGATGTAGGGCAGCACGGCGTAGGCGCCGCCGAACGAGAAGAGGCCCACCTTGAAGAAGAACCAGGAGATGTCGAAGAGGCGGCTCGCCATCGTCTCGGCGGCCTCGGCGCGGGTGGCGACCGCCAGCGAGGCCGCGGCCGCGGCGAGGCGGGACCCCGGGCCCATGCGCCGCCAGGCGATGAAGAGGAGGCCACAGCCGAGGAGCACCAGGACGAACGGCAGGCGTCCGAGGAAGAAGGCGACGAAGGCCCCCGCGGCGAGCAGGACGGGGAACACGCCCTTCAGGGCGGCGCGGGAGATCCGGACCAGGGCAGCAAGGAGCAGGGCGAGCCCCACCGGGCGAAAGCCCCACAGGAGACCCAGGACCTGGGGCGTCTTCCCGTAGTGGACGTAGATCCAGGCGAGCGCCGTGAGCGTGATGTAGCCGGGCAGGATGAAGAGCACGCCGGCGAGGGCGCCGGCCCAGTAGCCCGCCTTCTTGAACCCGATGTAGATCGCGAGCTGGAGCGCCTCCGGGCCGGGCAGGAGGTGGCAGAAGTTGAGCGCGCGGACGAACTCGTCCTCGCTGATCCACCTGCGGCGCTCCACCACCTCGAGGTGCATGAGGCCGATCTGGCCGATGGGGCCTCCGAAGGCGAGCCAGCCCAGCCGCAGGAAGTACCAGAAGATCTCCGCCATCGAGACGGGCTGCGCGTCGCTCCCCAAGGTTGACCTCTGCGCTTGGTATTGCGTCCTCCGTCAGGCGCCTGCTGCCTCAGTGCTTCGTCGAACCGTGGAGGGCGTAGAGATCGTCGAACAGGGCAGTGCCCCGGCGGAGCCGCTCCTCGTCATCGGCGTGCGCGACGGCGATGCCCGCCACGAGCTGCCCGATGCCGGGCGCTTCTGCGCGGCCGTACTTCGAGTCCTTGAGGTCGATGTCGTGGACGATCTCGGCGATGACGCGCAGGGCCGGGTCCTCGAGCCCGAAGCGCTGGACGAGCACCTGGAACGTGCACAGGTCGCCCTCGTGCGTGAACTCCGCCTCGAACATGTCGAAGCGAAGCTCGCGCGGCTCCGGCGGGTACCCCTGTGCCGGGACGAACTTGAAGCGCGCCTCCGGGTCGATGAACCTCCGGATGAGCCAGGCGCTCGCCATCCGGTCGACCTTGATGCCGGTGCGCGTCACCCAGGTGCGTCCCCGGTGCTGGACGGCGTCCAGCGGCGGCGGTGTCCGCTCGGTTCCTTCCTCGGTCCTCATGGCGGTCCTCCACCCGAAGCGGTTCCCCGCCAGGCGCTGAGCAACCGGCCACGGTGGGCGCCGCCCTCCGCGGCCGGCGGAGAACGGAGTGCGCGGTCCGGTAGCGCCCATGTAACAACTGAACCTTTGGGATTCAACAAGGTACTGAAACGGGCCGGTCGACCCGAGAAGACGGGCTCGTCCTCGTCGAGTGTGTGGCGGGGTTCCCGCGCCGGGCCGGGAGTCAGCGCCTCGGTGCGCTGCGATGGAGGGCGTACAGGTCGTCGAAGAGTGCCGCCCCCCGCTCGAGCCGCGCCTCGTCATCGGCGTGAGCGGCGGCGATCCCGGCCACGACCTGGCCGACGCCGGGCGCGTCCTCGCGGCCGTACTTCGAGTCCTTGACGTCGACGTCGTGCACGACCTCGGCGATGCTGCGGAGGGCAGGTTCGTCCAGCCCGAAGCGCTCGAGAAGCACCTCGAACGTGCAGAGCTCGCCCTCGTGGGTGAACTCGGCCTCGAACATGTCGAAGCGCAGCTCGTTCCTCTGCGGCTGGTAGCCCTTGGCGGGCACGAACTTGAATCGGGCCTGGGGGTCGATCAGCCGCCTGATGAGCCAGGCGCTCGCCATCCGGTCGACCTTGATCCCGCTGCGCGTGACCCAGGTGCGCCCGCGGTACTCCTCGCGGCGCAGCGCCGGGGCCTTGGGCGCACGCCGCTCCACGCTCGGCTTCAGGCGCGTCTCCAGCCCGGAGACCAGGCCCTCGGCGATCTCGTGCCCCGGGGCACCGAAGAAGTCGAGCTTCTCGAGCTCCGAGAGCCGCTGCCGGATCCGGGCGATCTGGTTCGCAACCTCGTTGTGGCGGTTGTCGGCAGGCGGTCCCCGCTTCGGGAAGGAGGCCGCGACCTGGCGCGCGTCCTCGGCGACGACCCGGTAGTCGGCCTCCCGCGCGGCCTGGAAGAGCGCGACCACCTCCTGATCGGAGAGGCCCTCGGCGAAGCGGGCCTCGAGGATCGAGGCGTCCCCGCCCCCCTTCACCACCTCCCGCAGGACCCACTGGAAGTCCTCCTGGGTCTCGTCATTGCGGGGGAGCGCATAGACCGAGTTCTTGATCGCCACGGCCCCGATGCGCTGGAGGTGCCGCCCGATCTTGACGCGCAGGTAGGCAGGCCTGGGCGGGATCTGGTGGATGAGCAGCAGCCAGGGCGTGTCGTGCTGTCCCGTCGAAGGGCCCTTGCGTGGCATGTCAACACCGATATAGCAACTGAATCCTCCAGTCTCCAAGGCTGGCGCGTCCGACGCTCGGCGCTGGGGAGCGGATCGGCTTGCCCAGGCCACTCCGGCCGAGGATGGGTGCCGCCGTGCCCGCCCGGGGCTCGAGGCGATATGACAAGTGTATCCACGTGAGGCGAGTGCATCTATCGGTGTACGCGGCCGCTCCCCACGGCGCTCTGCCTCCACCTAAGGTGGAGCCACCGCGGGTGCGGACCCGGAGGCGGCGCCCCGAATTTCTGGGACCTTCGGGTTGCTTGCCGGCGAAGTCTTCATGAGAGCACCTTGACGCAGCGTGCAGCAACGGCGCGCTCATCGGCGAGTCCTCGCGCTCCTCGCATGACTCGTGCCGCGTCGGGCTCACGTACACGCTCTCCAGGAGACGGGACCATGCCTCTCGCATTCCTCGTACCGTCCGCCGCCCCCGCCGACTTCGACGTCCAGGGAACGGCCTTCACCTACGACGTGATGGGTCGCTACGTGTGCAACAACTGGGCGGAGGTCGGCGCCAGCCAGGCGGCCGGTGCGTATCCCTTCGACGCGGTGGTCATCGGGGCGGGCATGTTCGGCGGCTACTGCGCCGAGAAGCTCTTTCGGCTCGGGACCGCCCAGGCGCTGCGGGTCCTGGTCATCGACGCCGGCGCCTACCTCTTCCCGTCGCACATCCAGAACCTCCCCAAGCAGCTTGGCGGGAAGATTGGAGGCGCGGACAACCTTCGGAACAGCGACACGGGTACCCAGAACGTCGTGTGGGGAATGCCGTGGGTGAGCAACGAGGGCTTCCCCGGCCTTGCGTACTGCATCGGCGGGCGCTCGCTGTTCTGGGGAGGCTGGTCGCCGCGGCTCACCGCCGCCGACCTGGTCAGCTGGCCAGCGGCCATCCGCGACTCCTTCACGGTGGTGCCGCCCGGGGGAGACTCCGAGTACGGGGTCACCGAGAAGGAGATCGGGGTCGACCCCAGCACCGACTACATCGTCAAGGCCAACCTCTACAACGCGCTCCTGGGCGCGTTCACCGCCGTGCCGACCCCGGGCGTCACCGAGGTCACCGAGGCGCCGCTGGCAGTGCAGGGCTCCTCGCCGGGTTCCGGCCTGTTCGCCTTCGACAAGTTCAGCTCCGTCCCGTTCCTCGTGGACGCGATCCGGACGGACTCCGCGGTGAACGGCCACCACGGCGACGTGAGCCGGCGGATCTCCTGCTCCCCCGCACGCAGGTCCTCCGGCTCAACACCACCGGGACCACGGTCACCAGCCTGGCCCTCGTCACCGACGGGCAGCCGCAGACCCTCCTCATCCCGGCTGGTTGCCCCGTGGTCATCGCAAACGGCACGATCGAGGCCACCCGCCTGGTGCTGTCGTCGTTCCCGGTCGGCTCCACCGCGTTTGGCTCGCCGCGGGTGGGGAACCTCATGGCGCACCTGCGGAGCAACATCACCGTGCGCATCAAGCGCTCTGCGATGGGCCTGGGACCGCCCGGCCCCGCCGAGCTGGAGACGGTGGCGCTGATTGTCCGGGGCACCGCCCTCGGGCGCCGGTTCCATCTCCAGGTCACGGCGGCAGCGGTGGCCGTGCCCAACCCCGAGGCCAACATGTGGAGCATGGTCCCGGACTTCGATCAGCTGGGGAACCTGCGCGCCAACCAGGACCCGAACTGGATCGTCATCACGCTCCGGGGGATCGGCGAAATGCAGGATCAGCGCAGCCTGGCGCCGAACCCGGCCATGAGCTGGGTCGACCTCTCCCCCGAGACCGATCGGTGGGGCGCGCGGCGCGCCTACGTGAACCTGGTGGCCACGGCGCAGGACCGGCAGCTCTGGTCCGCGATGGACCAGGCCGCCTTCAAGCTGGCCGCGAACGCGGCGCAGAGCCCGGCCAACATCCAGTACTGGAACGGAAATGCGTGGCAGGACCAGCAGCCCCAGCCGGACGCCCAGGGACGCGGCTTCTGGCAGGACCGCCTGGGGACGACGCACCACGAGGCCGGGACGCTCTTCATGGGGGACTCTCCCGCCAGCTCGATCACGGATCTCGAGGGCAAGATCCGCGGGACCGACAATGCCTACGTGGCCGGTCCTGCGGTGTTCCCCACGCTCGGCTCCGCCAATCCGTCGCTGACGGCGCTGACCCTGGCGCGGCGCACGGCCCGCGCCATCATCCAGGCGAAGTCGCCACCCCCGCCGGCAGCGCCCTTCCAGCCCCTGTCGCTGGACCCGAAGGACTGGCAGATGGTGCGGCTGGCGACGACGCCGAACACGGCCATGATCCACTACGGAAGCGTCCTCGAGACGTTCGATGCCTACGGGCTCTACTTCTACACGAAGGAGCAGTTCGCGAATTTCGTGCTGAAGCTCCAGTGGCGCGTGGCCCGGATGGACGACAATTCGGGCGTGTACGTCCGCACCCCCGGCCCCGGGGTTGCGGGAGCGCTCCAGGCGGCCGATTCGCAGGGGCACGAGATCCAGATCGACGAGACCGGCTTCGACTCCCAGACCAACACCGGCGGGCACCCCGAGAAGCGAACGGGAGCCATCTACAACCTCCAGGCGCCGTCCTCCTTCCCCTCGAGGCCCATCGGACAGTGGAACACCTACACGATCGAGGCCAACGGCACGCGGATCCGGGTGACCCTCAACGGCGTCCTGGTGAACGACTTCGTGAGCAACCGTCGCGCGTCGGGGTTCCTGGCCCTGCAGGCGCATCACTTCACGTCACGCGTCCAGTTCCGCGACCTGCAGATCCAGAAACTACCATGACTCCGTCGTGAGGCGCTGAAGCGGCGGGGTACGGGCGGGTAACCGACTCGCCGCCGCGGCATCAGCGAATCATGGGAGCTTTCAGGTGACGAGACAGATCATTCACACGTCGGACATCCCCAGGTCCGCGCTGTTCAGTCAGGCGATCAAGGTCGGCTCGACCATCTATCTGTCGGGGATCGCTGGCATCGATCCGAAGACGAACCAGGTGGCCGGCTCGACCATCCAGGAGCAAACTCGGCAGGCGCTCCGGAACTGCGAGAGGATCCTGCAGGCCGCCGGCGCAGAGCTCGCGAATGTCGTCGAGGTCCTCGTGCTGCTCGCGAGGCCCAACGACTTCGCCGGCCTGAATGACGAGTATGCGAAGTTCTTCCCGATCGATCCGCCGACGCGCGCCGTCGCCAAGCTCGGCGTCGAGCTTCCGGACCTCCTGGTGTCGATCAAGATGACCGCAGCCCTGGGGGACTGACGAGCCCGTTCGCGGGGTCATCTCGGTCGGCGTCGGACCGCTGCCGGATCGGCGCGACGCAAGGCGCTCGGTCATGCGCCGGCTCCGAGCTCCCGGAGCGTGGGCACCCGCGAAAGCGGGCGATGGCCAGCACGCCTGCCTGGGGTACCCGTTGCGCCGAGTGGCCACGGCCGCGGGCCGCCGCTAAGCGTTTCCGAGCCCGCGCGGCATGCGCGCGGACGACCCGACCAGAGCGAGGAGTTCGAGGATGACGACGCTCCGCGAGGCCCTGCAGCAGGCACACCGCGCCGGTCGTGCGCTGGGGCACTTCAACGCCTCGGACCTGGTGGCGCTCAGAGCGATCGCCGAGGCGAGCCGCGAGCTCGGCAGCCCGGTGCTGGTGGGCGCGTCCGAAGGCGAGCGCGAGTTCATCGGCGTTCGACAGGTCGCGGCGCTCGTGGCGAGCGTCCGCGACGAGTTCGGACAGCCGATCTTCCTGAACGCGGATCACACGCACTCGCTCGAGAAGGCGGAGGAGGCCGCCCGGGCGGGGTTCGACGAGGTCCTGTTCGATGGGTCCCGCCTGCCCTTCGAAGAGAACGTGAGGCAGACCAGGAGGGCGGTCGAGGCGATCAGGGCCATCGACCCCGGCATCGTCGTGGAGGGCGAGATCGGATGGATCGGCGCCTCGTCGGAGGTTCACGAGAGCGCGCCCGAGGGGCTGGGGCGGACCATGACGACCCCGGAGGAGGCGAGGCAGTTCGTGGAGGCGACGGGGGTGGACGTGCTCGCTCCCTCCGTGGGCAACATGCACGGCCTCCTGCAGAGCATGGTGCGCGGGGAGTCCGAGAAGCACCTCGACATCGACCGGATCCGCCGTATCCAGCAGGCCACGCACGTCTTCATGACGCTGCACGGCGCCTCGGGGACGAACGCGCGGGACCTGGCGGACGCCATCCGGGCCGGAATGACCATCGTCCACATCAACACCGAGCTGCGGCTGGCGTGGCGGCGGGCCCTGGAGTCGGCCCTGGCGCGAGACCCGAGCGGCGTCACGCCGTACAAGATCCTCGTCGGTCCGCTCCAGGCGGTGAAGGAGGTGGTGCGCTCCAGGCTGCAGCTGTTCCACGGCAGCGCGGGATCGAGCGGGTGAGCGCGGTCTCTCCGCGGTCGGGCCATCTCCGGCAGGTCGACGGGTGCGGCGCCGGCGCGACCGCCCTCGTTATGTGGACGGCAATGAACCTCGTCCCGATTCGGTCCCCGGGAGGGGTCTTCCAGGCGGCCGGCCGCACTGGGAAAAGCTCCTCTTGCACCCCGCAGCGCCCCGGGCCGGGGGCGATGAGAATCTCGCCCGGGCCGCGCCTTCTCCCTTCCCGGGCCCCCGCTGTGCGGTCATGATGTTCGAGCCGGTGCACGCCCCGCGTCCCGGCGGCGGGCCCGGAGGGGCAGGAGCGACCATGCCGGCCGAGACCCTCGCCTTCCTCGAGTCGATCAGCCTGGAGCGGGCGGAGCTGAAGTTCTGCGAGCGGTTCGACGAGCAGAGCCGGATCTGGAACTTCGAGAAGCACTCCCACCCGTACTTCGAGCTGATCTTCTTCCTCGAGGGCAAGGCCAACATCGACGCCGGCGAGGACTCGCTCGACGTCTCGCTCTTCGACGTCGTCATCTACCCGCCCGGCCTGCTCCACGCCGAGCACCTGGACGCGGCCCGGCGCCAGGAGATCATCTGCCTCTGGGCGGACCTGGGCCGAGTCCGCGGTTCGACCACGCGATCAAGCTGATCGACGAGCGCGGCACCCTTCGCCAGATGTTCGAGATGATCTACGACGAGTTCACCGGCAAGCGGCGCTTCTCGCAGGAGCTCATCGCCTGCTACCTGCGCACGCTGGTCTGGCTGGTCCGGCAGCACTTCGGCGAGCCGGCCACCGAGATCCACACCCACGTCGAGCGCTGCCTCGGCTACATCCACGAGCACTACGCCCAGGACTTCGGCCGAGGCGCTCGCCAAGATGGTCTTCGTCAGCCCGTCCTACCTGTTCCGGCTCTTCAAGAAGAAGATGGGCGTGACGCCGATGCGCTACCGGAACCTGGTCCGCATCGACAAGGCGAAGCTCCTGCTCCTGGACCGGACCCTGACGATCGAGGAGGTCGCGGAGCGCGTCGGGTTCGAGGACGCCAAGTACTTCGCCCGCGTCTTCAAGAAGGAGACCGGCGCCTCGCCCAGCGCGTTTCGTACCCGCAATGGACACGCCGAGAGCGCGCTGAGGGGCGCCCGCGCCGCCCCGAGCGGGCGTAGGGGGCCCGCGGCAGGGCGTCTCGTGTTCACTCACGTCTACCCTCTCGCCACACCATTGGGTTCTTTCGACGCGGACCAGCCAGTAGTGTTGGCGGCGAGGAGACGTCCATGACGCCCAGCCCTGCCGCGCAGCTCGCGCCCACCCCCTCCGCCCGCGAGGCCGTCGCCGCCCTCGAGCCCACGCCGCGCATCCTCGCGCTCAAGGAGCGGATGCTCGACGAGCCGCGCTACCTGTCGATCGAGCAGGCGCTGATCATCACCGACGTCTACCAGGCGCACGAGGGTGACACGGTCCCGGTGAAGCGAGCGCTGTCGCTCGCCGAGGCGATGCGCCGGCTCGACATCCGCATCGACCCGGACGAGCTCATCGTCGGCAACCGCACCACCGGTGTCCGCGCCGGCGTGGTCTTCCCGGAGGCCGGCATCAGCTGGATCGACCACGAGCTCGACACGCTCCCGACCCGGCCCCAGGACAAGTTCAACGTCCAGCCCGAGGACGTCGCCACCTTCCGCGAGCGGATCCTCCCGTACTGGCAGGGCAAGACCCTCGAGGACACGCTCCGGGCCGAGGACGGCCCGCTGCTCGACGCCATCGCGCGCGTGGTGAAGATCAACCAGAAGGACCACGCCCAGGGCCACATCTGCCCCGACACGGCGAAGTGGATCCGCCTGGGCCCGGCCGGCCTCCGCCGCCGAGGCGGCCGCGCGGCTGGAGTCCGCGGCGCCCGACCAGCGCGAGTTCTACGAGTCCGTGCTCATCGTCCTCGACGCGTCGATGGACTTCATGCGCCGCTACGCGGACCTGGCGACCTCCATGGCCGCGGACGCCCCGCCGGAGCGCGCCGCCAACCTCCGCGAGGTCGCCCGGATCTGCACCAAGCTCTCCCGCGGTGGTGCCGAGACCTTCCGCGAGGCGGTCCAGTCGCTCTGGTTCCTGTTCGTCCTGCTCCACCTCGAGAGCAACGCCTCGTCCTTCTCGCCGGGCCGGGCCGACCAGTACCTCTACCCCTACCTCGAGGCCGACCTCGAGGCCGGCCGGCTGGACCGGGCCGGCGCGCTCGAGCTGATCGAGGCGCTCTGGCTCAAGTTCAACCAGATCGTCTACCTGCGGAACTCGCACAGCGCGTCCTTCTTCGCGGGCTTCCCGATCGGCTTCAACGTCGCCTTCGGCGGCCGGGACGAGCGCGGCCGCGACGAGTCCAACGACCTCTGGCCACCTCTTCCTCGAGGCCCAGGACCACATCCTCCTGCCGCAGCCCAACCTGTCCGCCCGCCTCCACGAGAACACGCCGGACGCGCTGCTCGACGAGTGCACCCGGGTGATCGGGCTGGGCTCCGGCATGCCGCAGGTGTTCAACGACGAGTCCATCATCCCGGCCCTCGAGGCGCAGGGCATCGCGCCGGCCGACGCGGTCAACTACGCGATCGTCGGCTGCGTCGAGCTCACCACCCACGGCAACAACCTCGGGTGGTCCGACGCGGCGATGTTCAACCTGGTCAAGGCGCTCGAGCTCGCCATGAACGATGGCAAGTGCCTCCTCACCGGCGCGCAGCTCGGTCCGCAGACCGGGTATCTCACGGACTTCGCGACCTACGAGGACCTCGAGCGGGCCTTCGCCGTCCAGATCGACTACTTCTTCGAGAAGATGATCGAGGCCTGCGAGAAGGTCGAGGAGATCCACCAGCGGCTCCTCCCCACCGGCGCTCCTCTCGTCGGTCATCGACGACTGCCTCGACCGCGGCCTCGACGTCACCCGCGGCGGCGCGCACTACAACCTGTCCGGCATCCAGGTCATCCAGGTCGGCCAACGTCGCCGACAGCCTGGCGGCGGTGAAGAAGCTCGTCTTCGACGAGGGGACGGTCGACGAGGGACCGGCTGCGTCGCCGCGCTCCAGACCGGCTACGCGCAGGACGAGAGCTGCGGCACATCCTGATCAACAAGGCCCCCAAGTACGGCAACGACGTCGAGTGGGTGGACGAGATCGGCGACCAGTGGGTCCACTACTTCGCCGCGCAAGTTCCGGGACGGGCGAACTACCGTGGCGGCCGGTACCACACCGGGCTCTACACGGTGAGCGCGCACGTCCCGATGGGCGCCAACGTGGGCGCCACCCCCGACGGCCGGCTCGCCAGGGCGCCGCTTGCCGATGGCGGCATGTCCGCGGTCTACGGCCGCGACCACCGCGGGCCGACCGCGCTGCTCTCGTCCGTGGCGCGCGTGGACTCCGGCACTGGGCAGCAACGGCACGCTGCTGAACATGAAGTTCCTGCCGCGCCTGTTCAAGTCCGAGGAGGGCGCCGCGGCGTTCTCGCCGATGCTGCGCGGCTTCGTGCAGCTGCGCATCAACCACGTGCAGTTCAACGTGGTGACGCCGCGAGGACCTGATCGCGGCGCAGAAGGACCCGGACAAGTACCGGAACCTGACCATCCGCGTCGCCGGCTACACCGCCTACTTCACCGAGCTGGCCGAGGATCTCCAGAACGAGATCATTGCCCGGACCAGCTACGAGGACTCGTGACCACGGGCGGGACGGATCTTCGACCTCCAGCGGTTCTCGGTCCACGACGGGCCAGGGATCCGCACCACCGTCTTCCTGAAGGGCTGCCCGCTTCGCTGCCGGTGGTGCCAGAACCCGGAAGGGCTCGAGCGGCGCATCTCGCTCTGGCACTTCGAGAACCTGTGCGGCCGCTCCGGCGACCTGCGAGGAGGTCTGCCCGCAGCGGGCCCTCAGCGCTGGGCCCGGACGGGATCGAGATCAACCACGCGCCTGCGACCTGTGCGGTGAGTGCGTCGACGCCTGCCCGCGCAACGCGCTGGCCTTCGACGGCCGGGACCTGGACGGTGGACGACGTCGTGGACGAGCTCGGGCGGACGCGATCTTCCACGAGGTGTCCGGCGGCGGCGTGACCTTCTCCGGCGGCGAGCCGCTGCCCAGGCCGACTTCGTCGCCGCCGTGGCGCTGCGGCCTCAAGGCGCGTGGCATGCCACACCACCCTCGAGTCCTCGTTCCTCGCACCCTGGGCCTCGATCGAGCCGCTGCTGCCGGTCATCGACCTGTTCATCGTGGACGTCAAGGTCGCGGACCCGAGCCGCACGCGGAGCTGACCGGGCAGGCGAACGAGCCCATCCTGGAGAACCCCCGGCGCCTGGCGGCGGCCCTGCCGGCACCGGCCGGATCCTCGTCCGGGTGCCGCTCGTCCCGGGCTACACCGCCGACGCCCGCCAACCTGGCGGCGATCGCCGACCTCGGTCGCGCACATCGACCCGGCCGCTGCCCGTCGAGCTCATGAACTTCAACCCGCTCGCCGCGCGCGAAGTACCGGCGCATGGGCATGGAGCACGAGTTCGCCGACGTCACGACGGCGTAGCTCGCCGGCGCGAGATGGCCGCCTTCCGCTCGCTGTTCGCCGAGCGGGGCCTGCAGGTGCGCTGAGCTGCCGCGGAGCGCTGGAGGCTCCCGTGACCCTCCCGACCCGTGATCTGGTCGCCGCCGCCCAGGCGGGCCGGCCGCGTCTACATCGCTCCGATGTGCGCCGGAGCATTCGCCGCGCTGGATCCGGCCAGTCGGTGGCGGTCACCTCCACCTTCGCCGGCCTGGAAGGCGCGGCGCGGGCCTACCAGCTGCGCTTGCCCCGGCTGGCGGGGCTCGCCGCAGGCGGAGCGCACCCTGGTCACCGAGTACGTGCTGGCCAGCGTCTACAACATCATCTCGACCATCGGCGGCAGCGAGCTCTCGCATCTCGGCCGCGGGCGACCGCCCGAGGCCGCCGAGCTGGCCGCCGAGGTGGTCCACGCCTTCGGCGTGGAGCGCACCCGGCGCGACCGCCCGGGCTACGGCCGGGCGGTCAACGTGGCCGAGCGCATGGACGAGGCCGTGCCGGGCGGGCGCCGCGGCCGGCCGCTTCCGCTGTGCCGCGGTCCCGTACCGCGCCGCGCCCGGCGCCGGCGGGGCGCCGCCTGCGCCGGCCGGGGGTGTGCTGGCGGTGTGCCGGGAGGCGGTGGCCGGGCTGGAACGGCGGACCCTGTGCGGCATCGACATCGGCGGCACCGACATCAAGCTGGGCCTGGCCGTGCGGGGCGCGGTCGACGCGCTTCGTGGAGTACGACTGGTTCCCGGCCTCGTTCACCGCCATCGACCAGCTCATCCGACCCGATGCTGCTCCTCGTCCGCCTGCTGCGGCTGGAGGCCATCCGGACCTGGACCCGGGCGCGGCCGCGGCGCTGGGCGAGACGCTCGAGCCGGCCCTGGCCGGCGGCGCCGACCACCTCGGGCGCATCGAGGAGGCCGTGGAGCGCGGCGAGCGCCGCTGCCCGGACCACCCCTTCCGCTTCGATGCCATCGGCGTCTGCTTCCCGGACGTGGTGGTGCGCGACAAGATCGTCGGCGGCGAGGTCTACAAGACCCGCGGTATCCGCGAGAACCCGGGGCTCGACTACGAGCGCGAGTTCCGGCGCCTGTCGGACCTCGACGAGGAGCTGCGGGCCTTCGTCAGCCCGGGGCGGCGTGGTCGGCATCGTCAACGACGGCCCGATGGCCGCCTTCACCGCGGCGGTGGAGACCGCCGCCGTCGACCCCGCCGCCGTCGAGCACGGCGTCTTCGCCCACACGCTGGGCACCGAGCTGGGCACGGGCTGGGTCACCGAGGAGGGCGCCATCCCCGACATTCCGCTCGAGATCTACAACTGCATCATCGACCTGGGCAGCTACCCCGAGCGCGCGTTCGACCCGGACGACGTCCGCAGCGTCAACAACTTCAACACCCGGCTCGCCGGGTACGCTCCAGAAGTACACCAGCCAGAGCGGCGTCTTCCGGCTGGCGGCCAAGTACCTGCCCGAGGCGAACCCGGCGCTGTTCCCCGAGCTGGTCGCCCGGGGGTTCCTGGCCGAGGACGGCGCGGCCTTGCGCGTGCCGACCGAGCCGAAGGACATGCGCAAGCCGCTGCTCGAGTTCCTCATGCGTCTGGCCGGGGGAAGCGAGCCGGCCGTGGACCGGATCTTCCGCGAGCTCGGCGAGTTCATGGCCGTCGCCTGGCTGGGAGTCCGAGTTGCTCCTCGCGCCCCGGGCCCGCGAGCGGATCCTGTTCGGCCGGCTGGTCAAGCATCGGCCGTGCTTCGCCTCATGGTCGAGGGCGCGCGGCGGATCGCACCGGCGCTCGCGCTCGGCGTCGCCGACGACGAGATGGCCAACACGGACCTCATGCGCCGGCGCTGAAAAGCGACCGGGTACACGGTCGCCCAGTTCGCCCAGGCGATCGGCGCCGTCCACTATGCGAACCACCGGCTGGTGAAGGCCGAACGGCGCTGAGGGGCCCCGCGGGGGTGCAGCCAGGGGCCGCTCGAAGCGCGGCGGCAGGGAAGCGGACGGGCGGCCTGCAGGGCATGGGCTCCGACACGACCCCGCCCCGAGTCGCCCGTCTGGCCTGGGGCCCGACGTTCACTCTCGTCCCCCGCGGCGCGACTCCCGTCCGTGGTCAGGCGCGCGACGGCGCGGTACGGTTCGCGCCAGTCGCGGGCCATTTCCTCGAGGGAGCGCGTTCCATGAAGGAGCAAAACTACCTGGACAATCTGGTGGGCGTCTTCGGCCACCCGGTGGCGGAGAACCCGGGCGTGGTGATCCAGGAGGCCGCCTTCGCCGACCTGGGGCTGGCGCGCTGGCGCTTCCTGACCATCGACGTCGAACCGGCCGATCTCGGTGCTGCCATCCAGGGCCTCAAGGCCTTCAAGATGCGCGGGGCCAACTGCACCATCCCGCACAAGATCGAGGTGCTGAAGTATCTCGACGCCATCGCCCCCAGCGCCAAGCTCATCGGCGCGGTGAACACCATCGTCAACGATCAGGGCAAGCTCACCGGCGAGAACACCGATGGTAAAGGGTTCATGATCGCGCTGGAGGGCGCCCAGGTCGACCCGCGCGGCAAGCGAGTGGTCGTGCTCGGGGCCGGCGGAGCCGCGCGCGCCATCTGCGTGGAGCTGGCCCTGGCCGGAGCCAGGAAGCTCACCATCGTCAACGTCCCGCGCGACGCCCATCTGGCGGAGAGCCTGGTGAAGACGCTGCGGGAAGGGACCAGGGTCGAGGTAGAGTACGTGCCCTGGACCGGCCGCTACCGGGTGCCGGCGGAGACGGACGTGCTGGTGAACGCCACCTCCATCGGGCTGTATCCCAACGTGAACGACAAGCCGGAGCTGGACTACGACAGCATCGGCAAGGGCGTCTACGTCCAGGACGTGATCCCCAACCCGGCGTTCACCCCGTTCCTGCAGGAGGCCGACCGGCGCGGGCTGCGCTGGCAGAGCGGCATGAACATGCTCATCAACCAGGCGGCCCTGAACATCGTCATGTGGACGGGAAGGCAGCCGAACAAGGACGTGATGAGGAAGGCCTTCGAGGACGCGATGCGGTGACGACCGCCGGGTGGCGCGCTCTCGGAAGCGAGGTCGAGGAATGAAGGACTACGACGTCGTCATCATCGGCTCGGGCATCGGAGGCGGGTCGATCGCCACGGCCCTGGCGCCCACGGGGGCCCGGATCCTGATCCTGGAGCGGGGCGAGCGGTTGCCGCGCGAGCCGCAGAACTGGGATCCGGAGTCGGTGTTCGTGAAGCTTCGCTACCGGTCCACCGAGACCTGGTACGACCGCCTTGGGCATCCCTTCCGCCCGGGGCAGTACTACTACGTGGGCGGCGCCACCAAGATGTACGGCGCCGCCATGTTCCGGCTCCGGCAGCGCGACTTCGAGGCGGTGGAGCACGAGGAGGGGATCTCGCCGGCCTGGCCGATCCGCTACGCGGACCTGGAGCCGTACTACAGCCAGGCCGAGCGGATCTTCAAGGTCCACGGTCAGGCCGGGATCGATCCCACCGAGCCGCCGCGCTCGGGGCCGTACCCTCATCCGGCCGTCGCACACGAGCCGATCATGCAGTGGGTTCACGACGGGCTCCAGAAGCAGGGTCTCCATCCCTTCCCGATGCCGCTGGCGCTGGATCTGGGGCTGCCGGGCGGCAAGTGCATCCGCTGCAACACCTGCGATGCCTTTCCCTGCCAGGTGGGGGCCAAGAGCGACGGCGAGACCTGCCTCATCGACCCGGTCCTGCGCCACCCGAACGTCGCGCTTCGGTCCGGCAGCCTGGTGAAGCGGCTCATCACCGACGAGGCCGGGCGGACGATCGTCGCCGCCGAGGTCGAGCACGCCGGCGTCACGGAGCAGGTTCGCGCCCCGCTCTTCGTCCTCTCCGCCGGCGCGGTCCAGTCCGCCATCCTCCTGCTCCGGTCCGCCACCTCGAAGCACCCGCAGGGCCTGGCGAACTCGTCGGGTCAGGTCGGGCGCAACTTCATGAACCACAACTGCACCGCCTTCATGTCGATCCTGCCGTTCCAGGTGAACGACACGCACCTGCCCAAGACGCTGGCGCTGAACGACTACTACTTCGGCGGGGAGGAGTCGGATCGACCGCTGGGCAATCTCCAGATGCTGGGAAAGATCATGGAGCCCATGCTGCGCGACGCGGTGCCGCCCGGCGTGCCCAGGCCGGTTCGCTCCTGGCTGGGTCGCCACAGCGTGGACTGGTACGTGATGTCCGAGGACCTGCCCAGCCCGGAGAACAGGGTCCGCCCGCGTGCCGACGGTTCCATCGAGCTCCTCTGGCAGCGGACCAACCTGAAACCCCACCACCGCTTCGTGAAGGTGGCCAGGCGCTTCATCAAGCGAATCGGCTTCCCGGTCGTGCTCTCCCAGCCCTTCGGCGAGGAGACCCCCTCGCACCAGTGCGGCACGGTGCGCTTCGGGGATGACCCGGCGACCTCGTGCCTCGACCCCTACTGCAAGGCGTGGGATCACGACAACCTCTACGTCGTGGACGGCGGGTTCTTCCCATCCTCCGCCGCCAGCAACCCGGCCCTGACCATCGCAGCGCAGGGGCTCCGCGTGGGTGAGCACCTGAGGCAGCGGCTGGGGAAGGCGTAGACCGTCATCGACGCGCGCGCTGGTATCCTTGGCTGGTAGCCTCACGTCGCGCAGGGAGGTCGAGGTGGCTCAGGTCCTGGTGATGCCGCGGCAAGGGAACACGGTCGAGTCCTGCATCATCGTCAAGTGGCGGGTGGCCGAGGGGCAGACGGTCGCGGCCGACACCGTCGCCTGCGAGGTCGAGACCGACAAGGCGACCTTCGACGTGCCGGCCGGCGCGCCCGGCGCGGTGCTGAAGCTCCTCCGGCCGGAGGGCGACGATGTCCCGGTGCTGGCTCCCATCGCCGTCATCGGCCAGCCGGGCGAGGACTGGAAGGATGCGGCCGCCGCGGCCGGCGCAGAGGCTCCCCCTCCCGCCCAGGCCGCGGCCCCGGGCCCCGCCGCGCCGGCGAGCGCGGCCGCTCCGGTGGCGACCGCGCCCGCCGCCCAGCCGTCCCATGGCGAGTCCCCCGTTTCCCCCCGCGCGCGCAGGCGCGCCGCGGCCGAGGGGCTCGAGGCCGCCCTCCTCCCCGGCACGGGCCCCGGTGGACGGGTCATCGAGCGCGACGTGATCGCCGCCGCCGAGGCCCGGCCGCCGCTCACCGCCGCCGCGCGGGCCGCGGTCGCCGCGGGGGCGCCCATGCCGGCCTCCGGCACCGCCCTGGGCGGGCGCGTGGGGATGGCCGACCTGGCCGCCGCCCGCGCCGCGCCGGCCCTGGGGGCCGTCGCGCCCGCGCCCGCGGAGTTCCCCGGGCCGTTCACCGACACCCCGCTCAGGGGGATCCGCAAGCTCATCTCGGAGCGGATGATCGGGTCGCTGTCCAGCACCGCCCAGCTCACCTTCAACATGAGTGCCAGCGCCTCCCGGCTCCAGGCGCTCCGCACTCGCTTCAAGTCGAGCGACCCGTCGCTCGGCTTCGCAGACGTCACAATCGGCGACCTGGTGCTCTTCGCCGTCTCCCGCGTGCTGCCCCGCTTCCCCAGCGCCAACGCCACCCTGGAGAAGGGCGTGCTCCGCACCTACCAGCGCGTCCACCTGGCCCTGGCGGTGGATACGCCGCGCGGCCTGATGGTCCCGGTGATCCGCAACGCCGACCTGCTGTCGGTGCGCGAGCTCTCCGCCGAGTCCAAGCGGCTGGCGGGCGCGTGCCAGGCCGGGACCATCCACCCCGACGAGCTGGCCGGCGGTACCTTCACGGTGTCCAACCTGGGCGCCTTCGGGATCGAGTCCTTCACCCCGGTGCTGTACGCGCCCCAGGTGGCCATCCTGGGGGTGGACGCCATCTCCCAGCGCGCCCTCCCGGACGGGGACGGCTCGGTCGCCTTCGAGCCGCGCATCGGCCTTTCGCTCACCGTCGACCACCAGATCATCGACGGGGTGCCCGCCGCCCGGCTCCTCAAGGCGTTCGCCGACGCCATCGCGGACATCGACCTCCTGCTCGCCTGAGAACGGTTCGGACATGGGAAGCTACGATGCCATCATCATCGGCGGGGGTCCGGGCGGCTACGTCGCCGCCGAGCGGCTCGGCGCCGCGAAGAAGAAGGTTCTCCTGGTGGAGAAGGCCGCCCTGGGCGGCACCTGCCTCAACGTCGGCTGCATCCCGACGAAGACGCTGGTCAACTCCGCCAAGCACTACGTCCACGCCCTGGAGGGCGAGCGGTTCGGGGTCAAGGCCACCGGGGTGACCTTCGACTGGGCGGCCATGCAGGCCTGGAAGCGCGAGGTGGTGGAGAAGCTCCGCGGTGGGGTGGCGACCACGGAGCGGAAGCTGGGCGTGGAGGTGGTCTCCGGCGAGGGCAAGCTCCTCGGCCCGGGAAAGGTCGAGGTCCGCGGCGGCTCCGGTGCGGTCCGGGTCCACGAGGCGCCGGCGGTCATCGTCGCCACCGGATCGACCCCGGTGCTGCCGGGCATCCCCGGCTGCAAGGGGAACCCGCGGGTGGTCGACTCGACCGCCCTCCTGGAGCTCGCCACCTTCCCCGGGCGCCTGTGCGTGATCGGCGGGGGGGTCATCGGGGTGGAGTTCGCCGGCCTGTTCGCCGCCCTCGGGGCGGGCGTCGAGGTCGTCGAGATGATGGACGAGATCGTCCCGTTCATGGACCGGGAGCAGGCGCCCGTCCTGCGCCGGGCCATGAAGGGCGTCGCCTTCCGGCTGGGCTGCAAGGTGACCCGCCTCGAGGGCGCGACCGTCCACTACACGACCCGGGACGGCGCCGAGGCCCGCGCCCAGGCCGACCTGGTGCTCATGGCCGTCGGCCGGAAGCCCGTCGTCGACGGCTGGGGCGCCCAGGATGCCGGCGTGGACGTGTCGCCCAAGGGCGTCGTCGTGGACGAGCGGATGCGCACCAACCTCCCGGGCGTCTGGGCCATCGGCGACGTCACCGGGAAGAGCCTGCTGGCCCACTCCGCCTACCGCATGGCCGACGTGGCCGTGGCCGACATCCTGGCCGGCGGCACCCGCGGGAACGGCAACGTGATGCGCTACGACGCGGTGCCGTGGGTGGTGTACGGGCTCACCGAGGCCGCCGGCGTCGGGCTCACCGAGCAGGAGGCCCAGGCCCGGGGCCTGGCGGTGAAGAAGGCCAGCGTCAAGCTCACCGCCTCGGGCCGCTTCTGCGCCGAGCACGGCTTCGCCGCGCCCGGGGCGGTCAAGGTCCTGGCCGATCGGGCCTCGGACCGGATCCTCGGCGTGCACGTGGTGGGGGCCTATGCCTCCGAGCTGATCTGGGGCGCGGCCGCGCTGGTCGAACAGGAGCTACGGGTCGCCGACGTCAAGGAAGTCATCTTCCCGCACCCGACCGTCTGCGAGGTCATTCGCGACGCGGTGTGGGAGCTCGAGTAACGCGAAGAGGAAGGCGTCATGCCCAAGTCGATCGTCGTCGATCCCAGGACCGTCCGGAAGCCCGGCTTCGTCGAGGTCCCGCGCATCCCGATGAACCAGTACCGGAGCGACATCCGGGCGGAGCTGGCGCGCTTCGGGGCCGAGGGGCTCGAGCGGATCTGGCTCGACATGGTGGCCATCCGCGAGTTCGAGTCGATGCTCAACTCCATCAAGATCCAGGGGGCATGGAAGGGCATCGAGTACAACCACAAGGGGCCCGCCCACCTCTCCATCGGCCAGGAGGCCGCCTCGGTCGGCCAGTGCGCCAGCCTCCAGCCCGACGACTGGATCTTCGGCTCACACCGCAGCCATGGCGAGATCCTGGCCAAGTGCCTCTCTGCCTCGCGCCGGCTCCCCGAGCGGCAGCTGCTGGCCACCATGGAGGGCTTCCTCGGGGGCGAGACCCTGCGCGTGGCCGAGAAGATCCCGCACCGCGGTCCGCTGGAGCTGGCCGAGGCCTTCATCCTGTTCGGGACCCTGGCCGAGATCTTCGCGCGCAAGCCAGGGTTCAACCGCGGCCTGGGCGGCTCGATGCACGCCTTCTTCACCCCGTTCGGCTCCATGCCCAACAACGCCATCGTGGGCGGCTCGGCGGACATCGCCACCGGTGCCGCGCTCTTCAAGCGCATCAACCGCCAGGGCGGGATCGTGGTCTGCAACATCGGCGACGCCTCCATGGGCTGCGGGCCGGTGTGGGAGGCGATCTGCCTCGCGTCCATGGACCAGTACCGGAACCTGTGGGACGCCGGGGAGGGCGGCGCCCCGCCCATCCTCTTCAACTTCTTCGACAACTTCTACGGCATGGGCGGCCAGCCCGAGGGCGAGACCATGGGCTTCGGCGTCCTGGCCCGCGTCGGCGCCGGCGTCAACCCCGAGGCCATGCACGCCGAGCGCGTCGACGGCTACAACCCCCTGGCGGTGGCCGACGCCGTGGAGCGCAAGAAGAAGATCCTGCTCGAGGGGCGCGGCCCGGTGCTGCTGGACACCGTCACCTACCGCATGTCCGGCCACTCGCCGTCGGATGCTTCCAGCTACCGGTCCAAGGAGGAGATCGAGCTGTGGCAGGCGGCGGATCCGGTGGTGCGCTTCGCCGAGTACCTGGTGGAGCACAAGGTGGCCTCCCGCGCCGAGCTGGACGCGGCCCATGCCGCCCTGCTGGAGCGGCTGAGCGCGGCGGTGAAGCTGGCCACCAGCGACGCCGATTGCCCGCGCGTCGAGGGCGGGTTCATCGAGTCGGTGATGCTCTCCAACGGAAACGTCGAGCGGTTCGGCGAGGAGGCGCGCCAGCCCGAGCTCACCGGCAACCTGGCCGAGAACCCGCGGGTCAAGGCCATCGCCGGCAAGGCGCGCACCGCCTTCGACGCCGAGGGCAAGCTGGTTCCCAAGAACAAGCAGTACCAGTACCGCGACGGCCTCTTCGAGGCGATGCTGCACCGCTTCTCCATCGACCCGACCATGGCCGCCTGGGGCGAGGAGAACCGCGACTGGGGCGGGGCCTTCGCCGTGTACCGGGGCCTGACCGAGGCGCTGCCCTACCACCGGCTCTTCAACAGCCCCATCTCCGAGGGCGCCATCGTCGGTTCGGGCGTGGGCTACGCCCTGGCCGGCGGCCGCGCGGTGGTGGAGCTCATGTACTGCGACTTCCTGGGCCGGGCCGGCGACGAGATCTTCAACCAGGCCTCGAAGTGGCAGTCCATGTCGGCCGGCCTGCTCAGGATGCCGCTGGTGGTCCGGGTGTCGGTGGGCAGCAAGTACGGCGCCCAGCACAGCCAGGACTGGTCGGCCCTGGTGGCGCACATCCCCGGGCTGAAGGCGTACTTCCCGGCCACCCCCTACGACGCCAAGGGCATGCTCAACCTGGCGCTGCGCGGCACCGACCCGGTGGTGTTCTTCGAGAGCCAGATCCTCTACGACGTGGGCGAGCAGTTCGAGAAGGGAGGCGTCCCGACGGGCTACTACGAGGTGCCCGAGGGCATCCCGGCCGTCCGCCGTCGCGGCAAGGACCTGACCATCGCCACCCTGGGCGCCACGCTCTACCGGGCCATGGACGCGGCCAAGATCCTGGCGGAGAGGTACCAGCTCGAGGCCGAGGTCATCGACCTGCGCTTCATCGCGCCGCTCGACTACGACCTGCTGGTCGAGTCGGTCCGGAAGACGGGGCGCCTGGTGCTGGCCAGCGACGCCGCCGAGCGGGGCTCGTTCCTGCACACCGTCGCCTCGACCGTGCAGACCCTGGCCTTCGACGACCTCGACGCGCCGGTGACGGTGGTGGGCAGCCGGAACTGGATCACGCCGGCCGCCGAGATGGAGGAGACCTACTTCCCGCAGCGCGACTGGATCCTGGACGCCATCCACGAGCGGGTGGTGCCGCTGCCCGGCCACACGCCCCGGACCGTGCAGACCCCGGCCGAGCTCGCGCGGCGGGCGAAGAGGGGCGTCTAGGAGGACGGGGATTCCCGTATCCACCCCGGCTGCGACGGGCAAGACTCTCGTCGCCATCGACGGGCAACCCCTCCGGGTTCACGCCGCGCCCTTCGCTCGCCGACGGGCCAGGTCGGCGCCGGCCCCATTCCGGGCGCGGGGAAGCTCAGGTTCATTCCCGTCCACAAAGAGGGCACTTTCCGCCATCGCCAGGGTGGAGCGAAACGCCTAGGGTGACGCAGCGTCAACGGCGAGAGACGGAGGGAACTGCGTCGAGGGCGTCACGAAGATCGTGAAGGTCCCGGGTTCAGGACCGAGTATCACCCACTAGCGGAGGCGTAGAATGTCGAAACTGAAAGTCGTTGCATTTGCGGTGCTGGCCGCGGCGGCCTTTGCGGCGAGCGCCCAGGCCAAGCCCAAGGCGGTGTTCGTCATCTCCAACATGGCCAACGAGTCGCAGGCGTTCTCGGCGAAGCAGTTCCTCAAGTACGGCGCCGAGTACGGCTTCGACCTCCAGACCTTCGACGCCAAGGGCGACACCCAGGCCGAGTCCCAGATCGTGACCAACGCCATCGCGCAGAAGGCCAAGGTCATCTTCGTCAACCCGAACGACATCAACGCCATCGTCCCGAGCCTCATCAAGGCCAAGAAGGCCGGCGTGGTGGTGGGCATGTTCTCGTCCGACCTGCCTCCGGCCAACCAGAAGTACCGCGACTTCTTCGCGGGCGTGAACGACACCATGGCCGGCCAGCAGGCCGCGCAGGCCTTCATCAAGCAGTTCCCCAACGGCGCCAAGATCGTGGAGATCGGAGGCCAGGCCGGCCACGACGCTCAGATCAAGCGCCATGATGGATTCAACAGCACCATCAAGGGCACCAAGATCGAGGTCATCGACTACAAGGCCTGCACGCAGTGGTCGACGTCCGAGGCCCTGACCATCATGGAGAACATGATCGTCAAGCACGGAAAGGAGATCCAGGGGGTCTTCGTCCACTGGGACAACGGCGCCACGGGCGTGATCCAGGCCGCCAAGGCCGGCGGCCTCCCCAACCTCTTCATCGTCGGCGTCGACGGCAACCGGGCCGGTTACGTCCAGGTGAAGAACGGAGATCAGTCCGTCAGCATCGCGCAGGACTTCGTGCTGATGGCCAAGACCGACCTGGGGCTGGCCAGGGACGTCCTCTCCAAGAAGAAGGTCGAGCCCATCAACTGGGTCCCGCTGGCCGTCATCGACAAGGACTCGGTCAAGACGTTCGATCCGCCCGAGTGGTAGGGTACGCCTGACGTGAAAGGCTCGTTTCGCCTCCCGGCGAGACGAGCCTTCTCCACTTCTGTTCCGCCGAGGATGGGACCATGGAAGCTCCTGGGTCGGATGTCATCCTGTCGATCAGGGACGTGTGCAAGTCGTTCCCCGGCGTCCGGGCGCTGGACGGCGTGTCCATCGACGTCAAGCGGGGCACGGTGCACGGCCTGGTCGGCGAGAACGGGGCCGGCAAGTCCACCCTGATGAAGATCCTGTCCGGCGTCTACGAGAAGGACAGCGGGACGGTCGTCTTCGAAGGCCAGCGTGATCGAGCAAGACCACCCCGCATCGAGTCCATGCAGATGGGGCTGGCCATCATCTACCAGGAGCTCAACCTGGTGAACACGATGACGTCGGCGAGAACGTCTTCCTCGGCCGCTTCAGCGAAATGAGGGGCAGGCGCGGCGTCCACGCCAAGGCCCGCGAGCTCCTGGACAGCATCGGCTGCAAGGTCGAGCACCCACACGGCTGGTGTCGGAGCTGAGCGTCTCGGACAAGCAGATGGTCGAGATCGCCAAGGCGCTGTCCTTCGACTCGAAGCTCATCATCATGGACGAGCCGAGCAGCAGCCTCACCGGCGAGGAGATGGACAAGCTCGTCGAGATCATCCACGACCTGAAGGACCAAGGGCATCGCGATCATCTACATCTCGCACAAGCTGGACGAGATCTTCGGCTTCTGCGACGTGGTCACGCGTCATGCGCGACGGGCACGTCATCGACACCAAGCCCGTGAGCGAGTTCACGCGGAACGAGATGATCTCGATGATGGTGGGCCGGACCATCGAGAACGAGTACCCGCCGCGGCCCGCAGTGCGCGGGCGAGACGATCCTCGAGATCAAGGTCACTCAACACCCGGAAGCTGCAGGACGTCTCGCTTCACCCTGCACAAGGGCGAGATCCTGGGCCTGGTGGGGCTGGTCGGCTCGGGGCGCACGGAGCTCGTGCGGGCCCTGTTCGGCGCCGACAAGGTCCCGGGGCAAGAGCATCTGACCTCGACGGCAAGCCGGTCGAGCATCCACAGCCCGAACGATGCCATCAACCTGGGTCTGGCCATGGTGCCGGAGGACCGGAAGCTCCAGGGCCTGGTGCTCGCGTTCTCCGTGGAGCAGAACATCTCGCTGGCCGGCTTCCTGAAGTTCGGCTGACCGTGCGCGGCTTCATCGAGCTCCAACGAGAAGGGCATCGCGGCGACCGCCAGATCAAGGCGCTCAACGTCAAGACGCCATCGGCCAGGACCAAGATCCGGACCTCTCGGGCGGGAACCAGCAGAAGGCGATCCTCGGGCGGTGGCTGGAGATGCTCCCCCAGGATCTTCATCATGGACGAGCCGACCAAGGGGATCGACGTCGGCGCCAAGTACGAGATCTACCTGCTGATGAAGAAGATCGTGGAGGAGGCGGTTCGATCATCCTGATCTCATCCGAGCTGCCCGAGGTCCTGCACATGAGCAATCGGGTGCTACACATCTTCGACGGTCGGATCAACGGGGAGTTCGATCCCGAGTCGGCCTCGGCCGACGAGATCATGAGCTCCGCGCTGGGGATAGGGCGAGGGGCCGCCTGATCGAGCATCTCCGCAGGCGCCGCGGTTCACGACAGGTGCGGCTTTCGACCGTTTGAACGTCGAGGGGAGCCACGACCATGCAGGAAATGAACGGTGCCTTGGGAGCGGGTGCCTCGAGCGGCTCCCCCGGAGCCGGTGCCACGAAGGGGGTCCTGAGGTCCGGGGCTGCCTTCCTCCAGGACTATCTCGTGCTGGTGATGATCGCGTTGCTGGTCGCGATCACCGCGGTGGCCGAGCCAAAGTTCCTGAACCCGGCGAACCTGGTCAACATCATGCGCCAGTTCGGGCCCCTCATCATGGTCTCGCTGGGCATGACCTTCGTGATCATCGGCGGCTTCATCGACCTGTCGGTGGCCGGGACCATCAACCTGGTGGCCGTCGTCACCATCTCTCTCATCCAGCCCATCGGGCAGGTGCCGGCGCTGCTGGTCGGGCTGGCCATCGGCACGATCTGCGGCGCCCTCAACGCAATCCTGATCCTGAGCTCCGGCGCCCTGACGCAGGCCGAGGCGCTCTTCCTCACCTTCGGCATGAGCACCGTCTACTCGGCCATCGCGCTGCTCTACAGCCATGGCTCCACCTTGCACTTCTGGGACATCGCGGGCAGCAAGTCCCTCTTCGAGGCCATCGGTGGCGGGAACGTGGGCCCGCTGTCGGTCTCCTTCGTGCTCTTCCTCGCCTGCCTGGCCGTGCTCTGGGTCTTCCAGGAGAAGACCGTCGAGGGCCGGTTCATCCGCCTCACCGGCGGGAACAAGACGGCCGCCCGGCTGGCCGGCGTGAACGTCTCGCGCGCCATCGTGCTCATCTACACCCTGTGCGGCTTCATGACCGGCGTGGGGGCCATCGTGCTCTTCTCGCGCATCACCACGGCCGCGCCCGTCATCGGCGCGGGGTACGAGACCAACGCCATCCTGGCGGTGGTGGTGGGCGGCACCACCCTGCTGGGCGGGAAGGGGAGCGTCCTGCGGACGGTGATGGGCGTGGGCCTCGTCACCCTCATGTCCAATTGCCTGGACCTGCTGAACGTCTCGACGTACCTGCAGGTCGCGGTCAAGGGCGCGATCCTGGTCCTGGCAATCTGGCTCGACAACCGCAAGCAGGCCTAGGAGCGACGGCAATGAACTTCACCGCAACCGCGTCCGCGACCGCATCGCGCAGGATCGGGACCTCGCTCTTCCGGATCGTGACCAAGCAGAAGGCCTTCGTGGCCATCCTGATCATGCTGGTGGGGATGCTCTTCTCCGGCACGGACTTCTACACGACCTACAACCTGCTGGACATGCTCAATTCGACCTCGATCCTGCTCATCCTGGCATTCGGGGTCACGTTGACCATCATCAGCGGAGGCTGCGACCTCTCCATCGGAGGGATCCTGGTCGTCTCCGGCATCACGGCCATCAAGCTGCTCGACGTCATGCCCATGGCCCCGGCCATCGTGCTGGCCGTCCTGTTCGGCGCGGTGATGGGGTTCCTGAACGGCTTTCTGGTCGTGCACCAGAGGACCGAGCCGTTCATCATCACGCTGGGCACGGGCCTGCTGCTGACCGGCGTCGCCCAGCAGCTCACCGACGCGCATCCCATTCCCGCCAAGAACCCCAGCTTCATGATCATCGGCAACGGCGACTTCTACGGGGTTCCGAACCTCGTGCTGATCATGCTGGTCTGCTTCGGGCTGAGCTACGCGCTCATGAGATTCACCTCCTTCGGGCGGAACCTCTACGCCATCGGCGGGGACTACGAGGTCGCGAGGTACTCGGGGATCAACGTCGTCCGCACCAAGTGGATGGCGTTCGTGATCAGCGGGGCCGCCGCGGGCCTGGCCGGGGTGCTGCTCTCGTCCAAGCTGAACACCGGCTCCCCGGTCTACGGCGAGACGACCGCCCTGGTGGTCAACTGCGGCGTGGTCGTCGGCGGCACCTCGTTCGCGGGTGGGATCGGCGGCATCCCTCAGTCGGGCCTGGGCCTGCTGGTGTTCGGGCTGCTGGACAACGTCATGAACATGCTGGGAATCACCTCGTACTATCAGGTCCTGCTCAAGGGCGCGGCCATCGTGACCATCATCTGGCTGGATTGCTTCAACCAGAAGGTGAAGCGCGAGACCGTCTGAGCTGGCGTGGGCGGGAGCGAACCAGGGGACCGGAGAGTCCATGTCGGTGGATGCGCGCGCCCTCCTCGAGGCGATCAGCCTGAAGCGGGCAGAGCTCCGGTTCTGCGAGCGCCTCGACAGCCAGAGCCGGATGTGGAACCCGCAGGAGCATTGCCACCCGTACTTCGAGCTGCTCCTGTTCCTGGAGGGCAAGGCCCGCGTCGAGGCCGGCGGCAGGTCGATGGATGTCTCCCCGTTCGACCTCGTCATCTACCCGCCCGGCCTCCATCACATCGAGCACGTGGACCCGGACCGGCCCCAGGAGATCATCTGCCTCTGGGCGGATTCTGGGTTCGTGTCCGCGCTTCGACGATGCGCTCAAGATCCCCGACACGGACGGTGCCATCCGCCAGCTGTTCCGCTCCATCTGTGCCGAGTACGCCGGCAACCGCCGCTACGCGCAGGAGGTCATCGGCTGCCACCTGCGGACGCTGTTCTGGCTGGTGCGGCAGCACTTCGCCGAACCGCCCACCGAGAGCCGCAAGCAGGTCGAGCGCTGTCTGACGTTCATCCACGAGAACTACGCGCGCGACTTCCCGGTGGAGGCGCTGGCCGAGACGGTGTCCGTGAGCCCGTCGTACCTGTTCCGCATCTTCCGGAGGCGGATGGGCGCGACGCCGGTCCACTACCGGAACCTGGTCCGCGTCGACAAGGCCAAGCACCTGCTCCTCGATCGCACCCTCAAGCTGGACGAGATCGCGGGGCGGGTCGGCTTCGAGGACGTCCGGTACTTCGCCCGGGTCTTCAAGAAGGAGACCGGGGCCACCCCCAGCGAGTTCCGTAAGCGAGGCTTCGCGCGGTGAGGCGCCGCCCTCGCCCCGCCCGGGCTCGAGGTCCCGCCCGGGCGCGATGCCATTCACTATTGTCTACCCTTTCGCCACGCGATTGGGTTCTTTCGGCCAGGGCTCGTCGCTACGTTCCGGGGACGAACGCGAAGGCAGAGGATTCTCGAGAGGAGGTTCCCTTCGATGCAGCCCTGGATGCAGGACGTTCCCGCCACCGTGGTGCGGGTCAAGGCCGACCTGAAGCAGCGCGTGCCCGATGCCGAGGCGCGGTTCCGGACGCTGAGCGAGCGGCTCGAGCGCGAGGTGGCTTCCGTGGTGGAGGAAGCCCGCGCCGGCGAGGCGGTCCCGGAGCTGCACTACCAGGACCTGGCCGCAGGCGACGTCGCCGGTCCCCTGGCCGACCGCATCCGGCGGCGCGGCTGCGCCGTGGTGCGGGGCGTGTTTCCGGCCTCGCGCATCGCTAGCTGGAACGACCAGATAGGCGAGTACCTGGAGCGGAACCGCTACGCGGAGAAGCAGAAGAGCCGGGTCGGCCTGGACAAGTACTTCGCCACGCTCTCCGCGGCCTCGCCGCAGATCTACAGCCTGTACTGGTCGAAGCCGCAGGTGGCCGCGCGGCAGAGCGACGAGCTGGCCCGGGTGCGAGCCGCGCTCAACCGGCTCTGGCACCAACCCGCGGGTGGGCCTGCCTTCGAGGCGTCGCGCGAGTGCGCCTATGCCGATCGGCTGCGCCGCCGGCAGCCGGGCGACAGGACGCTGGGGCTATCGCCCCATGCCGACGGCGGCTCGGTCGAGCGCTGGTGCGATCCAAGCTACCAGCGCGTGTACGGCGAGGTCCTGTTCGGCGACCCGACCCGCCACGATCCCTTCGACCCCACCCACCGCGTCACCACCGAGGAGATCCCCTCGCCGGCGGTGTGCAGCGTGTTCCGGACGTTCCAGGGCTGGACCGCCCTCTCGCAGCAGGGGCCCGGCGACGGGACGCTGCAGCTCATCCCCATCGCCAACCTGATGGGCTGGATCCTCCTGCGCGCCCTGCAGCCGGACGTGGCCGCCGACGACCTGTGCGGCGCCAGGGCGGGCAAGGCCCTGCCCTTCGACCCGCGCTGGCACGGCGCCGCGGCGCCGGCGCTCGTCTCCATCCCCCGGGTCCAGCCCGGTGACACGGTCTGGTGGCACAACGACATCATCCATGCCGTGGAGAGCGAGCACCGCGGGAAGGCCTCGAGCAACGTCATCTACATCGGCGCCGCGCCCTGGTGCCCGAAGAACGCCGCCTTCCTCGCGCGCCAGGCCGAGGCCTTCCGGCTGGGCAAGAGCTGCCCCGACTTCGCGGCCGAGGACTACGAGGTGGACTTCGAGGGGCGGGCCACCGAGGCGGATCTGACGCAGCTGGGGCGCCGCCAGATGGGGCTGGAGCCGTGGTAGCCGGGCGCCGGCCGGGAAAGGCGGGAGCATGAGCGCGCTGGGATGGGGGCTGGTGGGCGCGAGCGCCATCGCGCACGAGTGGGTCATCGACGCGATCCGGGCGGTGCCGGGCAACGAGGTGGTGGGCGCCTTCAGCACCGACCCGGCCCGGGGCGCGCGCTACGCGGCCGATCACCGGATCCCCACGGCGCACGGCAGCCTGGCGGCGCTGCTCGCCGACCCGGGCGTCGGCGCGGTCTACGTCAGCACCACCAACGAGCTGCACCACCCGCAGGTCATCGCCGCCGCGCGCGCCGGCAAGCACGTGCTCTGCGAGAAGCCGCTGGCCCTGACCGTGCGGGAGGCGCGGGAGATGATCGATGCCTGCGCCGCCGCCGGGGTGGTGCTGGGCACGAACCACCACCTGCGCCAGGCCGCGACCCACCGCAAGATCCGGGAGCTGGTGGCCGGTGGCGCGATCGGGGACGTGCGCTACGCCAAGGTCTTCCACGCCGGCCTTCTCCCGGCCCACCTCCAGGGCTGGCGGCTCCGCGATCCGAAGACCGGGCCGGGTGCCATCCTCGACCTGACCGTCCACGACGCCGACACCCTGCGCCACATCCTCGGGGTCGAGCCGGTCGAGGTGGTGGCGCTGACCCAGCAGGCGGGGATGGCCTCCGGCGAGATCGAGGACGGCGCCATGACCGCCATCCGCTTCGAGGGTGGCGTGGTGGCGCAGACGCACGACGCCTTCACCGTTCCCTTCGCCCGCACCGCCATCGAGGTGCACGGGAGCGCCGGCTCGATCTACGGCCGCGACGTCATGACCCAGCGGCCAATCGGCGAGATCGTCCTCCGCACGGCGCGGGGCGAGGAGGTCGTGGGGTACGAGCCGGAGAACATGTACGTCCGCACCGTCCGCGCCTTCGCCGCGGCCGTGCGCGGCGAGGGCCAACCCGGCTGCACGGGCGAGGACGGCCTTCGCGCGCTGGCCACGGCGCTGGCCGCGCTCGAGTCGGCGCGCACGGGCCGGCGCGTGCCGGTGCGGTTCGGCTGAGGTTGTGGTCCGCGATCGACTGCCTCTCGGGGGAGGACCCACGGCCCACCTGGGCTCCCCGGTAATTCCGGTTCGGCTCGAGACCTGCCCTGCCGGAGGCGATCAATCCAATGGCACGCAGACCCGATGCGCGGCTCCTCGACGGCGGCGACCCCTTCCCGCCGCTCGAGCTCACCCTCACCGACGGCAGGCACCTGGCCCTGCCCACCGATCTCGCCGGGCCGTACAGCGCCGTCCTGGTGAACCGCGGGAGCTGGTGTCCCTACTGTGTCGCGCAGCTCACGGGGTTCCAGGCGGGGCTCTCCAGGCTCGCCCAGGCGGGGATCGGCGTGATCAGCCTCTCGGCCGACCCCCGCGAGAAGGCGGCGGCCATGGTCGCCGAGCACGGGCTCGAGTTTCTGGTGGCCTTCGGCGCCTCCGTCCACGGCGTGGCCGAGGCGCTGGGCGTCTACTACGATCCACACCCCATGGACAAGGAGCCGTACCTGCAGTCCGCCGGGTTCGTGCTCGGTCCCGAGGGCAGGGTGTTGACCGCCGTCTACAGCTCGGGGGCGATCGGGAGGTTGGTGTGGCAGGACGTCCTGGGCTTCGTCCACTACCTGAGGTCGCACTCCTGAGCGGACCGGGGATCGACGCGTGACCACCAACTTCACCGGCTGGGTCTCCACCCTGGCACGCACGCACGCGCGGCCCCTGGCCTTCGCGGCGGTCCGGGAGGGGCTGACGCGGGGCGACGCCATCGACGCCGTGCAGGAGGCGTTCGTGACGTTGCTCTCGCTGCCCCAGGGTCGCGAGCTCTCGCTGGACGACGAGGGCGCTGCGCGGCTCATGGCGGTGCTGGTGCGCAACTCGGCCCGCAACATGCGCCGGCGCCGCCACCGCGCGCAGCCGCACGCTGCCCTGGACGATGCGGGCGAGGTCGCCGCGGACGATCCCGCCGTCGACGAGCTGCTCGCCGCCGCCGAGGAGCACGTCGCGCTGCTCGGGTGCGTGAACCAGCTGGCGGAGATCCAGCGCCACGTGGTCAGGCTCCGGGCCCTCGAGGAGCTCACCGCCCATGACGTCGCCAGCGCGCTCGGGCTCACCTCGAACCACGTCGCCGTCCTGCTCCACCGCGCCAAGGCCTCCCTGGCCGAGTGCCTGGAGCGCGGCCGCGCGCAGGGCGGCTAGCCGCCAGCAGGAAGAGCCGCCATGACCAGGGAACGACTCGCGGGCACCTCGTGTGCCCTTTTCTCGGTGCTCCTGTTCTCCAGCTTCACGCTGGCCTCCCGCCTGGGCTTCTCGTCCTCGCTGACCCTGCCCGATCTCGCCGCCCTGCGCTTCGGGATCGGTGGGCTGCTGCTCCTGCCGGTCCTGCTCCGGCATGGGGTGCGTCGCATCCAGTGGCGGGCGGCCGCGGCCCTGGCATTCTTCGGGGGACTCGGCTTCGCCCTCCTCGCCTACGCCGGGTTCCGGCTCGCCCCGGCGGCCCACGGCGCCGTCCTGCTGCACGGCACGCTGCCGCTCTCCACCTCCCTCGTCGTGCGCGCGGTGGACCGGCGCTCGGGCCCATCGCAACGGACCGCCGGGATCGTGATCATCGGGGCGGGCATCGCGCTCATGGCCTACGACAGCCTGGCCGTGGCCAGCCCACGCCAGCTCCTTGGCGACGGCTTCCTGCTGCTGGCGTCCATCTGGTGGTCGGTGTACGGCGTGCTGTCTCGTCGCTCGGGCCTCCCCCCGGCCGAGCGCGCCGCGACCGTCGCGGTGCTCTCCATGTGCGGCTTCCTTCCCATCTATGCGCTGCTTCCGGGCAAGGCGCTCCTGCTGGCCGGCGCCCGGGAGCTGCTGCTGCAGGCCCTGGTGCAGGGCGCCCTGATCGGGGCCGTGTCGATCTTCGTCTACACCCGCGCCGTGGCCACGCTCGGCGCGGCGGAGACCGCGCTCTTCGCTGCCGCGGTCCCCTGCGTCACCACCCTGGCCGCGATCCCCCTTCTCTCCGAGATCCCGACCCCGGCCTCGCTGGCCGGCGTCGCCGTCGTCACCGCCGGCATGCTGGTCGGCCTCCGACCGGCACGCCCCGCATCGCATCCGGAGCGGTGCGCGTGGGCGCGGCGGCGAGGAAGCCTCCCGTATCGTTCCGGCCCCCGGGGCGCCCGCCGGGGCCAGCGGGCCCCGGCTGGCGCCCTGACCGGCGGCGGGGGCGCCGCACGGCGCGAACGCGGC